>NZ_CM177754.1:4800000-6787265 GCF_058313655.1 Paenibacillus sp. Negev47
ATCTCATCCTTGGGATCATATTTGGTATCAAACTGTGTATCCAGATAATCGCTGATGGCTTCTCTCAGCTTAGGCATGCCTGCGTTGGATGTGTAGCTGGTCATACCTCTTTCCAGCGAGTATACACAGGCTTCACGCATATGCCAAGGTGTAACAAAGTCAGGTTCACCCACACCCAATGTGATAATATCCTTGTTGTCTCCAACCAGATCGAAAAATTTGCGAATTCCGGATGGAGGTATCTGCTGCACAAGAGGTGCCAGATATGATGTCATTTTCTTGTTGTTCCCGGTTGTCTGTTCATTCACTATCATGACACATCTTCCTTTACGGCGAGATCATGAGACGGTTGTCTTCCTGATGGTCTTCAAAGATAATCCCGTCCTGCTTATATTTTTTAAGAATAAAATTCGTTTTGGTTGAAAGTACAGAGTCAATCGGAGACAGTTTCTCCGACACAAAATTAGCAACTTCACGCAGGTTGCCACCTTCCACTTCAACGAGCAGATCGTAAGCACCTGACATGAGATATACGGACTTCACTTGCGGGTATAGATAAATGCGTTCAGCAATCCCTTCAAAGCCACGACCACGCTCCGGCGTAATCTGCACCTCAATCAGGGCCGTTACTTTCTCATCATCTATTTTGCTCCAGTTCACGACGGTTGCGTATTTCACGATGACGTGGTCTTGTTCAAGCTGTGCCACGGCGTTTTTGATCTTGTCTTCCGACTCCCCCAGCAGCGTCGACAGCAGTGCGGGAGTCCTTCTCGCGTCTTCCTTAAGAAGATCCAGAACTTTTAATTGCAGATCGTTCAAATCTTTCATGGTTTTCCCTCCAGCGTCATCCAGGTTCCTAAAAATGAATTAATACTTATATTACATGAATTTAACGTTGATGCAAAGACAAAAGACCGCCTGCCCTGAATTCAGGCAAGCGGTGGTATGGGCCTGGATCGTTAGGTGCTCAAACCTCTTATACACAGGTTACATGTAATAAGGGTTACCGTAATTCGGCTGATGCTGAGGCACATTAGGAGCTTGGCTATATGAGCTGTTCTGCATGTTCTTTTCTTGAATGAATTGCTGACACTTCTGTTGGGTCTGTTGTGCAGACTGGATTTGTTTGTCCACATCCTGACGAAGTGCTTTGGATGGAGCGGAATACATGTTGTTTTGTTGCATCAGGTTGAACAATTCACCTTGTAATCTTAATGTATCGTTCGTTAACTCATTGAACATTCTACGAGTTGTGGGGCAGGAAGATTCAGTAGTTGCTGTTGTATATTCACGTGAAGTTCGTCTTAAATCTGCAAGAATCGACTTCAACAAGTCTTGTTCTTGCATAAAATTCCCACCAGATGACAAAGATTGAGTGTACACGTATTTTCCTCCTATGCTTTGGAATGACTTATCATTGTTTTGAGCTTTACTGGGATTGCGCTGGTGCAAGAGATTGATGTTGCTGTAGCGCATTGACAAGAGTGCTCAGATGCTGTTCATGTGAGTGAACATACTGATTCAGTGCCTGTTGAATTTGCGGATTATGTGTGATGGAAGCTGTAGCTGCACATTGTTTGATCAGCATTTCCTCATTGGAAATTGAATCCGCGATATAGTTCAGTTCCTTGGGGCTCAGTGCTTGCATTTGTGAATTTTGCATGTATGTGTGACCTCCTTAACCTAAAGTTATTGCGAATTTATTGTTACCCTAACCTGAAGAAGTATACTTCAACTATATTTTACAGAGGTGATTATTATGGAACTTATTAACGGGGAAACGTTCTGGCCAACCACCTTTGATTCTCATCCCCATTATCCTGTTTTGAAAGAAAATCTGTCCTGTGATTGCCTAGTCATCGGCGGTGGATTGGGAGGCGCACTCTCTGCCAAGCTTCTGATAGATCAGGGGATTGATACTGTTGTTATTGACAAAAGAGATATCGGTCATGGCAGCAGCATGGCAAATTTGGGCCTGCTCCAATATGCGAACGACAAAACGCTCACCTCTTGTATCCAGACATTTGGGGAAGAACGCGGTGTTCGATTCTACGAATTATGCCGTGATGCCATGCAACATCTTAAAAAAATTTCCTCGAAGCTTGAGATTGATCCTTGGTTTGTGCCTCGCACAAGTCTGTATTGCGCCAGTCACGAGCAAGATGTACCGTTGCTGGAGGAAGAATATCGTAACCTGAAACATTATGGATTTGATGTAGAGCTGTGGAATCAGGAAAAAATCAGTTCACTGTTCCCGTTCAGCAGACGCGCTGCACTATACACAAGCGGGGATGCCGAGGTTAATCCGTATCGTTTGGTTCATTCACTATTCCACTCAGCCTCACGTCAAGGAGCTAAAGTCTATGCTCATAGTGAATTCACCCACTGTGATTACGATGGAAATGGTGTCCTATGTTACACACCTCATGGCACTGTACGTGCCAAACATGTTATTTTCTCAACAGGCTATGAAACACAAGAAATCAAAAAGGACAGAGGGGCATACCTGCAAAGCACATATGCTATAGCTACCAAGCCAATACAGGATCTTAGCAGCTGGTATAAGCAGTGCATGATATGGGAGACCGAACGACCTTATCTATATATGCGCACGACTCCAGACGGAAGAATAATGGCTGGTGGACTTGATGAGGATAGTCCTCAAGAAGAACAACGGGCTATCAAGGCGGTTCACAAAGGTGAGATTTTGTTGCAGAAGATTGCCGAGTATTTTCCATTACCTGATCTCGAAGTCGATTACGCTTGGGAAGCTGTATTTGGTAGCACCCATGATGGTCTCCCGTTTATCGGTCCACATCCAGATTATCCGAATTCGTACTTTGTGGAAGGTTATGGAGGCAACGGTACCATATACAGTATGATTGCAGCCTCCCTTGTTGTGGATGCCATTACGGGCAAGCAGAACCCTGATATGGATCTATTCTCACTTACACGCACAAGTAAACCATCTCCTGTATAACCAACTACATAACCAATACAAATACAAACAGGGTACAGTACAAGGAAAGTTCTCTCTTTCCCTGCATTGTACCCTGTTTGTATATTGAAAGACTGCTAACCCGACGACTCTTGACCTTCTGTCCGATTCAATAATTTACGCATAAATAACCAGCCGATCAGCGGGAAAGCACCCAGAACGATAATAAGCCAGGTTAACATGCGCAGGGACGGAGTATTCAAGACCGTTACAATAAATATGGTCAACCCGAATAGACGGCCACCCATCAGACATAACTCTCTCAATACGACAAGTTCAACCCTTTTCTCCACATTTTCGCCACTTGTACCCATCATGTCGAATCCCGCTGATATCATAGGTAAAATATACAATGGCATCGCAACTGCACTTCCAATCCCCACGATTAACAGCGTAATATAGGTCACTTTCCACAGAAGAGGAATCAGTACAACCAGCAGAATCAGAGCTCCGATGAACATGCCTCTCGATCTATACTGTGGTTTAAACCATTTCCCCACTGCCCAATAACTTATTAATGCCACGGCAGAAGTGATGAGTGAGAACTGTCCCAATTTGTACTCCTGTGCAGTGGCCACGTATACAAGCAGCGCAATCAAAAAGGCAAAAACCCCTTCACGCGCACCCTGAGCGAACAAACCCAAAGCCAAGGTCCTCCAGGGACTATCCGGTTTGGATAACTGTATCCAGGGTTCAGACCAGCGGTATGTACCGCTTACCTTTCTCTTTTTGAGAAAAAAACTAAAGACTACCGCGATAACATAAATGACGAGTGATACCGTAAATATGAGCCGATACCCTGTATTGTCCGTCATTCGGGTAATAATTAGACCAGAGAACCATGGACCTATAATTCCTGTCATCGAGCCAAGTAATCCGACCCAGCCATTGAATAGATCTCTGTTTTCCCGATCCGTTATTTCAAAATACACGACATTAAATGCGATCCAAAATAGCCCCAGAGAACAACCCAGGAGTATGCCCAGAGGCCAAATCCAGTCTACAGCTTTGGAACCGGCCCAGAGGACAACCATATAGAAAAGGCCGGACATTGCAGTACCTAGTCGTAAAGCACTCATTTTATTGTGTTCCTTGACCCATTTGCCAGCAAGCCAGAACGTGAGTCCAATGGCCAATTGCTGACTGATTGTGAACCAACCCAACATGGCATAATCCGGACGGCTTTTCCACAGAAACACATTCAAAAAGGTTCCCGATAGCGCTCCGGCTAACGCAAACAATCCATTCACGCCCAAAAGCAGAATGGATTGTCGGCCTAAAGTAATCTTCATCTGCTCCTCCTTCATCCACCTGAAGTGAACTGTATACAGGTAGGTCTCAGGGTTAACGTGCCCCAAGCTAGAGGAAATCATGATAAATCTTCAGGATTGCTATGAAATTGGTATGCATTTCCGAATGCTATCTATTTATGCGCACTCAGGTTCTTAATCAGACGCAGACGGTCATTCTCAGATAGACTATATTGAACTTGGAAACATCCCGAGCACACATAAGTTTGAACCGTAAATGGTGGTGACAGTAGGGAGCCTTCACCCGAAGCTGCGTTAGCAACTGAAGTAAAGTTATCCTGCGTTGCAGCTTGAGTGCCCGCGAGAATCATGAATTCCCGACAATTCGGGCACTCTGGCACTTCTTCCTGATGATCAAGTTGCTTCTGAACACCTTGTTCATATTGAATCAGGTCATTACCTTCATCCGCGTATTTGGTTAATGTTCGCAACTCAGGCAGTTTAAGCTCAACCTCATCCCCCCACAGATCTGAAAGATCCGTAGTCTGTTTCTCATCGTTTGCATGGTCCACATCATAAATGTCGTCTTCAGCTTCATCGTGCTCTTCATCACCGATGTCAATGTTGAGCGTACGATATCCCTTCAATTCATTGTGGCAGTATGGACACTCTTCTTCAGGCCCGAGTTCCTCATCCCATACAATCTCCGTGTGACACCAAGGGCATACTGTTGTTTCCATATTGAATCAACCTTTCTCTTTCAAATAATCATGTATTCATTACATAGATGACACCGATGGCAAAGAACACAATCGAAGCCGCAAACAGAATCCGTATCAATATCTTCATGACCGGTCCTCCTAGATAATACTCGCGCCAATAACAAACGACAATGAGATGGAAATAACCATGGATATCAATCCAACAGCTCGGTTGTCCGCTTCGATCTCCTTATCAATGGAGAACACGGGTGTCAGGAATTCAAACAAAAAATAGGCAACGAGCAGAAGGAAGAACCCAACAATTGACCACGTCATGGCTTCGTACACCGAAGATTTAGCCTGTATGCAGAAACGCAGTACGTTACAGATTCCGAAGATCTTGCCTCCTGTCGCCATGGCAACAGACACATTGCCCTTCTTGATCTCCGACCAGCATTTATATTTGGTCACCAGTTCGAAGCAAGCCAGAAATAAAAGCAGCTCCATAATCGCGACCGAGAAAAAACCGAGTACCATCCCCAAGGGATGAGACAGCAATTGGTCAATGCTTTCTTTCACGCACCGTTCCCCTCTCCCCATCTGCGACCTTCATGAATAAGGCCGCAGAATATCATTGATTCATGGTCCGGCTATTCCAATTCTGCAACGGTTACACCGTTCCCGCCTTCTCCGTAATTGCCCAGCCGGTAACTTTTAATATGTTTATGCTTACGCAGGTAATCCTGAATCCCGGAACGTAAAATCCCTGTACCTTTACCATGAATAATATATACTTGGCCCAGGTTGGCGAGGAAAGCTTCATCAATGAAACGGTCTGTCTCCATCAGGGCTTCTTCCAGGTTGGTACCACGCAGATCCAGTTCACTCTTCACATTGTCATCACGCGTGCGTTTCATACCAGTTACCGGTTTTTGCTTCGGTTTGGCTGCCGGAGCCGATTGCTGCAGTTCCAGGTCATCCAGAGAGACTTTCATTTTCATGATCCCCAGCTGCACCATGGCGTCTTTGCTACCCGACATCTCCACAACATGGCCTTTTTGATTCAAACTATAGACTAACACTTCATCACCAGGACCGATGGCACGAGTCTTCGGTGCTGCCGCCGTCTTCTTGATGGTTTTCCTGCGTTTCTCCGGTTCAGCTTCGTCCAGCTGTTTGCGGGCAGCAATGAGTTTGTGCTCCTTCACGGAAGCACCTTCTTCCATAGCCAGCTGGCGAAGATCTGCTATAATTTTTTCCGCCTCCGCACGAGCCTTGTCCACAATGCCCCGTGCATCTTCTTCTGCTTTCTCAATCCGACGATCACGCTGCTGTTCCAGCTTTTCCAGTTCAGTCTGATGCCGACTGCGTAATTTCTCCATGTCCTGACGCAAGATCTCCGCCTTCTCACGCTCTTGCTCTGCCGTAAGTCGGTTCTCTTCAAGAGAAGCAATCATGTGCTCGATCCGTTGATCCTCTTCCTTCACTTCGCCACGAGCGTAGTCGAGAATGTAACCCGGCAGCCCCAGACGCTCTGCAATGGCAAATGCATTACTTCGTCCTGGTACACCCACCAGAAGGCGATAGGTTGGACTCAGTGTATTGATGTCAAATTCCATACTGGCATTAATGACGCCTTTACGCTCGTATGCGTATGCTTTCAGTTCACTGTAATGGGTAGTTGCAACCATGCGACATCCCGTCCGGTGCATATGCTCCAGCATAGAGATCGCCAGTGCGGAACCTTCAGCCGGATCAGTTCCTGCTCCAAGTTCATCGAGCAATACCAAGCTTTTCGGTGTCATATTTTTCAGAATGCGAATGATGTTTGTCATATGACTGGAAAAGGTACTCAGATTCTGCTCAATACTCTGCTCGTCACCAATATCGGCGTAGATCGCATCAAATACACATAGCTGACTGCCATCCTCTGCCGGAACGAATAAACCGGACATTGCCATCAGGCTCAGCAATCCAATTGTTTTGAGCGTTACCGTCTTACCACCCGTATTCGGACCTGTCACGATGATGGAAGTGTAATCATTGCCCAGCTCAATGTCAATTGGGACTACATTTTCAATCGGAATCAGCGGATGACGCCCTTTCTTGAGCTTAAGGAATCCGCGGTCATTCATGCGTGGCAACGTTGCCTTTAGCTCACGAGCCAGGCGTGCTTTGGCAAAGATAAAATCAAGCGATCCCAGCAAGTCGACATCATACAGCAGCCATTCTCCCTGTTCGCTGACAAGCGCCGTCAATTTCTGCAAAATGATTTCTATTTCGCGTTCTTCCCGAATCCGGGTCTCGCGCAATTTGTTGTTCATTGCAACGATGGATTCCGGCTCAATGAACAATGTTGCACCTGAACCGGATTGATCATGCACAATCCCACCGAAGTACGAACGATATTCCGCTTTCACCGGGATAACAAAACGGTCCCCTCTGATCGTAATGAGCTGATCCTGCAACATCTTGGATACGGTAGAGGATCGAATCATGGAATCCAGTTTCTCGCGAATCCGTGCTTCTCCGCCTCTAAGCTCACGACGAATCTGCGCCAACGTTAAGCTTGCACTGTCGGCAACTTCTGCATTATCGTCGATACAGATTTTGATGGCATCCTCAAGCGTTTTTTGCTCTGACAGTTGATCGCTGATATAAAACAAGGATTCAATCGTCTCATCTTCATGCAGAGTGGCGATCAGGCGTTTCAAACGCCGTGCAGCAAAGGTCGTATTGGATATTCCCAAAAGTTCGTGAGGATTAAGCGTTCCTCCAATTTCAGCACGTTTGATTGAGGCCGTAATATCTACAATCCCTCCAAAAGACGGCGAGCCTTTCAGACGATCAAATGTGAATGCTTCATCGGTTTGCTGCAGCAACCGCTTCACTTCTTCAAGCTCACTGATCGGTTCAAGTTGCTCCGCTTTCTTTTTACCCATCGTAGTTTGGGCAAAGCTAAGCAATGTATTTAAAATCTTGCGATATTCCAGTGTGTGTAAAATTTTCGTGTCCAAGTGTACAACTCCTTCCAAACTATATCTGTATTATAACGAAAGAAACTTTCTTGCGCTATTTAACGAATCCTTCCACACATAACTTCAACCATAGCACCACAAACTACAGGTGTCAGGATTGTGCAACCTCTCCAAACCCTTGGAGAACCCTGCTCAGTTCAATCCGAATAAAAGGAGGTAAACACCATGAATTTTCTGGGACATGTTGTGCGATTTGTTATCGCCGCAATTGTATTAATGGTGGTCAGCTGGATCGTTCCCGGATTCGCCGTTGGAGGCTTCTGGAGCGCTCTGTTGCTTGCTCTCGTTATCGCCCTGCTCGGCTGGATCGTTGAAGGTATCTTCGGCAAAAGGGTCAACCCCTTCGGTCGCGGTATTGTCGGATTTATCGTTAGCGCACTGGTGATTTGGCTAGGTCAATATGTTGTAGATCATGTTGAGGTCAGCCTGCTCGGTGCCATCTTGGCCGCATTGGTTATCGGGATTATCGATCTGTTCATCCCCGTATCCACCCCTTTTGATGCCGGACGAAGCTCCAAAAGCTAATATCAGTTTCTCCTTTTCGTGTGCATGAATACTCCTAAACCTCTGAAGGCCTTTGCCGGAAGAGGTTTATTTCATTCGGGCCGTAACGATAGTGCAACAAACACATACAATTTTCAAAAAAACGACATACGCAGCGTGTACAGGCATCCACATATTGCGGTATGATGACTGGAGCAATCATTCACATTTTCCCCATATTACCCTAAGGAGGCACATGATGAAGAAAGGCATAGCATGGCTTGCTGCCTGTATGTTAATTCTGGTCCTCGCTGCATGCGGTGGAGCAAATCAGTCCGCAGACTCTGACAGCAACGGGTCAGATGCTGGCGTTACAGCCAGTGAAGAATTGGTCATCAAGGCAAGCAACTACGAATTTGATCAACCCGAGTACCATCTTAAAAAAGGTGTCCCGGTTAAGATTGTTTATGAAAATGTAAACGGAAACCACGGTATTCTCGTGCCTGAGCTGAATCTTACGCTCGACACCAGAAATAGTTCCAAAGTGATCACCCCGGACAAAGTCGGTGAGTTTGAAATGTCCTGTTCGGTCTTCTGTGGTTCCGGACACAGCAGCATGATCTCCAAAATTATCGTTGAAGAATAGTATTCAAGACAAGGAGCCCCCGCAGCGACGGGAGCTCCTTCTTTAGTATAACAAATTGTACCAGAGTGCGTTGCACACGAGCCAGTTCCGCTACATTCAATCTGCTAGGTCTGGTCCTGTTCAATCAATTCAATCCATTCGTTATATTCCGTCTGCAATTTCGTATATTCATCATGCAACTGACGATATTCCGTATTCAGCTGCTCTGCCTTTTCCTGCTCCATTTCGCGTTCAACCTGTAACAAACGTAATTGATTGGCCGCTAGTTCGTAACGCTCCCCCATCTCAAGCAGTTCATTTTCCATGATCTGTTTCTCCTGGGTCGCTTCTGCCCGTAACTGGTCCAGCTGCTGTCGTTCTTGCTCCAGTCCCTCCAGCAACTCGCTACTTGCCGCACTTTCTCTCTTCCATACCGTCAGTTCATTCTCAAGCGCAGCCCAGCGTTCCTGCCAGGATTGTTCCTGAGCCGCCCATTCATCTGCACGGCGTTGCCACACCTGGTCGTTCTGCTCTGCTTGTTCAACGCTTGAGCGGAGTTCTTCTTCACGTCTCGTCAACTGCTCTAGGCGGGATGACAACTCGGCCTGTTTGACTGACAACTCTTCGTGTTTGATCTGCCACTCCAACGCTTCTTCTTCGGTCTGGGCTAACCGGCTCTCTTGCTCCGAGTAGCGCTCGGACAGTTTCGCTGAAGACTGTCTTGTTTCTTCAAGCGCACTTACAATCTCTTGTTTCTCCTTACTCAATTCATCAAGCTTGGAACTGTAATTTTCTTCTCGTTGTAATGCATCACTGTAATCATTACGGATTTGTTTATAACTATCCTGAAGTCGGTTCAACTCTTCCCGGACCCCATTTAGCTCAACTTCAAGTTGTTTGCACTTCTCTTCCAAAAGCTCTGCGTCCTTCTGATAATGCACAGCCTCCTCATGATTGAAACGAGATTCTTCCTTCACCACGGACAATTCATCATGAAGAGATTGCACACCAGACTCCAGCGTTTCATTTTGTTCAGCAACTTCGAGAATCTGATTCTCCAGGTCGCCGATCTCAGCCAATCGCTGCTCAGCAAGGTCTTTCCAGGACTGCTCACGTTCCGTGAGTGTGCTGATCTCATGCTGCAATGTACGCACCGCAGCATGAGCCTGTTCAAGCACCTTATGCAACCTACGCTGTTCCTCTTCCGACTTCACTTCAGCCTGACGAAGCTTTTGGGCTTCCTGTTCAAGCTGTGTGTGTTGCTCCTGAAGTTTGCGTAGCTGGGCTGTGAGAGAGGCTTCTCTATCAACAGTTTCATTATACTTCTGCTTCCATTGTTGCTGTGCATCACGAGATTGCTGAGCAGCCTGCTCCGTTTCACGGAGAAGCTCCTGTAACTGGGAACGATCCTCTTTCAACTGTGCCAGTTGCTGCTCCAGTTCCGTGATTCGGCGAGCCTGAACTTCCTGCTCCTGTTTACGACCCTCATACTCATGACGCAACGTTTCCAATTGATCACGCTCGTGCTGAAGCTGCTGTTCTTGCTCTGCAACCATGTCCTGTGCACTGATGAGCTGGGTCATCACTTCTTCCAATTGCTCTTCGACATCTAATAGTCGAGTCTCCGCCTGTTTACGTTGTTCCTCAAGTTGCTGCTTAAGCTTGCCCCGTTCTTCTTGCAGAATGGCCTCTGCAGCCGATGCGGCTTCTGTTGCCTGGGATGCTGCTGCTTCCTTGGCTTGCTGCAATTGTTCCTCGAGGGCTGCTTCTTTCTCCATCCATTCGAGTTCCAACTGCTCGGATAACGCCTTGAACTCCGCATTCAACTGATTTATCTCAGTCAGGCGCTTCTGCTCCGCTTGTTCCTGCAAGTCAGCCCGTTCCTGATTCGCCTGATCCGTGAGCGCTTGCGTCTGTTGCAGCGCTTTTTCTTCAGCCTGTTGAAGACGAAGTTCCATCTGTTGCTGAAGTTCGTTATATCGCAGTGCTGCTTCTTCCTGAGCTTTCTTCAGATTGCTCTCTGCCTGCTCCAACTCGGACAAAATGGCCGACTCGGCTTCTTCCTTGGCTGTCCGAACCTGCTGTGCAGCCTTGGCTTCAATCTGTTGACGTTCTGCAACGGCACGGCTTTCGGCTTCTTTCAATTGAGCTGCAGTCTTGTCCTGCAACTCCTTATATTGCGCCGCAGCTTTTGCCTGCGTCTGCTGCAATTCAGCTACAGAACGGTTCTGAGCTTCTTTTAGCTGGGAAGCAGCCTGTGCCTGTGCATTTTTAAGCTGATTAGCCGCTTTCTCTTCCATTTCCTTCAGCTGTTTCATGCCCTTGGCTTCTGCTTCCTTCAGTTGTGCCGTCGCTTGGGCCTGCAATTTCTGCACTCGCTCCGTTGCTTGAGCACGTTCTTGCTCCAGCAGCGTATTCAACTTGGCTACCTCTGATTTTTTGTCCGTTTCGGCCTTTTGCAGGGCCTGTTCGGCTTCGAGCTTCAGCTTCTGCAATTCAGCAAGAGACTGATCACGACGTTCCAATTCTTCTTGATGTTCATTTTGTATGGCGTTCAACCGATTCAATTCGTTTCTCAGTTCTGTACGTTCTCCAGTAAGCATCTTCAGTTCATTCCGGATTTCATGAGTCTGAAGAGACTGTTCAGCCATATGTACAGCCGCCAGCACCGCAATACGCGGAGTATCCAGACGGGAATTTTGCTTGGAGATCGCGCTCATACGCTCATCTACCAGGTTAGCTACTTGTTTCATATAGTCGGCACTGCTGCCAACCAGTTTATAGGAAGTCCCGTAGATCTCTACGGTGACGCGTGTACGATCAGGTGTAGTCACAGTTGTGCCCTCCTTCAAGTCTGTATGTTGATTCTAAGCTGTAATCACAAAAAAGTCACATCGATCCTCTAATGCTAAGGATTCGATGTGACTTCAAACAATTCCTGCTAATCTTTGTTCAAAAAATCTTCTTCTGTCCTATTTACGCAATTCCGCTCCGAATTGCTCTTCCAGACGAGTCACTACACGGGCGTGAACTTCAGTAACTTCCTCATCGGTCAGTGTACGTTCACGATTCCGGTACACCAGTGCCATCGCCACGCTCTTCTTGTTTTCACCCAGTTTGCTGCCAGTAAACACATCGAATACCTGTACGTTTTGTAACAATTCACCTGCGGATTCACGAATGGCGCGCAGCATATCTCCAGCTTCAATATCCTCATTCACAACAACCGCGATATCACGTTCCATGGCTGGGAAACGCGGAAGTTCACGATAACGAATGTCAGCGTCCGCTTCACTGTAGATCGATTCAAGTGCAATCTCTGCGATGTACACATCATTCAGATCATACTGCTGTTGCAGTTCCGGATGCAGTTGACCCAGCGTACCGATCAATGTGCCTTCCCCGCCATCTTTCCCTTCCAGGTAAACCGATGCGGAACGTCCCGGATGGAATCCTTCAGGGCTGTTCGCTACCAAGCGAATGCGTTGTTCCAGACCCACATAGGCGAACAGATGCTCAAGCGCACCTTTCAGATCGAAGAAGTCTACTTTCTCTGCTCCAACATTCCACTGCTGGGTTGCACGATTCCCAGTGAGCAGTAAGCCCAGTACTGGAATCTCATGCGGTTGCTTGGTCAACTGATCTTCTTCAGTGAAGAACACATTGCCCACTTCAAATACTGCCAGTGAATCCTGTTTACGGTTCATGTTATACACCGCTGCATCCAGCATTTGCGGCAAAATGCTCGTACGAAGCACACTGCGGTCCTCACTCATAGGCATCGCTAGCTTCACGGCTTTACTGCCTTGTGTCAACGCCGGGAACAGTGTCACTTTATCCGGGTGTACAAAGGAGTAACTGATCATCTCCTGCCAGCCACTGCCTGAGAGCAATCCACGAATGGTGCGACGCATCGCTTGTGAGCGTGTATAAGCCCCCGGAGTCGTCGGCCCTTCAATCCATGTGGTTGGAATGTTGTCATATCCGTACAGACGCGCGATCTCTTCAAACAAGTCTACATCGAGCGTAATATCCCCTCTGCGTGTTGGCACTTCCACATCCAGTAATCCTTGATCAGCATCACCACATGCAAAGTGCAAGCGAGCGAAGATGGTTTTCACCTCAAGCAATGAAAGATCTGTTCCCAGATAACGATTCAGTCTGTCCAGCGACAATTGAATTACACGTTTCTCTGCCGCTTCTGCTCCAGCTTCCACGATTCCCTGATGCACTTCACCTTCAGCATAACGCTGAATCAGTTCGGCTGCACGATCCAAAGCCGTAATGACTGCACCCGGATCTACTTCCTTTTCAAAACGCATGCTTGCTTCGGAACGCAGCCCCAGTTGGCGCGACGTTTTCCGAACGGTTCCGCCGTCAAACTTGGCGGACTCCAGCAACAGATTCACTGTGCCTTCCGATACCTCGGAATTCTCGCCACCCATAACCCCAGCGATGGCTACTGGCTTCACGCCATCTGTGATGAGCAACATGTGCGGCTCTAGCTTCCGCTCCTGGCCATCCAGCGTAACAATCGTTTCGCCTTCGTTAGCCATCCGCACTTCAATATGGCCTTTGTCCAGCTTATCCGCATCGAATGCATGCAGCGGTTGACCATATTCCAGCATGACATAGTTCGTGATATCAACGATATTATTGATCGGACGAACACCTGCAGCCATGAGACGGTTTTGCATCCACAGCGGGGAAGCACCAAGCTTAATGCCGGTTACATAACGAGCCGCGTAGTGACTGCATTGCTCCTGCGCCTTAATCTCAACAGAGATATGATTCGCAGCCGCATCACCAACCTCAACCAGTTGGTCTTTGGGACTCGGCAGCTTCACTTCACGACCCAGGATGGCACCCACTTCATAAGCCGCACCACGCATGCTGAGACAGTCGGAACGGTTCGGTGTCAGGTCCAGCTCAAGCACATGATCGTCGAGACCAAGAACCTGGCTGATTGGCGTGCCAATCTCCGTTTGTTCTGGCAGAACGAGAATACCTTCCTGCTGATCTTTAGGCAGCAATTTATCGTTCATGCCCAGTTCTTTGGCGGAACAGATCATGCCAAGGGAGACAACGCCGCGCAGTTTGGCTTTTTTGATATCCAATCCACCTGGGAGCTTCGCTCCAACCAGGGCTACAACTACTTTTTGGCCTGCATCCACATTTTTCGCACCACACACGATTTGCAGATCTTCTTCCTGGCCGGCATCGATGACACATACATTGAGTTTGTCAGCATCTGGGTGTTTCTCTTTGCTCTTCACATAACCCACAACAACTTTATTCACGCCCTTGTTGCGGTTCTCCACTACATCAATCTCGACTCCCGCACGGGTGATTTTCTCTGCCAATTCCTGTGGCGTCACACCTTCAAGGGAAATATAATCAGACAGCCAATCTGTCGATACTCTCATGGACGTTCACTTCCTTCATCTATAAATTGGTGTTGCCGTTCCTAACGCTTGCTCTATGAATGCAGATCTATTTATTGTAAAGTTACAGCCGTCCGAATTGCTTCAGGAAGGTCAGATCACTGTTGTAGAAGTGACGGATGTCATCAACACCATACTTCAGCATGGCGATACGCTCTACGCCCATACCAAATGCGAAACCACTGTATTTCTCCGGATCATATCCGCCCATCTCAAGCACTTTCGGGTGAACCATACCGCCGCCCAGAATTTCAAGCCAGCCTGTTTGTTTACATACCCGACAACCGCTGCCGCCGCATTGTACACAAGTTACATCCACTTCCGCACTTGGCTCCGTGAACGGGAAGAAGCTTGGACGCAGTCGAATTTCCGTGTGGGAACCGAACATTTCGCGCACGAATTGCAGCAGGGTTCCTTTCAGATCGCTCATACGAATGTTTTCGCTGATGACCAATCCTTCCACCTGATTGAACTGGAAAGAGTGCGTCGCATCGTCGTCATCACGGCGGTATACTTTACCTGGGCAGATGACCTTGACAGGCACTTCGCCCTTCATACTCTGCATGGTACGAACTTGAACCGGAGACGTATGGGTACGCATCAACAAGTCTTCTGTAACATAGAAGGAATCCTGCATATCGCGCGCCGGGTGGTTCTTCGGCAGATTCAATGCTTCAAAGTTGTAATAATCCATTTCGACTTCAGGACCTTCCGCAACGCGGTATCCCATACCGATGAAAATATCTTCGATCTCCTGTACCACTTTGGTCAGTGGATGCAGTCCGCCTTGACGTCCACGACGTCCTGGCAGGGTTACATCAATTTTCTCAGATTGAAGACGCTTCGCTGTCTCTTCCTTCTGGAACTGATCTTGCTTGCTATCGATGACTTCCTCAATGGCAGCCCGAACATCATTGGCTACTTGACCAATAACTGGACGTTCCTCCGCACTAAGCGCACCCATACCGCGCAAAATTTCAGTCAATGCACCCTTTTTCCCCAAATACTTCACACGCAGATCACTGAGCGTCTGCGGATCACTCACACCAGACAACTGCTCCAGCGCTTCGATCTTCAATGCCTCTAAACGTTCTTTCATGTGTAATTGCCCCCTTTTTGTGGTGTTTTTGCAACAAAAAAAGGCCTTCTCTCCCCTGAAGGGACGAAAAGACCGTGGTACCACCCTTGTTAGACATCCATTGCTGCACAACCCACTCGGTCTGCAACTGGTTCTGTCTCACTTTGTACGGAATAACGACCGTTAACCGTTTGCCCCTACTGTTGTCTCTGTGTTTACACACAAACAGGTTCAGGGAACCGCTTCGGAGTGAATTTCAGCAGCCTTGTTCTACAGAAACGCTCTCAATCTACGGCGCTTCCTCCCTGTACAGAGGCACTGCTTACTTATCTCCATCATCACGTTTACTTGTTAGTTATACCTACTAGAGGTTGTTCAAAAAGTCCGCTTTTGATTACGAATGATGCCTAGCGGCATCATCAGCTTCGAATATGGCATTCAGCCGAAATGTCCGTGTCTCACGTAGTTCTCCTACGCTCCGCTACTCCATTTCTATCTTCATCCCATCTTCTTGGTACTGAAAACCGATCTTTTTGAACACTTACCTGTATCGATGTAATCATCGATGATCGTTCATAATTATATGCAAAATAGATCGAAATAGCAAGTCGTCCATGTTCTATTTTATGCTTCCACCTTATCTTTCAATTCTCTCAAGCGCCGCTGGATTTCTCGAATCTCCGCTGCCTCGGCTGCTCGTTCATTCGCATGTTCAGGCAGTGTCAGACTGTCTTTTCCAGCAGTACTCACAGGAGATAGCAATTCAGATAATCGCATTTCGAGTCGCAATCGCTCGTCATCGGATTCCCGGGTCTCCAGCGCCATTTCCCGGAGTTTGCTGGACTGCTCCCAATCGGATACACCCCCTTCAAACAGGGTTGCTGTGCCTCCAGCCTCCAGATCGCACAATCGATTCGCGAGTGTCTTCGTTAGCATCCGGTCATGGGATACAAGCACCAAAGCACCTGACGCCTGTTTCAATACATTCTCCATGACTTCCTGGGTATCGATGTCTAGGTAATTGGTTGGTTCATCCAGCACCAGCAGATTGGCTCCGCCAAAGTATAGCCTTAGAAATGCCACTCTGCACTTTTCCCCCATGCTCAAATCCCTGATCCGCTTGAATACATCATCCCTGGAAAAGAGAAAACATCCCAGAATGGTCCGTGCCGCACTTTGTGTCATGGATGGAAGGGTAAGCAAGCTATCCAGAAGCGTCTGATTCTCGGGAAGCCCTTCCAGTTCCTGTGAAAAGTAACCAATTCTCAGCTGTGGATGCCGTGTTACCTTGCCTTGCGAAGGTTCCAGCTCACCAATCATCAACTTCAGCAGTGTCGTCTTGCCCGTTCCATTAGGGCCCCGTACAGCAAGCCGATCTCCGCGTTCCACAGTAATTCGAAGATCACGCAGCAGTGGCTGGTTACGTGTATACGAAAAACTCACCTCTTCCAGCGCAAGCAGCTGACGTGCAGCCAGTGTGCTCATCTGTAGTTCCATGTTCAACTTGGTAGCTTCACGAGGTTTATCCACCCGTTCCTTTTCCAAACGCTCCAACTGTTTTTGTTTTGCATGGTAACGAGAAATATTTTTGTTGGCTTTGGCTTTGTAAAAGCTCTGGGTGATCTTCACCTCTACATCGGTCGCTGAGTTATGCGCTTTATGGAACCATTCCTGATAATTTCGAATCGTCTCTTCCAGCGCCTTACGTTCCAACTCCTGCCTGCGGTAGATCGTTTCCTGTTCCCGTAATTCACGCTCTTTGTGGATCTTGTAGTCGGAGTATCCACCTTTGTATTTGGTCAGAGCCTCTGCACTGAACTCAATGACTCCTGTGGCTACCTGATCAATAAACGTACGATCGTGAGATACAAATAACAGCGTACCTTCATATGAGGACAACCACTCTTCAAGCCAGCGCATGCTTCCCTCATCCAGATGATTCGTCGGTTCATCCAGTATCAGGAATTTGGGCTTGCTGACAAGCAGACCCGCCAAACGGGCCTTTGTTTTTTGCCCACCGCTTAAGGAATGATAGGGTCTGTTCCAATGTTCTGCGGACAATCCAAGGCGTGTCAGCACCTTCTCTACTTCGGTCTCCCACATATAACCGTTCAACTGTTCATATTGCTCCGTCACTTGCGTATAGGCTGCAAGCAGCTCATCATCAGCCTCACTGCTGATGCTCAAGCGTTGTTCCAGTTCCTCCAGTTCCCGTTTCACTTCATAGATCTGACCGCTCTCACGTCGGACCGCATCAAGTACATTCATCCCTATCTCAATCTCCGAGCGCTGACGCATGAACCCCCATTCCTGCTGAGGAATATGACGTTCAATCCGTCCACTACCATGCTCTTCACCCAAAATGATACGTAACAACGTTGTCTTGCCGCATCCGTTGCGACCCAGAATGGCGAGCCGCTCGCCCTCATTAATCTCCAGATTCAATCTTGTAAATAATTCTTTGCCGTTCCACTCTTTTGATACTTCATGTAAGCGTACCAATGTCATCATGAGGCCTCATCCTTCCTGCATCCTTTTTGCTGAACAAAAAAAACCGCTGGCATCAGCCGGCGGTTTGGCAATTCAGGGTTGGATCAAGCATTCAAAGACAGAACTAGGGTAAGCTACGGCATGAACAAAGAAACCCCAAATACAGGGTACACGTAAACCTCAAAGGCTTACTGGTTCCACACCTGATCCCATAGCTGAATTTGGACACACGAATCCCCTCATTGCTCAGCCGCTCTGGCTGACTGCGTTATAAAACCGTCTGCAGTTAACTGGGGTTCAATTCATGTGTTTTACTTCATGGGACGTATGGTTACCTCTCATTCATGTGTAGCATCAATTTCTCCGTTATTGTACCAGATTATTGTAAAAAAGCAAAGGTTATATAATCAGAACTAATAAATCCATACACTGGTCACTCCGATGCCCGACAATCTTCTGATCGCTATTACACCCAGATTCTTTTAGGACAAAAAAAAGCCCCTGCATCGCAAGGGCTTTGGTACTGCTTAATGAAGCGGGTGATGGGAATCGAACCCACGCTATTAGCTTGGAAGGCTAAAGTTCTACCATTGAACTACACCCGCATGAATGACGATTTAATGTTAATTTCCATTAGGAAGTTAACAGTGATTTTACAAAGAATAATATACCATGAACCTCTACAGCATGCAAGTCGTATTTACCATTTTTTTCATTACGCATCCATATTAAAAAGCAGGAGCACTCACGCGCCCCCACTGCTCGCTATCCTGTGGGTTTATCCACATCTCTTAAAAACTGCTTTTCAAAATCAGCCGCCTCAATTGGTTTACTGAAGAAATACCCCTGAGCCTCATGACAATGTTGATTGCGTAGAAAGACCATCTGATCTTCGTTCTCCACGCCCTCAGCCGTCACTTTCAGATGTAAATGATGCGCCATTGAAGTAATGGTAGATACGATCGCAGCGTTATTGCTGTCCTCCATGACTTCATTAACGAACGAACGGTCAATCTTGAGCCGATCAATCGGCAGGTCCTTCAGATAATGCAACGAGCTGTACCCCGTTCCAAAATCATCAATACTGATATGCACACCAATTTCTTTAATTTTACGCAACTGCTCAAATGCCCGATCTTTATCAAATGTCATACTCTCCGTGATCTCCAGTTCTAGCCATACAGGCTCAAGCCCTGTCTCCTTGAGAATGCCATTGATATTGTCCAATAGATGAGAATGCCTGAACTGTCTCATGGACAGATTCACCGAAACACACAGTTTACGATAACCGGCTTCCTGCCATTGCTTGTTCTGCGCACACGCTTCACGAAGTACCCATTCGCCAAGCGGCACAATCAGCCCACTTTCTTCTGCCAGGGGAATGAATTCTGCCGGAGATACCAAGCCCCGCTGCGGGTGCTGCCAGCGTACCAGTGCTTCCATACCAACAATCAACCCACTTTGCAGATTAACCTGCGGCTGATAAACCAAATAGAATTGACCTCGATCCAACGCCTTACGCAGATCGTTCTCGAGCTGCAAACGTTCCTGGGCCTTCATCTGCATCGTATGTGCAAAACGATTCAATTCCATACCCTGTTCCTTGGCACTATGAAGAGCCGTATCTGCATTCTGGATTATCTCCTGTGGAGACTCACCATCATGAGGGAAAATCGCCATGCCGATTCCAAGCGTAAGGTGGTACTCATTGCCGTCAACCAAGATCGGCTTCTCAAAAAGCTGCAGAATCGATCTCGTCCGCCGCAACGCTGTATCGGTTGTACTGAACTCTGTCATCGTTATTGCAAATTCATCTCTTCCCAAGCCGAATACTTCTTCCCCTGGAAGTGATGAATGTTTCAGACGTTGACCTACCTGGTGCAGAACCCGATTGGCCGCTTGCTGTCCGAGCGAATCATTAATGGTCTTGAAGCGATTAATATTCAGGACCAGCATACCGACAAGCTGCTCCTGTACCACGGCATCATCCATCATCATTTTTAAGCGCTGCGAAAGGCGACGACGGTTTGGAAGTCCCGTTACATCATCATGATGAGCAATATAGTTCATCTTGGCTTCTGCAATCTGCTGTTGCAGGAACGGCGTATCCACTACGGACGTGTACAGCCCTTTTTGGATGAAGAAATAGGCCATACAGTTACTGAGCAATCCGAATAGTAGATTGAGATCGTCCAACCCTGTTGCGGAAACAAAATAACATTCCCCAAAGAAGAAACACAGGATGCCACATAGAATCAATGGCAAATCACCATCTCTGGTTTTTTTCCACTGGACAAACAAAATAACGGCAATAATGCCATACAGCAATCCGACCATAAAATGAACCCGGGTGAAAAATCCACCTAACACTTCACCCTCAAGTATGTGGGGCAACATGCTCCATTCCTGAATAGCCAAGGTGTATAAAATAACAAAGGTACCTAATGTCCCACTGAACAGTAAAAATTTGCGTGGTAATGCAATTTCCTTCTCATTTAAGGTATACACGAGCAGCAGACCTACTGAACATACCAAAGATCCCATGGTTGACATCATCAAGGAGAACTCTGATTCCATCATTGCTCCGTTGGGAATCTCTTCTGCAAAAGACACAATATGAACCAGTTCAAATAGACCTATTAATAAAAAGAGCGTTGTCAGCAACACCCTCCGAAGTGTCAATTTCTGTGTCCGAAACAACCAGCATTGGTTATAAATGCCGATACAAGCCGCTACTGCAGCGAATCCACCCAAGAGTGTCAAAACCGGGTAACCCGATATGATCAGATCAGAGCTGGAAGAACGAAACCATTGACTTGCGAGGAAACACAATAAGCCACATACAGCGACCCAACCTATTTTTCTCTGATCTTGCAGATTAACCTTCATGCCGTGTTTTCCTTCCCGGGGTCACCTATCCTGAATTACATAACCAAACTTGTCAAATCTGCTACACAATTCGACAAAAAACATATTTACCAACGTTCAATTCACATGTATACACATGCTATCTGGTACATAATAACATTTAATTCTGTATACGTGAACTAAAAAATAGTTACTCCTAGGAATATTTATTCATAAAAATGGACAAAAACAAGGCATTAAGAACTAAAAAAACATGGATCTCCAGGTGGAGTCCATGTTTCCCTAGTTTGCAACTGTATTTAAGACTATATTACTTATCGAAATTCACTTCAGGTGTTGTTAATTTATCATAGAAATCAACAACCTTGTCCTTGTTTTCCGATGAACGAAGCGCCATGGCCGAACGCGGATGCTCGTCCAATGCCCCTGTAATCATGTAAGGAAGTATGTAGCCCCATTCTTCTTTTTCTCTGAGCGGTACCATCAACTGTTCCAGTACACCGAGTACTGGGCGCAGATTGTATTTCGTACCTTTCAGATGAGCTACGAGCAATTCCGTTGGGCAGTTACCTGCCGCACGTCCCATACCATACACAGAAGCATCAAGCAGTTCAACTCCCAGTTCAGCCGCAACCAAAGTGTTTGAGAACGCCAGTTGCATGTTGTTATGGGTGTGAACGCCAAGACGCTTGTTAGGCAAGTGGGTCTTGAACTTCTCTACCAGGTATTTCACATCATTATGGTCCAGACTTCCGTAGGAATCTACAATGTAGACAACATCCACAGCGCTTTCTTTGATCAATTCAAATGCTTCCAGCAACTCATTCTCCATAACATTGGAGAGCGCCATAATATTAAGTGTTGTTTCATATCCACGATCATGGAATGTTTGAACCAATGCAAGTGCCTTGTCTACATCTTTGCTGTAGCACGCAACCCGGATCAGATCCAGCATACTCTCACTGCGAGGCAAGATATCATTCTCGTCCACACGTCCTACGTCAACCAGTGCAGACAGTTTGGTATTGCCCTTTTGAGGAATAACTTTACGCAGGAAATCATCGTTCAGGAAACGCCATGGTCCTGCTTCCTCGGCACCTTTAAGCAATTTCGGAGAGTTTTTATATCCAATTTCCATATAATCAACGCCAGCTTCATTCAATCCAGCATACAACTGTTGAACAAAGTCCACGCTAAAGTCCCAATTATTCACCAATCCGCCATCACGGATCGTACAATCTACAATTTTGCAATGATTTGTCTTCATTAATGTCTGCTCCTTTTCTGACCAACTTGTGTATTCCTCTCATGATACTTGAACGTGACAAGAAAAGTAAAGGGATTCCGGGCTTATTTACTTCGATAAGATTTCCAGATTCGATCAATCTCAACCATATCGTTGCCGTCAGGAGCTTTCTCTCCATAACGAACGGCATTATACGTATCTGGCAGTCTCTTGGACAGCTCATCTTCTTCCGGCTTCACACCATTCTGAATAATGGTCTGTGCAGCCTCCAGCGGAGTCTGCGTCCCCTGTATTCCCACGCCTCGGTGAGCAGCCCTGTCCATCCATGTCCGGTAGTAATATCGGATACGTTCAGCATCCTGTACTGGTGGCGCTTCTTTCTTCCGAAACCAAGGTTCTCGGACTTTTGCCGGTGCCTCAAGTGTCTCACTGACATCCATATATTCCGTCCGTGGTTCTGCCTTCTTTTCACCGGGTTGTAATATCCCCTTGAATCGATCCATAAGTCTGTTTATCGCCTTCTGTCCCAACCGGAGAAGCAGCCACAGGATTGCTCCTGCTACAGCACACATCACTACCCATCCGAGAATGTTCCAGAAGACCGAGGGCTCGGAAGGTGGCTCTCTCCATTCCTGCGGTATATTTAACGGCTGATTAGGGTCGTCCATGGGTAGTCGTGGCTCCTCACTGGAAATCGGGCCAAACCATCCCCGAATCCATGCGAGCAAACGGTCGCGTAGCGGTCTCAACCACGCAGCCAAACTTGGGAAAGCACCGATGGCGACGATGACAATAAACATCCACATGAAGCGCTGATGATTCGCACGCGCAAAATCGCGCAGTACTAATCTTCGCTTGCCGTCATTGAGTATTGCCCGGTCCAGTTGTAGCATATATCGTCCAACCAGCCAGAAGGCAAAGCTGATCACTCCTGCAATATAGATCCATATCGTGTAGGCTTGCAATGGCTGCATGAATTGCAACTGGTCCGAAGCAACCGTAAGCACGATCGCACTGATTATCCCTATAATCTGCAAGCGCCATAACAAAACAGAATGAAAGGCTGGCTCGAAGGTCAGACCTGCATAAACCGAGATGACTCCACACAGTGCCAGTGTGAGGATATTCGGCAACGGGAGAATGAGGCTCATCCCAATAAAGAGTGCGAAGAGAAGTCCTATGACGAGTGCCGTTACTCCACGAATGAATGTACTTTTCTCACGATAACCCGGAATTTTATGCTGAATGAATTGTCCCAACCAACCCGCGAGAACAACCAGGATGAATAATGTGTACGGCAAATGTTCCATTGTGTAGAATGAAGCGAGCGTAAATATTGGAAAAAGGTATATGCCCGCCACCATGACAGCCAGCATCGCTATGAGCGCCTTGATAGTCGCTGTATGTCTGTCCCTCATGCACTCACCGCCTTCGTATCGCCCTTCATGTCCTCTACGGGCAGAATCGTCACGCGATGTCCTTGTTCGTGCAGACGTGCAATCTCGTGCTCCATAGCGGCAGATACATAGGATGTAATCAACAGATAGCTGCGGATTTGCTGCGCTTCTTCATTCAGACGTACTTCATCATTCAGGAATTGCTCCATCGGCACCATACATTTCAACTCTGTCTCTGCCATAGCCTCCAGTAGCCTCTCCAGATGAGGTGTACCATAATCCGGCTCAATTCGAAGTGCATCCCGACCTCCACCCACATGATAACCATTATGGGCGAAGCCTGCAGGCAACCCTCTTCCGATGGCATCCACTGCAGCCGTGGCCGCGTAACGAAGTGCCCGTTCAATCTTTTCCGGACGAGTGACCACACTCCACATATCTGCCGACTCCTGAATGTTGACTACAATCCAGGATTGCGGATCTGCTGTCCATCCTTGCTTGTAGACTTGTAATTCACCCGTACGTGCGCTCGCCTTCCAGTGAATGCGATTCATGGGGTCACCTGCACCGTAGGGACGAACACCCAGAATCAGGAACGGATCTTCGACGATCCATCGCGACACTTCCACTTCCCCCTGCCACACTTGATAGATCGCCGGAAGATCCTCTGTATTCATTAATGAAGGATACACGACCATGGACATATGCAAAGGAATCGGTTTGGTGGAGCGCCACACGCCAAAGAGATCTCCCCCTGTCATGCTTGCTGTATTGAGTGGATAGATCCCACGCTGGGTACATACAAACGGATGCTTGCGTGTAATACGAGTAAAAGGTTTCAGTGTAAAAATGCTCTTATGATTCTGATAAATCTCGCCTTGGCTAATATCCATACCCGAGCCGGAACGAAATACAAACGACACAGGCATCATCGATTCAAGTCTGAGCCACGGTACGGAGACTCGTTTTTCATTCGATATCGTCTCCACCATCTCAAGTTCATCTCCAGCGTAACAACGCAGCTTGCTGAATTGTCTGCTGTACTTGAGCTTTCGTAGTGCAGGTCGTCCGAACCATACACCGTGTATGCCAACGACAATGCCTCCAACAAGGACAAGCCATAATAATGCCATAAGACTAGCGCCCGCTTGTAGCGAGGTTCTCTGTGGGTACTTCTATCTGATTCAGAAGCTCCTGAATGATACGCTCCGCCAAGCCCTCTTGTTGTCTGACCCGGTTACGGAATACAAGTCGGTGGGCCAGCACAGGTTCCGCCAGAACTTTAATATCATCCGGCAAAACAAAATCTCTGCCATGCAGTGCAGCCCAGGCTTGACTTGCCTTGAGTAATGCCTGAGCTCCTCGTGGACTTACACCAAGCGAGAGCTCCGGATGTTGCCTTGTCGCTTCGGTTAACTGAATGATATATCGTAGCAAATCTTCGTTGATTTGAACTGTTTTATACATATCCTGTGCCTTCAAAAGTTCTTCACGACTGATCACAGCCGACAGATCGTCAACAGAGCGGCTTGCCACCGTGCGTCTCAGAATTTCTACACTCTCTTCACTGCTTGGATAACCCATACGAATTTTCATCATAAAACGATCCATCTGTGCCTCAGGTAGCGGAAAAGTTCCCTGGTTATCTACGGGATTCTGAGTGGCTATAACGATAAATGGCCGTTCCAGCTGTCGCGTTGAACCATCGATACTGATCTGACGCTCTTCCATGCACTCCAGCAAGCTTGATTGCGTACGCGGCGTAGCCCGGTTAATTTCATCGGCCAATACAAGATTGGCGAACAATGGGCCAGGTCGGAATTCAAAATCTCCATCCTTTTGATTAAAGAAATGAATACCTGTCAAATCAGATGGAAGCAAGTCCGGTGTAAACTGTATACGCTGGAATGTACAGTCCAATGAAGAGGCTACCGATTTGGCAAGCATCGTTTTTCCGGTACCTGGCACATCCTCCAGCAGCACATGTCCTGACGCTATGATCGCTGTCATGACCAGCTCTATGGTATGCTCTTTCCCCACAATGACTTTTCCCACATGATTCATCAATTGTTGATTCATTTGTTCCATTCCTTGGATATCCATCGCATTCCCATCCTTCCGTTAATGGAGCTTATGTATTCGCATTCATAACTAACTATAACCTTAATTGCCAACAAAAAACAAAGGAATCGGCCATTTGCCGACTCCTTTACTCATCATTATTCTCAAAAAACCAAGGGTAACATAATCTTAAACCGTGTACCTTCGCTTTTTTTGCTATCTACCGAGATGGTACCTCCGTGGTTCTTAATAATGCGATAACTCACCGAGAGTCCGAGTCCTGTTCCGCTCTCCTTGGTCGTAAAGAATGGATCAAACAGACGCACAAGCGTGTTATGGTCCATCCCATGACCATTATCGGCGATGGAGATCTCCACGAACTTGTTTTCCGTGGAAGTTGATATTCGAATCAGACCGGTATGTTCTTCGCCAACTTCTTCAATAGCATCCATTGCATTTTTCACCATATTCAAAATAACCTGCTTAATCTGTTTGACATCAATGGACACATTCAGTGGGGCATCCCCTTCATCCAGCGTAATCTCGCATCCCTTCATCAACCCTTCGCTCTCTGTTAACAAGACCACTTCTTTGAGCAAAGAGTCAACGGACATGACCGTCTTCTGTGGTGCTGACGGTTTGGAAGAATTCAAAAATTCGTAGATGATATCATTTGCTCGATCAATCTCCGTCAGTATGATGCGTGCGTACTCATCTTTGCCAAGCTGCAGCAGATGGGGCCGCAGCAACTGAATGAACCCGCGGATTGCTGTCAACGGATTACGAATTTCATGAGCAATAGACGCTGAAATGCGCCCCAGCATCGCAAGTTTGTCATTTTGATAAGCGGTCTGCTCAATCTGTTTATAATCAGATACATCCTTGACACTAAACAAGAAGTCACCATCCATCTGATCACCGTACGTCACAGTAACCAGCCAATGCCTTCCATATTCATCAATCAACTCATGATAGCGCTTACGATGAAAGATGGTTTCCCGATAGATACGTAAAATTTTCTTTTTCTTGAATCGGCTCATCTGTGGATGATGTAGCATTTGCATCAGGGTGCAGCCGCTGAGCAAACTTCTCGGAAGCTCCAATAACTTTGCCATCTGAACGTTAATAAACGTCAATACACCGTGACTGTCAAACAACATAATACCGCTATCCAGATGCTCCAGTACATTCTCATACTTGTTGTTATCCAGATGTACAGGCGGGAATCCATCCGTTGATTGAGGCACTGTATCCTGAAATTCACTAATCATGTCAGGTTCCTCCTTTTCACGTAAATGATAAACTTGCCATTCGGACATCATATCATCACAGAAACAGGAAGGGCCGATTTTATTGTTCATTACCGGTGCCCTTTCGTTGGGGGGCTGAGCCGAAAATATGGATGGCATGTCCGGAACTCAAGCTGGTCTATTCCCGGTAACCAACAGTTGATCCGGAAAATCACATACGTTTGTTCCATTCTGACCTTCTCCTATTCCCAAACACGAACATTTATTTGCTCCGCCTCTTTTGCAAGTCTGTTTTTATCATAGACAAGTTTATAGAAGGGAGTCAATCGGAGAAAGTGTCGAATGGACATTATTTTAAAAAAAACCTCGAATTAGTTTCGAAAGAAAGCACAAAAACGAAGCCGATTCACCCGACAGGCAATTTCAGCTTCGTTTATATTATCTTTACTTTTTGATATATCCGAGATCATCTATAGTCCGGTCTTATTATGCTGAATTTTCAGTCTGCGCTGACTCATCACAGCTAATCGACGTTTAAGTTCGCTTTCCCACTTCTCGTCTTTTGTTTCTTTTGCGAGCCTGAGCAAATCCAGAGCCATATCAATCTGGCGCTGCACAATGACCATTGCATCCTCACTCTCACGGTTTACACAGTTTTCGAAGATAGCATCCTCGTCTTCTGTTACATAATCCTGAAAATCGATCTCGGATGCACCGTCTCCATGCGCATATTCAGCGAGAATTTCATATTCATTTTCCACTTTATAATGCACCTCAACCCGGTGACACACCGGGCAAAACAGCAGGGGAACATTATGAACCTGGGTGCGGTAATGCTTCAGCGTGCCCTTCGTTCCAACCATACTTGCCCCACAACAGTAACTCATTTTTGTTCACCCTCCTTATTCGTGCCGGGACTTTTTTGTTAAACATTCAATCCCGTACACTTCCAGCACTTCCGAAAAGGAATAGTTCCATCAGTGTATCACATTCATGTACAGATTATAAATGCAGAGCACCGGAATATTTACCGGGTTTCCATACCCTATTCGCCTTGAAGGCCATCAATTCCTCTTTCAACAGATAAAAAGAAGACTTTCTTTTATTACATCATTAACACGTTCAGCCGCTTGTTCAAACACTTTTGATTAACTTCGTGATAACTTCCGGCAAAAGGGTGCAAAAAGCCCTCAATCCCTAACGGGATGAGGGCTTGAACAAAAACCGTTCAAGTTGACTTGGCTTACAGGTTAGTGTCGCCTGGTTTCCAGTTCATTGCACACAATCCGCCGGATTGCAGTGCTTGCAGTACACGAAGTGTTTCTTCAACACTACGGCCTACATCGTTGTGGTTAACCACTTGATATTTCAGTTCGCCTTCTGGATCGATGATGAACAGACCGCGCAATGCTACGCCTTCTTCTTCGATCAGAACGCCGTAATCTTTAGCCACTTGCTTCGTGATATCGGAAGCCAGTGGGAAGTTCAATTGACCCAGACCATTGCTGTCTACAGGTGTGTTGATCCATGCTTTGTGGCTGTGTACGGAGTCTACACTCACGCCAAGGATTTCCGTATCCAAAGCTTTGAATTGCTCAGAAGCAACGCTCAAAGCTGTAATTTCAGTTGGGCACACAAATGTGAAGTCCAAAGGATAAAAGAAGAATACGAGCCATTTACCACGATAATCGGACAGTTTAACGGAACCAAAGTCTTGTCCGTCTCCCGATACTGTTTCCATTGCGAAATCCGGTGCTGGTCTACCTACCAAACGTTCTGCCATAACTAAAAATTCCTCCTTTGGGATTATGTAAGCATCCATATGGATTGCTCATCATCAAGAAAAACGCGAACGCTTTTCCTGTAATTAAAATGTTTTGATACTTGATAACAAGTACAAGTAAAATGTTATCATCCGGACTTCCCAAAGTCAAGATTATAAACATTATTTTTTTATAATCATTATAAATAAGGATTTTTCGTGCCAAAATCATAAAGGAACAGCCCTCTGTACATTCCATAATTGGAAACAAAGGGCTGCCATGTTGTTGGTAATATAATTACGCCTGTTTCTGAATAGCAGCGACGATCAAATCGCCCATTTCAGTTGTGCTGATCGCTGTGCTCTTGTCTACAGCAATATCACTCGTGCGGTGTCCTGCGTTCAACACATCAGACACAGCTGCTTCAATGGCATCCGCACCTTCTGCATAACCAAAGGTTGTACGGAACATCAGCGCCAGCGAGAGAATCGTTGCAATCGGATTGGCTAATCCTTGACCTGCGATATCCGGTGCAGAACCGTGTACCGGCTCATAGAGTCCGAAGCTGCCCTCTCCCAGTGATGCAGATGCGAGCATGCCGATGGAACCCGTCAGCATTGCAGCTTCATCACTCAAGATATCCCCAAACATGTTTTCCGTTACGATGACATCGAAGCTGGATGGACGACGCAACAATTGCATCGCGCAGTTGTCCACAAGCACATGCTCCAGTTCAACATCCGGATAATCCGGTGCTACCCGGTTTACAACTTCACGCCAGAGACGGGATGTTTCCAATACGTTAGCTTTGTCTACAGAAGCCAGTTTTTTGCGACGTCCTTGCGCAATTTCGAACGCCTGACGAACGATCCGCTCCACTTCTGTAACATTATATGCGCACGTATCTACTGCCTCTTCGCCCTGTGCACTTTCACGTCTGAACTTCTCTCCGAAGTAGATACCACCTGTCAACTCACGTACCACCATCAGATCTGTACCTTCAAGGACTTCAGGCTTCAGAGTTGAAGCATCCTTCAAGCAATCAAATACGACAGCTGGACGAAGGTTGGAGAACAATCCGAGCGCTTTGCGAATACCCAGCAGGCCCGTTTCCGGACGAAGCTCCTTGCTGTTGTTATCCCATTTTGGACCGCCAACCGCTCCAAGCAGGACGGCATCTGCACTTTTACATACTGTCAGCGTTTCTTCAGGAAGAGGTGTACCCTTCTCATCAATCGCGATTCCACCGAACAGCGCATGCTCTGTCTCAAAACGATAACCGAATACTTCCTCTGTACGTTTAAGAACTTTCTCAGCCTCAGCTACGACTTCAGGACCGATTCCGTCACCTGCAATAACTGCAATTTTTTTCACGTCTGCCATGGGTTGTCCACTCCTTATATTTCATTCATTAATTATTCATAAAGTAACGTCTCATATTAACTCTCTCTTTTGTATCATATTCCAAGGTCATTTGACCAAGATATACAATCTATGACTTTAATAGATTTTACCTATAAGCTAATAGAGAATAGCATTGCCAAGTTGTTCTGACCTCCCGACTGGGGTAAAATATAGCTGAATTCAAATCAGGTACGCAGGAGGGATAAGCAACATGCAATATTCGTATTTGGGTAAATCAGGCCTTAAGGTCAGCCGAATCTGTCTCGGTACCATGAATTTTGGGCCTGCTACAGATGAGAAAGAGGCTTTCCGCATTATGGACGCAGCACTCGATGCAGGTGTGAACTTTTTTGATACCGCTAACATCTACGGCTGGGGTGAGAATTCCGGGCTTACCGAAGAAATTATCGGACGCTGGTTCAATCAGGGGGGTGGCAGACGTGAAAAAGTAGTTCTGGCCACCAAAGTCTATGGCTCCATGCACGATGATACAGACGGCCCCAACAACGAAGCCGGCCTTTCTGCATACAAAATCAGACGTCATCTGGAAGGTTCCCTCCGCCGCTTGCAGACGGATCATATCGAGCTGTACCAGATGCACCATGTGGACCCTGCCATATCGTGGAACGAGCTGTGGGGCGCATTCGAGAACGCCGTTCACCAGGGTAAAATCGGTTATGTAGGGTCAAGCAACTTTGCTGCATGGCAGATTGCAATTGCACAAAGCGAAGCCAAGAATCGCCATTTCCTCGGCCTGGTATCCGAACAACATAAATATAGTCTCAACTGCCGTTTACCTGAGCTGGAAGTGCTGCCTGCCGCCAAAGAACTGGGCCTCGGTGTCATTCCATGGAGTCCACTAGATGGTGGGTTACTGGGACGTAATGCGCTTCAGAAGCTGGAAGGAACACGCAGCGGAGGCATCGCTGGGCGGATCGAGCAACAGCAGACTCAACTTGAAGACTTTGCCGCTCTCTGTCGTGATCTCGGCGAACCACAGGATACGGTAGCTTTGGCCTGGGTTGCTGCCAATCCGGCAGTAACTGCCCCGATTATCGGACCGCGTACACTGGAGCAGTTTGAAACCGCACTCAAATGTCTGGATGTGACTCTGGATGAGGCCGTGCTCAAACGTCTGGATGAGATTTTCCCGGGTCCAGGTGGACATGCACCTAATGCTTACGCATGGTAACAGCTTAAATGGCATAAGCCAATGCAATAGAAACCATATACAACATGCACTGTTTTTACTGTCATAATTATATAAATAAAAGCAAAAAGAGTCTGACCCTCACAAGAGAGTCAGACTCTTTACATATCTCACTGAACGGAGTAAAGAAAGCCGAACGACCTTCTATATCCATTCAGATTAAGACAGATCACTCTAACGGCTTAAATGAGTTCCAACTCCCAGTTCAATAAAGAGTTCGTGCTTGCTGCACCGGAATCTACAGGTTCACATTTACACGATTCGTGTATGTTTTACGCTTCTCAATCAATTGATTCAGTCCGTCCACATAGGCACGTGCACTTGCACCCAGTATATCCGTACTCACACCACGTCCTTGTACCGAAACCTGATTTTGAGTCAGCACAACATGTACCTCACCCAATGCATCCTTACCATGCGTTACCGATTTGATGGAATAGTCAGACAACGTTACGTCTTCCCCACTCACCTGGTCAATCGCATTGTAGATTGCATCTACCGATCCATTACCCTCTGCTTGCTTCTCAACCGTATCCCCGTCAAGCATCGCAATGCGGACTTTGGCTGTTGGTACCGCTTCATCACCGTACGTAACAAAGATCGATTCCAGTTTATACACCTCAGGTGCATCCTGCAATTTCTCTTCAATGACTGCGAGCAGATCTTCGTCAGTAACTTCCTTCTTCTTATCAGCCAATTCTTTGAACTGAGCGAAAGCACGATTCAACGCTTCTTCTTCCAGCTCATATCCCAGATCAATCAAACGCTCACGGAAGGCATGACGACCGGAATGTTTACCTAATACGAGCTTACTTTCCTTCAAACCGATGGACTCTGGAGTCATGATCTCGTACGTTGTTTTTTCCTTCAGCATGCCGTCCTGATGAATTCCGGATTCATGTGCGAAGGCGTTCGCTCCAACAATGGCTTTGTTGCCGGGCACAACCATACCTGTCAAACGGCTAACGAGACGACTGGTCCGTGCAATTTCTGACAACTGCAGAGATGTCTTCGCCTGGAAAAATTCCTGACGCGTCTCCAGTGCCATGGCAATCTCCTCGATCGCCGTGTTGCCTGCACGTTCACCGATGCCATTGATCGTTCCTTCGATCTGATCGGCTCCGTTCAGAATCGCTGCAAGTGTATTGGCTGTCGCCATACCTAGGTCATTATGACAGTGGGCACTTAGCTGTACCTTTTCAATACCGTGAACATTCTCCTTGAGATGTTTGAAAATGTTTCCGTATTCATATGGACTCAGGTAGCCAACTGTATCCGGAATATTCACAACGGCTGCACCCTCTTCAACAGCCATATTCACCATTTCCACGAGGAAATCATACTCCGTACGACCTGCATCCTCCAGCGAGAATTCAATCTTTGAAAATGTTTTCTTCGCATAACGAATCGCGGAACGAGCCGTATCCAGTACTTGCCCTTTATCCATACGCAATTTATGTTGGCGGTGAATAGGCGAAGTTGCCAGGAAAACGTGAATGCATGGGTCCTGTGCACCTTTAAGAGCTTCCTTAACCGCATCGATATCTTGCTCTCTGGAACGGGACAAGCCAATTACGGTCACATTTTTGACCGCTTTTGCTACTGCATTGACAGCGGCCAGGTCACCTGGAGATGCCGCCGGGAAACCAGCTTCCATCCGGTCAATGCCAAGCCGCTCGAGCTGATGGGCAATTTCCACCTTTTCACGCGTGTTCAGATTGACTCCCGGGGATTGCTCTCCATCACGCAGCGTTGTGTCAAATACATAGATTTTACGCACGCTTCGCACCTCCTGTACTTGTAATATAATGTTTCTCTGAACCAGCAATAGCGGCTCACGCATAAGCACGGCCGCTATTCCCAGTTAAAGCTCTAAGTTTACTTGAATACCTTATAAGTGCATGTTCTAAAAGTTAATGCTTACTTCTTGATCCAGTGCATCATCTCACGCAATTGTCCGCCAACCACTTCGATTGGGTGTTCAGCTTCGTTACGACGAGTTGCTGTCAAGAATGCACGTCCGGATTGGTTCTCCAGAATGAAGTCGCGTGCGAATTTACCTTGTTGGATATCCGTCAGGACTTCTTTCATTGCTTTCTTCGTATCTTCAGTTACAACGCGAGGTCCAGTTACATAGTCACCGTACTCAGCTGTGTTACTGATGGAATCACGCATACTTGAAAGTCCGCCTTCATACATCATGTCAACGATCAGCTTCAGTTCGTGCAGACATTCGAAGTATGCCATTTCAGGAGCGTAACCCGCTTCTGTCAATGTTTCGAATCCAGCTTTTACCAAAGCACTTACACCACCACACAGAACAGCTTGCTCACCGAACAGATCTGTTTCTGTTTCTTCACGGAAGGAAGTTTCGATAACCCCTGCGCGAGTACAACCGATACCTTTTGCATAAGCCAAACCGATTTCTTTCGCTTTACCTGTTGCATCTTGCTCAATCGCGATCAGGCCCGGTACACCAAAACCTTCTACATAAGTACGACGTACCATGTGACCAGGGGACTTAGGAGCTACCAGCAATACATCGCTGTTTTTTGGAGCAACGATTTGACCGAAATGAACGTTGAAACCGTGTGAGAAGAGCAATGCAGCGCCTTCTTTCAGGTTTGGTTCGATTTCGTTCTTGTATACAGAAGCTTGAGTTTCGTCAGGGAGCAAGATTTGAACTACATCTGCGCGGCTTGTTGCTTCAGCCGGGGACAGAACTTCAAATCCGTCATTTTTTGCAGTGTCGAAGGATTTACCTTCACGAAGTCCGATGACTACGTTCAATCCGCTATCACGAAGGTTTTGAGCTTGGGCGTGGCCCTGGCTACCATAACCGATTACCGCGATCGTTTTTCCTTTCAATACGTTAAGCTCTGCATCCTGTTCATAATAAGTAGTTACTGGCATGTTTATAAGTCCTCCTTTGTATTGTAAAGAACCCTTCATTAATGAGCGGGTGTCTCAATGGACCGGCTCGCTTGAAGTATTGAAAGCGTCTCTGGTCTGATCCGATCCGATCCGTTCAGACACCCGCCCATTAATGCGGGAGTGTGGCTATCTTTTCAAGCGTTACATCACTAAAATGTTACCTTATAACTGTTAAGGGACTGACACTCTCACATAAGATCAACTGTATATGTTAGCTAACCGTCGCCCCTTTTTATTCATTATAGCCTTATACGTTCCCGCGTACCAATGCTGTTATGCCTGTACGGGACAATTCACGAATGCCGTATGGCTTGAGCAATTCAATCATCGCATCAATTTTGTCCGTATCTCCGACCACCTGCACAATCAGGCTGCCTGGACCAACATCTACAACGGATGCGCGGAAAGTTTCCACCACACCCAGAATTTCAGGACGCTCGGAAGGCTCTGCTTTCACTTTGATCAACGCGAGTTCACGGGCTACCATCGGTTTCAGGCTGAAATCAACCACTTTAATGACATCGATGATTTTGTACAATTGTTTCTCAATCTGCTCCAGCGTTTTATCGTCACCAATAGTCACAATAACCATCCGGGAGAGTCCGGGTTCTTCCGATTGACCCACTGTAATACTCTCAATGTTAAATCCGCGTCGACCGAACAACCCTGATACCCGCTGAAGGACGCCTGGCTGATCGTTAACCAATATTGAAATCGTATGTCTAATCATTCCTCAGCATCCCCCATCAGCATTTGATCAATTGTTGCTCCCTGTGGAACCATTGGATACACATTCTCTTCCTTGCGTACCACGAATTCTACAACGACTGGTCCTGGTGTATCCAGAGCTTCCTGCCAAGCCCGCGCCGCTTCTTCTTTATTCGTTGCACGTAATCCTTTCACACCATATGCTTCAGCCAGTTTTACAAAATCCGGACTTCCTGCCAGATCAATGTGACTGTAACGGTTCTCATAGATGAGTTCCTGCCATTGGCGAACCATTCCAAGTACCTGATTGTTTATGATAACAATTTTTACCGGTATATTGTTAATGGCACAGATCGCGAGTTCTTGGGAACACATCTGCATTCCGCCATCACCGTTAATGGAGATAACGAGTCTGTCCGGATTGGCCATCTGAGCACCAATTGCAGAAGGGAATCCAAAGCCCATCGTTCCGAGACCACCCGAAGTTACCCATGAACGTGGTTGATTAAACTTATAATATTGTGCTGCCCACATCTGATGTTGTCCCACATCCGTCGTCACAATCGCTTCACCTTTGGTTGTATCATTCAGCATTTCAACAACCCACTGAGGTTTCAGCACTTCGTCTGAATCCGTATAGCTGTAAGGCTTCTCTTGTTTCCACTGTTTGATCTGGTCTCTCCATGCATCTGCACGCTCTGCACGCTTAACTTCTTTGTTGGCTATCTCCAGCACAGTCTTCACATCACCAACAATTGGAATATCCGTTGCGATGTTTTTACCAATCTCTGCCGGATCAATATCGATATGAACGATTTTGGCATGTGGAGCGAATCCGTCCAGCTTACCTGTTACCCGATCATCGAATCGTGCGCCGATATTAATCAGCAGATCCGACTGTTGGATGGCCAGGTTGGATGTGTATGTTCCGTGCATTCCTGGCATCCCTGTCCATAGTTCATGCCCACTTGGGAATGCACCAAGACCCAGAAGGGTTGTCGTAATTGGAATGCCTGTCTTCTCAACAAACTCAAACAGTTCTTCATGTCCCCCCGAGTATACCACACCGCCACCGGCCAGAATCATTGGACGTTCTGCTTCCTGAATGGCCTGAGCTAAACGGTCAACCTGCAGTTTGTTTGGTACAGTCCGTGGATTGTACCCTCTTAATGTAACAGGTTCAGTACTCGGTTCAAACAAGGTTTTGTTGGCTGATACATCCTTCGGAATGTCGATCAGTACAGGACCTTTACGACCAGTATTCGCAATGTGGAATGCCTCATGAATGATACTCGACAAATCCTTAACATCTTTTACCAGATAGCTGTGTTTGGTGATCGGCATTGTAATACCGGTAATATCAGCTTCCTGGAAAGCATCCGAGCCGATCAGGCTGGAATTAACATTTCCCGTAATAACAACCAGTGGCACAGAATCCATATACGCTGTTGCAATACCGGTAACCAGATTCGTTGCTCCTGGTCCGGAGGTAGCGATACATACACCCACTTTTCCGCTTGCCCGTGCATATCCGTCAGCCGCGTGAATTGCACCTTGTTCGTGACGGGTTAAGACGTGCTTAAAGTCCTCGAAACCATACATTGCATCGTAAATGTACAACACTGCGCCGCCCGGGTAACCAAATACACAATCTACACCTTCAAGCAACAAGCTTCTCAGCAGAATTTCTGATCCGCTAATGACCTCCGGCTTCATCCATTTTTCACGTAATTCATCTGTTGACCGTACTTCTGGAATTTGAGCTCCCATCAGTCATCCTCCTCTCGGAATTTACATCATTCTGACATTTAAAGTTACAAAAAAAACCTTCCATCCCTGCAAACAAGTTCATGCTTGCGAGGGACGAAAGGTTATCGCTTCCGTGGTACCACCCAACTTTGTCCGAAATTTCGCAATAACGGACCTTACCAGGTACAACAAAACGATAGCTCAAACGAACATAGTCGTTTCCCATACCTGTTGTCTGTAACGCAGACATACGATTTTCCCTAATACGCGAAAGGAGTGACATCCAGTGCTTTTCAGGAAAACAGCTCCGAGGTGAGCTCGTATATAAGGGATAATGGTGGTGGTTTCAGCAATTCCAGCCACTCTCTGAGCAAAAGAGCCCTTAAAACTTCGTCCTCTTCATAGCCGATGAAATATTCTCGTTAAATGTTAGGAACATTATATGATTCCTCCAACCGATAAGTCAATACCTGTTTTGCATAAAAATTCAGAGAGCCTTCCATCATGCCTCTTCAGCCTTTAACGTTGCCCTAATCCTTGTGCTTCATTCAGTCACCTTTTATCTTGCTTCGGGCATAGAATATACGAGCAGCACGACTGGTCCTGAAAGGAGGCTCCGCATGGTGATTCGGCAACGCACATCCAAGCTGGATGATGGCGCCATCATGAAGCTGATTGACACTCAACTTGTTCCTTTATCTCATATGAGTGAAAAAGAAATTAATAAAATCCGCAAAGAAATACCCCTGCGAATGAACAGGGGCATGACCTTTGTTGTCTCGCCGGAGCCAGACAAAGCTGCTGTCGCATTCATCCATTTTCTCATGCATGGTGAACTGCTCTATGTCGATATGATGGCCGTTAGTCCGAAAGAGCAACGCAAACGTTACGGGCAGACTTTGCTGCTCAAAGCAGAGAGCTTTGCTGCATCTCGGGGTTGTAGAAGATCGAAAGTGATGGTGGATGAAGGCAATACCAAAGGGCTTCAGTTTTATCAAAAAAATGGGTATAGTGCGATTCGATACATTATGGTAAGTCGCTGCTACGAAATGGAAAAAACATTATAGAATGACCTAGAAAAATCCTGGTGGACGTGGACCCGGACCATATGGGCCGTAACCAGGACCAGGGCCAAAGCCGCCACTAGGTCCTCCAGGTCCATATCCCGGTCCGTAACCTGGACCATATCCAGGGCCTGGCTTCGGTCCAGGTCCATATCCCGGACCGAAGCCAGGGCCAGGACCATAAGCATAAGGCAGTGTGGCAATAGCGAGCAGATCAAACAATACCAGCGGCAGAATCGCTTTTGTACGTACTTTTTTGCCATTCAGACGCTTCAGTACCAGTTTGTTACCCGATACTTTCAACAGCCTTCCCGTAACCCGAGTGCCGTCTTTTTTGATTGCAACAATATTTTTGCCTATTAATTTCATCGCTTCATCACGCGTAACTTGTTGTTTCATACTTTCCCCTCCTCCTCGGATCGTTCAAAACAGTGTATTCGTCCATGACTGGATTCGCCTGTTTCTTTGTCCCTACCTGAAAATATGGGTATCTGAACGAGAACCAGGGAGAGTATGCAAAAGTGGATGGGCATTCAAGTAAACAAAAAAGGCCCGCACAAGGCGGACCCTTTTAAAACAAAGCATTGGATAGCTAACTTGATATGCTGAAGGTTGTTACCTTTTACCCGGATCGTACGCTTCACCGAGGGCAGACGGAGCCGAAGAACGACCAACCGCTGCAACGAGAACGATGATGGTAAGCAGGTAAGGCAGCATATAAATAATTTCCTGGGGAATACTCTGTGACCATTCGAACAACTGTACATAGTTTCGGATCGCTTGAGAGAATCCGAAGAACACAGCCGCACCAAAGGCACCGATCGGATTCCACTTACCAAAGATCATCGCTGCAATGGCAATATAACCTTGGCCGGAAACCGTATTGTGTGAGAATGTACCTGTAGTCGTCAATGTAATCGCAGCTCCACCAATGGCCGCAAGCGCACCACTGATCATAACAGCAACATAGCGATACCGACGCACTTTAATACCAACCGTATCTGCCGCACTTGGATGTTCACCTACAGAGCGCAGGCGCAGACCAAATGGCGTTTTGAACATGATGTAATACGTCAGGAATACGAACAGAATGGCCAGATATGTCGTTGGATATACATTCTTGAAGAGGGCTTCTCCAAGCAAAGGAATCTCTTTCAAGATCGGCACATCAAACTTGCTGAACCCTGATACCAACGGTGAATCACCAGAACCTTCAAACAACAGTTTAACCAGGTACAACGTACTTCCTGCTGCCAAAAAGTTAATGACGATACCACTGATAATCTGATCTGCCTTAAATGTAATAGACGCAACGGCATGAATCAGCGACACCAGTACGCCCAATACAATCGCAAGCAAAATACCCATCCAGGCCGATGTGGTTCCACCCATGCCCGCTTCTTGCGCGTAATGCGCCCCGATTCCAGCTGCAAAGGCACCAAAGACCATGAAGCCTTCAAGTCCGAGGTTAGTCACACCTGATTTTTCTGAAAAAATTCCGCCGAGGGATGCAAAAATCAATGCCGTAGCAAAGACAAGCGTCGTATTGATAATTTGCCCAATTGTCAACAAGTCCATCTACAACACCTTCTCTTTCTTGCGCTTCGAATAGAACGGTTTAAGTATCCAGCGCACGATGCCCTGTGCCGCAATGAAGAAGATAATCGAACCGATCACAATCCGAATAATCTCAGGCGGAACATCCGCAGCAAAGCTCATACCTGCAGATCCGTACGTGAGGGTACCGAACAGCACTGCTCCCAACAACACCCCAAACGGGTGATTCAGGCCAATCAGAGCAACTGCTATGCCGTCAAAACCAGTACCTGGTGACCCCGACATGACCGTTTGGTATTGGAACACACCTAGCACCTGGAATGCACCACCAAGACCAGCAAGCATACCACTGATGAACATTGCTTTTACGATATTCCGATTAACATGCATACCTGCATATTCAGCCGCATTCGGGTTGTAGCCTACCGCGCGGATTTCATAACCCTGTTTTGTTTTCCACATATAGATATAAAAGAGTACAGCCATCACAATGGCAATCAACGTCCCCATGTGCACACGAGAGTTGCCCATCAGTTCAGAGAGCCATGTCAGACTAATCGAAGCTGATTCGCTGATATCCACGGAACGATTCTCGCCCTTCAACAACAAGAATTGGCGCACGATAAGGTTGGCCAGATACAGACCAATCCAGTTCAGCATAATACTGCTGATAACTTCATTGACCCCACGTGCCGCTTTCAGATAACCAGCAATAGCTGCCCAGAGACCACCAAACAGTGCACCAGCAATCAAAGCCAGTGGCGCATGAAGGTAGATTGGCAAACCAGCGAATTTAACACCCACAAACGTTGCAGCTGTCATTCCAACGAGAAATTGACCTTCTCCCCCGATGTTAAACAAGCCTGCACGTGATGCAAATGCAAATGCAAGTCCAGTCATGATCAGTGGTGTCATTTCCCGTACCGCTTCACCAAAGTTGTACATGTCTCCAAATACCTTGGTGAACAATGCGCCATAGGCTTCAATCGGATTGTATCCACCGATCAGCATGACAACTCCACCGAGAATCAGACCCATAACAATGGCTACTACAGGCAAAATAAATGAATCTCGGGTAAACCATTTCAATACGTTACTCATGCGCAGTACCTCTCTTTTGGGTGCTGCCCGCCATCATCAAGCCGAGCTCCCTGTCATTGGTTTCTTCCGGCAGCACCTCGCCTACGATCTGGCCTTCATAGATGACAGCAATTCGGTCAGACACATTGATAATCTCATCAAGCTCAAATGAAATCAACAGAACAGCCTTACCTTGATCCCTTTGTGCAATCAGTTGCTTTTGCACGAACTCAATCGCCCCTACGTCCAGACCACGAGTTGGCTGGGCAGCGATAAGCAGTTCAGGGTTTTTATCCACCTCACGGGCGATAATGGCCTTCTGCTGGTTTCCTCCGGATAAGGAACGAGCTTTGGTCTCGATGCTTGGTGTACGCACGTCAAATGCCTCCACAAGCCGCTTCGCCTGCTTTTTGATCGCATCGAAGTTAAGGAACCCTTTACGGGTGTATGGTGCTTTATAGTACGATTCCAGAACGATATTTTCACTCACTGAAAAATCAAGAACAAGTCCATGTTTGTGTCGATCTTCCGGGATATGGGCTACGCCCGATTCCGAAATATGGCGCGGGGAATGATTGGACAGCTCCTTGCCCTCCAAACGAATCGAACCGCTCTCGACTTTACGAAGTCCGGTAAGGGCTTCAATGAGTTCACTTTGACCGTTACCATCCACGCCTGCGATTCCGACAATCTCTCCTGCACGAACATTCAGGTTAAGTTGGTTCAGAACCGAAATACCTTCTTTATTCTTCGCAGTCAATTTACTAACTTCAAGCACATTAGCTCCAGGTGTAGCCGGTTTTTTGTCCACTTTGAATGTGACATTCCGACCTACCATTTTCTCTGCTAGTTCATTCGGATTGGTTTCCGATGTTTTGACCGAATCAATGACTTTACCCCGACGGATAATCGTTACCGTGTCGGAGATCTCCATGATCTCTTTTAGTTTGTGCGTGATCAAAATAATCGACTTGCCTTCTGCTACGAGCTTCTTCATGATGATCATCAGTTCTTTGATCTCTTGAGGAGTCAATACGGCTGTAGGCTCGTCAAAAATCAAAATGTCTGCACCGCGATACAACGTTTTAACAATCTCTACACGTTGCTGCATTCCAACAGAGATATCATGAATTTTGGCATGAGGATTCACCTTAAGTCCATACTGTTCAGACAGACGCTGCACTTCAGCGGCTGCTTTTTTATAGTTAATATTGAGACCCTTCGTTGGTTCAGATCCCAAAATAATGTTCTCTGTTACCGTGAACGGCTGTACAAGCTTAAAGTGCTGATGCACCATGCCGATGCCAAGATCGATCGCTCGGTTAGGGCTGTCGATGATGACAGGCTTGCCATTCACTTCAATGGAACCTTCATCCGGCTGATAGAGACCAAATACAATATTCATCAACGTTGACTTACCAGCGCCGTTTTCGCCCAGTAGCGCATGGATCTCGCCTTTACGAAGCTGAAGGCTGATGGCGTCGTTGGCAACAATGCCTGGGAAACGCTTCGTAATTTGTTTTAACTCAACGACGGGGGTTGCTGCACCCATGTAATCACCCTTATAACTGATATAGTGTGGTTCCGCAAACGAAAGAAAAGCTCCTACCGGAGCGTTGATGCACAATGACCTTGTACAATTGTTATGATGACTTGATCAAATGTTCCTGTTCTTGCAATCATAAGGCCGGTCAAGACCGGCCCAGATGATTTATTCTTATGCGACTAGGATCAAATTACTCAGTAGGTACTTTGATTTCGCCGCTGATGATTTTTTCTTTGTACTCATCTACTTTTGCAAGTGTATCAGCAGATACATTGGCAGTAGAAGTATCAGCAATACCTACGCCATTTTCTTTCAAAGTCAGGTTCTCGGAACCGCCAGCAAATGTACCGTCGATTACTTCTTGGTTGACGCGTTTAACAGCTTCGTCAACTTTTTTGATCATGGAAGTCAGTGTTACTTCATCACCAAACTCAAGAGATTGGTCTTTATCAACACCGATAACCCATACTTCTTGTCCTTGTTTCTTACGAGCGATTGCTTCGTTGAACACGCCGTTACCTGTAGCACCTGAAGCGTGGAAAATAATATCTACGCCTTGGTTGTACATTGTAGCAGCTGCTGCTTTACCAAGGTCAGGTTTATCAAAAGCACCTGTATAGTTGGAGATGAACTCAGCATTAGGATTTACAGCTTTAACGCCTTCTCTGAAACCTACTTCAAACTTTTTGATCAGTGGGCTGTCCATACCGCCAACAAAACCAATTTTGTTGGATTTCGTAGTCAGACCAGCTACAACACCAACCAGGTAAGATCCTTCTTCTTCAGCAAATGTTACGGATTTAACGTTAGGAACATCAACTACACTGTCAATGATCGCCAGTTTAGCTTCCGTGTTTTGCTCGGCAACAGTCTTGATTGCATCAGCCAATTGGAAACCGATACCCCAAGTCAGGTCATATCCGCCTTTAACGAATTCGTTCAAGTTAGGAATGTACTCTTCATCGGATTTACTTTGCAGGTATTTAACTGCAGTACCTGTTTCTGTTTCAGTCGCTTGCAAAGCTTCCCAAGCGGATTGGTTAAAGGATTTGTCATTAACTCCACCTACGTCAGTAACCATACCGATTTTAAGATCGGATTTTGCTTCAGTGGATGTGCCACCTGTATCTCCTCCGGCATTTGTTTCTTCTTTCGGTTTGCTACCGCAACCTGCGAGCATAACCGATACCGCCAGCAACATTACCAAAGACAAGCTAAGCATCTTTTTCATTTCTCTTTTTCCCCCTTAATGATATATCCTTCATTCCAATCCAGCCTACAATTGAACGGTTAACAGATAGCAGGAATGACTTTTATGCAGAATGTATGGTTTCTTCGACATTAAAAGCGCATTATCACCCTTGAAGCATCCAATCATCTGTCGAAAAACCGAACATTATGACATGGAGAGAAAAATTAGGACTTGCCTACTAGAGGTGATTATACAATCAACCCGTGTTAAAATCCAGATGTTTCATCACCGAATATCACATATTTTTGTTCTTTTTTTATTGAAAACGCTTAATAATTTAGCGTTTTAACACACTAACGTTACAACGATGTGATGTTATATAACAAAAACATGCCGCTGGCATTAGTGATATGTGGATTTCATCTGTTTTCTTTTGTACTATTTCACCGTTCGTATTTTATGTATTCCCATGGTGTGTTATTCACCCGTTGTCTCGTCTCATTGTTCCCGTCCAGCTTATAGCCTATTCGTTCTATTCCTTCAGAGATTCATCTCCGAATCCCCTCAAAGCCGTAAAAAAAGCCGCCATATAGGTACGGCGGCTTGTATCATACAATTTAAGCGTTGATTTTACCTTTAGCTACAGTAGCCAAAGAGTTGAACGCATTGATGTCGTTAACGGCCAGATCAGCCAACATTTTGCGGTTCATGTCTACACCAGCAAGTTTCAAACCATGGATCAGTTTGTTGTAAGACAAACCATTCATACGTGCTGCTGCATTGATACGAACGATCCACAGTCTGCGGAAGTTACGTTTCGTGTTGCGACGGTCACGGTATGCGTATACCAGGGATTTCATTACTTGCTCGTTTGCTGTTTTAAAGATACGGTGTTTGGAACCGAAATAACCTCTTGCCAGTTTCAAAACCTTTTTATGACGACGACGTACTACAAAACCGCCTTTTACTCTTGCCATATTAAAGAACCTCCCAAATAAATATAAATGTATCCGTGGTATGTGTACGGCCTTAGCCGATCCCCCATACGGAATGTACTAATCAGAATTAGCCTTTCAAGTTAGCCAAACCTTGTTTCAAACGTCTAACATCCCCGGCAGCCATAACTGGGTTACCGTTCAGAACGCGCTTAGCACGTTTGGATTTGTGAGAAAGCAAGTGGTTTTTGTGAGCTTTGTAACGAAGGACTTTACCGGAACCGGTAATTTTGAAGCGTCCTTTCAAACTGCTGTGTGTTTTCATTTTAGGCATTTTGTGTTTCCTCCTCCAATGTTATCAGGCTTTAGGAGCCAAAATCATGATCATACTGCGGCCTTCCAATTTCGGTTGACGTTCAATAGTACAAAGTTCTGCAACTTCTACCTTAACACGTTCCAAAATCCGTTGACCAATCGCGGCATGTGCAATTTCACGTCCGCGGTAACGAACAGAACATTTCACTTTGTCGCCTTCGTTCAAAAACTTAACTACATTACGAAGCTTCGTTTGATAATCGTGCTCCTCAATATTGGAACGGAACCATACTTCTTTAATGTCAACAATTTTCTGGTTCTTACGGGCTTCTTTTTCTTTCTTTTGTTGCTCATAGCGGAATTTGCCATAGTCCATAATGCGACACACCGGCGGTTTAGCCTGTGGTGCCACATTGACCAGATCCAAATTCAGGTCAATCGCCATTTGCAGTGCTTCGCGAATGGGCGTAATCCCAATTTGTTCTCCTTCAGCTCCGACAAGGCGTACTTCCTTCGCCCGAATCTCATCATTAATCATGTGATCTTTACTAATAATCGTCCACCTCCAGGTCATTTTGAATATCCTGTTACACAAAAATAAAAGGGATGCCGGTCAAGTCACCGACATCCCTGTAATCAACACAATTCTTCATGAGTATACACTTCATAAATTATTGGGATCGTTGACCAGCCAACATAGTGTTGATCAGGTGAGAAGTCGGACTTCTACTTGTGATTCCATTGCTATTCGTTTTAACGCACTTGAATACTATAACATCCACGAAATACCTTGTCAACATCTTCACAACTTTTTTAGTAATTATACATTTGTTATATCAGATGCAACAACTCATGCATGCCTGTTCCTTACCCTTGTTTGCTCTGTACCTCATCCAAACGTACAACACGCGTATGCTGAGTGTGGCTCCACTGTTTGTTGTTCTGCGTGAAGAAAGCGTAGAACGTAATCGGGTACCATGACAACAGGTAAATCGGGAACAAGATCAGGTATAGATAAACTTTGGCAAAGGTAACCTTCTCTAACGCCATCGACAAGAGGAACGTCAGGATGTTCAGACCAATAGCCACAAATCCAACCCATAGCGGGAAGTATCCATAAATATTTGCAATGTGCGGACCTTTGAATATGGCCATGTCTACCCACATCGCAGCAGTCATCAGGAATGTAAGCAATACAACATAGACATTGGCTCCATAGATAGCAAGGTCAAACTTCACCAAGCTTCTTTCCTTAATAGACTGCCAGAGCAGTGGGAAGAAGTATCTGCGGGCAACCGTAAAGTGACCTTGCATCCAGCGGAGACGCTGTCTCGCTGAAGCTTTGAACGTTAATGGCTTCTCATCAAATACTTTGGCGTCGTAGTTGAAAACAGGATATACATTACGTTGCACACTACGCATCGTAAACTCCAGATCCTCAACCAGACTTGTTGCGCCCCAGCCAATTTCCTTCAACAGGTTGGTCTCAAAGCACATCCCCGTACCTCCAAGGAAGTTCGCCATATTCAAGTTATGACGAGACAACTGCCACAGACGGTTGATGTACCAGTAAGATACACCGTATGCTGCAGTAATCCAGGAATCCTCCGGATTTTTCGTATCAATGTATCCTTGGATAACGCGCGAACCATTGTTCAAGTCATCATTCATCTCAAGCAAGAAGTTACGGTCAACCAGGTTATCCGCGTCAAACATGACAACTGCGTCATACTGACGTGGCAATTTCCACAGGTACTTAAGCATCCATTCAATGGCATACCCTTTACCTCTTAGATCGGCATTGGTACGCACACAGGCATTTAACCCATGTTCTCTGACAATCTGAGCCGTTCCATCGGTACAGTTATCACAGATGACAAACACATCATACAGATCTTCCGGATAATCAAGTTGTTTCAAGTTCTCCATCAAGGCACCAATGACCTGTTCCTCATTGTGTGCTGCGACGAGTACAGCGAAAGATTTTGTCGCCGGATAATGTTTCTTTTTCTTTTTCTTAATCAGACCGAACAGCGAAAACGTGAATTGGTACACGGCTAGCAGTGCCAGAATGACCTGCATCGTGACGAATATAGCGTCCAACATCGTTCTCTGTTACCCCCTTTTTTTCAAAACCCAGTTTACTAAAGCATTTCTCTTCCTGATTCTGCAAGTTATTTTTTTTTGATCTGCAGAATATGACCCTGTTCTTTTGTGTACTACGCGAATATATCAGGCAATGTTTCAACGCTTGGTTGCTATCAGTTGGCTGCTTTATCGATTCTGTATTCTTTTCAGTCATTTGTCAAAACCCCAATTCCACTTTCTAAAGCAGAAATGTGATCTTTAAACGCTGAATAGACACTTCGTGATACCACAACCTCGCATTCATGCCTGTTATATCTTATTTTCAGCCGTTTACTTGATTTTTATTTCTAAAGTCCCTGCTTTTTTCATCAGCATGTTATTCTTCGTCAGAGGCTCTATAACAAATAACGTAAACAGACCTCAAAAAGTTTAAAACAAAACTCACATTTTTTTTACCTCATTTCAGCCATGTTGAATCATTGTATCTTTTTTGGCTGACTCAAGTCAAAAAGTTAAGATGGATATGTATCCACTCTTTAACATGAATTTTACGTTCTTTACATGTGTTCTTCTTGAAAAGGACAACATTTAAAAATATGATAAACATATACCTGAAATAACCTCAAGTTCACGAAAAACGGTTATATACTAATCAGGACGAAACCGGATGCAGAAATTCACCGGAAATACTGCCGCCATTACGGGCGGCCTGACTGGCAGGAGGCCAATATGAGCCGTTTATTCTTAAAGTTTCAAGAGTATGATCGAAATGTTTTTATGTGGATCAACGGCCGGCTTCATAATCGTTTTATGAATTTTTGGCTGTATTATTTCACTCATCTGGGTGGAGCAACTTCTTCTATTGCAGTATCCTTGTTAATCTGGCTGCTTGCTCCGGCTCCATGGAGCACAACAGGACTTCAGGCTTGTATCGCTCTTGCGGTCAGCCATATTCCTGTAGCCATCGCGAAAAAATTGTATCCTCGCATTCGGCCTTATCTGGCCTTGCCGGATACCATTACGTTTCGTAATCCCCTGACGGACCACTCGTTTCCTTCAGGACACACAACTGCCATTTTTTCGGTCACGGTTCCATTTATGACCGCTGATCCGATCTTATTGCTAATATTGTTGCCTGTGGCTCTTATTGTCGGATTCTCTCGAATTTATCTGGGATTACACTATCCTTCCGATGTTCTCGCAGGTGCCACAATAGGTACTTTAGTCGCACTTGCAACAGTTGCATTCTGGTCTTAAAGCCGATATGTTAGACTCAGAAAAACCTAGCAGGAACAGGTGAAGCAAGCGTGGAGAAAAAAAGAATATTACTATTATCTGAAGGCTTTGGTACGGGTCATACTCAAGCTGCCTATGCACTGTCCAGCCATTTGCGAAAGCTGTCGCCAGACGTGCAGACGAAAGTGCTTGAACTGGGAAGTTTTTTAAACCCCAAGGTTGCACCTCTTATTATAACGGCATACAAAAAAACGGTTACTAACCAGCCCAAACTCGTCGGGTACGTATACAGGCATCAATATAAAAAATCATTGAACCGGCTGACAACACTGGCGCTGCATAAACTGTTCTATACACATACACGTAGCGTCGTGCGTCAGTTACGTCCCAATGCGATTGTCTGCACCCATCCGATCCCAAGTGCTGTCATATCCAGACTGAAGCGACTGGGTGTACAGATTCCCCTTTGTACAGTCATTACCGATTATGATGCACATGGGACATGGATTAACCGTGAAGTAGACCTTTACCTGGTTTCTTCAGACGAGGTTAAGTCCAAACTAATGTTGCGTGGCGTACCTAAAGACAAAATTCGAGTCACAGGCATTCCTGTACATCCAAACTTCTGGGAGCATCCCCGTCGAGATGAGATCCGAAGCAGATTCAATCTCAAAAACATGCCCACTGTACTGGTAATGGGCGGGGGTTGGGGAATGCTCAGTGACAAGTTAGTTCATCCGTTACTGACACGCTGGCATGAAGATATTCAGATCATTTTCTGTCTCGGTCGCAATGATAAAGCACGGATCAGCATGGAACAGAACCCCATGTATCGCAAAGAAAACATCCATATTATCGGATACACCAACGAGGTCGACAAATTGATGGAAGTATCCGACCTGCTGATCACCAAGCCTGGCGGAATGACTTGCAGCGAAGGATTGGCTAAAGGAATTCCAATGTTGTTCCACAACCCTATACCAGGTCAGGAAGAAGAGAACGTTCATTATTTTACCGCACGAGGTTTGGGAGAACCCATAACTTCGCTCGATATAGTGGTTAAATGGATGAATAAGTTGCTGAATCACTATCCGGATATCGTACGTAAACGCAAACGCCATCTGGCGGAAATCGCCAAGGTTCATCCGATGGAGAGCGCTCAAAGTATTATTGACCTGCTGGAGGACGTTCGTCCTTCATCCGCAGAAGAGGCCCGTTTATGATTTTATCCAATCATGCCTCTAATCAACGGCTTCAAACAAGCCTGCAACCACATCGAAAAGGTGCCTTCGAATCGGAAGGCACCTTTTCTTATGAAGGAAAGTACAAACTATTGGATGCCAGCTGACTTCAAGTACTCCTGCCACTGCTTGGTGTACTCCGCCTGAATTTTTTCCAAACCTGCTTGTTTTGCCTTCTCCATGAACGTGTTCAGTCCAGCCTCTACGTCTGCCACCAAACCTACATTAAGCGGATACAAATATTGTTTTTCCACTTGTTCCAGTGCAGCCTTCTCGGCTTGGTACGGTGTCCAGTCTTCAGCAAATCCGGTATAAATATCAGGCTTTTTGATTTTGTCGAGATCTTCAAACATGGTCAGCACGTCATCAAAGGTTTTGTCATAGAGCATGAATTCCGGATTACGCCATGCCCAGCCATTCATGCCCTCACGCGGGAAGCCGTTCGTTTGTGCATCGCCTACCATTTTGTAGTATCCATTATCTACCTCGAAGTTTTTGCCCTCAACGCCGTATTCAGTCAACCAGTTATATCGTTTGTCAGTCACCAGCTTCTCATAAAAGGCCAAGGCTTTTTCAGGATTTTTACTGCTACGCGGAATCGCAAAACCGTTGTGAATTGGGTGAACCGGCTGTGCAAACCCTTTCGCATTCGGGTACGGGAAATATGCCAGTTTCCAATCGGGATGAGTAGACTGCACCTTGATGACATCTGCATTAAATTTGTTGGGGTTCTCCCCAGACAGAACAACAGCTGCTTTACCATTTTGCAGCAATGAGTTGGAAGTATCCTTTACATTCAGTACGTTTTTCGGGAAAAAGCCTTTGTCCATCCACCGCTTGTATGTTTTCAGGTCTTCGAGATGTTGCGCCGATCCCCAATAAGACGTCACAGTGGACGGTGTGTCATACATAATATCCAGTCCATATGGGAGTTGACCTGCTGTATTCACCAGCTTGGATGTCAATTGACGAATACCGTGAGTGTGGTTGGCATTACTGTCTGCGATCGGAATCATATTCGGTTCGTTGGCTTTGATTCCCTCCAGATACGCTTCGAGAGTCTCCACCGATTCCGGCTTCGGAAGATTGTACTTCTCGCGCAAATCTTCGCGGTACGCAATTCCCTCTGTTACATATTCGATCCATGTCGATGGAACGGTATAGATTTTGTCATTAATTTTGACTGCATTCCACATGTCATCAGGTACATGGGCTTTCAGTGCTGGCGCTGCCGTAGGCAGCATTTCATCCAGAGGCAGGAACGCCCCCTTCTTCGCATAAGACTGGTAGAATGTCCAATCCGCTGTGAAGATCAGATCGATGGGCTGTCCGGAAGACAGCAGCAGTTTATATTTTTGATCCCAGTCCGTCCAGGAAGTGTAGTTGAATTTTACATTGACGTTCAGATCAGCCTCAGCCAGCTTATTGATCTCGGATTCAATGACAGGCAGATCTTTGGGAGCATCCCCGAGCATGTAAAATTGTAACGTGACTTTCTGGCTTTTATCTGATGATCCTCCCTGCTCGTTTCCTTGCGTCGATCCCCCCGAACCGTTATTACATGCGGCAAGCACCCCGGCGAACAACATCAGGGCAAGTACCAGAGACAGGTGCCGAATTGTTTTGTTACGCATACGCATCCTCCCTTTTTGTGGTGAACCTTTATATGTTAGCGCAGACTCGCCATGCTTCAGACCGAAGATGATGCCAATGGCCTGACACAACGTGTTCACGTTCTAACCTTTTACAGCACCAATCGTAAGTCCCTTGACAAAATAACGTTGTACAAACGGATACAGGAACAAAATCGGCCCCGTCACAACGATTGCCATCGCCATCTTGGTTGATTCAGTTGGTACATCCTGGCTGAGCGTAATCCCTGTGCCAATCGCCATCTGGTCAATGAAGGTAATCGTATTCATTGTGTTATAGAGATAAAATTGCAGCTGATACATATCCGGATTGTTAATGAAGAGAGATGAAGTAAACCAGTCATTCCAGTAACCCAGTGCCAGAAACAGACCTACAGTTGCGATACCGGGCATCGCCAGTTTCAACACAATGCTGATATAGATGCGGAAGTCATTGGCTCCATCCATTTTGGCGGACTCGATCAACTCATCCGGCACAGCCGAACGAATGAAGTTTTTCATCAGGATAATGAGAAATGGCGTCATTAACCCCGGGAAAATCAGTACAGTATACGTATCTGTGAGGTTGAAGTAATTCGCCAGCATAATGTACCAAGGCACGAGCCCCCCACCAAACAACGTTGTGAAATAGATAAAAAATGAGAACGTGTTCCGATATTTGAAGTCCTTGCGCTGAAGCACAAATCCGGCCATCGTGATCAGGAAAAGTCCAAGCGTAGTCCCCACCACCGTTGTAAACACCGTTACCCCATAAGCTTTGAGTACCTGAGTCGGGAATTTGAACACCATTTTGTAACCTTCCAGAGAAAAGTCCGTCGGAAAGAGGTGATAGCCATCCCTCACAATGGACTCGTTGCTGCTGAACGAACCGGATAGAATGAGCAGAAACGGCAGCAGGCACATGATTGATAAAATGATGATGACGCTGTAGGCAATCAGTTGAAACATCAAGGTGAATTCCGAATCTCTGAGACGAGTATTCGTACGAGTGCGCGTATTCATTGGCGTGTTCATGATCGTTCTCCCTCCTGCCCTGCGGGCGTTCTAGAACAAGGCGTAGTCCTCATTTACTTTGCGGATAATATAGTTGACGGTCATGATCAGAATGAAGCCGAATAACGACTGATACAAACCGGCAGCAGTGGCCATTCCGATATCAAACGTTACTTTCAGTGAACGATACACATACGTATCGATGATATCCGTAGCGTTGTACAGCACCCCGTTGTTTCCAATCAGTTGATAGAAAAGGTCGAACTGACCCTTCATAATGCTGCCAAGCGAGAATAGGAGTAGGATGACAAACGTTGGTTTCAGCATCGGTACCGTAATGTACCAGATTCGCTGAAAAATATTGGCCCCGTCAATCCGAGCAGCCTCATAGTACTCATCACTGATGCCTGTTATGGCGGCCAGATAGATGACCATGCTGTATCCAAGATTTTTCCACAGATAAAAGATGATGATCAGAAACACCCAGATCCACGGTGTGTTATAAATGTCGACCGGGCCCGCCTCGAAACGTTTGAGCACTGTGTTCACGAAACCAGACTCATAGTTGAACATGTTGTAAGCGATTACACTTAATAGTACAAATGAGATGAAATACGGCAAGAACATGACGGACTGCGTAATTTTTTTGAATAACCTGCCCCGGATTTCACTAAGCATGATCGCACAGAAGATCGCAAGGCCGTTTCCTAATATAATGAAGGCGAGATTGTAACCCACGGTGTTCGTTGTGAGCTTCAGCAGCATTCCGGATTGCCATAGGAACTTAAAGTTCTCCAGACCGACAAATGGACTGCCAAATAATCCTCCTTCAAAATCATACCGGGTGAACGCATAATAGATACCGACCATCGGAAAATACGAGTTAATCAGAAAAAAGATCAGCGTGGGCAACAGCATCAGAAACATGATTTTGTTCTTGTTCAATTCTTTGAGCATGGCTCGATCCCTCCCGAATTTCTTGCGGCGCTACGTGGTGGAGCTCTCTTTTTATTGTAGATGCTCGCTTAGCTCACGAATACTGAAGCTTACCGTCACAAAATGAACGATTCTGCGAAATGAAATATGAACAAACCGAACGAACCATGAAATGAACAGACATCCACACACATCCGTTCACAAATGTTGATATCGTGCATAGGCTAAACCTGGTGAACAATTCAGCGAAAGTTGAACTTTATGTAGAGAAAGCAGGCAAAACCGCCTGTCCAGCATTGATGTAAACGCATACATAATATATAATTCAAGATACTCTTGCTCTTCTGCGCATCGTATATGAAGTCTGGCTTAGGTTATGAAGTTAACCGTTGTTCACCTATACAGGGAGGTCCGAGGAGGGGAAGGCAATGCGTAAACGTTCAGAGGACAGTCAAAAGGTCTTCACACGGATTCTGATTGGTATTATTATCAGTACCGTCGCTACCTTGCTGGTGGCTTCTTCCATTTTGTACGTCAATTATAATCGGATCGCTCTTCGCCAGGTATATCGGACAGATATGAACAGTCTTACTCAAGCAAGCCGTGAAGTGGCCAAAATGACCGAGACTGCAAAATCATTGTCATATCAGATTTATCAGGACTACACCATCTCTGCATTGTTGCTCTATTCCAAACCAAATATCTATGAAATCACATCGGCGATGAAACAGCTCGACAACTACCGAATGTCCCTTCCCTTTATTGAATCCATCTATGTATATAACTCCAAAAGTAATGAATTCTTTATCAGCTCCAACGAAGTGCGCAATGGGCAGCAGTCCATCTCGGAGATTGACGACCAGGGCATTACTGGAATCCTCCAGCGCTTTCATGACTATAAACCGTTTGTTCCCATCCCGCGTACATACCAGGTCGGCTCTACCGAAGCAACAGAAGTTAGCAGCTATACCTACCTCTGTTATGACACCATTAACGACAACGCCAAACTAAACTATGCGGTCATTGTGAATATCAAGGATGACTGGCTCAGCCCGAATATGAATGCTGTGGATCAACCAGGCAAGACCTTTATCGTGAACGAGAACGGAGATCTGTTATCTGACTTTGGCAACCGTGCATTGATGAATAATCTCTCCAACGAAGCTTTTATGCAGCCGATTATGCAGGAAGCAAAACAGTCCGCTTACTTTACCGAGGAGGTCGATGGAGAAAAATCGCTCATTACCTACACCGCTCCCGATAATCTAGGTTGGCGCTATGTAAGAATAACGCCCTATGATCTGATTACCTCAGATATACGGAGCATGCGCACACATACTGTTCTGTTTTGTGTCGCACTTCTCATTGCAGGCGTGCTGCTCTCTTACCTCGTCTCCCGAAAACTATATCATCCCATTGATAAGGTGCTGGTTCGTTTGCGTGTGATGGAAGCGGAGCGTCGTGGCAGTCTTCATCTTTTGCGGCAGGATTTTCTGCGAGGGGCACTGCAGGGCCGTGAAACAGTGACTGGCGGCATGCTGGAAGAACGAATGAAGTTTTACGGTTCCTCAATTGATGTTCAGCGTGCATCCCGGCTGGTATTGTTGCGTATTGACCATTTTACCGAATTCAATGAAACGTATCGTGACGAGACCCAGCTTGTAAAATACGCCATGATGAACATCTGCACCGAAACAGCGGATCTCCACTACAACGCGGAAGCGGTGGATATGGGCGGCGACCTGATCACACTCATTTTTAATGAAAAAGAAGAAAGCCCTGAACTTGGGCAACCCGCCCCTAGCCGGATCGAAGAGTTGCTGCGCATGATGCAGGCCGCCGTGATGACACACCTGAAATGCTCCATCTCCTGTACCATCGGCACGGAAGAACGTTCATTAGAAGATAGTATTGCTTCTTACACCAGATCAGCCGAAGCTTCACTCCATCGTTTGTTCATGGGAGCGGGCTGTCTGATCTATACCTCTGACATCATGGCTTATCACGCCAAAGAATACGCATTCCCCGCAGGTAAGGAAAGACAACTTGTCGATTATCTAATGACAGGCAAGACAGGAGAAGCCAAACAAGTCTATGCAGACATTGTCGGCGAAACAGCCGCATATCCGTTTACCGTCTTCCAACTAGCCTTATCCCATCTGACGATGACACTAAATCATGTACGAAATACGCTCAAGAAGAATAATCAGCTTACGCTTGATTCTGTCTCCGATGGTTTAATGCTGCCTGTTAAAGACGCTGAGGACATCAGTGAGGTACATGAACACTTCTATCGGATGTTTGATGAGCTTGGTTCCAAAGTTGAGGAGAAACGTACACTGAAGCATGAAGAGTTGATTCGTAGAATCAATGGCATTATTGAACGGGACTATGCAGACCCTAATCTCTGTCTAACCTCTATTGCAGATGAACTGGGCATGTCGCCAATCTATGTGAGCCGGCTCTACAAACAACTCACCCTGAAAGGGCTCACCGATGTGATTAACGAAACTCGTATAGCCAAGGCCCAGCATCTATTGGTGGAGACGGAGAACTCCGTTGCCGACATTGCTGAGAGAACCGGATTCACCAACAGTTCCTACTTCTACCGCATGTTCAAGAAGTTCAACGGCGTTACCCCGAACGATTATCGCCGTAAAGAGTTCCATACAGAAAACTTTTGAAAACTTCTGAGAACATATAAGACATGAGTTAATGGATCATTGTGCAACGAGCGTCAACGAAAAAAAGAGCGACTGATGAGATGAATGGTTCATTCTCATCAGTCGCTCTTTCTTGTATGAAGTTAATTTTATTCCTGTTCCTGATCTTCGCCAGACTCATCCGAAGCTTCACGAACTTTATACTTGTCCAGACGTGTCTGTTGATACTCACGTAAAGCCTCTTCACCAACAATTACTTCAACCCGGTGAATGTTCATCCCTTTACCCATGAATTTCTGCTCGTACTCTGTCATCACATGCTCTTCGTTCAAGCCATCACGATGCAGGTTCAAAGACAGGTTGGTCATTTGCAGGCCGAAGTCGGCAATTGCGTTGAGTGAGAAATCGAACAGCGTCTCCGAATCGGTTTTGAAATGAATCTGTCCTTTCGGATTAAGCAATTCCGTATATTTTTTCAGGAAGCGTGGGTGCGTCAATCGACGGCGAGCATGCTTGGCTTTTGGCCAAGGATCACTGAAGTTCAAATAAATGCGTTCCAGTTCTTCCTGTTCGAAAACTTCCTCAATCTGTTCAATATTCGCCAGCGCAAGCTTCAGGTTCGGTGGTGTCTCCACATCAGCCTGACTCCATGCATTACGAGCTTTCTCACTGGCACGACGGACCAGCTCATCATACATATCAATTCCGATAAAATTAAATTCCGGATATTTATAACTCATTTGGCTGATAAATTGACCTTTACCCATACCAAATTCCACGAAGATCGGATGGTCATTGCCAAACAGCTCAGCCCATTTTCCTTTGTGCTGCTTTGGGTCCAGTACAACAAGATCGACTTGTTGCTCCAGATTTTCTCTTATCCCTTTTCTGCCACGTAAACGCATTTTATTCCTCCGTTTGTCCCATACTTGTCTCAGACTTATTTTGCCGAAGAACTGGCAAATTGTAAAGAGCAATGAAAAGGGAATCTTCGGATCTGCCACTTTGGGCAAATCTCAAAGATTCCCTCTTCGATTTATTTGGAATTGGGGTCCAACTACTTTAGTAGTTCATAGTCTACCTTATCTTGGTGTGAAAAATCAAATGTCTTTTCGAAAGCAACGCGAACTTTTTGTCTTGCAGCCGCTTTCACTTTCGGATTTCCATTAAAACGAACACCTGTTAAGGCCAGTGCTTCTTCTGGCGTCAGTTCAACAGACACATGATTCAGTTCTTTGTTTTTAACTTGGGAATTCATTCATATCACCTCACGGTATAGTATGGTCCATGACGTCAACATTGATGCAAATGCTATGATGAATAATACCCATTAGATGGTGTCTGACGTTGATTTAAATATAACACAAGGTGTAAACTATAGCAAGGAGAAAACCTTGATTTTACGGCCTATTTTTACGTTTCGATTCCCTTTTTTTTCAGTTTTTTGATACAATGATAAAAGTTCATGAAGACACCTAAAATCGCTATCGATCGTCATTGACGGAAATCGCATAGCGCTTCTATTTTTGTTCCCGTATGATTACTGTAATTCGACAGCCAAAGGAGTACCCTGAAGATGAATGCACCTGCATTACAGTCCCCTCTGTTGTGGGGAGATAAACGATTCCATACCTGGAATTATGAGATGCGAGATCAATTTAACAATAAGGTTTTCAAAGTGATGCTGGATGCTGGATTCACCTGTCCCAACCGTGACGGTTCCATTGCCAAAGGTGGCTGCACCTTCTGCAGTGCGCGTGGTTCAGGCGATTTTGCTGGCAGCAGACGTGAAGATCTGGTCACCCAGTTCAATACGATTCGAGATAAACAGCACCTAAAGTGGCCTACAGCTCATTATATTGGCTACTTCCAAGCCTATACGAACACGTATGCTCCAGTTGAGGAGCTGCGCGAATATTTTGAAGAAATTCTAGAGCAGCCAGGTGTTGTTGGTTTGTCCATCGCCACTCGCCCGGATTGTTTACCAGATGATGTTGTTGATTATCTGGCTGAACTCAATGAGCGCACTTACCTATGGGTCGAGATGGGGCTTCAAACCATCCATGATTCCACATCAACATTGATTAATCGGGCACATGACACCAAGTGCTATGAAGAGGCCGTTGAGAAACTGCGCAAACGAAATATACGTGTGTGCACACATATCATATATGGTCTGCCTCAAGAGACGCATGAGATGATGTTGGACACTGGGCGGGCAGTCGCCAATATGGATGTACAGGGAATCAAGATTCACCTGTTGCACCTCATGCGCAAAACACCAATGGTGAAGCAGTACGAAGCTGGTCTTCTACGTTTTCTGGATCAGGACGAGTACATCAAGCTGATTGTAGATACGCTGGAGATGCTTCCACCGGAAATGATCGTACACCGCCTTACAGGCGATGCACCGCGTAATCTGCTGATTGGACCGATGTGGTCTCTGAACAAATGGGAAGTGTTGAATTCCATTGATCGTGAGTTGCGAGAGCGGGACTCATGGCAAGGGAAGTATTGGAGGCGAGCATAGATGGGCTTCCTTTCGGTTCTCAGCTGTGCCCATCAGTGGATTGCTTCCCGTCTACAGCCTGGTGATCTGGCGATAGATGCAACAGTTGGCACAGGAGCAGACACGCTATTTTTGGCACAAAAAGTAGGCAGACGTGGTCAAGTGATCGGATTCGATATTCAAAGTGAAGCCCTCACCCTGGCACAGGCCCGAATTCGAAAACAAGACGACGAAGCGAAGCTTGGCTCCATCTCCATGCTTCAACTAAGCCATGATCGAATGGCAGAAGCTGTGCCTGAATCATGGGTTGGTGCGGTTGGCGCGGTCATGTTCAATCTGGGTTACCTGCCTTCAGAGAGTGCTGATTCTTCCATTATAACCGAGACAGACAGCACAATCGCTGCACTCGGGGTTGCACTGGCATTATTACGTCCTCGCGGAATCATTACGGTTGTTCTCTACCCCGGTCATGACGGTGGCTCACAGGAAGCGGAAGCCGTATTGAAATGGTCCTCTGCCCTGCCGGTAGAACAGGCACAGGTCGTGATGTATCGCCAGTTGCAGCGAGAAACTTCGCCTTTTCTGATCGGAATCGAGAAAAAATAATTTCCTTTGTTCACCAAATACAATAAACTAGACACAATCGCAAGGTCGAGCCATTACTGACTTTCTTTTACTGCGATCTGTGTTCTACATAAACATATGCAAACGTATTCACTCGTTTGTTCATGGTGACTACTTGCCCATGACTGATTAAAGCGATCCACCATTTCATATACTAGAGGAGAGATTACTGATGTCTACGCCATATCCATTACAATTCCAACCTGAATTCAAAGAACGTGTGTGGGGCGGTCGTGCTCTGGAGCAATTCGGCCTTACGCCCCCTGAAGGACATATTGGTGAAGGATGGATGATTGCAGATCATCCCAACGGTACAACCAAGGTATTAAATGGAGCACTTGCTGGCAAGGGTCTGGATGAAGTTCGCGAACAACTGGGCACCGAATGGCTCGGAACGAAAGGTGTTTCTGAGAAAGGTGGTCGTTTCCCCCTTTTAATTAAATTGCTTGACTGTAATGATGATCTGTCCGTTCAGGTTCATCCGACAGATGAGTATGAGGCACTTCCTCCTGGCGAGCTTGGCAAAACGGAAATGTGGTATGTACTCGACGCAAAACCGGGCGCACACATCATCTATGGCTTAAATGACGGCGTGGATCGTGCAACATTGAAAGAAGCACTGGAGAACGGTACAGTGATGGATACCCTCCGTCAGGTCCCTGTTGAAGCTGGAGATACGTTCTTTATTCCTGCGGGAACAGTACATGCCCTCTGTGCGGGTGTAGTTGTCGCTGAGATCCAGCAAAACTCGGATACGACGTACCGGATCTACGATTACAATCGTCCAGGGCTCGATGGCAAGCCACGTGAACTGCATGTTGAAGATTCGTTGAATGTAACGGCCTATGAGGGCGCAGGTGCTTCAACGATGAAAACAAATAACGCCACTCCTGGTGAATGGCTCAAACTTGCGGAATGCCCTTATTTTGTGGTGGAAAAAGGGATTGTAACGGATCGTTGGGAACTCTCCACAAGTCCTGACAGCTTCACGATTCTCGTTGTCTGTGAAGGCGCTGGAACACTCTCGTGGGCTCATGCTGAATCAGACAACATTGAATTGAAGGCTGGGCAATGTTATCTCTTGCCAGCCAATCTGGGTTCTTATACATTAGATGGGAATACGACTGTTCTTCGCTCTTATCTGCCATAAATCAACTTTTTATATGTAACCTGTGAAGGAGGAATTACACGAGATGCAGGAATCTACCTTTGCCTTGGTCGGTAGTGAAGGTACCCGTATTCATGTGTACCGCTGGCTTCCCGATCCGGAATGTAACGTGAAGGGCGTAGTGCAAATTGCACATGGCATGGGTGAGACCGCGGCCCGATACGCCGAATTTGCCGAATTTCTCACCAGACACGGCTACGCGGTCTATGCTAATGACCATCGGGGCCATGGCAAAACCGTGGAGAGTGCCGCTCTCCTCGGTAATGCTGGCAACGATGCCTTCCGCTGGATGGCAAGTGATATGATCAACCTGGGCGAAGTTGCCGTCAAAGAGAACCCCGGAGTGCCCCTGTTTCTAATGGGACACAGTATGGGCTCGTTCTTGGTACAGCATCTCATGTACGCTGGTCATGAGCAGTACCATGCCTTTATTTTATCCGGGACGAATGGCAGACGCGGTCTCCTACGGTTTGGAGAGAAACTGGCTTTCTTGCAGTGTGGCATTCAGGGGCCCACTCATCCCAGCATGCTGCTCAACGCGATCGTATTTGGTGGATTCAACCGCTCTTTTCGCCCAGCGACGACACCGTTTGATTGGCTGTCACGGGATTCGCAAGAGGTTCAACGGTTTATTGATGATCCCCTGTGCGGAGCGGTCTGTACAGCAGGATTTTTCCGCGACTTCTTCAAATTGCTGCTGGAAGTACATCTCCCACACAATATGGAGCGCATACCCAAACATAAACCCGTATATCTGTTCTCAGGCGAGAAAGACCCTGTTGGACTTCATGGCAAAGGCGTTCTTAATCTGGTCTCCCAGTATAAGAAGCTTCACCTGGAGAATATTGAGTATCATCTGTATCCGGGTGGGCGCCACGAAATGCTGCATGAGACGAACCGGACCGAAGTGGCGCAGCACGTTCTGAACTGGCTGGAGCGGAATACACCTGACTCTAGTGAATACCACCGAGCAGTGAGCAGTGCAGCGAGCCCTGCTGCGATATCTGAATCTATGTAAGTAGTCATTCCATAACAAATAAAAGAAACACAAGAAGCCCCTGAATTGGATGTACAGCAAACGCTGCGCTCCAGTTCAGGGGCTTTCTAGTATACGATATGAATAATAGCTAGGTTATAACTTATGGATTATCCTTCAATCAACAGGGATTCCGGGTCTTCCAGCAGTTCTTTCACGGTCACAAGGAAACGTACCGCTTCACTGCCGTCGATAATCCGGTGATCATAGGACAACGCGATGTACATCATCGGACGGTTCTCCATCCGTTCTGCATCAATCGCCACTGGACGAAGCTGAATCTTATGCATACCCAGAATACCCACTTGAGGTGTATTCAGGATTGGCGTAGACAACAAGGAACCAAATGTTCCGCCATTGGTAATGGTGAACGTTCCGCCTTGAAGATCAGACAACGCCAGTGTGTTGGAACGAGCTTTGGATGCCAGGTCTGCGATACTCTTCTCGATCTCAGCAAAGCCCAGACGATCAGCATCACGTACAACCGGTACAACCAGTCCTTCCTTCGCAGATACGGCGATACCGATATCATAATACTTTTTGAGCACAACATCTTCGCCATCAATCTCTGCGTTGATGGTTGGGAACTTTTTCAGAGCACCCACAACCGCTTTGGTGAAGAAGGACATGAAGCCCAGGTTAATCTCATGTTTCTCTTTGAACTTGTCCTTACGGCGTTTACGTACATCCATGATGGCTGTCATATCTACTTCATTAAACGTAGTCAACATGGCTGCAGTCTGCTGAGCCTCTACCAGACGTTTGGCAATCGTAGCACGGCGACGAGACATCCGCTGACGCTCTACCGGCTTGGTATAGGTGGAACTTCCAGCTGCCGGAGCACTTGGTGCCGCTGGAGCTTTAGTTGCAGGTGGAGCAGCAGGAGCAGGCGCCTGATTACTATGGCTCTTCACATCATCCTGATATACCCGTCCAATCGGATCTTTGCTCTGCACCTGATCCAGCTCGATACCACGCTCACGTGCAAGCTTGCGAGCGGACGGTGAAGCCGTCTTGGCACTATCAGATGACTCTGGCGCTGCGGCAACAGGTGCCGATGGTGTTGGAGCTTCAGGTGCAGGTGCAGCAGCCTTTTTCTCTTCCGTTGCTGCCGGTTCGGAAGCGGGTGCACCGCTTCCTCCTCCAGATCCAGCGGAGAGTGTACCGATCGTTTCACCGATCTCTACGGTCTCTCCTTCCTGACGAATGATTTTCTCCAGCACACCACTTTCTTCTGCGCTGATCTCGATATTTACTTTATCCGTTTCCAGTTCAAGAAGCACATCGCCCTGATTAACGGGTTCTCCTTCTTTGACCATCCATCTGGATACAGTTCCCTCAGTTATAGACTCACCCATTGCAGGTACTTTAATTTCACTCACAGCTGTTACCTCCCCAGTGGAATATTATTCTTCGTCGTTTGCTTCAACGCAGATGTAAGAATCTGTTGCTGTTCCATACTATGCACAAGCTGATAACCGCTGGAAGGACTTGCATGTTCCGGGCGACCTTCGTATCTAACGGTTGTGCCTTCCGGGGCGACTTCACGAAGACGAGGCTCCATGTATGTCCAGGCACCCATGTTTTTGTTCTCTTCCTGTACCCATACCAACTCTTTTACATTACTGAAACGTGCGAGTACACGTTTGATCTCTTCTGCCGGGAACGGATACAACTGTTCCACACGGATAATGTGAAGCCATGACCGATCTGCTTTATCTTTTTCAATAGCATCTTCCAAGTCGATGGCAATCTTGCCACTGCACAGAATAATGCGCTCTACACGATCCGGCTGTGTCCCCAGTCCAGCTTGCTCCAGCACAAGCTCAAACTTGCCTTCACTGAATTCGACTGCTGGTGATGCAACACGCGGATTACGAATGAGACTTTTCGGTGACATCATCACAAGTGGACGAGCATCTTCCGTTTCAGTCAACGAGGCTTGACGACGCAACAAGTGGAAGTACTGGGAAGCACTCGACAAGTTGGCAACCGTCATATTGTCTTCTGCGCACAATTGCAGGAAGCGTTCCAGACGAGCACTTGTATGCTCAGGTCCCTGACCCTCATTCGCATGTGGCAACAACATCACCAGACTGGACTTCTGAGACCACTTGGCGCGGCCCGCTGATACAAACTGGTCAAATATAACCTGTGCACAGTTGGCAAAGTCTCCGAATTGAGCTTCCCAAATGACCAATGTATCTGGTGAATATACGTTATAGCCGTATTCGAATCCAACGACGGATTCTTCAGACAACGGACTGTTATAGATCGCAAAGGATGCTTTTGCCTGTGGCAAGTGATGCAACGGACAGAACTTCGCTCCGTTCTCCGAGTCATGCAGTACCAGATTCCGATGAGCGAATGTAGCGCGCTCGGCATCCTGTCCACTAATCCGAATCGGTTTGCCATCTGCCAGAATGGTTGCGAATGCAAGTGTCTCTGCAAGGCTCCAATCCACTTTTTCGCCTTCATTCAGGGAAGTGCTCCGGCGCTGCAAAATCCGCTGCAACTTCGGATACACATTGAAATTCTCAGGCCATTTCAGCAGATCAGCATTAATGCTGCGCAGATTCTCAAGCGGAACCGCAGTAGGCGTAATCGTAACCGCTTCCGGCTCGCTGATTTTCCGCTGGTAATATTCATGTACTTCATTTTTCTTCATCTGGTCATAAGCTTCTTTTAGCTTGTTCATTACTCCATCACGAATGCTCGTAATGGAAGCATCATCGATAACCGATTCCTGCTTCAACTGATCCTGATACAAGTGACTTACCGTTGGATGGTTCTTCACCTTGTCATAGACGGTAGGCTGCGTCGTTTCGGGATCATCGGTTTCATTATGGCCGTAACGGCGGTAACCGATCAAGTCGATCAGGAAATCCTTTTTGAAACGATTGCGATACTCTGCTGCCATGCGAATGGCTGCAATACAAGCTTCCGGATTGTCCGCGTTCACGTGTACAATCGGAATTTCGTACCCTTTAGCAAGGTCACTTGCGTAGTACGTTGAACGGGAATCACTGCTATCTGTAGTGAAGCCCAGACGATTGTTGACGATAATATGAATGGTTCCGCCATTCTGATAACCTGGCAAAGCCTTGAAGTTAAGCGTCTCTGCAACGATCCCTTCTCCAGGGAATGCTGCATCACCATGCATCAAAATGGTGGCCGCTTTCGTTACGTCCTGTTTCGGATATCCAGGGTCACGACGGTCATCTTGAGCCGCACGCGCAAACCCTTGTACAACCGGATTAACATACTCCAGATGGCTTGGGTTATTGGCGAGAGTAAGGCGGGCCTGTACGGTTTCACCGTCTTTTACAAAACGGTTGGCACCCATGTGATATTTGACATCCCCCGTCCAACCGTAGTTGATTCCGGTCGAACCTTCCGATGGAACCATGTCTTTGTTCGGAGCATGATGAAATTCAGAGAAAATTTTGCTGTACGGTTTACCCAAGACATGAGCCAGTACATTCAACCGCCCACGGTGGGCCATCCCCATCAGAATGTGGCTTGATCCCGCTTCTGCCATGATGCGAACTGCTTCATCCAGCATCGGTACAAGCACATCGTTACCTTCGATGGAGAAACGTTTCTGACCAACAAATGTTTTGTGAAGGTAATCTTCGAATTGCTCAACTTCAACTAATCGTTCCAGCAATTTCTTGCGTTCCTTCGGCGTAAGCGGGGCCGGTGATGTCCGAGATTCCGCACGACGATTCAGCCACTCACGCTCTTGAACTTCGTGCACATGACTGAATTCATAGGCCATGGGTCCAGTGTAAATCTGACGCAAGCGCTGGATTGCATCCCATCCGGTTGCTGTCTGCCCATCTGCACCTTCCCAGATCAGGGAAGCAGGTAGAGCTTTCAGATCTTCTTCGTTTAATTCAAAATGCTGAGGTTCCAGCAAAGATGTATCTGTATCTTCACTGATTCCAAGCGGATCTATGTCTGCAGCAAGATGACCATAGGTACGGATATTCCATACCAGTTTCCCCGCTGTAACCGCTTTCTGTAATAGTTGAATGTCTACGTTTCCGGAAGCAGATTGGGCGTTGCCGGAATTCGAAGTTGTGCGTGCATCCTTGCCAGACATCGGCGGTGCACCCCATTGTTCAAATAGTTCCCGATAGGCCGGTGTAACCGAACCAGGGTCTTGAGTGAATAATTCATATTGTTCCTGTACGTATCCCATATTGGGGCCATAGTAACTTTCCCAGGGCTTCTTGTTGCCTTCCACGATCGTCATCGACGTTCCCTCCGTCTTGATTTAGTCATAAGTTTTTGACGGAAATCATTGACTAAGCCGTAATTTGCGTTCGTTCAACATTTTAAGCGAAATTTTTCATGAAGTCCAATAATCGTGCTGTTGGTGGTAGTAACGTTAGTCCGACGCTCCCGTCAAGGTTTGTCTGCGTTTTCAAAATCATAGTAAAACAATGATTGTATATACCGTCGCACAGATGTCGAATACTGTCCTGATCCGTTCGAAGGTTACACCTTCTCCTCTTTTTCAAGTGAAGTCCGTGTTCTAATATCTATTCTATAAACTTTTACGCTCAGGAGCATTTCCTATTTTCAGTCCAATTGATGCATAAATTAGATGAATCGAATAAATCGAGCAATTTGAGCAGAACAATGAACACTTCATTACATCAAAATAGGCATAGGCTCCCCATTTTACCTCCTTTATTGAATTGTGGTCCATTGTGTGCAAAAACAAACCATCAAGATAAATATTAACCAATTGGCATCACATTCAACAAATAATTGGATTTTTCTGATTTTTCTTCAGGAGAACATTAGAAAAAAGCTGCCCAGACAAGAAATATCCGAGCAGCTTCTTTGGAAACAACAAGTTGAGTTAACAATATAATTGATGATGCGCATCAAGCTCTACTTTGACTAATCATATACTCTGCTGCTCACCAAATTCCAGCCTTCCGTCTGGTAAATCCCATTGCCCCTGATATGCTCCGCGAGCCTTATGAATCAACAGGAATTTGTGCTCCCAAGCGACCAAGCCATAAACCCAATATGTGTATACCGTTTCAATTAGATCTCTTCCCCTCGTCCGTAAGATGTTACCTTACTTCTAGCGAGTCCTTCCTATTTCTTTTCATCCTCTGTAACAGCATCCAGATCTATGGCCATACGGATCATATCCACACAAGGGATACCATCCTCTATAATCTCTTCCTCATAATGCCTTACAAAGAAGTCTCGGTCGACCCCAATAATACGGAAACCGCAACGTTGGTATAACTTCAATTGATGAAAGCTTGAATTGCCTGTACCAATCTCGAGAATCCTGCAGCCCAGTCTCCGTGCAGCTTCCATCGCTTCTTTAATCATATGTTTGCCTACACCTTGTCCCTGCAATTCTTCCTGTACGGCAATATTAACAATCTCCGCAGTCTCTGGACGAGTCTTCAACAATACGAACTCCCCAACCATCTCTCCTTCATACTCGGCAATAAAACAAACACCCCGGCTCAGGTATTCATCAACAATCGCTTTTGAAGGATCAGCCATCAATAAGAGTTCATACGGTCTCTCTTCTTCCCAGTCCAGAATTCGGAACGACAATTTCATGCCAATCTCCACCTTTTCATCGTACAATATTCATTTACGTCCTGTTTGCAGAAGCCTATGTATGGCAAATCTACAAATATATCATTCACGTCCGATACTAGTTCACTCAATCTATTAACCAAATATTACTCGCAGACCAGTCATCTCCCATTAAAATAGTAAACTTCATTATATCATAATATCTGGATATAAATATATAGATTTGGATGATATATTATGAGGCATTATTTTTACTCCTCACCCAAGCTTAAATGCTCATGGATTAATTTCCATTCCCCATCAACCCCAGCAACAAACACATTCGTAGCCCGACCTTTTCCATAAGCCGGTTCTCCCTGATAGATTCCTTTCCAGTGGTAGGTATAAATACAAACTGCCGATCTTTGCTAGTCGTAATCCACTTAACATCTTCAGCACGATATACTTCTTCCTTGACTGTCTCCCAGGCGTTCTCAAAATAAGCCCGAATTTCGTTTGGGGTAGTACAAGAGGTTCCCGTAAACCAATATACTGCATTTGGCGATAACCATTTGCTTACTTCATCAAACTGATGTGTATTCGTCGCCGCAATGTATCCTTCCAGGGCATGCTGGTATCCCATGATTTTTCCTCCTCCTGACCGTATTGGCTTATCTAACTTTACTCTGTTCAAGAACCGAATCGCTATACACCATAAATGTCTCTTGCAGGGTACGTCCGGATGACTTCTCCCAGATCACGCTCCGCTCAAAAGTGCCTTTTTGAAAAAAACGGGGAACACGCTCAGCAAACCAATCCTGCATAGGTAGCTCAGACACCTGCTTCATTGGCAACCATAACAGTTCGCCTTCTGGCGGATCTTGCAATAACTCGCCCTCGAATGAGGTCGCTAGATAGTTGAATACCATATACCTCAATCCTTGTTCGGGATCACAGAACTCATCAAGTCCTTTATATGTAATCTCATTCACCGCCAGCCCTGTCTCCTCCAGAACCTCCCGCACAGCACCATCCACGATACTCTCAGGAAAATCTACCTTCCCCCCAGGAGCGATGTAACCCGGAAAACCTTTGCGATCCGGCCGATTCATCAATAACACCTGATCATTCTTTTTGTCCCAGACCATACACATCGTTAATATCTCTATTCTGGTATTCATATGTGTCCTCCCCGCTAAGTGCTTTTCTAAGTTGTACACTAACATTTCTGGGAATAACATGTGTTTTCCTTCTTTATTCCCACTCTGATTCAACGGTATTTTCACCGTTCTCTCAGTATCGTCCACGATAATATATGTGCATACGAAAGGCGGACACCCTGTAACATCAGAAGCCCGCCTGTTTTGTGATATTCTATGCTGTTTATACCTCAAGCTTGGAAGTTGACGTTCTTAGCTCAATTCCGTAATCAACACCCGACGTTCTTTCCATTCAGCCCGGCGATAAGCCTGTTGCATACCGAATTTACGGATACTTGCCTTTGGTACCGATTTGTAAGGTAAAACGACCGTAAAGTCCTCATCAAACGGAAAATACGACAGGCCTACTTTTTCATTGGATAACCACTCCGCCTGAATCGGTTGTCTGGAACAGGCATCAAACGTACAACTAAGCCCCTCTGCAAAAAAATCATATCGCGCAGCAGGTGTTCCTGGTTCCTCCATACAGAGAAACAGACTGAGCTGATCACAGAAAAGCATAATTTCCACATCGCTTTGCAGCCTTCGTTTCAGCGCTTCAGCATCGTCACCCAGCTGATTCTCCAAACTCAACTGACGTTCGCGTTCTTCCTGCAGATACTCTCGGATGTCATCATCATCCTGAGCATTGGCCCCCAGATTTTTCTGAAACAGCTCCGTATACATCAAGCTGCACAATAATCCGGCATAGAGGTTTTTCTGCCGAACCTCTTCAATGCCTTTATGGTAGAATACAAAACGCGGACGCAGCGGAAAATCACGAAACGAATATGGCGATTGACTGTAATCATTCCAGAACGGTGACGAATCCAGTTCGATCCAGCCCCGATCATGTTCTTTGGCCGCCAAGACTAGCTCATCCCGATGCGCGGGATCGGCAAGCAATTCATTTTTCCAGTGGGAAGCCATCTCGCCGGCCACTAATCCATGCTCATGCTGTGCGGTCAAAACAAAATCATGCTCTCTCTCATATACGATCATTTGCTGTCACCCTTCCGCATGGTATACGTTGACTTTAACATAAATTGGGTTAAACTTTCCTATAAGTTGCTTTTTGCTCCAATTTAACGAAAGGCATCATGGAATGGACAATGTAAATGTGTTGTCAGTTTCCTGAAATTTGGTACACTAAGGGTTGTGTCCACGATAATATTACATACAGAAAGCGGGATCTCATGAATTCATACTCTCCTTACATCGAGTTTAACCGCAAGGAATGGGCTGAACTTAAAGAACATCAGACCACTCTTCCACTGACGGAAGCCGAATTAGAAAAGTTAAAGGGATTGAATGAAGAGGTATCGATTCAAGAAGTCGAAGATATATATCTGCCTCTTACCCACTTTATTGACTTATATGCAAGAGTTTCTCGAGATCTGAATCGACTGACGGCCTCCTTTATGAAAAAAGAAGCATCCCCCACTCCTTACATCATTGGAATCGGGGGAAGTGTTGCCGTGGGCAAAAGTACTGCTGCCCGCTTGCTTCAGGCGTTGCTCGCCAGAGGCAAAAACAGACCCAAGGTTGACCTGGTCACAACCGACGGTTTCTTATACCCCAATGCCGTGCTGCAAGAGAAGGGCATCATGAACCGCAAGGGGTTCCCGGAAAGCTATGATATCAAATCCCTGATTCAATTCATGGGCGATGTGAAATCAGGCAAACCTGAAGTGAAAGCACCGGTCTATTCTCACCTCGCCTACGATGTTATTCAAGGGGAAGAGAAGCAGATCTGTCAGCCGGACATTCTTATTATTGAAGGTATCAATGTGCTTCAGATCAAAAAGGAAACGCCCTTGCTGGTCAGTGATTTCTTTGATTTCTCCATCTACATTGATGCGGAAGAAGAACATATAAGACACTGGTACGTTGAGCGTTTTAAGTTGCTCCGTAATACAGCGTTTCAAAACACGGACTCCTTCTTCCATCAACGATTCGCCAATATTGATGAAGAGGAAACCGTTCAGACAGCCAACCAGATCTGGCAGGATATCAATGCCAAAAACCTGCATGAAAACATTTTACCCACCAAAGGACGGGCCAGATTGATTCTGAAAAAAGAAGCAGATCACTCCATTGGGCAGATACAATTACGCAAATTGTAAACAGCATTCGGGAAGGATGACACAGTGGTGTTGTACCTAATTACCCTTAAAAGGAGAGAAAAACACATTGCAAACCCTAATTATCCTCGGCAGTATTATGATGTTCTTGGCTGTCGCTTTGGGTGCATTCGGAGCACACGCGCTCAAGCGCAAATTATCCGCTGACATGATCAAAATCTACGAAACCGGTGTTCAGTATCATATCGCTCACGGACTTGGGATCATCCTGATCGGACTGCTGGCAGACCGTCTCGAATCCTCTTCACTCGTCATGCTTGCCGGATGGCTTTTGTTCGCGGGAATTATCCTGTTCTCTGGCAGCCTGTACGCATTAAGTGTAACGGGTGTTCGCAAATTGGGAGCCATTACCCCACTCGGCGGAGTTGCATTTCTGGCTGGATGGGTAATGATCATGATTGCCGCATTGTAAACATGCCCATAGATAAACGAAAAGAGTGTTCTGGCTGATATCCTATCGCTGGAGCACTCTTTTGTTGTTCAATCTGTCCAAATTCTGCGAATGGTGGGCAGCTCTCCATCTGACCTTTGTCGCTCCAGCACATACACATCCGGGTTAGAGAGTTTGGTCCACTCTTCATAGCCAAAGGATGGTTCATATTGGCGTATAAGCAGAGATAACAAGTTCCCATGCGTAACCACAGCTCCGTGCTGTTCCGGTCTGCTCCACAGGTCTTCCAGTAATACCATCCCTCTTGCAGCTGCAGCCCTTGAAGATTCCCCGCCTTCTTCTACCCAATCCACATCGTCATATGTACGTTTCAGCACATCCATCCAGTTAGACAGATCCAGGGAGCTGAGTATTCTCTCCTGGAGACGTTCATCCGTATGTATATGTTGCAGCGTTGCTATGCCCAGTGGCATAGCCGTCTGTACGGCCCTTTTCCATGGACTGGATACAATGTACGTTATGGTATGATGAGCCAACATATTGGCAAGTTTCTCAGCCTGCCTGAGCCCTTCATCGGTAAGCTCTGCATGGGATTCCTGCCCAGTCGCTTTGGCGTGACGGATAAGATAAATGGACTGCATGGCTGTCACCTCCTATGGTGTAACCTACATGGAACTCTTCTCAAGATATTGGAGTGCACTGTACATCTTCTCCTGCTCTTCAGGTCGGCCTGATGAACTGAGGAAAGTGACTTGTTCCCCTGTTCTGCCTACATGCTGACCCACCAATTGAAGCCGCTGCTTCAGGTGGTTGACCGTACCTGTACTGCCATCAATAATCTGTATATGATCTGGCAAAACCGTTCGCAGAATGGACGTATAGAACGGATAATGCGTGCAGCCAAGCACCACTGTGCCATACCCATGAAGATCGAGATCTGCCAGCTTCAACCGGAAATAATCAGCAATTTTGCTCGGATCAAAATCCAGCTGTTCACACCACTCCACAAGTTCCGGCAGCGCAATGGAATCCACACTATGGTGATCATCAACACGCGATACCAGTTCGTTATACTTGGATTGGCTCAAGGTGAGGGCCGTAGCAAATACAAGCACTCTCTTCCCGCTATCGCGATTCATCTCCACGGCTGGTTTCACCGCAGGCTCCATGCCAATGATGGGAATATCATACTTGGCGCGCAGATCCTTAACAGCCAGACTGGTCGCTGTATTACAAGCAATCACAATGGCTTGAACATCTTCCTGAACGATTGCTTCCACGCAATCAAAAATATGGCCCCTGACCTCATCCGCAGACTTGGTTCCATAAGGAACATGCCTGGTATCCGCATAATACAGGAATTGTTCTTCCGGGAATTGTTGCAAGGCCTTATGCAAAACGGTTAAACCACCGATGCCTGAATCAAAAAATGCAATTTTCTTAGTCAAGGATTTCACCTCTATAATGTATTCTTTCGGGTTCCAAGAACCTCTCAATGCTGCTCATGCTGACTGGAGGTGAGGTTTGTACTTCCGGCTCATCACACACTACCGTGCCTGACGACTTGCGGGAATCATTCCGGTTACGGATCGGTTCTTCTGATCGCTGGGCTATCGCTTCTTCAGAATCGATTCCGCCCCCTCCATTACTTCCGCTAAGTCAGATACTATAGATGATGAGCCATTACTCTACGTTCATCTTATACTGCCTGAGCCAGTCCTTGCCACTATGCCACGCCTCTACAGGATTATGTACTCCAAGCAATTCAGTACTTGCCTGAGCCATAATCCATTCCTTAAGACCGTTATCCGGACTGGATTCGAGCTGCTGTAGCAGGAAGTGCATTCCTGCCTCACCTGTGTTCAGGATGTCCTCGTAAGCCTCCCGGTTACCAGCAATATAATCATTGGGATTGCTGCTGGTCAGGAGGATAGGGTCGCGAACCATCTGCTGCAGGTTGCTTTCAATTGATGCTGATAATACTTGTTCTTCTGTCCGAGTCGAACACGCTGTCACCATCAATGCAGTGCATAGTGATACCAAGCCGAGAATCTGTCTCCTACGATTCACCGTCCCACTCCTTTCAACAAAGAGAGTTATAGAGCAAGTTCCCATTTCTCCTCGGTAAGCTCTTGACCTGACAAAACCTGCTTGCGGACTTCCTTCACTTCAAAGCCCACAGATTGATATAATCTGCGTGCACCATCCAAGGACGCGTTGGTCCACAGAATCATGGAAGTATAGTTCTTTTCTTTTGCAAAAAGAACGGCCTGTTCAATAAGCTGTCTCCCCCATCCTGCACCTCGTGCTGAAGGTTCAATCAGAAACCAGCGCAGTTGAGCTGTATTTTCATTTACCTGAGTAAGACCTATGGAGCCGAAAGCTGACTGATTCAGCTCAACAATCCACAACATCTCCTTCGAGTAATTGCCCGTAAGTCCAAACGAATTCACCGCATTCGTGATAAATTCAGCAAAACTATCATCATAATTATACTCTTTTCGATAAATACGGATATGCGCTTCAATGACATATTGCAGGTCCTTTTCTACAAACGTGCGGATCACTGTACATTACACCCACTTTTCGAATCAAAGGTTGTGATACTGAAATCCACACCAAACTGTATTAACCCCAGTTTACGGGCAACATGCTGTGAAGCAAGATTATCCCACGAAGTACTGTAGATCGGCACGCGTCCACTCTCCCTGACATAATACTGCCAGCATTTTACCGTCTCCGCTGCATACTCATGGCCCCTAAAACCCGGTGCAGTATACAAGCTCGCCTCTGCACCATGACTGGAGACCCTTGCAGAGCAGCACACTGCCACAGCAGAATCGTCAATAACATAAGCGGCAACAGGCCATTTTTCGTGCACGTGATCCGTTAATTCCGGGAAATGCTCTGCCAGCATATAACGCTGTTCATGACCAATTAGTTGTACGTTCAGATTCCACTCGTCAGATGTCTCAGGAAAAGCATAGGCTGGTCCCATCCACACATGGTTAACTAGCTCAAAGGTTTCCACCTTCCGAATCAGTTTCGGAATATCCAATGGAAGCTCACTATCCCTACCTAACTCATCCGTTAGATCCGGCGGTAACTGCTCATGGTAATAGATTAGTGAACCGGCCGAAGTCATGCCGATAAAAAGGGCTGGAGCCTTCCCACCACCCGGCTCGTTAATACTTAGAAGACGTTGTTGCTCGTTGATCGTATATAAAGTGCTCGCCTGTATCTTCAACATCTCCATAGGCGACAGGTTCGATTTTGGAACCATATCTATGAAGTCAACCTTTGCAATAATCGTTCGCCTACACTGCCTTTACCCGTTTCCTGCTGCTCCAGAAATTCGGGCAATTCACGTAAATCAGTCGGACGATATCCAGCCCCGCACCCGCAATTATGATAGGTAAAGCCATGACGATACAGCATCATCACTTTGGTCCATTGTTTGGTATCATTTTGCTTCGGAGCCTGGAAATCCTGTCCCATGCTAATCATAGATGCGGCACATTGCGGGCACTTATATTCAAGCTTTGCCACCACTTCAGGGCTCAGGTCATGTCTGGAAACTTGTTTAAATGGTTTGCGACAGTTGAAACAGGCATAGATGTCCTTATATGGTCCTGACATGGCATATCTGCACATCATCTGCACCTCCTCATTAATTTCCATTATACGGGATTTCCAGTGCGGATACGACTTGATTTTGCACATTTGCGAAAATTATGCCACTCCACTTATTCATCTTGCATCGCTGCTTGTTTCCAGGCCTCACCAAGTTCCGCAATCGTTGCGTACCGCTGGGACCGATCGGCGTTCACTGCACGCTTGGCAACCTGATACAATGCTTCTCCAACATCCCATCTCGCATAAGAACGATCTTTCTCCCCGCCAAGCAACCCGAACGCCATGGCTCCCATATTGAATACATTGGTAACCGCATCTATGGGTGCGCCTAGCTCAAACTCTTCGGGAGACATAAAGCGGGAAGACCCCCACATACGTCCCATGGTATTGGTAAAAGAGCCCTTCCGATACAGATCAATATCGCAAATTTTCATCAATTGTTTGTCAAAATCATAGATCAAACTGCCGTCATACAAATCAACAGCCACATAACCTCTCCGTTCCACCTCGATATGAAAATTCAGAATCTGCTCCATTGCCTGAATACGTGTCTGCACTGGGAGTTGTCTGAACCGATAGTAGGGCGAACGCGGATCTTCATATTTGGCCGGAGGCGGGAAATACCAGTGCGAGTGCAGACATTCCCCATCCACCCAATCGAAGACACAGGTATAGCCCTCATTCGTTGCAAAATGATCCGTTAGTCGAATCAACGTGTCATGCGCCAGATCCTCATAGACGGAAACAGATGATTTCAGATTACGAATGGCTTCCGGGGGACTTCCCGTATGATTCGCATGAATTGTATGTGCTCCCGCATACTTAACGAACAACTTATTTCCATCCTCCTGCACGATCCCGAAGCTAAGGTTCCCTGAATCCTGCTGATCGAATACGCGAAAGACCGTACCCAAGGGCTGTAACCAATCGAAAGAATGGGCTTCTTTTATGACAAACGAAACACCGTCGATCTCAAGTTCAACCTGATCTGTCATAGGACACCTCCTGTGTTAACATCATCATCCAATCTTGAGTGCTCTGTATAAAAGTAATTCATATGCGCCTCATCATATCCCTGACCATGGACTTCCAATGCGTTACGCTCGATGCCGTAGACTTCAAATCCATATCGCTCATATAAACGTCTGGCTGATTCATTCGTTGTCACTACACTCAGATTAATCTGCTTCATGTCCTCCAGATGCCTTCCCCGATCCAGAACCTCGCGGAGCAAGCGCGAAGCCAGCCCACATCCCCGATATTGCGGAGCTACATAGACACCCCAGATCATGCCTTTGTGCCTGAGTTTCAGGCCGTACTCCCTTTTGAAACCCATCATTCCCGCCAAGGTTCCTTCTTCTGTGTATGCTCCCAGAATATAATCATCCGGTTCATTATGTATGCGCTCCTGCACTTCACTCATGGGGAGTTGAATGGACAACTCGAACGAAGCCCCGAAGGCTTCAGGATGTGTTTTTAGTGCTTCCAGTCGCAAAGGCCAGTAGAGGTCTGCTTCATCCCGCTGAATATTGCGAATGATATAGGTCTCTTGCTTTCGATCTTTGCTCATTCTTCGACCACTCCCTGCATCTGATAAGGGTAATCGATCTGAAGTTTTACATTCGCTGCCGCTTCCTGTCCTGCAAGCAACCCAACAACGTAGATCCCCAGATCAATAGATGTTGCTACCCCACCGGCAGTAATTATATTTCCATCTTTTACAATCCGCTTCGGAATCACCTCAGCGGCATACGGCTGAAGCAGATCATATACCTGAGGATGTGTCGTTGCTTTTTTGCCGGATAAAAAACCAGCCGCACCCAGCAGCAAAGAGCCTGTGCACACCGAAACCTTCAAAGGCACAGACTCAGCCTGTCTCAGCCAGCCTACAAATGCCTCGTCATACCGCAGCTTACGCGTTCCCATGCCTCCCGGGATAAACACGAGATCATAATCCGCCAAGTCAGGCTTCACTCGGTCCACCTTCAACGTTAAACCAGACTCATCCGTGACCTGATCTGTCATTGCACAAGTTTCCCACGTCGTTCCTTTGGTTTGTTCAAAGAAATTCAACCGATTGATCACATCATAAAATCCTGCAAAGTCAAGAAAAGTCAGTCCATCAAACAAAACGAATGCAATTTTCATTGGTAACCTCCGTGATTTTTATTTCGTTGCTTTACGAACCTTATCACGTTCTATTGCTTCCTTACTTTTATCTTAATCCACGGGCGATGATCCGCTCCAGCCACTTCCACGGTAGCAGTGCTTTGCCTACGATGAGCACACGCGAACCTTTTCCGAGCGCATATCGAAGTCTAGGTGCACGCATCCGTGCAATTCGGCCGATCAGATCTGCCACTTCCTGTGGATCAGGTGCCGTCTCGCTCGCATGCTTGGAGTAACGAAGAACCGCATCCAGCTTATGCTTATATGGAGAGTGCTCGTTCCTATGAATCTCACCCAAACCTTTATTCCAGATCGGCGTACGATAGGCACCTGGCTCAACCAAAACGACCCGAACACCATACGAAGACATCTCATGCCGCAGACTTTCCGTGAATCCCTCCACAGCGAATTTGGAGGCAGCATAGGGCGCATATCCTGGAAAACCGGATAAACCGCTGACGCTGGACAAGTTAACAATTAACCCCTGCTTCTGTTCACGCATCCCAGGCAGGACGGCACGTGTCACAGCGATTAATCCAAACAGATTCGTTTCCATCTGGCGCCGCCAATCGTCCATCGATACTTCCTCAATGAACCCACCCACCGCAAATCCCGCATTGTTCACCAACAAGTCGATTCGTCCATTGGTTTGAAGAACGGTCCCCACAGCTTTCTGCACCGATTCAGCATCGGTCACATCCAGTTGCACATATTGCAAACGTTCGGTTATCCCCGCCTGTTCAGCCAGCCTTGCCAATTCTTCTTTCCGACTCAGGTCACGCATCGTAGCAACAACAAGATACCCCTGCTTGGCTAGAGTAATTGCGGTGAGCATACCGAAGCCACTGGAGGTACCCGTAATTAAAGCCACCGGAGCGTTCGCTCCTTCCTTGGTCTTCTTCACTACATCAAGACCCGTATTGATTCGTCCCTGCCCGTCCTCTGTTAAGTGTTCCTCTACTGTCACGGTGTGTCCTTCTTTCCTCGGTAAATTGCTTACTTCCGTTCCGACCTGTACCGCACGACTCCTGATTAATCCGCCACTCCATTATGCCGTCTCTCCACCCTGCGCAGCTTCGTGATTCCCGGTTCGAACGTATACGGAACGAATCTAACCTCAGGCAAAGTGCATTCGAGCCGCTCTCCCAGCTTTATCAGTTCCCGCAGTACATCAGGCTCAACCTGTTCCAGCACTGCGCTCCCGCCAAGCCGAAGGGATACTTCCATTGTCCCGTCTCCTTGCTGCACCACACGATAATGTTCAATATCCGGCGAAGCCGCAATGACTGAACGGGTGACAAAATCCGGAAAGACGGGTACCGCCTCACCCGTATGCAGTTGTGAAAAATAAAGCGTGTCATCACAGCGGCCTTCAATCCGCTCAATGGCGGTAAACGGAGAACCACAGGCACATGGCATCGCTGCTTCCGTCAGAATATCATTCAGTCGATACCGGATGATCGGCTGTGATGTTCTGGAGAAGTCCGTAATAATGGGCACGAACCGCCGGGTGGCGGGATCAATGAACTCTTTTTCAATATGAACGATGTCTTCATTCAAATGCAGTGTGCCATAACGACAGGTGGCTCCAAGGAAACCTTCTGTGCACTGGTAGACTTGATGAACGGTCTGTCCGAAGACCTGTTCCAGCACCTTGCGATCCAAGGGGTCCAGCACTTCGGCAACAGAGATGATTTTATCCGGTACAGCGGTCAAATCGCCGGCCACATAAGCATCCGCCAACATGCGCAGCATGGATGGAGGAGCTACCCACACGGTAGGTTGGTACGTTTCAAGTCGCTTCACCAAGGTATCCACACGCTCCAGCAGATCAAAGTACTGGAACTGCAACTTGCCACGCTGCACCGATTCATACAGATTACTATTGGCCCGCAGGAAAAATGCAATCTTGGCAGGTTTCCACAGTCCACCAGGCAACAGCTTAGCCAGCACCGTGCCGGTCCAAGCGTCCTGCTCCCGATCACTCACCAAAAATATCCCCCGGTTCCCTGACGTACCCGAAGACAGTCCAACCGTCACCCCTTGAATGGAAGGTTTGAAATCACGTGTTTCTTCACTTTCGCCTGCAAGAGCCAGCGCTTCATCTTTGGTAATGCCCACCGTGTTCAATGTATCGAAATGTTGCATCATGATCGATTTGTCAATCAACGGAAATCTTCTCCAGTCGGATGCGTCCACGTCCCCCCACCACTTCCGGTAAAACGGAGATCGGGCACGGACCTGATGGACATGCCGAATAATCCGTCGTTCTTGCCAGCGCTCAAGTTGTTCTCGCGTTTTCCACTTTCTCAGCCCACGTGCGAGAGCATAGTGAAGCACTATACGAAGGGTATTGCTCATCGTTTCTGCCCTCCTGTACCCCAAGCGTCCAGTACCTCTCGGCAATGACTTGGCACAATACGAATGTGGGGAAACTGCTGATGCAGCCGAACTAGTCGGTCAAAGTTTCGTCCATACTCATGTCGATCCGACATAATGATTCCAGCGAGTATATTCGGTCTACGCCTTTCACGAAAAGCTCGACTCGACCACACCGCGTCCGCGCACAGGAAATAGTCATGTTCTTCCGTATGCAGCAGGAGTCCCATCATACCTTCCGCATGACCGGATACATCCACCCCCAGCAGGCTGCCATCGCCAAAGATATCGTAGACCTCATCAAAAGGGAACTCTTCCCCCGCTCCCGTCCAACGCTCAGGCTGACGTGTAACAGGCAATGATCTGGCCGCAAAATCCTCGGGCAACAGTCCAGCAAGAAAACCTGCCCTTACAGCCGCAATCGGACCGAGTGAGCGCACAGCATCATAGGCTCTTGGCAGATAGATGAATTGTGCCTCCAGGAAGTCTCGTACACCCGCGATGTGATCGCCGTGAAAATGTGAGAGGATGATATAGCGAATATCCGTAGCTTTCAGTCCAATTCGAGCCAGAAGATGAACGGCACTGTCCGCTTCACGATAGACCACAGGCGTAATATGACGATACAGTGCGTTAGGCAGATGAGCCGTTTCCTCAAAAAAACGGGAACTATAACCCGTGTCCAGCAGGATCGGTCCATGTACGGGATGAATGATGCAGGCAAATCCTGCCGGGAAAGGCACCGGGCTCAATCGACCACCGCGCAGCGTCAGAAACTCTGGATGTGTGCAGTAACCCGCCGCACCCAGATATAATTCTACCGGAGTTGTCGTCAGCATGATTCAGCCCTCCACCAGTCTGCAAATTGTTGCAAACCCTCTTCAATGGATACCCGAGGGACGTACCCCAATTGCTCCCGTGCATCTGTAATATCCAACGTCTGTGGAATAGATAAGGAGCCAACGGTATACCTCGTTAATGGAGGTTCACCCAACACAGGAATAAAGCCATGAACTCGCTCCAGCAATGCTGCCGCTCCATATGCCGTCCGATAAGGAATGTTTCGACGATGCAAAGGCATATTCAGCATGCCAAACAGGCTGCTTACCAACTCACTGAATGCCCTCGGATCTCCATTGGAGATATTGTAAGCTCTACCAAGTGCTTCTGTTGAGGCATCGCGGCACAATAATAAGGCATCCACCACATTATCCACACATGTCAGATCGATTAATGCCTGTCCATCACCGATCATGGGCACGCCCGATTTCGCGTTTGCTGTGACAATCCTGGGAAATAACGTCTGATCATACGGACCAAAGATGGCTCGCGGTCGAATGATGATCGACGGAAGCCCCTTCGCATGCCCCTCCATTACAACCTGCTCAGCAAGAAGCTTCGAAGCTGCATAATGATTGGCTGGTTTGGATGGCAACGGGTCATTCTCATGTACGTTATAACGCGGTATGTAGTTAAAATATATACTTGGAGTCGAGACATGTATGAATCGCTGTATCTCATTATGCAGGCAGCCATCCATGAGGTTTTGTGTGCCTTGTACATTACTGCTATAAAAGTCACGATATTTACCCCATGGCGATGATAGTGCCGCACAGTGAAACACCATATCTTGTCCTGCACAAGCTTCGTTTACTGCTGCCTTATCACGTATATCTCCATTGAGGAATCGGATTCCTGCCGATTCAAGTGCTGCACCAACCTTTAACTGTCGGCCCATACCAGTTACTTCCCAACCCTCTTTTGCAAGTCGTATCGCGAGGTGTCTACCCAGACATCCCGTAGCTCCTGTAACCAATGCCCTTTTCATTGTTGTTCACCGTTCCATTCTATGTCGTGAGTCAAAGCTTCAGTCAGCGAGATCTTCTGCGATCTTGCCAGATGCCAGGCGGCCAACACCACTCCGAATTGTTCAAATATTGGCTGGATATCCTGTCGCATATAGACCACATCCCTGGCTCCACGCCACGCAGCTATCCATGCACGGAGCTTCCCTTTACCTAAGATCTGCTTCACACCACTTCCCAGCATAGGGAGCATCAACATCGCTTTACTGGCGCTTGAGGGCGTGATCATTTTTCTTTCTTTGATCAACGTCTCCGGTTCAGTCAGTGCACGTACCAAATCTTCTCCGGAGTGAAACAGATGAATCCCACTCGTCGCCCTCGGATTACACTCAATCGCGTATACTCGCCTATCCTGACCTTCTATAAAATCAAACCCAATCTGTCCACTAAAACCCGTTGCCTCAACAAATTGTCTCACCCACGCAAGGGCACCCTCATGTTCCACCTGTTCAAAAAAGACACTGGCTCCCGCGCTACCTGTACGATAGCGGCTGTCGTAAGTGGCATGTGCAACCAGTTGCCCTTCATGCGCTATGCTGTATGTACATAACATCTGACCAGGAATATAGGCCTGGGCAACCCAAGGCGAAGCAAAGGATAATTGCCCGTGTTCCGGAGGGTCGTTTCGGAAATGTCGTTGATTCTTATGGCTTACATCCCATTGCTGATCATTCCCTGCCCCAGTGTCATAGGTCATGAGTCTCGGCATGCGTACTTTTGCGGCAAAGCGGGAATACACCGGTTTCCATACCCAATTCCCTACCGTTTGCAGAACAGACTGAGTTTCAATCCATTCCTGCTTATTATTGATCAGGCGTGTATCCGGAACCGAGAGGCCGAGTGATTCTGCAAGCTGGATAAAGTTATATTTATGGTGCAGCTTATGCAGCTGTTCCAGAGTCGTAACCAGAACATGGCAATATGTACGCAGTCTTTCTGCCCCTTGAGCAACATAGAAGACTTCTTCACACATCGGAATCAACAGATCGATCTGCCAATCCTGAACCAACCGTTCCAGTTCCGCCAGATATGCACATGTGTCATGACGCGGCGATGGGACCACAGCGCACTGTTCCACTGCACCCGATGATCGGGTCAGATGCCGTGCTGCACTCTCCGCAACATACACTTGGTGACCTGCCCGATGGAGCATACGTGCCAGGTCAAGCGTTACAGGAGCCCTTCCGCCGGTAAGCAACACACGGAGAGAAGCAGATGCACGATGTCCGGTTCCCTCAGATCTAGTAATCAAAAATGAGTCCTCCCAATGATAATCCGGCTGCCGTGCCAATCATAAGCACTCGATCCCCCCGCTGGATTCGCTGCTGCTTAATCGCTTCATGTAGCCCCATTGGGATGGAGGCCGCAATCGTATTGCCGTGATTTCGTGTAATGTCCATAAACCGATCTCCAGCAATATTGAGCTTCTTACGGATCAGTCTCATCGCCATCGCACTCCCCTGGTGGGGAATAACCAATTGGAAATCCTCCATCTGATTGCCCGTCGCCTGTAACATATCGCCGATAAATCCGGGCAGGAGTCTGGAAGCCATGCGGAAGATGGCCTGTCCATCCATATGAAATAGGTAGGGCTCAGGCTGATCTGCCTTGTAATTAGAAGCATGTAGCCGTGTACCCCCACCTGCAATCTCTGAGAAGCGAGCACCTCGGCTGTAGGTTCGAAGTGACGCATGTATGATCTGCGACGATGATCCCTCAGGCGAGCGCTCAATAATGACGGCCGCCGCTCCATCACCGAACAGGGCCGCACTCTCTTTATCAGACCAATTCAATCCGGCCGAGGCAATCTCAGTCGCTACGAGTAGTACTCGCTGGTAACGTCCGGCATCTACCATATAGGAGATTACATCCAGTCCGTTCAGGAAACTCAGGCACGTTGCATCCATATCGAAGGCGGGTATGCCCGAATCTTGCTGTCCCATGGCCTGCTGGATAAACACCGCTGTACTTGGCAACGGTTGTTCCTTCGTGCCACTGGTGCACACCAGGCAGTCGATATCCCCGAATTGCAGTCCTGCATCCGCAAGTGCAGCTTCCGCAGCACGCGCGCCCATGAACGAGGAGGTTTCTTCGCCAGAGGCATAATGGCGTACACCTACGCCTGTTGCTTTGCTGACCCATCCGGCAGGCACGCCCAAGCGGCGATCCAGTTCCTCATCGGTGATTTCCTTTTCAGGCAGGTACTTCCCTGTTCCCGCGATTCTTACTCTTCTAAGTTGCATTTCCCCAACCTCTTTCTGTTCATCTGACTGATTAATAGTAGAAGCATTAAAATATATAATAAAAGGGCAGATGCCTCTGCCCTTCCTGTTGTGTTTTCTTTTGTTATTAAGTGCTGTCATTTCTTCTTATTCAAAATCTCGGCAAGTGCCGCATCTAGCGTACCGTATGTGAAAGTGAAGCCTTCCCTCTCCAATCGCTCAGGAATGACCCAACGACTTTTGAGAACCAGTTCCGTCTCGGTCTGAATGAAGCGTGCACCCAGTTCAAGCATCCAGCGAGGAGAAGGCAATCCGATTCGAACACCCATCTGCTCTCTCAGGCTCGCCATCAGCTCCCGATTCGTAACCGGATGGGGTGAGGAAGCATTGAACACACCATTCAGTTGCGGATGCTCCTGCAGGTAGATCACCATACGGAACAGATCCTCGATATGAATCCAGCTGAACTGCTGTGTTCCTGCGCCTTGCGATCCCCCTAAGCCAAAACGGACCAGGTTCGTCATGGGCACCATCACACCGCCCTCACCCAGCACTATAGCAATCCGCAGTGCAATCTGACGCGTAGATGGCAGACTGAATTCAAAGAAAGCCTGTTCCCACGCCTTGCCCACGTCGACCGAGAATCCGGAGCCAATCTCGCCCTCTTTTTCCGTCATGGGACGATCTTCAGCATGTCTGTATATGGTTGCTGTACTCGAATTAATCCATAGTTCGGGAGGACGGTTACAAACCAAGACGGACTCGCCAAGAATACGTGTTGTACGGGTTCTGGATTCCAGAATGACTTTGCGATTCTCATCCGTATAACGGCAGTTCACCGATTTACCTGCCAGGTTAATCAACACTTCTGCTTCTTCCAGTGCCTCAATGATCCCTGCACGATCTTCCCACGCAATATGACCGGGCTGACGCGAGATGATCAGCACTTCATAACCCAGCTTCCTGAACCTTTGGACAAAATCCTGTCCGACAAATCCCGTTCCACCAGCCAATACAACCTTCTTCACGGTATCCCCTCATTTCCCATACTGGGTAAAGAATTCGCAAGATATAGATTGGAATGCTTCTATGCATGCATAATGCCTATATAAGAATAAACACCGCCAGTGACCATTTGGTTTGATTAATTCGCACCCAGAGCTGCGTACAAGCGATCCCGCTCTTCGATAGCCCATGCATTTGCAGGGTTCTGCTCCAATTGATATCGGAGTTCATCATAAAAGTCATGGATCATGAATCCGTCTGGCAAATTGCCAAGCATGGCGGTAAAGTTGTACTCCGGCAGTGTTCTCTTTCCTTCACTGACCTGCTTCAGCCAGTCCATCCACTTCGCAAGAGTAAGCACTTCCTCCTGCCATAACTCGGCTTGTAACCCAAGCGCATCCTGAAGCTGCTCGTACGCCATTGGATCATCAAAGGCCCGGCAGGCCTGAACAGCCAGTTCATACAGCTCGGTCACTGCACGACGTACCTCATGCTCAAGTACGATCTCCAATCCTGCCATGTAATCCTGAACTTGAATACTCTGTCCATCATCATATAGTAGCGGTGCCTGGGCCAACAGGCGTACAATCTCTTCCATCTCTTGCATTGAAACTTTCTTCTGCTCATAAAGAGCAGGTAATTGATATGCTGTAATGATCATTCACTCCTACATCGTTCTTCTATTAATGACGTATATTATAGCATGGTTTGGCAATCACCTATCAGGATAACTTGACTATCCACTACGAGTTGTAGTAGTTTATACGTACTACGTAGTGTAGTAATACAATCGTTATGGACGCATAACGATGTTAAGGAGTGTTCACGGTGAACCAGATTCAAAAATTATCCGAAACAGAAATGGAGTTAATGGTCGTTATATGGTCAAGCGCTCCACCCGTCACCTCGACAGAACTATTAGACATATTTGCTGAGAAGGGGAAAGCGTGGAAAGCACAGACCATGTCTACCTTTATGTCAAGGTTGGTGGATAAAGGCGCCCTTACCGTTACGAGACGTGGACGGACCAATTATTATGAGCCTCTTCTAAAGCCCGAAGATTACAAATTACAGGAAACGCAGCATGTTCTTGATGGACTCTATCAGGGTTCAGTCAAAAATTTGGTTTCGGCCATGTATGACGGTGACAAGCTTTCAGACGATGACATTTCAGAACTGAAAAAATGGCTTTCGGAAAAGTAGGTGCAGATGATGAACATCCTTTTTGAAATTCTGTGCAGCCTGACCGTGGCTGGAAGTATCGTTGCCGTTTGTATTTTGGCACTGCGACTCATACCCGTATCTGTTTTTCCGACCAAGTGGCTCTACAGACTCGGTAAACTGGCTCTCTTGTTTTATCTTTTCCCGGTATCTCTCGGCCTTTCATGGCTTTTGGATATTGCATTCCAAACGACATCAACTAAACCGGGTACGGAGAATGCAGCAGTTTCGGGTTTACTTGCAGGAACACTTATCCCGGTACAAACCATTTCTGTAACCACAGCCTGGTTCTTGTTATGCATATGGGGCATTGGAGTCATTGGTTTTTCTGCATGGCAGTTGTACTGTTATCGGAAATTTCTGAATGAATTATCTCGTACACGTACCCCAGTCCTTCGTCATAGTGAAGCAGCTATACAGCTACCATTAATCAAAGAGGCTTTGGGTGTCAAAAGCAATATCACGCTTGCGCACAGCACCATAGTACGAAGCCCTATACTGGTTGGTTTTTTTAAACCAACGATATATCTTCCACCAGAAAATATGGTTAAGATGGACATCAGCATGGTAATTCATCATGAATTGGTGCATCTGAAACATAGAGATCTGTGGGTCAAGGCCTTTACCTTGGGAGTTAGTGCCCTGCACTGGTTCAATCCTCTGATTCATATGATTCGACGGGACATTCATAGCTGGAGCGAATTAGCCTGTGATGAAGATGTGGTGAAAGAGATGTCGCATGAAGAGCGCAGACGATATGGTGAGACGATTTTAAATGTGATGGCGGGATCCCAGCGTATACCTGCGCAATTTTGTTCATCCCTGTCCGGCGAAGGAAAACAATTAAAAAGGAGATTGATGATCATGTTTAATGTAAAGAAACTGCAAAAGAAACACTGGATGCTAAGTGTAGGCGCCCTATTGCTTATTACAGGAGTAAGTACGTCCACCGCAGTATGGGCATCAAATAATACGGTTAAGGTGGAGGCCAAGGTATCTGAAGCTGTGCCTGTTCCTTTGGTACCTGAAACTCCTGAGATCGTATCTTCTCCCTATAAAGCTGGGGTTTCCGTAGCCGTAACTGCTCCCTCTCCTTCCGAAACTCCTGAAATCGTAGCTCTCCCTTCCGAGGCTGAAGTTTCCGAAGCTGTGCCAGTTCCGTCTGCTACTGTACCTTCTACTACTGAACCTTCTGAGGCTAAAGTTGTAGAATCAGCCACTGTTCCTTTTACGGGTAAATCTCCTGAAATCGTAGCCGTCCCTTCAGAGGCCCAGGTCACCGAAGCTGTACCTGTTCCTTCAGAAAAATAACCTATCTTTAAGGAGTAATAGCCATCCTTATATGAAAACAGGATGAAGCATAGATCATAGATCTCCGCTTCGTCCTGTTTTCGTTTTTCTGTCATGTACATTAGATAAACGTTTTGATCGTAGCAAAATATTCACGGATCATGTTGATGGGTTTCAAATATCCCGGTGACGGGGCCGATATGCCGTATTCTGCCGCATAACCGTTCTTGGCAGCGATATATTTGGAACGAAACATATGATAGTCACTGGTGACGATCATGATCTCCGGGTGCTCCAACCCGGATTCAAGAATGATTTTTTTGGAAAAGGCCATATTCTCCTGTGTGCTTGTGGAACGATCTTCCATAATCACTTGGGTGGGGCTAATCCCTTGTTCAATCAGATAGTTTTTCATCGCGAGCGCTTCAGGAATGGATTCTCCAGGTCCTTGCCCACCCGATACAATGACAGGTGTCTGAGGATGACTGCGAATGTAGTCTAGACTGGCATCTAACCTTTGTTTTAGAGTCAATGACAATTCCGTTCCCCGGATGCCTGAACCCAGAATAATGACATAGTCCGCCTCTTCCGGATCATTCGCACCAAGCTGTGTAAATACAAGCGCTTCAATAATGACAAAAGAGACGGCAACCACGCCAAATCCGGTAAGGATAATCCGTTTCAGAATAACATGCTTCTGATAGTCGATCCGCCTTAGTACGATAAAAGCCACCGTGATCATTCCGAATAACATAACTGGGAATCTTTGGCCCCAAAAGACCAAAAACGCCACAAAACATGCCAACAGAACAAGATCAATGATCAGTCCATTTTTTTGTAAGAACTTTTTTATCAAATCCGTAGACACTCCTTCTTGTACCACAATTCCTCAAATCACTTATTATTCAAGCAGTTATTATCATTAGTTTCGGCCATTGTTCCTGCCAGCACTTCTTTTGTACGCGCTGATTGTAATAATCAGTATCCGTGAAGAACGGACTTTTGCGGACCACGAGGTGATACAGATCATACAAACCATGCGGAGCACAGATGTTCACCTGATCCTCTTCATCCAACTGTACTCCTATGGCAGTCACAACTTCTGGCCAATAACGAAGAGCATCTTCAGTAGAACGATAAGGAACTGTGCCATTGCGCAGATGCATTCTCGCCTGGTTTTTGACCGACCACTTTGAATTGCCAGTCTCCTCACGAAGCTGTTGTTCAAGCTGTATGTCTCGCTCCTCACGCAAGTCTTGCGCATCATAATAGACAACATCAATATCGCTATGAAGTTCACGAAGATCATATCCATGAAGGACATCCCAGATATAATTACGAATATATCCTGCACCTATGTAACATTGAGGCAATTGCAGACTTCGAACTCGTCGCAGGTCGTGCATTAATTCCTCGTGCTCCATAATCGCTTGAACGAATTTCTCCTCATGCAACATATCTTGCCCCTCCTGCGGTTCACCTTATTGGCCTCTTATAGAGATAAACCCTCGTTCCAATATATCATGTTTACCTAGCTACAATAAAATGAAAAACGCTCGAACATCCTCTGTACTACTTCGAATTTCTGAACAATCACATACAAAATAACCCATAAACAGCTTCGGTTATCCGAGTGTTTACGGGCTAAAGTTATGAGTTGAAACGGTTAAAATTTATTTAATCGGTATCCAGATTTGTGGCGGCTGATTGGGACCAGGGTATACTTCCAGCTCCGGCATATACGCGTGCTCATAAGGATTGGATGGAAAGCATTGATCCACAACGACACCGAGTAACCCTGGAATATCCCCATTGTTCAGTTCAAATAAACGATCTTCTGTACCGCTCGTCCATACTTCCTGCCACATCTTCCCGATCCCTTGCAGATGTTCCCCCTCTGCATATGGGAATGTAGTTCATATAACCCCTGCTCACAAAATTTGACAATGTAAACGATTTACTATAGCCTTTGGGTATAATGATCGTTCTATCTTATTTTGAAGGGAGAGTATCACTGATCATGAGCAGCAAAAAGGAAATGCTGTTGAACGTGGCTGAAGAATTGTTCTACCTTCACGGCTTCCATTCCATTGGCTTGAAGCGGATTATCACGGATGCCGGAATCGCGATTATGACGCTATACAATCACTTTGAGTCCAAGGATGATCTCATTGTCCAGGTACTCTTGCGGCGCGAACAGCGTTATTTAGAACAGCTCAGGCAATATGCAGACAATAAATCAAAACCCATGTTCCTCAATCTGGCTGAAGGCCATGCACGCTGGCTGAAGGAACACGAATCAAGAGGGTGCTTATTTTTACGAGCCAAAGAAGAATTCGGAGGTCATGCAGACCATATCATCGTCCAGACAGTAAATGCGCATAAAAGACATATGAGAACTTTAATCCAAACATTGGCGCCTGCTGCAAGTGATCGGGATCTATTGCGATTCTCCCTGCTGCTGGAGGGTTCCACGGCACTTGCCGAGACAGAAAATGTAAATAACGTCTGCCTCGAACTGATCCATATGACGCAAACCAGTTTCAAATAAAGCTATTCCGGGTGAGTTAATATTTCAACTCACTTTTTTTATTCATAAGAAATATAATGATCGTTCTATCTAAAAGGCGGTGGATTTAATGAAAAAAATTATCTTTCCAGGCATTGCGCTTATCGCTGTATGTTATGCGTTCGGGCGATTCAGTTATGGATTGTTTATGCCGGAAATTTCGGAAGCCTTACAATTGAATGATGCAGCCTCTGGCGCGATTAACTCAGGAACGTATATTGCCTACTGTCTGTCCCTTCTAACTGCACCACTGTTCATTAATCGCAGGGGACATCATTATGTCATTCAGTTGGCAGGGATCAGCGCAGTGCTCGGATTAGCTGGCATTGCCTTGTCTCAAAATGTATGGGTTCTTGCATTTAGTGTATTTCTAGCGGGTTTGAGTACAGGCTGGGCCTCTCCAGCCCTCGGTAACACAGTTAATGCTGAGCTTGCACCCGATCTGCAAGCAAGAGGCAACAGCTGGATTAACACAGGGACCAGCTTCGGGATTGTAATCTCGGGTCCCCTCTACTGGCTGTTCACGGATTACTGGCGTCTAACCTACATCCTGTTTGCTGTAATCGGTGTTGTGGTTCTGTTTTGGAACAGACGTGTTATTCCGGCAACCAAGACACCGCCTTGTACCAAGTCTATCTGGGCATGCATGAAACCAACCAGACCAGGGTCAGCTCTGCTCATGGCTTGTCTGTTGACAGGTTTCAGTTCTGCAATCTATTGGACCTTTGCCCGAAATTTCCTCACGGACGAGAAAGGGGCCTCCGATTCGGAAGCCGTGTTATTCTGGATTGTGATGGGGGTTATGGGGATACTCGGCGGATGCGCTGGTCGCATTATTGAACGTATCAAGATTGGGTCGTCCTACCGAATAGGCATACTGTTATTGGCTATTTCGCTCGGAGTTATTCTTTTGCCATCGATGACTGCCAGTCTGATCTCTGCCATCATGTTTGGCAGCACGTATATTTTCCTGACCAGTGTGTTTATTGTATGGGCAACGAGACTATTCAGTCCGAATGTATCCATCGGAATCAGCCTTGCCTTTCTCGCGCTGGGTGTCGGGCAATTTCTCGGCTCTTCCATGGCAGGTTACACCATTGAAGTGTTTTCCAATACTACGGCATTCCTGTCCTTTGCTGTACTCGGCCTGTTCGGATTGCTAATTCGAGTGAAATGAATAACAGAACAACCTTCTGATCGTGTTATTCTACTCGGCGAACACTTCCGGTCACTCCATGTTGAAGCTGTACATCTGTAAAAGTAACCTTCGTCCCTTGCCCAATTGGGGACTGGGCCACAATGCCAACTTTGATCTCATCCGGGCAGTCGAGGCCGAAATAACGTACCAGCTTCCACTTCTCTCCATCCTGAGAATAATGGAAAGCAAAGCTGTTGCCTGCCCGGGCTACACGTAAATAAGGCTTGTTAACGTCTACAGGTTCTGATACACAATCATCCGAGTTTCCACGAGTAACGACACTAAGAATGGAAGGCTGTTCTTCGAAATACTCAAAGCAAACTTTAGCCCAATTCGTATCGTCCACCCTCACCATCAGACAGCCCGAATCATACTGTTCTTTCATCTCCACCTGTACTTGAGTGACGATGCTGAAATCTCCCTTGATTATCGTATGTAAAAATGGAGCTGAGGCTTTCACCGGCTCACCTCCCGGATCAATGAAAAAATCACTGATCGGCGAAACGGTTATCGTTACTTTGCCGTCTTCGATGGACCAATCTGCTGGCTCGTTCAGCCATCCCAGGTTGGCAGATAATGTTTTACCTGAACATTGTTCGAATAGATTCGTCATGTGGCACACCCTTTGTCTGTGATTTTGAATTCGCTGAGTTCTCTGTTGTATTCGTGAAATAACGGAATTATCCTTTCGGATCAGTAAAAGGAAAAAAGCGACTCACATGAGTCGCTTGTATTCCTTTCATATATACATAATCGTATTCGGTATGTCATATCAATAGCACGCTATACCGGCAATACATCAGATGCACATCTGAAACCGATATGTCCGGTGGATGTATCCGGCGTATTGGAAATCCGTGCTGCCACTCTGTACCGATTGCAATAGGAACGGTGGCATAGGTAGGAACCACCTTTTAACACCTTGCGAATTTCATCGGGAGAAGCAACAGTCTCAGCAAGTATAGACTGCTCATGATCCCTGACGTAGTTGTCAGCGCACCATTCCCATACATTACCTGACATGTTGTACAGTCCAAATCCGTTGGCAGGAAAAGATCGGGAGGGTGCCGTGCCCGCATAACCATCAGCGGCATTATTTTGAGTTGGAAAGATACCTTGCCAGATGTTGCAATGGTGCAGTCCATCCGGCCGCAGAATGTCCCCCCAGGGATATTTCTTTTGGATTAATCCACCACGGGCTGCATATTCCCACTCAGCTTCTGTAGGCAGGCGCTTACCCGCCCATCCACAATACGCATTGGCATCGTTCCAGGAGATATGAATAGCGGGATGGTCAGCCCTGTCGTTCACATCAGAGTCAGGTCCTTCGGGATGAGACCAGTCCGCACCTTCGACAACCCACCACCAGGGCGTTTGCTGCACCACGGTACGAACATGCGCAGCCGTTTGCGAAGAAACGAATAAATGAAAAACAAAGGACCAGCCGAATCGCTCGGCCTCTGTTCGATACCCGGTCTCCCGCACAAACCGTCCAAACTGCGCATTGGTCACCGTGCATTCATCCAGATAAAAGGAGTCTACCTGAGTTTCCCTGACAGGCCCTTCCCCATCTCCTGCAAAAGCTTCCGGGTCATTGGTGCCCATAAGGTAACGTCCACCTTCAATTAATATGCTGTTCCTGTCGTTTCGTCCGGCGATGTATTCATCGTCTCCCGCCAGCGCATCAGGCGGTAGACGGTCAACGAAAAGTGGAGATACATGGTCGGATGCTGCACTCACCTCACGGGAAGCCGTCGATTCAGGCATGTCCTCTGATCGAATTCCCTCCTTAAGCCTGCCGCTCCGACTTGCAGAGCAACAGCAGGAAGTTCCCTTTTCGGGTATCTGACCATGCATCTGAAACATCCCCTTCCACTGGTTTAAGACTCCTGATCCCCATTGTACAAGACAGGACGAATGTTCGGAACCGTTGGTGTTGTCATTCCTTCACCCAGATAATAATCGGTCAACAAGGATTGCATATATCCTTTCACCGCCAGTCCATTGCGGTAAGCCGGATTATGCGGCAGCGTGTAGATGCGGACATCGGATGGTATCGTTGTTGTGTACAGACGCAATTCTGTGAAATCACTCGTTTCATAAAGAACTTCCTCTCTCCAATCCCCCAGCAGATCGCCATAAAGTACTGGGGCGTTTCTGGAATTCACGCGAACATCATCGGCTGTAAACAGACGTGTTGTCGTGTTCTGCTCCCAATCCCACTTCTCCACAAAATTCTTATCCAACAGCTCGCCGAGCACATCACCATCCCACCAAATTCTGAAATTGGTCGAGGGCTGGACTGAGCTGATCACTTCACCATGCACATTGTAGATATTGCCTGAACTGGACCACATCTCAAGCCCATTGTGCCGTGGATCAATATCCGCCAGCGTTCCCCGTGCCACGTCCTCCGGGATTTCCCCTGTACGAATAATATCGCCCGTTGCCGCATCGGCATAAAACCAAGGAAATTGATTGACGTTTCCATTCTCCGCCTGCTGAATCCCGAATTGCTCCAGCCCCGGTCGATCCGGATCAATGTCAGTAATGTGGAAACGATCGCCATGGACTACACCCGGCAGACTGTACAAGGTCTCTCCATTATCATCCAGTGCCCAGCCTCCGAATGACACCTCATCCTTCCCATCCCCGTCAAGATCCAATATACGAATCTGGTGGAAAAACTCACCGTCCGCTCCAGCATGTCTCCAACGCTCGGTCAGGGCACCGTCTGCATAATCATAGGCTGACGTCACATACTGAAAATTACGGCTAAGCGCACGATTCTTGAGCGCCGTAATCAAGCTTGGATGTTCACCATCCAGATAAGCAATGCCAAAGTGCCCACTGAGCGGACCATCGGCTGCATAATCATTGGTTATCGCTGTGCGTGCCGCTTCTGTTCCGGTCAGTCCATCCACGACGGACACATATTGAGCACGCTCCGTTGTCGCAGGAACGACCTGACCATCTGCAAACCTCACTCCTTCAAAGGTACGCAGCAGTACTTCAGCCTTCCCGTCACTGTCCAGATCAAATACCGTTATATTGTCGTTGTCCCGCCAGCCTCCAAGTCCCGGCACTCCAAATTCACTGACGGAAGCAGGCGGCGCATTATATGTATCTATCGTTGTGACACTGTATGGACCCAGATCGATCCGCCACAGGAAACCTTCGGTCAGACTGTAGGCTTCCACATATTTATTCCCTCCGTTCACCGGAATTCGGGTGACCACGTATTCATATTCCCCATCACCGTCCAGATCCCCAGGCCAGCCATGCTGCACAAAATAATCGGACGCATTGGACGTTATATTTTGCAGCGGAATACTGAAATAATTACGGATCTCGGGATTGACTGCCAATACAACCTCGGCACTCGCACCCTGTAACCCACCGTCCACATAAGATTTCACGATATACGTATGGCTCTGGGTTACGTCCACATTCGTATCTGTATAATTGGTTCCCTGCGTCAAAGGCTGGTCGTTCAGCTTCACCTCTTCTGTGCCCGTCCGACGATAGATATCAAATGTAACCTGCTGCGGTTCGGTCCCAAGCAGACGCCAGCTCAGATACACCTTGTTCTCTCCCAGATATACGGCAGTAAGGCCTCGTCCCAGATCTTCAACCAGACGTGGTGCAGACCCTTCTGCGGCATTTGCCTGAAGTACTCCCCCTCCCGGTGATACAATACCTGTCCATCCAATAACTCCACTTAACAGTAACGTGAATAGTACTTTCGTTCCTTTGGTCACAGTTGATTTGGTTTTCATTTACAATTCCCCTCCATCGATGGTTAGTATATGTATAAAAAAAAGCAAAGCCTGTTATCTCTGTCCCCACGAGCCAATCTAATGAGATCGACTGATCTGGTTCAGCAATAACTGCTTTGCCTCCGGATGCCCGGTCAACATGGTCTATCTACCGCTCTAACGGCTTGGTTCCTCCACGATCATAGAAAAAGGGGCCTTTCGCCCAACTGACAGCCAGATGCATCAGCAGTTCGGTCTTTAATTGCTCCCGAATTACAGCATGCTGCTCCTCATCATACAGGTTCGTCCACTCATGAGAGTCAACCGTCAGGTGATACAATTCACCCTTCGTTTCATGCACTCTCGATGCAGACTCCGCGACAGAGCCTTCCATGTACAGAATGAGCTTCCACTCCGCAGTCCGCCACATATAGGCCGGAGCCGAATGAGGTGCCGTTACTCCCTTTCCATGGAATTCACAGAACGTTCCGCGATGCCTGAGATCGCCCAGCAGATCGACACCAGGCAGCATCGGATTCGCTTCAAGTCCAGCTGCGCGTGTCAATGTCGGCACCAGATCCACCAATTCCGCAGGCATCAGATCAATCGTTCCGCGCTTCTGCTCCTGAATGTGGGTACCAGACAATATGAGCGGCACCCTTACACTGCTGTCATACAGATTATATTTGGTGAAGCGAAACTGTCGTTCCCCCAGCATCTCTCCATGATCCGAGACAAATACAATCAGCGCGTTATCCAACCTCCCCTGGTTCTCCAACTTCTCCAAAGCGAGTCCAAAGTAATGATCGAGCCAGGAGCAATTCGCCCAGTATCTGAGCGTAGTTCTCCTTCGCTCCTCCAAACTGCGCTGGTCCCATACCTTCTTCTTGTCGAGGTACGACTGTCGACTATTCAAATTCAGTTCATCGGAAGCTGCCAGGTGAGTCTGCATTTCATCCTCCCAAGGCGGTTGCGGGATATCCGGAATATCTTCCAGCCTGTACAGGTCTTCAAATGCTTTGGGTACATTGAACCCGGCATGTGGCTTCAGGAAAGACAGATAAAAAAATAACGGTCGCTCCGGGTCTATCCCTTCATCCAAAAATTGCAGCGCCTGTTCGGCTACCCAGCCATCCCGATGCTGATTCATTGGAATCTGACTCGTAAGCCCTGTATAGCCATTGACATTTTCCTCACCGCTACCAAAATCCTTGGTCTCCTGATGGTAAGCTTCCAGTGCTTCGGGATGGGAGTCACCCATCATTGTCGCTCCCTGTTCATAATGACCACTTTGACGAGAAAGTCCGATGGATCTTACTTCGAACCCTCGAGTTGAAGGCTCATCTACGCCCTCGCTATGGTTCCAATGTGTTTTTCCGAATCCGGCTGTCTGATACCCTGCGCGGTGCATTAACTCCGGCAAAGGTTCGGAAGGCAGCTTATCTTCCTCGAACAATCCGCCATAATTCGTTCGGACCCCAAGCTGCGACGGATAATATCCCATCATCATGGAGCTTCGGCTTGGCGCACACATTGGCGATTGGCAGACCGCATCGCGGAAAGTGATTCCCTCGGCTGCAAGTTTATCGAGATTCGGTGTATGAATATGTTCATTGAACGTTCCAATACAGTCCCATCGCTGCTGATCCGTCATGAGAAAAATAATATTTGGCTTGTCCTGTGACACGTCACATCCCACTCTCCTTTGGGCTGAAAACTAGGGCGTGATTTAAACGGAGCGGTTACCCCGATTGTGCCCGGTATGCTTGTGAATCTCTTCCCGGTAACGACTTGGCGTCGTTCCCTCGCTTTTCTTGAATAGACGATTAAAGTAACTGGGCTGATAGCCCACCTGCTCCGCAATTTCACTGATCTTGACGTCTGTCGATTCAAGCAACTCCTTGGCCCGGTGGAGCCTTACCTCAGTCAGATAGTCCACAAAGTTCTGCCCGAATGCCTGCTTGAATGCCCGGCTTAATGTGTAGGAATGAATCCCGTGAAGATCTGCCAATTCATCCAGCGATAACGCTTCTGCATACTGCTGCTGCGCATGCTCCTTCATCTGATGAACAGCCATCTGTATCTGCTTCTCTTCCTTGCCTGTGAATTCCTCTACACATACGTGCACAATCCGTTCCCTGAACCACAGGAACAGTTCATCCAGATCATGCAGATGCAGCACCTCTTCATACATTCCTACACCAAACAGTTCAACCGGGTCTTCCCCTAATTGCAAAAGGGTATGTTGTATGCGTGCCAGCAGTTGGAATAAAGCCTGACGAACATGCTTCTCTGGCGCTTCAGATCCGGCATACATGCCTATAAATATGCTGAACTGTTCCAGAGCAGTGTCCTGTTCACCACTACGTAATGCCGAGATGATGGTCTGCTCCAGCTCAAGCGGATAAGCTCCATGTTCATTCACATCCTGCTCTGCCTCCTCATTCATATCAATGATGGTCACATTGGAAGAGAACTGTCTTTTCCTCAACACAGCCCTCGATTCTCTGACCAGCTGCGGGATATGGGAGGCATCTGATGTGTGTTTGCTGATCGAGACTGTCATGCGAACGTTCCATTCCGACTGCACGGCTTCCAGCCAATGCTGGGCCATCCGAGATAATTCTCGCCTGAATTCAGGCATCTCTGGTTGAACCTCTGGAGGGACAGCAAGTAACAGCGCAATGGACATGTCATGGTAATTGATCGTTTCAGCCCGGTAAGGAAGTCCCTCCAACTGCCTGTTCAGAATGTCCGTTGCGGCAAAACTGATCCACTCCTGAGATTCGCTCCGATTTCGCTCTTTAGCCCCATATAGAAGAACTGCACTCGGACGCATGTGAGCAAACAGGATGATGAACCGCTCATCCCGAAGGACCCAGCCCAGCTGTGCCAGGCGTTTTTTCCATTCATGGTCGGATGACAATAACAGATGACCCAGCGTGAGCTGAATCAGCAAGCTTTCCCGGGCGAGTGGAAGCTGCTCTTCCAACCGTTGCTGCAACAATTCTCTCTCCTGATTAACGCCGATCCAGCGCTGTTCAATATGCTTGATTTCATCCAGTTGTACAGACCCATTTGAGCGGGTAGAAGCTGCGGACAACAATTGGGGAGAGGATAACACTTCTGGCGCTATAGCCTCGACCGGTGCTCCAGTCACGGTAAATATTCGCAGTAATTTCGTAAACGGTTTATAGAGCTGGAGCGAACCGACCCACGACAGGATCAGAGCCAGCAATAGTCCCGATCCGTTGACGAGAAGAACAATTCGGGGTACAGACACAATCGGAGCTACAATTTCATTGAGGGGAACCGCAGACAGATAAGTCCAATCGGTACCCAGTCTGCGGAAGGTGCCCGATTGAACCGAGTAGGTCAGTCCCTCATATTCCATCAGGAAAGAAGACAGATTCCCTTCCAGGTTCAACATATGTTCACGGACAGCATGTTGTAATCCACCAAGCGCTTGGTCTTGTGGGAGCATGGGCTTGCCCTGCTCATCCAGCAGGAATGTCGTCCCGCCATTATACGGGGACAAGGTCTGTAACATGTTACCCAGTTGCTTGTTATCCAGCGTGATTGTTAATGCACCCAGTGCATCGTCGCTTCCACCCGGAAGCCGATTCACCATCATCATGGACATGCCATCCATGGAGCGGGACCAATATGTGGCCTGGGGCTGGTGAGTTAGCAGTTCATACTTCTCAATTTCCCCAGCATCTTTAACAAAATCATATCGTTCAGAATCCATCTTCACGGCCCGTGGTTCCCCCAGATACAACTGAACTTTGCCGATCAGTGTATTGGAATTCTGGATCATCAGCAGCAATCGGTATAGTTCATGAACCTGTTTATACTTGAATACAAAATCGAGCTCTTTCAGACGGTTATCGAAAACCGGATCAAAGGCCCACTGCGAGAAGGTCAATTCAAGCGCATCCAACTGTTCGCCAACCCACACGGTGCGTTGTCCAAATTGATGCAGATGGGTTTGCTGCAAAATCTTTTCCATTTTGACGGTGACCCAGCCATACAACAACACCCCTGTAATGACTCCCGGAATGCAGGCGATAAACAGAATCATCATCAGGCTGCGCCTGAAATAACGTCCTTTGGGTAATGGATCAGCTGTGCGCTTGAATATCATCTGAATGGACCTCCTTTCCGGGAATCCCCGCCTGAATGCAAATTTATCCTTTGACCGAGCCGATCAGGGCTCCTTTGGCAAAGTGCTTTTGTATAAACGGATAAACCACCAGTACTGGCAATATGGCTACAATGATCGCGGCCATCTTCAACATTTCTGTCGGCGGTGTCTCCACCAGCTGTCCAGGCGCAACCAGATCAATGTTTGATGCATTCAGCAGCATGTTTTGCAGCAATACTTGAATGGGCCATTTCGCAGAATCGTTTAGATACAATAGTGCCGCGAAGAATTGGTTCCAGTAGCCTACGGCAAAAAACAATCCAAAAGCAGCTAGCGCGGGCATCGATAATGGTAACACAATCGTGTACCAGGTCCGGATGGCACTACACCCATCGATAGACGCTGCTTCGCTGATCTCTGCAGGCAGGCTGTCGAAGAAATTTTTCATCAGCAACACCGTCCAGCCATTGGCAAGCGCAGGCAGGATCAGTGCCCAGATATTATTGATCAGCCCCAGTTCCCGCACCAGCAGGTAATTTGGAATGATGCCCGGGCTAAACAAGATGGTTAGTACAATCAGGAACATCAGTATTTTTCTGAAGTGGAATCGCTTCTGGGACAGCGCATAAGCCAGAGAGGATGATACAGCCAGGCTGCACACCGTGCCGACGGTTGCCAGAAATGCACTGTTCCCCAGCGAGCGTGCAAAGGCAGGCGTGGATAACAAATACGTATAGGCTTCAACAGACCAGCGTTCCGGGAAGAGTACGATCTTCTTTTGCAAATACTCTCCGGGGTCCGTGAATGAAACAACGAAAACATAATATAGCGGGAAAAACATGACCACAGCCAATAGTCCAAGCGTAACCACATTCAGGGACTGTCCAATCCGCTCACTCCATTTCATGCGATGCATTCGAAACCTCCTCTCCATTGATCAATGGCTGTCCCGGATATGGGTCGGGTACCGGAACTAACTAGTAGACGCCTTCCTGACCCAAGCGCTTTACCACACGATTTGCGACAACGACCAGCACCAGCCCAATTACGGATTTGAACAGTCCAACCGCTGTACTGTAGCTGAAATCGCCCTGCTCAATCCCTGTGCGGTATACATAGGTGTCGAATACTTCGGCCACTTCAGATACAGCGCCGTTGTACATAAGGAAGATTTGCTCAAACCCAACCTCCATGATATCTCCTAGTCTTAAAATCAAAAGCACGATGATGACACTGCGGATGGCAGGCAGCGTAATGTGCCAGATCTGGCGCAATCGTCCCGCTCCATCCATGCGTGCCGCCTCATACAGCTGAGTATCCACACTCGCCATGGCGGCCAGGAACACAATCGTGCCCCAACCTGCTTCCTTCCACATTGCTTGCAGGGTGACCATGATCCAGAAGCTGTCGGGGTTCGTCAATATATCCACGCGGGGCCATCCCCATAAAACGAATAACTCGTTAATCAGCCCCGTTCCTTTGGCGAACAGCAGCAGCGTTAAGCCGGCAATGATTACCCAGGAGAGGAAATGCGGCATGTAGATAATCGTTTGAATCAGTCTCTTATACGCCACACTTCGCAGTTCATTGAGTCCCAGGGAGATCAGGATCGGAAAAGGAAAGAACAATATCAGATTGAGCAGGCTGATCGCCAGCGTATTTCGAAACAACAAGGCAAAGTCCGGATTATCAAAGAGTGCTGTAAAGTGCTGCAAACCAACCCACTCACTGCCCTGAATCCCCCGAAAGGGCGAGTAATCCTGAAACGCAATGATAATGCCCCACATCGGGATGTATTTGAAAACGAGGAAGAACAATATGCCTGGCAGTGCCAGCACATATAACGACCGGTCACGCCGAAGTGCGGACAGCAGGTTTAACCTTTTCTTTTTGGATGAAGTCTGCTTCCCCTTAACCGTACTCATTCGTTGCTCATGGGTGCTCATGGTTTGCAGCTCCTTCCCTCAGATTCACTGTCCATTTCTTTTCTTGTAGGCTTCGGTCATCTCATCACTCACGGCCTGGAAATTCGGATCATTCCGCAGGGTTTCCACAAAGGCATCCCAAGCTTCAATCGGCTCCCGGCCCAGAATAATCTTTGCTTTCAGATCCTGGATCTTCTTGTTGAGTTCAGGCAGCACCTTCTGCCCGGTCTCGGATTGAAGGCCAGCAGCCAGATCCGCCACGCTCGTTTTGTCTCGCTCTGCCTCCACTTTTTTGAACAGTTCATTGGCCCGGGTCTCTTCATCGGTTTCACCAGTGGTATCCCAAGGCAGGTCGATGACGTTAACGATATGATTGAAATCCGACGCGTTATCCGCCGTCAACTTTTCACTACTTGCGACCTTTTTGCCATCGACCACTTCATAATGTGTACCTTCAATCCCGAACTGCTGGATTTCAAACACTTCCGGATTCATCCAGGTATCGACGAGTTGGAGAATTCGTTTCATCTTCTCTTCCGGCACACTGGCAGGGATCGCCAGAATACCGTTGTACCCCGAACCCTTCGGATTATATCCATTCAGATTGGTCAGAGGATAGAAATCCGTATATTTGAAAGAAGGATCGACCTTCTTCAGGTCATCGGCATAGATTTTGCGCATCGTGCCTGTCTTGTCCACGATAATACCCGCCTGATTGCGCTTGAACAGTTCTCTGGCCTGCGTCAGCTTGAGCGAAAGCAGATCTTCCGGCATCATGCCGCTGCTATAGGCTTTGGTTAGATATTGAAGGGATTCTTTCACCTCGGGCAACAGCTCCCTGTAGACCAGCTTCCCCTGAGACTCATCCCATTTCCAACTGCTATTGGTTCCGATAAAAGAACTCTCAATGGCACCGAGAACGGGGCCCAGATTACCTCCCCAGCCGAGATCATCGGGACTAATATACGCGGCAAGTCCTGTGGTATCTTTGGTTCCGTTACCATCAGGGTCCTGCTCTACAAAAGCCTCCATCACGTTGAATAACTCATCCGTGGTCTCTGGCACCTGCAAATTCAATCGGTCAAGCCAATCCTTGCGGATGATGAAAAAAGAATCTCCAGTTACCGGACGAGGCCGCGGGATACCATAATTGTTGCCGTCTGCTGCCTTGGTCGTATCCCATGCAATATCAGGAATGCCTCCACTGAGATTCGGATAGTCCTTGATATAAGGGGTGATGTCCCAGAAAGCACCTTGTTTGACCATCTTGGTGAAGGTACTTCCAAACGGATCATTAATCATGATCAGATCAGGTATATCCCCGGAAGCCAGTGTCAGATTGAGCTTGTCACCATAAATATTGTTGGAGACCCACTGGATATTCATTTTGGAATTAGTCGCTTCTTCAATGGCGCGTTTGATTACATTATCATCAGCAGCGGGGACAGCACTTGGCGTGATGGTCATAATGCTAACTTCCAACGGATCGTCTCCATTGCCGCTGCTGCCACTCACCTGTTCTTCTTCCTTACTTCCGCATGCACTAAGTACCACGGACATGACCATGACAACCGATATGATCCAGGCCAGATTACGGGTGTTACGTTTCCCCACTTTTTGCATAGGCTTTCCCATCCTCCTTAGTCTCTTAAACCTATAGTCTTAATCGGATTAACGATTAAAAAAGGGGCTTTGACAGGCCTTTGAAGAAGATTCTTCCTGACCGGTCAAAGCTTTCACTCACTATAACGAACACCCGTATTTCCTGCAATTGCACTTTTTTGCACCTGTTAGAAACGTTAGAAAGCGCGCCATGAACCCTTTCGCTTCAACGATAGGGTCTGATGATGCGCTCGTCCCATACTTGTACTTCAATATATCGTTCCGGGCCTTGATCGCCTAGACGGTTCCATTCTTGAGGCCAACCATAGGCCTGAATAATTTCCAGGATTTCATCCTTGGTGTAGATCTGCTTACGGTAAGGTTTATCATCGGAATAACGCATGGTTGGAAAGAGGTCTCCATACGTGAAACTCACAACTTCGGCAGACAGATCTTCCCACGGAATGATCAATTGATCCGGTTCGGTATACCAGGATGACAACCATTCACATGCACCGAGGGTCATATAGTGGGGATATGGATTGGTCGGGGTTCCGCCTTTGCCCTTAAACTGCTCGTACGCTTTATGTTCAAGTGCTCTTCGGATGGTCATATAATCCGCTGATCGCTGACTGGCAAAATTCCGGCCTTGATCACGGATTTGTTGAGTAACTGTTTCGGCTTCTTCATTAGACAGGCTTGAGAGATTTCGGAAAGGACCAAGACTTTTTTCAAAATAATGATACGCGTTCAAATCCGCCATACGAATCTCACCTCCAACAAATCGCTCCGTATCCATATTCGTTAGTCATAGTGTACATCATGCCAACATTTATGGAAATATCTGTGGCAAAATATTACCATTGGATAAAGTTACACTTGGGTACTTAATTGCACGGGGGAAATTCACTATTATCAAGGAAATATTAACCAATAAGTGGTAGACTAATAAAAAGTATTTATCTTCAGCAAGCTTAAAGGGAGGTCTTATTATGTTTGGTGTTAACGTCAAAAAAATAAAAGATCAACTGGTCATCCGGTGGCAGTTTTCCAAAATTGAAATTCCCATCCCACATATTACATCGGTCACCATGGATGATACATATGGTGGTAGCGAACCATCCGCCATTCGGATCGGTCCAGTCAATGGAACAAGCGAGAGGATTCTGATTCGCACGGTTAATCAATCGTACATTTTATTCACTTCCAGCGTAAATTTATATACCAATATCCAAGCTATGCTTCACCCGTCAAACTAGATTCTTGTTCGAACCGGATTCCCATGTTTCTCGGAAGAGGGGTTCCACTTACATATGTACGCCACCAAAAAAAGCATTAGTATTCGCATTATTTCTTACAGCGAATACTAATGCTTCTCTGATTCCAATACATGCTTGGCAGTGGAGTTCTTATAACCAACTCCACTTCGGTAACTGATCCAGCGTAATGACCTCTTCGCTGTGATACACTTTCTTCAAAAACGCCACATCATTATGCGTTCCGTCTCTCAGGAATCCACCTGTCCAGGTACAGAACCAACTCCAGTGGACATCCTGTTCCTTCATCTTCTTGGGGTCCGGAATAGAGCCGTTCTCGGCGAGTGCAATGATTTTGCTATCCTTCACAAGCTCACGCAGGTTGGCGTAACGTGCAGCCAACGGGCTGTGGTCTCCTGCTTCCGGGTATACATCCACACTGACAATATCCACGACATCATCACCCGGATACCATTCCGGTTTTTCCGAGTTCCAGACCCAGATGAGATTGTTCAGCTGATGTTCTTGAACCAATCGATCATACAACAAACAATATAGCTGTTTGGCAGGTTCGGGGCCTTTCGCTCCCCACCAGAACCACCCACCTTCTGCTTCATGAAGTGGTCGGAATAATACAGGTACACCAGCATCCTTCAACTCTTGCAAGTGAACTGCAATCGCATCGACATCCCGGATCAATAACTGATATGCTTCCGATTCAGTATCAGCCAGCGCGAAGGCAAGATCATAGGTAGTGGCATCCGTATAGAACCCCCTCCACCACTCTTTGCCAGGTTCATCTAGCAGATCCGTTGGTGCGTTCCAGTGCCAGCATAGTGTCACGATCCCGCCTTGCTTGTGCCAGTCTATCGCATCCCGAATCTCCTGAGAGACCGCACCGCGATCTGTTCTTGAAGGGGAATATTCCATGAGATCAAAGCCAATCACAGCTGGCTTCCGGCCTGTATTTTCATTAATCCAGTTAAGATTGCTGTAATCCTGCTGGCCTGACAACATCCCTTTTCGATAACGCTCGACCAGGAACGCCATCAACTCTTTTGCTTCGGATGTCGCTGCTTTATTCACCGGAACTCTGCTGATCTCACGCACTGTCATCTCTACACCTCCAATTGGGTTTACCATGTTAACCCACTACACCAGAACGTTCAATACTCTCCACGAAATAACGTTGCACGAATAGGTACAAAATAATCAGCGGTGCAATCGCCAGCAAAATGCCTGTATCCACGATCATGGCCACATAGTTTGGATCAGCCTTGATACCCGAGTTCGAACCAAAGCCCATCAGTTGCGGAATCAATTGGTTCGCCTGAGCCGGCAAAGAAGCCACTTTCAGTGAAATCAGCGGACTTTCGCTCATGAACAGTGCCGAATAAAACGTATCATTGTACTGCCAGACAAACGAGAACAGAATGACCGTAATCAGCGGCGAGATTGCATTAGGCAACATGATACGGGCAAATGTCTTGAATCCACCTGCGCCGTCAATCAGTGCGGCCTCCTCGATTTCCTTCGGCATCCCCTTGAAAAACTGCCGGAAGATATAGATGAATAGCCCCGCCTTCAGCCCTCCTGCCGTAGCAGCCGTAATCATCGAAGGCCAGTACGTATTGAGCAGGTTAATCCCGTTTTTCCCCGTGAACAATTGAATGATGCCCATAAAGTCGAAGCTGCGGAAATGCAGATACATCGGTACCATGAGCGTACTTGTCGGCACCAGAATAGTCAGAATCACCAGGATAAAGAGCACATGGCTACCCGGAAACGAGAACCGGGCGAAGCCGTATCCGGCAAGTGCACAGGATATCGCTGTCAGAAGCGTTGTGATGGTAACAAAGAGTAAGGTGTTCGCCAGCAAGGGAAGAAAATCCATCACTTGGGCTGCAAGCCGGATGTTATCCAGTGTAAAATGCTGGGGAATCATATAGATCGTCGGATTGTAAATATCCTGCTTATCCTTGAACGCGACTGAAACTTTGAGAAATAACGGATATAAAATAATAAATGAAATTCCGATGACCAGTGCATATCTGAATATGGAATAGAGAAGGTCCGATGTCTTGTTTCGTACCCGCTGCATGTGGTAATTCTGTTTTGGAACCACTACCATGCGATCTGTTCCTGACGCAGCCATAATCTGAAGCCTCCCTCAACGTTAACCGTCAGTTGTAATGAACCCGCCGTGACAACACCCAACCCACTACGATCAGTACAAGGCCAATCACCATGGTATATAACCAGGACATCGCCGAGCTTAAGCCAAAGTTCTGGGTTTTGAATGCGGTCTGATAGATAGCTTGTGTGACCGGACTTCCGGCAAATGAATCAATAATGGTATAGATGACATTCGTCAGAATCAACGGACTGACCATGGGAAATGTAATTTTCCAGAATGATTCATAGGCTGTTGCTCCTTCAATCTTGGCAACCTCGTACATCGATCCCGGCACCGATTGCAGCGCGGCGAGGAAGATCAGAATCTGGACACCTGAACTGCTAATAATCTCATAGATCCGCATGATGGCTTCTACAATATAATCCACATAGGCCATCGGCAATCCCACATCCGCCAGCATCCGCACAATGGATACCACGTTGAACGAAGCCCCGCCATCCGCAGATGCATCGACCGCACTCGCATCCCCCATCAGATTGATTAATCCCGCAGACTCAGCTGCTGCAACTGCACTGGAAGCCAGAATAACCGGCAAGAAGAAGATTGCACGCGCCATCGTTCTGCCTCTGAACTTCTGGTTAAGCAGTGTCGCCGTGAACAGACTGAAAAACAGTATCATCGGCACATTCAGCAGCATCGCTCCAACCGAGTCGACCAGAATCCGGTTGAACGTCGCGTCAACCAGAAGCGCATCCTTGAAGTTTTTAAATCCAACGTATTCCAGGACGTATCCGCCCGGAGCAACAGACAGATTACTCAGACTGAACCGGATGGATTGCAGGAGTGGCGTGGCAAAGAGGAAGATGAAGCCGACCAGCCACGGCGATATAAATGCAAGTCCAAGCAGCGCTCTCCGTGACTTCAGCGATAATCGAATGGTTCTCATCGGTTCACTCCTTCCACCACATAATCCGTCCCGCCAACTGTTGTTCCATCAACAGTAACTGAATCCACATTGTAATTCACAAGGATGGATGTACCGCCCGTATAAGTGATCCGGACCACGCCATCCTGGATGCGTTCATGCTTCAGGATCTGCTCATTCTCCAGTTCTCCCAGCACTTCATTCGCCTGCTTATACAAGGCAACAGCGTCATCCACCCAATAGCCATACTCAGTCGCGTAGGCCGAATCATAATTCGTAAGTTTCAGCCGGGAAGATGGTTCATATGTCCATTGAAAATACGGAGCTGCCCCAAGCTCCAGGCTGCGCAGCAATTGTTTGCGGAGATCCTGATCCCCCGACGTGTTCATCGGAGAGGCAGCATAGTTCATATATCCATGAATAACCATCGCATAAAAAGGAACTTCTTCATCGGTAATATTGAACCGACTCGACCCTGCGGGTACATTCACAACATGTTGTGCACTTCCCCAAGCGTAGCTATTTGCTGCTGATATCATCAGGTTTGGATAGGATTGTTCCAGCTGTCCCAGCTGTTCCTTCACAATGTTCTTCGCCGTCTCCCGATGAATCACCCGACTATCCCGATAATCGGAAGTCAGGACTTGCCCAAGATCACGGAGGGATAATCCGCCGAGGTCCAGTTTATTGAATTTATCGGCAAACTCAGTCACCACATAAGGGAGCTTGGCCGCTGAGAGCAGAAAATAGCTGTCCTTGCTCTGATCCATGCGATTAAGGGCAGGACTGTATGGATACAGTTCTGCTGTCTCTTTCGTGACAAAGCGTGCCGCATCCGAAGAGGGAGCAAAGCGCATATCATCGTGATAAATGTGCTGGAAAGCCACATCCGGGAACAAGGCTCCGCCAGACTGCCCAAGCTTAGCGGACAACGCCTGAAGTTCGGAACGACTGCCTACTTCACTGTCCAACTTCACCTGGGTTGGCATATGATGACTGATCCCACCGCCGAACCATCCCTGATACCGCATTTGCACGCGGTTTACACCTTCCTGCTGCAACTTCGCCGCCATTTCAGTAGCCTGTTCGTACGTGGTCATAGCTAGAGTGGAACGATAGGGCACGCCCAGGAACGAAGCCTCTTTGTCCACCGCACCAAGTACATCTACATAGAACGGCAACTCCGTCTGTTCTGCGCGTGGCTTCAATACATCCTGCTCTATCAATTGCTGCTGATACAGACGGGCCATGCCCGAGTAACTGGCATCTTCTCCATGAAGGAAATGATAACGCACCTGGATATCTCCACGGAAAGGCTCTTCGCTAAGCAGCTGAATCTCCTGCATTTTCTGCGAGGTATACATCTCCAGCTCATCCTCACCCCGCAGGGAGAAGGTCGCATGCACATGGTTGTAACTGTTCTGCCTGCCTCCAATATCTGCAGAGATACTGGCAATGCCATCCCCTTTTTCAATCACCGCAAACCAGGCATTCTCCCCGTTCTTCAGACCAAACACAGGCATATACGCTGATTCACTAACCTGAGGACGACTGAGCGAATTATCATTTGGGTCTGCGCCATAGACGCGCTGTACATACTGTTCTTCTTGGGTTTTCCCGTTGTTCAGGTGGATCAGGCTGCCTGAACCGTCAGGCACGAACATGTAGCCCTCACCTTTCGTATCCGCAGCACCAAAGTAAGCGAGCAAATCAATATTCCGAATGCGATATTGCCCACTTTCCTGAACTTGACTCAAAGGGACGGTTACGACAAGTGCGCCCTGATCCAGCCGGTATTCCACAGGAATCACGAAGCTGGGCTTATCCGATACGCCTCCGCCTTCGACCCCATTCTCCTGATTGTCAAAGGCCAGATCGTCCGCCGTGTAACCCGCCGTCTCAAAGGCTCCCAACATCTTGTTCAGCACAAGCTGTTTCGAAATCTGTCCATCCAGCCGCTCCAGAATATCCGGATTGTTCTTGGTTGGATAATAACGGGCAGATGTGTATCTTGCGACAGTAGCATCCAGTTTGGAAAGAATCTTCTCCTCCAGGCGCTGCTTGCTGATCAACTTCGGCAGTGCGTCAATGCCAAGCGACGTATCACCAAGCGTATAGTTCACCCGAATCCCCTGATCGATCTGCCCCACAGTGAATTGCTTGTTGCTGATGCTGGAACTGAAATTCGGAAAGTTCTCCAGTGTACCCATCGCATCCCGGAAAGACACGTTCAGTTGGGAGGACAGCACTTCTTTTTCATATGCGGAAGCGAGACTGTCCCCATCCCGTTCTTTCGGGTTACTATACCAGATCTCTCCACTTTTCCCGTCACGTACTGCAATTTCTGTTGTCTCCTCGTTATAGTACAAGGCCAACCCCTGATCTTCGGCGACCAGTTGCATACCAGGCACCCCCTGCGAAGAGTCGCCAAGGAACTGCAACGGTTCCTCCGTGACGGGCATGGCTTGGGTTGTTGTATCCAGATAAGCCGCGGCTTCTACGGCAGGAACCCCCCTGTTGTTTATATACAGCAGCCCGGCTGCAATCATGATTACAGCTGCACCACCAGCCAGCACCGTATATAGTCGTTGCCTTTTGTTCACGGATGCCGCCTCCTTTAGGTCCGAAAAATCAACTCACGGTAAATGTTATAACCGAATTCGTACAACTGTTGCAGCATGCTGAAGACGAGGGCACCAAGGAATACGATAATGCCCATCACAATGAGCGTTAGCACCATGGTAATGATTGTTTTAATCACGGTGTACTGGTGAACCGTCATCATGCCAATGAACAGAAGCAACACAAACCAGAAGAACGCGATGCTATTAAAAAGATAATAAAAAGCAGTCTCCTCCTGCACCATGAAGCGGCTGATCACGATCATCGGGGCATAGATCAGAATAACCGGAAGAAGAGAGTATCCTGTCGCAAGAACGATTTCTCTGAATTTCCCTTCCCCTTCCATCAAGGTCGTTACCGCCCAATTGGCTGTGCACCATAGAAAGAACGGGATTGCAACTGTGGCGATCTCGATGATGCTGTTAATCGTACGAGGATCGATGTAATTGACGAGAAATCCTGCGTACTGCTTTTGCAAAATCATCATGATGATGGTAAGCACGAGCGCTGCAAAAGCAACGAGCAGCCGTCCCCGGTTATCCGACTTGAGGTCCCAGAATGCATCAATGGGGTGAAAAATGAGATGCAGCGGAAACTTAATGAAATCCTGCTTCACGATCAATCTGCCTCCTCCGTCTCCATTTAACCGCCACTCGGGTCAGGATCAGAATGATAATCAGCGCGATCGCAGCGGTCAGGAATGTGCCGAAGTGTTCCTTCATCATCTCCCGCCGATGCCTCTTGAACGCGACAGAATAACTCTTGCGGTCCATCCCAAGTTCGAAGTAACCCAGCGCTTCCTCGTTTTTCTTCTCCATTAATAAGGACTTGCCGATACCAATATAGGCGATGTCATAGTTGGCATTTAGCTTCAGCACTTCTCTCCAAATATTCACGGCCTCCGTGTCCTCTCCACGATAGTGGAGTGCCACCGCTTCGTTCACACGGGAACCAAAACGGGTTGGCTCATAGACGACAAGATTGTTCTTGCCCCGATCCAGAACCAAGTGGTGCTCACCGGATTGTTCAATCGCGACAGGCGTTTTGAGGGTACCCACCTGATTTCCTTTGCCACCGTATATGTAGAGCAGATGACCTTCATCGTCATACGTGAACACCCGGTTTTGTGTCGCATCCAATACACTGTACATGCCGTTACCCAGCACTTTCACATCGATCAGTTTGGATGGACCGGGATTGTTGCGAAACCGGATATCGCCTTTGACGTCAACATAACCAAACCGCTTCAGTACATCTTCGCCAGACGGGTTGAGGCGTTTGATCGGTTCATTCGAGCCGGGATCAATATTCGTCGCATACACGAATCCTTTGTGGTCAATGTCCGCATTGGAGAACTCCGTTGGGACAAACAGGACCATCTGTGCGCGCTGGGCTTTGGTTGATAACATGCGCCAGATATATTCGCCGTAGTCCCGCTCCACTTTGTTGGTACCGACGTATCCGATAAATTTCCCACTCTCGTCAAACTGCATAATGCCCTCGTAGACCCCCTGTGCCACAACGTACACCCGGCCCACATGGTCAACCGTCAGCTTCAAGGGTTGGAACTGGAATTGGGTCGAAAGGATATCCGACTCGGGCTTCGTGATCGTATGAATCAGCGCTCCTTCTCCATCCAGAATGACCACACGACTGTTGCCCGTATCGGCAATATAGATGTGTTCTTCTTCATCCACAAACAATCCGCCCGGAAGGTTGAACGTCTCCTTGCTGCCATCCATCATGAATCCATCAATGACGCGCAGCAGCTTAAAACTGGTGTCCAATACGATAATTCTGCTGTTGCCGCTATCCAAAATATAGATCAACCCGGAAGGAGAAACGTTCACATCACCGGGGTCTTTGAACTCACTAATGCCGAGGTCACGACCTGATAGGGTACGCTCGGGCAGATAGGCATCCGGTGAGGGAACAGCCTCTTTCCAATAGTTATAGTTGTAACTCTCATACGGCGCCGGGGAGGCCGCCGCAGGCACGGCATTCACCAGCAGCAGAGATACTGCCGCCAGGAGAACAAGCCATCTTTTCACTGTGCGTGCCATATCGTTCCCCCTTAATCCTTCATGCCCGAGCTCGCCATCGTCTCAATGATTCTGCTCTGAGAGAAAATAAATAGCGTGATCGGCACACTCATCAAAATCAGTGCTACCGCAGCACCCGCTCCTGCCCGGGATATGCCGCCCTGAATAATCTGACCCGCTGCATAGTGCAGGGTCTTGAGCTGCTCGCTGTAGATGTATCCATTCCCATCACTGCCCCATAACATCTGGAACAGCAGAATGATCAATGTAAGCCAGGCTGGCTTCACATTGGGCATGACGATGGACCAGAAGATCCGGTATTCGCTGGCACCGTCAATCTTGGCTGCTTCTAGCAGCGCATCCGGGATCTGCTCCATGAACTGCTTCATCAGGTACAACCCGAGTGAATAGGCAAATGCCGGAATGATAACAGCCCAGTACGAGTCAATCCATCCGAGCCATGACATGATCATATAGTTCGGAATCGCCGTCACCGCAGGTGTGAACATCAGTGACAGTACGACCACTTGGAACATGAATACTTTGCCTGGAAACTTGTGCTTGGCAAGCGGGTAGGCCGCTGCGGAAGCTAGCAGCACATGGCCTACAATTCCGATACCTGTAATAAATACCGTGTTGAATATATAACGTGAGAACGGCACCCACGAGTCACTCAGCAGATTCAGCAGATCCGTAAAGTTGCTGAACGTGGGATTTTTGACAAACAACGTTGGTGGAAAGGTGAAGATTTCATCCAATGGTTTGAATGCATTGTTGATCGCATAGATCAACGGCAGCACCATGAAAGCACCGAATACGAGCAGAAGGGCAAACAGGGAGAGGCTTCCCGATAGCGAGCGATTCACCCGCTTTTTGCCTGTCGCAATTGCAGCCATAGCTATTCTCCCACCCTTCGAAGCAGTTTCTGTACCAGCAAGTTGGTGCCCACCATAATCATGAATAGCACGGTGGCAATTGCTGATGCATATCCCATCTCAAACCGCGTTGTACCAAAGTCGATCAAATGGGTCACCACCGTCTCTGCTGCATAGTTCACGCTCGGGAACCCGGCCAGCGCGATCGACACATCGGCCACGGCAAACGAGGTTGTGAGCTGAATGACTGCGCCAAACATCAACTGTGGACGCATCGAAGGCAGGGTAATGTACCATAGTTCCTGCCAGCGATTTTTGATCCCATCTACCGCTCCTGCTTCATATAACGTCCGGTCTACGGTCTGCAAACCGGCGATAAACGCCAGAAATCCGGTTCCGAGACTCAGCCACAGCTGCACGAGAATGAGGATGGGCATAATGTAAGCTTCTGTCTTCAGCCACTGGATCGGCTCCAGCAGAAAACCCCATTTGATCAAGAGCCCATTTGCAATACCATAACGATCTCCCGAGAAGATCATCAGCCAGATAAAATACACATTGCCCGAGATGGAGGGCGCGTAGAAGATCAGCGTCATGAACGCTCTCCATTTCGGTGTTAACTCATTAATGATCCACGCGAAGACGAAACAGGCAATATAACTGATCGGCCCGGTAATAATGGCGAACAACAACGTATTCTTGATCGCAATCAGGAATACATCATCCTCCAGAAACAGGCGGGTGTAGTTCTGCCAGCCAATAAACCGCGGGAATTCCAGCATGTTAAAGTAGGTGAAGCTGAGTATGATCGAGATGACAACCGGAATCACGGTAAACATGATGAACAGGAGCATATAAGGTGCAAGCAGAACATAGGAATGTTTGCTGGCCTTCATTTCCTGGAGCTTCCAGCTCCACCACGATTTCATGCCCATCCTTGACGCTTTCTCAGGAGGACTGTTTTGTCCGTCTCGGAGTGATATTTGTGGCACGATTAACCCTCCCTCTGCTTACGGAAGACCAAATTCATTACGCTTGACGCGAATCTCGTCCTGAATATATTGGGTATAATCCATGATGGATTCCCTGGCTTCCACTTGGCCAACAACGGTTTTGTAAAATGCATTGAACAGATGGCGGCCTGTAAAATAACCACCAGGTACTTCGGGAATACCCTTCACGGTTTCGAATTGGGCTTTGAGATTCGCATAATCCTCCGCAGGCCAAGGCAGGGAATCCAGCGCCTTGATGTTGGCCGTTGGATAACGGGCAGCCGCACCCATCAGTCCTTCCATCTCCCGTCCGAATTCAGCCTGAATCGGCGTACTGGTCCACCACTTCATGAACTCCCACGCCGCGTCCTGATCCTTGGCACTCTCCAGCATCATGACCGCGCTGCCTCCACCCGGGACGTCACGATTTAAGGTACCATCTGCCTGAACGGTTCCTGGGACAGGAACGAATCCCCACAGTCCCCGAATCTCCGGTGCAAATACAGACAGCTGGTTGTACATGGTGTAATCCGTTAGTCCAATAGGCATCTGTCCTGTACGGAAACGGTTGGCAAAATCATATTCCCGCTCCAGCTTGTAATCGGTATAGAATTCGGTCCACTGCTTAAAGGTCTCGATTCCGATCCGGGAATCCAGATCCGATTCCTTGTCATCGTTACGATAAAAGGCGCCGCCGTTCTGTAGCAGCATCGTTGCATACTGCGAGTTCGGCGGAATATTGACACCCTGCATATTCGCCTGGGTCACAACCGGCATGCCAAATTCCATGTGATTTTTGCTCAGAATCGCGAGTAGAGCCTCGACATCTTCCCAGTTCTGAGGCACTTCAAGTCCGAGTTCTTCGAGCACATCTTTACGATAAAACAGCATGTTAAAGGTTTGCGTTTCCGGGAGGGCATATACGCCCGAATCATAGGCATACGGTACAATTGCACTTTCCCTGAACTCCTGTTCTACGGTGCTGTAGTCGCTGAATTGCGTCAGATCTACAGCCGAGTTCCGCATCGCAAAGTTCACGGGCAGGTCATTACCGATCTGCATGGCAACATCGGGTCCCTCACCGGACAAAGTCGCTGGCAGCAAGGTTCCCATATTGACCAGCTTCAGATTCACGTTAATGCCACTGTCTGGTGTGAAGGTCTTGTCAATCATCGCCTTCATCGTATTCGCCTGGTCTCGTCCGCTACCAATCCAGACCGTTACCGTGCGTTGATCTTCTGAAGTGGCTACATTGCCGATCTGGTTATAATCAATGAAGAACGAATGATAGAATATCTTTGCTTCATGACCGAGCTTCGCGAGTGGTCCCATGCCTGCTCCGGGAATATCACGGTCGATCGAAGTGACGTACAGTGCATCGATTTCAAGGGGTTGCTCTCGTGCCTGCTGCACCCAAGTTCCGAGACCGCCCGTGTTGGTTTTGTATGCCGCAAGCCGTCTCGGAATGGTATCCGGCTTGTCGATCATCTCATCTAGTTGCAGCGCCATTGTCTTGATCAGCGCTTCCTGATCACTAGACTGGCCTGATAGAAGACGAAGCTGTGCGGCTACGTCTTTGAGTCGTTTACTTTCCCCGCTGAACACTTCCAGCAGGTTCGGAATCTGTTTCTCCACCCGGTAATCCCGGAATTCATCAGGCTTCGTGCCTGTAATCATCAAAATTCGTCGGTACATGGAGTTCAAGTTGTACAGACTGTCTTCCACATTGCGGATAAGGGGTGCAAAATCACCGAGGCTGTTCTCCAGCCGTAGCACATGCTTTCCTTTTTCCAAGTGAAACTTGTATGCTTCCTTGCCGCCCATGACGTCAATGCGATAGTCACTCTGATAACGGAAAGGGGCTTTGGCCATCTCTGCAAACGGAACTTCACCATCAATGGTGAGCTTGCGTGTGGAATAGATGCCTTTGACAAAATTCTGCTGTCCGGTAAAACCGATATGATACAGCCCGCTCTCCGGCACATCCACTTCCCATTCAATCCATTGTCCTGGCAGACGCCAGTTAAAGCCGCCAATCGTATTAATGCGTACCTGGGAAGCGCTGTAAGGAGATACAGCAGAACTTGACCTTTCGCTGGTCGGGTATAACGTAGGTGAAGATTTGGCAATCGCGGCTTCTCCTTCAATGCGAATAAGTACATCCTTCGGCTGCCCGGAGGAATCCGACTGTTGTGCACCTGCAGTTTCCGCGTAAGGAACAGCTGTCTTCTTATTGAAAAGACGAATGGACCGAATCACCATGGGTTCACGCGATGATTTCAGCGTTAGCGTGTGCTCTCCTTTTTCCAGGTAAAACTTGAATGGAGCCTGTTCATACCCGTCGGAGTCCTGGAACGTTTCTTCCATCCAGCGAGGTTGCTCCACTTGTCTCGGACGAAGATCATTGCCTTGATTATCCTGCTCAACGACATCTTTCTCATTGGCCCACACCCGGTCAAACTGCAAATAGGCGGCTTCCGCAAAAGGAAGTTCACCATCAATGTACAATGCACGCTCAATGGCCGAGCTCTTGCCTTCAACGGGATAATAGATGGCGGACAGGTTATACAGCCCCGTCTCCGGCACGTGAATGGTCCAATCGACTTGTCCGGTCTCTCCGGTATGGAGAGATACACCATCCATTCCCTCATAATTAGTCAGTTTGCGGACGTCTTCACCTTCGGCTTTTATGTAATCTCCTGCTTCAATGGTGATGTCCACATTCGGCTGTGTAGCCTGATCCGTTCCGGATCGATACTGTTCGTATCCCTTTTTCTGCCGGGTCTGCTGCAAGACTGCATCCACTTCAATGGCAGGCAGACTGCCAGGTGGAATGTTTGCACTCTTCACATCAGCGCCGGAAGTTACATATAGAATGATGCAGGCTGCCGCCACGATGATTACTGTGGACAATATCCATTTCTTACGTTGTAGAATTCCAGCCATCCTACGAGTCCTCCTCATCAAGGCTGATGCCAGCAATGCCGATTTGGTGGTTCAGGAAAAAGGAGCTACGTGCAACATTGCCGACACGAGCCCCTGCCTGAATCGTTTGCTGGTGATAAGTGTTGTTATTGCTTGCCGAGTTTATCAATTGCAGCTTGTGCCTGTGCTTTGTATTTCTCGGCTGTTGCTGTCACGGAAGCGTTGTTTTTGATGATATCGTTCACGTAATCTCCAAATGGGTAACCCGTGTAAGCATCATCCAGTAAAATGCGGCCCGTTCCAGCGATGTGTTCGCGAATGATCGCAATATCCTTCTCATCGGTATAACGACTCTCCAGATAATCTTGACCTGGATACTCTTCAATCTGCGGAATGTCGAAGGTCTCTTCATAGATTTGGTAGACGATCTTCGGATCCTCCACACCTTTCGGAATGAACTTCGCTGATGCCGCGTTGTTTGCATACGTTACCTCTTCGCTACCCTGTGGCCCGTTCGGAATCGGTACAACACCGACAGCAAAGGTGAGGTCGCCCAACTGCCATTCAGCAGCGGTGAACAGAGCTACGTCTCCATCCTTGAACGTATTGCTTTCCTCCCAGTTGGTTTTGTCGCCGGTTTTGACCTTCACGACATTCTCCACGTTATACAGGCGTTTGACGAATTCGGCAGCTTCAATCGTTTTCGGATCGGATAATCCTTCTTTGCTATTTGCATCATCCACGATGGTTCCACCGTTGGCTGCAGTAAAATGACGAACGACATCAAGGGCCCAGCCAGAAAATCCGTATACATCTGTTTTGCCGTCATTATCCGTATCTTTGGTTGCCTGTTTGGCGAGTTCCAAGAATTTATCCCAATTCCATTCACCTTGGTTATACAGTTCCTGCGGATCAGCTAATGACAGTTTTTTGAACAAGTCACGATTATAGTGAAGTCCCAGACCGATGCTGGTTGGAGATTCGAAGGCGTATTCGTTACCTGCAATGGCAGGGAATTTAGCAATCAGGTTTGCCTCTTGGTTGATGTTGTTCTCAGGTGTAGTGAATTCGGAGATGGGCAACAATTGCCCTTTGAGGATGGCAGGTAGTGCGGATTTATACTCCATCTGAACGATGTCGGCAAATGGTTCGCCAGCGAGCGCAGACGTTGTGAATTTGTTCATGTACTCTTCGAAGGGCACGTTTACGAACTCCAGTTTTACGTTGTATTTCTTCTCTACCTCTGCAATTTTATCGAGTCTGGCCTTATCCGAGGCCGTCTCTCCCGCCGGTTTCAGATCCCACCAGGCCGCAACCTTGATGACACGTCCACCCAGATCAGGCACATTCGCCACAGCTTCTTCCGCTACGTCCTTTTTCTCTGTTTCAGCGACTTCGGTGCTGTTGCCTGAGTTCGTTGTTCCCTCTGCATCGGTCCCCGTCTGCGTTGCCCCCCCACCACTGCAAGCGGATACAAAAAGAATCACAGCCAATAACATCAGAGGTAGAACATTCCATCTTCTAATCATGATTTTAACAACCTCCCCGAATGTGTATACCAATCATGGTCCACCCTAAATCATTAACCCCGCTCATCAACCAATCGAAAATAAACGACCACCACCATTTGTTATTTTCTTGTTTGTTTTTGACAAACAAAATTTAACACAGCAAAATGTAAGCGTCAACATTTTTGTTGTTAACATTTTCTATTTGTTCTGATAAAATACTCACAAAGCTATATTTTAGCTGTATTATAGCTTATTCATCAGTTCAGTTCCTAAGTACACACTTGTTATAACCAGCACTAAACTCCACTTGTTTGTTATTTTATTTAAATAACAAAATAATAATTTTAAGACAACATTCGTCATACTATCTGAAAATGTGCTTATCTTCACGTTGGATGACTATCGTAAAGCGCTGTGAATCACCAACATTTTGAATTCTCTGTCCGTTATTAGATTAAGAGAAATACATCATGCTATACTAGAATCAGTTGGATATCGCTCCAAATAAGGAATACGGCAGAACTACGAGTGTAAGGATGGTATGATGAAAACGAAGGTAACAATTCAGGAAATTGCACATTTTACGGGTTTGTCGAAATTCGCGGTGTCACGAGCTTTGTCAGGAAAATCGGGAGTTAGTGATCAGACGAGGGATGTCATTCTCAAGGCCGCCGGCAAACTTGGATATTTCAAAGACAACAGCATGTTGTCTGGTGAACTGTCTCACAGCAGTGAATCACATGACCCGAAGAACACACGTTCAAGTGGTACCATCTTGATTTTGTTTCCCAATGTTCGTTATCAAAATCAAGAATCCGTATACTGGGGACCTGTCTTTAACGGAATCTCTTCCAAGCTGAACCAGAAAGGTATAAATATCCTGACCTTGACGGAACCTTCAGCAGATCAATTGTTCACACTATTGAATCCGGATGCTATTCGGGGAATCATTACCGTTGGCTCCATCTCGACGCCGATTTTGCTTGAAATCAAACGTCTGGGTATTCCGGTTGTGATGGTGGATCATCTGGACCCTGTTTTCCACAGTGACAGTATTTTCACAGATAACTTTGCATCCATGCGCGAGATCATGCTCTATTTGCTCCGCAAGGGCTTCAAAACCTTCCAGTTCGTCGGCAATATCAGTGATGCCCATAGCTTCTATGAACGCTGGATTGCTTATACTTCTGTGCTCATGGGCCACGGAATGGAAATACATCAGATTCCTGAGCTAAGTAATCAGGCATTGGATGAGTTCCGCCAGACGTTCACTTCGGTGATCCATGAGGATAACCTGCCTGAAGTGTTTGTATGTGCGAATGATTTCTATGGGCTATACACCATAGAAGCGCTTGAGAGTATGGGCATTCGTGTACCCGATCAGTGTGTTGTCACCGGATTTGATAATCTATACGACAATATTCCCTTACTGGCCACAGTCAATGTGAACAAGGAATTGCTGGGCTCACGTGCAGTGGATCAGATGTTATGGCGCATTGCGAACCCGGAGAGCAGCGTAGAGAAAAAGCTGATTCTTGCTGACGTTATTATTCGTGAACAGTTCAGCAGGCATAGCGGCTAATAAGGTAGCATACATGGTGGTATATATGTGAGTATACATAGTGAATTATATACGGAATAACACTTATGACCACACAGAACAGCAAGCATAATACCCCTTTAACCGTAATTGTGCGGCTTTGAGGGGTATTTGGCTTGCATTATTTTATGTTGGGCCGTTCTACGTATCCGTGCGCACATCATCCCAGTCCTGATCCAGGTAACAGATCAGCCAGTTCAATGCACGGTGACGTTCATAAGCCACTCCGCCATTCAGTCCAACGGGAGGTGTTCTGTCATTCACTCGACTATCCACACACACCCAGTTATAACGATAGATCAGATCTGCTTCATCCAGAATCTCACTCTTGCTACGCAGGGATGCATCCGCGAGAAAGTCCATAAAGCTGTCCTTCTGCTGCAAATAACCGACATCCTTCCCTACGTTACACAACTCCGTTGGTGCGCCCAGTTCCTTCACATAACCAAGCGCCCATAACATCACGTGGTACGCCTCATATCCCCAGGAGAAGGCAATGATCTCCTGCTGCTCTGCTCCGTGCTGGTCGATAAACCTCTTCTCTACGGGTGAGAAAAAGGATTCAGCCTCATACTTGTCAATCACTTCCTGAACCAGCGCTGCGGTATCTTCCGCACTTTCGCCAGCACCCAGACACTCTCCTTTAAGCGCAGCAAGACACAACGAAACCGCCCGGCGCGCGACTTCCGCTTCACTTCGAATCGTCGTGTGCTCGTCCCCGGATCTTGCCGGCAAGTTCGCATTAAATGGAACCCCCTGTTCGGTTAAGCGTTGTTCTGATCGCGTTTTACGTTGAATTGCAGACTCCGATTGGGATCTGGAGTCGTCAAGAAAACTGGTGTGCGCTGTCACCGTGTAATCCTCCACCTCAGATTCTCCATTCACATCCAGCAATAGCTGACCTTGTGCATTGAGCAGAGCCCCACCTCCCCAGAAGATGACGGCATCCAGCGCATCAGCCAAACGCAATAACTCGCCAAAGAATTCTTCTGAGATATCCTCTTCCGTCTCAATACCAATCACCATGTTCAGTGTGGAACACTTGATCAGTACCTTTTCCTGGAGCGCAGCATTGCGCCCTTCTATCTGACTCAAAAAACCAAGCATCCCCTGAATCATTGTCGTAAATTCCTCAGGATGTGTCTGACTGGTCATGATATTGAAGCCCTTTGATTTCTTACTAAACCATTTCTTCTGAGTCACTTGAATATGAGTCTTGTCTTCCTTACGCTCAATGGTATCCTCTGGATAAATGGATTGAACCACTTCAAACAATTGATCCAGGTCAAACTGAGAGCTATATATCGCACAATTTCTCATGAAGTTCACCTTCTTTTCTGACTAATCCTTATACGGATCGAATTCATTGCCTCCGGCCATGGCAACACCTACCGGGCGCAGCACATGGTTGATTTTCAGCGTATTCGCATGCGCGTTCAGTACGTCTTGCAGTTTCTTGTACACAAACGGACTTTCGTCCGTGCCCGCTCCCCGGAGCTCAACGCCATAGGCACGAATTGCTTCATGCATCTGTGCTTCGCTAATCTCACCGCCCATGCGTGTACGAAGTTTGTAGTTCATTTTACCAGCCGCCTGGGTTCTGCTCATCGTACGCCCTGCTCCGTGCACAGTGCTGCGGAATGATTCGGTATTCTCTTCGCTGTGGATCCCCTCCACAATTACCGAAATATCTCCCATGCTTCCTCCGACAAAACCAAGCTGCCCGGGCGCCAACGGCGTTGCGCCTTTGCGAACCACGACTACCTCTTCACCCATGTGCTGTTCTTTCCAGGCAAAGTTGTGATGATTATGAACGGCATATTCAGCACTTGCCCCGAGAATTCCAAGCACCTGTTCAATGACATAGTCACGCCCTGCATAGGCATACCGGCCCGCCAAAGTCATTGCGTCCCAATACATATCACCCATTTCGCTATTTAGGTCAAACAGCGTAGGCGGCTGATCCATCGATTCGCCGGGAGCTTTACCACTGAACTCACGCCCTGCAGCGAGGTTAAGGAATCCACTCGCCACTTTGTGACCGAACCCGCGACTGCCAAAATGATTCGCGATCCATACCTTTCCCGTTGCCTCTTCTACAAAAATATCCACAAAATGATTGCCACTGCCTACAGTTCCAAGCTGATTGCGTGCGAGTGTCTTCAGCTTATGCTGTAATCCCGGTTCAATGGTATCCAACAGCTTCCAGCTCGCATCATCAAACAATTCATGATCCACCGGTGTTGGATTATTGCGGCCTACGCCGAAAGAAATGGTCGAATTGATGTCATCCATGATCGTTGCAATCTGATCCCGAATATCGGCCCACATCAGATTCGTGCGCACAGCCTTGTTGCCACAGGCAATATCGTATCCGACACCTGACGGACTGATCATATTCCGGTAAGCGACAACACCACCGATGGGCTGTGAGTAGCCTTTGTGATGGTCGGCCATCAGAGCCACACCCAGTACATCTCCATATTGCGAGCAAGTCACCGCCTGACTTACGGCGTTCTCCAGCGGCTCCCCCCAGACTTTAATGTTATCTACGATCTGCATCATTGAGTTAACCTCCTATGTACTCTTTTCAACTAGTATAATTTAATCCATTCTATCAAAACGATGACTCTGAAACACGAAATCCTTATATGGAGAGCATAAGCCAGCTACAGAGGGCTAATCCCATAAATATTTGGCCAAGATTTGTTCCCGCCTGAACGAAACCGCAAGAACCAATTCTATTTTCAGCCCTATCAGAAATAAAAAAAGATCGCATTTGAATTCCTAGGGTTGGCCCCCATATTCAAAGTAGCGATCTTTTTTCTAAACGCGATATTCAGTTTAAACAAGATGCCTATCAGCATTCATGGCAATAAGTTCAGAAATCTTCCGCCTCAATAAGCTGTTTGAGTTTCTGACGTTGACGCTTCTCCTTTTTCCGACGTTCCTTATCTTCCCACTGCAAGGCTTTGAGTAGCGAGAAGCACATCCCCATTAGGACAACTGCGAATGGCAAGGCCGCCACAATCGAGGCTGTCTGAAGCCCGTCTAATCCACCGCTAAGCAGCAATACGACCGCAATGGTTGACTGCATGATTCCCCAAGTAATTTTCACTTTGGTGCTTGGATTCATTGCACCGTCTGAAGTTAGCATGCCAAGTACGAATGTCGCAGAGTCCGCCGATGTAATGAAGAACGTCATAATCAACATCGTGGCGATAAACGCAATTAACGCTCCCAGTGGGAGGCTCTCCAACATGATGAACAAGGCACTCGTTGTATCTTCCTTAACGGATTCAGCCAAATTGGTCGTTCCGAACAGTTCCATATGAAGTCCCGTTCCACCGAAGACAGAGAACCAGAGGAACCCGAAAGCGGTCGGAATGAGCAACACATAAATAATAAACTCTTTAATTGTCCGACCTTTGGATACCCGAGCGATAAACGTACCTACGAATGGCGCCCACGCAATCCACCATGCCCAGTAGAAAAGCGTCCATATGCCTGTCCAGGTTCCTTGTGAGAAAGGAGTCAGATGTAAACTCATGTTAATAACATTTTGCATGTAGTTCCCCAAGCTTGTCGTAAAGATCTCAAAAATAAAGGGAGTCGGCCCCATAACTAAAACAAACAAGAGGAGCAAGACAGCAATAACCAAGTTGGTGTTACTTAGAATTTGGATTCCTTTATTTAAGCCTGTGCTCGCAGAGATCAAGAACAAAACGGTCGCAATTCCGATGATAATAACCTGCGCCACCGCGTTGTTCGGTACTCCGAACAGGTGACTCAATCCGCCATTAATTTGAAGCGCACCGAGACCAAGCGAAGTCGCAACACCAAAGACCGTGGCAATGACGGTCAGAATGTCGATCGTTTTGCCAATCCATCCATTTACTACGCGCTCCCCCAGAAGCGGGATAAACGTCGAGCTGATCAAACCTTTGTATCCTTTGCGGAACTGAAAGTAAGCAAGCACAAGCGCGACTACTGCATAAATCGCCCATGGATGCAGTCCCCAGTGAAAAAAGGAATACTGCATAGCCAGTCTCGCTGATTGCGTCGTTCCTCCTATAGCATTCTCAGGTGGTGTTAGATAGTGAGAAAGCGGCTCCGCTACTCCCCAGAATACAAGTCCAATCCCCATCCCTGCGCTGAACAGCATGGATAACCAGGAAAGAGTGGAATATTCCGGCTCGTCGTCATCGTCACCCAACCGGATGCTTCCGAAACGGCTGAACGCCAGATAGAAAGCAAACACCAATAGAAACAACGTAACCAATAAATAGAACCAACCAAAATTTCGAATTGAAAAGTCATAGGCCAGGTTGGCAATATTAGCTAGCTGATCAGGAGCAACAGCTCCCCATAAAGCAAATAATGCAACAATAATAATTGAAATTATAAATACCATAGATGCCCCTCCATTTTTCCACGCTATCGTTCTCTCAGTATGTACATAAGCCGGACACACTTATTCAATTTCCATAGGGAAATTTGGAGAAATCTCATGTTGTCAATGTCTTTCCATAAACCTTCCACTAAACAGCCAACTTCATTTTGTTTTCAGCTATATTTTTAGCTTATTATTTTTTTCTAGCGTGACAACCCTAACCTTCCATCTCCTTTCAACAATAAATTCACTATATTATATATACCATTCTTAGGCACAAAAAAACGAAGCTTTGAAGATCTTCCAAAGCTACCCTCTTACATCATCAACATATTTCCCAGATTTGAAACGGTTTTTCAGCGCATTGTACATGAGGAAGATGATATTTAAAGACCTTAACTTTTTCCATACGAATACCGTAATTTCATATAGCATATATGTATAACCATTGCTCCAGAATAAGTAAGACTACAAAGCGAGAGCGCCACTGTCTCTCTCTTTTATCCGTCTTTTAGTTAAAGTGTTTTCGGTAACCCTGAACCTTCTCATCCTTGAAACCCAGCTTCTCATAGAAAATATGCGCTTCCTTACGCTGATCGCCAGACACCAGAATCATGTATTCACACCCGAGATCTTTCGCAATCCGCTCAATCTGGAGCATAAGCTTCTGACCAATCCCCTGTCTGCGCACCTGATCCGATACAATGACATTCTCCACAATCATGAACGGTTTGCATTGGCCTACCAGATCCATACATTCAATCCCCATAACGGACCCGATCAGTTCGCCATTGTAAAATGCACCCAGAACATGATAATGACCATTCTGCTGTATGTAATCAAACATCTTCTGCATCTGCTGCTCGTTCGAAGGCGTTCCGATTAACTCATGATACAGTTTGCTTAAAGCCGACAAATCCTGTAGTTCAATGGCTTTGATCGTAACCATAACCTCTCCCCCTGACGTTCTATCTAATTGGTGTTCTATTATTCTATCTTAAGTGAGGTCCTTCTTGAAATAGTAGTGATGATGCCCTCTTGGTGCATTCTCTATCGTTGTGATCAATTGGTATCCGTGCTTCTTGTAGAATTCTGGTGCCTGGTAAGAGAACGTATTCAACATGACAAAATCACAGTCCTTCTCACGCGCAAGACGTTCGACCTCATGTAACAATTGGGAGCCGTAGCCCCGATGCCGCTGATCAGAATCTACCCAGAGAATATCAAGTTCCACCCAGTTCCAGCAAAGTGTACTGAGTACTCCTGCGACAATTTCGCCAGCCTCATTTTTGATATTTAAATTCAATTCCTCATACCGATTCTTCAGTTCATCGCTCACATGGGCCGCATTGTATGCAACTAATTGTTGGCGAACATATTCCGATTCCTCCGCAGTACTTGGAGTTATATTCCCTTTAAACATCTCCTACACTCCTTTTATCTCAGTAGTTTATAATTTACGATAATATAATTCATCCCCGATAACAGAGTAACGCCCGCTGCCCCCCATAGTAACGCCAAGTCCACCCTGATATCAGTCAGCAAACTAAACGGAACATTGTTCAACAAAATCGCAATGATGGCTGCCACCTGAAGCACCATTTTGATCTTGCCATACCGATCAGCTGCAAGGGCAATGCCATGCTCTGTTGCTACCATTCGTAATGCTGTAATGACAATTTCACGTCCAATAATGATTACAGCAATCCATGAACTGATCATATTCTCCTGAACCATCATGACCAACGCTACCGCAATCAACAGTTTATCCGCCAGTGGATCAAGCAGCTTTCCCAGATTCGTGATCTGATTAAATTTTCTCGCCACATATCCATCCAATTTATCCGTACCTGCCGCTACTGCAAATATAATTAATGCAATGATCACGCTTTGCTGATTGAGAAAACAGATCATAAACAATGGAATCAACGCGATTCTAGCCAACGTGATTTTATTTGCCAGATTCATTAGATATCTCCACTCCTCACATCCATGTTGGCTAACTGACCTTTTTTCCATTTACGTATTCGGGTCCGAAAGGATTTAAACGGAGCTACCGAATTAATCTGGATCCACTTCACCATAGCCCACCCGGGCTTTGTACCCGTCCACTGTCTCATCCCTTGTTCAAATAACTCCTCTTCACTCAGGGAGTCAATCCAGTTTTGCCATTGTTGTTCTGTCTCCCATAACAAAGAGCGCAGCTCCTCCAGCGTATAACTTGAATACTTTTCGTAAAATGATTCATTTAACGGCCCCAATTGGTTCCATTTGTATCCTAGTGCCGGCATATGACTTTCATGTCCCAATTTTTCGCTTCGCTCCCAATCCATCACCAGGTTCATCCATCCCAGCTGGTAGGCGATCATCTGGGCAGGGGTCTTATCCACACCTTCAACCCGCTTATCTTTGTCGCTGTTATGGATGTCATTGAATTCACCCTCAAACAATACATAGGTGCGTCGAATCGTCTCACTTAACTCATTCTTCGATGCATAAAGAACTCCAGGCACGCTACTTCACTCCCCCTCGTTTCACTGTTATACATGAATCAGATTCTTGGACTCTATCATCATTTCGACTTAATTCCATAATCATCCTTTTTTTTCACGAAGCTATATTCATTTTCCAGATATCCTGTTAAACAAAGTGATTATTTGCATTATACTTATCTGTAAGATTGAGCAAGGTAAATGAAGAGTGAAGAATCAGCAAAGGATGATGATCATGAATAACATATCGACAACCCTATTAACGATGAAACGTTCTTTTGATGCACCTGCGAATCAGGTGTTTGACGCTTGGCTGAATCCTAAGCTCATGAAGAAGTGGCTGTTCACGAGCGAAACAACAAATAAAGTGATACAGAACGAACCGAAAGTTGGCGGTACTTGGGAAATCGTGGACCATCGTGAGGGGAAAGATTACAGAGCTATCGGAGAATACCTGGAGATTGATCCATCTAACCGATTGGTGCTTACATTCGAAATGCCACAATTTAGCGATACCGTAGATACGATCACCGTTGATGTCACTTCTCATGGAGAGAGTTCCGAAATGACATTCACACAACATATTATCGTTCCCCATGAAGAAGGCTGGACTGAAGACGATATTGAAAAAGCAACCCTTGAATACAACACCGGTTCTGAGCAGGGCTGGCATCTGATGTTTGAAGGTTTAAAACAACTGCTCGAAACGGGTGAAATCAACTACCCAGCCGAGTAGAAAGCAAAAAAAGGGCAGTCTGTATACATTACAGCTGCCCATTACTCAACCTATTTTGCTATATCAGCATACTCCTGAACCCAATTCTACAAGGCTTCCTTAATCACCCGCTTATAGTACCAGACAGACAACAGACCAAAGATCGAATATAACAATGTATAGACCATCATGACAATGACCGTAGGTGTCGCCAGCTCCGTACCGAAAAAGAACCAACCTGATTTCACGGCAAAATAACTATGACTCAACCCCACCACAAGCGGAATACCGAAGTTAAACAACTGCTTGATCTGAATGCCACGTAACAGATTACCTTGAGTAAATCCGAGCTTTCGCAGAATGGTATAATTGCCCTTCTCCTCTTCACTTTCATTCATTTGCTTAAAGTACAGGATACACCCCGATGTGATTAAGAATGTTAAACCAAGGAAACCAACAATGAACATAATCAGTCCCATATTGTTACGTTGGTTATTTCTGAACTCGATCTGGGAGAAGCTCGGGGCTTCCAACTCCAGCTTCTTATATACGGCATACGCCTCTTCAGCCTGCCCCTCGTTCAGTATACGCACACCATAGTAGTCAACCCGCTCGGGCTTCTGCAGCTCGGGATCGATATCCTGTCGCAGCTGCTGGTATACCATTTCATCCACAACCGCAACTGGCGTGCCCCCAGTATAGTACGAAGGAAGTACCCCCTGTTTGGTGGTTCCGATCAGTTGTTGGTCCAGCGTTCGCTTCAACCCATGCAAGACGATTGGACCTGTCTCCTGAATGGAAATCAACTGCTGAATGGAATTTCCGTATCCCATGAAGACCACTTCACTTGGTTGCAGATCGATGTTATCTACCATATTGTCACTAACTACACTACTGAACAGATATTGTTCTGTCATAGATTTATCCATCACTTCATGAGCATCAATTTCAATGTAAATGGGCTGTCTATGCTTCTCTTCATATGGAATTTGTTTGTTATCCAACTCCGCTACAAAGCGATTTTTCACATTCGCCTGGGCAAAAGAAAAATCCTCCGGCAAGCTTTCCTTGGCCTGCTCCTCTGCCGAATAATACGAAATGTAACTGAGTGACAACATGCCAATAGCAAGCGCCGACACGGTTGTAATAATCGTGAGCAGCAATGCATTGGACTTCATGCGGAACATAATTGAAGATAAAGACAACACCTCATGAATAGTAAGGTAGCCGTTTTTGCTTTTGCGAATCAGATTAAAGATAAAACTTACCGACCCCTTATAGAACAGATATGTCCCCAGTATGACCGAGAACAGAATCAGGATCATCGTATACATCAATTGCTGCATATCCATTGCCTCACCACTGAATAACCGTGCGGACATGAAGTATCCATACACAATGAGGGCAATGCCCAAGACGCCAATAATCATCTGTCCGAGAGACATCTTCTGCACCTGCTGTTCCGAAGTGGCCGACACCCGAAAGAGCGAGAGAATACTCTGTCTCCTGATAAAGGTGTAGTTCATCAGCATGATGAGCAGATACATCATCGTAAAGACAATCACCGTTTGCATCAGTGCCATCGAAGAGAAGTACAGTTTCGTAATCGCGTCCACGCCGAGAATTTTGAACAATATCATCAATACGAGCTTGGACGCAAGGAACCCAATCAACACACCGATAGCCATGGAGCCAAAATAGAGAATACTGTTCTCCGCACTCAAAATGCCAAAAATTCTGCCCTTCGTCAGTCCGATCAATTGAAATAATCCAATTTCTTTGCTGCGCCGCTTGATAAAGATCGTATTGGCATAGAGCAAGAAGATGCCGACAATGACGATTAACAGTACCGAAGATGCGCCTATGGCCGCAGCCCCTTTCGTTGAAGCAGCTACCTCATCCATGGAAGGGTCATACTGTAACGTCACAAAGGAAAAATATAAGGCCACACTGAACACGAGCGCAAATACATATAGATAATAATTCTTCAGATTTTTCCTGAGATTACGGAATATGATATAACTCAAGCTCATTGTTGCACACCACCCAACACGCCCTGGGTTTTGATAATGTCGTTGAAGAACGATTGCCGGGACTCGTCTCCTTTATTCAGTTGGGTGTAGATCTGACCATCACGAATGAAGATCACTCTGCTGCAATAACTTGCGGCAACCGGATCATGGGTAACCATAATAATGGTCGCCTTTCGTGCACTGTTCATATCACTTAACTTGCCGAGCAGATCCGAAGCGGACTTGGAATCCAGCGCTCCTGTCGGCTCATCCGCAAAAATGATACTCGGCTCGTGAACAAATGCTCGTGCTGCCGAAGTCCGCTGCTTCTGACCCCCTGAAATCTCAGATGGATACTTGTCTTTCAGTTCGTAGATTCCCAATTCCCGGGCAATCTGTTCAAACTTCCGGTGTGCCTCCTGCTTTGGAATGTTCGTGATCGAGAGCGGCAATAATACATTTTCCTTCACCGTTAGCGTATCCAGCAGATTGTATTCCTGAAAAATAAAGCCCAGATGATGCTTGCGAAATTCAGCCAACTGTTTCTCCTTCATTCCGGTAAATTCCTTGCCCTCAATATCAATCGTGCCCTGGCTCACCCGATCGATGGAGGAAAGTACATTAAGCAGCGTCGTTTTGCCTGAACCCGAAGGCCCCATTATACCGACAAACTCTCCCTTGCTTACCCCAAGGTCAATCCCCCTCAGCACTTCCTGTTTATTTAATTTATTACCGTAGACTTTATGAATTTTTTTGGCTTCCAGTATCCACATATCCCACTCACTCCTCTTTGATCTTCTGCAAAATGCTCGTGTCTATATCATAATCGGGATGTGCAGTGTTATCGTGCGATTCACCGAACAAAACCAAAAAGCATGTGACATTGTTGTCACACGCCTGCAAGATGCACCATGTCGTTTTTTCGCGGAAAAGTAAGTGTGACGGTTGTGCCCTCGCCAGGAGAAGATTCTACATGAATGCTCATATGAAGCGTCTGGACCACCTGACGAACCAAATATAGCCCCATCCCGGTAGCAGCCCCATCCATTCTGCCTCGGGTGGACGTAAATCCTTTATCAAATATACGTGGCAGATCTTGAGCCTCAATCCCTCTTCCGTGATCCTGAATCATCAGTATAATGTGCCCATCTTGCTCCCGGCTATCAATGACGATATCCGATGAATCACTATATTTCACCGCATTGCTCAGCAACTGCCGGATAATAAATCCTAACCATTTGCTGTCTGTCAGCACGCGAGTAACCGTGAGTGAGACATCAAAACCAATGCCTTTGGAAATGCACCACGATCTCAGGGCTCGAATCTCGCCCTTCAGCACCGGTTCAAGTTCCGTCTCTTCGATGAACAAGTCATTATGCATAAATGGAATCCGCTTCTGGTGAAGCTGCTGATCCAGCAACTGATGGATTCGTAGCCATTCATATGTCATTTGGCTCTGTAACTTGTCATCTGGCAAACGCTCGATCATGAGTTGCAGCGCAGTCAGTGGAGTCTTCACCTCATGAATCCAGGACAACATCTCATCCTTCTCCTGTTCCAGAGCGATAAAATGATGTGATGACTCCTTACAATAACGCTGCGTCTGGGAGGTAATGGCCTCGTGTACGATAAGTTCATACGGACTCTCGGCGATATCAAGCTCCCCAAGATCATAGGTATGATCCCAGGTATTTAACTTTTTATAGAAACGGGACTCTTTCGGGTATCTCGCCCATATAAAAAAAAGGCATGCCACCACATTGAGTACTACGATATACATCACAGATCTGAATGGAATGGACGAGTCCATGTAGGCCACAAATAAGATAATAAGCTGCATGCTTATCAGTAGCCCTAACCAACTAGCCTTTTCTCGTATGTACTTGCCGATCATGCTTCCGCCTCTTCCGTTGCCATGTAGCCCTGACCTACTTTGGTTTCAATGTAACCGTCCAATCCAATAGGTTCAAGCTTCTTCCGTAACCGATTAACGTTAACCGTCAGCGTGTTGTCACTTACAAAATGCTCATGATCCCACAAGCTCCGGATGAGATCTTCACGGGTAACAATTTGATTTTTGTGCTCGACCAGCACTTTAAGGATGAACATCTCATTTTTGGTCAACAGGACAGATTCATCCCCGCAGGTCAACGTATTTTTCACATATTCAATAGCAGCACCGCGCCAGGTTCGGAGTTCAGTATGCTCTGTATTATAGTTGTACACCCTCCGCAAAATCGCTTGGATCTTGGCAATCAATACATCGAAGTGAAAAGGCTTCTGGATAAAATCGTCTGCACCCAAATGCATGGACATGACCATATCCGCGGGATGATCCCGTGAGGACAAAAAGATAATCGGCACATTGGAGTGTGAACGAATAATCCGGCACCAATGAAATCCGTCATATTGAGGCAACTGAATATCAATAATGACCAATTGCGGCTGAATCCTGCTGTACTCCTGCAATACCTTGCCAAAGTCCTGCACACCGTACACGTCATACGACCACTGGGACAAACGTTCCTTGATTTCACTGAATAACGATTCATCGTCTTCAATGAGCATAATTTTAAACAAAAGACTTCACCTACGTTTCTGATCTTCTAAGGTTGAAAATAAGCTAATTATACTATGCTATTACAGGTGACCGTTACCGTTACGAATCGTTCTTCCGATCGCTGTTACCAGTGTACAGGGAAATTCACAAGAAAACGAGCAAAACTACGTATACGATATTAACTCTCTGTGGAGTGTATAACATGGCTTGCATCACTGTGTTCTTCGATCCGTTCGATCAACTGCTTCGCTACATCTTGTGGCGATCTTAATTGGCCTGCCTCATATACCTGACTGAATAGCCCGGATAGCGCAAATTCCTCTGCATTCTTTCCGCGTGCAACAGCCTGTAACTCCGTGTCGACCATGCCCGGATCAAAAGCAATCATCTCTACAGGGTTCAGCTTTCCCGTTTGCTCCAAGGATACACATTGGGTGAACATGTTCATGCCTGCCTTGGATGTACAGTACACTGTCATGGAAGGCGCGGGATAACTTCCTGAACCTGAAGAGAGATTAACAATTTTACGTCTAGCGGACAGGTGATTCGTGTGTTGAATAAAAGAGGAACTCAATATCATTGGGGCTGCGAGACTGATGTTGAGACTCTGACTTATCTCTGCCGCACTGCATTGATCTATAGGTCTTAGCGGCTCCAGCATCGCTGCATTATTAATGAGTCCAATGAATTCAGCTTCCTGAGAAGGTATTTGGTCCAATATACGTGTAATCAAATCGTCAATCCCGGTCAGGTCGGCAAGGTCGTACTGAACATGACGGTAACGCCCGCTCCATTCCTCACTTGATTCCAACAGATCTGAGCTCCCGCGTGAAATACCGTAGACCCAGTCACCCTTGGCTAATAATAACTCTGCAAGCTGTAGACCGATTCCTTTCGATGTACCTGTAATGATAAAGTGTCTTCTTCCTGTTCCTGTTCCCATTCCGATACCACGCCTCCTCTATTTTCAATCGATCATATCTCCAAATAGGCTTACGAATCTTTCTTTCTCCACAACGTAGCCCATAGAAACGGTACACCAAAATACGGTTCATGCTGCTCCATCGCCCTCATTGCACGGAACTCCACACATTCGAAGCCATCTTCCAACATGTAACGTAGCTTCTCCTCCGTGAACGCCAGACCACCTCGCATCGACTTCTCTTGATACACCTGCCAATCATTCATAACGATCTCCGGCCCACCAATATCACCAAAACCCGGAGCGAAACAAGTCATTCCAAAGTATCCTCCAGGCCGGAGTGCATCGTGGATCATCTCTATGTAGGGAATGCGCTGATGTGGTAGCAGATGGTGCAGACACCCCGAGTCGTAGACAAGATCATATTCTTGCTCCGGGGCCAGTTCGAACACAGATCGACATTCAAAATTCACGTCCAGCTGCTCTTCTGCCGCTCTCTCCTTAGCCCAGGCAATAGCTGTCTCCGAAAGATCATAAGCATCAACCTGATATCCTTGGCGGGTTAGATACAACGCATTTCTGCCCGGCCCACAACCCAGTTCCAGTGCCTTGCCGCCACGTAACAAACCTGCGTTCACATGCGTTACCAGATTTTCATCCGGTTTGTTTGGAAAAAAGGGAATAGGTCTGTTCCGATCCTCATAGAAAGGTTCCCAAAACTGCTTGGCCGATCTGAAGTCCGCATCGAGCATATCATATAGATCCTGCACACTTTTAATCGTCTTATCCACAACCACATTCCTCCTTTAACTTTCCATCCCAATCTTCATTTATGACGAATCATTCCTCATTATTTGCATAAATCAACCACACCATATTATAACATTTTTACCCAGTAGTTCTCTATTTTTCTTGTGTTTTTCCACTCGTAAATATAGGTTTATTCTCAACAAAAAACGACCGACAGGGACGTCGATCGCTTGAAATAGTATCTGTTTTCAGTTGTAATTTACTTTGCTCGTTCCAGTACAGCAAAGTAATTTCCTTCGTTATCGGCAAAGTTGAAGACACGCCCGGTTGGCATCTTGACCATCTCTCCCACCGTTACATGTTTACCAGACAAGTCGGCATATAATTGATCCAGATTTTCAGTGAAGAACATTAACGAAGGTGTGCCCAGATTGACACCCGCCGACATCCGCTCCACGAATTCTTTGTCATGAAGAATAATGCTCGTCTGCGAATCCGGGGCAGGCGCAATCTCGATCCATCTCATGCCTTCATCCAGGTTTACTTCATCCACAATATGGAATCCCGCAACTTCCGTCCAAAATGCCAGTGCTTCATCTTGATTGTTGACATACAACATAATCTGACCGACTTTGCTAAACATGCATCGTTCACTCCTCTATTCAAGTAATCTCCCAACATCCTGCTTGTCCATTCCTCAAATTCCAATAGAGTATAACATGCAGGATGGCTTTTTCATCATCTTTTTTTGTATGCACACTTACGCTACATGAACGGCTTATAACTTCTTCGTCAGATATAGTACAACATCATCGTCTATTATTGTTTCTTCACCCGGCTGAATGTAATGATCGTGCTTGTGAACACCGTGGCCGTCTGGTATGTATCCGCGATGGGCATATAAAATTTGCGCTTTGCCATAATCAGAAAACACACCTACACCAATGCCTGCTACATCCGTTCGTTCCAGAATAACTTCCTCTGCTCGGTCCATAAGTTGCGAACCAATACCTTGACGTTGGTACTTCATCAGAACATTGAAATCGTTGATTTCAGGAATCCCCTGCTCCCTGAACGCTGGATAATGTGATACCCATAATACATTAACGTATCCGGCAAATTCTCCATTCAACTCCGCCACCAAGGTCACACGGTCCCCATTCTGTTGTTCGAACAGATATTGAAGATACTGCTCGGCAGGTTTCTGCCATCCCTGCGCTTGAAAAGCCTGCGAGATTACAAGTGGATCATTCTCATTCAAGAGGCGTGTCTGTATAATCATCACGGCACTCTCCCCTCACAACAGGTTTGTTGATTCTTTATATCCCTAGTTTTTCTCTAAGCGATGTGATGTGGGCAACATGGTGTTTGCCATGCCAAGCATACATGCCCAGATTGTAATCCAGTCTCGTCGTTTCTTGCGATGAGGGATGATAGAATTGTTTGGCATAATCTGCATCTGTCAACGCGTTTAACAGAAACACCCAGCGACGATGCAGCGCATCCAGAATTTGCAGCGAGAATTCGATATCCAGGTCTCTTGAATCACTCAATTCAGCCCAACGCTCTTCATAATAAGGCCGAATCGTAGGTGTATCCTCTGTCAGTGCCAGCTTGAAACGAATCATACTGTTCATGTGGCTGTCTGCCATGTGGTGAATGACCTGTTTGAGCATCCATCCACCTTCTCGGTACGGCAGACTTAATTGCTCTTCACTCAGTCCTTTAACCGCTTCTCGGGCGCGTTCAGGCAACTCAGCAATGTCCTGAATCCACTGCTCTCTCTGTGCAGACGTAACCTCGCCTGTGTGTACAAATGGTCCTATCGGAAATCTTTCATCCATCCATCATTCCTCCTTGTGTGTGTTATTCACTATAACTTAAGCTGCTTAGAGGAAGTATATTCCATTAGCCAGCAATCTCTCATCTGTCCTTCATGCTGCTCATGCTTCTCCAACAGTTTGATCCTTTGGAAACCACATTTCTCATAACAGGATATCGCTCGCAAATTCCAAGCCTGAGGGTCCATAACCACTTTACTGGCTTTCTTTTGATTAATTAGATAAGCCAGCATGGACTGCATCAACTGTGTTCCAATCCCTTTATTCCAGTAGTCTACCTCACCAATAAACTGGTCCGTTCCATAGATGATCTCATCCGTGTCTCCATAACCATACTCCGATCGTTCTTCATCCTCAAGCTCATAGAACTGAATGTATCCAATCGGATTTCCTCCGTACTCAACGATACACCGGGTAGCATCATCATCCTGAGTGTAAAAATGTTCTCTTACCATATCCAGATCATGCGGCCGATCACGTCCTTCATAGTATTGAAGGACTTCCGGATCAGACAGCCAATTCTCCAGATGATGTCCATCTTCAATCTTCAAGAGTCGTACGGTGATTTCATTCGATTCATATACATTCATCATTCTGCATACTCCTTAACCATACTTTTGAAATAATTCCTTCTCCGTTAAAGATTGAGTTAACCTATCCAACTCAGGTGATGCTGTCCAGTCACTGGAGGTATTTGTTCCATGCTTGATCGTATGAATGACACTATTGGCAGACATATATATATTATGATGAACTCCCGGCTGGACAACGATATGCTCTCCTTCACGCATCACTCGAATGGAAAGCATCTGATCGTCTCCATACCTGGCATAAGCAATCCATCCGGATTGCACCATATAAAACTCCGTTACATTGACGTGTACATGACTGTTCTGCCAAGCTCCCTGGGACGAGGCAACCGTTCTGCAATAATAACTGCCATCCTCGGCTATCATTTTATATTTCTGTTCCCCGTTCGCCATCTGTTCAAAGCTGGTTTTGACACCAGTCTCACCAGTTTTCTGTTCTGAAGGTTCTGTATTCAATCGCGCTCAGCTCCTTACGGCCTGCCAAATATACTTGTGTCTAGAGGTCCTCCTGACAAAAACTTCCTTCACCCAAAACATTCGACATAGACAAGTCGATTCTCCTGTTTTAATTCGCGATATATCTTCACTAAAATTTGAAACGCTTCTCTTCCAGTTTCCGTATTAAGGTCGAAGTCGTATTTATCCCCAAATAGTAAACCATCTGATCTGGAGGTTGAGCGCATGTCATTTTTCAAGAAAATGTTAGCCAGTGTAGGTGTTGGAGCAGCCAAAGTAAATACAGAATTGCATACATCAGAAGTCACGCCTGGAGGAATCATCTCGGGGACCGTGTATATTGAAGGTGGGGATGTGGAACAAAACGTAGATCGAATCTACCTTTCAATCAAAACCCATTACATACGGGAGCGCGATGATCGCAAAGTAAAAGAAACAGCCGTTATAGCCAAATATTTGCTCACCGAAGGTTTCACATTGCAGCCTGGAGCCAAATTGGAGAAGTCATTCTCATTTGACCTGCCAGAAAACCTGCCTATTACGCTACATCGTGCAGAGGTGTGGGTAGAAACGGGCCTCGATATCTCAAGCGCCGTGGACCCTTCAGACCGGGACAGACTGCACGTCGTACCTACCAAAGATATGAACACCGTACTGGATGCGATTGAGATCCTCGGCTTCAAACTGCGTGAAGTGACCAACGACTATGCGCCGAAACTAGGCGGCAATCTGCCATTTGTCCAGGAATTCGAATATGTGCCAACCAACAAATTCCGTGGGCAGCTGGATGAGCTGGAAGTCATGTTCTATCCGATGGGCGATTCACTGGAGTTGCTATTACAGATTGACCGCCGCGCTCGCGGACTCAGTGGAATGTTCTCGGAAGCGATGGGTACGGATGAAAGTTTCGTGCGTATGCATCTGTATGAAAGACATCTGGAGCAGGGGGCACATTCTGTCGCTCAAGGTCTGGAAGAAGTCATTTCCAAACATATCTGATTGTCATCTGTACCAACAGCTCTTTGGCACATCCGTGTCAAAGAGCTGTTTTTGTACTACGATAACTCGATCTCAATCATGCATAGAAGCTTGTAGGCAGGAATTAGTGGGTATATTAGATAAAAAGGAGGGAATTCGCTTGTCTTCACAACCCAACAATTCTGAAATAAACGAAGATCAAATCATTGTTATTGGTGCAGGGCTCGCCGGTTTGAGTTGTGCCTTTGAACTTGTAGAACAGGGAAAGTCTGTACTCGTTCTCGAAGCTGCCCCCTATGTAGGCGGGCGCACAGGGAACTGGAATGAGCGGGGAATGGAGGTGGAATCCGGGTTCCACAAATTCATTGGATACTACAAAGCCCTGCCAGATTTGCTTGAACGTGCTGGCATCGACCCAGATGGTATGTTGGTATGGGAAACCACGATGGAGGTTCGTCACCCTGATGCCGATGAGCATGGTGAATTTGGACTCGATGTTATTCATGCTCCACTTAAAACACTATCAGGTGTGCTGGGAAATAATAATTTCATCACGCCAGCCGACAAGGCCTCACTTATTCCCTTTTTAGCTGCTGGCTTCAAGGAGTGTGTATCCAGTCCCGAGGAACTTGATGCAGTATCGGTGCTTGATTTTGCAAATCAGCGCGGGGTAAACAAACAGGCTCTGCAACGAATCGTTGAACCGTTATCTTCAGGCATTTTTTTCATGCCACTTGAAAAATATTCTGCGTATGCCTTCTTTGGACTGTTTCTGCCGGGTATTCCACGGATTCATAAAATGCGGATTGGTGCCTTTACTGGTGGTATGACGGATGTCATGTGTGCGCCTCTGGCTGCTGCCATCGAGCAAAAAGGAGGACAAGTACGAATCAATGCCCCAGTAACCCGACTGCTCTATGATTCGGAGGGTTTGAAAGGTGTGGAACTAGAAGATGGTGAACAGCTCTCCGCTACACGTGTTGTTGTAGCTACCAATATCCGGCGTTCCCAACAATTACTTGAAGAGCATTTCAGTGAACATGAATGGTTTCAACCCTTTTTGAGTCTGGATGCCATGCCACACGTTACAGCACAGTTCGAATCAGAGCTGCCACTCCTTCCCGAGGACCGTACAACCTTTGGGCCAGGTACCGACATCGGTTCATTTGGGGAGCAATCCCGAACAACGTTTCGCGGGCGGCCTGGAAGAGCTTCAATCATTCTGGTTAATCCCGACGAACTCATTGATCTGTCCGATGAGGAAGTATGGGAGCGTACCAAACAAGGGTTGGTCGATATCGGACTTGCCGAAGGTGTGTCTTCAGTAACGGATTACCGGATCGTTCGGGGAAAAGAGAACTTTTATCGGATCTCACCAGGCAATGAGTCCAAGCGCCCCGAACAAGTGACTCCAATTCAAGGGTTATACCTCGCTGGGGATTACACTAAACAGCCCATGTTCACCACAATGGAAGGTGCTGTGATATCTGGTCAGAAGGCCGCGGCCGGCATTCTTAATATATGAGGCTAACGAAAAGCAGCCCTATTATCAGTGATCTGACAATAAGGGCTCTTTTTAGTGTATAAAGAAATATGTGTTACGAGATTATTATCGACTAGGAGCGCTGCTTCCGCTTCTGGAATTGTGAGCGGATAACATAATAAGCAGTTGCAAACAGGATAACTGCGCCTATGCCAACGATTATCATGGAAGAATCCCATCGAACAATAGTTCCAAAAGCAACCTTGGATTGCAATGGAGTATCGGAAGAAGCGGTATTCGTCAGATCAGGTACGTAATTCATAGTCATGATCATGCCTTGAACGACATTCCAAGCTGCATAACCAATGATGAATAACAGGGTAACCAGAACGGATTCCATCGCTAATCGTTTGTTCATGCTCGTCATTTTGCCTCCTCAATTATGGTTAGGAAGGATGTCTTTATACGAAGTCTCTTTCCATTTAATTAGACAAGATGTGCTTCATCTCCTGTTTTAGACGATCTTTATTTTCATCCACATATTGATACAGCAAGTCGAAGCTTTCTTCGTTATCCGATTGCATGCTCAAATTCGCGGCTTCCAGTTCAATCTGCTGCAATACCTCATGAATCTGTTCCCCGTGTGTTTGCAGGCTTGTCGTGATATCGTCTTCAGACAGACCATTCACATTATCTCGTAATTGTCCGTGCGTTACCCCGTTTTCGGACAACATCTGCTCGATCTTTTTCAAGATCACGGCATCTGCATCATTCCCGATCCGCTCCATCGCTGCTCTTGTCTCAACCAGATACTGTCCGCTGGTATTCTCAAGGAAACCGGTCATACCGTTCATGGACAGTTCAGTATCCAAATCGATGATTAGAATGGTATCTTGCAGTACTTGTGGAAGTTCCGGTCCGCTCTCTCGAATCGTCGCAAATTCAGCTCGATATAGGTCCATGGCAATACTCCCCACCACTTCTTCACCCGACATCTCTTCAAGCTGATCGAGTGGTAACAATTCCTGCAGTTCTTCTTGTAACTTGTTCATCTTTCTCTGCCTCCTGTATCTCTCTATCTATCTGAATAGTTTGAACGAATGTTTTTACACTGGACCACTACGCGGTCAGAATAAACTTCCGATCGCTGTTATCCCCAGATTTTTTCAATCCCTTTATTAAAGGGGAAAATCCGGTGATGAAGGCGAAGTGTATGCTTCCGTAGCAGCTTTCTTGCAGAAAGCTTTTAGCTTCGCTTCTTCAGTTTTTTTCTGCCCTCTCCGTTATCGTGTAAATTTCCAGTTCACTACGCCGACACGTTATTACATCATATCAGAATATGTTATATAAGTTGAACTCATGGAAGTTTATATGTTCATGCTGAAGTCATTTTACAGGGAATATCGTCAAGTTAACGTGCACTTGACCTCTGGAAAATGTTCCGCTGTTATGATCTTGACATCACGAGTCTTGGGAGGGGTAATGATGCGCCTGGCCTTGTTCACAGACACCTATCTTCCGGAAACCAATGGTGTTGCTGGCACGCTCCACCGCTTGAGTAACCATCTGAACCTCAGAAGAATTGAACATCTGCTGTTTACTCCGAACTCCGTCATTGAAGGAAGCCATGAGACTCAAGTCAGATCGGTTGCCAACATTCCTTTTTTTCTGTATCCCGAATGCCGCATTGCTCTACCCAACAGGGCAAACACTTACAAACAGCTACAAGCCTTTCAGCCCGATCTGCTGCATATCGCTACGCCTTTTAATATGGGGCTGCTTGGCCTAAGGTATGCGCTCAAGCATCATCTTCCTCATGTTGTCTCCTACCATACCCACTTCGATCGTTATCTCGAATACTACCGGTTGAAAAGCATAATTCCTCTCTACTGGAAATACATCCAATGGTTCCACCGGGCCTGTGATGCTACACTAACTCCATCGCAGGAAACGTTAAACACACTGCGTGCCCAAGGCATTCAGCGTCTGAAGCTTTGGTCCCGCGGAATTGATTGCAACTTGTACTCTCCTGATAAACGCAGCTCGGATATCCGTGAACGATATCAGATCACCGCTCCCCTTATTCTACTCTACGTTGGACGCATTGCCCCGGAAAAAGATATCGCTACGCTCACGACTACCATGCAGCAATTACCACAGGAAATGCAGTCCCGTGTACACTGGATTATTGTTGGCGACGGCCCATCTCTCCCCAAAATGCGTCTGCAATCCCCACCGAATGTCACCTTTACAGGATATATGCATGGCGAAGAACTTGCTGTTATGTATGCTTCGGCAGATCTGTTTGTGTTTCCTTCCTCTACAGAGACATTTGGAAATGTGGTGCTGGAAGCGATGGCTTCAGGACTTCCTGTGGTGGCGGCCAATGCCGGAGGTGTAAAGGATTTGGTATCCCACCACCGTAATGGTGTGTTGTTCGAGCCAGGTCAGGCTGATGCACTGATTCGGGAGATATGTCTCTGGGGAGATCACGAGAACCAATTGAGAATGATGGGATTGGAAGGTAGAAAGCTTGCTGAGCAGCGGTCGTGGGAGCATATTTTTGATACACTGATCGGGGATTATGAGGAGGCTATCGAACATCGGAACAGACGAACGAAAGATCGAATTATTACAGCGTAGTCTGATGAAATCAGTTTCTTCCAGCAACCCATAATAATCGCCTCTGCCTTCTGTTAAGTTAAAACGGTTCGCCCGTTCAGGCTGCCGCAGCATGTATACGGTGCTACGGTCAGCCTGAATAGCGTATACAATGAGCGTTAAGGTGTGACCCCGGAAATCAGGGCACCATTCTGATGCAGGGTTACCCTGTTCCACACGTCATAGGTAGTTTGCGTTGGACGGAAGGAATAGTCATTATTTTCGTTAAAATTGCCCCAATCATCCTTGTGGATACGTAGCTGGATGTCTCCCGTCTGACCTCCTGCTGGCAAAGACCCTGCCCCCGAAGTGAAACCAATCTCAACATAGGTATCTGCATTCGTGCCCGTAACACTTCCGATGTTGGTCGTCATGTTGGTTGCTCCGATCTGTGCCCAATCGATGACCGTATTCAACCCCTCGGAGCCGTCTTTCGTGAAGTAATAACGGATCTTGAGACCACTCAAGTTAACAGCGGATGTACCATTGTTTTTGATATTAAAATAGGGTTTGATATGATTGTTCGTTGCATCGGTATCTGCCGCACGATATTGTAGAACCAGATTCGACGTTGGCGTGGTTGTACCCGCCTGCGGTGTCGCACTCACCTGTACCGAGCTTGGGCTGGTGCCCGCGCTGTTCACGGCTTTGATTTTGTAATAGTACGTGGTTCCATTCGTCAAAGACGTATTGGTGTAGGTTGTGCCGCTCACATTCGTGGCTACATCCGTATATGTTCCTCCGCTCGTTGTCGCACGCTGTACAATATAACTCGTCGCTCCGGTAGATTCGCTCCAGTTCAAAGCTACTTGTCCATTCCCCGGCGTAGCTGTTACACCTGTCGGCGCAGCCGGGATCGTGATGACTCCCCCACCACCGTTATCTGGCACCGGCTGATATCCAGGGGTTGTATAGATCGTGTTTAATGCAGAGGTTGCCAGCGTACCATTGGGTCCATTGACCACCGTCTGTCCCCAATCGGTCAGGGAACCTGCTGGTCCGTTGTTCAGATCAAGGTATTCTACACCGCCACCGTTACCGTACCAGGACCAGGCCAACCAGCCGACTCCCTTTTGCTGTGCGTAGCTCAAGATCGTCGCTTCATCCACATCACCACTGGTGTGCTTGAATCCGAATTCGCCTACAATGACAGGTACGCCGATGGCCAGCGCATGATCAATGTTGCTTTTGACCGTTACAGCATCGCCACCTGCGTATTCATACATATGAATGGAGAAAATCGTATTCGCCAGTGGGTCCGCGTTAAATACATCCAATCCACGATTGAAAATCGCTGTCGGGTATTGACCCCAACCTGCGGTATCTACGACAAGTGTATTCTTGATGCCCGCCTGACGGAGCTCAGGAATTACTTGTTGATATCCATCCGCCCATATTGCGGTTTCCCATGAACCGTACCATTCATTCGCAATGTTCACGATCACGCGATCTTCCTTGCCAATCAGGGCATCCTTAATGCTGATAAAATAATCCGAGGCTTTCCGCAGTTCTGCAATACTGTCCGACCCGGTGGCATCATGTACTTCCAGCATAACGGTTAATTGATACTGGTCACACAGCGCGAGGATCTGCTCCACATCGGCCAGTGAATCTGCTGTCCAGCGACTTCCGTTGGACAATACGATACGCACGGTGTTGGAGCCTGTCGCAGCAATGGCCGGAATGGCCGCTTGCAGATCATTTTTGAACCAGGTATGGGCATGATTCACCCCACGCATGACAAAAGGTGTACCTGTAGCATCTAATAATTTGGTACCGCTTACATGAAATCCTTTGACAGGCCCGCTTGCAGCTGAAGCTGGATGAGGTGAATACGCGATAGACACCAGCATTAACGACAGAGAGAACAGCATTGCTTTACGAAACATGTTTCCAATACGCTTCATAACAAAACCTCCTTCTTGGGATGGGTTAAGCTATTCACACGGAATGTAGACACATAGAAGCCATACAGATTAACGACATGGATTATCTCATCACTCACCTCCTGACACTCTTAATATACTATAACATGTCAGAAAATGTTGGTATTATTTAGATTTTTTTATATAAAAAGACATAATGTGATTTACCCATCTAAATTTTTTTCTTCCAGTTTTATATTCCCACATTATCAACAAACCCCTTTGGCTCAAATGATATCGTTTCTTGCATTCTGTTCCATATCACCTGCGGAGTACCCTTTAGGTCTGCTCCGTTCTGCACGTTGCCAATCCAGATATCCTCTGCTCCCGGATGTTGTAAGTAGTGCCTGAGCGTCGCTTTGACCAGAATGGACGCATGCAAATCCAGCACCTCATCCAGCGGTATCCAGAATAACTCCCCTTCATCCGAGGGTACAAACTGTCGATGCCTCGTCTCTCCGAAATATACAAACTGCTGCCAAATCTCACCACCGCTAACCTCTAACAGAATATATCGAAGCCGAAAGTGTTCGACATCCGCTTGCTTGAATCCGGTCTCTTCTTCAATCTCCCGATAGCTGGCGGTCATGGGTAAGTTCAGTTCCCCTTGTTCCAGATGCCCGCCAATGCCACCCCAGAATTCAAAATCAAACAATCTGCTGCCTGCCTTCTTCATCATCAGCATGTCTGAGCCATTGCTCAAAAATGCTGTAGCCATCTGTCTAATCTCCATATGTACCTCGCTTTCCAAACTGTAATTATAAGAATCCTTTTCTATATAAACTGAACTAAAGAATATTAACACTGGCCACTCCGATGACAGAACAACCTTCCGATCACTGTTATCCTCCAAGATAAAGGCGAGGTTTATGCTTCCGAAGTAGCTTTCTTTCAGAAAGCTTTTAGCTCCGCTTCTTCAGGTTCTTTCTGTCCTCTCCGTTCGATGTAACTGTTATATTCAATTTATATAACCGTCTTCTAAAGCAATTCCTTTAGCTCACTTAGATGCTCAATCGTATGTAACGGACCATTCGTAATGGTGTCCTGCCATGGCTGGTTAACCTTCATCCAGATCGTACTCATGCCAACGCTTGCCGCTCCTTGAATATCGTTTACCGGATGATCGCCAATGTAGATGCATTGCTCGGGAGTGAGGCCGAAATAATCGAGCGCAAGTTGAAAGATCCGAGGATCGGGCTTCTTGACTCCAGCCTCTTCCGAAACAATAATATGGTCGTAATCCTCCCGGATACCGAGTTGATCGATTTTCCCATACTGAATATTGGTCTGCCCATTGGTAATTAACGCGGTTCGATATTTCCCCCGGAGATGCTGAACGACTTCTCGCGCCTGTTCCATCAGAACTGAACTTCGCACATACTCTCTGCCATAGAACTCCATCAGTTCTGCATGTGGCGGATGCTCTGCCCAAGGGAGCTCATGCAGTAACTCGTTGAAAAGAAGGGCTTTGTCCTTATAACCATCTTGATCGAGCTCAATAATCCGCTTGCTTATATCTTCGGTTGATTCTAGATGACCAAAATAAGTCTTAATCAAGCTCTGGGTGAATCCGTCAAAGGTCATCGTTCTGTTCAGAATCGTATTGTCCAAATCAAAAATAACCGCTTTAATATGATCCATAACTTCTTTCCCCCAGTCTAATAATGAGAAGCAGTGATTATTTTTTCTTTTTGTGATAGTGATAACCCATGCACAGACCCTTTTGTTTCGATTTGGCTGAACAGTTATGTCCACCGTTCTTATCCAGTCTGCCTGGATGAGCATAAGCAGAAGAAGATACACCCACAAGCACGACAAGAGACAGGATTACGATAACAATCTTTTTCATAAGTCACCCTTCGATAAATACCCTATGCTTTAGGGCTTAATACGTGCCATATCATTCTACATGAAAATCCACAATTGGGATATCCTTCATCTATTTCGGGGATGCATCTCATAAAATCTTAAATTGCTTCAACGCATGGGTGACTCCGTCTTCACTTGCCCGCAGGGTAACATAATTGGCGCTTTGTTTAATCCGCTCTCCGCCATTTCCCATCGCAATTCCGATCCCCGCATATGCTATCAGATCCACATCATTCTCTCCATCGCCAAAGGCCATCATCTCATCTCTGGTTATCTTCAGGTAGTCGAGAACTTTCTCTGCGGCTGTAGATTTGCTGACTTCGCTCGCTTCCAGCACATTCACTACATACGGATGGAACCTCACGAATCGTAAGGAAGGAAATCCGGATTGAAATCTCTGCGTCTCTGCCTCATCCGCATATAAGCAGATGCAATATACATCCTGTTCCAACGTACTGATTTTCTGTGGGGAATCCGCCAGTCCCAGCGTATCTCGCAATGCCTCAGCTACACGACCATCTGCTGTACACAACCCGTTCATCTCAAATGACTCGGTAAAATATGAAATACTGTGCCCATGTAACTCGGCAAACTTACTGAATTCTCTAACCATCTGTGCAGAAAGAACTGACTTATGTATCACTTCATCACCTGCTTTGATCAATGCTCCGTTGGCCGAAATGATTGTATCGATTCCGAGACGCTGGAATTCTTCACATAAATTAAGGGGTCTGCCTGTGACGAGTACGACGTGAATACCATTACGAATCAAGTCCTTGATCGACTCCGCTGTACGTGGTGATAAACTCCGATCTACTTCGCTCAGCAATGTACCGTCCACATCAAAGAACACGGCTTTAATCAAAATGTTCTTCCTCCTCTACTTCTGGTCGCTCATGGGTACGAAATGTTTCAGATCACGTTGGCCCCTCCTTATTGATACAATTCCTCAAGTAAAAAGAGCAAGTACAGAATAACCTGATGCGGTCTTCCTGCAGTTGCTCTTGCGTTTAACGGGTCTGAACATCTTGGGTACGTCCCATGTACCATGATTGAAATGATTCCGCCATATCCAGGGGGATGTCATGTGCCCGATGATGCAGAACAGGTTTGGCACGGTTTACCGTATGAATGGAAGCAACACCGAACCAACGCTGTAACACATTACGGGTGATCTGCACTTCGATGACTTTCTCACGTTTGGAGATGAAGAGTGTTGACGTGAGCGCGCCGGTCCGAAGTTGAATGAAATTCTGATTCAGAATGTATCTGGTATGGAAAAAGTCCACCACTCTGCATGTTGCAATCCACACCAACAGAATCGCCGAAATCATCCACCAGGCATGCTTCTGTCCAAACACAAATGGTTTGAAATACCACAGCAAACCCGTTATAATGATCCATCCCCAACTTGGTTTGAGCAGGCGCAGCCATAATGATATTCTCGGAAGCCTTTCCATCTCCTGCGTAACCCGATAGGATGGTAGAATCTCCTCAATCATGGTATAGGCTTGCTTCACAGGCAAGAATGGATAGAGCGAGTTCACCTCCTGGCCGGATTCTCCCAGACTACCTGCAGTAGTCAATTCCACTTCGGCTAATCCAAGCAGCCTTTTCATCGGAGACTGTGTAATTTTCACGGCTTGGACTCGCTCTTTCAGGATTGAAAATGACGTCTGCTCCATCATGCCCTTCGTGATATAGATCCGCTTAGAATCCGAGGTGATCTGGAAGTTTCCATATTTCACAAACGTTCTGACAATGCCCAGTGCAATTGATATGATCAATAAAACTAAAATCATCAAACCGGCAACCCACCAGGAATCAAGCCAGGTTAATAACAAACTTTCGGTTACTTCTTCATCAGGGAAGAAGTCCTTCACCCAGGAATAGAGCGTACCCAGGACCGGAATCAGTACGAGAAAACTAAGTGACGTAAAGGATGCTTTGAATATGTCCTTGCGAGTGGAATGATAATGAACAACCCGTTCTTGTTTTTCTTTGGCAGGTAGTGACATGACTTCATCCGTTACAACAGGTTCAGATTGCTCCTCTCCCTCTTCGATGGACTCATCTACATCTAACGTAACATGTTCCTCTGCTGCTTCTGCTTCTTCAGCCATATGACCTGCTACAATTTTCTCCAGCTGTTCCGCTTCGGAAAGTGAAACAACGTGTAACTGAAAGGTAGCATCTTCTCCCTTAATTCCGGTCTCGAATCGAATTGACGTCACCCGGAACAAACGATGAAACAGCGTCGTATGACGATTCACATTCTGGACCTTCGTATAGGGTATCGTTCTTCGGGTACGGTTGAACACACCACTGTAGATATGAAAGGCCGTATCGTCTGCTGTATAACGAGAGGTAAACCACTTCCAGATGATCGACACGATGCCGATGGAAATACCTACATAAAAGGCAATTCTTCCATAGAAGACCCATTGGGACTCTGAGTCCTGACGGAAAATAAATAAAAACAGGATGACCGCAAACGAATTCTTCACCAGTCTCCAAAAGCTCCACAGCATGGTTAATGGATGATGTCGTTTCATATCGATCATTCATCCACCTCATTAATCCGCGCATAGGATGCGATCTGATGACGGAGTGCCAGCGCGACTTGCTCTGGCAATGCCGGGATGTCATGCGATGAACCCATCGTGCCCACCGATACGGAATAGAGTCCATATTTTCGCATCAAAGGTCCCTGATTCGTTGTAACCGATTGCACTTTCGCCATAGGGATGATTTGATGTACTTTGGTTAGCGCCCCATGCTTCAGTTGCAGGAACTCCTCATTCACATCATAGTACCAATGCTTGTATAACCATGAAGGCTGAATGAAAATATCCCACACCGCATAGGGCACAGATATGGCCGTAACGCCCCACAAAATCCAACCAATCCACGTCTTCCATCCATAGATGGAGTCGAGTATTAACAGTACGGCAAGTATCAGAATACCTATCACATTCCATATGATGGCGCTAATTCTCCACAAGTTTACCGCATGAGGGGACAGCCGTTGCTCGGGTGTATTCCACTGGATTGACATATGTTCACTCCTTTTTCCTCGGGTACATAAAAACACACATGATACACTGTACGAACAATCGTCCACGATCGATGCAGAAAGATTCAGTTAGTTAGTAAAAGAGATGACCCCTGTACGGTACAGGTCGTCATCTCTATTGTTTATTTAACTTTAGTCCATGTTCAAAAAGATTGGTTTTCAGTACCGAGAAGATGGGATGAAGCTAGAAATGGAGTAGCAGAGCGTAGGGAAAACTACGTGAGCAACTACAATGTTTCCAAAGGAAACATACTCCGTAAGCGTCTGCTTATTCGGCTGAATTCCATATTCGACGCTGATGATGCCATTAGGCATCCTTCGTAATCAAAAGCGGGCTTTTTGAACAACCTCTTATACTATAAAATTCTGTACTTCACATAACCATACCATATGGTCTGTTCCTTCACCCCAGTAGTTCTTCGCCACGACATAGGGTTCACCAAATTTGCGTTGCCACTTCTTCTGTGCGATTCGATAGCCGCTATCCAGGCAGAATTGCTGGATTCCCAGCCTCTGTAGTTCAGTAACCAGTGCGAGAATCAGCGCCGAACCAATCCCCCGACCTTGAACCTCGGGCAAAACGTACAAGCTACCCAGTTCTCCGATATCGTTCAGCCGGTGATCTGTACATTCTCGGATCTCCTCACCACAAGGTCCATATGAGATTGTTCCTACAATAGCATCTCCCATTTTGGCCACGAGGAAAAATACACTTGCTTCCTTGTTGTGATCTGACTGCAAAGCAGTGTGAATCAATGCTCTCTTATGCGCTATTTCATCCTGGATATCATCCAAAAGCGAGGCAATGCCCTCCTGTTCAAATACCACAGGGATGGTTGTCTCGAACACCTGATGCGCTCCCTCTGCATCCGATTGTGTCAAAGGTTTAATGATAATCTTGTCATCCACAGGTTCTTCTCCATTCCATATACCTTCTTAATCTGTACGTCGCTGGATCAATCTTCTTAATTGGTTCGAATCCTCAAGAGATATGCTATATCCCGTTGAGGTGTCTTCCTGGTTTACTAACAGGCCCTGCATCTCGGAGTCCATTCCTAATGAAAAATCGTACCGCGTTACCGAGCCATCCGCATTCGTTATACTCATCTTGTACTGTGTGCCATAATTCAGATTGCCCGGCAAACGCTCTGCCTTATGTATGGCCTCTATCATGATCCGTATCTCTTCAGATCGATCAAACTTAACATCTTGGCATGGTTCAAAAGTGAAGTCTGGATTACAAGTTAAAGTGACCAGTACAGGAAGACCCTCTTCCGAAGCTGGTTCATTCGGTTGAATGCATCCTGTAATGAACGTCACAATGACGAGTACGATCAACAAGCCTACATATTTCACCATACCGCTTCCCACAAAGACAACAGAGCGGTCAGTCTCTGTACGGTCTCTTCCACAAATACTTGAACCCTATCACCCGTAATGAACTCAGGAGTAATTTCCGGCTCTTCCCCATTTAGAAAAGAAAACGTGTGGTCCCGCCAGCGAATAATCTCGTCAGCAGTTAAACGATCCCTCATGTCATAGCCTGGTGAACTGTTGAGCACCTGCCATACCTCTTCACTCCAACTTGAACCTTGATAGAGATTGAAATCAATCTGGTCCGTCTCCTGGTAATATAAACGCGCCAGTTCATCCTTCGATCTGCTAATGCCTGTGTGTTGGTCTGCCTTATTGACCCGTTCTACGAATTCAGGATGCACACTCCGGAACCAGTAATAGTCTGTCAGCACATGCATGAAGTATCCCCGCACAAACCACTTCCATCCTTCATCGGTGAGTTGTTGCATATAGGTTGAGTAAAGTTCCTGCAGTCGTCCAACGTGATCTCCTTCATCCTTTGGGTTGAAATGGGTGTACTCCTTATCGTCTCTGGTTGTGCCTTCACGCATATGTATGGAATCCGGGGCGATATTCCCCAGATAAAATGAACCTCGATCAGTCTGCACTTGCAGAGAGTCTGCAATCCGATTAGCAATATTGAGATGAACCATAGGTAGCGGCATAGAGACGATCTCCTTTTATCGGGAAGTATTCTACTATACTTAGGAAAAAGTGATTAACCCTTGATTCTCTCCAATTGCATCCGGTCAAACAGCTGCTCCAGATCCGTATGGTACTCCGGCTGTTCCTGTGCGAGCAGACTAATATATTCCGACCCACACTCATAGAATACCAGACGATTAAACGGAGCTGTATCTCCCATATGATTGCTTTCCTGTCCGAATTTTGCCCGAATCCGATTCTCAACATACCTTGCATAACCTTCGTTCCACTCCAGCCAGTTCCAGTACTCGGCTTGTTCTTCATTTAATGAACGGAACAGTGCCTTTCTAGCTGTTTGCACTTCCGTTAGGTCTTTACTCTTCAAAGCAGACAACAATGAGTTAATCCGCTCCACAACGATTTCATCTTCATACGGAAACTCATAATCCAGTTCCCATGTTACACGCTTCAGTTGGTCCATTTTATGTTTAATCTGGAGACGGTTCACGATCCGTTCATCATATTTCTCATATACATAGCAATGAACATATTCGTGGAATAGATAGACTTTCTGCTCCAAGTCTTTGAACGCTGCATCCGTTACAATCGCACACATTCGGTCACCCATATGATGTACCGGCATTGCGGCCAGGCATTCATCTGGAATATATAAATCATCCGGCACCGTCTTCACCCACTCATATTGTTGTGTTTTGGACGAATAATCATAGATATATAATAAAGCCTCATAGGCTACAACCACTGGATAATGTTCTGCAAATAAAGGATGTATGCTAACCAAATCTTTCTGAAGCTCGTTTAACTCGTTAATTTGCTCTAAAAAAGCTTCCATGTTATTAACCCTCTCTTCACTAGGATGATGCGTTAATCATACTAGAACAGAAAAGATAAAACACTGAGAGAAAAATGATAATTCTGTTCGAGTATGAAATGGTGAACGTTAGAAACGCTCTCCGCGTTTCTCATACAGGTAGATATCCAGTGCCTGAATCCCACGTTGGGCTAGCTTAATAAACAGGATCAGCGCATATACACCCAGTCCGTATAACACTACATTAATCAACATTGCAAATATCGTAATGATAGAACCAAACATCATCATTAATTCCTCCTAATTAATCTACTAAATTATCAGTCCCTATTCTAGCATATTTTTCCTCAATTAACTTTTTTGTTAGATGTAAGGGGCATTTAGCGTTCTTATGGGTTGAAAAACAAAAAATCTACCACTCAGTTCAGGGAGTGGTAGATCCTCAATCAAATCATATATTCATAGATTCGCGTCTCTTCATCATCAAGCAGGTATCCTTTACCGATATAAGTCCAATTACTTTTTTCATAATAATCGGTCAAATCAGTACACAAATACAGCTTGTCATACCCTTTCGCTTTTACCTCATTCATCGCATGGGTCTGGAGTTGTCCACCCAAATTCTGGCCCCGATATTCTGGATCAACATGAAGACATGCAAACCAGGGAAAGAGATCCTGTCTGCTATTCAGATCGCTTCGTAATAATGCGTACCCACCGATAATTCGGTCTCCGTCCAGCATCACATAAAATCTTGGCACATCACTCTCTGTATCCACAGAACGCTTTATACAATCCCGATAGAAATGGAAGCTCGATTCCGAGCCCCATTGTTTCCAAAAATACTGTATTGCTTCTTGCAGTAGGTCCGGCTTCAGCCGAATATCAATAATTTGCAAAATGTTAATCTCCCTTCACTTGGATCTGATTCAACATATATTCCGCATACTCCAGAAGTAATGCTTCACTCAAATTCACATTCTCCAGTTCACCATTGTACTTTGCAAGACATTGTGAGATGACGTCCGTGTATTTAGCGGGAAGCTCTGTGAGCGCCCATTCTCCTGCTTCTCGCTTGGAGTGAATGACTGAATCTTTCACATACAGAAGAACCCGAGACAGACTCAATACATAGTAGACTGGGTTGTCCGCAATTTCGTCCATAGCTGAAATCGCATCCGATGTAATTGAGGCAATCATATGTTCACGATTTTCCGGTTGGAACAGGTCCTTAATTGGTTTACCTTCCAGCGCAATACCTCGATCATAGATGACCGCCATATGTGCTACCAGATCCGGATCTTCATATCCACCACATAGATATTGCTCATCCGTTCGATATTTCTCCCGGTGATACGCAGAGTAATGAAATTCGAAAGGAGTCGGGAATACCGTGTTAACAACCGTAGATTCCAGTAAGATACTGAGTTCAAAACCTTTCGTAATGTGCATCTCATCTTCAATATGCATTAACTTTTTTGCAATCCTTCGATAGGTGTCTGCAGATCGCTTTTCCCGGCTAACTACCAATATATCGATATCGCTCTGATTCGGATGAAAGCATCCCATGGCCATAGAACCGTGTAAATAGATTCCCACCAAGGCATCCGTTAATTCTTCTTTCAACATAAGAGTAACGCTATCTAAAACAGTCTTTTCATTCAACAAAAGTCGCTCCTTTATGTACATTTATCAGGTTTCCAATGTAACGTTCAATTCACACACAAAAACAGCTGTCCCCTTTATTCTGACATCCATATCCTCACCATCCCTAATCACTTTCACTTGAACTTTCCCATCTCTTCCAATCTCATGCCCTTGTTCTACCACAAACTGTACCTCGTCCATCTCCGGTTTCACATAGGTTAAATAATATGCACCCATAACACCGGAAGCTGTTCCAGTCACTGGATCTTCTGTAGTACCTGAGTAGGGTGAAGAGAAATGTCTGGCATGCATCATCGCATCGGTATCACGAGTTTCAAAACAAAAGGGATGTAGCGAAGCTTTAGGATTCTCAAGCAAAACACCAGGGAATAGGGAAGAATCCGGTTTCATTTTAACAAAAGAGTTCAGTTCACCGATTGGGATTAATAACGTCCAGGTTCCTGTGCTTCCATAAACGATCGGAATAGAGAGGTCCACATCATCCAGAGTTAAGTTTATTGTACTTAGCAGCTTCTCGATATCACCCTGGAATGGGTTAAACTGCGGCTGATCCTGTTTCATTTCCATGTAAATGGTGTCGCCATTTCGCTCAAATTGAATAGGTAATACGCCTACATTGGTTTCAATCGTGATCAACTCTTTGTCACTCAACATACCACGTGTCTTCAAACCATACAGTGATGCCATTGTGGCATGGCCACACAGATTAATCTCATGTCCTGGCGTAAAATAACGTAATCTGACGTCAGCTATTTCAGAGTCCAACACAAATACCGTCTCGTTAAATCCAACTTGATAAGCGATCTGCTGCATCGCGGTCTCACTGAAGTGATCAGCATCAAAAACCACTCCTGCCGGGTTACCTTGACCGGGAACCGTGGAGAAAGCATCATAATGATAGACCGTAATATTATTCATCAATAGACCCACTTTCTTTGTAACCTACGAGACGCACATTTCCATATAACTCTACGCTTTCACCGTCAATTACAACCCCGCCACCATCTTGGCATGCATAGACCGCCGTACGGTTAACGAGCGTATACTCTCTTAATGAATTCAGGGTATCTTCCAAACCATCCCAATGCGGTACAAACTCAAAATCTACGAGCCCCAGCGCTTTCATATCATTCAGGCCCACTTCGTTTTCATCAGCATCCTCCCCATACCCGGCTATCTCTATCGTAGGTGTAGTCAGAATACTACTGCATCTGCCCATTAATATATCTCCTGTGACTTGCAGATGCTTCCTGAACCCACAAATCCAACTCCACTCTACTAACAAAAAAATTATCCTGAACCTTAATGAACGGAAACATTCTCCCATCAAAGAAACCTGACACCGTAAAACTCCCTTGTTCAGCCTTAATAATACTCATCACCTGTTCTTCAGTCATACTCAGATACTCGGCAGTTTCTTGCATCGTCAATAATACTTTATCGTTCGGTACTTCTTGTTCTACTGCCTGAGTCAGTTTACTATTTCTCTCCTGAGTCGTTAACAATATGCAGCCAATAATAAACGAGATACCCAAAATGACACTGGCTAAAAGTATAGAGAGCGGAATAGATTTCATTGCTTGGGAATCTCCCACTCTGTATTAAGCAAACCTCTACCAATGTTCCATTTGGCAAGCAAAGCTCTCTGTCTGTTTTCCAGATCAAGATACGGTGCTGCAACACAGGATAACGTGTCAAACATATGGATAAAATGAGGCCCTTCCTTGAAACGTCGAAGCCCGCCATATTCTTCATCATCCGCTGCCCATACAATCTTTTTAATCCCCGACATTAAAATGGTACCAGAACACATGGGACAAGGCTCACAGGTAGTATAGAGCGTCAGGTCTTTCTTCGTGAATCTCTTCTTATTGTCTACATCCAGCAAATGTTTTCCTACCTGACGAATGGCATCCACCTCAGCATGTGCGGTGGGGTCGCAATCCGAGAAGACTCGGTTCCGGCCTTTACTCACGACATTCCCATCCACATCCACGATTACCGCACCAATCGGATACGTGCCTTCAATAAGTGATTGTTCTGCTTCTTCCAGAGCCAAAGTTAAATATTCATAATCCGATAACTTCATTGAAAGTCCCCCTGAGTACAGTTATAGTTCCTTACAAAACAGATTCCTTCTGCTTCTTTTACGTCACGACAAGGCTCAATATCCATAAACCGGGTTACATCTGGTTCAGCGAAATGCTCAAAAACAACCTGACGATCTACTAGGGTTAACTCTCTGAGGTACAATCGTTCAGTCTCTACATTAGGAAAATGACGGGATCTCCTTTAATCGTTAAAAGTTCCTGATCGTGTACTGTCCTGCTTCACCAAGAAAATCACTTTTGGTTAACCCTTTTTCTCCGAGTAAAATCCTGTAGTTCGATATCGTACCGTCATGTGAAATGATAAACGTATTGCCGCTCTGTTTCCTGCACCATTCAAGAAGCTGTTCAGCTAATATCCCGAATCGTTGTGCATTCATCTGATTAATACTTTCTTCCCAACAGTCCAATCCCAATTCAACCATTCTTATGTCAGTATACTGATTGCTGAGTTCTTCCTTCGTATAGATCTGATCGCAGACGAAAGGAACAAACTCCGGATTCTGAGGAAACATTCTTGGGCCAACCAGCGGGCTGAAGAACGCAAGATTTTTGTTAGGGATTAGAAGGAGTGCTGTTTCGATCGTACGTTTCGTTGGACTAACCAAAATGACGTCTTCAGGCGCAAAAACGACTTGTTTACGCAATGCTATAACCTGACTTTTTCCTAATTCAGTGAGGCCAGGGTGCAGGCAATTTAATTGGTTAGGGTAATCTATCAAGTGTTCACCATGACCATGACGAATAAATGTAATGTTCATAAGCCCTCTATTTCTGAATGAAGTGTCTGATGCCTTTTGCATCAAGAAGGTTACTCAGTTCCTTTTTCAAAAACACAGGATAAACTTCCATCTGCTCTAGTTCGTCCAAAGAAAACCATTTGAAAATTAACTTACCGTTATCTTCTAGACCTTTGAATTCAATTTCACTATATAGCTTATGGGCTTCCGGCAATGTGATGATATAATAAAAACCAACTTCATGATATTTCAGGCCATCATATTCAAAGAAATCTTCACTAACAAATGCGAGCCTTTGCGCTTCTACATGAACACCCAGTTCCTCCGCCATCTCTCGCACAATAGCCACTTCTGTTGTCTCGTTTAATTCCACCCGCCCTCCGGGCAGATTCCAGAAATCGTCCTGTTCAGTCGTATGCAAAAGAACTCTTCCTTTGTCTATCACAATACCTGCCACACGAAAGTTGAATTTATTGTTTTGCTGCTCATACGATATATTTTTGTTTTCTGAATTACTCATCTCGCTGACCATCCATCGGACAATCCATCCATGAATCCCATGATGAATGACGGAATGATGAGTACGAGCAATAAAATCAAACTGGCTATGCCCCATCTAAGAATTACTTTCCGTTTGCTTCGAATACCTATAATAATTAAGATTGCGGTTGTTGCAATTAAGGCTATTTCATAAAATGTCATAAAACTGACCTCCGGTATGTATTCGTATTTCATTAAGGTTATTACAGAATCTTTTCTAGTTTGCGCCTACAAACCTCGCGGTCATAATCCGAATTATCCATCCATACCTTATCCATCTGAAGTAACCCATAGATTTCGGACTCCAGCTTCTTTCTTTCCTGCAAAACCTGTACCGTACCCCGAACACCCTGACAGCCCTGCGTTTGCCCAAAACCCTGATTCGTATAATAGTCAATAAAGCCCTCTGACCATTCTTTTGGTCTTTCACTGACCGCCTTATCAAATGTATATGATATATCCTTCTGGTCGATATAGATGAGAAGCGGATTCAGAGCATGAATGATACGCCCCAGTTCCAATACATACTGCACGTTCTGCTCTTTGGATTGATTACATTTAACAAGACCCATGGTCAGTGGATTCTGGATAAAACAACATTCAAATATCGTGATGGAGTCATCATTCGTGCTTAACAGGTTTTCAGTAAAATTCTGCCACTTCTCGGTGATCAGCTTTACATTTTGTGCAAAAGAAATTTCGTAAATATCTCGGCTAAATATATCCCCCACCACCTGATCGGGAAGCTCTATTCCCCGTTGTTCTTTCATCTTACGGTATGGGATCAGAACACCTTGATCATAGGCAATCGCATTACTTTCCAGAATCTCTCTGTAATCTTCATACGTGGTTAGTAGGGCCTCGAAGTCTTCAGCATGATAAAAAGCAACGCCTTCGTAATCAGCAGGGTGATCCAGGTTTCCTTCCTGAAATAGTTGTACCTGCTTGCCTTGACCTATCAGGATTTCGGATACCATCTTGGCAATCGTAGACTTGCCCGAACCTGGCAATCCTTCAATGAGTATTAATCGCCTTGCCATCATTACATCATCCTTACTCTTTATTTTGTGTGATGTTATGGATTTTCCATGTGTCAGACACTATGTTATTAATCAATATCTGCAATAACCCATTGCGCAGAATCGCCATCTTCTTTCTTTTTCCAAAACACCATCGTATTGCTATACTCTTCGTTGTTCTCTTTTAACTCGTTAACCGTCACCACTGCCTGATAGAGCTTCCTTTGCTCCTGTATAGTTATATCGCTCATGGAAGTAATCTTGAGAACTTTGTATCTTCCCATGCCCGATATAGGAGATTTTGGATCAAAAAGATTCATATATCGCTTTTCATCCTCTTCGTATAAATAACGCATACGCGCATTCATAAGTTTGACGATTTCCAATTTGTCACCGGTATAGTTTGTTTCATCGAGATACTCTGGTGGGATGTCTTCTTTCTCTTGGACTATTGATTGTTGTGCGTTTTCAGTGTTTTCCTTGCTCTGACAGGCAACCAGAAATAGAAACAATAATGAAAACAACGTTAGCTTCTTCATATTCCGTCCTCCAAATTGCATTCATCTACTCTCCCATTCCTCTCAAAATCATGAGCTGCGTTGGGCGTTGGATTCCACCTGTTTCTTCCAGATCCATCATAACCCATAATGTGGGATTTGCGAATAAACGAAATAAGGCACCTCTGTTTATATAGTACTTCCCACAAAAAAACACGCTGCTCTGCACGAGTTAGATCATGCAAAGCGCGTGGATATCAGCTGAAATTTCATCCAACTTTTGTAACTGTCCACCATCCATCGAGCTATCTATTCAATAACATATTCATTATACCGATGGCTTCAATCTGGATCTCGGTTTCTTCATTATCCGTAAAAAGGTAATCATATGTTGAAAAGATCCCCATCTGCCGTATATGTCCGCCTTTAAAATGAAGCCGTTTACCCCGTTTCTTGAACAAAAATATCTACCTTCTTCGCCAAAACCCACCCATTCAATCCATACGAGGATGAGATCACCATGTACTTGTATTTCTCCTCCATCAGCCGGGTTTGCAATTCGTCGTAAGAATCATAATTGACAGGCCAACCATTACCCTTTCCCGACTCTAACAACTCTCGATTATAAGGAATAAAATGCTCTATATCCCACTCATCCAGATCCAAAATAATGCTGCCATGCAGCGGTATATCAAACGCATGCGCCATTACACCTGCAAACTTGGCAGTTCTTCCTCGTTCATACTTATTCCCCTTACCTACTTGAGAATGTTATTTAACTCTTCCGCTTTTTTCCTGCTATCCATTCTAGCATAAAAATAGAAAGCGATGATGTGCAGCACAATGGATAACAACCACATGCCGGGGAACCAGGGAGCAATCAAATGGAACATATCCGTGGAGAATAACCATACGATCCCCATGCCTCCTGTAATGCTAAAGGTAGAAGATATAACAATATTCCACATCGGTTTCAACGTAAAATAGTTCCAAAGTACGTTGTACATCACACCAAATAATACAGCGGCAATTGCTGAAATGCCGGCAATATTCCACAGATAGCCCATTTCGATGGGTTGATCATTATAGAATAGGGTCAATAGCAAGGTCACCCAGAGTGAAGTAACGGTGAATACTTGAAAAAAGGACAGCCTAAGCTGCATCATCATGATAATTTCCCCCTAAAGTTTTTAATATAAAATCGACTGACAAAGTAACTGGAGCTATCGCTCAGATCTACCTTAATCCGAGCATGGTCTGTTGCAGAGAATGCGGTGATATACCGTGTGTTGATGATCGTTTGATTATTAATTTTCACAAAATGGACGTCATCCAGGTCTTCTTCCACAAATTTCAAACGTTTGTTATGCAGGTATCTCTCACCTGTAATCACACGTACACAACACATCCGATCCTCTGACTCAATGGCGACCACCGAGCTCAGTTGAATCTGTACATTGCGATTGTTCTTGGCATGGATGACCGTTAGTTGGGTTTCCGATTGGCCGATCGCTTTCTGAATCCGATCCCACTTCGACTTCTCTTCAGGATGAGTTATGACTTTGACCACCCTTTTTTCAATTGCTGTGTTCTCTTCAAAAATGACTTTCACGTGTTACCCTCCTCTCACAACTCATATTACAAGCATAGTTATGACTATCCCACTGTATTGCGTTTTGTTGCATGATTTTGCAGGTTTGTTGCATCGGCACTGCTTAGATAATAAAAAGAACCACTCCATAGGAGCAGTTCTACTATGTACTCATCCAGAGCATTCAAGGCATGAGCTATTCTTTTTTATCAAGGTGCTGCCTTAACCTACTCAACCTCCAGATACATCTCCTGATTTTGCAGAATCATCTTGTTCATGTGTGTTATAGCTGCTTCTGCCACGATCTGATATGCAGCATATAATGCCTCTGTTCTCTGGAGCAGGATTGGGTCCTTCTCCAGATCCGTTGGCAGCACCTCACGCCACTCTTCACCCACTTTATTTTTGTCCGTAATGAGACTTTCTATCTGGTCCAGTACAGTTACCATCTCATCTAAATGAAAAAAGTGCATCCCATTTTTAATCCCATGCCAACTCTTGATTTCAATGATGTTATACGCCGAAAACCAGTAAAATTCTGCCAGACTCTTTGTGTGATTGTGATAGGAATAGAACAGAAATAAGGCTTGTTGCCCTTCGTGTAACTGTCGGTATATCTCTGTTTTGGCTGCCATATCTCTGCCTCGTACAGACACAAGCATCGGTTCAATGCACAACCAGCTAAGTTGCTTAGAATGTATATCTTCTGATCGTAATGTAGCCTTCATAACATGCTCCTCTCTGTTCAACGTTTAAGGATTCTCTGGTGCTTCCACTGCCGGGTCATTCTCTCCGCCCATTCTGCGTCTGGATGTTTCCATCCTGCCTGTCGCTGGCACATGTTCAGACGCTTTAGCTAATCCGAATTTTGGCATGTTGGCGTATATGGTCTCGAAGGAACCTGACTGAGCTTTGTATGTCTCATGGTAGATCCCCACAGTTCCATCGGAACCAATGGAGCGGTTGAATCTTTTCCAGGCTTCCAAGTGCAGTCCACCCCGTGCGTATTTCTCCAATTCATCGTAAGAGCGCCAGTATTGTAGTAACGTCACCCCGCGCCAGCTTATAAAATACTCTGTACTCAGAAATCCAGTCTCCGGATTCGTATACAGTTCTTTAATCATCGGGCCCATGGAATTAAAGACAGGCAGCCATTTGTGTATAGCCCACAAACGATTGATCCTCATTCCAATTATAAAAACAACGAATTCTCCCTCAATCTGAGCTGAATATCTTCCCTTATGTATGTTCGCCACGCACGTCACTTCTCCTCTCGTCAAAAACATTCGATTTCATCTGATCTGAACGACCCTTCCAATCCGCTCATAGGCATCCAAGGGGAAATCAAAACTCCACCTTTTGTGATATTCCTCGGGTCCCAGTTCCTTCAATTTGCTTAATTCCCTGTAGAACAGCTTGGTTAACTTGACCAGGGTTAGCTCTTCAGACATGAGTAACCGACCCTCTGTGACGGCTTAAGTGCTAAAGTTATCACTCATCTCATACACCATAAATTGAACGATTACCTGTGAACGTTTCTTGATCCAGAATCGATATTCTCCAGGTTCGGTCTGCATGGTCATGGTTACTTCAGCTGCTCCTTTGTGCAATGCAACGATATGCCGTGCCACCTCATCAACCGCATCCGACAAAAAAGAAACCGGAATCTCAATCTGTTCTCCTTGATTAGGTTGGATCGTAATATCCATCCATCCGTGTGGTTCAAGCGTCATAACGATGTCCATAGTCATCCTCCTTTATGCGATTCTATGATGCAGAATTAACTGAAGACCATGCCTTTCATTACAGTTATCTTCTAATGAGTCAGGTGGTAAAGCCATGCCCCGATATCCTTACCAACGGCATACACCAAATTTAACACAATGATTGTGTTCATGCCCCTTGTATTATGTTTGTTTCTCTGCTATTAAAACTCTTACGATGCTTGTCGCATTTTTGAATTTCATTCTGTTATTCTTCTGTTGGTGGTCCCAACCATGTCTTATTGCATATTGAATAAGGTTGGATATCAGTTTGGGTTCATAGACAAATATATCCCATGTATCTTCCCAAGCAACATCGAACTCTACAAATGTAGATTTAAGCGCATTCAAATATGCCCGAATGACGATATCGTACGCTTGCTCATCCACAACGTACAGGAACAGTGTATCATTCACTACAATTTTGCGTACTTGTTTCCTGTATACCTTCAGGTAAATCCCTCCCTTGCTTACACAGTGCTGCGTAAATCTTCATACACATTCCATTCTGTATACAATTGTTTTAGCGCTAATCCTGTTGTATGTATGAACTTGTCCATAACTTCCATAGATAAAATATTTAAGTCACCCAAGGGTTCGTTATCAGGATTAGCTAAAAACTCAAGCTTCTCTTCCCTATACTGATACACCTCAGATTCCAGTAATCCACCTATCTCAAATGCTTTTCCCACGTTCAGCTCATTTAACCATTCAAGGACCCCGTTCCAATTCCGTAGAATCATAAACTCCAGCTTCGTGACATCCTGTGTATACACGCTTCTTCCATTGGGGTGGACTTCATATGCAGGATAAATATCGAAAGTCCACACGCGATCCGTATAGATATGGGCGATGTAACCGCACAGATATTGCAGGAATTTGGGATCCCTATAAGCTAACTTCTTATTGGACTCAAAAAATCCTTTAAGTTCTTCGTCTGTTGCGAACCTTCCTGCCTCTGGCATGAGGTGGGTTTTTGCCTTCTCAGTACGAAGATTAGTTCTTACGTGAATGGAATCAGGAGCGAGGCTACCCAATAACAATTCAGGGGATGGCTTGGATATCAATTCGGATGCAATTGCAAAATGAACCATCGGCCAAGGCATTTACAAACTCCTTTCTTTATTAAAAGGCTCAACTATGATGTTCTACGATTTACAAAGCTAAGTGCTCACTCTCTTGTACATGTGTCAATTCAATATCTGTCCAATCCTCTTAATTCATCATAACCCATGTATTGGTAAATGGAAATTGAAAAAGATCCTGTCCACCTCCTAACTCAGGAGAAGCAAATAGGATCTTGATAATAAATTTGGTTATATTAAAAAATCTTCGGTATTCAGAAATGATGTCCCTTCTTCTCGGTACTTCTCTATAACGTCATTGGTCACATGAGCATGCCGCAATATGCCCATATAGTCTGTACCTGGTTTCTTCGGTCTATAGTCGGAATCAATCGAGTAAATATTGAAATGCACCTCATCTTCATCCTCTGACACATCTGTTTTATCGAAAAGTGCAATCACTCCATCTTTGCCAAGAAACCTAAATGGAGATTCCTGACGCTCTATAATATAAAAAGGATATGTGATATTCTCTATCTGAATGAATTCCTGATACGCCTTAAGCTCATCAGGTATTAGATCCATGTACTGTCTAGCTACATCTTCTGCCTGAAATACACCTGAGACCCACTTCCAATTCCCCTTGGTTGCTACGATAATAAACAAACGAATCACCTTCTAATTTTAATTAGGATATCTATATTCCACGCACAAAAGTCTGGGACAAAATCTGATGGCTGCCAGCGATGTTGTCAATCTCAATGCTATATTCAGACTTGGTATATTCAATCTGATGCTGCTCATAGTATTTCTTCCAGAACGAGACCGCTGCTCCATTGTTAGCAAGCTGTTCTACTTTGAATGTACCCCAAAATTGGGCAAACACCAAGTCAATCGCTTGTGCTGCCAGCCCCTGACCGCGATACTTTTTGACCAGAAATAGCTCCTGCACCGTGTAATCCACATCTTCTGGCACGTATGGAGGTGAGCACACCAACACGAATCCAATAACTTTCCCATCATATTGAATCAAAAATGGATATAATTCATCGCGTTCCAGATAGAGATACGTGTTCGTTGGATCATATGTGCCCTCTTCAAGCAGATCCTCACCAGAAAATTCGGACAGGTCATATAAATACAAGTTATACAGGTTGAGGAACAGTTCCTTCTGTTCTGCCAAAATGCTCGTGATTTGTACGTTCATCTTCATTGCACACATCTCCCTTAGTTAGTTAGTTAGTGTTCCATCACGACCTTACCGATGTCCACAGCCTGCTTGCTGTGCCCTGATCTCAATATATCGTTTCAATCACGGCAGATATAGGCAAAGTTTGATTTAAATCGTGAAGTAACCATAACTGTCGTTGTGGGGATGTACATATGTGCATAAAAATAGACCCTTTACAGGGTTGGTCAAGACCCCATTTTGTAAGCCGACAAGCTTATCCATTGAACTGAATCACTTCCCGGTAAACGGGCAAATATACTGATCTCGTGTCTCCAGGACAGCATTTTCAGCTTGGTTCGGGTACAGCACTTTATACATGGATTGTTTTGCGGCTTCTATTATTTCATCAGTCGCCAGCTCTTCCTCACTCGAAAAGCTTCGGTAAATATCCCAACGTTCTTCCGCGTAACGCCGGGGATAGTCAACGATTCTGCGTTCCCGTTCCCATTGTGTACTGGGGGGCTGTGGGGAGCTGGCTTCCGGAACAGCGTCTTTTTTCATTCTATCTTTTACGAAGGCTCCGGGGGTTAGGCCCGACTGCTCAATTTCGTTCCATTCTTCTTTTATTAGCGTGAGCGAAACTTTCTTCGTTATCCCTTGGGACGGGCGGCCAACGGGTCGCCGTTCTTGGCTATTTGGTGATCGCATTAAATGTTTCATCATTTTCGCTTATTTCTCGCTGAAAGAAAAAAAGCATCTCCAGGAGATGCCTTTTTCTTGAGTAGAAACATTGTTAGGATTGCTACTAGGAATCATGCGTCCTAAATTGAGGAAGTATAAATATATTACTCTCTTTTTTCAGCATCTAATCGCCGACGAAATACCAAAGCCGAGACAGCAAATATAATAAAAGATAATGTTGAAGCAGCAGTAACCATCTTCAACACATTTCCTATTGGGGGGTTAAATAACAGAGCAATTGAGATGATTAAAACGGCACCAGTTAAACCCATTCCCAAAATCGAGAACGCTAAAATCTTGATCATCGAATCACCTCACAGGTAATTGAAACAAGCTACTGCTCCAGCGATACCACCAACACCAAGAGCTGCATATGCACTAATACATGCAGCACATATCGGAGCAGTCACTGGTGTCGGTACTGCACACGAACCACCGCACGCAACAGCAATAATATAAGCCACCGTACCACCAACGCCAAGCACTGCTCCAAGACAACCTGCCACTGCGCCTACACTCTGCGGTTGAATTCCAGAGTTAACTGGCTCTTCTGCAAGCATTTCTTCATCTGTGATATAAGGTCTGTCAGTGTCCACGGATTTAACAACTGATCCATTCAAATACGTCTCAACTCGGAAGTTTCCTGCCTCATTCTTGGTCACCAACATTTCATTTGTATGCAATACGTATTATCCTCATCGAAGAATACTGTTACGTTACTAGGAAGGCTATAATCCCCATGCAAAGGAACTGTAACAACCGTAACTCCACCGCCAACCGTGTACACACTCGATTTTTCCAAATCAAAAGCAGACACAGGGGCGATATTCTCAATTTCACCTGCTTCTACTCCATGTAGCGTTGCATCGATCAATTCCTTGGCTTCATTACCTATAACTACAGCAAAATCTTGGCTGTTATCCGCTTGTGCTGTAACACTCAAATTTGGAGATAAACTTAAACAGAAAATAGACAAAATCATTAATACTGGCAAAAAGACCTTTTTCGCCTTTAACATAATTAAAAAAACTCCTATTTTTTAATATTTCGTCATAACATTTCCTCTTCAAGATTGATACCATCTGTATGCAATTGCTTAGATACCAGTTCGATAGCCTAGGCCCGAATTTGGATTTCTTTTCCTGCCCTGAGTTGGTCTCCTGACACGTTGCCCATTAAGCTGAAGCTTAGGGCAAACGTACCCGCAATTAACCAAGTCTTCTTAAATTTCAATAACATTCACGCTCCTTATAACCAGATTTGAGGATTCCCCTCACATATATAGACACCCAAAAGGAAAATAGTTACTTTTTTATTTATTATTTTGTCATAAAGTCCAAAAAAAAGTTAGAATAACTGCCTATAAGGACGACAAACCGTAGAAACAAATTCCACATACTAAGTACGAAAACCCGTCCCTAAAGGTATACATAAACATAAACACGAACAAAATATAGTGTTGTGGTCATGCTGCAAAGAGATTAAAAAAGACCCTAGGCGGCAAACTGGCGTCGGTACTCCACCGGCGTCAGTTTTTTTAGTTTTCGTTGTGGCCGTTTTCGGTTGTAAAAACGAATATATTTCTCAGTTTTGCTTTGTGCTTCGGCGATCGTTCGGATATGATAAGGGTAGAGTCCTTCCGTTTTAAGATGCGAGAAGAAGCTCTCCATGGAGGCATTGTCTAGGCAATTGCCTCGACGAGACATGCTGATTTGGGCGCCAACCTTTGACAGCATGTCGTGGTAAGCATGAGACGTGTACTGGAATCCTTGGTCGCTGTGAACGACCAGTCCGGTTACGTCTTTTTGCTTAGCAAACGCTTTGCTGAATGTGCGGAGCACGAGTTCATTGTCGTTGCGTTCGCCGATTTCGTAAGCCACAATTTCGTTATTATACAGATCTTTAATGGCCGAGAGGTACACCCAGCGCTCTCCAACACGATACTGGGGAATGTCGGTTACCCATTTCTGGTTTGGCTTTTCCGCAGTAAAATCCCTTTTCAAAGGGTTCTCTGCTACACGCTCAGCTACTATATACGATCCTCTAAAACGTCTCTTACGGCGAATTCGAGATTGAATCCCGAGTGCTTGCATGAGACGAAGCACCTTCTTATGATTCATCCAAATCCCTTGATCTTGCCAGAGGAATAACTGAATCTGCTGATAGCCATATTCCCCTTCATAACGCTGATAAGCTTGGAGCACTTGCTTCTTTGCCTTCGCATCGCGATCGATTCGTTTGCGCTTTAAATAGGCGTAATACCCACTTCGGGACACACCTAACACGAGAGAAAGTTTCTCGATATTTCCGCATGCGGCTACTTTTTCCATGATCTGATATCTCTCTTGTTTGCTTCCTCCTTCCAGATTGCCAAGCACTTTTTTAGCAATTCATTCTCCCGTTTCAGGTTTTGCACATACCGATCCTGACTCACATATTGCTTCCGACGCCTCCGCCCATCCAGTAGTCCAAACTCACCTTGCTCCCTATATTTCTTCATCCACTTTTTCACACGATCTGCATCCTGAATCTCCAAGTGTTCCGTAATTCGGCGATACGTCCATTTCTCTTCGACGTGAAGACGAATAGCCTCTTTTTTTCATTGCAACAGAGTACGTCTTAAACTTTTGTCCCATAAAAATACACCCCCTAGAATTTATCGGTTAAACCCAGGGTTTTTTCCAATGTCTATTCTAAGGGGTGCACTTCAGGTCCGGTCGGTGCCTTGTCTTTATTTTTCACCAAGTATCCAACTTAATGGATTAGATAATCAACCACAGGATATGAGATCACATTGCGATCCCTGTACGTTGAAGTCACAGCTTCGGGATGTGTACTAAGAATTCCATTTTGTAACATCACCGGACGGAAACCTCGCTCCATCGCACCGTTGTAGGTGAATAGAACACATTCCTCTGCAGCAAAACCGGCGATAATCACCAATTCAATTCCGTGACTCTTCAACACCTGTTCCAGATCAGTTTGCCAGAAGGCATTGGAAGCTTCTTTGGTAACTGTGATATCCTTCTCATTCACATCTACCTCGGGAATAATACGATATTCTTCCGGTGGTGCCTCCTCCATGCCCTCCACATCCTGCACGTGAACGACCACATGATCATTTGAGCGTAGCACGTTAGCCACATGGTTAATGTACTCGCAAGCATGGTCTATGGATCTTTGATCCATCTTTTTCCGCACAATACTCTCTTGCATATCAACAATTAAAAATCCTACTTTCATCCAATCTCTCCTCATAAAATGTAGTATTAATCTTGGTATCGCAATCTCAACTTAGTCTTTAAATAATTCATTCAGCATCCGGTCACGGTTCTCCAGAAAGCTGCGGGTAATCTGGTAGTGATCGGTATCCTCATAGACTACCTCTTGAATATGGTTATCGTCAAAACTTAAAATCTCCGCCCCCGGATACCCGAGTAAAATGGGTGAGTGGGTCGCAATAATGAACTGCGAAGTGCCTGACAGATCATGGAGAATCCGCAACAGGGAGAGCTGTCTTGCTGGAGATAAAGCGGCTTCGGGCTCGTCGAGCAGATAGATGCCTTTGGAACTGAAGCGGTTGACGAACAGGTTGAGAAAAGACTCGCCATGGGATTGTTCATGCAATGAACGCCCGCCATAATACGGAAGCGATGCCGGCATCTCATCGACATGCGATGCGAATTGATAGAACGATTCAGAGCGCATGAAGAAGCCATTCGTTATTTTGGGCAACCATGCCAGTCTGAGATAACTCCCGAGCGAGGATTCCGAAGCATGTGTCTCATAGGTATTATTCCTGCCGCCCCCTGCGGTATTGAATCCACATTGATGAGCGATGCCTTCCAGCAGCGTAGATTTCCCTGAACCATTCTCACCTACAAAAAAAGTAATGTTATTCGTGAGCTCCAACCGTTCCAAGGACCGGATCGAGGGGATGTCAAAAGGGTATTGATCCCGATTCTCGATCTTGGACGACAAGAGTTCCACACTTCGAAGATACATAGGCATGCTCCTATTCATGTTAGATTTGGCTCCATCTCCTTTTCGTTTACACATTCCCTATATTAAACGACGAACAGATGGATGACAAAATTATGGTTGACAGTGGCAGATCAGCTTCTATATTATGTAGGAAGAACGTTCTGCATAAAAACATAAATGAATTGGCGTGTTACCACCCCAGAGGGCATGAGCCAAGAAGCGAACATGAGACTATACTCGCTTCTTGGCTCTTTTTGCGTTCCGGAGGCATGAAAGCGTTAACTTTAGAAACGAGGAGGCGGTGAACCGTGAGTAAAGGAATGATTCTGCAGGTGGAGCGGGTCGTCGGCAGCAATATTGTTCTGGCCCGGTCGCACCAGAATACCAAGGAGTACGTACTGATCGGCAAAGGGTTGGGATTTGCGTTCAAGGTGGAAAGCACCGTTCAGGCCGATGATCCGCGGATTGAGAAAAGGTTCCGGCTGGAAGACCGGGAGGAGTGGGGGCAGGCGCAGGAGCTGATGAAGGACTTGGACCCCAATGTCATCGACATCTCTGACCGAATTATCCGTCTCATCGCTGATCAGTTTCCCGGGAAGCTGAATGACAAGATCTACCTTGCTCTTCCGAGTCATATTCAGTTCACCTTATATCGTATCCGCAACGGGATGGAGATTCTGAATCCTTTCCTTACGGAGACAAAGCTCAGTTTTCCGAAAGAATTCGAAATCGCCTTGGAAGCGGCGGCCATGATCGGAGAGGCCTTTGGCGTAGAGGTACCGGAGGATGAGGCCGGGTTCCTGACATACCATGTGTACTCCTCCGTAAATCACGTCCCTGTCGGACAGTTGGTTAAGGTATCCAATGTGATCAGCAAGCTTCAGTCCATTATTGAAGAGGAGGGTGGCGTTCGCTTTGAGCAGGGCAGCCTTAGCCAGGCAAGACTCATGATACACCTGCGCTTCTCCATGGAACGCCTGTATCAGCAGTCGATGACGGCCCCCACCTTCGCACAATATGTGAAAAATGAATATCCGTCCGAATACCAGCTGGCCAGAAAACTGAGCGCTGTAATGGCCGAGGATTTGGGTACAGAAGTGCCCGAGGAAGAAACGGCTTTTCTCGCCATGCATTTATACCGGCTTTTTCAAACCCATGCCAAAACCAACAACAGAAAGGACCACACACAATGATCTGGAAATGGAAAAACAACAAATCTGCTAAAACATCTGAAACAATATCCGTCGCCTCCCCGCTCACCGGAACCTGCGTCAGTTTGGAAGAAGTACCCGACGAAGCGTTCGCGCAAGGACTTATGGGACCGGGAGTTGCAATGATTCCCCAGGAGGGCAGGCTGGTCGCCCCTATCGACGGCACTGTGGTGCACCTGATCAAATCGCACCATGCCGTAATGATTGAGCATGCTTCCGGGCTGCAGCTGCTGCTGCATATCGGTATGAATACTGTCAGCCTGAAAGGACAGGGCTTCACACCCCAAGTGCAGACCGGGGATCAGGTCACTATCGGTCAGACCCTGATTGAATTTGACCTGAATGCGATCACTTCGGCCGGTTATCCGGTCATCACCCCTGTCATCGTTGCAAATGCGGCAGAACAGCCGTGGGAGTCGCACCCGGAGTATGGCAGCGTAGAAGCAGGCAAGGGAACTATCATGAAAGTCAGCTTGTCCAAATAACCTAAATCAAAAAAAGAAAGGAAGAACAATATGCTGAAATCACTGCAAAAGCTGGGAAAATCCCTGATGCTTCCTGTAGCAACCCTGCCTGCGGCAGGTATTCTTCAAGGCCTCGGTCTTCTTAATTATGAAAAGGACATTCCGCTCGGTCCCGTGATCGGGGGATTCCTTAATCAGTATGTAGTTCCATTCCTGAATGAAGGAGCGGGGGCGATCTTCGGTAACCTTGCGCTCATCTTCGCCATTGGGGTGGCAATCGGACTGGCGGGGGATGCGGTCGCCGCGCTTTCCGCCCTGATCGCTTATATGGTGCTGACGCGGATTCTGGGAGCCGTTCCAGGTGTATTCGGCTACATTCCTGACGATGTCAAGCTGGATATGGGCGTATTGGGCGGGATATTTGCCGGACTGCTTGCAGCCTATATGTATAAAAAATACCATAATATCAAGCTTCCTGACTGGCTCGGCTTCTTCTCCGGCAAACGCTTTGTGCCGATGGTCACCGCCGGCTCCATGCTGGTGTTGGCCATCCTGTTCGGCATGGTCTGGAGCCCGATTCAGGATGCCATCGGCGCTTTCGGCGCCTGGATTGTAGGTTTTGGCGGCGTTGGCTCCATGGTGTTCATGATCGCCAACCGCCTGCTCATTCCGCTCGGTCTGCATCATGTCCTCAACTCCATCGCCTGGTTCCAGATTGGAGATTATACCAATGCAGCCGGGGAAGTCGTGCACGGCGACCTGACCCGCTTCTTCAACGGAGACCCTACTGCAGGCATGTTCATGTCTGGCTTCTTCCCGATTATGATGTTTGCTCTTCCGGCGGCGGCGCTGGCCTTGATTCATACAGCCCGGCCTGAAAAGCGCAAAATGGTCGCTTCGATCTTTATCGGCGCAGCGGTGGCTTCGTTCTTAACGGGTATTACCGAGCCGCTCGAGTTCTCCTTCATGTTCGCGGCGCCTCTGCTGTATGTGGTGCACGCTATTCTTACCGGTGCAGCGGCCCTGATCATGTACCTGCTGAATGTTAAGCTGGGCTTCGCCTTCTCTGCAGGTCTGATCGATTACCTCGTGAACATGAAGCTGTCGACCAATCCGCTGCTCATGATTCCGGTCGGACTCGCATTTGCGGTCGTCTATTATTTCCTGTTCCGGTTCATGATTATCAAGTTCAACCTGAAAACGCCGGGGCGCGAGGATGACGCTTATGATGCCGCTCCCCCCACTGATACTTCCGCCGTGGCAGCGTCTGCCGACACCAAGGCTGGAAAAGTGCTCGCCGAGATCGGGGGAACAGATAATATCGAGAGCATTGACGCCTGTATCACTCGCCTCCGGCTAGTTGTTAGGGACGACAAAGCCGTCAACGATCGGGCGCTCAAACTGCTTGGCGCTTCCGGCGTCATGAGGCTCGGTGGTGGAGCTGTGCAGGTCATCTTCGGCACCCAGTCCGAAATCCTCAAGGATGAGATTAAGAAGCTGATGTAACGCTCGTCCTCCTGTGAGTGTAAAAGGTCGAGAACAAGGGTATGCTTACCCCTGTTCTCGACCTTTTTGGTTAACCAAGAAGCGCAGGATATTCTTTTGAAACGGTTTTGATTGAAAAAAGAGAGCAGGCTATACGCCCACTCTCTCTGTGTTAATAGACAAATCTGCGCTGCGCCCAGTAGCTGAACAGGAAGATGGATACCTCGGTCAGCAGCTTGGCTGCGAGTAGCGGGATAATCAGTTTTTCATTATAAAAATACAGTAAACCGTAGTTTAATAGCAGCACCAGAATGACCAGTGAAAAGTATTTCGGTAGTGACAGGCGCACCTTGGACGTTTTCCCGGCAGAGAATACGTACTTCCGATTCATCGTATAGTTGAAGATGGAGCTGCACAGTCTTGCTGCAACGACTGATAGAAACAGATTATGCGTGAAATACTGAATGACGAATAATAATCCAAAATCAATCAGAGCGGACAGCACCGAAGATGTGCTGAACATCAGGATTGGCATATAGATCCGGAATGAATCCACCAGTGGGCGGAAATGAGAGGACTCATTGTGATCCAGATACACCGTATCTATAAACTCTTCCGTAATTTCATACCCTTCCTTGTGTGCCGTTAACAGCATGTTCATCTCGTATTCAAACCGATCCCCCGGAATCTGGTTCAGCCAGTCCAGCATGGAGTAGGGGAATCCGCGTAATCCCGTCTGCGTGTCATATACTTTGGTACCTGTCGTGAGGGAAAAAACCGCCCGTGTGACTGTGTTGCCAAAACGGCTGCGTGCTGGGATTTTCCCGCTGAAGCGACGGCTACCGAGTACAATTCCTGGTGTCGTCTGTCCAAGCAGGACTTCGAAGATACGCTTAATATCATGTGGCAGATGCTGTCCGTCACTGTCTGCGCACACCACACCGCTCTGAGGTCCATACTCCTTAATATGCTGAAAGCCTGTCTTCAAGGCCCTTCCTTTGCCCAAATTGATGGGATGTGTCAGAACCGTACAGCCATAGGCTTCTGCCGTTTCAAAAATTCCACGGTACCCGGGGCCACTGCCATCATCCACAATCACAATGGGACCAAGTTTAAATGTTTGCAGTTGCAGAACGAGATTCAGTAAACGTACATCGGGTTCATATGATGGAATTAATATCGTCATGATCCTTGCCCCTCCGTCAGATATAGAATGTCACTTACCCCACGTTCCTGATTACGACCCAGCGGGTTATTGACGACTCTGCCCATAAAATACATTGTGGATGAACCACCGCCGTCCAGATTGTAGGCTTCGGTTGCTCCGAGGCCTTTCATGACATCAGCCAGTTCCGCTAGAGTCATGCCACGGCTGTCATCCTGCCGTCCGTCCACCACCACGAAGACGTAATGATTCGGAGCAATCATGCCGATCGCTGTTCTTGGATTCGCATCCTGGATGGAGCGGTTACCGAAGTTATTATCGATTTTCACACTGCTAAAATCACTGACGATCTCGCCATTCTGAATCAGAATCGGTCCAAAGGATAGTGTATTGGTTGCACCTTCGCCCAGCAGTTCCGAGGATGAAATCTCGTTCTCGTTATATGTTTTCATCGTACCGTCGTTGAACAGGGCAAGTGCGTCCCGCGTTGGGCTGTCCCGGTACAACGTTCCATTTCGGATAATGACACCATCTTCACGGAATCCGTAGTAGTCACCATTAATGGCAAAGATCGCATGATTTGCAGCGGCAATCTCTGACGTATTTTCGGTAATGTTCGTTCCAAAACTATTGTCCGCCAGCGCAGTTCGCAGACTGCTTGCATCCGTCAGCTGAACATCGGCGACATAATATGTAATCTGATCCGACCCGGAACCGGTCTGTACCTTTTCAATACTGACCTTCATATCATCACTCGAGTAATTCCAATCATCTGACGTTGCATTCACTTCCGTCGGGATCGTCGAAGTGCTGTTGGAATCATTGGCGTTGTCCGTTGCTGCCGTTGCCGTGTTCTCATCTGCTACAACCACCTGTACATGCCGGATCAGGTAACGGTCCGCCAGGCTGTACAGGATTCCACCTACCCCGAGCACGATGACAAGTGTAATAATGAGCCATCGGCGCTTTCTTAGGGGGATCGGTCTTTTATGTGGGTTTTTCCGGGTTGGTTTCTCATAGATCTTCATCATGTGAAGCTCACCTCTTCATCTAAGTTCTTAAGGCCATATTAGGCCTGGTAGCTTAAATGAATCTGAAACCATATCAATTGGACTAAAGATTATTTACACTGACACTACGATGACAGAACAACCTTCCAATCGCTGTTACCCCCAGATTTTCTTGATTCCCTTTTCTAAAGGGGAAAATCCGGGGATAAAGGCGAACGCTTCGCTTTTTCAGGTTTTTTCTGTCCTCTCCGTTATTGTGTAAATGAATAGTTCAATCCAAAAAGGCCATCCGTTTTCCCATTGAGGAAATCAGATCACCTGGATTTCAATCTATACAATCTTAACGGTCACTAATATCGTGTACATATTTCGTTCAACATACATATCTTCAACAGTTCTTCCTGTTATGCGTCTGCAAAAAGTGCATCGTACGCGGGACAAGGCCGCTTTTCCAGGAATTCTGTTAACGCCGGCGGCTGTTGGGCATAGATATCCTTCAACGACGTTCCATTATAGATGTTACCAATCACAACAGGGTGGCATAACTCACAGATAAGAATATCCCCGTTGCCGTGCAAGTGCAGCTGTTTCGTGCCATCCACACAATTAGAGAAATACACCCCAGGTTGTTCGCTCAAATTCAACTGTTCAGCAAAGCGATCCATACAGGTAAAATAGAGCGTTGTATCCGGCTTTTTATGTTCAATCAGCTCCTTAACAGATCGAACAAGGGACTCTCTCGAGACAATCTGACTCCAATCCGTATGTGGCATCTTAATGCTGTTCTGGATCTCATGGATGCGCACCCCCAGGTCATACACCTTATCGCTAATGGTCTGCATGTTCGCTTGGTTACCTTCAAACAGTAACGTTTCCAATACCGTCTCCAGACCGGCTTCCGTGCACAAACGGATGTTCTGCTCCAGTCTCTCATACATGCGAGGATGCACACGGTAGTACGCAGCATAGGCCTCCGCATCCGTATAATTGAACGAGATATGAATGTTGGACAAGCCTGCATCACGCAACGCAATGATCCGTTCTTCTGTCAGCAGACTGGCATTACTGTTCAATTGTGTATCGATGCCATGTGCCGCGCAGTACGTAACGATCTCCAGACAATCCTTATATTTCAGGGTTACTTCACCCCCGGACAATCGCACTCGCTTGAGACGAGGAAGCTCACTAATAATACGGATGACTTCCTGACTATTAATGCACGCTCCATCATCCCGATTGTAGGCGCAGCAATAGTCGCATTTATAGTTGCAGTTCGATGTCACTCCCACCTCAAGCCCTTCCAGCTCATATACGCCGGGTGTCTCCAGTTCGAGTGATTTATATCTGTTTTTGGCTATCAATTCGTTGTACCTCCTGGTTCCTTCATTCATTCCACGTTTGGATAACTAGAGGATTATAGAGGAAGGAGCCTAGTTGACGATATGACATTATGTACGCTTCTTGCCGGAAAACAAAATCCCCCCCCTCGCGAAAGAAACTCAACACCAAACATATTACTTGTATGGCGCTGAGTATATCATAGTCAGTTAGGGTGATTTTAGTTATTTCTTGCCTTAGAAATGCCTACTACTAAGCTAAGTATAGTAGCATTAATTATGTTTGCCCAATGATCGATCTCAACCCAAGTCCTATGCCATAATAACATATTGATTCCGATAAACAATATGGCAGAGAGTATGAAGAATCCTAAGAAGTTTTTAAGGAAAATTTTCAATTTCATTTTAATTCGCTACATACCCGTTTAATTTTTTCACAGAAAGAATCTCCCTTCAAACTTCATCATTTCACAAACAACCCTTAAATGACTATATATTCTATTTTATAGTATTAAATAGATTTATTTGTATTATTAATGTTGACATAAGGTAAAATTAGATTAATGTTCCTCGCTCACCTGACTGGAACGGATTGAATATCTATTCCCCCCTGAAAATGCAGAAGGAGGCAGACCCTATAAACCCAATCGAGATGGCATCCACGATACCCTCTTTGTAATGAATTCTCCTATCTTTGCACTGGTAGACATTCACGTTCTTTATTTAATACGAGTATAGAAGTCTTCTTTTAAAATAGCACTGGCCTGAATTCGCTCGAGTCCCACTTCGTCAAACCCAAAATGGGACGATTCGTTTCACGACTTCGGTCATGATGCCTTGATTCCAATATTGGTCAGATAAGACATATCCCAGCTCGACTCTTCTGTTATCGCTATCACACCCTAAATAGTTACAACTACCAATCAGCCTCTTGCTTTGCTTATCTTCAATCCCCCATGGGCCTATTAGATCTATCTCATACCGAGTCATGACAAAATCTAAAAAAGCTTTTGTGTCTTCTTTGCTCTGATGCGCGTCCAGGTGGTGAATTCCGAGATAGCAGGTACAGCACAGTAACTATACATATCCTCCAGATCATCATAGCTAAGCGGCCGGAGCAACGTTCGTTCGGTTTCTAATATCGGAAATGGTTCGAAGAAGCTTTCAATCGTTCTCATAGATTCATCCTCCCTTTAATTCACTACACTGACATCTATAACAGATAGACGAATATCGAAATAACCAGCACTAAATTGTAATTCTTTTTATCAAAAAAATTAATCCCTTTCCTACGTATTATCAAAGATGTCCTTCGATCTACAGATCCTTATATACCAATTCTCTATATTGTGTATATCCGTTCTTCTCATAGAAACCCTTCGCTTGATCATTCCTCGACCAGTAATCTAGTTCAATTTTCTTAATATGATTCAAGCCAGCAATTTCCTCCACTTTGTCCATCAATCTCTTCCCTAGTCCTTTACCTTTGTACTCCTTCAGAATATTGAGTTGATGAATATAAATGGAACGATATGCTTTCTTGAAAGCAGTCTCGTTATACTCCTTGATCTCAAACCAGATATAACCGAGTACATTCTCAGCTTGTTCAAGAACATAGAACTGGAAATTCGCGTTAGTCATGATAGATCTAAAGAATTGATTAACTGCATCATAATCATATGCTTTGAAATGTTCTGGATACATGGTGGCGTGCAGAGTCTGCACTTCGTGATTAAGTCGACTTATTAGCTCGTGATCCAGTGTTTGTTTGATGTTCATCTGAGTTCCCTCCAAGGTAAAACAATTAATCTAGATGACTCAAGCCATTTGCGCTGCTAAATTTCCAACCATGCCTTCCTTTTTCAACGGTATGTACACTGGTGTTGTCCATGGGATAAAAGCTGGATTTATTGCTCCATTCCCTATTCTCAAGCAGATAATACAGGATGTTAATCACTCCGCCGTGAGTAATTAACAGAACATTGGACTTTACTTTTTCCTCCTCCATACCTTTGAAAAGACTCTCGAAAGCTGTGCTTATCCGGCTATAAAAATCCCTTGGACTTTCTCCTCCCGGAAACGGGGAATCCATCTCAAGGGTGTTGAAATAAACGCCTGGGTAATTCACTTCAGCATCCTTATGTAGCATGCCTGCCAAATCTCCGTTATTCATCTCCCTCCAATCTTTCATTAAACTAGCCTGCATGTTTAATTTCTTCTCAATTTCCCGTGTTGTCTGCACTGCACGAGGAAGATCACTGCTAATAATCGTATGTATGTTGTACTCCTCAGCGTGATGATGTAACTGCTCTCCTAGTTTCTTGGATTGATTGATTCCCTGTTCCGCAAGTCCACGCTCACTCCATCCGCCTCGATACCCTTCCTCATCCATCCCATGCCTTACCAGATAAATTTTCAAGATCTCTCCTCCTTTTCACTTCTTTAATGAACAGAATACCTTTACACTGTATAACTAGCCTGGCATATATAAAATAAACCCGACCTCAGATAGCTTCTATCCAAGATCGGGTATTTCCTGCCTACTCTTTATCTTACAAATGTATTCTGAACTCGTTCAGACTTGATAAAGTAAGGAATCCAGATGGCGCAAGTGATTACAGATTTTGCAATTTCTCTGATCGAGCTTCCATCTTCCAATTCTTTTGCTAACGGAATCTGGAGTAATAATAGATAATCAATAATTCCAACAATCAGACTGAGACCATAGAAGATGATCATCAGACGGGGTAATATTGCTTTCTTGCTATAAAACGTAAAAATTGTATAGACACTGAATAATAAAAACAGCGTGTTGTACACCATCTCAAAAATAAGTACTGGGCCCCATAACGGGTGATAATAGTCCGATTGTTTGGAAGTTAGCATTTCCCAAGTCTCCGTTGTGAATGTGGGGATTATCTGTTGAAATAATTGCACTGCAAGCAGAATTACCGTAAGAAATAATCCAATCTGGATGAGAATCAGCCAACCGCCCAATCCCGACACGCCTAGGGGACGGTAATCTGTCTTTTGCTCTTCAATATGTGGTTCCATTTCGTAACACTTCCTTATACCGTTTTGTTTTTCCGAGGTGAGTTTTCTTCGTCTTCGTAACGTCTGAAATCTACAAGTGCTTCCCTCCGTTGTTCACGTACATGTATGTATGTTCTCACACTCGTTTCTAGCTGTATCTCTGTCCTCCCTCTTATATAGAATTTGACACAACTTCCTTATTGTACTACGCGTGTCAAGGAAGAAGCATCAATTTCATAACAACATACTCATTCGCTGTAAGGGCCATAGAAGACCTTCGCTATACTTCCGCCATGTTCAGCAATGTACGCGTACGCCGATTAAGCTAGAATGACAGGATTTTCGCCAACATCGTCTGCTACTCAGTGAAGGTAACTTGTTGTATCGGGTAACGATGGAGGAGATTACTTCCGCTTCTGGTTTGGATTAGTGGAACAGCGTGAAGAGGGTTATTTCTTAAAAGACATTCCCTCTTCTTCCAAAGCGTTTCGCAATTTAGGTATGGCAGATGGCCCGATTCCATGCAGCTTCAGGATCTCTTTCTCCGTGTACTCTGTAAGTTGCTGTAGTGTTGTAATCCCTTCATTCTCCAATGCAAGTCTGGCGGGAGATGACAGCAAGGCCAGAAAGCCCGATGTCGGTTTACGTTCAGCTTCGCACGTCGGACAGGTTGGGCAATCACTTTTTTTATAATGCGAATGTCCTCGTTCACATGTTCTGAGTGTTCCTTTATCGTTTGCCATATGGGCATCACTCCTGAATTAAGTATTCAACCAGTTCTTAATATCTGAAATCATATTTTCGTATTGTTTCAAAGCCTCTAAAGTCCAAATGACTTGTGATGTTCCTACTAGCTGTTCCTCTATGTCCGTACATTCAATCCACAGTGACCGTTTAAGACTATATTCGAGCCAGTCCAACTTTCCAGCAAAACCATTATCCAGAACCACTTCCCAATTGGCTGTTAGACTCCCCACTCGCTTCTTATATCCACCTATAAAAGCCAAGAACTTTTCCTTGTTTATACTTCCGGAGCTATCAACTGACCAATACACAGCTGTTTCTACCAGATCATGCATCGGATTAATATAACCTGCCGATTCCCAATCGATAATAATAGGTTTGTCTTGTCTCCACATCACATTCTTAGGTTCCAGATCTCTGTGACTAATAACATTCTCGGATGCTAGCATTGAAGATGACTTCTTAGCCTTCGTGCTCCACTCATACAGCTTATCCATACTGGAATGCAAAATCTCAATCCATTCCGAATTCTCATTTTTTCCTTTGTTCAGATAAAACATCCAATCTATTTTTTTAGAATTAGTCGCCTGTGAACTATCCAATTCTAGTTGTCTAAAATCCGTTTTGTGGATATCTGCAAGGATCGTTCCCATCAGAGAACTGTTATTGATAGTAACTTCATCTTGTTCCAAACGTTGACCCTCAATCCAATCAAATATTAGATAGAATTGATTATCAATGTTATGCATAGAAGCACCCTTTAACCTTTTTGCAGGTTGAGCATGGATATGTTCAGCTGCCACGTTGGCTATTTTTTCTGAATCAATATAATTTTGCACAGCAGTAGGTCTTATCATTATCTGGGGATTCAATGCCTTAATTGCATAATTAGCTTGCGTAGTTTCAATGGCGTACATTCGATGAAGAAGTCCACCTGAGATTGGTTTGGGCGAACTGATCAATTCACCAAGCTCTAATTCATTACACAGTTTCTCAAAATTTAAATTGTATTGAGTATCGTTCATACGTTATCCCCTTTCATTTTTGTAGTGATCGTATCCCTAGTCTTGGTTCCCCGCTATGAATCAAATTCCACATGAATGATTTGATTGACTTATTCATTTTATCTCGAATCATCATTACCTCTATAGGTGTCGGAATTAGAATATCTGTTCCTTGCCTCTCATTGTTTAGCTTCTTCTCGCAGTACATAAGCCAGTTTGTACATCTCCGCAATGTCATGTCTGTTCTGTTCCTGGAATCTTCGGATCGCTTCATCAATCTCTACCATTTCCACCGCAACCACCTGCTCGCCATCTTCCGGATTCAGCGGATCACCGACAAGTTCAACATCTCCATACCCGATGATTCGTACAAAATTGGGATGCGGGATATGCGGTCGATACGGTTCCAACGCACTGGATGTACAGTGGAATTGACCGAAAATCTGATAGGACCGCATTTCTGCCCCAAGTTCCTCCATCAGTTCGCGTTTTAACCCATCCATATACTGCTCACCTGCTTCAAGCGTCCCTCCAGGCAGCTCCCAATCTCCATTATCCAGTTGAAAGACGACACATTGATCCCCGACAAACGGAATAATGCTAATATTGCTTACCAGTTTTTCATCCACGATCTCATTCAATCTGAACTCCGCCTCAATAATTCCCCAATGAATCGACGTACTCAGCGCCGGAAATAGTTCCGCACTCAAGCTACTCATCCGCATCCGTCCCTCTCTATCTAATTCCACTATTCTTCCAATTATAGTCGAAAACACAGAAAGAAGGCCACCTTCCCACCGGGAATACGTGACCCTCTTCTTACGCGCTCTGCCCTTAAGCCTTGGAACAGTGTTCTCTCCAGACTCTCAGGCCATGACTCCTTTTAATGCTGCACCAGCTTTCCATCCTCCAAAAAAAGAACTCGGCTACAGAGCGGCAAAATCCGCTCATCATGCGTAACCATCACTGCACTCTTGCCCTGCTCCTTTACGAGCCGTGCAATCATGCCGACAATATCCAGCCCACGTTCCGCATCCAGGCTGGCTGTCGGTTCATCCGCGAGCAGGACAGCCGGATCATTCATCAACGCCCGTGCAATCGCGACCCGTTGACGTTCCCCGCCAGACAGCTTCTCGGCATACGCCCTCCGCCGATGAGTCAAGCCTACCGTATCCAATAGCTCATCCACGCGCTTCTCCGCCTTGTTTTTATCCGTTCCGGCGAGCTTCGCGACCACCATCAGTTGTTCTTCAACTTTCAGATACGGAATGAGGTTGGCACTTTGAAAAATAAAGCCGAGCTGCTGAAGCCGCATATCGGATATATCTTGTTTGCTTTTGCCCATAATAGAGGCCCCATCCAGTAGAACCTGCCCTTCGGTCGGTTCGAGCAGTGCGCCAGCAATGGACAGGAATGTGCTTTTGCCCGAGCCGGAAGGCCCCATCACAGCGACAAGTTCCCCTTCTGTCACCTCAAGGTCCAACTTGTCCAGAATCATGCGTTTGCTGCCACCATCTTCAAAAGTCTGTGTAATTCCCTGCAATACCAATCGGTTTCTCATGCTGCTGTCCTCCCAATCGCATCAAGTGCATCAATTTTGGTAACCTTCCACACCGAGAATAATGAACCCGCCATAGACATGAGTATGAATAATACACAGGTCAGCGCGAGAGTGGATAAGCCTAATTGAAACGGCATCGATGCTGGCAAGATAGACTCAAACAGTCGAACCAACAGTACGCTAATCACCAGACTACCAACCGACAGGATCAAGACTTGTAACGAAACACTGCCCGCCAGATAACCATTCCGTGTTCCGATCGCTTTCAATATACCGAATTGACTCGTTTTCTGAATCGTGATGACATAGAAGAACACCGCAAGTACAAACGCCGAAATCACATATAGAAAAGCGATCATCATGAGCAACGATCCCTGCTCTTCCTTATAACCAGGAATGGCCGATACGGCATCCGACTTTGTAATAACTTCGTTATTAGGCAATGCAGTACTCAGTTCGTCTACTTGTTCGCCTGCACCCTTGATCGCAATGGCATTGTATATCGGAGCATTAGCATTGGTGTCGGCTGAACCTTGCGAAGTTCGTGAACCTCCTTGAAGCGTAAGCCATTCCTGTTCATTCAGGAACACCACTGGGGAGTGACTGAAGGACTCATTTTGTACAACTCCACCAACGGTCCACTCCGTTCCCGAAGCTTGATCGACCAGAACAGTGCCAATTGTGACACCTGATTCAGACAACTTTTGGTCCACCACAACCTGCCCGTTCGTCTGATCCGTAATCGGAGACCCTTCGGTCACCGTTGGAGCAAGCCAACCTTCCGGGTTCACCATGAACAGCGTGACATCGATCTTCTTCGTGTCGCCGGTTGGGCTGACGGTTGTCATTTTCACACCGAGCGGTTCAGCACTCTCTTGCCCCACCACAGAGCGAGCCTGATTAAGCTGATCCTGATCCACTTGTGACCGGGTAAACCGATGATTCGAATCCTGCTCCAGCACAAAGTGGGTTGCTGCCATATTTTTGATCGAAGCCGCGTTGTCATACGCCAGCCCCTGTGCAAGACCTGTAACAAACAGTACCAGAAATGAAACCAGTACCATGATTGTAGCAATTAAGGCATACCGCCCTTTGGCATACCTCATTTCCCGAATAGCCAAGTACATGTTCTGTGACCTCCCTCTTGATAACCCAAGTATAGGAGGCGAAAATGAACGGCAAATGAATAACAGATTACATCTGCGGAAGTGTCACGGTAAAGACCGTACCCTCAGGCGAACTGGAAACCTCAATTGTACCGTCATGAATTCGTATAATTTTCTGCACAATGGCAAGTCCAAGCCCGGTTCGTCCAGAAGAACGTTCCCGCGCACGGTCCACCCGATAGAATCGATCGAACAAGAAAGGCAGATGCTCCGCAGCAATCCCGTCTCCTGTATCCCGAATCTGAATCACACACTGGTTATCCGTCTGCTCGGCATGAATCTCGATGCTTCTTCCCTGTGGCAGATGATTCACTGCATTACCCAGCAGATTCATCCACACCTGCATGAGCAGCACTTCATTGCCCACCAGCTGGATGGATTCCGGGACCGAAATCCGAAGCAGCAGTTCTTTTTCTTCGAGTTGCCATTGCAGCACCTGAACCGCTTGCCGGAATTGATCTCGCAGAGAGAACTTCACTTTGGACAGATCTTCGTTGCCTTGTTCAAGAGAGGACAGCAGAAGCAGTTGTTTGCTGAGCAAGGAGAGATGACGGCTCTCCTCCTCAATAATCGATGCATAGTGCTCCCGTTCCTGTTCAGGCAGGTCCCGATCCGCTACCAATTGGGCAAACCCCTGAATCGAGGTCAGCGGCGATTGAATCTCATGGGATACGTTGGATACAAACTGCTGCCGTGCCTGATCTACCCTCTCCAATTCACGACTCATGGTCATGAAATGCTGGGCCAGCTGACCAATCTCATCACGCCTTGAGGTAGGCAACTTCAGATTATATTTTCCTTGCGCAATCCGCTTGGTCGCCTCGGACAGACGTTCAATGGGATTAACCAGATAGCGGGTACTGATCAGAAAGATCAGGATACTAATGCCCACCGTTAATGCTCCAATCAGCGCAAAAAATATACGAAGTTCACCAAATTGCAGGATCACATCCGGCCGCATAAAAAGGGCATAATTCGCATTGTCCAGCTGTAGATGAACACCCACGGTATTGCTTAATTGATTATCGAAGAAACCGGTAATGAACGGTTTACTTGGGAACTGGGCAACGCCATGGTATACCTCACCATTCAGCACCAGTTCTACAGCTTGCTTGTCCAGATCTTTCTCCCGGAATTCACGGCCGTAGAACAGGTCATTGCCTTTTCCATCCGTCACATAGATTTCGTATCCGAGTGCAGCGGCATTGTTCAGATAATCCTCCATCGTGCCGGGTTGCTGCTCCACAAATTGCTTCATTTGCGTCGCGATGCCCACGAGCTTCTCATCATTAAAATCCTTGAGCTTCGCATGATAATAGATATTCGACATAAGAAAACCCAGCATGCCGCTGACCATAATCACCGCAATCGTAATGAGGAATACCCGGACGTACAAGGTCCTCAAGGCGTTTTCACCTCCATCTTGTAACCAATGCCCCGCACAGTCTGAATGACGAAATCATCCGTATAATCGGCAAATCGATCACGGAGTCGCTTGATATGTACATCAACGGTACGGTCATCTCCTTCGTAATCAGCCCCCCAGACGAGTCGAATGAGCTCATCCCGCGAGAACAAACGGCCTGGAAACTGTGCAAGCTGTGAGAGTAATTCAAACTCCTTCATTGGCAAAAAGAGAATGGATTGCCCGTCCGTAACCTCCATATTGTTACGGTCAATGACGATCCGGTTCATGCGGATGATATCACTGGATGTGCGATGGTACCGACGAAATAACGCCTTTACTCGATAGACCAGTTCTTCCGGTTCAAATGGCTTGGTCACATATTCATCCGTTCCTTTCAAATAACCTTCTCTCTTGTCGGATAGCTGATCTCGTGCCGTCAGTAACATGATGGGAATATCATAGTGCTGCCGAATGAAATCACATAACTCCAGTCCGTCCATGCCGGGCATCATCACATCGAGGATCGCCAGATCGATCGGCGTTTCTTGCATCCGTCTGACCGCTTCCAATCCATCCTGCGCTTCATGAACCCGATACCCTTCCTTGGTCATGACATGCCGCAGGAGTGCTCGAATGTTGGCATCATCGTCTGCCAACAGCAGATGTTTCATATCGTTGTCCGCCCTTCTATGTAGCGAGTACATCTCACTTTGATCCTGCACAGATGGTAGCATAAAAGCAATCTCATTCGCCAGCACATGCATGGAGACACACCTTGGACATGTTTATATTTTCTTAAATCTGGTTGACACTACTATGAGGCACAACTATAATAAACCCATAACATATGAACAAACGCTCATATGTTCATTTGTATTAGATTAACTATTACTAAGGATCATTTATAACCACACTAGAAATCACATTACATAACGGAGCCTTGCTCCAAAAGGAGAGGATTTATATGTCCGGACATCATCACAGTCATAACCATGGGCACGATCATGGACACAATCACGCTCACACCACCAATAACAAGAAAGTACTGTTGTTTTCCTTCATTATTATTACCATCTATATGATCGTCGAAGCCATTGGGGGATTCATCACCAACAGTCTCGCACTTATCTCGGATGCAGGCCATATGCTGTCTGACTCCATTGCACTCGGGATCGCTTTACTGGCGTTCACCTTTGGTGAAAAAGCGGTGAATACCGGCAAAACGTACGGGTACAGAAGATTTGAAATTTTGGCCGCTTCGTTAAACGGAATTACGTTAATCGCCATTGCACTCTACATTTTCTACGAAGCGATTGGTCGTTTTATCAACCCGCCAGAAGTCGCAACCGTAGGCATGTTAATTATAAGCATCATTGGATTACTCATTAATATTCTGGTGGCTTGGATCATGATGCGTGGTAGCGATACGGAGAATAACTTGAATATGCGCGGTGCTTATCTCCATGTCATCAGCGACATGTTGGGATCCGTTGGGGCTATTGCGGCAGCCTTGCTCATGATGTTCTTTGGTTGGGGTTGGGCTGATCCACTTGCGAGTGTGATTGTCGCGGTACTGGTATTGCGAAGTGGTTTCTTTGTCACCAAGTCATCCTTGCATATCTTAATGGAAGGTACTCCGGCCAATGTGGATGTGAATGAGCTGGTGCGGACCATCAAACAAGTCGATGGCGTCAAAGGTGTACACGATGTGCATGTCTGGTCTATTACTAGTAACCTGAATGCGCTGACCGCACATATCGTGGTGGATGGAACGATGGATGTCTATGCATCCGAGATCCTGGTTCAGAAGATTGAACATATGCTGGAACATAAAGAAATCAAACATGTAACGCTCCAAGTGGAGTCCGAAAAACATCTGCATGACACCTCGGTATTATGTACTGTCAAAGGCGACGCACCAGATGCTCATGCGCATCATCACCATTGAATGTTATACCAAGCATAACTGCTTCCAAATGAAAACAGGGCTGATTCCCATCACTGGGAAAGCCCTCTTTTTGATCTTTATAATTTTAGGGTATGTCCTACGGCTTGATGAACACATTCCTGTAACAATTGAATCGTATGGATTAGCTTGCATACTTCATTAATCTCCGCCACCACCACAAGATGAACAGCTGGACGAGCTGCAAGAAGAGTCGGAAGATGATCCCGAGGATGATCCGGATCCTCCCGAGGAACTGCTACTGTCCGTACATTGATCCGCATAACAGCTGGAACTGCTCGTGCAACCACTGCTTGACGAGGAACCATAGGCTGCCTTTTCCTGTGGAAGAATTTCCTGCTCTAGCTGGCCCATATGTAGCCCATATGTCGCCTCATTATGCATGGAGTAATACACCATGGCGCTAGCCATGACGAGAGCTACATCGCTACTTCCGGAAGATGCTGGAGATAGCTCTTCTTCACTTAGCGTTGCGGATCTACGTAGTTGATCAATCAAGTAGGCAATCACCTGAGCAGCTTCAGGATCCTCCTGCATGCGTCTGGCATGAAACAGCTCATTCACCAGTTCAGACTGATCTCCCTGTGCGATCAGCTTCTGTACATCACTGGATAATGGGTAAGTGAAAAAATCACCCCAGATTGCAGCACTGTAGGGAGTGAACTCGAATAATTGACAGTACACCCAGTCAAACCATGCACGTGCTCCTGGCGTTTCGCGGCGGGTGATTGCCGGCTCATGGTGCACCGTGGAACCCATGAATTCTGCACAAAAATCAGCGTAAGATTTCGTAAACATCAGCATCTCATGCCACAAATCATCAACTTCATCACTGAACATGGGCACCTGCTTAAGTAATGAAGCCATAATGAAATATCGCTTAAGCTCTATCAATTTCCACCGATACTCCAGCGTTTTCATGTGAGGATATTCCTGTTGAATTCGGATCTTGAGTTTGTTCGCAAAATGCTTATTGTAACTCTTCTCCAATTGAAGAATGGTTTGCTGATAGGGGACTTCTTCTCGAAGTCCAAGATTCAATGGTGCTTTTTTTCGTCTGTACGTAACTTTCGTCTGTTTTCTGCGTCTTCCTGCTGGACGGAAAATCTTGAGCTTGCGTCGAACCAAATAGGCTGTTAAAACCAATAAAACTGCTGCAAGGTAGTAGTAGATCGGCATAATAAAACCGCTCCTCTCCGTTGATCTTCTCTATGTAAGGGTTAAACTATCATTAGTATAAATGAGGAACGGCAGTGATTAATAGAGCCCTTTGGCATACATGCCAGGGCTCTAGTTTTGTAAATTTCGTTGTTGCTCATTGTTATGAAATGGCAATGATTATACTGGTTACCAACATCAACAACGTTACGGGCGCCCAGATTCTTCGTTCCCATACACTTCTCGTGATCAGATTCAATATCGTCCCCAACACCAAATACCCAACGATAAACCAAATTGCGATATCTGCAAATGCAGACCATTCACGAACAAGCAATCCTGATTTGCTCAGAACAACAATACCCATGAATGCCAGAATTGCGATCTGAAATATGCAGGCAAAACGCATGGATATGGGGTATTTCCCGGGAAACTTCCCACCCATGGCGTACTCTCCCCATGGCACACCTACAGCCAACGCAACCTGAAACAGAATAACGATCAGAATCAAGACGGTGAATACGATTGCCGATGTCAAGACGATGTAGATCACGCTCCAGTATTCAAATGGCGGTAAAATCGATTCTATATTAGGGATACCTCGCTTTCTGCAATCGTAGGGCTTTCATTCTCTACAGAAATACAAACCTGGCTGTTCTCTAAATTATACAGGATATGGCACAAAATCATACATTCCTTTTTTCCTTTTCGACTCCCCTGCCTCGATTGGGAATCAATACAAATAGAGACTTTCACTAAAAGAGAGTCTCTATCTGTATTCTATACTTGTATTTTACTGAGCAACTACTTCGCTACGGATAACAAGTTATAAGGACATCATTTACCCATTAAGCTGAGTCATCATTTCTTTCATATAACGTGTTCCATGGACCTCATTTTGGGGACTTACCTTTTCAATGCGAGCTAAGTCATCAGGTGTCAGTTCAATCGTTGCAGCGTTCGCGTTTTCCTCCAAATATTTGATTCGTTTCGTTCCCGGAATCGGCAATGCGTTATTAGACATTGTCCAAGCTAAAGCCAATTGTGCGGGCGTGCAACTCTTCTCCATGGCAATCTCTTTGATTTTATCCACAACTTCTATATTTTTGGCGAAATTGTCTCCTTGGAACCTCGGCATATATCTGCGCAGATCATTAACATCCAAATCCTCCAATTTCCGTATCTCACCTGAGATAAACCCTCTGCTTAATGGACTGTATGCAATATGGGTAATATTCAGTTCTCTCGCAGTCGGTAGAATCTCGTCCTCAATATCCCGGCTCCACAGGGAATATTCACTCTGCAACACAGAGATTGGATGAACGGCGTGTGCACGGCGTAAAGTGGAAGCCGATGCTTCCGACAAGCCAAGGCAGCGGACTTTCCCCTCTTTAACCAAGTCAGCCATCGCGCCAACCGTTTCCTCAATCGGAATCTGAGGATCTACCCTGTGTTGGTAGTACAGATCAATATAGTCGGTGTCCAGCCTGCGAAGACTTGCTTCTACGGCCTTTTTCACGTAATCCGGATGACCATTCAACGTCTCATAGTTTGGGGTATACGCGAATTTGGTAGCAATTATGGCCTGATCGCGACGTCCCTTCAGTGCTTTCCCCAGTAGTTCTTCATTATGACCATTACCATACACATCAGCTGTATCTAGCAGTGTAACGCCAATCTCCAACGCGTGATGGATGGTCTTCATTGACTCCTCATCATTGGTTTCCCCATACATCCCCGGAGACATGCCCATAATTCCCAATCCAATCGATGATACGACGATATCGCTATTTCCCAGCACTCTTGGCTTCATCTCTCCATCTCTCCATCCGTTAATATTAGTCTTTAGCGATGCTTTCCATTTGATCTAGCAGCTTGCTTTCTGAAGGAAGCTTTCCTGATTCTATGTCTTCATAGATGTTCAATTTGTTATTCACCGCTGAAAGTGCTTCGGCAATTTCAAGTTGGCGGCGATGTAATTCCTCTTTATATTCGTGAAGGATCGCTTTCCGTTGTGGAATCGTTGAATCACCATCCAGCGCCAGACTAACCATATGTTTCAGTGTAGATACCTTCATACCCGTTGCCCGGAAACAGGACATCAGTCTCATCCAATCCAGATGTTCTTCCTCGAACATCCGATTTCCATGCTGATCCCGTTGGATGTAAGGAAGCAGTCCCTCCTTCTCGTAGTAACGAATTTTATGTGCAGGACAACCCAGCCGCTCCGAAGCTTCTTTTATCGAGAAAGCCATAATGCTGACTCCTCCTTTATGTTCATTTTTGGATGCATTTGGCCGGTTCTTTTACATCCTAAGGCTTAATGTTCACATTAAGGCAAGCACAAATTTCAAAAAAATTAAAATCACTAACGTTCACTATTTTTAACAAATGGCGGACATCGCACACGCTTGAGTACTGGGAAATAACGAATAGAGGAGATATGTCGAAAAGATCGGTGAAAAGCTGATATTCAGAGGAGAAGAGTTTGGAGATGCTGGGCTACTGTTTCGCTTACTTTTATCGCTGGGTGCCATAAAGTACCCGAGCTTGATCACAGTTCAACGGTTCGGTAACAGGTACTTCCAGAAAATATTCCAGCTGCCATTGCTGCGTTTTTAGAGCCTGCTTACTTGTTGGCTTATCCCAAGGCGGATATACACGTATGGCACGCTTGCCACCTTTTCCTTGATTTGATACGATATCTCGCTGCAACAATACATGCTTCGGAAATACAAATTGACCAAAGTGGCTACCTGTGCGCGTACTAATGACATACATATCTGCTGGATCTGATACATCATATGGCTGTGTCGTTCCGTCCTCACTTCGCTGCCACAGAGTAACAAATTGTCCAATCTTGGTTGGTGTGGTTTTGGCAACACGAAATCGAATGGATAGAGAATTTAAGGTGAACACATATGCCCCATATTCAGCATTTTGTGCTTCTTCATGTGGTTGGGAGCAACAAAAGCCACACTTGTCATAGATAAGTTCTTTACTGGCAAGTAAGTCGCCATGAAATATATCGAAGGTCGTCCAAGCATTCGGACTATGCAAACTATTTTTGTTATCCACCTTGTGATATCTCTCCTGTCTTGTGTAGTCTGAACTAAGGAATTCGCGTTAGGGTGAAAGCTTTGCTAGATCAAAGCTTCTCACACAATCGCTTCCATTCATCCCATGCCTTCAAATATTCAGGCAGATCATCAGGATGATGCTTGTTGCTCAGCCCAATTCGGCAATATAGATGGACCAGAGCTTCCTCTATCAATCTGGATTTATCCATATCTACTTGTTCTAACAGTTCGAACGTAGCTAATAATGTTTCGGTGTTGATATCATCCGGAGAAGAGCAAAAAGCATACAAGAAATCATAGAGGATCGGTCCAACCATTGGAGATGGATCAATGACGCCGATGAGTTCATTTTCAGCAAACACAAAATTATGAACACCCGTATCGCCATGCAAAAGAAATTTCTCTTCTTGCTCATGAAACAGGTGATCCACTTTGGATTGAACCAGATTATAATCATCTGTCGTTAAAATACTTCCAATATTCATCTTTGCTTCATGAATACTAATCTGATTGAATTCTTTCCATGTCCTCTGTGGGAACTCCATTCTGCCCCATGATTTCGTATCTGAAGAACGCACATATGTATTGAATAGCTCTTTCACCAGACGAGTTAACCAGTCTCTTTTCTGTCCCCGGTTGAAATGGGTCGTGCCTTCCATATACGTATAAATAAAATAAGTATTATCCGAAACAGTCAACAAAACTTCAGGCAATAACGGAGAATTGTTATACGTGTCCAAAAACTGCTGGGCAATGTGAATCTGTTCGGGTTCATCTGATTTCAGAATATAGTGCTTATTCAGAATCGTACTCAACCGATAAACACGTCCAGCAGTGGTACCTGACAAACTTTGAATTTTAGATATTTCTTCGTTGATATGATGCATCTTGAATAGGTCATTGATCTCATTAATTGTTGGGTTAATTAACATATGGTTTCTCCTTATATAACTTGGATCTCGATTCATTTGGTAAACATAAGTTGAGTTTTAGATTCAAATTGCACAGTGGCTTATCTTTCAAAATGGGCTCGTTCTTCTTGATTGGAACTAAAAATATAATCTGGATACTGGTTTGCCATGGGTGGAAGCTGATCCTCGGGGAAAAATTGCAGATCCTTCATCTCTTCATTATCAGGTGTCAGTTGTCCAGATTTGATTCTGCATTCAAATACGATAGTCAAATATTCGACCTGATGACCATTACTGTATGTAAACCGTCTTGCTTCACCCCCGTATACTCCGATAATCTTCTCCGGTTCTACAACTAGGCCTGCCTCTTCCAGTGCCTCTCTTACCATCGCTTGAGCCGGTGTCTCACCAAGCTCAATTGCTCCAGCAATCAGCCCCCAGGTTGATTCGTTATGTTTACGGCCGAACAGAATCTCCCCTTGTTCATTTCGGATAATGCCAGCCACACCCGGCATAAAAATAAGCTCGTTGCCGATCTTTTCCCTGAGGTTTTTGTAATAGTCTGACATGCCCATACAGGTGTACCTCCTTTTTGCTTTTTATACTTTCTCATCAATCACCAGAATATCAGCACAGCGAACAATCAATTCGGGCATATTCTCTCCACCAAATAGAACATGAAGCTCATATCCGTTATCGATCCGATACAGCTCTTGATACAGCCAGTAACTGCCTACAATCTCTCCCTCTTGCTTGATGATTTCGGGTGCAACCAGTGTAAGTTTATTTATATTGGTGAAGCCACCACGAGTGTCAAAACGAATGACCACTTCATCTCCCGTCAGCAGTTCCGTCACTGTACAATCATGATATTGAACCCGGCTATGTATTTCATCGGGGATATCCTGTGCCATCATCACTTCTCTAAATTCTTTCGATGCCTGATCCACATGTCTCTTATTTTCCGCACTCTGTTTCTTTAATTGCTGTAATATCTCTCTCGTGCAATATCCCAGCGTAAACACACGAATATCCGCAATTTGTTCAACGATTTCATGTGGCAACTTCTCCGCCTTGTATTGAAAATTCCACTCCATCGATTCCTTGTATTCTTCCTTACATTTCTTCTCATCAAAAGGAGGTCGTACATCATATTCTGCAATGAGTTTCTCGATATGCACTCGTTCTTCCGGAGGCATGTGATATACGATCTGATCCTCTTCTGACACTTCTTCCCCACTGAAAGATTTGTCTACACGAGTGAGCACTTGACCATCATGCTCCAGCATGAAACGAGGATCCATATTATATAGCTCTCGCTCCTGCTTCACATGCGCTTTTTCCTTTCTTTTATACAACCTTAGAAAAAGACTCTCATCTAACTCGGAAGCTCCACTATGTACCCTCATCCCAAAATGAAGTCCCATCTGCTGACACAGCTCATACCATTCTTTCGTTAAATATCTCATTTACATCTCTCCTGGTGATTTTTAGAATCTACTTTGCTATTGAAGCATAGACTTTTTAATTTCTGACGAAAATTTAGCCGCACCTGGAATTCGTGTTCGTTTAAAAAATGCTGTTAATTGCTTAGGATGATTTTTGACAATATCATATTCAATGATCGTGTTAGCGATAACAGATCTCGTAGCCTAGCACCTCGACCACTTCAGAACGATCTCCTGCATCAGGCTCCTCGCCTTTTGGGAATTCTCCATCTGGGTCATCATTCAATTGCTCACTACATGTTAAGCGAGTCACCACATAGGACATGATTTTAGCCTGGTCCTCGACTCCTCAACGATTCCTTATATTTAACAGACGTACTGGTCTACGCCAAGGTTTGAAAAAATTTGTATTTGATTTCTTTGTCATTTCGCGCCGCCCATTCATGCACAGCTTCTACTCCTGCGGACTCCTGACCTCGTTGAAAATAAAAACATAGATCCATCGGCACTAACCGTTTACCATAGAGTTTGATGCCAATCCGTCTGTAATTCATATAAATACACTCAATCTGAGATGCATCATATCTCTGATGTTTCATAGAAGTCACATGATCGCTTTCCAGCGTAATACTGGGTTTCGTGAAAAACAAACGCCAGATCAGAAAAACGATATAACTCAGAATAAAGGTCAATATAATGATCAGGGAGTACTTCAGAATACCATTTTTATCGTATATGCCATCCCTGAAAAGTATAGCTTCAATGACCAACATACATAGTAGGCTCAACCATGCTCTTGGATAAATCGTCTTGTATGTGATGAGTTCCACCTCCTAATTATTCTCTCCATTAATCCGAAGCCACTCGGAAGGGGCTTTTCTGGCAAAATGTTTTTCAACAAAATCCAAAATGTCATCAATTCCAGGCAATGCCGCATTTTCTTTGGCTTCGTCAAACGTCATCCATTGGTACTCGGTATGTTCATGATTTAACCGGACAACCTGGCTTTCATCCACATATCCTGCGAATACGGGAGCAATATAGATATACTCCTCCATGGGTGAATAATATTGTTCGAATTGATTGGCAGAATACAACCTGACTTCCGTAATACCTGTTTCCTCATGAACTTCTCTGAGTGCAGCTTCCCATGCCTTCTCGCCCTTTTCTATCCCGCCGCCAACATAACACCACTCGTTATGCAACATACGACCAGCACGTTTCAGCATCAGTACACGGTATTGATCGAGGCTTTTCTTCAACAGAACTACAGCAATGCCTTCACAACGAATGGGAACTAGCTGTTTCATGTGCTCTGTACCATTCAATTTCTCGCCCCCTTTTCTTCAGAATCGAAGTCCTCCAATACTTTGAACTTATCCCCATGAACCTTCTCCAGATGCTCCTCTCCCCAATAGCACAAATGGTCCAGAGCAGGTTTTAATCCCCAACCGTAGTCCGTTAGTTCATATTCCACTTTGGGAGGTACTTCCGAATATACCTTGCGCTGTACGATCTCATCCTTTTCCAGTCCTCTGAGCTGCGTTGTCAGCATCTTCTGCGTAATGTCCGGTATTAACCGCCGAAGCTCCGACGTACGTTTCCGTCCTGTCATCAAGTGGTAAATAATTAAAGGCTTCCACTTCCCGCCCATCACTTCCAAGGCCGCCTCAACGCCAACTTTATATTTCTTGGGAGCACTTGTGTCTTGATGTTCCGTCATTCCGAATCCCTCCATAATTAGGCTGTATTCAAGGTAAAATCGTATCTTCTTGCTGCTCTTGTTCCGTTATTTAAGCCCATTTCGAGGCATCCATTTAGGGTACTTTGATGTTCCTATGGCACTTCATTCTTCCTATAGAACATCAAAGTGCGTACTTCCAGATGTTTTCATACCTGTTTATAATAGCATCAGCCATTGATTTATGGCTACAAGACCGCAATCCAGAAAGGTAGTGAAAGATAAGATGAACGTATTAGTTGTAGTGTCCCACCCGCGAAAAGATTCCCTGACCTTCCAGGTTGCCGATCGTTTTGTACAAGGCCTTGCCGAGGCTGGTCACGGTTATGAGATATTGGATTTGCATGGGATTGGCTTCGACCCAATTCTCCGAGAGATGGATGAACCGGACTATACCCAAGAAAATCAGGTGTTCTCGCCTGAGGTTGAAACGGAGATGGAGCGGTTGAAGAAGTACGATGCTGTGGCTTTTGTATTTCCTCTCTGGTGGTGGCATCTGCCAGCCATGCTGAAAGGCTATGTGGATCGTGTCATGAACAACGGGTTTGCCTACGGCACGAACAAACTTCCTCACCAGCAGATATTGTGGATCGCTCTTTCGGGCGTGACGGAAGAACAGATGCATAAGCGCAACTATGGTCAATCGATCGCCAATCTACTCAATGTGGGTATTGCCGATTATTGCGGCGTGTCCCAATCGAGGGTTGAGTTTTTATATGAAACGTTGGAATCCAAGCCTGAGCATTATGAGACACTGCTGAACCATGCACATCACTTGGGACTGAACTATGCCAACGATATTCCGACTCCATGATGGTATGAGAAAAAGGGTATGACCCCGAATATGAATCCTGAAGTTTTTTTGGTACGTTCAACGGCGAATCACTACATTTTAACACGGCAAAAAGGTCGCTCCGAAGAGCGACCCTGCCTGTGTGTCTTGCATTATTTTACTGTCGAGAGAAGAAACTTCTCCAGCATGGTGATATCGGTAATGCTATGGTTGCAAGCTGTGTTATCCATGCATACGTACTGGGCAATGGAAGCAAAATTGTCCGGCGAATGAGCCTTGGTCTTCACGTTGAAGAATCCGAGTTCCTGATGACGATGGCAGAACATACAGTACCCTTTCTTGTTCGTGGCTGTAATTCGTCCCTCAATACCGAGGAACTTGCCTTCGTACGGGTACACGATGAACAAGCGGTTCGTCGCAATGTCGGTCCATCTCAGATAGGTTGTATGTGCGTAGTCAATGGATTCAAGATCGGGCACTTTGAGTTTCTTGGCCTTCGGAAACAGCTTTTGGATCTGCTTTGCCGATATTTGCGGATATGGAATCAGATATGATTCCATCCGGTTCAGATACGTCTGCAATTCATGTGTCGTCTCATACGTCGATAACTGCTCCAGCAATTGCTTCTGCTCCGGAGTGAGTTCATCAAAGATGCTCACCGCACTTGTGCCGACCGTATAACGGACGGTTTCCAATACTTTTGGATCTACAACCGAGCGTAGCGTTTTGAGCAGGAAATCAGCTTGTTTTTGAATATAATTGAATTGATGATTGTGAATAAATGGTGTTTGCATGGCGTTCAGCCCCTTATTTTTATTGGAAAAACAAATAAGGTGCAAAGCCTGCGGGTTGAACCATTATGTTAATGTTGATTCCAGGGCAAACAATCTCATTTTGTCGCGCCCTACACAAAGTCCGCCCCTATTCAGGCTTTGCGTAAGGCTTTCTAGCGAACGAGCAATCCGGCATTATCCATATTGCCACGTCATAACCCCCAATGCAGTAGATATACAGGAATTATAACAGGGGTCACGTAGTAGGGCAACGGCCAAACAAAGCCTTCCCCTAGTCCAATTTTATAAACTCAGGTCTCACATATTTTATTATGCCACTCATTAGCTAACATACTATACGTCACGATATTCTCATAATGATCGTAAATCCATTGCGCTTCTCTGGAAGTACCTTCGTTTGAAAAACCAATCCTTTCAGGTATGGCCCTGCTTCTATGGTTATTTTCTGCACATTGAATAATGACTCGGTTTAACTTTAATTCAGAAAACAGAACATGAAGTAGTTCTTTAATTGACTTCGTAATAATCCCTTTTCCTTGCTCTGACTCAGCTAAAAAATAACCTATGCTGGTTGCTTTATTCTTCCAATCGATGTAATGCAATCCGATCATCCCAACCAATTTATGATTAAACCATATCCCCGCGTCAAATCCGTTTCTATCTTCATAATTTTGTGTCCACATCGCTATAATTGAATCTAAGTCGCTTGGTGATTGTCGTTTATCTACCCAGAGCAACCACTCTCGAAGATGTGTTCTATTCTCATCAATTAACATATACAACTCATCTCGTTCTTTCGGTTGTATTAGATTTATTTCAATGAATTCATTAACTTGAAAAGGAAACATATTGATCCCTCCATTAATCTATGTAGCTTCGCAGTTACAAGGTTAATATCGTTCTTTAAATCTACTTATCCACCAGTCCTTCTTCAATAAGTATTCAATTCTGATTGGCATAATAATATATTCTTCATTCACTTCAGTCGGTTCATTAGAGCCCATATAGATTAAATCAATATTTAAATGAAATGTTTTAATTTTTCTACCCACTTCATTTTCAAATTCTTGAATATAACGTATAAGATCAGGTTTGTCCTCCCAGTACTGCATAGCATTTTGGCCACCCGCAGGCATGTTCCACCAACTAATAAATGATGGCCATAGATTAACAAATGCTTCCCTTAATTCTTGTTGTTCAACTAACTCAAAATTGGGCGATCCTAGAACAAATGATGCATGATTATTATTTTTATGAGCTTTTTTCTGAATGCTACGATCCCAGAAAGATTTCCATTGTATTTCTAGTTTTTGATGAAGATGAACTGATTCTACCATTTGCCTGGATGGCCATGCATTTTGCTCATTGATCTGCTCTTTAAGAAGACCATACGCACTCGCTACATAGATCAAAAAATTCAATTTAAAGTCACTTGATATACAAACGGACCACGAGTTGTAATCTTGAATCATTGATATTTCTCCTTTCACGCAAAAACATGAGATCTACGTTTGGATAAGCTATTGTTCGGAAAATTTTCAAGGGTAACCATCATAACTTCTGCACTTCGTACACAACTCTATATAAATGAAAAAGGATATATCTTATTGTTTCTATTGTACCATTTTATTCAAATAAAGGTAATAAACTGCAAATGGGTAACTTCTTTTTCCATGCACACAAAAAGAAGCCACCTCCCTGGCCTTCCCCAGTTCAGTGACTCCATTTTACAACCCTATTCTAACCCCTACATTCAACTACTCCTTCACAGCCCCAACCACAATCCCCGTCACGAAATAACGTTGCAGGAACGGGTACACGAGCAGGATCGGCAGAGCGCTGATAAAGATCTGCGAAGCCCGAATGGTCCGTTGGGACAGGTTCGCAACTGCTTCTGGATCAAGCTTCGACATGTCGGCCTGCACGATGATCGTCTGCATGAATGTCGCGAGTGGCAGTTTTTCCGCATCACGGATGTAGATGATTCCGTCAAAGTATGCGTTCCAATGCCCGACCATCATGAAGAGCGAAACCGTTGCAATAACAGGTACGGAGACGGGCAGATAGATTTTGATAAACGTCTGAAAGTGTCCTGCACCATCGATAAATGCAGCTTCCTCCAGATCTTTGGGAACGGTACGGAAGAAATTCAGCAACAGAATGATGTTGAACACGGCAACCAATCCCGGCAAAATCAAGGCCAGCAATGTGTTCATCAGTCCCAGCTTCAGAATCAGGATGTACCCCGGAATGAGGCCACCGCTGAACAGCATCGTGATGACAAAATACCACAGATAGATGTTACGTGCGCGGAACACCCGCGTCTCTTTGGAGAGTGCATAGGCTGCAATCGTATTGACGATTAACGCAAGTCCTGTACCCAGTACTGTCCGCTCCACGGATACCCATAAGGAGGAGAGGAAGTTTGTATTGGCGAACGTTTTCGCATATGCCTCCAGTGTAAATCCAATTGGCCAGAACGTTACGAGACCCGCATTTGCAGGTGCAGATGCGCTAAGTGAAACCATGAGCAAGTGATACAAAGGCAGCAAGCAGAGCAGTGAAAGGATGGTCAATAACACATTGTTGAATATGCTGAATATGCGGTAAGGCATCGTTTTATGGTACATTCGTTTGTCATCCTTTCTAGAAAATTCGGTATCCGGCGAATCGGTAAGCCAGTCGGTACGAGATCACAATCAAGATCAGGCTGATGACCGATTTGAACAGATTCACAGCGGTAGCGAAACTGAACTGCCCACTTAGCAGACCTTCTCTATACACAAACGTATCGATAATATCACCTTGTTGGTAAATTAACGGACTATATAAGTTAAAGATCTGGTCGAAGTTGGCGTTAAGCACATTACCCAGTGCCAGGGTTGCGATTACGATCCCGATGGGAATAAGTGCCGGAATGGTAATATACATCGTTTGCTTCCAACGTCCTGCTCCATCCACTTCAGCCGCTTCATAGAGTGAAGGGTTAATGCCGGACAGTGCCGCGAGGAAGATGATCGTGTTGAATCCAAACTCTTTCCAGACATCACTGGCAATAATCGTGAATCGGAACCAGCTGCCATCCCCCAGGAAGAAGATCGGCTTGATGCCGAATACCGAAACCAGGAACTGATTGACAATACCCGTCTGGGCCAGAATGTCGATCAGGATGCCTGATAACGTAACCCAGGACAGAAAGTGAGGAAGATACACAAGCGTCTGAATCGTTCTTTTCAGTGCCATCTTCCGTACCTCATTGAGCAATAAGGCGAAGACAAACGGAATGATCAGGTTCATGACAATCTTGGAACAGGCAAAGAACAACGTGTTCCACGTAATTTGCAGGAAATAATCATTTTCCCACATGTACCTGAAGTGCTTCAGTCCTACCCATTCGGAATTGAAAAATCCCAGGGCAGGTTTATAATCCTGAAATGCCATCAAAATCCCGGACATCGGAATGTATGAAAATATAAAGACCATAATGGCCGCCGGCAACACCATGAAGTGCAGAATCCATGGCTGTTTGTAGCGTTTTTTTCTCTTTTGTTCCAGCTTGTTCCCAACGTTTGCCTGCGGGATCCGCTTACCCTCCAATTTAGCCTCCATAGCGCTTCTCCTGTTCCCAAAAAAAGTTTTTGTGTGTGATCGGGTTCTCTGATATAAATAGTATCAAGCCATTCTGAGGTCTGCTATATAACATTGTTAGGCTTGATAGTATTTTGTTAGGAATCTATAAGTTGAACTAAAAATGATTTACACGGACACTCCGATGACAGAATAACCTTCCAATCGCTGTTATCCCCAGATTTTTCTATTGTCCCTTTCTCAAGGGGAAAATCCGGTGATAAAGGCGAACGCTTCGCTTTCTCTGGTTTTTTCTGTCCTCTCCGTTTCTGTGTAAATAATTTGTTCAACCTATATAGTCTGAACACGAATTTGAAGGAGACTTTTTATGCATATATGGAAGCGCTTAAACCTATTTCCAGGCAAGACTCGATCCCCATTCAGTCTTTTTGCCAAAATAAACTTGTTAATTGTGGTCTTGTTCATTCCCATTCTAATCATGTACACCTACTCGAATAACGTCACCTATGATGTCGTCAGCAAAGAACTGCAGATCTCCAACACGAAACAGCTCACGTTTCTGTCCAGTCAGATCGACTCACGCATCAACCAGATGATGGATTTTAGTCTGATCCTCTCCCGAGATCCGAATGTCAGAGCATTCAACGGCCTCAATATGTGGGATGATCGGTATGACCGGATGCAGACCCGCTATGTCATTCAAGAGAAGATGATGCTGCAAACCGGCGTTACGGATATATGGCCCACCCGATATGCGGTGCATTCACAGCAGAATGAAGATGTCATCGCCAACTACAACCGAGCCACAGGGTATGATGAGGATTATTTGAAAAGGAACATGAGTGGACGATGGACCTATGGGGATCAGGGTGCCGCATCAGAGGACGAACTGAACTCCTTCTATTGGTTCTATACGGATTCCTTGGCACAGCCGGGGATGCTCACGGGAAGTAATCTGGTGATTGAAGCCAGCTTCAGCTACGAGAACATTCAAAATATGCTGGATACGTATAAAGCGGGTGGACAAGGCGATCCTTTCTTGTATCACAAAGGAAATTCACCCATTCTCAATCGCAGCGCGGACAAGCAATTATCCGCAGAACTCATTCAGTATCTGGATACGCACTCTCCGGAAGACACCACGCAGGATGTCGTGAAGTTGAACGGGAAGAAGTATCTGGTTAGCTCCGTGAAGTCCACTTATCTGGATTGGCATCTGGTTGACGTGATCCCGCTCTATCAGATTTTGAAACCCATCTCGCTTAGTCAGAATCTGTTCTACACCTGTATGATATTGCTGTTGGTGGTCGGCATCTCGGCATCGATCCTGCTGTACCGGAATGTTCAATATCCGATCAAAAAGCTGATCAAAGGTTTACGCCGCGTAGAGCAAGGGGATTATTCTGTCCGACTGCATAGCAAAAACCAGAATGAGTTCTCATTCCTGTTCCGCCGATTCAACGATATGTCCCATCAGATTCAAGATCTGATCGAGAATGTATTCCATGAGAAAATTAGAGCCAAGGAAGCTACGCTGAAGCAATTACAAGCGCAGATCAATCCGCATTTCCTATATAATTGTCTTGGCTATATCATCAACATGGCCCAGATGAAGGACGAGCAAGCCGTGGTCTCCATGGCGCATAACCTGAGTGCATATTATCGCTATACCACCCGTATGGAACGGGAGACATCATCACTTCAGGAAGAGATCCAGTTGCTCATCAACTATCTAGATATCCAGAAGCTGCGCAATGGTCGCATTGAATATCACATTGATATCCCTGAGGACATGCTTGCCCAGTCGGTGCCGCGATTAATGCTTCAGCCGATGGTCGAGAATTCCGTCATCCATGGTGTGGCGAAGTCCTATTCATCCGGGGAAATCCGAATTACCGGGGAGCGCTTGAATGGTTTTGGCCGAATATACATCGATGACGACGGCCCAGGCTTAAGCCCGGAACAGTACGAAGCACTAAACTTGAAGATGCAGGAACCATTACAGGAAGAAATGGGCTGCGGCCTTTGGAATACGAATCAACGAATTATGCACACGTTTGGAAGCCATTCCTACCTCCTATTCGGTCCATCCCCACTAGGCGGATTCCGAACCGAGCTCATCTGGGAGTTACCGAAAGAGGACACAGATTCCGATAAAGGTAATACCGATACGAATTAATATGATACGAACGATAAGTTGACATTTGATTTTGAACGAACCATTTACACGTAAACGCAGAGGACAGAAAAAACCTGAAGAAACGAAGTGCTCGCCTTTCAAGCACCATTTTAACCTTACAATCTTCTAATTCAGAAAATGGGGCTTGAACAGCGATCGGAAGGTTGTGCTGTCATCGGAGTGGCAAGTGTAAATATGCCTTAGTTCAACCACCAAGGGAGACAAACACAATGCAAATGATGATCGTAGACGACGAAGCACACTGGGTCGATAACCTGTCCATGACCAAGCCCTGGCACACGCTGGGGATCGAACATGTGCATAAAGCATACTCGGCACACGAAGCACTACAAATGATCGACACCCACCCCATCGATATCGTGATCTCAGACATTCAGATGCCTGAAATGACAGGCATTGAACTGATCGAACGCATCCGCATCCGGGACAAAAAGATAAAATGTATTCTGTTATCCGGGTATTCCGAATTTGATTACGCGAAAAAAGCCATCCAGTTCGAAGCCGTGGACTATCTGCTGAAGCCGCCCACAGATGATGAATTAATGGGCGCTGTGCAGAAGGCCATCGATCAATTGAACAATGAATGGGAACTTGTCAGTTCACTGACACGAACCCAGTTTACGTTGCGAGAGAATCTCCCCCATTTGCGGGGACGACTGCTCCTAGGAGCTTTGCAGGGACAACGAATCGCCGCTGCGGAATGGGAGCGGAAACTCGCCAATTACGCTCTGCCTTTTCATACCGGGGATGCCGCTTTAATGCTGGTACGATTGGAAGAAGAATTCGGACACTATGACAGCAATGATCAGACCCTGATCGAATATGCCATCATCAATATGGCGGAAGAGATTATGGGTGAGTTTATGGAAGTGTGGGGCGTTAAGGAGGAGCACGGATATCTGGTGTTTTTACTTCAGTTGAAAGATCGGAAAAGCGATATTGGCAAAGAAACCATTCTGGAGAAGCTGTCGATTCAGCTTCAATCCAAAGTAAAACAGTTTCTGAAAGGCTCCCTCTCCATCGTTATCACCGAGTGGTTCACCTTTCCGGATCAGCTTTACGATCGCTTCCGTCAGGCTTCCGCTTATTTCCGGCAGATCGTCGGCGACGAACGCGAATTTGTCATGCGTGTCAGCGATGTCGAGACTCCTGCGGCGCAAGGTCCCTTGGATGTGCTGTACACCCCGCCCACTTTCATTAGTCTGTTGGAAAGCGGACAGTGGGATGCTGCCGAAGAGAAAATACGCGCAGTCTGCGCAGAGCTGGATGAGAAATGGTCGGAATCATGGGAGCACTGTATGGAGGCAGGTTTTCTTATTACGGCTTCATTCACCAATATTGCCCACCGGAACAAGCTGACTCTGACCACTTTAATGGGAAATGATATTGAGGGTTTGCAAAGCGGCGAAGCTTTCACCACGATCAGCAAACTGCGGAAATGGTCACTCACTGTGCTCGGCAAACTCAAGGAAGGCACGTCCAACGAGATCAAGGACATTCGTTCCGAGTATGTGAAGAAGATTCAGGATTTTACAGATAAGAACCTGCATCTGGATGTATCTTTGCGTGTACTGGCCGACCATGTCAATCTGCACCCGACCCATTTGTCCAAGATCTATAAGATCGAGACGGGCGAAGGCATTAGTGATTATATCTCGCGTCTGCGTATGGATCGGGCCTGTCACAAGCTGGTCACGACCACCAAAAAAGTGTACGAAATCAGCATGGAGATTGGCTATATGGACCCGGCTTATTTTATCAAAGTGTTCAAGCGCCAGTTCGGCGTTACGCCGCAGGAATACAGAGACCAGCATAAATAACATCTTAGAGGTTGTTCAAAAAATCCGCTTTTGATTACGAAGGATGCCTCACGGCATCATCAGCATCGAATATGGAATTCAGCCGAAATGTCCGTTGCTCACGTAGTTTTCCTACGCTCCGCTACTCCATTTCTAGCTTTATCCCATCTTCTCGGTACTGAAAACCGAATTTTTTGAACTTTCACTAATAGAGTCCTATCGAAACTAACAAACTCATATAGATGCCCTCCCGCACAAATTGGTACAGTTACATTGTAAAGATCATACACCGTAGGGGGATTGAACAATGATCAAATTCAAAACATGGTGGTCACTGCTCATGGTTATCGCGCTCATCACGATCACTGCGTGCGGCAGTGGCGAGACAGCCAGTGACAATGGTAGCAATACAACGCCGGGAACTGTCGGCTCAGCTGAAGCAGAAGCTGCTTTTGCCAAAGGAAAATATGACCCACCCATCGAGTTCAGTTCGGTATTGATGCCGAAGAAATACGTGCAAGGAGATACCAAAGAAAATAACGTGCACGATCGCTGGATGCTCGAAACGCTGGGTATGAAGCATAAAGATACCTGGTATCCGGCCAATGACGATCAATACAGACAAAAGCTGCAACTGGCTATCGCCTCTGGCGAAAAGCTGCCTGATTTTGTATCCGTACCCACCAATGCGGTACTGACTAATCAGCTTATCGACTCCGGTCAATTCATCGCCATCGATGAGTTGTTCGACAAGTACGCGAGTCAGACCCTGAAAGATCACGCAGCAGCACATCCTGAACTGTGGTATCCGTTCACCAAGGACGGCAAGAAATACAACATGCCGATCATGGAGTACACCGATAACGACGATACACTGCTCTGGCTCCGCGAGGACTGGATGGAGAAGCTGAACCTGGAAGCTCCGAAAACCATTGCAGACCTTGAGAACATCATGGACAAATTCAAAAACGAGAACCCGGACGGTCTGTCTCCAGACAAAGTATTCCCGCTGGCGATCTCGCTGAAAAATAACACCAACACCTGGATGGGTCAGCTCGACTGGTTGTTCGGTGCATACGGCACAATCGAGGAACAATGGAACAAAGACGCAAACGGCAACCTTGAGTACGGCTCCGTTAACCCGGGTGCCAAACAAGCCCTTGCCAAGCTGGCTGAATGGATGGATAAAGGTTATATCCACGCTGACTCCGCTCTGTGGGACGAAGGCAAATCCGCTGAAAGCTGGACAGCTGGCAAAGCGGGCATTCTGCCTGGCGCAAACTGGGTACCGGACTGGCCTGCACCTGACCTGCTGAAGAACGTACCTGGCTCAAAATATAAAGCTTACCCTGTTCCTGCTGGCCCAGACGGCAAGATCGGTACGAAGTGGCAGAACTCTGGTGTCAACGCAAGTATCATGATTAACAAGGACGCGAAGCATCCAGAAGCCATCTTCCTGTACTACAACTACTTGCTCGATAACCTGGCTAACCCGGCTGCGGGCAGTGAGTATGAATACGGCTTCGCCAAAGGTTACGACTGGGATATCATTGACGGACAACCGACCAGTGACAAAGAGAAGATTAAAGACTTCTCCAACGAATTCCCTTTCCTGACTGGCCCAGCACGTATCCCGGATCTGTACATGAAAACACTCGTGAAGCTGGCCAACGGCGAGAAGCCTGAAACACCTTACGAGAAACAAATGGCCGAATTCCGTAAACCGGAAAACTGGTATGCTGGTAAAGTCGTTATGTCCCAGATCGACGTCCGTAAACAAAACTATTTCACTGGCGCTGCAACACCAACCATGGTATCCAAATGGAACCTGCTCCGCCAGTCCGAGATGGAGACCTTCAACAAAATCATCTACGGCAAACTGCCAATTGATGCCTTTGACCAATTCGTCGCCAACTGGAAATCCAATGGCGGAGATCAGATCACGCAAGAAGTGAATGATTGGTTTAAATCGGTAAGTGCGAATTGAAGAAGTAATATGGTTCAAAATAATAAAAAAACAAGCCGAAGCGTGCATTATCATCGCTTCGGCTTGTTTTCTATCTCTGGTTAACCTAGCACTTTAAAATACAGGAACTTCAACAGAATCTGTGCCCATAACTCTCTTTCCATCTTTCTCTTCTGATCCAACCTCAATACCAATTTTCAATGACTCAGAGGTGGACATCCCCTTTTTATCGGGACTTAATTCGATCACAATCGTTCCAGTACCTCCGCCACTTGCTATGTAATTTCGTTCTCTCCCAATTTCAATCATTGTGCGCCATGAAGAGTCATCCGAAGAATTCGTCCAGGTGGATACATACTCAGCAGGCTTCAACTTCGATTGATGTTCAGGGTAACTGCTGGTGATGCTGAAGATACTCCATTGATCAGGGATATAAAATGCAACACCACCCCAGTCAGCGGGGTCAATCTCTACATGTGCTACTATTTTGATATGATCAATATGCTCCTTCTCACCCTCAACAAATATCGATCCTTCTGTCATAGTCTTTAAATTCGTTGATTTGGCATCCAGATCAAAGTTTTTGACTTGAATGATATTGCCATTAACCACTGGCTCATTGACTTCATTTTTGTTGGTATTTAAAAAAAGCAGAACAAACACAATCGCAATAAACATAAAAAGCACGATTAAGTATTTAGATCTTTTTCTCATATAGCATACCTCACTTTTACCTTTGTTTGTTTAAACTTAACACATACTCAATGCCCTCCTTTCCTTAATTTAGAATTTGGAAAAGTAGAGCATTAAAACCGGAGCCGAAGCGATAGATTCACGCTTCGGCTCCGGTTTTTAAGTTAAGATCGAGGTAGCTTACCCTGACTTATGGGTTCGCTTGGTGGATCAAGCCTCAGTATCTGTCTCCTCTGGCATCGACTTCGACTGACCCAGCAAGGATACTGTGAGCTGAATGCCATCTCGTAGTCCCTGCATATACAACCGCTCATTTTCTATGCCTTTGCTGACAATATAACGATTCTCCCACTCGGTATATTCAGATGTTTGCTCGACATCTTTACCTGCAAACAAAACTTCAAATGCTTCGTCTGTTCCCCCACGTACTCGCCTCATTTCAGGATCATGTTCAATCCGGGCAGTCACCTCATCCAGCCTTGCTTGAATCGCTCGTTGCATCCACCCTGGAAAATCCATTGCTTCTCCTCCCCTACGCATTATGTACCTCGCTCATCATCGTACAACTCGGTTATTTCTTGCCTTCATCTCACTCACTTGGGCCACCAGTTCATCCACCCTCCGGCTCTGTTCCTGAACCTCACGGTTCTCCCACAACGGAATCGCTTGCTTCAAGGATGCCTCACCAAGCTGATTAAGCTTGCGCCGTTCATCTTCCAATAAGTCAAGCAACCGGCTCATACATCCACCTCTCTGATGGGTCTAAACTACTTCATGTCTTGGTAAGACTAGACTTGAGCAGTCATTTTAATGCGATTATCGGTTTATTTTATTTTAATTCGATATACGCATTAAAACAACCATTATTTCTCATACAATTTGGTTGAAATGAGGGGTGTACATAATGAAGCATAGACAAGAACCACCTGGCAACAAAAATATTATCGGTTCCCGAGTCGTAGCTATCCGTAAAAGTAAAGGAATCAAACAAAGAGAATTCCTCGCCAGATTGCAAACACTGGGGTTGGATATCAGTCAGACCAGTCTTTCACGTTTGGAGGGTCAGTATCGTCTTGTTCAGGATTATGAAGTAGTAATGATTGCGAGAGCTTTGGAGGTTTCTGTGGGGTATTTGCTTGGGGAAGAATAATTGATTATCTAAATTACTGTATATAAACCTTAATTCCCCTGTGAACGAATGCATTTGATTATACACACGAAAGCATCCACTCTTTTACCATCTTTCCGATTGTTATATGCATTAAAAAAGCCTGCCTAAAACTCGACAGGCAACTTAATACTGATTGTCTTATTCCCAGGCCATTGCTTTTGGGACGGATATATACGAAGATTTCTCAATGATATGAGGCATTCTCTAGAAGCTCTCTATTTTCCTCAAGAAAGTAAATTGTTGAACCGACTAAAGAAAAGTTTAAATACTACCTTTCAATTGTTGAATGAGTCTATTAGTTAATTTCCACTTTGTACTAATCATTTGAGAACAAAGAGCTAAATCTACCAAAGCATTTAAATATCTATTTAGCTTCTCTTCTTGATAACATATCTTCTATACAAAAATCATCATTTATTTTTATCACAAACAAAATCAATAATCTTAGGAAGATCATATAGTTATACTCGTGCATTTTATCATTCTCAGTACTTTTAGGTTGAGTATGGCTATATCTATTCCTTAAATCCAATCCGTTGTTAAACTGTGACTTATTAAGCGTATAATTGATATACTCTTGCTCAGGTTTTGATAGCAAGGAACTTTCAAAAACAACTACATTCTTTGTTTCAAGTTTATCCAAAGCATTTCTCATTATTAGTGGAGCTCGCCAAAAGTTAACTACTTCATTAGCAAATAAATCTTTCATTACCAAAACCACAGACTCATCTTCAAAAACAATGAATCCTTCTTCATCATTCTTGAGATAGTTCTTTTCAATTAACCATTCAATTTTGTTATGAGAGTATTCTGGATAATCAGCTAACTTGAGAGGTTGATTGCATAGTAATTCAAAGTAGTTATTGTAGCTACTCTGATTTTTTTTACTATAGCCAAGTCCACTTTGATCAGAAAAAAAGAGAAAAGATGCGTAGTCAAACTCCTCGCCTTTACCATAAGCATACTTTTTATTTACTAGTGAAGGAATATTGCTATATATAAGATGTTCAGAGCGTATTTCAAGTAAATCGAAATCAACTATACCTTCTTCAACGTATAAAATAAATTGTTTTAGAACAGACTCTACCGCTGGCATTATATTAGTGCACTTCTCGAGTAATGTAGAGTGAGTTGATGGCATATTAATATCAAAATTTGATACTAAGAACTCATTCGGCAAGTATTCTTTAAAAAACCATTCAATCACTAACTCAATACGCACTCCTAGGCTAGACAGTTCATTATAATATCCGTTTATTTGTAATAAAGATAATGAATCCTTTTGATTAAATACCATTCCTGTCAAATAAGCATTTCGAGAACGAGAATCAAGAATTTTTTCCATTACCCCCATTTGATTAGATTTGTTTACAAAATTACATCTCATTTGATAATCAACAAATTCGAATAAATATATAAAGTTATTTAATAGTGTTCCATAATCGGTATTGTTTTCAAACCATTTTGTACTGTACATAGTCTTTATTGAAAGCCCATCTATATTAGAAATAACAACTTCTTCCTGATTTTTAGAAAAACCTACGGTAGTTTCGACTAGCATCCCCGAGTCTTCAGGAAAAAGTCTTTCTTCTTCTTTTTCTACTCTTTTTTTCGCGGTTAATATAGTTCTCGGTGAGAGCAGAAGTTTGTCTTTATTACTTTGTACATTCACAATAAGCCGCAAATAATTCAAATTAGGACTTTCGCTATTAATGTAATTAAGAGTGATTCTTTCTTTATCCAAAAATGTTAGCTCTTTTGGGAAATTCAACTTTTCTTTATCTGTTGTATGTTGCATTTCATATTCATCTAACAGTAGTTCTGCTACTGAATGATCACTCAACATATATTCCTTAATAACATTACCAAAGTGTTGAACTAACGTTTTGTGCCTTAATAGTTGATATAGCCAAATATTATTTTCGGTTAAAAATTGATTAAAGCTTAAATCAGTAATTCTTTCGTATACTTTGAATTTTTCAAAAAGTGCCCAAAAATCCTCTCTGTATTCTATTTCCAATTCATTATAAAAATCTGCTAGGTTTTCACTGTTAATGGAATGAAAAAAACGTCCAATCTTTTTGAAATAAATATTAACTTGCTTCTCATATTTTTCTATCTCATTCGAAGTCCAAGTAAGGAGGTATAGCTTATGCTCAAAATATTGTTTTATATTATATATTTCAATCAGATCATTAATATTTAGTTCTTCTTTTTCTGCTCTACCCTCTATTAGATAATTTTCGATTTCTTTTAAGACAAACCCGCTTGCCAAGTCATTTCTTGAATAGAATTTAATCTCTCTCATAATCTAGCCCCTTAAATTCTATGATTTCGAATATTTTTATAAATAACTTTGAATATATTTTTCTAATATAAAACTATATTAATTTAAAATGTAATTCTCGCAAGTCATTAGCTATAGTCTTATATCTCTGATAATCTCCATTAATAAAATCATCGTAAATAAATCTAAACAAAGTAGCATAAATAAATATACATAAAATAACTATTAAAAGTATTGAAAATATTATTAGAACAGTAGTTAAATCATCAGTATATTTATTTAATATATTTGTATAAGTAGCAGAAATAATAGGCAAAAGAACAGTCAATAGGATTCCTCTCCCTACAAAGAATGGGACTTTCTGTTCTTCAGCTTGTTTTTCTACTAGCTTTATTAGCAATTCTATCTTTTTAGGATCTGTGTCAATACTCTCATTTCTCAAAAATTTCCTTAATCCTTCAATTCTAACCTGGTAATAGTTTTTTCCGTTATTATCAGATTCAATTATCCGATCTCTTTCTAATGTCAAATCTCTCAAAGAGACCAAAAAACACATAATTAAAGAAATAAAAGAAATATTACTCCATTCTGATTTGAAGTTATATTTTATTAATATGATTAAAATAATGCATGACACCAAAAAAATAATAGATCTTTTAAATCCTTGCCACTTCATTTTTTTAAACATGATGTGAAGTAAGCTTAAATCCTTTTTATAGAGTTTTAGAAGTTTGTCTGCCATCGTTTTCTCCTTTTAATCTTTCATATAACTACTTTGTTCACGTTTCACCCTATACTGGGTTCCGGCGATTGCCGGTTGTGTCCACAGCAACTACTTCACTGAAGCCGCTTCTGGGATCAAAATCGAATGTTCGATATGTGCATATTATGTTAGGTGGAATATTCCCTACCTTGGTTACTTTAGCTGCTCACAAATTATCATATCATTCACAATCCTCTATCTATAGGTAGAAGCAGAGGACTTAATTTCCAAATTATAATATCCATTTTTCTCCAAAAAAAGTGTTAAATCACGGTCATTCAATTTTGAATTAGACCCAATATATATTTCTTTTACCACTTCTTTTTGAATTCAGAAAAATTGATATCATAATAGGAAATCAACTTTTCATTATCGTTTCTGAATTGAATATCACTTACTATTAGTTGACTTTGTTCTTGATTAAACGGAGAATATTTTTCAGGGTTGTATACTAATCTTACTTCTTTTTCCTCGGAAAATGCAGGGTTTTTACAGTATATTGACTTATCTAAGATATGTTCTATTGCAATAGTAGCTGCTGTGAAAACGTGTTTCATTCTATGAAAGTTTAAATTAGTTGGATCTTCTAAACCGAAATCTATCAATGCTTTTAACAATAACTCTTTTTGTTGCTTAAGATCATAGTTTATATTAATGATTTCGATCAATTGGTGTTTTTTGAATTCTTCTAACGAGAATCCGATAGCCACTCCCCTTGAATTATCTGCATAAGAACGCCATTGGCTCAATATATCACCTTCTTCCGAAAAACAAGCGATATATGGATTTACTTGTTCAGAGTAATAACCTTCATATATTTCAGTTAAAGTCTCTATGTAAAAATATTTATATTGCTCTTTTTGTTTTTCATCTGTTAGTTCCGATACATAACTTTCAATTACTTCTGGAATGAATTTAAATAACCATTTAAACTCTTGTGTATCATTCATTTTGAAAGGATTTGATGCACGAATAGTAGAATTTTCAATGATTTTTACAAATGTATTTACAGAACAATAATGATAGTATAACTTTTCTTCATTTTCTCTTATCTTCATAACTTGCTCCTCTTAAACAATTTGTACTACTTCACCTAACGTTTGTGTATCTACAAACCCGAGAGGCCTAGGGCGCATCGCGCTAGGTCCGATGGACTTGGCCTCGCAGGGCTGTCTGCTGATTCACCGCTGTTTCTAATCCATTTTATATCTTGAGTCCTTATTAAAACTAAAATGTTTGGGGATTGCTTATGTGTAATCTGATTCTTATAATTAATAGCATTTCTAAATTCTGTATCATTCATTAATTCATTAAGTTTAAAATACATATTGTTATCTATCTTTTCCAAAGAACTTAAACGTCTCTAAAATACACTTTTTTCGTTATGCCCTTGTTTTCCCCAACAAGAGAAAATTTTAAAGTAAAATATACATCAGTGTAGTTATCAAATCTTGCTTTTATTTGATAATGATGTTCTTCAAAATCATTAAATATATCTTTATTATTTCTACTCCTTGCAGTTCATTTTTTGAGCTTGTTCCTCTAAATTGATAGGCACTTCTGAGTCAATTCTATATCTCCAATTCACAAAATCTTTTGCTAGTTCCGAAGACAATTTTTGAATATGTTCTAAAGTGATGTAAGCTCCTTCGTATCCATCAAAAACTTCATTTATTGCTTGGCGAATAATTCTATCTTGTTCTTCCTTCCTCGCTCTTTCTAAATAAATTCCCAGAATTTTATTTAATCCAGCTCTCATCCCCTCAATATTCGCCTCAAAGTAACATTTTTTATCTCTAATTACATCTGGGTTAAATTTTTGATTTTTGAGTTCGAGAAATATCTCCTCGCGTTTACTATCGATAGGTTGTCTAACTCCATAATTAAAATCAACTCCTTCATATTTGCTATGAATTATAGCTGAAAAAGATATATGCCCGAACACTATAACATGTCCATAAATAAGTTTTTGTTGCTTTGATCCTGAGATAAAAACATAGTTTGCTAAATCTCCTTCGGGAATTGAGTAAGGGATAGGATTCACATAATCAATTCCAGTATCATTATTGTCTAAATCCTTGTTGTATCTCAAATAATTTTGAATACTGCTCCAGTTAATGCTGGGCAGAGTAACTATTGACTCTCTATCTAAATAATGAATGAAGTTATACAATATTTTAGCAACAGCTTTAGTATTCTCTTCTCCTCCTAAACTCAATTCGAATTTAATAGGCTTATTAATATATGTTTTCCTTAATACTGCATCAATAGAAGAAAAACCTTTTCCATATTGCTTTTTTATATGCTCTAGTTGCTCTTTCATCTTTTCTAAATTTGGAGTTGATATTTTGACTTGAATATTACCTTCCTCATCGGTTACTTCTTGCCTTTTAGATTTTTGATGAGTAAACTTCCCACCCGGCTCTAGTAATATTGCACTACCCTCATGTTCTAGCTTTTTTATCACAGGAGGCATTTTCCCTCGATCACTTTTTATATTTAATAGATTTCTTATGATTGCAAACTGCTCAACAAATTTATTGTCCATATACCCCGACTCTTTTGTTGAAAAGTGATTATTGCACCCTTTACAGATAATCTTATTTGACTGCAAACTAGATCCTAGAGCAGAATGAATGATATGTTCATTAGACTTTTCTATTATCTCAGCATTACAATATATACATTTATCCATAAGCTTCTCCCTCGAAATAAATATATTAAGATAATAAAAACTTTACCTATCTTTCTAGTTTTTTTGAATTTCGTATAACGTTCCTGTATTACGAACCAACGAATGTTGGGTGTCTGGCGACTACCAGACCAAGAACGGATCTCCGCTGCGTGTATACTTTGTTATCTAATGTATTTGCCTTTTTGAGCTACCCTAATCTATATACGGAATTTCTTTAAGGCTATTATTTCGCAGCGAAAATTCATTTAATTCTTTTCTACTTAGTTGTCTTCGAGGATCCATCTTTAATTGATTACTTCTGTATTCAAGATAATCAAACTGAGATTTTGAGGGGTCAAACCAGTATTTATTTTTGTTGCTTTCTATTACACTTGCACCAGTTAGAGAAATAAACGATTCAAGCTGTTTTTGGCGTTCAAATATATTTGTATTTTCTCCCCAACCCATAATGATAAACATGTATGAACGAATATACACCATTCTAAATAATTCAGGGCTTCTCGCACCATATAACGGAAACAAATATGTAGCAGCGAATATGTTTGGAGGAAATTGTTCTCCTTTGTGCACTGATACCTTCATAACATTACCTAATAATAAGGTGTATAATTTAGGATTATTTCCTTCACCCAAAATGTATGGTATGTAACTTTCAAACTCAGCTGTAGACGTTTTATATGCTCGAGCTGCGTTGTAAGATATTTTAAGTATCCATCTTAAAAGCAAATCGTAGTCGTACTCAAACTCAATAGGTTGAGCACGAATAAAACTATCAAAATACTTGTCACATAAATCCTTTGCATAGGTATCTAATCCAGATAAAATTACGTTATTACAATATTGGCAAACATCTTTAATTTGATCGGCTGACAATGTATATTTTCCTATTCCACCATTATAGCCAAATTTATAGTCTGGGTTTTTTTTGAATAAAAAGTCTGGAAAAACATGTTCTTTAGTTAATGGTTCGTGTTTGTGTGACTTACAATAACTACAAATTTTCATAATTGCTCTCCTTTTCATTTACTTAATGCAAATATTAGACAACGTTCCTGTATTCACGACATCGCTCCCCCTTAGACAGCTCTTATCTTAGGGAGATCGATGTGTACGTTGAATTAGCCTCTCTGCCAATAGCCTCTAGCGGACCAAGTAGCAGCAATAGCCGATCCACAGCGTGAATATAATGTTATAAGATGTTGCGCCTTCCCCCAATTACTCTTCATACTTGATTAAAATGATTTTCTTATCTTTTATAATGATTATCGATTTTTTCAAGGAGTTTAAAGTACAATTTCATTAGTTTTTCATTATGTTCTTTCTGAACCTCTTCATAAAAGTTACAGAGAGCAATAATACCATCAATTTCTCTAACTATGACTTTGATATCTTGATCTAATAAATGATATTCTTCGAATAATAGGGGTCTTACTTTCTCATGATAATTATTAAAATCAAATTCCTCTGGATATGAAGTAACAATCATAACTTCTCCATCTACTTTAAGAACTTTATTATAAATTTTCAGCTTATCTATATACTCTTTTCTGTTAATTTCCTTTTCTAGCTTTTCCCTTTCCCATTCAATTTGTTTTTGAAACTTACTATTATCATTTTTTTGATTGTTTTTACTAATCATATACGCACCATAAAAAGTCAGTGCTGAAGCAGAAATTGTTGCTAAAGCCGTAATTGCATTTCCTAGCCACTGTGCATCTGCCATGGTATCTCCTTTTAATTCAATATATCTTTTGCGCAATTTCTTATATCGTTCCTATATTCACGACTCGACGTATGTCGAGTGTCCGGCGAATGCCGGGCCAAGGACATATGCCCACAGCGTGAATATTATGTTATACGAAGCACTTCACATCATTGAACAGAATTCAAAATCTCAATGACTAAGATAGCTTCTTCTCTATACCCCTCAAGGTCTTTCAATTTAATCCACTCAGACTCGTCATTAAATTGGTAGAATCGAATGACAACATCTTCACCTGTGATTGTAGAACTTAAAATCACAATAAATTCTCGCTCAGGATATTTCAATATTAAATGCTCTTCCCAATTAGCAATAAGTTTCAACCCTATCTTTAAGCTTTATATATGATAATGATTAACTGACGCTTCTAGATCTGTTCGATCTTGATATATGGTTTCTTCAATAGAATGTGTATTTCTTAAACTTGAAGCCTCTAGCAAAATACAATTATTCCATTCATAAAAATTGGGGTTGAGTAGATTTGAATTTATTGGTGGGCTTGAATCAGTTAAGTCATTTAATAAATTTCTCATTGCACGATTGGTTTTCATGTTTTTCCTGCTTTCGAAGTGTTTCGTATAACGCTTCTGTATCTATGAACCCTACAAGCTTAAGGGGGCGCATGCGACTGGGTCCAACGGTCTTAGCCTCGCAGGGTTGTGAGCTGATTACACTCCCTTGCTTACCACTTCTTGCGAACCAAGGGCCGAATAGCCCGAAGGCGTAGATACTATGTTATGTGTTGTATGGTTCTTCTTTGATTATCTAACAATCTTATATTTAAGATATCGCTCACCGGAACGGACAATTCATCTTTAAGCCGTATGATTGGATTATCATCCTCATCCCAGTCAGAATACCTAAGTATACTCAAATAATATAAGCAATACTTAATCAACAATTTTTTCTTTTGTTTATTGTTTAGAGTATGTTTCCTATCCTCATCAAATATGATGTTTGTAACATCAGCTTTAAAAGTTATTACGTAGGGTTTAGCACTAATAGTCCACTTTGAAATGGCTGATGCGCAGCCTAGAATGCGTAAGATATTTTCGAGAATCTCAGGTAATCGTGCAATGTGCGAGACATTTCTGTGTTTATGGATATCACTATTAAATAAGAAGCCATTTACACATTTATCAGTAACACCTTTAGAATTGCCCTCGAGTCTATTATTAACCATTCTAGCAGTAGGTCCCCAATCCCCATCAAAATATATTGCCCAATCAACGAGTTTCCCATTATAAATGGTTTTCAGTTTCTTACCAACTAATTCAAAAACTATACCTTCATTTTTTAAAAATTCTTTTAATTCAGTATCTTGAATCAGTGCATTAAATAAATTGAAAAGTTGTTGATTATGAATGATTGATGTTCTAGTAGTCAAATGTGATAGAGTTATTCCATCGAAATCAAGGGTACGGTCAAGGTCTTTATTGTATCGGGAGAGAATATTTAAGAACTCCGATAAGTCTATTGAGTCTGCTGTGCTTTCCTTTATGATTTCTATCCCATATTTCACAATGTAGTGTTTTATGTATTCTTTGTTTATACCTACTATTTCAGCCAATGAATTATAAATACTCTCTTCACTCGCTGTATTTAGAAGTTTCTTCATCGATAAGCACTCCCTTAATAACCGTATTTCACATAACGTTCCTGTATTCACGAACCCTTACTGCCTCAAGCGACCAAAGGGAGCGGCCGCGAGTCGGTTAGGCAGTAAGGGTTGTCTGCCTGATTTCGCTTCTTCGAAATGCCTCGGGCAGACCAAGCGGTGTTAGCCGCGCAGTGTGAATATTATGTTAACTGAAGTTCCTGCCTTCATAGACTATGCTAATCACCATAAGTCCCTAACATATATGCATTCATTTCCTCTATATATTTGTTGTGTAAAGGGAATTTATTACGGCACAAATCTACCAACTTATCTCTTAATGTCTGATCTTGAATCATGTACTTACACATATGCTCAAACTTTGCAAGTTCAATAGGTAGAGCTGGAATTTTTAGATTCTCATATAAATTAAATAGTTCAGTAAAAACTCCAAGTGTTACTCCCACTACATCGTCATAAACTAATTGAGCTTCTCTTTTAGTATCGTCCCTATTGAAATATTGATGGAAGTTATCATTAAACAAGTTAAAGTCTATCTGCATATAGCCATCAAAAGTATAATTCTCTTCATTCCTTGCCTTTGATAAATGATCATATTTGTTGTCAAAAAGTTCTTCATAAGTTATCTTAGTAAGTTCAAGTTCGTCATGGTCCAAGTCACAGTAAATTCTCCATGTATCATCATGCGAATTAATTCTCTCATTATCAAATATTAGATGACCCCCTTTATTTTTTATATCTAATTTCAAGTGCATAGAATAAGAAACAATGTCAGCATCATAATCAATTTTATTGGGGTTATATTTATTTGATAAAGTTTGATATCGCTTTGGATTTGTTATTTTAAACACATCTTCTATAAAAATAAATTTATCACTGGTAATTCGATAACTTTGAATGCCGCAAAGAGTATTAATTGCTCTTGCAAGATATAGCTTTGCATAATAATTTGTAATCTCTATCCAATGAAGAGCTCCTGATAAATATAGATTCTTTGCTGCTAAATAGTTGTAAAATACTTTATAGAAAGAAAATAACGATTCATGTAGCAATGTAACTCTCAAAAGTTTCATATCTTCTTCATCAAGAGGAATTATGATTTTTGTGCCATTCTTATATTTCTCAAAGAAATCTACATCTTTATTAAAATTTTCATGCATAAACTTAGGAAGATGCCATTCTCTTGGACGTGGTACACCGGCCCTAAATTCAGCATATTCTGTATCTTTGTAAAAATTAATAATAGCGTGTCTTAAGGAATTCATTGATTTTTCTCCTTTTTAATAATACTTTGCAGGAATTTCAGTTAACATCTAATTTATGTACTTCGTAAATACCACACATCCTGCATGATATGTGAACTACGTATATGATAACCTATGGTGTAGTATTTGCGAAGAAGAATTTGGTGAAAAAGGGAGATTTATTGAGGCATTCAATCTCCCAAATCCATCCGATCCAGCGGGCTTTGAATACGCTGGATATTTTTCGTACTAACATGCGTATATCGCTGAGTTGTACGTGCACTCGTATGACCAAGTAACTCCTGAATGTAGCGCAGGTCTGTCCCGTTCTCCAGCAAATGAGTGGCAAAGGAATGCCTCAGCGCATGAATACTAACCTTATTCATAATTCCTGCGCGTTGTCTGGCTTCTTCAAATACCTTCTGCACGCTCCGCTCGGTAAGATGTCGATCAGAAGATTGCCCCGGAAAGAGCCAACGATTTGGTCTATATTCAGCTATGTATTTCTGCACCATATCCCAGGCGAGGCTTGAAAGAAGCGTCCTCCGATCCTTTTGACCCTTCCCCTGTCTCACAATGAGTGTCTGCCTTTCAATATCGAGATCGCTGCAACGCAGACGTACAACTTCACCTACACGAAGCCCGGAAGAATACGTCAGAAATAATATATCCTTATGTTTAGGGTTGATTACGGATTTAAGTAATTGAGCAACTTCCTTTTCGGACAACACTTGCGGAAGCTTGGTCTGCTTCTTGGGACGAATATACTGGATATCCGTAGGATGATGGAGCACATGTTTGCAATAGAAGCGGAGCGCGCTAATGGTCTGATTCACGCTAGAATGGGATATTCCTCGCTCCAGCAAACCTAAACAATACATCTGAACATTGGAAGTAGTGACATCCGTATTTTTAAGGCTCAGGCTGCTTAGAAAACGCTCGACCTGATTACAATACGCTTTGATCGTTTTGCGACTGTATCCTCGTAACTTTAGCGCCTTCTGTAACGGTTCTTTGCTCCGGGGTAATCTGAACATCTTTTGGATCGAACTGATTTATGAACTCCTTAATCGCAACGATAGTGTAGAGGATAACCCAAACTTTTTGACTGGGTTTCCACTTTCTGCCCTTAATCTGGCGAATACGCTGAATGTATGCAGGGTTATATGGGATATGAATGTGAAGGGACTCAGTGGAACCTTTCGTTATAGTAATCTCCTCTTCGTATTTAGCATGTTCATTCATCGGAAACTCTCCTTTGTTTGAGTCTATGTCTTTCTCCGCAATTTTGAAAAATAAAAAAGGAAGGATCTCTGCACCCCAAATAGGGAATCAGATGACCTTCCGATGCTTTCGGAACATTTATGATGTTTAAAAGTAGAGATGAGCACAGCAAGTTTAATAGCACATCGCCACTCCATGTAACTTACCAAAGCATACACTACTGATCAATTTGTCCTGATGGATAACAGTAGACGATTGAACCAGCAGCTGGTATTTTGTTTGGGGAGATCCCTTTTCCCAAACATATACCGATATTCTTCTTCCCAGCTATAGAATGGTTAATTTGAGTAGAAACAACTTTAAACATTTGCTCTTTCCCATCCGTTTTCTTGATGATAATCTGTTCACCGATCATCTCTTTGATTGTTGAAGGGAGTAATCCATCTAACTCTGCATTGGCCCCCATAACGACGGTTCCGAATTCCGGTGTTTCAAAGACTAAACCAACGCCAAACAGCATTTTAACTTCCATTCTGCAGCCACCTTATCTCTGATCGATGAATAAGCTCGCCTTTGACATCTCTTACCCTGAGATCGGCATTACGAAGTCTAACCATGGCATCTATCAATATGCTTAAGTTATCCATTTAGCTTCTGCCCTTCTAAACATACAAATGCCACCCCATAATAAAAACAGCCAAGATGAAAGCTGATATCCCAGAAATGATGTACATGACCTTTTGCTTTTTGCTGTAACTGTTCTTCCGCAGTTTGTAAATAAGCAAGCCAAGATACGCCACTGCTAAAACAACATATAGTAGGTTAAACAATAAATTGATGTGCAACGAAGAATAAGCAGGATAATTTGGAAAACTAATCTTCGTCTGTATGATGAAAAGATTAAGAAGGAGTACCACACCTGCAAAATTGATTGCAAGATGATATTTATCAAAATCAGTTGGAGTATTTCCTCGTTTATGTAGTTTGTTAATAAGCATCCGGATTAAATAGCCGATCAAAGCACATAAACTGAAAATGGCGGCTAGCGCAACAGGAATAAGAGATATCTTAATTAAGTTCACCTTTAAATTTGATACAGGCAAGTAATCAATGTAAGGAGTGACGGAGATTTTTTCAACAACACCATTATGCTCGACAACATTATAAGATTTTACTAAATCAGCTTTTGTATATTTCGTTATATCAAGTGCCGTAAATAAATTAGTAATACTAGCGGCTGCCCGTCGTGCGGATTGAAAATATCCTCCCCCCTCTGAGGTAATTATATTAGAATTTACCTGGCTCGTTCAGGCGCCCCTTAGCGTGATCTACCAGGCCATTTCCCTAATTGGAAATCCGTTTACACCCGCTTTCGACGCTGGCAGAAAGCGGGCATTTGGGATGAAGTGTTAAAGCAGGTTTCCCTAGATCCTGACGAGGAAAGCGTGATGATTGACGCTACGATTGTGCGAGTTCACCAGCATGGATCAGGCGCAAAAGGGGGCAAAGCAAGCGATCGGACGTTCCCGAGGTGGATTAAGCACGAAAATTCATGCGGTAGTTGACGCGTTAGGGAATCCACTTCGCTTCGACTTGACTGGAGGCGAAGCGCATGACTCCGTGTATAAAGGTAATGACAGATGCGATCGAATGCGTCTATGCCAAGGGACAGTTAATGGGAGAATTCAACAAAACCTCTTCTCCAGCAATGATCTCTCGTGCCTATATCTCTTTCTTTAATGGAGTGGGCTTAACTCTTGGAGAAAGTATTATTCATCATCCCGAGTGGGAAAATCTGAAGGGGCATGCCTTTTATTTGTTCGCACCCATACAACCTAAAGAAAAAAACTGGAGGAGTCTGGATGAGTATGTAGGAAAATAAATTCAATCCAAGAGAACCAACTAGTGAGGGAGCTTGTCCTGACGAAGTAATGTGCTTATTCGCCATCCGTATGTCCTCTGAGTAAATCCGATGAGATTTTATGATCGACCATGGTATCACCTCCACAACTACAATGTACATCATATTACCCCACAGTCGATGTAATATTTTTATCATGATACCATTATTATTGTTTATATATTTGACGATTATTATCCTGTATGGGTCGGGATGTGAAGAAAATAAAAAATAAGCCCACTAGACTGATCTAATGGGCTTTCGCTGTGGAATCGCAAATAATAGTGATTTATAGAATTTGACCGCCCACCATCGTCCAGAGAACCTGAAATTCATCATCCAATAGGACCAGGTCGGCATCGAAACCAGAGGAAATTTCCCCCTTTTGTTGAAATCCAAGAATATTGGCCGGCGTAGTTGAAGCCATCTGTACGGCATCTATCAAGGGAATTCCGGTTTCGACAGTATAACGTAAGGCTTCATTCATGGTAACTGTACTGGAGGCCAGTGTTCCATCCTCCAGTCTTGCAATGCCACCCGATACCGTGACATGATGGCCTCCAAATAGATAATTCCCATCGCCCATACCCATTGCTTGTAAAGCATCTGTGATCAAGACCATTCCTTCCGGTCCTTTCAGGTTATGTATCAGTCGAATAATAGCAGGATGCAGATGGACATTATCCACAATAGCTTGAAGACTTACATGTTTCTCTTCAAAAGCAGCCACGATCAGACCCGGATCTCGATGATGGATCGGCCGCATGCCATTAAAACAATGCGTAACATGACTCGCACCTGATGTAAAGGCTTGTTTGGCTTCCTCATATGTGGCATCCGAATGAGCGATCGCTATAACTACTCCCTGTTCTTTCAAAAAGGAAATCAAGTCCATTCCTCCCGGCAGCTCGGGCGCAATAGTAACCATCTTAATGAGTGACCCTGCTTCCTGGAAAATGATCTTCATTTCTTCTATGTTGGGATGCCGCAAATACCTTTCATTCTGCATTCCTTTTCGCTTCGGGTTCAGATACGGTCCCTCTAAGTGAATCCCTGCGATCTTTGCTCCCACTTCTTGTCCTATTACACGCTTGACACTACGAATCATTTCCAGAAGATCCTCCATCGTAGAACTAACAGATGTAGCCAGAAATGAGGTACACCCCGTTAAAGCACATTGGCGTGAAACTTCTTGAATACTCTCTTCAGTACCGTCCATCATATCAAAGCCATTGGCACCGTGGATATGAACATCTATCATCCCAGGTACTAGCAAATGTCCTCTCCCATCAATCCGTTCATACTCTCCTTCTAGCGTAGGAAGATCACCTGTGTCTATCCTCATGATTTTCCCTTCAGAAATCCACACATTGGCTGATGGAACGATACGGTTGCGAAGTGCCATTTGTACATTATGCAAAATATAATACATAAAAACCCTCCTCTTCCCTATGGTTATCAGTCTTGCTTTCGAACCTCTTCATTTTCTTCCTGACACTCAATAACAGTGATGTTCTTCTGATCCAGAACTTCTCTGATCTCACTCGGGAGTTCCAGATTTGTGACTAAAATGTCAACGAAATCAAAGTCCAGCCGATGAATAGATTTGCCAATAAATTTTGTGTGATCGGCTACTACGATAACCTGATCAGATCTTCTGGCCATTTCTTTCTTTACCCGGGCATCTTCTTCATATGGATAATAGAGTCCATCAGACCGGATCGCCGATGCTCCAATGAAGGCTTTATCAGCACGAATTTCACTTAGTTTATCGATAATGGAAGAGCCATATAAAAAGCGGTGCTTTACATTCAAGTAACCACCGAGTATATAGATTTGGAGATCCTCTCGATTGGACAAGATCCCTACGTTATCAATGGAGTGCGTGACCACCGTGCAATTTTTTGCGCTAATTTGTTCCGCTACAAATTGCACCGTGGTTGATACGTCTAAAATCACAGTCTCATGGTCTTGGATAAGTTTTGCCCCAAACTTCCCTATTTTTTTCTTACTCTCGGATTCATCAATCAAACGATCCTGATAAGACAGCATTTCTTTCTGTAACTCAGGTAACGATAGCCCCCCATGAGTTCGAATCACAACGCCTTCTTGTACTAATCTAACAATATCCCTTCGTGCAGTATCCCTTGATACTTCAAACAGCGTACATATATCTGTAACACTCATCGATTGGTTTTGTTTCAAGTATTCGAGTATTTTTAACAATCTTTCCTCTTGATACACAATACATGCACCTCCTTTAAGTAATTATAAGCGTAATTTTGAGTGTTTACAAGTTATTATAAGTAAATCTTAAGTTAGTGTAAGTATTTATTCCTGACCGTTCAATAAAAAAAGACGTTAGCCAGATGAATTCACATCCGTTAACGTCTTTTTAAGTTAAGATTTACTGCTAAGAAAAAATTAAGGAATGGATTTCGGAGACATTTGCTTAACAAATTGACTTAAATCACTCAGATACTTCTCATCAAAAAGCGCTCTAGGAAAGAAAATGGCAATCAGAAGCAAAAGGATTTAAACCAAATTTATGTTTCAGTTTCTTTTCTAAAGCTTGCTCAGTTATTTTTTCTGGAAATTCCGATTCAGTTGTAACCCATTCTGGCTATGTAAGAGCGATTTGATATTTGTCTAAAATACTGTATTTAGCTGTCTTTGGTATACCTAGTTCCCACATTAAGTTAATTAATTCTCTTTTCTTCGGTTTCAATCTCTTATTGTTATTATGATTCTCATCTTTTATGTTGGAGAAAAATTCATTTATTGTAGCTTCTAAATAACCAACTGTACACAATAGTGCGCCTGTAACATAAGATTCATATTGAATTCGAGCAACTACATCACTACTGTTGTTTTTATTTTTCTCCACTTGTAAAGCATTCCTTGCCAAAAATACTGCAGACTGTATATGGTTAAAAGAAAAATCCTTTTTTCGCTGGCATAACAATAATCCCCTCCGGTTTCAAGTGTTTGAGTAACATGATCTCTTTTTTCACTGTCTACCATGAGGGGATAATACCAATGAGTTTTCACCTCTATGACATTCCCCTTACACTCCCTTATGGGCCTACTTTATTCCATCTTCGTCAGGCAGATCATACCGGATATTCAGATTGCAGTTATTTCGGGGGCAACCCATCCTTTTACCATTAAGCCTACAACTTTCTTGCTTTGATCACAAAAGTGACGGGAAACATCTTCGCTCTTTGGGCAAGATCATTGTCCTCGCCCTGCAGCCTCATGATTTCTTCGTCGGTTTCCTCCACCATCTGCTCGATTGCGAACCCGGCTTTTGCCAATGCATTGATGTAGGCGGACATCTTGCGGTCGGATAAAGTGAGTTCACCTTGGATAAACTCGGGAGCCACGGCGCACCAGGATTCATCAAAATAACTTTTGCTGAACACGAACTTTCCGTTCTCTTCGATGACGCATCTATGAATGGGATGAGACCAGCTGAAAATGAAGATACCGTCTTTTTTGAGATAGGAAGCAATCCGGCTGAACGTTCCTTCGAGGTCGGTGGTCCAGCCTATCGCATAGATGGAGTAAACATAGTCAAAGTATTCCTTCGGTATACCGCATTCTTCTTCCATGGGTGAGCAGATCAGCCTCGCCGAAATTCCGCGCTCCGCCAGATGCTGCCGTGCCTTCTCGATCTGCTGCGCGGATAAATCGATGCCCCATAGTTCAGCTGCCTGCCGCTCACCTTGATACTGCAAGGATTGACCGTTTCCACAACCGATCTCCAGTACCTTTGTCCCAGAGACATCTCCAAACAGACGGTATTTCGCTTCCGAGACAAACGCTCCGTACAGAGGAAGCACGATCGCGCCTAAAAACTCATTTCCTCTTGTATCCCAATAGGAACGATTAATGTGATGAATCTTGTCCGTATTGATCGCAATAACCTCCGTCACTGTTAACCTTCCATATTAAATGCTTCACTATAGATTTCACGCAGCTTAGTGGAGTTATCATGCCAATGAATGGGCTTACCATTGATAATTTGGACCAATACATCCAGACACCTATGCCATCCAGCGGCGGTATTCACTGCCCATGAATCATCGTTAAACGTATGGGTGAAAATCATTCGACACCCTTTATCCTCTTCCTGCAATGAAATGTTAATCAGATCATCAACTTCACGGAAACCAAATACATATGGCTTTTCCAACTCTGTAATGGTCCCCTCATATGTCGTTCCTTCACCATCATCGAAGGCAATCTTCCCACCAAGTCTGAGATCCATCTCTCCTGTTGCAAAAGGATACCATTGAGCGAAGGAACTAGGCTTCGTAATCACAAGGAAAACATCTTCTGCATTATAATGAAGAAATCGTTCAAATCTTAGAGCATACCGACCGTTTGACTCATGTAATGTACCATATTCATTCATCATTACATCCTCCTTCTTTCATCACACATATCCATCTTCAGGTTCACCAACATCAAAGCCCAACACTTTTGACGCTTCCAACTTAAATGTTTCTATCCAAGACATCCATACATCGCTATTCATCTGTGCATAAAAGGATAATCCACTTGGTTCAACGGATGCTTCAATATAAACATCATCCTCTTCAGTTCCAAACCAATATGGAATTCCACTTTTATAACCAACCCATCCTGGCATACGCTCATATACTTTAGAAACTTTAGCCCACACCTCATCAGGCAGGTCATACCTTATATTTAGGTTGCAATGATGAGAGTTTATGTTGTTCATTTAGATTCTCCCCTTCTACTTTAGACGTATATGAAGATATATCCTCTATTTTTATGTAACGTACCACACTTCTTCAATTACTTGTTCAAAGATATATCTCTTGGTCTTTATATACTATTTTCGTTATCGCTTTTGTATATTTTAATCTCGTGATTTCAATCAGTTCATTTGGATGCATCAATTTCACAATGTGACTATCATTTATTTTAATTTTTCAGGGAACAGTTCTCTAACCTCTTGCCATTTCATGTGTTATACCTCCAGTTATTCGTATTGGTTCAACTTTCTATTATTTTAACATATACCCCTTACTTCACATATCGTTCCTGTATTCGTAACACCAGACGTAGTCCAATGTGTCCTCACTCAAGTATGTAAAATGTACAAAGAAACCGTCCCATAGTATATGGTTGCTTACACTTCCATTTACTATGGGACGGTTTCTTTTGTTTTTAAATATTAAGAAAGGATCTGTTCCTTGTATTAAGACTTATGAGACGCCCCCCACAATCTTGATATTCCTCCTCATCAAAAAACTGCCTCTCAAGCCAACAACGCCTGAGCGACCTGATCCACAATGCCATTGATGCCTGTTGGCCCATAACAACCGATCCATGTCGCGGTATCTACGGAGTGTATTTGCTGTCGCTCATCTGTATCAAGCATCCCCCAGACACGTTGCTCGGTCGCGGATATACCCTCCTGCATGATCTCATTGCTAAGCAAAAAGTAGTGGCTCGCATGTACAGCAGGTAGTCTCTCAACAGAGATATGATAGGCCGTGTCGGTGGTATCTGCTACAAATAACGGGACAGGCAGACCCAGATCACGGTACAGCACAGCACCTGTACGATGAGAGGCAGAATGTACGCGAACCAGAGAATCCAGTGGACGAATCAGTGCCACGCTCTTACCTGCCAGTACTGGAGCAAGTTCTTCAGAAAGCAATGTGGTTCGTCGGTGATAATCCGCAAGTATACGTTTTGCCTCTGCTCGTTTACCAGTTAATTCACCGAACAGGCTAAGAATGGTCTGCCAGCTTTCATTGCGCTTAAACATGAGAACTGGAGCGACCCGGCTGAGCCGTTCATAGTGCTGATCATGCACCTCGGTGCAAATAATCAGATCCGGAGACAATCGTTCCACACCAAGTAGATCCGGGTACTCATACGTTCCGAGTAACTCGGTATCCTGAAGTCCTGCCCTGATATATTGCGGGAAATGGAACGTTGCACTTCCTAGTCCCACACTTCCTGCTGGAGATAACCCAAGCGCAAGCAAATGATCCGCATATTGAACATCCAGTACGGCGATACGCTGTGGAGAACGGGTGACAGGATATTCACCTCGCATATGGCATATCACTGGGCCTTGGTCCGACTCGTACGAAGAAGCTATGCGATTCCGCAGCAAGGATTGAGCATAGTTTGCATCGGTTTCCGAAGCGGCAGCAAGCCGATAACGTAGCGGAGGGACGCCATAATATTTCTTAAACGCCCTACTGAAATAATACATGTCACGGTAGCCCATTTTTTCAGCAATTTCCCCAATGGACGCATCCGTATGATGCAGCATCCGCGATGCATTTTCCATCCGTAGCTGAATGACATACTCCATCGGTCCGAGCTGCTTCTCTTGTTTGAATCGTCGCTGTAATTGTCTTACGCTGCAACCAGCGAGGGCTGCCAGCTCTTTAAGATCTAGATTCTTGCGATAATGCGAAGATATATATGACACGACAACATCCACCATGTCGGACTCTGCTCCGCCTTGACCACGCTCATACTCCATGATCAGTTCGTAGATCATCACCTGGAGCAACGCATTGGCATGAAACCGTTCCAGTCCTTCGCCACGACGCCATTTGGCAACGATTTTTTCCGCATTTTGAATCCATTCTGCCTGAGTCACAGGGTTCTGAATAAACGAATTTTGCAGCGGATGTTTGCGATACGAGGGCATAGCATGGAAGGCTCCTTCCGTTGAAGAAGCCTCGTACATGATTACGATATAATAAAGTTCGTCTGATCTGGCCGTCAGCATAAAGGATGATCCCTTCACCACATGACAGGCAAAAGAAGCTCCAATGTGGCAACCCTCGCCATCCATTGCAAGCTCCCCTTCCCCTCCATATGCCAGCAGCAGCACATTTGAAGTTAAATCCGTTTCGTGTAAAACGCTGCCTGTCTGCAAAGTACCGCTATCCCCGTCAAGCATCTTGATCGTCGTATCACTCCATAGACTTGTCTGTTCTTGCAGCGGCATTTCTCTCATCTCCTGACAATAGCAAAGGTAAAGTTGTTGCTGTTGTCATTTTAGTTGAGATTCTTTCTCATTGTCAATTTTCGGACATTTCCGGCAATATTCACCTGACATCTGATAATAGAAACAACAGGTGATGCGCTCGCTTTTTGCGACTGGAACATTGTCCTTACAATCGGTGAATCGGGTCAACGGATTCTTTCTTACACCGAACACTTGCCCGGACGCCACTTGCGTCAGATATGAAAAGTCTGCCTGGATGTGCTCACTATCCCACTCTGGCTCGTCTTCATCAGGCGTATACAGTGGGCCTATGCGTACCATGATATTCTCCCAGAGAATACTCATCGAAAGAGGCGCAATTGCAGCAAGCGTCTTTAACAAAGGTGTAAGCTGTACCGCAAACATCTCCTCGACCACCTTTTCCCGCCACACTGCCCTGTCTCCTGTTAGTCCTTCAGCCTGAAGTCCATTCACCGCTAGAAAAGGAAATCGTGTGCCGCCCTCATGATCTGAGAGCGCCGGATGATAGAGAAAGCTGTTCTCCAGCTGAAAAGAAACATGCTGATGATGAAAAGTCATCGCGGTCACCAGCGGAGCCGTCCACAGATAACCGATTCGCTTGGCTAACATCGAAGCGGCTACCTTCATGTCAGGCGCATCGATGTACTCTTGTAACCAACTGATATACTCTCGGCATGCCGCTTCGTCATGCAGCTCACTTAGAGCAATGGTACGGACACTATGTTCAGGTGGCTCACCGAGCAAGATCGAATGATCCTCCACTGTCTCTTTCCATAAATCTGTCGAGAGATACTGGTTCATATTAATTCGATCCGAGCAGGGCTTCCGATGCCTGATCTACAATAAAATTAATCGCAAGAGGTCCGTAGTATGCAATCCAAAGTGTTGAGTTTACGTCATACGTGCGGTTATTTTTCACAGCATCAAGGGACTTCCACACTGGATTACTCACCATAGCCTCGGCCTCTGCCGCAAACAGCTCATCCGACAGCACAAAATAACGATCTGCCCCAATGTCAGGAACCTTCTCCATCGAGATTTCAACGGAGGTATCATCTTTGATCTCTTTAGCGAGTTCAGGCATGTTCAAGCCCAAATCCTGATACAGAATGCCGCCTGTGCGATGCTCGATCCCATGAACACGAATGCCTTCTTTTCTCGGACGAATCAGCGCTACCGTTTCATCACCCATCTTCTCCGCCAGCTTGGTCTTCATTCCAGCAACTTTTTCCTCATAGGCTGTGCGCACTTTCTCCGCCTCGTCCTGCTTGTCTGTAATCTTAGCCACTGTGGCTAACGTATCACGCCAGTCTTCGTAGAAGTCGAGTACCAGGGTAGGTGCAATTTTGCTTACACTCTCATACTGTTTCTCCTGGAAGTCCGTCATGATAATCAGATCCGGGTCCAACGCTACAATCGCTTCCAGATTGGGCTCGTCCCGTGTCCCCAGAACCTGTACATCACTCGGCTGATCGCCCAAGTATTCTGGAAAATCTGTGTTGCCTCCAGCGATAACACTGCCTGCCGGCTTCTCGCCAACCGCTAACATCTGATCCAGAAACTTAACATCAAGCACAGCAATTTTCTGTGGTTTTTCGTTTAGCGTCAGCTCACCCTTCATGTGATTGATCGTTACAGGGAAAGCTCCGGCAGTCTGTGATTCTGTAGTCGAAGGCGTTTCCGTTGTAGTTGCTGCAGGCTGATTACCGCTATCTGTACCTGCTCCGGCACCGCAAGCCGTCAGTACAAGAATAAGGACCATCATCAAGCCCATTAATAATCGTGATTTGTGGGCAGCATACGCCTTGCTTCCGGCCGCTTGCCCCTTTGTTCCTTGATTCATGATGAATCCCCCTTATGTATAATACTGATAATGATTTTCATTATCGAAACATAAAGAGAGTATAAACGATCTCCGCATCGCGTTACCATGTACTTTTGCGACATTTCATCCGGACTAATGCGACATCGTAAGCCACTTATCCGACATTTAATTTTTCAGAAATATATGCTTGCAGTCGGTAAATGTCTGAAAGAAGCTCTTCTTCCTCCGGCGTATTTCCATATTCCCCTAGCCAACGCGGTGTACGAATGTGCCACTCGTTTGACATGTATTGCTGTTCAACCTGGTACTCTACGATGTGCTCCAAGAAATACGCCAGAGAGCCGAAGGATTGTTTACCAGTATCGTTGATAATGGATTTTGTTTTCTCAATGATTGCCTTTAACATGTGTTGGATATGATCTTCTGGATTCATAGCGTTCTCCCCATTTCAACTGTGAAAAAAAGAAAGGGCATTCTTCAGTCTCAGTCTCTTCTACTTAATTTCTTAAATGCCAAGTATTCCTTATCGGACTTCATATAACTTAATATTTTCCGGCACATTCAGCTGAGCTAAGCTCTTCCGTGTTCACTTCCAGATCATATTCATCATAGGAGTATATGTAGTCGAACTGGGAATGGGCGAGTCCGATCGCGCGATCTCCTCTGATCTGCTCTCTTCTGGTGAGTTCTTCTTTCGAGCAGTGTAGACCTACAAACAATATTGGATAATCCGAAAGCAAATCATAAAAACCGTTAAACCACTTGTCATTGCTGATGACCGTATCCACGATGACATTCAAACCCATCTCCGAAAACAGTTTAATGGTTGCACAGTACAATGAATGGATGGGATCAAAAAGGATATCTGTCATCACATGAGCTTCCAATTCTCTTGTTGGTTTCATAACTGGATATGTAGTATCGATAAAATGATCATAATTATGGAGAAATTGATCTACAGATAGATGATGAAATGGAATCTCTCTAATCTCTCCCTGATTTTTCATTTCCACCGCGATGCTGGTCTTACCCGAACTTGACGTTCCATTCAAAAATATAATGAGTCCTCGTTCCACATCCATCACCCTTATCTATGAAATTGGCAGAACGTTTACCGGGAATCTGTCTATAATGTATCAATAAATCTCTCCATCATTCCGTTTATTTCATACTCGTCCATTCCTCTGTATTTCGGTTAACCCCAGAACATTCCGTTATGACCTTCGTCCACGATCTTGAGTTGTGTTTCAAAATCTTCGTTCGGTTCGATATCATCGATGAAATGCCATTTGCCTTTACTGTCCTGCCAATACACTTTCCATGCCTTCTCATCCAATCTGAACTGTGCTACCGGCAGCTGTACCCATTGCTCGCTTCGAAAGGCTTGTCTTTCTTCAATCAACGTCACATGATTTCCTCTGATTTTATAACTAATCTTCATCTGGCTTTTCACGTGCTCGGGTACTGCATTTTGGGTGTAATTATCCATAATCTTTTGAATCCGCTTCTTAGTAAAATCATCCATTTTCTATAGCTCTCCTGCCCTAATCGGTTTTGGTTTAATTATATCACGATGTTTTCTCAGACCTAAATGATGCTTTTAGTGATGTAAAAGGTAAAACGGAGCGCGGCTTATACAATGGCAAGCCGCGTCAGGGTGAGGTGCTGCGTAAAATGGGTGCAGCACCTCATAGGGTTGCACCGCGTTTTAATAAACGCGGTGCTCATCATTCCAGCAGCATTACGGTGGACTACGCCGTGATGCATGCAATAAAAGCGCCACGACCGCATAGTCGTAGCGCTTCTCTCTGCTGCATGTCGCCAATTGGCCATGCAAGCTAGCCCCAGAGCCGCTGCATTTACATGGAAGCGGCTTTACGCTCCCTGTGGTACCGCAGGGATTGACCTTTTCCTCAGCCGATCTTCAGCACCTTTTTCCCTAAAACATGGCCTCAGCGTAAAGCTGATTCCTATATACATCCTTCATTCTATCTGACCGTTATTGCCACATTGCCTTTCTTACGCCCGGTATCCACATATCGGTGGGCCTCCACAATTTCATCCAAAGCATAGGTTCGATCGATGATCGGTTTTAGTTTGTTTTCCTCGATCAACTCTTTGAGAAAGAGTAAATCGGCTTCTTCCATTTTCGGAAGTCGACTGTTGTTTAGAAAAACACCATGGGGAGTTAGGATTTTTTGGCATTGTGAGGGTTTGGCTTTTATTACGGCATCATAAACGATATCGTATTTCGTTTCTGATTGCGTAAAGTCTTCTTCGGTATAATCAATTACTTTATCCGCTCCTATAGATTCTACCAATCCAAAATTACTTTTACTGCACACCGCTGTGACTTCTGCTCCATAGTATTTCGCAAGTTGAATTGCATACGTCCCAAGGCTGCCGGATGCTCCATTGATCAATATTTTCTGGCCTGGCTTGATTTTTGCTTTTTGCAAATTTTTCAAAGCTGTAAGTGCTCCCGATGGAACGACCGCAGCTTCTTCGTAGGATAAATGCTTGGGCTTTATTGCAACCATTCCTTTTTTTTCACCGGTTCCGTCTTTCACTTCTCCAGGTAAACAAATGTATTCGGCATAACCCCCACGAAACCCTGTAAGCCCAAAGACCTTGTCTCCTTCCTTAAAGGATTGTACGTCCTTTCCTACCGACTCAATCACACCGGATATTTCCAGGCCAAGTATTAAATTTTTCCTGGGCTTGAGCATGCCAAATACAAGTCTCACCAAGAATGGATCAGCTCTTCGAATACGGGTATCGCCAATATGTGCAGTGGCTGCAAAAACTTTAATTAAAACCTCATGGTCTTTCGGTTTAGGCTTTTCCATCTCTTTCATCTGTAGCACTTCTGGCGGTCCGTAATTGGTGCAAATCACAGCTTTCATATGAACCCTCCTTAGTGTTTCTCTGCCTGGTTCGATCATTGTTTATACATCAGCAGCCATACTGTTGAGCCTCTTTTAACGTTCGAATTGGTTGGGCCATGTTTGGGATTGATGGCGACTTCAATAAATATGCTTCAGGGCCTGCTTTTAGTGCTATTCTAATATTCCGTTCATCTTCCAAATGTTGTTCACATCATCATATTTATTAAGATCACATCCCCAAGTAACAGCCGCAAGCTTTGATAAAACGGATCGTTTTTTCAACTGTACCATTTTCTCGAACCGATAACCGTATCATTGATGCAGTAATATGTAAATCAACTTAAAGTAGGCCTTCGTTTCCAGTTCCTCTGGCGTGACCTTGAAAACAAAAGGAAGGCCCTTCTTCATCCCAAATAGAGAATCAGACGACCTTCCGATGCTTTCGAAACATATATGATTTTTTAAAAGGTGGAGCGGAGCGCGGCTTATGCAGTGGCAAGCCGCGTAAGGGTGAGGTGCTGCGTCCAATGGGTGCAGCACCTCATTGGGTTGCACCGCGTTTTAATAACCGCGGTGCTCATCAGTGCAGCAGCATCACGGTTGCTACGCCGTGATGCATGCAAAAAAGCGCCACGACCGCACAGTCGTGGCGCTTCTCCCGCTGCATGTCGCCAACCGGCCATGCAGGTAACCCCAAAGTCGCTGCACCTACATGGCAGCGGCTTCTTCTCCCAGCGGCAGCGTGTAATACTGCGCCTGCTGCCCTTCATGCTGCTGGTACACAACGACCAGCAGCGTCCGGCCTTTCGCGGCAAGCGGGCTGGCGCCTGCTAGCACACGCTCAAGCCGGAACGGAAGCACATCCAATACGGTGTGCTTCTGCAGTTCCTTTTCGCCGAGACCGAGGTCGGCGAAAGCACGGGCACCCATGACCGTCTGTGCGGTCATGGCCGAGGTCATCGGCAACGCACGCGAAGCGTTGCCGTCCACCATGTCCGCCGCTCCATCCGCGGCGGACCCTGTTGCGTCGCCCGAAGCAAGCGACGCTGCATCCCCGGCTTCGCTGCCGATTACACCCGCCGCATCTGCGGCAGCGTCTTCCCCGGCAGCAGCCGAACTTGCCACAGCGGCACTCGGACCCGTGCCGCTGCTTTCCAGCCATGCCTTGCCTGAGGCACCGGCAACGCGTGGCAGACGAACGTCTTCCGGACGTTCAGCCAACGTTTTCATATAACCCGCCCACTGGTCTTTCTGGAGCGGATCTTCCCACCAGATTTTACGCGGTTTGTATTTGTGGCCGAGGAAATAGTCGAGCTTCATCAGGCCGAGCACGATATCCATATGCGGCGTGCCCCGCGACTCCAGGAAGCTGTGCAGACGAGTGAACAGATCCTCCAATTGGTGACCGATCTTCTGCCACCCCTGACCCTCCCAGTAATCCCCAAAAGCCTGGAAGAAATCAAACGGCGAGTTGAACTCCTGCTCCATCAAGTACTTCAGCGTATGGTCCATCCGGTGTGCGTTCCAGTATTTCTCCAGCACATCCTCCAGCCGCTTCAAGCGTACAATGTCGCTGAACGGTAGCACATCACTGCCCAGAATCTCATACGGCGCGTGGTCCATGTACGTGTAGTTGTACTTCTCCGCATCCAGACGCAGCCCAGTACCACGCAGCATTTTGAGGAATCCGAGCTGAAGCTCTTCTGGCCCCAGTGCAAACACATCGTTAAACGTCTTGCGGAACGTATTGTAATCTTCCTCCGGCAGTCCGGCGATGAGATCCAGATGCTGGTCGATTTTGCCGCTGGCTTTGACTTTGTTCACCGTACGGCTCAGCTTGGTAAAGTTCTGACGGCGTTTCACCAGTTCATTCGTTGGATCGTTCGTGGACTGGACCCCGATCTCGAACCGGAATGTTCCCGGTGGCGCATTCTCTGCCAGATAGTCCAGTACTTCGGGACGCATAATATCCGCCGTAATTTCAAACTGGAACACCGTCCCCTGATGATTCTCGATCAGGAATTTGAACATTTCGAGCGCATAATCCCGCTTGATGTTGAATGTCCGGTCCACAAACTTGATCAGCTTCGCACCCTTCTCAATCAGATACAGAATATCCGACTTCGTCCGCTCAATATCGTAATACCGCACGCCGACCTCAATACTGGACAGACAGAACTGACAACTGAACGGACAGCCCCGGCTGGTCTCAAAATAAACAACCCGCTTCCCGAGATCCGGGATATCCTCTTCAAAACGATGTGGTGAAGGCAGATCGTTCAGATCCGCCTTCGGCCGTCCTGGCATGAGAATGATCTCTTCCCCTTTGCGATACGCCAGTCCATACACAAAGTGAAACTTCTTACTCCCCTGCAGCTCCGTCAAAAGCTGATGCAGCGTCTCTTCCCCTTCACCCATCACGATGTAATCGACATTGGGAATCCGGTTCATCCAATATTCCGTGTCATAGGACACTTCCGGCCCGCCCAGTAGAATTTTCACGTTCGGCATAACCTTTTTCAGATTATCGATGACCTTAATCGTCTCTTCAATGTTCCAGATGTAACACGAGAACCCAACCACGTCAGCGCCGCGCTGGTACAGATCGGACACAATATTCATGACCGGGTCCTTGATCGTATACTCCGCCAGGTCAATATCAAAATCCTTCTCACTGTACGCCTTTAGACAACGCAAGGCCAAGGAGGTATGGATGTACTTTGCATTTAATGTAGAAAGAATAACCTTCATGGTTCACAACCTTTGCCTGGACACCCAGACCATATTTTTTTGGTAAAAGGAAAGCTGCACAGCCATCCTACCTCGGACGCTGTTCATGCAAACCTCTCTAATGATAGCCATTCCACGTCTCATGGACATATCCAACTTTTGTCTTTCAAAGAGTGGACACTCTTTTTAAAAAGACATATACATCCTGCCAACCACAAACCACAACATATAGTATAAAATACATACAATCAAACCACATGTTGTGCAGTCTGCTGTCGGCCAATTCTAACGCCCATGTCCACCTTTTGAAAGACAATCCACCGCTTTTTGTCCGCACTACAGAGACAACATTATCAACTTCAACTTGTAAAAGACCTCATTCGCGTTCCATCCACGATTCGTTATCCACTTCTTACTATATAAACTGAACTAAAGAAAATTTACACTTGCCACTCCGATGACAGAACAACTTTCTGATCGCTGTTATCCCCAGATTTTTTATATTCGGCTTTACAGAGGGAAATCTGGTGATAAGCGTATGCTTTCGATGCAGCTTTCTTTCAGAAAGCTTTTAGGCGCACGCTCCGCTTCTTCAGGTTATTTCTGTCCTCTACATTCTCGTGTAAATGTATCGTTCAATTTATATAACTTGAGGCTTCAGCCTCAAACCTGTACCGAACGATTCCCCCGTATCATGGACAAGTCATCGAATAGCACGAGGCATATCTATCAACTTTTTAATCAATTAAGCTTTACGAGTCATGAACTTCAAAGACCTGAAAGCGCGAATGTAACAACAATTCTCACTTCATCCCAACCAGCCAAACTCGCTCAAATTGATCATACTCACTCATACTTACTCATACCTACTCATACCTACTCATACCTACTCATACTCGTAAAAAGTATCGTCATCCGTATCTACTTCTTCGCCCGATTGCTTCTGGAAAAACTCCAGGAACGGCAGTCCGTACTTGCGGTACTTGACCTCACCGACCCCTTTGATATCCAGCATGTCACGTTCTGTCTGTGGACATACCACACTCATCTCGCGCAGGGTCGCATCATTGAAAATAATGTACGATGGCACATGCTCTTTCGCTGCCAGATCACGACGGATCAGACGCAACTGTTCGAATACCGTCTCATTCACCGCAGATGGCATCGCATCCCGACCACGACGTCCGCCATAGTTCGTACCCGAAGCCGTCGCCGCTGTCTTGCGGACCACACGCTGCATCACTTCACGTTGGCCTTTAAGTACTTCCACCGCTAGGGGCTGCAAACGCACAACCGGATATTGTCCCTCGGACAGCATCAGATAGCCTTCGGATACCATCACGTTGATGATCTCTGAAATCTCACGCTCTGTCCGATTGCCCATCACACCATAGGTTGGCAGAGAGTTGAAGCCGTAATCGAGCACTTTTTTGGCACGAGAACCTTTAAGCACCGAAGCGACCAAGGATACACCGTACCGTTCACGCATACGGTGAATACAGCTAAATATTTTCTGCGCATCTATCGTCATGTCTACTAGCTCGCGATCGTCCGTACAAGAACTGCAAGTGCCGCACGGTTTATCGTCATGCACCTCACCGAAATAATCCAGCTGCGCACTGCGCAGACAGCGGGTCGTGTAACAGTAATCCACCATCTGCTGCAGCTTCCGGTAGTCGTTCTGTTTGCGGTCACCCTCCATCGGATTCTGCTCAATCAGGAACTTCTGGGTGATAATGTCCTGTGCCCCGAATAGCAGAATGCACTGACTCGGCTCTCCATCCCGTCCCGCACGCCCGGCTTCCTGCACGTACGCCTCCATGTTCTTCGGCATGCTGTTATGAATCACGTAACGCACGTTCGATTTATCAATCCCCATGCCGAACGCATTGGTCGCCACCATCACTCGGATATCATCGTACAAAAAAGCTTCCTGGCTCTGGGACCGTTCATCGTCCGTCATCCCGGCATGATAACGTCCTGCGGGCAATCCCGCCTGCAACAAACGCTGATGCAGATCGTCCACGTCCTTACGGGTCGCGGCGTATATAATCCCCGGCTCGCTGGCATGCTCGCGCGCATAATTCAGGACAAAGTCCTTCTTGCTCTCGCCGCGCAGCACGCTAAACGCCAGATTATCCCGCCCAAGTCCGGTCACATATGTCTGCGGGTCCTGCAAACGAAGCAGCCGCAGAATATCGCCCATGACCTCGGGCGTCGCTGTAGCCGTAAAGGCCGCAACCACCGGCCGCTCCGGCAAACTATCCACAAACGGCGCTACCGCCAGGTAGCTTGTCCGAAAATCATGTCCCCACTGCGATACACAGTGGGCCTCATCCACGGCAACGCAAGAGATCGGCAAATAGCCCATCTCCTCGCGGAACCAATCCAGCTCCAGTCGCTCAGGCGCGACATAGAGCAACTTCAGCTCACCGCGCTGCGCCGCGCGGATGCGATCATTCACTTCTTTGCCGCTAAGTGTACTATTAATATACGCGGCAGCAATTCCGGCGGTCGTCAACGCATCGACCTGATCTTTCATTAATGAGATCAACGGGGAGACAACAAGCGTCAGTCCCGAATATAACAGAGCGGGGATCTGATAACAGATCGACTTACCGCCCCCAGTTGGCATAATGCCAAGCGTATCTTCGCGTTCCAGCAGGCTGGCTACGATCTTTTTCTGTCCCTCACGGAAGTCGGGGTAGCCATAATATTTTTGCAGGAGACCCTGCGCTTCTTCTAATGTAGGTGTTTGCACACTCATGTAAAGACTCCTTACTTATCACCGGTGTTCTTCCACCAGCTTGGTCCGATCCGATTCTGACATCCGAAAGCGGGCATATACCGCATCCTTGACAACAAAATGGCGTTCTCATGACTTGTCCGTCAAGCAAACGCCGCTCCCTTTAGTTTAACGGCCCAGCCCCGAATGAGCAACCGCGTTTTACTGTAAAACGTTTGAAGCTTCTTCACCAAAATAAAAACAACCGTCCTGCCCTAGTTGGACAAAACGATTGCATTAATTTTGACAAACCCTAAGCCATCCAGCGACTGTTTTGTGCTAGATGCGCTTCTAATCTTTCAACGCCTCAACTTCAGACGCAGTTAGACCACTTGTTTTGGCAATCACTGAAATTTCAATATCAAAAGAAAGCATATTTTTTGCAATCTCAATCGCTTTTCTTTTTTCCCCTTCTACTAATCCCTTTTCTATCCCCTTGGCTATTCCTTGAGCTATTCCCTTTTCCGTAGCCCACTCAATCATAGAAGCTTCATCATGCAAATACTTTTGACGCTCTTCATACAGGCGACGCGCTTCCTGATCCTGACTGAGAAACTCCAGCGTATCCATCGCTTTTTTCAACGTAGGTTCATTCATTTGCAGCACCTCCCAATTGGATTTGTCAGCACCTTTCAGGAACAATAGCCAGTTAATCAGCCCACCTTCCATCGGAACGCGTTGATCGTCCAGTTTGGACAGCTCCATGAAATGCACTTCAAGATCATCACTCAATTCAAGTCCAGTGTGGTCTTCCCTCAGGTGAAACACATTATGATAACGCTCATTCGCGATAAACGAGTAATTCAAAATATTTATGGTAACACACTTTTTCAATTCCTTGTATGTCTGACCTTCCTGCAGCTGACTCGAATAACGCTTACTCCAGTAGTATAGGGTACGCTTTTCGATGTCATATTTATTAAATAACTGCATTTCAATGTTGATCAGCTTACCTTCGGCTGTTTTCGCCCAGATATCAAATATGGACTTGTTTATCCAGTGGAGCATCTTTATCCGTATATGGATTGAGTAGTACGATCTCTGTCAGTGGCTGCTCACCCGACTCCGCAAACGTTCGTTCAAGAACACCAGCAGGACATCTTTATTTTCCTCACTGCCAAAAATACGCTTGAAAACAAAATCGTTTCGAGGATCGAGCAAATCAGACATCTGACCATCAACTCCGTTTCTTTCTATTCTAGCATGCTTGTCGTAAGTAATTGCAGCATTAACCACCTTTATATATGTTAAACATTCCACAACAAACTATTAATTCCCCTTGCTTCTTGTAGCCCAAAATTTGCTATCAATGCCGCTTCCTCCATTATAATTTAGTCCCTCTTTATTTAAGGGTGATTTTAACTTATTTGTTATTAATTAATAAATGCAGTGTGTTACCATAAATTAATGAATACCTTCAGGAGAAGACATTGGCATATCCATATCTCCATTCCTTATATTGTTCCTACCCAACACCTCTAAAGGAGGGCAATTTATTATGAAACAATATCCACATGCTATTGATTCTTCAAACATCTCACCACCAAAATCTTGGATACGTAGACACCCGATTTTCACTACATTTACATTATTGATACTTGTGCTGTTTGCCGCCATATTTCTGTATTTCTGGCTCCGCCCATACTTCTCCACATTTGACCGTTCTGAGAAAGGAGAATTGAGCTACTCCATGCCTTCACAGAATGGTGAGTATACTGCCGAGATTTATGGTGTGTCCTATGGTGGTGCGGCAGGCGGGGTTACGATGTGGGTCGATGTGAAGAAGACGAACCCTGAGGACTCCACAGCCCAAACGATATATCGTGCTGAGCACCACGGGAATAACCATCTGGAATGGGAAAATGAAAACACACTACGAATCGAAAACTGGAACGCATACACGAATGAGACCATTACACTCAACATGGATGACGAAATCTATGATGGACGGGGTTGGGCATGCAAAAGCTTGCGGATGAAAGACCAGTATGTGCGATGCTTGGCACCCGAAAAGTAAAATTCCCAGCAGCATAAACGACCTCCTGACCACATGGCTGATCCTCAAGATGTGTGGTGTTCAATGCACCTTACGTTAGAAGATGTGCGCGTTCACTCGGTGTGAAGTATAAACATAAAGCAAACCCCGCTCACCGATTACCTCGGTCAAGCGGGGCTGCTCTTACTCTACATATTATCGTTCCTCATCTGTCCCAGTTTGTCTCCCTACTTACGAGGTGAAACCTCACCACGTTCTTCCCGTTCCTTCCTCTCCTTGCGCACTACCACTTCCAGCTTCTGCCGATTGGCAAGCAGTCCCGGATCGTCTGGCAGATACTCCCGGGCTTTGGTGTTATGCATCAGTGCCTGCTCCCAATTGCCCAGATGGGCATAACAGAGAGATAGTCGGGCATGTGGTAGCCAGGTGCGGCAGGCCGCGGGCACCGGACGAAGACCCGGATCGCGGCTGCTCACGTCCACCGCCTGCATATACCAATAGATCGCAGAGACGGGTTCCTGCCGTTCATGGAAGCAGGCCGCAATGGCGCAGCAGAAATCGGCATGCGGCAGGTCATACTGGAACGACTGCAGCAATGCGCCGAGCTTACGGCCCGGCTCGCCAAGCCGTTCATGACATTCCGCCAGCCGCGCGCAGGCAATCAGGCGATCCTCGCGGTAACCGCTTGGCTGCTCCAGCAGCTTCGCATACCCGCGTGCCGCCGCTGCATAACGCTTGCGGTCATAACATTCGCCTGCATAATAGAACAGCAGGCGACCTTGGGCTACGCCCTCTTCGGCGATCCATTTGCGCAGGATGCGCACGTTTCGCGCCGAATGATGTCCCGCTCCGCGGCGGTGCGTGACGGCAATATCTGCCGTAATAACTCCGCTCGGCGGGAAGCTAAGCTGCTCGTGCAGCCGGCCATGCCAGCGGCACCCGGCATCCCGCTTGACCAGGCGAAGCCGTCGGTCCGTCACAAGCGGACTTCCCTCCGGGCCCTCGGCCAGCGTGTAGTTCAAGATCACAGCCGCCGTCTCCCCCTTGGACGGCAGCTGCTGCTTCAACCCCTCCAGCTTCGCCCGTTCCGCAGGCAGCAGCACATCATCCGCATCCAGCCACAGGATGTACTCCTGCGTGGCCTTGGCGAATGACTCATTCCGCGCTGCGGCAAAATCTTCCTTCCATTCATACGTGTAGACCTGGTCGGTATACTGCGCAGCGATGTCCATCGTACGATCCGATGAACCGGTATCCACAATGACGATCTCGTCCGCGATGCCGGCAACCGAATCTAGACAGCGCGCCAGCGTGCGTTCCTCGTTCTTCACAATCATGCACAGACTGATGGTGATCACGTTTTGAGCCCCTTCCTGTCGTACGCGTATTGCGAAATGTCGATCATGCAAGGTCTCCTATTTTCTAACTAACTCAAGTCCACAGTTCTGATATACCTGCAATAATTTTAATCTCTCAGTCAGATGCCCTCTTATATCCTATCCTGTTACACTCATATCCCATGTTACACTTCTCCACTCTCCTGACGGCGAAGCCGTTTCACCTGCTCCACCGCACTGTCCAGTGCCTTCTTGCGCTGCTTCATTACGCGGAGATGCTGTTGTTCCACCTCGGCAAAATGGATATGATCCAGCTCCATCCACTCCATCAGTTGATCCAGTGTCGGCGACATGTGCAACTGTGTATTCCGCCGTCTGCGGGCCACGCAACATAGATATTTATGATGAACTTCCAGTTTCAAGACTTCGAAATACGGCATCAGGCACAGCGCCAGGCTTCCTGCATAGAAGGTCTGCTTGTGGTCATAGAACGGATGATATCCATATGGCACGGTCACAACCAGCGTCCCATCCTCTTGCAGCAGTCGATGAACCTGGACCAACAATGTCTCTGGACGAGCAAAATGCTCAAGAACTTCTCCAAGCATCACTGTGTCAAAGGTAGTCCTTACTTTCCATTGCGTAATATCCAGCATCCGAAAATCGACATTGTTCCTAACAGGTCGGGACTCTTTAGCAAGCTCGCCCTGGGCATACCGGATACTTTCTTCCTCCAGATCAATGCCAGTGACACGAAAACCTTCACGCGCCAGCAGAATGGAGGCAATACCCTGACTGCACCCGACATCCAAAATCCGCGTACCCTTCGCTTCACGGCACATCCAGTGGATACGGGTTCTTGTCGCTTCATGAGAATCTTCCGAATTAATCTCGCCATAATAGCGTTCACTCACTCGGTCATGATTCGCCATAGGTATCCCCCTTTTTTCCTTGCCGAACGGGCTGGCCCAGCACCACAATATTTCCCCCGTGGCATCCAGCAGTTGCGTTGCGTGTATCAAAAATCAGCTTCGCATGATCCGCCATCTCCTGATAATCGAATGCCGAATGATCCGTCGTGATGATCACCAGATCAGCCCATGTCCACAATTCCGGCGTAGCAGGCCGGGATTGAAGCAACGTACCGTCATCCTTGCGGAAGACAGGCACCATTGGATCAGTGAAAACGACTTCTGCACCCGCTGCGCTCAGCAGCCGGAAGACATCCAATGCTGGCGATTCGCGCAGGTCGTCGATGTCTTTTTTATAAGCCATACCCGCCAGGACAACGCGCGCTCCCCGAACAGATACACCATTCTTCTCCAGCAGCTCCGCTGCACGCTTCACCACTCTCTCTGGCATCTGCCGATTGGTTGCATCCGCCAGCTGGATGAATTGCAGCTCCGCTCCCTGACGGCTTGCAGCCCAGGACAGATAGATCGGATCGATTGGGATACAATGTCCGCCGATGCCGGGACCGGGATAGAATGGCATATAACCAAACGGCTTGGTGGCCGCCGCACCCAGCACCTCCCAGATGTTTACACCCATCTGTTCACAGGCCGGAGTCAACTCATTCACCAGTGCAATGTTCACACTGCGAAATGTATTTTCGAACAGTTTTGCCGTTTCCGCTACTGTTGTTGAACTGACCGGAACAACTTCGTTGAGGAATGAACCGTAGAACTGTGTGCCATAGGTCAGACAAGCGGGTGTGGAGCCGCCAATGATCTTCGGGGTATTTTTCACACCATAATGTACACTGCCCGGATCTACACGCTCCGGAGAATAACAGACATAGAACTGCTCTCCAGCTTGCCAGCCGTTTGCTGCTTCAATGGGTTGTTTCACGCGTTCCTCGGTCGTTCCTGGATAAGTCGTACTCTCCAATATGACGAGACTGCCCTCCAGCAGATAAGGAGTCATACCATCCACCGCTGCCGAGATATAAGAGATATCCGGTTGATGCTCGGCGGTCAGCGGAGTGGGTACACAGATGACAATCACATTCGCCTGCGCCACTGCTGCATAATCGTCACTTGCCGTGAACAGTCCTGTCTGCATAAGCGACTGCAGGACATCATCTTTTATACCGATGACATACGAATGCCCGGCGTTCAGCTTGGCTATCTTGGAGGTATCGATGTCAATCCCGTGGACCTGATAACCTGCCTGTGCCATCTCCACGGCCATGGGTAAACCAACATAACCGAGACCGATGACAACAGCCTTCAGGGAGCGGTCATTCATGTGTTGTATCAGGGTATATTGCTCTAACTCTTTATTTCCTTTATCCTGGTTGTTCTCTTCCATTCCTTCCACCTCCAAACGCTCCACCTCCCCTCGGTGGGCGTGTCTGAAAACTCCGAACGAGTTTTAAGGCACGCCCTAGTCGATATAGCCCCCTGCACGCAAGAAATTGGCAATCGCTGGCTTGTTCATCATGGCACTGTCCGAACGATACTCGGAGAAGTTCACACGAGGCAGGCTGCTGTACTGATCTGTCAGCCCCTTGTCCGGGTGCTCCGGCAGGATCACATAATACTGCGCATCGTATTGACGAGTGCGCGGTGCTTCAAAAGGCGAGATCAGCACTTCATGCAATTTCTCCCCTGGACGTATGCCCGTCACCTTATAGTCGAAGGATGGACGGCCTGCCTGTTCCAACATGACGGAGGCCAATTCCGTCATCTTGCAAGCCTTCATTTTCATCACAAACGTCTCCCCGCCCACAGCAGCCTCCGCTGCCTTAAGCAGTAGATGTATGGCTTCGGTTCGCGTCAGGAAAAAGCGGGTCATACCTTTGTCCGTAATGGTCAGGCTCTTGCCTTCATCAATCTGACGTCGGAATAAAGGCACCACGCTACCACTGGTTCCAAGCACATTGCCTCCACGAATGCAGACAAACCGCGTACCTTCACTCAGCCAATTGGCACGAATCATCATTTTCTCACCCAAGGCCTTCGTCATGCCGTATACGTTAATCGGATCTACCGCCTTATCGGTGGACACATCAATGACTTTCGGAACCTGCATGCGAATGGCAGCACGAATAATATTCTGCGTCCCGATTACATTCGTCTTGAACGCTTCATCCGGCTGGTCCTCGCAGACCGGAACATGCTTCAGCGCAGCCAGATGAAAGAGCACATCCACGCCTCTGCACGCATCTTCCACTGCACGATAATCCCGGATATCCCCAATGATGAATCGCAGACGCGGGTCATGGTTGAACTCACGCTGCATCGCAATCTGGGCATATTCATTACGTGACAGGAGGCGAATCTCAGCCGGGTCCTGTTCTAGCAGCACCTCGGTCAGCTTTTGACCCCAGGAGCCTGTGCCCCCGGTAACCAGAATCGTTTGTCCTTTAATCATGCATATACCCCTCCCTGATCAGATCATGAATTCGCGTAATACCTGTGCCATCTCTTCGCGGCTTAACCGGTCTTTGGGTGGTACCTTTTTGACTGACGTATTGCTCGAATGCACGATGTTGACATAGTTGCGCGGCGTCAGCAGCTCATGCGGCAGATCAATGACATTGCCATGCGTACCTCGGCCCGGCAGCTTCACCCGATACCCGGATGCATACTCCGCCGTCTTGTACAGGTAGACATAGAATTGCGGAGAACGATGAAACGCTGGTGCCATCTCGTTGTTCACGCTATCCCAGAGATAGCCGTTTTGGTTAATCAGAGCCATCGTCTGCGGCTGTGGCTGCACATCATATAGCTGCTGTACAAAGGTCCGGTGATAGAGGTCATCCGAATCCAGACGGGCAATATAGATGTGCTCCGCCCCTTCAGCAAATGCCAAAATCGCCCGTACACTCTCAATATGGGTTCCAAAACGAATGTTGGCAGGCAGCGACTCCTGTTCCGCGAGAATCTCTTGCATCACTTCTCCCGACTCCTTGGATAACTTCACCACCGTGAGGAAATCCTGATTCGTCTGAGCTTTAAGGCAGTGCAAAGTAAATGTGCGAAAAATGCTCATCCGCCGCTCCAGCCATTCTCTCGTCAACCGCTGAGGGTCGAGCCCATAATTGTTGAAGTTAATCTCAATAACCACTTTCCTGGACATAACATTCCTCCTCATGAACGCTGCAAATTCCGTTTACCGGTTACAGACCTTTTTCAACGTTTTGATGCCGTCTTCTATGAAAATCTTCTATCTGACTGATTGCTTACGAGAAACATCTCGCTTGCCAATCCAGCACTCTATAACATATGAATCGCTGATAGAAGCGGTACGGACGAATGCACTGATTTCAACGAAATAGATTGATATACAGCTGAAGATGGTGCCCTGCGGGTCGAACGTACATATCATTGCTGCAGCCGCAACATAGAATAGAGCAATTGAATTTTCAAAGGGGGCACCACTGGAATGAATTCGATCTATCTTGAAATGGAAGGTGTGCTTGATCAGCTTGAAGCAGCGCTTCTTGAACAGCGTCCTCTCTCGCTAGTGCGCGTCGGCGATGGCGAGAACATCGTCATGTCTCAGGAAACGGTGTGGACCACGGAACAGGTTCTTCAGGAGCGTTGGGCCATTAAGGCTAATCTAGGACAAAAAGGACTGACCCTGCCCAACCCGCAGCTCCGGGATGAAGTGGCGGCTTCCTTGCAACGTGCGGATATCGTCGGGGTTCTTCCCCGTGGTGACACTGCCATCAAAGCTCCGGATTATCTCAAAAGACCCCTGACCGATATGGTGTTTGCACACTTTGGCATCTCTCCTTCAATGACTTGTCATGCCTGTGTCAATCGGGAGCTGGCGCAGAACCCACGTTTTTGGCAGATCCTCGCAGGCAAACGTGTGCTTCTCGTTACCCGTGAGATCGAGGCACTGCGTGCCACGCTCGAACGTGAGCCGTATCAACTCAACATTGTGACTGCACTGCCCTTCGACAGTTATGATCAAATGCAGGACACGCTTGAGTGGATTCAGACGAATCAGCATACCTTTGATGTCGCTCTCTTCTCCTGCGGTGTCAATGCGGTTATTCTTGCTGAGCGAACAGCCGCACTCGCCGGTAAAGTCGCCATCGACTTTGGCAAAGCCAACAACATCATTCTGAAAGGCCGTGCCAACTGATTTTCAGGGCACCTCCAACCTCAAATCAGTGAGTTGCATCGAAACATACCTATGCTTGTAAGACAAAAACCCCCGGCTCTTTGAGTCGGGGGTTTAATGCTGAGCGCTAGTCGAAACGGGTCGATACATTACTTTGTACGTCTGGGTTGTCTGGGGTATGAGGCGAACTCCGCCCTCAACAGAAGTGATGACGAAGCACTCTGCCTGTCATATTACGCCCTTCACTATTAGCCGATGGCTGCAATACCATATAACATCTCCGGCCCGGTTCTTACTGCTGTGGACACCCCCGAGATGAACGAAGTATACACACTTTCCAGTGCTGGTGGTGCAGACAGATCCTGAGCTGTGAACGAATGGAATTCGGCACCTCCGTTCTGTCCAATTGTACCTTCAGCACGGTAGATGACATAGAAAGGATCATATAAAAAACCCCGCACAAGCTCTACAACAAAGGTATCTCCCAGTTCTCCCGTAACACCTACTGTCCCGTTCAACGTAATAATCGGATTCACGACACCCAGGGTCTGAAGACCAATGGTGCCGAACGCTGACGGAGATTCTGACAGAGACAAACCGGGCTGTCCAACTGTTCCCGAGTTCATCGAAGTTCTCATATCGAGAAACACGCCCATGAGTAACACCTCCAATGCTATGGGATACCCTATCCTATGAATCTCATTACTCTTATGATTGGATGTATAGCAGATTGTTTGAACCTATTTTTATTTGTCGACGGTTAATGGTATATTGAACTGCATAACGAAAATGAACGGATCGTATGCACACAAGCGGTACAGGCTGTTCAGAAGGAGATTACTATTCATGAATAAACGCAAACGTCCAACAGGCAAGACATCGGCCTCGGCCAAGGGGAAATCTTATGCTGGTTCATCTGCAGCACGTTCCGGCAAGTCTAACTTCTCACCTGCCAAAACATCAGGCGCTTCCGCATCACGCAATACGGAGGAGAATAAGAAGCCAATAGCCGCGAAATCGTCGGGTGCACCCAAGAAAGCTGGAGGCAACAAACCCAAAAATGCCAGCGCATCCAAACGACCAGGCAATTCCTACTATCGCAAGCAGGAACCACCACGCCAGTACAAAGTAACTGAACCGGATGAACTGTTGAATTTCTTGCTGCAACATCTGAAATCGGGACGCAACGCGGTGAAGTCCATTCTGGGTCGCGGACAGGTATCCGTGGATCAGAAGGTCGTAACGAAGTTTAATGAGGCGCTGACGCCAGGTCAGATTGTATACATCCGTAAAGAGGGTGCTGTAGCTGCTCCTTCCTTAACAGGCATTAACATTTTGCATGAAGACGATGACATCATTGTGATCCGCAAAGAAGCAGGACTGTTGTCCATTGCCGCTGACAAGACAGATGACCTCACGGCTTATCGCCAACTGACGGAGCATGTGCGTCGCACCAATCCGCTGAACCGGATTTTTGTCGTCCATCGTCTGGATCGAGATACGTCGGGTGTCATGATGTTTGCCAAAAGTGAAGAGGTACAACAGAAGCTGCAAAACAACTGGAAAGAAAATGTACAAGACCGCGTCTACGTTGCCCTTGTTGAAGGTTCGGTAGCCAAAGAAGAAGGTACCATCTCCTCGTGGCTGAAGGAAACCAAAACGCTGAAAATGTACTCCAGCTCTCGTCCCAATGACGGACAACATGCGATTACACATTACAAACGTCTGAAGTCGAACCGCGAGTTCTCCCTGCTGGAAGTGCGTCTGGAGACAGGCCGTAAAAATCAGATTCGTGTGCATATGGAAGATCTCGGGCATCCTATTGCTGGTGACAGAAAATACGGCGCACGCACAAGAGACCTTGGGCGTCTCGGACTTCATGCACGCATACTCTCGTTTATTCATCCGACAACCGATGAACTGATGTCATTCGAGACGGATATTCCGAAGCCATTCCTGTACCCTTTCCGTGCAGAAACTCCACCCGCGAAATAACTGCATCTTATAGAATCGACTGATCATGTCTGAAAGGAGGAACGGACACTGAAAAACTTGTTAATTACCGGTTACCGTGCACATGAACTGCAGATTTTTGGACAGAAGCATGAAGGTATTCCTTTTATCAAGAAGGCCATTGCCTCCCGCCTCACGCCTCTTGTCGAGGATGGTCTGGAGTGGGTACTTACGCCGGGACAATACGGCGTGGACCTGTGGGCCTGCGAAGTGGTGATTGATCTGAAGAAGCTGTACCCTCATCTGAAACTATCGATCATCACTGCCTTTCAGAACCCCGAGGAGCAATGGAAAGAAGACAAGCAGGAGTATTACCGTTCCATCCTCTCGGGTGTGGACTATTACGGTGCGATTAGCAATCAACCCTATATTGGACCGTGGCAGTTCACTGCACGGGATGACCTGTTGCTGCGCAAAAGCGACGGGCTTCTGCTCGTCTATGATGAAGATGCCGGGGATGGTAGTCCCCGTTTTATCAAGGAAAAAGCCGTGAAGAAACTACAGAACGAAGACTATACAATCATCAGTGTGACTTCGGAAGATATCCAGTCTGTAGCAGAGGATGAACGCATGAACGATATTGGCTACGATGAGGACTCACCCTTCTGACGTTTGCGTGGTGCGACCACGGTTGAAGGAGCCCAGAATGACGTACATATGTTTTTTTTCGAGGCAGGTTGGGTATAAGTAGTATTATAACTGCGATCATATGTCGTATGGGATAAGGGGACTGCAACCATGACAATTACGCCAGAGCAGCGCATTCAACTGCATGGATTTAACAACCTGACCAAGTCGCTAAGCTTCAATATGTACGATATCTGTTATACCAAAACCAAAGACGAACGCGAAGCTTACATTGAATATATTGATGAACAGTATAACGCCGCCCGGCTAGGCAAAATTCTGAACAACGTATCCGACATCATCGGAGCCCATGTGCTGAATGTTGCGCAGCAGGATTATGTGCCTCAAGGTGCGAGTGTGACGATGCTGGTCTCGGAAGGTCCGATCGTGGAGATCCCCGAGGAATCATTGGATGAATCACCTGGTCCGTTGCCTCATAACGTGGTCATGCAACTCGACAAAAGTCATATTACCGTGCATACCTATCCGGAGTTCCACCCGAGCGAAGGCATCAGTACTTTCCGAGCGGATATTGATGTCTCTACCTGCGGTGAGATCTCACCGCTCAAAGCGCTGAATTATCTGATCCACTCGTTCGATACGGATATAATGACAATGGACTACCGGGTACGAGGATTCACGAGGGATATGAGCGGACGCAAGCTGTTCATTGATCACGAGATCGGTTCAATTCAGAATTATATTCCAGATGAGATCAAGAGCGGCTTCGACATGATTGACGTGAACGTCTATCAGGAGAATATTTTCCATACCAAGTGCAAGCTGAAGGAATTCGACCTCGATAATTATCTCTTTGGCTATACCAAGGATAAGCTGAGCAAGGCCGAACAACAGGAGATTACGGAGTGGTTGAAGCTGGAGATGGATGAGATCTATTACGGCAAAAACATCAATCGTCCCTCTTGAGAGGTTGTTCAACGATTTATTCATAAGGCAAGATTTAAGACAAGCTATCCTGAAGGTAGGGTCCTTCTTTTCAGAGGAACCTGCGTCATGTGCTTGTCTTTTTCTTTGATAACGTTGACAGTGTGCAACTTTATTTTTTATTATAGGAGTAACTGTATCATTCTGCAGTGAAGGAGACTGAGCCCGTGATCGAAACGAATACGACAAGACGTAACGAATCACTGTTACAAGCGCTGACTGCTCAGCACAATGCGATCACCAACAACATCGCCAATGCAGACACGCCTAACTACAAAAAGAAAACGGTAGAGTTTCAGGAAGAGCTTAGACGGATCGTGGAGAATGGCAAATCAGATCAGCTTGCCATGAAGCGGACTCATGAAAAACACTTCCCTATCAGTGATCCCCATTCTTCCATCGTACAGTACCGAATTGTCGAGAATAACGAAACAGCCATGAACAACAACAACAATAACGTTGACATTGACAAGGAAATGGCGAACCTCTCGGAGAATCAGCTTATGTATAACTACATGGTTGATCGGGTCAGTGGACACTACAAAAAAATGAAGAATTTATTGAATGATTTGAAATAATGAATGTACAGCAGCCCGCGATGGCTGCTTTTTTTTATCTCTTTTTCCCTGAGCGCCCCTTGTTTGATTCCATTTTTCGGTATCCTCTGCTGTTCGTAGTATAATGGGGAGAAACGAATGATTTCATAATGAACAAAAGAGGTGCAACATGGCTCCACGTCATTTAAATGGTTTTCAAGGTTCCAAAGTGAGGCTCGCAGCTCCATGCCCGGAAGATTGCATGCGTCTCTCCCGATTCACAGACGATTACGAATATTTGCGCAACATGGATACCGATATCGCTATTCCGTTAACGCCGGATGAGACAGGTTCCTCCTCTGTCCGCCGAGACAACGGTTTTGAATTTGCATTACGTACGCTGGAGGGCAATCGATTCATAGGCTTCACCGCGCTCTACCGGATTGAATGGAACAATCGGTCGGCTCGTCTGGCGATTGGCATCGGCGAAGAAAATGATCGAGGTAAAGGATACGGCAGCGACGCCCTGGCTCTGATTCTTCGGTATGGCTTCCACGAATTGAACCTGAACCGGATTGCGCTGGAAGTCATCGAATACAACGAAGCCGCTCGCCGCGCGTACCAGAAGGCTGGATTTAAGGAAGAGGGTCGCCAGCGTTCTGCAGTTCTGCGAGATGGCATGCATTATGACCTGATCTCCATGAGTATCCTTGCAGAAGAATGGTCGGCTCAGACACATCTTCCATTGTCGTTCCAATCAACTCGTACTGCTGAAGCCGGGAAAATGGCAGTAGGTGGTCTATTACAGCGTCATGCAAACGAACAAACTGCGTTGTCCATGTCGGAGTTAAGCTCAGATCCAGTAGGCGTACCTGAGATTTCGCCCCGCATCGGCGTAGGCGCGGTCATCCTGAATGAACGGGGCGAAGTGCTTCTCGCCTGGCGGAATCGTCAGCCCGAACAGCACACCTGGAGTATTCCTGGCGGGAAAGTCGACCCCTATGAATCATTGGAAGCCGCTGTTATCCGTGAAATCAAGGAAGAAGTGGATCTGGATATCGCCATCGACAGGCTGCTCTGCACGGCAGAGACGATCCAGCCGCAGCAGAAGGAACACTGGATATCCGTTCTCTATTCCACCAAGGTGATTGGCGGCCATGCTCGTAATCTGGAAGAAGGCGGAGCCATTGGTGAGATCGGATGGTTCCCGCTCAATGATCTGCCCTCTCCACTCGCTTGCTTTGCCGTACCTGGCCTGGAAGCTGTGAAGAAGTTATATCACCAGAATTAAGCATGGAGGTGCTTGCAAATCATGGAGATTCGTACCCAACATTCCGTAACGGGAAAACCCTCTATGAAACGGTGCTGAGGAGGAACGTCTGTAATTGAATTATCTCATCAGATGGAGGGTTTCATTATGAATCATGCAGAACAGATCAATCAACTATTTCAGGCAGCACAGGCTGGAGATGTGGTAATCATTACAGGCATTCTTGCATCCCACCCGGAACTCGCCAATACTGAAAATCAGGATGGGTTGACTCCGTTGGGATATGCCTCTCATTTTGGACAAGCAGGAGCAGTGCGTGTTCTTCTTGAGCACGGTGCCGATGTTAACGCCCTTTCCCATTCCCGTATTTCCTTTATTCCGTCCAATACTGCACTGCATGCCGCTCTTGCCGGAGAACGTTCGCCAGAAGTTATCCGCCTTTTACTTGAACATGGGGCATCCACGAGCATTCTGGACAGTGATGGACAATATGCGCTACACTCGGCAGCATTTCATACCGATCAGACCGAGCTTATTGAGAAGTTGCTCCAGCACGGGGCCGATCCAAACGCGGCGAACTCATCAGGCCAAACCGCACTGGATATCGCACTAGAACGTGGCAACACTTCTACAGCTTCCTGCCTGCGATCAGCCGTTGCAGCTCAGTAGCCACACTGATTAGATAAGTATGAGCAATAGATGTATAACCGCCAGAACTCTTTTTGGAGTACAAAAAGAAGGTCTGACGGTTATTTGTGGTCCTCTACGTTCTCATATAAATACGTAGTTCAACTTATATAGAAATCGGGTACATACATATTTTTCTCAGAATATAAGAACCGTTTGATGCCTTACACGGTCTAATACTCAACATATCCATGAAAGGAGGAGCCATGTGACCCCTACTCAGCTCACCATCGCCGCACAAAAAGGGGATGCCGTTGCTTTTGCAGCCTTAATGGAATTGCATCAGAGCAGACTGTACCGTATCGCCTATGCCTACCTGCACAATGAAGGCGATGCGCTCGAAGCGATTCAGGAATCAACCTTCAGGGCGTTCCGTAAACTCAAAAAATTAAAAGATCCCTCCTACTTCGGCACTTGGCTCATCCGCATACTACTCAACTACTGTGCAGACGAACGCAAGCGAAAGAGTCGGTTCAGTCCCGTCACCGAGATTCATGAATCCAGCAGCTGGGATCGTCCTGCGGACCCCGATCTTGCTGCCGCCGTATCCACCCTTGACCGGGATTGCAAACAGATTATTATCCTGAGTTATTTCGAAGGTTTCTCCTTAACAGAAGTCGCCGAAATTCTAGAAATCCCAACCGGAACCGTAAAATCCCGATTACATCGGGCACTCGGACAACTCCGTGATCAACTTGAAACGAAAGGAGATGCATCCTCATGACGGATGAACATAAATCATTCGATGCATTGGAAGAACGGCTGAATGCTCGCAAGACGGAATACGAAACAATGCCTGTGCCCGATGCCGCGGCCTATCAGGCTGTGCAGTCCGGGATCCGCCAAGCTGCCCGTAAGCGCAAGTCCAGACTACGCTGGTATATGAGTTCCATCTCGGCAGCTGCCCTCATCCTGCTGTTTACCGGATGTATCCGCGTCTCTCCCGCCTTTGCATCCTTCGTAGAGCATTTGCCTGGCATGGAAGGCATTGTGAGCATGATTCGTCAGGACAAAGGATTAATGATGGCAATCGATCAGTCCCTCTTACAGAAGGTCGGTGTCACCGACGAGCATGATGGTGCTTCCGTAACCGTTGAAGGCATTATCACAGACGAGTCACGTATGGTTATTTTCTACACAATGAAAGGCATGAAAGATCCTGAGAAGGGTGAATATGATATTGATTTGCTTGATAGAGATGGAAAAAAGCTGCCTGTTGCGTTTAGCTATTCCTCTCCTAAGCCGGCTTCAGAAAGTGGCATTTATGAGGATAAAATCGATGTCTCTTTCACAGAATCTTTACCGCCACAAGAGCTGACCGTCATATTTAAGGAACGAGGTAAGGAAACGAATAATAAGTGGAAGGTCACCTTCCCAGTCGATCATAGCTTGACGAAAGGCATGAAAAAAATCATTCCCGTAAACCAAACAATGACCGTGGACGGGCAGCGTATTCATGTAAAACAGGCCGTTCTGTATCCCACTCGCCTTGTACTCGACATCGAATATGATCGGAACAACACCAAAAAAATCTTCGGAATTCGTGATTTGCAGTTGGTAGATGAGCAAGGCCGAGCATGGCGAACAGATTCATCCTCCATCTCAGGCTCTGGAAGTTCCGTCTTTTTCGAAAGTATGTACTTCTCCACTCCGAAAAAACTGATTTTGCAGGGATCTGGTCTTTCAGCGGTGAATAAGGATGAACTAGTTATCAGCATCGATCCATCTTCAGGTGAAATACTAGGCGGTCCATCGAGTTTGAAATTCCTGAAAAGCACTGCCCAGGGCAAAAATCTGATCCTCGAGTTTTCAATTGCAGACGCTCAAAATGCTACTTCAGGGCTATCATTTACCAATATCGAGGACAGTAAAGGAAACCCTTTCGACATTAATGAAGTAGGCTGGAGCCCCTCCGTCTTTGAAGCAAGGATTGTCATTAAAAATGGAGCCGCAGCCAAAGGAAATCTGACAATGGAAATATACTCTTACCCTGATCAAATTCGTGCACCGTTCTCTATTGAAATTCCTGTGACTCCCTAAAGGAAATGTAACAGCCATAATAGCAAGCCGCATGAAGTAGTCATGCATTATATTAAACAATACATTAAATCGATATATTCACAGGAAAGGGTGTTTCCACAATGAATCAACGTTCCATTCGTTATCCACAGCCACTCTCGCAAGGGGGTATTGTCGGTGTGGCAGCACCATCCAGCGGTGTAGGCGAATCCCTGCACCATTATCTTGAAGAGAGTAAACGCAATATGGAGCGCATGGGCTTTGTCGTACAAGAAAGCCCTTCGCTCCGTCACAACACCAAATGTGTGAGTGCCTCCAAAGAGGATCGCGCCGAAGAGATGAATGCTTTTTTCCGTGACCCTAGTATTCAGGCCATCATTCCTCCCTGGGGAGGGGAGTTCCTCATGGATATCCTTCCCCTTCTCGACTGGGAAGCCTTGAGAACATTACCGCCCAAATGGGTCATGGGTTATTCGGATATCAGTACCTTTTTATTCGCATATACCCTGATCACCGGAACAGCATCAGCGCATGGCACCAATTATGTGGATCTTAGATCAGACGCCCTCGATCCCGTGACTGCGCGCTGGATTGATGTGTTACAGACCAAATACGGCGGACAGATCACACAATCGTCTTCCACACATTACCAATCTGAATGGAAACCGGATCTACCTGGATTCAATTTGGATACACCCTCCCACTGGAAACAGCTCGGGCAACCGGAGGATATAGACACCTCGGTATCGTTCTCCGGTCGGCTGATCGGCGGCTGCATGGATACGATCTCCAGTCTGATTGGCACGCCGTATGCACCTGTTGCATCCTATCTGGAGCAATACTGTGCAGTCGAAGGTACCATCTGGTATCTGGAGAGCTGTGCGATGAACGCAGGGGATATCTACCGTCTTCTGTGGCAGATGAAACAGGCAGGCTGGTTTGCAGGTGTGAAAGGCTTCATGATCGGACGACCTGCGGGTTATTCCGATACAGAGGATTTCAATTTCACCGATGCCCTCTCCTCTGCACTGGGGGACCTGGATGTCCCTGTACTGTACGATGTGGATCTTGGTCATCTTCCGCCTCAGTTAACCTTTGTGAATGGAGCACTGGGCAAAGTGGCTTATGAAAATGGACGCGGGAGCCTTGAGATGGCGTTCGTGTAATCACCTTTTGTAGGCAGATGCATACCTTGAAGTAAGAACTTATTTTGAGGAAGGGTTGTGCATCATGTCTGAATCCACATCCACGCCGTCCGCGCGTGTCGTGTATCAAGCCAATCAACCGATGCTTCAATCCGTGCAAAGTGTGCGGAATATGCTTCATCATACAGCTCGGCAGCATGTAGGCAAGAAGGTACAAGTGCAGAATATCGATGGGCAGGTATGGGAAGGCGTTATTATTAGTGCAGACCGGGGAATTCTGTATCTCCAGGTTACCCCGATGCATGGATATCCTGAAGCACGTGCCTTGTTTGGACCGACGATTTTGCCGCTTGTGCTGTATGAATTGTTGGTTATTACACTGTTGATGTAGCTGGAATCATGCCACGATATCCGAACCCGCTTCAAGAAGCTTCGCTCCTGTGACCTTCAGGTCTCAGGAACGAAGCTTTTTTAATCGTCATGGTGATAGGCGGTATGATTCCTTGCGAGCGTGTGAAATATGATACAATGGTGTCGGCACCACGCCTTATCTCATATGAAACGGAGCTTGATCCGGTTGGAATACATACGTCATGATTCATCACCTGTATCGCAGACCGAGACGGGTATGATTGATAACACCCCTACTGAACAATCCCGCGTGATTGCAATCTGTCTGCTCGCAGGCAAAATCATGTTGCAAAGCGGTGGTGAGACCTACCGTGTGGAAGATACGATGAAACGTATGGCCGCAGCGCTGGGATTACCCCATTCACACAGTTATGTTGTGCCAACAGGTATCTTCTTCTCTGTCGATGCAACGGAACCCGCAAAGCTGATTCGCATCTCTGAGCGTACGACGGATCTGGACAAGGTATCCGAAGTGAACGCGGTCTCCCGGCGCATCGGACAAGGGGAACTATCCGTTCAGGAAGCCCATGACCTGTTGGTACAGATTGAAGGCAAGCCCTCCTCCTATTCAACGACTGTGCAGCTTGGAGCTGCGGCGTTATCCAGCGGTTGTTTTACTATTATGTTCGGTGGGGGCTGGAGCGACTTTCTTCCGGCGTTGATCTGCGGTGGCATAGGTTATGCAGCCGTTATTGCTTTTCACCGGTTGGTACGGGTCAAATTCTTTGCTGAGCTTACGGCGGCCTTCGTCATTGGCTTGCTCGCTTTTTTCCTGGTCTACATGGGAGCAGGACATGAACGGGACAAAATCATTATTGGTTCGGTTATGCCACTGGTACCGGGATTGTTAATTACCAATGCTGTACGCGACCTGATGGCCGGGCATCTGGTATCCGGATTATCCAAGGGAGCCGAGGCCTTTCTGACTGCCTTTGCCATAGGTACCGGCATTGCGGTTGTATTTTCACTTTTTATGTAAGACGGAGGAATGCAGGATATGCTCCATTTTATTGAACAAGCCTTGACCAGCTTTGTCGCTTCAGCCGCGTTCGGGATCATCTTCAACGCACCACGGCGCATGCTGCTCCACGGTGGATTTGTCGGCATGATCGGCTGGATTATCTATGTCGTGCTCGAATATGCAGCAGATGCGGTTCCTGCTACACTTGCAGCGACTATAGCCGTAGGTGTCATCAGCCAGGTTTTCTCTCGCATGTTTCGTGCACCTGTCATCATCTTCAGCGTTGCAGGCATCATTCCTCTGGTTCCTGGTGGACTGGCTTACAATGCGATGCGAAGTTTTGTGCAAAATGACTACAGTGCAGCCATGGAGATGGCCGCCAAAGCACTCATGCTATCCGGTGCCATTGCCGTAGGCCTTGTGTTATCCGAGGTATTGAATCAGATGATACGCCGAATTCCCGCCTCGATACGGACAAAATCATCATCGAAATGATCGTTCTTCTCATCTATTCAACACGCGGAAGGCCCGTTAGGCATACAGGATGAACTCTTGTATACTAACGGGCCTTCCTATCGCTTTCCTATTGAGCGATAATCTACTCATCGAAATCTGTTAATTTATGAATGTATTTTTAACCCGCACTGATCTCAGAAAATACGGAATGAAGATACAGCACGTCAGAATTGATCGTACGATCAAATAAAAAGCTGGTGTTGCATCAAGTACATGCTGTTCTCTTGGGATCTCACTTCGTGCAATCAGAATCCATGTCACAATGCCTATGATAACATTCATAATATACATCACCATCATCATGCGCGGAAACTGCCTCTTCCTTGTATATAAAAGAACGAGATTCACGATAACGATCACTAAAAGAATGATGCTGCTAATGAAGCCAAACCATAGGAGTGGGCGTACCACCTCAGTGTATATCTGCTTATCAACACCCCGGCCTCCTTCCCATCTGGCCGGGTCCATAATGACATTTACCCGTGACACATCCGAGATAAGAAACACCAGCGAGAACCAAAGACTAATCTGAATCAATATAAGCCATCCGCCTAATCCCGAGATGCCAGGCAACTCTCCATCCAATTTCATGTGTCTATTGTTCATTTCATCCTCCTCATACCGAATATTAAACGTCACCAATTATAACCCGGCCTAACTTCCACTTTGTTGCCTGGCCTCAACTCCAACATAACCTTCTGATCCGGATAACCCTTAGTTGTGTCACGTATAGCGTGTAGTATCGTCGTTCTATTCTCACTTTAGTCCGCTGTATATGCTGTAATACTCTTAATATGTATTCTATTCGTTCCTATCATTACCATATGTCCTGAAGTAAGCAATACCTTTCTATTTAAAAAGCACGGATTTGGGTTCTTTGCCTGTCAGGGTCAGCATCGTATACAATTGTCCCCTGTGATGATACACATGCCCCATAATCTCAAGCAACCACTCCAGCCGACTATAGGAAGCTCCCCAGTATGAATCCGTCACATGCAGTAATTCTTCGGTATTAAACTGCCTGTAGCGTTGGTATAGATACATCTGGTTATCAATCAGAGCTTGCTTGATCTGACTGAGTGAATGAACCTGATTCTCTGCATAGAATAGAGCCATCTCTTCTTCCGATGCACCTTCCGATATATAAACATCCGCTCGGCAGATCACAGACAGATGGGACAGCAGTTCCCCAACAGGCCGTTTGCCCTCAATTGGAGTCAAAGCCAAATCTTCTTCTGACAGCTGATCACATATATCAATTAATGATGTTACTGCCACATCAATATGTTTGAATGCAGATTGAATCAACAGATACACTTCCTTTTTATCCCATTATACAGAACGTATGATCGGTTATCAACCAAAATATCCCTCCCTAATATATAAACAAGTTATACCCCAAATCCATATAAATTGAACTAAACATTTACACAAAACGGAGAGGACAGAAAAGACCTGAAGAAGCGGAGCTAAAAGCTTTCTGCAAGAAAGCTGCTTCGGAAGCATACACTCGCCTTTATCCCCGGATTTCCCCTTTATAAAAGGAATCAAAAAAATCTGGGGATAACAGCGATCGGAAGGTTGTTCTGTCATCGGAGTGGGCAGTGTAAATATTCTTTAGTTCAATTTATATAACAATCTACGAACAAAAAAGTCCTTCCTCCTTCTTACAGACGGGATTCAGGACATTTTGTTGCTTATTTGATTTCAAATCTTCGCTCAACTGGAGTATAACGAACAATACGTTTGCTCGAATCGTCCAGCCTCCAGGTCAGACTTGCGAATGAAAAATTGCAATTCCCCGCAATCCCACCATTGGAAACCGATGGCGTCATGTGTATCTATCTTCAACAGCAGCAACGTATCGGATAGTTCCTGCCATGTCCGATCCTCATCACCGCCGTAATGCGAGGTGAGCTTCTTCTCACATTCCTGCTCGTTATAACCATACTCTTCTCCCAGCACGATCTGTAACAAGGCACGGTGCTCGGCATCCGGATGCTGCCCATCAGGGTATCCAAACATCCCACCCCAGTTCAATGTACTTGGATGATTCCAGTTCGATTCGAATTCAAGGTATCGGTCATACAGATCTATTTCCGCCTCAGTCTTATCGTTCTCAGGCTGCGAAGGCGAGAGCTCGTTCAGCGAATTAGCGTCTATATAAGCATATGTAGGAAACTCAAGATTAGGCAACACAGTCACCGAATGTGCAACAAAAGGAGCTCCATCCAGCGCGGTATTACCTTCTGGCTCTCGCCTTATCAGGTTATGAGAACTCGGCTCAAAGATCACACGATGCTCAATGGGACAAGCAGATTCATCCTTACCAACGAAAAAGTATAACATACCCCGTTCAGGCAAAGTCCCGCGCCCATCATTCGGCGTATATGGTGATAAATCCACAAGGTTCAACTGGGCCAGGAAAGTCATCGGAACTCCTTCTTGTGTTACCGGCCACTCCATGCGACTTGGTAAATCCGGATGTCCGCCTACACGTGAATTCCCTGTTCTGCGATATTCATCCAATGTGGATACATCGAGGCGAATACCCCAGCGGCTTGAAGATAACAACAGATCTGCAGCGACTCCCAAACCATATTCCTCAAGTGTTTTACGAGCTTTTCTGGTCAGACGTTCACATTGTTCTGGCTTAATCATATAGATCCTCCCCTTCAGACAATACACCTATGCTGAGACATATTCAGGTTCACCCCTGTATATTCTTCCGTCCGGACGTCTTTCCCTGCTTCTACATAAATTGAACTTAAGAATATTTTACACTTACCACTCCGATGACAGAACAACCTTCCGATCGCTGTTATCCCCAGATTTTTTAGATTCACCTTTGCAAAGGTAAAAATCCGGGGATAAAGGCGAACTCTTCGCTTCTTCAGGTTCTTTCTGTCCTCTACGTTCTCGTGTAAATGTGTAGTTCAATTTATATAGAAAAAAGAGACTGACATTCCTTGTCAGTCTACTTCCTTATCCTTTATTCCATTCAACGATTTGGGCCAGAGGACTTTTCCTGGTAAGCACGCATATGCTCCTCACCGTCCAGGAATTCATGAGCTTGATGGGCTGCCATCACACCATGATAGCTGATATCCAGACCCAGATCTTCCTCTTCCTCTGTCGAACGAACAGGTACAATTTTGCCAATCAGCTTCAAACCGATCCAAGTCATGGCGAATCCCCAGATGACCAGGGCTGTAAGGCCAAGTGCCTGAACACCCAGCAACCTCCAGCCGCCACCCATGAATAATCCACCATCCGTAGCGAACAGACCAACAGCAATCGTCCCCCACATGCCAGATGCAGCATGCACCGGGAACGCACCGACCGGATCATCAATCTGCCAACGGTCCAGCCAGTTGGTGGCAGCCATCATCAATAAACCGGATACCGCCCCAATGAATATGGCAGCTACATCGCCAACAAATGCACAGCCGGCTGTAATTCCGACCAGCCCCGCAAGCGAACCGTTAATGACCGATGGTGCATCCGAACGATTGAAGCGGAATAGCGTATACAACAGCGTAACCGCACCACCCGAAGCCGCGGATAACATCGTTACAATCGCAATGTGACCAATTCTTACATCCGTTGCGCTCAGCGTACTGCCGGCGTTGAAGCCAAACCAGCCAAACCATAGCAGAAATGCACCTACAGACGCCAGTGGCAGATTGCTTGGTAGTGCAATGGCACTCACACCAAGTGGCGTGTATTTGCCTTTACGCGGGCCAATGATAATCGCAGCAGCCAGTGCCGAGAATCCCCCGAGTGCATGGATGACAGCAGAACCGGCAAAGTCCTGCATCCCCAGCTGACTAAGCCAGCCACCGCCCCATACCCAGTGTCCACCAATCGGATAGATGATCGCCGTCATCAATATGATATACAGAAGATAGGCACGGAAGTTGATGCGCTCTGCCACTGCTCCTGAGACGATGGAAATTACGGCAATGGTAAAGGCAGCCTGGAACAACCAGAATGTCTCCAGCGATACCGGTACATCCAGATGGGACAAGTCACCATTCAGGAAGAAGCCCGTTACTCCGGCAAAACCGCCAACGTCCGAACCATACATCAGTCCAAAACCGATCGCATAAAATAGCAACGTTCCAATGGTGATGTCAGCAAAAACCTTCATAATAATGTTCACACTATTTTTATAACGTACAAATCCAGCCTCAAGCAGGGCGAATCCACCCTCCATTAATAAAATCATGGCTGCGCTCAGTACGACCCATACCGTATCGATTCCGGTGCTTAACGTCTCCAAAGTCATGCTTGTACATCCTCCGTTTCACTAAGCTGTCTGAGCTCACGGATTGTATCGGGCGCAAGCTCGATCTCGTCCCGCTCAATGCTGTCCGGATGCTTAATTCGTTCTGCGATCTGATCCAATTCACGTATGCGTCTACGAATCTGTTCCATCTTGCGAAAACGTTCCTTCACCTGAACCATATATTCCACCGCCTGATGGTGGGATGCAGGGCGTCCCGCAAACCACTTGCGTACGGTTGATAACGATTGATAAGCAACCTCTTCCGCTCGACGCTTTTGTTCGAACTGTTCGATCTTCTGCTTGAGCGTTTCGATCTCATTTTCTTTTTTGACCTTCAGCCGTTCGATAAGGTACAATAAATCGGACGATGATATTTGCAATGCTGTATGGTGATACACCTCGTCGATTACTAACATATCATGTCAGGACTCCTTACATATCAAGTTACTTGTTACCGATTATAGTTTGCCGGGGTCTGCCCGTCAATCTTTTTTTGGAGATGTTATCGTTTGAAAATGATCGTTCGTGGAGAACGGCTTTTTTTTATTTCAAATTAACTACACCTAACAAGGTTAATTGCTATAGTCATTCGCATTCAATCATTCAGTTCTCTACGCTCATAGAACAAGCAACCACATTCGGAGGATTAAGCATCACCTCGGCGTATAAACACTATCTCCATTTCTCATAGAGAGCACTATATATTGGAATGCCAAAAAACCTCCAACCCTATCACTTCGGTTGGAGGTTTTTGATGTGTTAATCTCACGAATAAGAACGACACTTATATTTTTTTGCCCAAAATCGCCAGATCTCTATTCACACCATCCAGCACAGCCACTTCGGGATAATATCCCCACTGCTCAAAACCATGCTTGTGCAATAACCCCAGACTCGGTTCGTTATGCCCAAAGACAAATCCGAGAATCGTTGTAATGCCCAGCGCAGGACATGCCGCAAATACGGTATTGAGCAAACGTCCACCCGCCCCAATTCCTCGGCATTGCTGATCCACGTATACACTAACTTCCACCGTTCCGTTATACGCAGGGCGTCCATAGAACGAGCTGAGACTCGCCCATGCTACAACATGTCCTGCCTGCTTCATCACCCAGAGGGGACGATGATCCGGCGAATGCTCCTCGAACCATGGAACACGTTGCTCCACCGTTACCGGCTCCAAATCCGCCGTGACCATGCGGCTCTCAATGGTAGAGTTATATATCTCCACTATTCTCAGCAAGTCCTCCAGGCGCGCATATTCAATCTGCACATCTTCCAACTTCATCGCTACTCCTCCATCATTCCAGATCGAACCTCTAATTATAGAAGATATTATAACGGAGAAGAGAAGTTTTCGTCATCCCTAACATTCTGACAGAGCATTACTCTGGAAGTCCCTGAATGGTGTTCCCACGCGTTAACTGCTGGCTCTGGTCTGCCCAACGAATGTTGATTGAGCGAGATGTGAACAGATCCGGGCCGTCCGATACCTGGAAATGCAGATGAGCTTCACTGGAGTTCCCCGAATTACCAAGCTCACCGATGAGGTCTCCCTGCTTGAGCTTATCTCCTTTTTTGACCGCAACACTGCCTTTCTTGATATGTCCTGTGATGCTGTATTCACTGTTTCCATGGTCGATCACCACATAGTTACCCGCCGGTTCTTCCGGATTCATCACACCCGGTACGTTGTCCGGAATGTCGTTCTTGATGTCGACGACGGTTCCATCGGCAGCTGCATAGAGCGGTTCACCAAAAGCATAGTAGTTTTCATTTGACGTTGCATCACCTTGATAGCTTGATTTGTCTTTTGTGCGAACAATGTCCAGCGCATAGCGCTGCGTTTCATGCTCATAATGATAGTTGGAAAACACATCATGGCCTCCCCAGAATACATACCACTCGCCCTTCATGGGGAAATGAAACTCGGTTTTGGTGAATTTGCTGTCCGTATCCTCATAAGTTTCTAACGGCTGAATTAAGAGACCCTCAATCTGATTTTCTTCAGAAAAATAAACTTGAACACCTTTCGTTCCAGTTTGATCCTTCCAGCTGTGCTCGGTTAATTGATTCATTTCGGCATCTACCACTAGCTCCCAAGATTCCACACCCTCCAGAAACTGGTTAGCAGCTTCCTTGAATTGTTCCAACGTTAAGGCTTCCTTCAATTCCGGGGAAAACTGACTATAGATCGCCTCCTTCGAACCATTCATCAACGTATCTATGAAATTATCTGGTGTTACCATCGCACTCACCCCTGAACTTGAGTTCTGCTCCTGATCGGAGTTCTCGCTTGCTTCATTATTGGACGCCTGTTCGGCTGACTGCTGCTCCGCCTGGTCGGAAGTAATCGAGTTGCCATTGCCGCAAGCAGACAATATCACGCAAGCTCCAAGGGTAATCGCAAGGACCTTCCAGCCCTTTCTATGCTGTAATTTCGAATATGTGTTTAGTTCTGAGTTCAGATGACCTTTCCTGTTCATTCTCAACATCCCTTCTACTGATCGTTAACCTTTCCAGTTAAGTGTACAGAACGAGTCTTATCCTTCGTCTAACCCCAACTTACATGCAGTTAAACTCGCCATACCATTTTAGGATGCATAATTAAGATTCCGTTAAGATAGCTCGTACGCTATACAACCCTCTTGGTGGTATGATTAGCAATAAACACAAAGGAAATATCAGGAGGTCATCTTTAAACTATGGATCATGTCTCATTACTGCTTGTGGATGATGAACAGGCTATTCTGCATATGCTCAAAACGGTCCTGCTCAAAGAACAGTTTCTCGATATTGACACCGTTACAACAGCCGAAGCAGCCCTTGAGGCTTGCAACAACAAGACATATCATTGTATCGTGCTCGACATCATGCTCCCTGGGAAAAGCGGACTAGAAATCTGCCCTTTTCTACGGCAGGTCACCGATGCACCCATCCTGTTTCTAACAGCCAAAACAACGGATTATGACAAATTAACCGGGTTCGCCGTCGGTGGCGACGATTATGTCTCCAAACCCTTTAATCCTCTAGAAGTGGTTGCTCGAATTAAATCATTACTGAAGCGTTATTTACCATCAAAAACAGTAAGCATCTCGGACCTCATCTCATCTAACGTAAATACGTCATTCCATAGCATGCCGGAGGGTGTGTACGACTTTGGACGATTCCAGGTATTGGAATGGGCTGGTGAACTTCGAGTTGAAGGAGAATCCGTATCCTGTCCGGCACTTGTGTTTCAACTGCTGCTCTTTTTCTGCAAGCATCCCAATCGCATATTCACCAAATCAGATCTATATGAGCGGGTATGGGGCTCTGAAGCCATTCGTGATGACAATACCGTGATGGTCCATATTCACCGCATTCGGGAGCGCATTGAAGCCGATCCTTCCAATCCAGTGTTTCTCGTTAACGTCCGGGGTCTGGGATATAAACTGATTCAGCCGGAACATGTGTCACGCCCATGAGTATTCGTCGCAGGTTAATGACCCGGTTTATCGGGATGCTTGCTGGTGCAGTCGTTCTTATCATTCTGCTTGGTTCTTTAGCCACCTATTGGGTCGTGCAAAAGGTAAATGAAGTGAATCTGGTAGATGATTTTGCTACTAACGGTCTGGACCAATTAATTAATACAGCAGAGATCATGCCGGATGATTCCATCCGATATGACCCCGAAATGCTGAAGCAAGTGGATAAAAATCAAGGCTGGCTCCAAGTTCTGGATGAACAAGGTTACGCCATTGATGCATACCACACCCCGGCCGATGTCCCTACTCACTATAAGCCAGGAGAATTGATTGCATACTGGGAAAGTCAAAAGCCATTCCCTTATCAGATTGTCATGCTGATCCGGGAGAAGAACGGAAAGGATTTCACCTTGTTATATGGTGAGCGCAACCCGGCCAGAGTCCTAATAAATCAAATTCGTTCGGATCGAGGTCCCACCAGTGGAAAATTCGCTCTTCAACCTGAGCAACAGGAAGCCATTCGTGCCGCCAATGCCTACCTTCAAGTATTGGACCCGTCAGGACGTGAAATCTCCTCCTTCAACAAACCAGCCATGGACGTACCGACCGAATACACCATTCAGGAACTCGTTCTGCAAGTTCGCTATCCGAGTCGATCCGGCCTGTCTGTTGCAACGTGGTACGACGAACAGAATGAAACCACTTGGCTAATTAGCATTCCTAGTGACCCATCCGCTACCGGGAATCAGAACCCCTACAGTTTTATTCTGGAACCGGCATTGGTTATATTGATCGTGAGCATCATCATTCTGCTCATCTTGCTCGCCTTCTGGTATGCCAACCGCTTCGGATCGCCCATGCTGCATATGCTCCAATGGTTACAGCGTCTGGAGCGAGGACATTACGAGGAACCCACCGGAGCGTTAGGAATGCCTCGCAGCCAGCGTCGTAACGGAAAATGGAAACGGAAATATCACGTGTATGCTGAGGTGCTCCGCTCCATGCAAGCCTTGTCTCACACGTTGAAGCAAGATGAAGAACTTCGGAAACAGACCGATTCACTACGCGAGGAATGGATCGCCGGCATAACACATGATCTTAAGACGCCCCTCTCCTCCATTCAGGGATACGCCCATATGCTTGAGGCAGACAAATATAGCTGGACCGCGGAGGAAGTCAGGGAATTCGCAGGCATAATGCTCGATAAGTCCATGTATATGGACAGGCTTGTCAACGACCTTGCCATGACCTATCGATTACGCAGCGGAGGATATCAACCTGTGGTGGAAGAGACTGACGTAAATGCGTTGCTTCGTGATCTGATTCAGCGCGCTGAACGGAACCCGGCATATGGGGAAGGTCGCATTATATTCCAACCTTCCGAAGTGCCTGTGTATGGACTCGTCCATATTCCGTCGTTTGAACGAATCGTAGATAATCTGACCGCCAACGCCCTTCTTCATAATCCAATGGAGTCCATCCTGGTCGTTAGTGTTCATTCTGGTCAACAGGCAGATCATTTCAGCATTCAGTTTGCCGATAATGGACGAGGCATGGACTCCGAGACGGTATGGAAGTTATTTGAACGATACTATCGTGGTACGGATACAGGTACATCGGATGTTGGATCAGGCCTGGGCATGGCGGTAACCAAAGGTTTGATCGAAGCCATGAAAGGTCGTATTGAGGTACAGTCTACGCCTGGTGAAGGAACGATCATTCGCTTAATATGGGATGGGGGTTCCGAGGCTAATTAAAATGTTCCACTTGACCTTTCCATTTTCAGTCTATATAATCGACACTCAATAACACCTGTTCCCATATATTGATATTGAATGCAACACATTTCAGAATCATTCCAATGAGTTAATCTAACATATTTGGCGATGACCAGAGACAAGATTTCGATTGCGTGCTGCCCAGAGAGAGAGGGGATTGGTGAAACCCTCTTCAGCGAACGGACCGGAATTACCCCTCTGCAGCCGTGACCTCGAACCTCAGCATTTCGGACTTCCCTCGGATGTTCGGCATGTTGCCAGTAGAGTTCACCGCCTGATCCCCGATAGCGGATTCCAATGAGGGTTATGATGTTTCCTATTCACGGCGGCTGGCCGAGATCAGGATGCACCATAACCAAATTAGGGTGGAACCACGAGCCAAGCGCACTCGTCCCTTTTCCGGGACGGGTGTTTTTTGCGCTTTCATTTTAAGAAATGGAGAGTGGTCCACATGAGCAAATCGAATAACAGTAACGCAGCAAGCAACAAATCAGGTAACGAAATTAATAAGTCAGCACATGATCTGCAACAATCCAGTCATTCCATCGAGGTCCGTCTGCAAGGTGGCGCGGTACGTTCCTACGAAGCAGGCATCACTGTAGGTGCGGTCGCCTCATCCATCAGCACAAGTCTGGGCAAACAGGCCATTGGCGGTATTGTAGATGGCAAGAACGTTGATCTGAAGTGGATGCTGGAACAGGATTGCGAACTTGTTATCGTTACTTTGGACAGTGCGGAAGGTCTATATCGTTATCGTCACAGCGCAGCACATGCGCTGGCACAGGCGCTCAAACGTATCTACGGTGCAGAACAAGTAAAACTAGGCATCGGCCCCGTCATTGAAGATGGATTCTATTACGATGTCGATCTGGAGCACGCCCTTTCCATCAGTGATCTGGCCGCCATTGAGCGGGAAATGAACAAAATCATTCAGGAGAATCATAAGATCAGTCGCCGGGTGGTTAACCGGGAGGAAGCCCTTCGTATATTCGGAGAAATCCAGGACCCGTACAAGCTTGAACTTATTCAGGATTTGCCAGAAGACGCTGAGCTTTCAATTTATGATCAAGGAGAGTTCTTCGATCTGTGTCGTGGTCCTCATCTTCCATCCACTGGTCGAATTAAAGCATTCAAGCTCCTGAATGTGGCTGGTGCGTACTGGCGGGGGAACTCGGATAATAAAATGCTGCAACGCATCTACGGCACTGCTTTTCCGAACAAGGCCCAACTGGATGAACATCTGCACATGCTCGAAGAAGCGAAGAAACGGGATCACCGTAAACTCGGCAAAGAGCTTGAGCTGTTCATGTTCTCCGAAGAAGCTCCCGGCATGCCCTTCTATCTGCCCAAAGGCATGACTGTTCGCACTGAACTGGAGCAATTCTCCCGTGAGCTGCAATTGCAAGAGGGATATCAGGAAGTCCGGACTCCTCTCATGATGAACAACCGGCTGTGGGAGCAATCCGGCCACTGGGAGCATTACAAGGACAACATGTATTTTTCGGAAGTAGACGATGCGACTTTTGCACTCAAACCGATGAACTGCCCCGGGCACATGCTGATCTTCAAAAATACACTCCATTCCTACCGTGAATTGCCGATTCGCATGATGGAATTCGGTCAGGTTCACCGTCATGAATTCTCAGGTGCCCTGAACGGCATGATGCGTGTGCGGACATTCTGCCAGGATGATGCTCATCTCTATGTCATGCCGGAACAGATCGAGGACGAGATCAATCAGGCGATCTCACTAATCGGACGTATGTACGATATCTTTGGATTCGAATACAAGATTGAGTTGTCCACTCGTCCGGAAGATTCCATGGGATCAGAAGAGCTGTGGGATCAGGCGGAACGCGCATTGCAAAATGTTCTGGATCGTCGGGGCGTGGAATATCGCATTAACGAAGGAGACGGTGCCTTTTATGGACCGAAAATTGACTTTCATATCCTCGATGCGCTGAAGCGTAGCTGGCAGTGCGGAACAATCCAGCTTGATTTTCAAATGCCAGAGAAGTTCGACCTCACTTATATTGGCGAAGATAGCCTGAAACACCGTCCGGTCGTAATCCACCGTGCCATCTACGGTTCCATTGATCGTTTCATCGGCATCCTGACTGAGCACTATGCAGGTGCGTTCCCACTCTGGCTCGCACCTGTGCAAGTGAAGCTGCTACCTGTATCGGATCATTACGCTGACTACGCACTTCAAGTACAAAGCCAGCTCCGGGCTGCAGGTATCCGGGTAGAAACAGATCTGCGCAGCGAGAAGCTCGGGTACAAAATCCGTGAAGCCCAGATGGAAAAAGTACCTTTTTCGCTCGTACTTGGTGAGAATGAGAAAAATGCCTCATCCGCCTCTGTCCGTGCATACGGTCAGGGAGATCAAGGCATCCAACCTATTGAAGCTTTTATTGAAATGATCCAACAAGCGGTGAAAACTAAAGTCTGATCCACATCCGCGTCACAACTTCTCGTCAGGCTTCAATCCAACCTGTTCTTCGCTCCATGTCCAGAAACGCTCAGCTGAAGCATCATCAACGGCATGTGTCTTCAGCTGCTGCTCTTTCTGTTGATAGAAGTAACGCCCGGTGATCCCGACGACTTCAGGACTTGTGGCCAGATAAACAGCCGTTCGCGCCCCTTCTTCAGGCGACAGGAAGAATGGAAGCTTGCCTACAAAAGCCATAATGCGTGTGCCGAAACCGGTATTGCGATCCACGCCAATACTGGTTCCCACCGCACCAGGGTGCAGACAGTTCACCGTGACAGGCGTACCTGACATTTTGCGAGCCAGTGCACGAGTGAATAGCACGTTAGCCAACTTGGATTGAGCGTAGCTTTTGATCGGATTATAACCTTTGTGCAGATGTGGATCTTCGAAGTGAATCTTACCGGCTTTGTATGCACCAGACGACACGTTCACAATCCGCCCCTGCTTCGCAGCTTTCAGAGGTTCAATCAAAAGTAAGGTCAGCAGGAAATGCCCCAGATGATTAATGCCGATACTCTGCTCGAACCCGTCTGAGGTTTCCTTCCGTTTGACCATCACCACCCCTGCATTATTAACCAGAACGTCAAGGCTGTCATGGCGCGCTCGGAACGTTCGGGCAAACTGGCGTATGCTTTCGAGTGAACCGAGGTCACACAGCATCAATTCAATCGCAGAAGATCCAGACTGACGCACAGCTTCCTGAAGAGCCTCCTGTCCGCGCTTCTCACTGCGACATGCCATAATTACGCTATATCCTTGTCTTGCAAGTTCAATAGTGGTTGCCAACCCCATACCTGAGTTAGCTCCTGTTACAATTGCTGTCTGAATGGACATAAGGTAATTCCCTTCTGAACCTGAGGTTCCGAAATTAGAGGCGCGACGACGGACAATATGAGATAATGATAGGATCACATCTCGGTTTCCATGGGAGGACAAGTATGCTGACCAAAGAAGATTTTAAAAAAGTTAAAAGACAAGCCAAACTTGAAATCGCACTACTCGAACAGGAATATCAAGATATCTTGCAGAGCGTCGATTCCACGCTGTATGAAAAATACGGTATCTTGGACCACGAAGAAACACGTGAGCTCACCCGAAAACGCAAAAACCGAAGATATGCTTCACTCGTCATTGAACTATGCGCCATTATTGAACAAATGTTAAATCAACTGTACAGACACGTATATCAGAAAAAGTTTAATTCGACCCAGCTGATGAAAACTCCTGCCTACCGTGCACGTTCCAATATGGAGATTATTCAGGCCGAACTGAGTAAAGAATTCATTGCCCTGGAATCCGAAAAGGAACACTTTGCCGAAGCCCTTAGTCAAGTGTTTCAGACGAGAAACAAGCTTGTTCATGATAACTTCTCATTTGTCACCATCGTTAAAGATGGCAGTAATGAAGAAGAAACGTTCGAAGCATTACTCCATACCGTTAAAAAATATAGAAAACACTTGAAATATAACCGTCCTGAATAACAACAATCATCGCTTAAAAAGAAAAGGAGGTGTACCGGACTAAGATCCGGATCACCATGAGCCATCCAACAACTTCGATTACTGTGCTACATCTTCATATTCCTACACCTTCAGGGAAAAACCCCATATTTCCCGTCATGCTTCGTGACGAAGATGGGGTTACCCTGGTGGATACGGGCATGATTGGACAATTTGCCGAACTTCACTCCGCATTGGAACAAGAGGGCGTACAACTCTCGGACGTCAAACGTGTGATTATTACTCATCAGGACATCGATCATATCGGTAACCTGGGCGCTCTTCTGGATGCCATCCCTGATCTGGAAATCTGGGCACATGCCGATGAAATTCCGTATCTAACAGGTGAGAAGCCTTTGATCAAATTCACTCCAGAGCGTCGCGCTTTGTTGTCTGCCCCCGTATTGGCACTGGCAGACCAACTACTCTTGCAGCTGCCGGAAGTGAACATCAGCAGAACACTGGCGGACGGAGATCTGTTACCCCTTCAAGGTGGTACACAGGTCATTCATACACCGGGACATACCCCAGGTCATATCAGCCTGTATTTCGGAGAGGAGCAGTTCCTTCTTGCTGCCGATGAACTTCGTGTGGTTGATGATGAACTGGTTGGCCCTGCGCCACCCGCGACACCAGACATGCCCGAAGCGCTGCGAAGCCTGAAGAAACTGACAGACCTGAAACTTAATAAGGTTCTCTGTTATCACGGAGGAGAGTACACGAATGATCCGGCGCAGCGCATTGCCACACTTGCGGAGAGCGCAGAGTAAGTAAAAAACGCAGACTTGTCATTGTTTGGAACGACAACACATCCTGTTAAAGATGTTATCTCGGTGTGGCATCATACTTTGTATTACATTCAAGATTAGGATGACATCTACATTACATTAAAAGGAGCTGTCCCATAAGTCATGAATTTGACGGGACAGCTCCTTTAATTAATTAAACACATACATTCTACATTTGCCACTAAACCTCTAATAAAGTGTGTCAGGTTCATTAGAAAATAGTAGGGAGTAAATCACCTCACCCTAACTCTCCGGAGTAAGTACAATCAATTTATCATCCCCATCTCGTGGCGATCCACGTCCATCCCGATTGTTCGTAAGCACGTACAACTTTCCGTCCTCACCCATACTCACATTGCGAATACGTCCCCACTCCTCTTCGAAGACGGGTTCCACCTGCTCTACCTGTGTACCATCTTCCGAAAGAGTGACCTTCAGCAACTGCTCTCCACGCAGATTCGCAGCAATCAGCGATCCGGCCCATGGTCCTTCCTCGACAAAAGCTACACCGGACGGAGCCCATGTGTCATTCCCACTATGTGCAAGCGGAGCCTGATATGCGCCGTTGTCATTGTCGTCTCCCTCCACCTCAGGCCAGCCATAATTCTCTCCGGCTACAATCCGGTTAATCTCATCATGATTCCGCTGCCCATGCTCGGTAGAATAGAGATAGCCGTTGCCCGGGTTCCAGGCCAGTCCTTGTGCGTTACGGTGTCCCATACTGTATACAGGCGAATTCGGCCATGGGTTGTCAGCAGGAATCGATCCATCGAGACCAATCCGCAATATTTTACCCCCAAGGCTATCTTTGTTCTGGGACAGTTCCGGTTCATAGCGCTCACCTGTCGTGATATAGAGCAACTTGTCCGGACCGATCTTGATCCGCCCACCGTTATGATTCGTTCCGCCTGGAATGTTACCAAGTAACTCTTGATCTACGACGGCTTTGCCACCATTCACCTTGAGGCGTAACACCCGATTGGCTATGTCGTCGCCTTCCAGATAGGAGTGGTACACATACAGATAACCGTTGTCCTCGAAGTCTGGATCCGCTGCAAGACCCAACAGACCTCCCTCACCTTCTTCATTAAACGGGGCTGAGAATTCAATTAGTGGTTCAGGGGCAAGTTTGCCATCCTCAATGACCCGAATCGCACCGGGGCGCTCGGTTACAAACATCCGACCGTCAGGCACACTCACAATCTCCCATGGTGCATTCAGTCCTTCAACCAGAACGGAAGCCTGATACGGAATAACCGCCTCTCCCTGCGCTCCACTTTCGCTTCCACTTACACTGTCATTGCCTCCATTGGCTGCCGTTCCCTGACCCTGAGACATCTGCTCTGTCCCTCCTGTAGAGGGCTCGCCTGAAGAGCATGACGCAGTTAACAAGGCCACACTTAATAAAGAAGCATATAGTGGAACGGTTACTCGATTATTCATGATTACATCTCCCTTCGAATATCATTTTTATCGTATAAAATAAATAAGCCAAGCTTCAACGTATTGTTATTGTATCGTTCGCTATAATTGTAGTGTTTTTATTCATGTGCAAAGCGGTTTCGCCCTGTATTACCCTTCACGCTCGCCACCTAAACGGAGAATTATAGGGATTCGGAGGATATGGAATTACTGCAGTTTGGAATTCCTCCATAATCTTTTATAATAGAAAGATAGAAGGAATGGAAAGGTGGACATATACCTCATGAATCAAAACCCTTTATCTCGTCTTGAAGCCGATCTGTCCGGGCAAGGATTGGACGCCATGCTCATTACAGATCCGAAACATATCTACTATTTGACTGGATTTGCAAGCAATCCGCATGAACGTTTCCTTGGTCTGGTTCTGGCACGCGGTGAAGAACCCTTGTTAATCGTTCCTGCGCTCGATGCTGAAGCTGCCGCAGCTGCTTCCTCGGTATCCAACATTGCCACTCACACGGATACAGATAATCCGTACGCTTTGTTCGAACGTTATCAAGGGCGCTTGGGCCGAGTAGGTCTCGAAAAAGAGTACGTGACGGTCGCACGTTATGAGCAACTGACCGCCGCACTGGGTGCTGCCAGCTTTGAAGATGTTGGCCCACTGCTTCGCACATTGCGTGTCAAGAAAACACCCGATGAGGTAGCCCGCATTCGCCACGCCATTCAACTAATTGAAGAAACATTGCGTCAAGGCCTCTCTCATGTTCGTACAGGCGTAACCGAGATCGAGCTTGTTGCCGAGATGGAGTATCAGATGAAGAAACTGGGCGCTGATGGCCCATCCTTTGACACCATGGTGCTCACGGGATCCAAAACAGGTCTGCCGCATGGTACACCAGGTGAACGAAAACTGCAACATGGTGACCTTTTGATGTTCGACATGGGTGTCTATGCTGGCGGATATGCCTCGGATATCACGCGTACATTCGCTTTTGGTGACATCTCACCTGAACTCAAAACCATCTATAACACCGTGCTCGCAGCGAACGAAGCTGCCATCCAAGTGGTGAAACCAGGCATTACCTGTGCGGAAGTGGATCGTGCAGCACGTCAGGTGACGGAAGAAGCGGGATACGGCGAACGCTTCATGCACAGAGTAGGCCATGGATTGGGTATCGACGTGCATGAGTATCCTTCTCTCCATGGTGAAAATATGGACATCCTGAATGAAGGTACCGTGTTCACAATTGAACCGGGCATATATACCGCAGCAGGCGGTGTCCGTATCGAGGATGATGTCATTGTGACCGAGACGGGCGTGGAAGTTCTGACGACATATCCCAAAGAACTGCAGATCCTTACCGACTGATCTGAAGAGATTCCAACCGTACACGTACGCCTTCCTTCTACGTATGGGTGTACAGGTTGGTTACAGCCTTATATGCAAAAAGTCCCGCGAAACCATGAAGTCATGGATTTGCGGGACTTTTTGATGTGTACTTATAATTTTGTCGCTATGCGTATCTGCATACAGCATTGCGTGCAGCACATAACAGCGCATGCTCCATCAGAATTAAAGAGTAGCCTCTAATCTAGGCTTCATCCTTAAACTTAAAGCTACGTGCGGCATAGAGAAACGGCGTTCCGACCGCAGTCAATACGAATTTGATGACATAAGTGGTCAAGAAGATTTCCAGCCAGATATCCCAAGGGTAAATAAACGCAAACGCGATTGTGCAGAACACCAGTGTATCTACAAAGGAACTGACGATCGAGCTACCATTCGTGCGTATCCATAACTGATTGCGTCCAGGTGCTACCTTGCGTAGCCAGCTGAACAGTCGCACATCCAGGAACTGACTGATAAAATAGGCGGTCAGACTTCCGAGGGCCAGACGTGGCAGCATCCCAAACAGTTTTTCCATCGATTCTTGTGCAAAGTCCGTCGGTGCCGGATCAAAGAACAACACCATCTGCATCAGAACCGTTGTCATGATCAACGTAAAAAATCCGAACCAAACGGCCTTCCGCGCTTCCCCCGATCCGTACTTCTCATTGAGAAGGTCACTGGTCAGGTACATGCTGACATACATCGTGTTGCCTAGCGTCAGTACAATTCCCATGATATCTATCGTTTTGGTCACCTGAATGTTGGCTATAACCGTAGCCACACCAATCCAGGCATAGAGACCTTTTTTACCGAACAAGCGGTAACACAACAGGAAAAATCCATAAGTTACGAGAACGAAAACCGCTCCCCACCCTAAGTTAAACATAAATACATACACTGCCTTCCTAGTTTTGATTACGCGGGATGGTTACGAACCGCGGTTTGGCTCAGGGCCAAAACATGAATACTCTATCACATTTCTTGTCCCTTGAACAGCACTAAATAACCCCAAGCCTACCCGAGTGGCTACTTGAGTTAATGCGATTGCCGCAAAAAAGCCGCCTTTCGGATTCTCCGAAGGACGGCTCTTTTTAATTAAATTGTAGATGGCTTTGGCTCTTTATAGAAGCCTCTGCCTATTCATTCTGTATTACGCCTGAACGGCTGAATCCAGTTCACGGCTCTGATCATTGAATGTGTCTTGATCGTTTTCTTTCAAAATTTTGCTGGTTACAAGTCCTGAAGTCATGGACCCGTTGACGTTCAACGCTGTACGACCCATGTCGATCAGCGGTTCAACGGAGATCAGCAATCCTGCCAAAGCTACAGGCAGGTTCATGGTGGACAATACGATCAGGGAAGCGAAGGTTGCCCCGCCACCGACTCCGGCTACGCCGAATGAACTGATCATGACTACGAGGATCAAGGTCACAATGAAGTCCCAGCTCAGCGGATCGATGCCGACCGTTGGAGCAATCATCACCGCCAGCATGGCCGGATAGATCCCGGCGCAGCCGTTTTGCCCAATCGTAGCCCCAAAGCTAGCAGACAGATTCGCAATTCCATCCGATACACCCAGCTTCTTCGTCTGTGTCTCCACGTTCAATGGAATAGCTGCCGCACTTGAACGGGACGTAAAGGCAAATACCAGTGTTGGCAGAACCTTTTTCAGATACGTAATCGGGTTGAAGCCAGAGAGCGAGATGATAATCAAGTGAATGATGAACATGACGAGCAGCGCCACGTAGGATGCGACAACGAATTTGATTAACTTCAGAATCTCATCCGGATTCGTGGTCGCTGTTACCTTCGTAATCAGGGCCAAAATACCGTATGGTGTCAACCGAAGTACCAATGTTACAATTCGCATAACCACCGCATATACCGCATTAACCATGCCTCGGAACGTTTCCGCCTGCTGTGGTTTTTTGCGATCCAGTCCAAGTACAGCTACACCGATGAACGCGGAGAAGATAACAACCGCCAATGTGGAAGAACGACGTTCTCCTGTCATATCTGCAAATGGATTCGAAGGAATGAATTCCAGCACCTGCTGTGGAATCGTCTGATCCTGTACATCAACAAGACGTTCCTCCATGCGCTGTCCTTGCGCAAGCTCCCGATCTCCACCCTCGATTTCGATCGAAGTCAGATTGAAGCTGAGGCTCGTTACAATGCTGACTCCTGCCGCAATCGCCGTTGTAATCAACAGGATCGCAATAATGGAGACACTCATTTTACCGAGGTTTTGCTTGCCTTTCAGATTCATGATGGCCGAGATGATCGACACCATAATCAATGGAATCACGACCATCTGTAACAAACGAACATATCCTGAACCGACCAGATTAAACCAATCGACCGACTTCGTAATGACATCCGAACCGGATGTGTAGATCAATTGAAGAATTACACCGTACACAACCCCCATACCCAGACCCGCAAATACGCGTTTCGTAAAGGAAATGTGTTTCTTCTGCATCCAGTAGAGCACACCCAGCAACGCGAGTATGACCACTACATTCAAAATGACTAGAAAAGTATTCATTACTTTAAATCCTCCTCATATGTGTGCATAACCGGAATTTATCCGGTATTCTCTTCTTCGCTCAAAGCGATATTTTACAATATATCATATAACAAACTATTCTGGTAGGTATTAATTGATATTATGTAATATGCATGTAACAGATTCATCTATTTCTGAAAAAAATACACCAAATCGTGAAAATTGTTCTATTCAACCCCCGGTTAATTTTGTAATATAGGTATATCCGCTTATTCCCAAGTTTTCTCAACGTATAATTTAGGTCTTTCTTCATTGGTAGATAGGTCTTATGATTACGGAAAAGCGACAATGTTAATGAACATGACGTGAAAGGATGATCATATGTTTCGTAATCGCACCGTTGCCGGTAAAATCAGAGGTACTTTGTTCCTCGTCTTGCTGGTTGCTTCCCTGTTGTTCAGTATCAGTTTTTACGCCGTATCGATGAATATTATTCAAAGTTACGTGCTCCCGCAGATCGACAAAGTCCTAAACACGTCCATACAGGATATATACAAGAACACCTCTGCTTCTAAAATTCTACAGGTACAGAGCGGCGGAGCCGGTTCTGAAGGTGCTGCCATGACCGTGGAATCGTATCTGGCCGATAAAGCAAAAGAACATAATCTGGATGCAGCCTATATTGTTGCTATTCAAGATGGCTCAGCCAAAGTTGTTGTTGCCAACTCTTCCTCAGGCATGAAAGCCCAGGATGATATTAATGTAGAACCAGCAATGAATGCAGCCATTGAGAACAAAGAAATGGTAATCAGCGAGGTCTACTCCGATTCCTTTGGTGTACATAAAGCAGCCTTCATTCCAATTGCAGGAAGTAACATGATTATGGCTGTGAGCATGGATGCCCAGTTCATTCAGGACAAGATTACCCAGGTCTTTTGGTTATGTCTTGGAATTACAGCATTAGTGTTCGTGCTCGGATGGCTTATCTCAACTAGTATGATCAAAAGAGTTACCAAACCGATCATCAAGCTCGTTCAACATAGCAAACAAATATCCCAAGGTGATCTGACCGCTGAGCTAGAGATCAAAGGTAAAGATGAAATTGCCCAGCTTGCCGCAAGCTTCCAGACGATGACGCATAATCTGAAAGAAATGATCAGCCGTGCCTTGTCCACGTCCAATGAAGTTGTTGCCGGCTCCAATGACCTGCTTCAGCGGGTTGAATCGATGTCCGGTATGGTTCGTAGTTCCAGCCGCTCCGCAGAAGATGCAGAGAAAGGCAGCATCAGCATTGCCTCAAGCGCATCCGAGAACGCCAGAGCTATGGAAGAAATTACGCAGGGTATCATGCATATTGCTTCTTCTTCCGCTGAAGTGTCCGAGCAAATTAGTGAAGCAGCCAACGAGGCAGTTAACGGTAACCGACTGGCTCAGAATGCTGTTGAGCAGATGGAACGTGTTGGTCAGACCGCAAGCGAATCGCTGCGTTATGTTGAAACCATGAATGAACGTTCGGTAGCCATCGGCACCATTGTTGCTTCCATTTTTGAAATCACCAAACAGATTAACATGCTGTCACTCAATGCCTCCATTGAAGCAGCACGTGCCGGAGAGCACGGACGCGGATTCGCTGTCGTTGCTGGAGAAGTTCGCAAACTTGCCGAGCAATCCAAGACAGCCACCGAGGAAATTTCGGATTATCTGGGTACCATTCGTGAAGACGCTGAACGTTCGGTTGACGCCATGAATCGCGTAACCCAGGAGATTGGTTCAGGCACCAGTGTTGTTCAACAAGCAGGTTCAGCGTTCCAGCAACTGAATGAATTAATCCAAAACGTCAATCTGACGATCCAGACCGTCTCTGCTTCTACACAACAAGTATCCGCTGGTGCAGAAGAAGTGAGTGCGTCCGTTGAAGAAACGGCTCAGATTACGTCCAAATCTCGTGAGAGCATGCTACAGATTGCTTCAACAGCAGATCTTCAGCTCAGCGAGATGGATTCACATTCGAATACGGTTCGTCATCTGCATGAGCAAGCGGTAGAACTGCAATCCGCCATGAAGAATTTCAAAATAAACTAACAGGTATACCATTAACCCATCATTCCCTGATTCAAACCTCATTTAATCATAGGATATGCAATACCCCCATGCCGCTAACATTCCGTTTCTAGAGAACGGGTTGTCAGACATGGGGGTATTCTTGTATAACATATGTGTTATAAGGATAATAAATGCTATTTCATAATCATTGCCTGAGCTGTACTGACATTGTTCACTCTGGTGCTTGAACACCCATAATCTCGTACACACGCTTCATATCCAATGCCGAACGCAATGATTCGGCTACCCGATCGAACTCCATCTCCTTACGTTCATGCGCATTATATGTCTCCCGAAGCGGAGGCAGTCCTTTTCCTGCGCGTAAGGCATTCAGCCACGAACGTCGGAATGGATCACTTTCAAATAAACCATGCAGATAGGTCCCCCACACACTGCCATCCACTGTGCCCCAGCCTTCATGGAATGGTTCACCACCTGGATGGGAGATTTCAAATAGTGCGGTTACACGTTCAGGCTCATGGCACTCCGTAACGCCCATATGAATCTCATATCCGTTAATGGGTAAAGGGGATACCTCCGCATCTGTTTCACCATACAGCCGGATCGGATTCTGAGGTTGCACTCGTCCGGAAGCCCTGACTGTCTGCTTGTTCTGAAGAAACGTTGTGGATAGAGGAAGCCAGCCCAGTCCCTTCGCTTCCTGGATCTGATTCGCCTCCACAGCAAACGGATCCTTCAAATGTCGTCCAAGCATCTGGTATCCGCCACATATCCCTACGAGCTGAACGTTCTCACGTTCGGTCTGGCTCGCAATCGCTTGCTCCAGTCCTGATTCACGCAGAAACGCCAGATCCCCTATGGTATCCTTCGTACCAGGTAGAAGAATGGCATCCGGACTGCCCAATTCTTCTGGCGAGGTCACATAACGCACACTCACATCCGGTTCACGGGAAAGTGCGTCAAAGTCTGTAAAGTTGGAAATTCTCGGATAGCGGATCACCACCAGATCCAGCTCTGTCTTGCCGGATTTCCCAAGACGCATGGAGTCCAGCACGACGGAATCCTCCGCTTCAATCTGAATATCTCTTATGTAAGGTAATACACCCAATACTGGAATGCCTGTCCGTTCTTCGAGCCAGTCGAGTCCCGGCTGCAACAGAGACAGATCGCCGCGAAACTTGTTGATGATAAACCCTTTCACTCGATCGACCTCATGTGGTTCTAGCAGCTCCAGTGTGCCGACAATAGAAGCAAATACGCCGCCCCGATCAATATCGGAGATCAGAATCACCGGTGCGTCCGCCCAACCTGCCAGATTCATGTTCACGATATCCCGGTCCTTCAGATTAATCTCCGCAGGACTGCCTGCTCCTTCCATCAGTACCACATCGTATGTGTCCCGCAACCGATTCAGCGCATCCATCACCGTCTGCTTTGCTTCAGGCAGGAACTTCTGCCGATAATCTGATGCACTCATCTGGGCAAAAGGCACACCATGTACCACGATCTGCGAATGCATGTCCCGCACCGGCTTGATCAGAATCGGATTCATATCCGTCGTCGCTTCAATACCGCAGGCTTCAGCCTGTGCTCCTTGGGCCCGGCCAATCTCCTTGCCGTCTTCTGTTACGTAGGAATTCAGTGCCATGTTCTGTGACTTGAACGGGGCTGGCTTGAAGCCATCCTGCTTGAATATACGGCACAGCGCCGTTGTAATCACGCTTTTCCCCACATCCGATGCCGTCCCTTGCAGCATAAGTACTGCCGCAGGTTGTTGTACAGGCGAATCTTCCACGCACCATCACCTCAGTCTCCTGTTATGTCTCACCTTACTCATTCCTTGCGTTTTTCATAGCCAAAAGAGTCCCTGAAGCACACTCAGCACCGTGAGCAAAGCTGCTTCCAGCAGCTCATTCATCGCTCCGTACGTGTCTCCTGTAAGTCCGCCCAGCCTTTCACTGATGCGTGCAGCAACGAATTTACCAATGATGTAACACGCAAAAGGTACAACAACAACAGCTGACACAGGATACAACCACCATGGCAATGTTCCCAGGCTACTCATCATGGCATCTGCGGTGCCTATATCCGGCCGAAATATCCATACAGCAGCAAACGTAATTACACCTGCAAGAAGGGTCAGCCCGACCGCAGAGCTGCGCGCACGCTGGACTTCCTTCCGCTCACCCAATCCTTTGAATAAGACTGCAAGTCCGTCATCTCCACGTGCATTCGGCCAGGCTGAGATGGCATACACCATGAACCAGCGACTCCAGATCATGGGCAGGATCAACAGCGCACCATAGATCCAGTTACCATGTGCGATCAAATCTGCGATCAAGGCTGCTTTCATCATCAGCAGCAGGACGCAGGCGATCACGCCCATCGCCCCTACACGGCTGTCCTTCATGATTTCCAGCATCCGTTCACGGGTACGATAGCTGAGCAATCCATCCGCCGTATCCATCCAGCCATCCAGATGAAGGCCACCAGTGAGCCATACCCATAATGTTAAGGTTAATACGGCAGCGGGAAAGGCGGGAAGTACCGCACCCGTTAAGGCCCCTGCGAGCCAAACGCATAGTCCAATCGCTGCACCCACCAGTGGATAATACACGACACTTTCCCGCAGTAGTGGCGGGACGAAGTCAATCTGCGTTTTTACCGGAAATCGGGACAAAAATTGAAAAGCGGCCGCAGCCGCATGTTTACGTTGATGAGTGCGATCTGTCATAAACGATACTCCTTGCTTTTCAGCTCAATCGCAATGCCTACAGTCACCAGGAACACTTCACGGCATATGGCTGCAATCCGCTGATTTAATATGCCTGCCAGATCCCGATATTTTCTGCCGAGCGCATACTCTGGTACAATACCATCGCCCACTTCATTCGTGACAAGCACAAGCAGACCCGGGTACAATCTGATTGCTACTACCAGTGCATCCATGTGATCTTGCAAAACCTGCTCTTCGTGTTCATGTGCAAGCAAAACATTGGTCAACCAGAGCGTCAGACAATCGACCAGAATCGTCGGTGCAGAATTACCCATATGGTCTTCTCCCATGCGTGTAATGAGTGCCGGTAATGCGAGTGGTTCCTCCAACGTGTGCCATAGATAACCTGATGCCTCGCGCTGATTCTGGTGCAGACTTATACGCTCGCGCATCTCGTCATCATACGCCTGAGCCGTAGCCACATACCATGCCTCCGAGGAACGCTGCATACAGAGACGCTCGGCAAATGAACTTTTACCACTACGCGCCCCACCCGTCACCAACACACTCATAGCGAGACATCTCCTTGAACTGTCGAAGCACCTGCAGCATCAGAATCCGCTACATCACTCTTACGTGCACCCGCATCGGCATCCAAAGCCTTATTTGTCCCATCGGATACCCCTGCACTTGCAAAAGTTGCCATCTCGTTCAAAAGGAGACAGGCTGCATCAATCAGATGAAGACTGAGCACACCTCCGGTTCCTTCGCCCAGCCGCATATCCAGATCCAGCATCGGTTTCAGGTCAAGTTCGCGAAGCAGGGTTGCATGTCCACTTTCATGCGAGGTATGGGAAGCAATCATATAGGCTGTGCTCACGGGAGCAAGCTGTCTTGCAATCAAGGCGGCAGCAGTGGAGATGAATCCATCCACGACAACAGGACATCCGTTCGCAGCTGCAGCAAGAATCACACCCGTCAGTCCGGCAATCTCCAGGCCACCCACTTTGCAAAGTACGTCCAGTGCATCTTCCCTATTCGGGGAATTCACACTAAGCGCCTGGCTAACCACGGCGGCTTTACGCCGCAATCCCGCATCATCAATACCCGTTCCTCGCCCAACCGCGGAAGCTGGTGCGATTCCTGTTAATGCACACATCACCGCTGCACTTGCCGTTGTATTGCCAATCCCCATTTCCCCGGTTACGAACAATTGTGTTCCCTTTGCCACCTCTGCCGATACGACGTCGACCCCTGCAAGAATGGCTTGAATCGCTTCATCGCGAGTCATTGCGGCACCCTTGGCCATGTTGGCCGTACCTTTACGAACTTTGCGGGAAAGCAGGTCAGGATGTTCCAGATCGGCATTAACCCCGATATCCACACAGATTACATCGGCTCCGGCGTGACGGGCAAGTACATTGACTGCAGCCCCACCAGCCAGGAAATTAAGGACCATCTGCGGCGTCACCTCGGCAGGGAAAGCACTGATACCTTCCGCCACCACGCCGTGATCTGCGGCCATGACAATGACGGCTCTGCGATCCAAATGTGGACGAGCCTTGCCAGTGATTCCTGCAAGACGAATAACCAGCTGTTCCAGCTTACCCAGACTGCCGGGTGGTTTCGTCAATGCATCCACATGTGCGGAGGCTTCCGCCGCAACTTCTTCATTAGGAGCCACGATCCGACCCAGTAACTGTTCCAACACCTGTTCATTATTCATACAGCCAGCACTTCCTTCTTCAAAATATGGGTTGCCCCGCTTCATTCATTCCTTCTCCCGCCGCAGCAAGAGCTGAGGTATTCCATTGTCAGGATGAATCACCATCGCAGGTTTCACGCGAAAGATGTCCTGAATATTGTCTTCGGTCATCAAGGTATGTGGCGTTCCATTCCCCACCACTTTGCCTTCTCGCAGCGCCAGAATGTGATCGCAGAACTGCGCAGCCAGATTCAGATCATGCAGCACAGCCACAATCGTAATTTGGTTCTTTTGCCGCCATGTTGATAATAACTCCATAAATTGCAATTGATATTTGATATCCAGAAACGTAGTGGGTTCATCCAGCAATAATAACCTGGGCTCCTGAGCCATGACCTTGGCAAGTGCCACCCGTTGTCGCTGTCCTCCACTTAGTGCATCCAATGGCCTTTCAGCCATATCCGTCAATCCCAGCTCCTCCAGTACCCGGTCAACCACAGCCGCTCCATCTGCTGATTCTCGCCCAAGCCAATTCTGGTATGGATAACGCCCCATCTCCACAACATCCCTCACAGGATAGGAAATTGCAGGCAGACCATCCTGTTGTAACACGGCGATCATGCGTGACAGATCTTTCCGACTGTATGAGGTAATATCACGGCCATCAATACGTATACTGCCTGCGCTTGACTGTTCCGTCCCTGCAAGGAGCTGGAGCAGGGTGGACTTGCCACTGCCGTTTGGACCGACGACACCCCACCAGTCCCCCTCCGTAACTTCCCAGTCCACCCCGTCCAGAGCTTGATGACTGCCATACATTTTACCTGCCCCGGCAACCGCGATTAGAGCTTCGCCCAAACCAGCACTCATGGCATCATCCCCTTCCGCAGTTTCTTATTCCGGTGTAGCAGATAAGCGAAGAATGGTGCACCTACAAAGGCCGTCACCACACCGAGCGGAATTTCGGTCGGCGCCAGTAAAGATCGGGCGATCGTATCTGCCCAGACCATGAAGATGGCCCCACCAATAGCGGATAGAGGCACCAGCAATCGATAGTCAGGCCCAACAAGTAGCCGAAGGATATGCGGGATTACCAGTCCTACGAAGCCAATAACGCCGGATACAGAGACCGCTCCTGCGGTAAGCAGTGTTCCCACAGCAAGCACGGACAGCTTCAGCCGATCGACGCCAACCCCGATATGTGCAGCTTGACGTTCTCCGAGCGCCAGGACATTCAAGGAACGTGCCCGACTCCAGAGAAAGATCAGGCCCAGCAGAAAATACGGGAAAAGGATGGCCGTATACGACCACCCACGCAGAGCCAGACTTCCCATCGTCCAGTATATAATTTCATTAATGGTCTGTTTCGACATCGTCGACAGGAAGGAAACCACCGCTCCCAAGAAACTTTGCATCACTACACCAGCCAGAATCAGGCTATGCGTTGGTATTTTGCGTCCTTCACGAGCCAAGGACATGACGAACCATAATGTTAGTACACCCGTCAAAAACGCCACCAGTGGCAACGTCCAGATTCCGATCAGTGCATACTGCAATCCGAAGAAAATCAGGAAGGCTGCACCCACCGAAGCGCCGGATGATACGCCCAGGGTGAACGGGTCTGCCAGCGGGTTCCGAAGAACCCCCTGAAATCCCGCACCGGCAATCGCCAGCGATGCGCCCACGAGCACGGCAAGCAGTACACGTGGGAATCTGACTTTCCATATAATCTGTTCGGCTGCTGCACTCCAGTCGGGCGTGATCCAGTCTCCCACCCATGGCAAGTGATGAAGCAGGATACCCGCAATGTCACGAATAGGCAAGGAAACCGAACCGATGCCCGTGCAGATGAGCACGGTTAACACAAGCAGTGCGATCCCTGCCGATGCGTACACGGCCAGTTTTTTACTCATTGGAACAGGTCAGGATAGATCGCTTTGGCTACTTCTTTCAGACCTTCGGTTACTCGTGGTCCCGGACGACTGAGCAGGTTCGCATCGAGACCAATGACTGCATCGTTCTTCACAGCCGTAATTTGATCCCAGCCACTGCGAGCTTTAATGATCTGATCCAGTGTTTTGGAGTTTTCATCAATGACATCATTTGCATACAGAATCACATCCGGGTTGGAGGCAATCACATTTTCTTCATTGATCTGGTACCAGCCTTCTTTGTCCGCAGCAATATTGGTTCCTCCAGCTACGGTGATCAGTTCGTCCATGAACTCACCTTTACCTACCGACCAACCTGGAGAGAACTCAACATATACATTTTTCTTCTCTTCCGGCTTAACTGCACTCACCGCTTCAGTTACATCAGTCACATCCTGTTTCATCTGGGTGATGAGCTCCTGAGCTTTTTCTTGATGATCCATGATTTTACCGAATGTTTCGATATTGTTCATTACATCATCGATCGATTTTGGATCGGTTTTGAAAATGGTAATACCCAGCTCGCGCAGCTTCTTCACTGCATCTTCGCTCATGGAGATGCCTGTGAATACGATATCGGCTTCAGCCGCAATGATGGACTCTTCATTTGGCTTGGTTATGCCACCCATTTTCGCTTTGGTTGTTGCGGCTTCCGGATAATCATCATAGTCGGATACCCCTACAATCTGCTCGTCCAATCCAAGTGCGAATAGCGTTTCGGTTTCAGCTGGAGACACGGATACAATTTTGGCTGGTGCCTTGTCAAATGTGAACGATTCACCCGTTGCATCGGTAACGGTAAGTGGATATTGTGTTTTGAGATCCGTTTGCGCCTGGCCTTGGGACTGCTCCTGTGCCGGCTGCTGTGAAGTACCTGTGCCCTCGTTTGTTGTTGCATTACCACATCCGGCCAAAGCCAGTGCCAGTGCGGCTGCACTCAGCAGTGACGCTACGCTTTTCCAATTCTTGAAATTCATTCTGTTATTCTCCCCTTCTCTATTTGTGCTATTTTCTTGCATCATGCTTGAACTCTTACTACCCTTGCCTTGGTGTTCCTCTATAAGGTTTGAACTGCAACATTTACACGCTAACGGAGATTGCAGAACCGATCTGAAGAAACGAAGTGTTCGCCTTTATCACCGGATTTTCCGTTTCAAAAAGGGAATCAAAAAATCTGGGGATAACAGCGATCGGAAAATGGTACTGCAATCGGAGTGACCTCGTGTAAAATTGGTCTCGGTTCATCTTACATGAACAATAAAAAATCCCTAATCCTTACGCTAGGATTAGGGATGACGTCTCGCATATGGCGATCTGTACATGTCCAACGTATGGTTGTGCATGCACATAGAACTGCCCGAAACGCTGTCCTTTCCTCGAAGGAACACCGGTTTGAACGTCCAGGGCAGGTAACCTGACTTACAGGAATTGTTCCTGATTTACAGTGGCGGGACCGTGCCGGACTTGCACCGGCTTCCCTATTTCACCCGTATGCCATCCATGACTATATTGAGCCATGAACCATTACTGCACGCACGCGGGACCCTTGGTCGCTGATATGGATTAACCATTCAAGTGAGCAATCTGCATTCATGTGCAGGCATTATTGCCTGTCACACGAAACTACAGTGCTGTCACACTTCTGTTGTGATTATAGGTTATATTGCACATCCTTACAACCCGATTCCCGGAAAAGCCACCCTCGTGCCAACCCACTGATCTCCATGTTGTTCCAGCCGTACCTGTATCGCTTGCCCCGGAATCACCTGCGTATCCCAGAATCCCAGATCGGCAATGAGACGAGATAATGCATACCGGATTACACCGCCGTGCGTAACAACAATAATCGTTGGCACGTCAGCCTCACGAGATTGCATCGACGAACAATCCGCCCATAAGCATTCTTGCAGAAATGAATCGATCCGCACAGTAAATGCCTGCCATGACTCCCCTTCTGGCGGGGTGACGTCCTGTGGAGCATCGATCCAATCCCGGTACTGTGGGTTGTCCTTGAGTTGATCGTACGTCAATCCTTCCCATTGACCAAAATCAACCTCTCGCAGGCGCGGGTCCAGCTTGACCTGCTCCAATGGATAAGGCCAGATCTGTCCCAGCGTTTGCTGACAACGGAGCAGATCACTGCAATATACCGTATCCCACGAGACGTTGCTTAATTGCTCGCGTAGCGAAGCCAGTTCTCTTTCTGCATCCGGCAGCAAAGCGATATCGGTATGCCCCAGATATTTTTTTTCCACATTCCACGCCGTTGTGCCATGACGTATAAACAGAATATTTCGCTGCTGTGATCCATTCTGCTCTACAGTTACTTCCATAACAGCGTACCTCCAGCAAGCCATATTCCCAGCGTCACCAATGTACACAGAACGACAAAAGAACCCGCCGACCAGAACATAAGACGTGTCGTTCGTACAATATCCTCTGCTGCCATAGGACGTGTCGCCTCACCCATATAGGCACGAAAAGAAGCTACGCCATGGTACACGTTGTGTCCCCCGAGTCTGATCCCCAGTGCTCCGGCCACCGCCGATTCGGGAAAACCACTATTCGGACTTGGATGCAATCTGGCATCCCGGTTCACCATACGTGCTGCGCCTTTGGCATCCAGTTTCATGACCCACGCGCCCACGATCAGCAGGATGGCGGTAAGCCTTGCGGGAATCCAGTTTGCCCAATCATCCAGACGGGCGGAAGCCCAGCCGAGATGCAGATACTTCTCATTTTTATAACCAACCATGGAATCCAATGTATTCACGGCACGATAAGCCATCGCAAGTGGTGCGCCACCAATTAACGCATAGAACAAAGGGGACACGATGGCGTCCACAATATTCTCGGCTACCGTCTCCACCGTTCCTCGCACAACCTCCGGTTCCTTCAGGTGAGCTGTGTCACGTCCAACAATCATGCCAAGTGAACGTCTTGCAGCAGGCCAATCCTTCTGAATCAGATGGTGATATACCTCCATGCCTGCATCCTTCAAGCCTTTGGAGGCAATTGTGGTCGCAATAAGCACGATTTCAGCCACTGCCGCTACAACGGGATGAATGAGACCCAGCACATATACGAATGCCCAAGTGATTACAAACGCCCCACCCGCAATCAGCAGCGGAAATAATAGACCGGCGCTCTTCAGCCCGGAATCCGTGCTCACACGGGAGCGAATGTTACGCTCTAGCGCAGAGATCGCTTTCCCCATGCCGATCACCGGATGAGGAATCCAGCGTGGATCACCGATGCAACGATCAAGTATGTATGCCCCTATAATAATCCAGGCACCCACCATTCCCGTCCAGAACGGCCAGGAGACCAGTTCTTCAATCTGAAATGTCATTACACCCTGTTCCTTTCTTTCCACTGCTGCCCAGCTTGCAGGCTTTCCGTGATCGTGTCATAGACCAACCTGCCAATGGCCGCACCAACAACCGTCGCCGTTCCTGCGTAAGCAATTAGCGGCTTTTGCTCGTCCAACTGACTCACCGCAAGTACAATAGCATCCGTTGTCGTTCCAGTGGCCAGCAGCCCGTTCTCCGAGTCCGCAACACCGAAATCAGCCAGTGCCGCTGCTTTGGCTTCTACCGCAGTCTGGATCGCATTCACCATCGCTCCCGATGTCATGCGTCCATTCAACCATAACATGACATTAATCGTGCCCGGGATGTAGGGCTTCATGAATTGAGATTGGGTGGTTGATTTTAAAGGTGTTACAGCAACAGTCTCGTTTCCCTCCGTATCAAATACGGTTCTTACGGAACCTGCCCGTGCAGCATTGGACACCCCGGCTGTTGTACAACACAGAACTCCGAATTCCTCACTGGCGTATTCCTGAATAGAGGTATGCTCCAGTCTAACCGCTGTCAACAGTCCCGCACATTGATCAAGCTTCTCCTGCCATTCATTCAGAGAACGTTCGATATCACGGGGAGGATCATCACAGCGATAATGCCGATCCACATAGATGTTAAATATCCGATCCAGTTCGAGCATCCCGCCGCCATACACCGCACTGGAAAGTGCACTTGCAACAGAAGGACTCGCAGCTCTGATATGTTGATCGTGTGCAGTAATCTTCAACCCGGGCCATGAAGAGGAACGATATTCGTTCTCGTCTGCCTCTGCATTCTTGTAGTAATTATAAAATGCCAGTGTCATCGCACGTTCCCCCTGCTCCGATCATGTGTCGCTTGTGGTGTGGGTGCTCCATTACACTTCCTAACACTTCGAGTAAGCGCTCGTTGGCTTCTGCATCCTTTACTGCCAAGCGAACATGTCGCTCACCAAGTCCTGGATACATGGCACAGCTACGGATCAAAATCCCACGCTTACCCAAAGCCGCCTGCATGGATGCTGCTGTCCAGGGCTTAGGCAGCTGTATCAGAATAAAATTGGCTTCTCCCGGCGTTACCACACAACCATATGATTCCAAGCCTTTCGTTAAACACACCCGTTCCCGTGCGATCTGCGCCAGCGTGTCCTGTTCGAATCGTTCTCCGCTGCGCAGACAGGCTTCACCTGCAATCAACGCCAATCCATTCACACTCCAGGTCACTTGTTTCTCCGTCATGGCACGAATCCATTCTGGACGTCCCAAGGCATACCCCAGACGCAGACCCGGAATGGCATAAAACTTCGTCATCGATCGGATGATGATCACCTGTGGATATTCGTCCAATCTGGGTGCAAGGGATTGTCGCCTTGATTCAGGTATGAAATCCATAAACGCCTCATCGATGACCAGAACAGTACCTGTTTTCTCTGCTTTGCGGGCAAGACGATGCAGTACCTCCACCGGATACTGTACGCCATTCGGATTGTTCGGCTGACCGAGAAACAGCAGGTCTACCTGTTCCATCAGTCGTTCAATGTCCTCAGGTTCAGCACGCCACTCCAGCTCCTCACGTCCCTCCACATGCTGGACTTCCGCACCGAATTGTCGCGCTAAAGAACGATATTCCGAAAATCCGGGTTCCACTGTGCCGACCTTCTGCGGAGTAAGTCCGAGCAAGATCAGCGCCATGCTTTCGGCAGCGCCATTGCCCACCGAAATATGGTCCTGTGGCACACCCAAACGTTCACTGAGTAATGATTTGAACCCACGATGACCCGGATCAGGATAACGAAGCACCGACTGCAATCCTTGCTCCAAAGCCTCCAAGACTTCCCTTGGCGGGCCCAATGGATTGATATTTGCGCTAAAGTCGAGAAAATCTGCAGCATTGCCTCCAAACCGGGATGCGGCCGTCTCCACGTCACCGCCATGTCCGAAAACTTCGATATAACCGGTCATTCTTCCGTCACCCTTTCTACATGTCCTTTTTATTATGGATGGCGTGGGAGGTACGGGTCAATCCCGTTTTAGGTGTGTTCCTTCCAATCCCGGCAAACTTGTCCTAATTCCTTTGTGTCCCATCCACAATTCGTTTACAATAGAGAAGGAATTTCAGTCTGTACAGCATCACTACATAAGGGATCTTAATCCCTCACATATATTAATGGAGGAATGACCATGCTGTTTGTTGATAACCAGGGCATTACAGATCCGTCTGTAAACCTCGCGATTGAGGAGTATATTCTGAAGCATCTGCCGATGGAGGATGACAGCTACCTGCTGTTCTATATCAATCGCCCGTCCATTATTATCGGAAAGCACCAGAATACCATTGAAGAGATTAACATCGAATATGTTCAGGATAACGGTGTACAGGTTGTCCGTCGTCTCTCGGGAGGCGGAGCAGTATATCACGACCTCGGCAACCTGAATTTTAGTTTTATTACAGCCGATGACGGTCAATCCTTCCACAACTTCCGCAAATTCACTCAGCCTGTGGTTGAAGCCTTGCAGGAACTTGGGGTTGATGCCGAACTAACCGGGCGTAACGATCTGCAAGTGGGAGAAAAGAAAATTTCGGGCAATGCCCAGTTCTCCACCCGCGGACGCATGTTCAGTCACGGAACATTGATGTTTAACCTGAATCTGGATCATGTACAGGCATCCCTGAACGTGAATCCCGAGAAATTCAAATCCAAAAGTACCAAATCCGTGCGCAGCCGGGTCGCCAACATTCGTGACCTGATCGACAGTAACCTGACGATTGAGCAATTCCGCGATGAGCTGTTGCGTCACATTTTCCGGATGGAGCCGCAAGACGTCCCGCAATATACACTCACAGAGAAAGACTGGGACAAAATCAAGGAAATCTCTGCCGAGCGTTATAGCAACTGGGACTGGAACTATGGTCTGTCTCCAGAAAGTAATGTGAAGCATACCCGCAAATTCCCTGTCGGCATTATTGACCTGCGCATGAACATCAAGGATGGACGAATTGAAGATATCAAAATCTTCGGCGACTTCTTCGGTGTAGGCGATGTGGCGGATATCGAAGATATGCTGCGCGGCAAGCGTTATGAGGAATCCGAGGTGCGGACTGCACTTGAGGGCCTGGATGTAAAACACTACTTCGGCAACCTGGAGCTGGAAGACTTTATCGGCCTTGTTTTCCTGGAGGAGTAGGTTTTAGATGTAAGCATAATTTTAGAACGAAGTCTAACTTTACACGTTAACGGAGAAGACAGAATTCATCGGGAGAAGCGAAGCGTTCGCCTTTATCAACGGATTTCCCCCTTGGGGGAATGGAATCAAAAAAATCCGGGGATAACAGCGATCGAAAGATGAATCTGTATTCGGAGTGGCCTCGTGTAAAACTTATTTTTTGGTTCGTTAGTATAGATACAGATAAAAAGGAGAGATACACAGATGACCTACAAATTAATTGCAATCGATATTGATGACACTCTGATCAACGACAACAAGGAAGTTACCCCTGCTACGCAGACTGCACTGGAACAAGCGGTTGCCCATGGTGTAACTGTAACGCTGGCGACTGGACGTGCTTATGCTTCTGCACAAGCACTGGCTCGTCAAACTGGTCTTAACGTGCCGATCATTACGTATCAAGGTGCATTGGTGAAAAACTTGCTGGACGAAAAAGTACTCTATGAGCGTTACGTTCCACAGGAGGCTTCCCGCAAACTGTACGACTATTGCCTGGAGAATAATCTCCACCTTCAAACGTACATTGATGACAAGTTGTATGCTCGTGAAGAAAATGACAAACTGCGTGATTATGCCAAATTGAACGGCACACAATATTATATTGAATCTGATTTCATCAAAGTAATTGAACAGAAAACTCCTAAGCTGCTTATCATCGATGAGCCTGACTACTTGGATAAGGTTGCCATTGACCTGCGTGAATTGCTTGGACCACAAGTGCATATTACGAAGTCCAAGCCTTATTTCCTGGAGATCATGCATAATGAAGGAACTAAAGGCCACGCCCTTACATTCCTCGCTGACCACTTTGGTCACCAGTTGAGCGAGTGCATTGCCATTGGCGACTCATGGAATGACCATGAGATGCTGGAGGTTGCAGGACTTGGCGTAGCCATGGGCAATGCGATCCCTGCCCTTAAAGAGCTGGCTGATTACATTACGGCGAGCAATAACGAAGATGGCGTGAAAGAGGTTATCGAGAAGTTTGTATTGAACGCAGAGTAAGGTTCAAGCGAAGCATTTTCGCACAAAATGTGTTTTGATCAAAACACAAAAACAACAGCCCTGCACAACGTTAACTCCTTGTGCAGGGCTGTTCTTATTTTCAAACCAATCAATATGCCACCCAATACTATTTTGCATTCACATTCGCCTAGTCTTTTCTATTTCTGTACTTCTCTTCAAATTCCTGATCTCGTTCCCTTATCTCTTGCATCATATTCCCCTTGGAAATACCAGAAACGAAAACAGTCAACAACAGCAACGCCCCCACGAGAAATAACAGGATGGCCAGCACATAACCAACCCAGCCATGAGTCTCAGACACGGCTGCAAAATACTGCCCCCACGTATCAGACCAAACCATTACGTTTGGGATATGTATAACGGTCGCAATATGGATTGCACCATACAGTAGAATACCTGCAAATAACAACATTGCTCCAAGTTTTTGTCTGTTATCCATGGTTCCTTCCTCATTCCTGTATAGAGTTACATGTCACCTATTTTACCACAGGTTTGGAAGTTTGGACCAATGGATTAGAGCGCCTTCTTTTACTATCCACCCCATCACTTTTTCATTCATCGCGAGCAGACCTGTAACGACCAGTGCCACACCGATCCACGTAATCCAGCTGACATGTTCATTATAGACAACGGCACCCAGACCAACCGCAATCGGCGGGGAGATGTACAGCCATGTCGCCGGGAACAGCGGATTCGTGCGAGACATGATCCAGTAGAACAGGCTGTGACCAACCATCGAGCCAACTACCGTCAAATAAATCACGGACGAGACAGCAGGCACCCAATCCAGAGCGGACATATTCCAGGATTCTGTCACCGCTGAGAGCAAGGTTAACAACAGTCCTCCATACATCATCTGTACTGCGTTAATCGCTACGGGATTCGCTTCTTTGAACTGATTAATAACCTTCTTGGAGTATAGTGCGCCTGCTGAATAACACACTTCTCCCACCAGAACGGCAATACAGCCCCATAGCCATAGTGGACTTCCACCAATGGACACACCCGGCAGAACGACAAGTACCACTCCGGCAAAGCCGATCAGACATCCAATAATCATGCGTGCAGATGTTTTTTGTCGCAACAAAGCTGTCTGCATCAGCATAATCATGAGTGGACCTGTGGCTGATAAAATCGCACCAACGCCCGAACTCACATATTGTTCAGCCCAATATAAGGTCGCAAATGTACCAAACGTCAGTCCTGCACCTGTAATGAGCATTTCTTTACGCCATAGCAGGGAAATATTGACCTTCCCCTTCATCCACATCCATGCAAACATCAAAGCCCCTGCAACGATAAAACGGAGTCCAGCGGACAGAAAAGGCGGCATGCCTGCCTCCACTCCAATTTTAATTGCCAGAAACGTTGTTCCAAATATAAGACACATTACGGTAAATGCGATCCCAACCATGCTAGCCCCTCCTTCATCTGTTCTCCATCATATAGCACTGTCTACAGAACAGAATGAACAAAACAGAACAGTTATCTTCCTTTGCTGTTACAATAGAGTTCAAAAGGAGCGTGAGCCGGGTGGGCAAAACCATGATGATGACAGATAACAGCCTGAAACTATATGAGCAAGTCATCCATTATCTCGTTGTTCGTATAGAAGCGGGAGAGTGGGCTGAACATGAAAAACTGCCATCTGTACGAAGCCTGTCCGAGCTACTCGGGGTACATCGTCTCACCGTTTTCAAAGCATATCAGGAGTTAAAGGAACGCGGAAATGTGTATGTAAAGGATAAGTCTGGCTATTATGTCAGTCCAGCGACCCCATTCTCTGTAACAGATCGGGCGGATGATCCTGCTGTGTCTGCTTGGCTGCATTGGGATTCACTAGCGCGGGTACAGTCTCTAGAAGCAGAATACCAATTTTCCAAATCGTTAATCGATCCCTATCTGCTGCCCAACCGGTATTGGGGAGAACTGATGCGTGATCTGCTGGATCAATATCCCCGTTTGCTCGGAACGTATTCCACGATTCAGGGAGATCTGGAATTGCGAAATGCGCTGGCAAGCCATCTAACGAAAAAAGAACGCTTCTATCTCTCCGCAGACGAAGTGCTCATTACTTCGGGGGCCCAGCAGGCCATTGATGTGATCTCCCGCAGCTTGGTCAAACCCGGTGATCGAGTTCTGATGGATAGGCCCACGTATGGGCCTGCAATGGAAATTTTTCGTAAACAAGGTGCTCGTCTGATCTTTACGGATATTCACTCGGACGGGTATGATCTGGAGCAGATTGAGCATCTGATGAAATCGGAGAAACCACGCTTATTCTACACGACGCCAACTTTTCATAATCCAACCGGCGTTAACGTTCCAGTAGAACAGCGCAAGCAGTTACCGGAACTTGCAGAACAGTATGGTTGTTTTCTGCTCGAAGACGACAGTACCTACGATATCTATTTTAAGGAGAAACCCCCTGCACCGATTTTCACCTATGACACCACCGGACACACTCTGTACATTCGCAGTTACAGCAAGTATGTTGCACCCGGGCTGCGGATTGCAGCCATCATATGCCGCCAGCGATTCATGCCAGGACTACAGGCTGTAAAATCACTGACAGATAACGGATCGCCCCTTCTGAACCAGAAGCTTTTTCTCCGTTATTTTCAGTCAGAACGCATGCATCAGCATCTGTCCAAGCTACGGACCGCCATCCAGCTACGGATGGAAGTGATGGAACAATGTCTGCTGGAAACGGACTGGACGTGGACCAGACCCGAGGGCGGACTCAACTTTTGGGCGGAGCTTCCCGAGGGCGTGGATACCGGAAGACTGCTTCACCGATGCATGGAGCAATCCGTTGCCTTTGTACCCGGAACCGTATTCGATTCTTCGGATGATTCATCTAGCCGCAAGCTGCGTTTGTCCTTCTCTTATGCGCATGAGCAGCAGATTCGGGAAGGCATGAGCAGGCTCATTACGCTGGCAAAAGAAATGTAACGTTTGGATTCCCTGGAACTGACGTCACTCCAAAGAATATCAAGTGCAATTGCCCTCTCACCCTGCTACATCAAAAAAAGTCGCCTTGTGGCGACTTTACTGCTTATACGCTCTAACTGCACCCGCTCTCTGCTCAAAGGTCTTTTCTTGCAAACAAGCGAATGGTAATGAGATAGGACACAAAAAACAAACCTATAATGCCTACGGAAACCAACGTCATTGTCGTCGTCGTAATTATGCCGTTCTCGTTGGCCATACTCATGAAGTACGCAACGGGTTGCGCCAAAATAATCATGCAGACCATGAATATCGCATTGATGATACCAGCTCCTTTTTTGCTAAGTCCGTAGAAAAGAGGCATGTATATGGAAACTAACGCAAGCACCATGCCTATGGAAATGACAATATCCCTAAGTGAATAATTCGGCTTGTTCAGTTCAGGATAATTCAGGTTCACAAGCTCGTGAATTCCGTACGATGCGAGCACGCCGAATAGCGCATAGACTATGGCAGACAAGTACTTTGCTTTTACAATCTGTTTGCGGCTAACGGGGAGCGTGACCAGAAAATTATGATTATGGTTCTTGATATCAATCATGGTTGCCATAATGATGGAACCAAATGCAGTATAGATGCCTACAAAATACATCGACATTTCACTCTGCGGTATGAATGCGAGACTGAATACCACCAGGTATAATGCAATGATCCACAGTGAACTTTTCAGTACAATGAAGTCTTTACGAAGTAGGTTAAGCATATTTGCGTCCTCCCTTCGCCGTAAAATAAATGAGGTCTTCCAACGTAGGTCTTTGTAAAAGAGCAAACCTGCCAAATAACCGTTCGGCCTCAGCCTTATGATCCGACAAGGCTTCAAAACCAACGGCTGTCTCACGTATTCCGATGAAATGTTTCCGAATGTCAGAATCAAGCAGCTCCATATCCCCTTTTACAATCGTATACCTTTCCAGCACATCGTCTTTCGCCTCGTTGAACACCAGTTTTCCTTGATGAATAAACGTAATATAGTCTGCAATACGTTCCAGATCTGTCGTAATATGCGTCGAGAAAATAATGGTCCTTGTTTCGTCCTGTATCATATCTGCAAGCAGATCGAGCAGTTCCCGCCTAAACACAGGATCAAGTCCAGATGTCGGTTCATCCATAATCAGCAGATCCGCTTCATGCGACAAAGCTACGGCGAGAGAATATTTGATCTTCATGCCTTTGGACAGATCCTGGATTTTCTTTTTGGGAGACAGTTCGAACTGATCCAAGTAGTCATTGAACGCTTTATTGTCCCATTTGGTGTAAAAAGGAGCGATCATTTGTGTCATCTCACGGATCGTTAGATGCTCATAGTAAAAACATTCATCGGACACAATGCCGAGGCGTTGCTTGATATCAACTTCCTGATTGGGCATCTCGCTGCCCAATGTTTTGAGGTTCCCTTTATCGGGATGGATCAGACCCGTGATCATTTTGATCAGAGTACTCTTTCCCGCCCCATTCGGACCAATAAGTCCCGTGATATATCCTTTTTTCACATCCAGAGATACATTATCTACTTTAAATAAAGGATACGTTTTGGTTACATTACGTAACTCAATAGCGTTCATTATGCTTATTCCTCCTCAACCAACAATGTAAGATGATGGATTACATCCTGTGAACTCATGCCCAGTTCTTTGCCCTCACGAATCACTTCGAGCATCTTCTCTTCCAATTGTTTCATCCGCCGCTCCCGAATAAAGTCCTGATTGGCTCCGGATACGAAACTCCCTTTGCCTACAACTGAATCGATCAGTTTCTCTTTCTCCAGTTCTTCATAGACACGCTTGGTTGTAATGACACTGACCTGCAGATCCTTGGCAAGCTGACGAATGGAGGGGAGGCTATCTCCAGCGACCAATTCTCCGCTCAAAATGCTCTGTCTGATCTGGGTTAAAATCTGCATGTAGATCGGATCACTCGATGCGTTGGATATTAAAATGTTAATCTTTCCTCACCTCATTGATGTTACATCATTTTCAGTAGGTATAGTGTATATATATAATATACACACTATACCTACCTATGGTCAATCTTTTTCACATTATTCCCATTCTGATTCGATCCATAGACACGGGCTATCTAGCCTGGACGACAAAAAGAGGACGTCAGTTTCCTGTTCGTCCTCTTGATTAATCAAGCCCGAAAAGTCACATGATCTCCCGGGCTAATATTATGTGCTGGATATTACCTTATCCACCAATCCATATTCGACTGCTTCAGCAGCAGTCAGGAAATAGTCTCGATCCGAGTCTTTCTCAATCCGCTCAATCGACTGTCCTGTATGGTCGGCTAACAGCTTGTTAAGACGTTGACGGTGTTGAATGATGCGGTTAGCATGAATCAACATATCCGACGCCTGCCCTCGCGTACCGCCATGCGGCTGATGGATCATGATCTCACTGTTCGGCAGCGCCATACGCTTGCCTTTTGTTCCACCCACCAGCAAGATCGTGCCAAAGCTCGCCGCCATACCTGTACAGATCGTAGAGATGTCCGGCTTCACAAATTGCATCGTGTCATAGATCGAGAATCCCGCAGTCACCGATCCACCAGGACTGTTAATGTACATCTGAATATCCTTCTCCGGGTCCTCTGCAGTCAAAAACAACAACTGGGCCACAATGGCATTCGCCATTTGATCCTCGATCTCCCCGGACACCATAATGATCCGGTCCTTGAGCAAACGTGAATAAATATCATAGCTCCGCTCTCCGCGAGCTGTCTGTTCCACTACATATGGCACTACATTCATGTGTGTCGCCTCCTCGGTTTAGGCAACCATGGTGACCGTGTATCCTCCTCCATACGACATCGAATTCGTTCCAGAAGTGGAGTACCCGTACATCATTGGCTGCATGGATGGAGACGGCAAAGCCTGCTGCAAAATCGTACCCGCCACAGCCATTGGATCATCGGTCTGATTCAGGCACAGATCAATGATTCGAGCTGTATCACCATTACGAAATGCCAGCAGATAGCTGCGCAGTTCCTCCCGATTGTTTGCCACTGTGCCTTCTTCATACTGCAATTCAGTGTCCGATTGTTCCAACTTGCGCCTCACTTCGGCTATGGCAGAGCGGGCTCGACTTAACGCTGCTTTCACTGCGCCTTCTGTCGTATCCAACATTTCCGCAGTCTCTGCCGCCTTGTAACCCATTAATTCACGTAATACATATATCGCTCGCTGCCACGGTGGTAGCTCATCTATTAGGAGTTGAACGGCAGATTCCAATTCCTCGAATTGCCTTTCTTCCTCTATTTCGTGCAGGAGTGGCTTCAAGCTGTCCAGTTTATAGGCCAATCTCTCACGCTGGCGTAAGATATCGATCCAGCTGTTGCGCGCAATACGGATCAGATAAGCTTCCCAGTTTATATCTTTATTCATCCCGGAAGTTCCAACTACACTCGACGACAACACTTTGAGACAGGTCTCCTGAACCAGATCTTCTGTCTCTGGAACTGATTTCGTCAAAGATAAACAGTACGCATACAACGAACCCATCAGGTCGGGTAATACGGCATGGATGCTTCGGTTCAATTGATTTTGTCCAGCGTTGCCACCGGATTCAATATTGGATTTATCTTTTTTACCATCATCATGTGGTCTGTTGATTCTGCAATCCACGGACTTCACAAAGGCCATCTTGGGGGCCCCCCTTTGCTGGTTCCTGATTGATTTTGACTTACACTATGTAAACGAAGAACCCCTTGTAAAGGATACGCTCTTCTCAATTTATTTTTGTTACGCTTCGTCAAGTTAAGTTACAGATTCGTGTCCGTTATAAGGTTCCAAGCGGCACCTTCATCCCGGTAAAAGCAATCGTAATACCTTGATCCAGATTATTTTTCTGCCGTACATCTACGTCATGCGACATATGTGTAAAATAGGTATGACCTGGCTTCAGTTCCCGCAGCAGTTCCTGCGCCTCACGCATATCGTACACGGAACGTGTCGAGAATTCCGCAAGCTCATGCACAAAGCTCGTTCCGAGCACCAGCAGATCCAGTCCATATAGTGGCTCTTTCTCTGCCTCCTTCAGATCGATGGCATCCGAACAATACGCCCAGCTATACCCTTCCCGTTCGAGTCGATACGCATAGGAATAACCGTTTTTACCGTGGCAGACCTTCCATGAATGCACCTTCCATCCTCCAAGCTGAATATCATAATCCGTTTCCAGAAAGTCCATATGGTGACTCAACCAAGGAAATTGGGTCTGAATGATGGCGATCACTTCACGCGGTGCGTACAGCTTGCCCTTGACCCCCAGCCAGCGGCACGCATCCGCCCATTCCGGCAATCCTCCAATATGGTCAAAATGCGCATGAGTGACAAGTAGTGTATGCACCATACGCAATCCCTGATCCTCCATCTGTGATCTCCAGTCTGGTCCGCAGTCAATCATGAACTGTTCATCTGCACCTTCGCCACCACCGTCAATCAGAACAGAAGAGCGTTTCCGTCTATTCTCTCCGGTAAGCCTCGCCTCTGTACATACGTCGCAATCACAATACACACGTGGAACGCCCATCGCATCACCAGTGCCCAGAAATGTTAGCTGATCCAATCCGCATTCCCCCCTGAATTAATGATATGTAAATTGTAATCGTCCACCCCTGTTTTTGCAAAAAAAAGACCATCCCGCTGCAGTTCTACACTGCAATTCGGGACAGTCTATTAAACCATTGCTCGCAGTTTCAATGTCAGTTCCTGACCCGCAGGTACATCCTTCGAATCCGTAATGACCCAGTTCGACGCAAGCCGCTTCACCAGCACCTCTGCCTGTTCCGGTTTCAATTGCAATCCGGTGATGATCCCTTCACCTACTGTGAAGTCTTTCTCCGGCTGTACTATAAAAGCCTTTTCCAACCAGATTCCGAGTCCACCACGCGTATTAAAGGTAATCCGGTACCCATCTTTTACTGCTGCCTCCAGATTTTCACCATGCTCGTCCGCATACGAGAAAAATTCGTTATATCGATATTCCTCTTCAGACACGGCGTCAAAAGCGGAAACGTCTTTGGCTTGAATGGCTTTTAAAAGTTCTTCCTCAGGCATCCCCTTACCGCGGGCCTGCTCCAGTCGAATCGCTGTACTTTGGGATAATTTGATCTCTGAACTCATCCAACTCACACCTTCCTGCTAATACTATGTAACAATCATGATTCAGTATACCTCTATTATATCCCTTTGGCAGTAAAAAACCTCCATCTCTACTTCCATTGAAATGAAGGTTTAGTATCCACACGCCCAGTTACCTATTCGATTGCATCAACAATACTCATATTCCCGCGAGCACCTGATACCACACCCCGCGTTTGGAATACAACGTACTGCGTACCTCGTCCCATCCACCCAGATAGTTGATATCAAATAGTCCTTCTGGCGTTGGGAATGTCGACTCCGTCTGTGCAAATACATCTGGATCTACTGAACGAAAACCATGCTTCGCAAAAATGTGCTGTGCTTCTGGTGTACGCAGATATGCGACAAAAGCTTCCGCCAGTTCACGGTTCCCATGTTTATCAGCATATTTATTCACCACGACTGCCGGGTTCTCAATCAGGATCGTATTCTTCGGAACGACGATGTCATAATCTACACCTTTGGCGATCCGGGCAAGCAATTCATTTTCATACGTGACAATTACATCACCGACTCCATACTCGAATGCCGCCATCGAAGAACGACCACTCTTGTCCAATGATTCCACGTTGCGATGTACCTGTTCGAGAAAAGCCTTGGCTGCGGCAGGATCCTTCTTCCCCTCTTGCTCCTCCGACAGTTTCAATCCCGCACCGTAAATGGCATTAATATCCCATTGTGCGCCCCCGGATGTCTTTGGATTAGGGTAGAGTACCTTCACTCCCGACTTGGTTAAGTCCTGAAAATCACGAATACCCAGCGGGTTGCCTGCTCTAGTACCCAGAACAACAATCGAACGGGTGATCATGCCCTCATTAGGGGTCTGTTTCCAATCCGAGTTAACCAGATCAGCCTTGACCAGCTTGTCGATATCGCTCTCCATCGCGAGCAGGGCTACATCAGCCTCGAACCCACCAACGATGGCTCTTGCCTGTGTACCCGAAGCTTCATAGGATTCCTGGAAATTAATCGTCTGTCCGGTCTTCGCTTTCCACTCCTCCTGGAACTTGGGCAGCAACTCGCCTACAGCGTCTTTGGCTACACTATAAGCACCAATCACGAGTGTATTGGATGTATCGTTACCAGAGGGCTCGTTCTGTTCGCTTGACTCCTCCTGCTTACTGCATCCAGCGGTCATGCAGACGAGCAGAAGCATGAGGGCAACGTATAAAAGTATGACTTTCTTCTTCCTCGTCTGCATGGGCAGCCCCTTTCTTTCACTCGTCTAAATCATTACCGGCATCGGATCTTCCTTCAGTCGGTTCTCAACGACCCAACTGTTGGAATCATTGAAGAGATAGGCACGATGCACAAGGACCCGAATTGGTTGGCCGATCTCCAATGTCGTTTTCTCCAGAGAACGATACGTAATTAACTTGTGACTCTGCACTTCCACTTCTACCATCCATTCACTTCCGCGGAAATGAAGATGTTTGACTGTACCTTTTTCCGTAGCAGACAGCATGGTGAACTCGTTTTTCAAACCGATCTCAATATATTCTGGTCGGATCAGCGCTCGTGTACCTTCACCCTCAACCGCATGTTCGAAACCTTTCAGCTGTGAAGCATCCTCCACAACCGTTGACTCCCCGATAAATGTAGCGACAAAAGGTGTCTGCGGGTTTTTGTAAATATCCCAAGGTGTGCCTTTCTGTTCGAGACGCCCCTGACTGATGATCATGATTTCGTCCGCCACTTCAATCGCTTCATCCTGGTCATGCGTTACAAATATCGAAGTAATCCCTACCCGTTCAATCAACTCACGCAACCATGAACGCAGTTCCTGACGGATCTTGGCATCAATGGCCGCGAACGGTTCGTCCAGCAATAACAGCTGCGGCTCAGGAGCAAGTGCTCTGGCAAAAGCCACACGCTGACGCTGCCCACCAGACAGCTGATGTGGATAGCGTTGTTCGAAACCTTTTAACCCAGTCAGCTCAACGAGTTCCATAACCCGATCACGGATCTGGGCCTTCGGCGTCTTCTTGACCTTGAGTCCAAAGGCGATATTCTCAAATACCGTCATATGTTTGAACAAGGCATAGTTCTGGAATACGAATCCGATGCCCCGCTCCTGTGGAGGCAGATGGTTCACGACTTTTCCGTGAAAACGAATCTCTCCGGAACCCGGATTCTCCAGTCCCGCTAACATCCGCAGAATGGACGTCTTTCCGCCCCCGCTGGGTCCAAGCAGACCGATCAGATGGCCTTTGGCAATATCGAATGAGACATCTTTTACCGCATGAAAATCACCGAAATGTTTGTTTAAGTCACGGACTTCTACATGCATATCAATGCACTTCCTTTCGCTTCTTGGCCCATTCCATCATAAGCAGCAGCCCGACGGAGAAGGTGACCAGCACCAATGCCACACCATTTGCGGCAGCTACATTAAAATTCTCTACATCCTGATACACCAGCGTTGTTGCTGTCTGCGTTTTGTTCATGATATTACCGGATACGACTAGCACTGCACCGAATTCCCCGAGTGAACGCGCAACCGTCAAGACAAGACCGTACACCACCGCCCAGCGGATCGAAGGCCAGGTCACACTCCAGAACGTTCTCCAACCGTAGGCGCCCAATGTCGATGCGGCTTCCTCTTGCTGTGAACCGAGTTCCTGCAGGACAGGCATGACCTCTCTGACCATCAGTGGAAAGGTAACAAATAACGTTGCGATCACCATACCCGGGAAGGCATAGACCACATTGAATCCAATTCCTTCAAAAAAAGCGCCCATAATGCTGTTAGGTCCCAGCATCAAAACAATCATCAAGCCGCCAATGACAGGAGATACGGCATAAGGCAGGTCTACGATACTGTTCAGCAGCCCCTTTACCCGTTCACTCAGCCACCCGGCACGAACCAGATACAGGGCCATCATGATACCAAACAATGTATTTAACAGGGTGACCACCAGGACAACCAGCCCGGTCATCATCAAGGCATGTAGCGCCTCAGGACGCATCAGCCCTTTCAGGAATCCCCCTGCCCCGTCTTCAAATGCGCCAATAAAAATGCGTCCGAGCGGGATGATCAGCAGTACGATAAATACCGCAAACGTCAGTCCGATTAATAGTCTTCTCATCGTCTTCTCCCCCGCATCTGCACCAGATTGATCAGCCAGAGGATCAGGAAGGAGAGCGTCAGAAGTATTACGGATACCGCAGCGGCTCCCGTTGGATTATCACTTTCAATCTCCCCGTAGATAAATACGGAAGCAGTCAGTGTTCTTCCCGGAATGTTACCAGCCACCAGCACGACAGCCCCGAATTCAGCGAGTCCTCTGGAGAAAGCCAACATCCCCCCGCTGATCATGCCAGGAGCCATAGACGGCAGAATCACCTGCATGAACGTGCGAGCCTTGGATGCCCCCATCGTGTACGAGGCCTCTTCTTCGGAAGGATCAATTTCTTCAAGCAATGGTTGCACCGCACGGATCACAAACGGAAACGTGACAAAGGTCATCGCGATAACAATGGCAGGTTGATGAAACACAATCTCGAATCCCATCGATTCTGCCAATTTCCCGATGACACTGACCGGACCCAAAAGTAGCATAATCATTAAGCCGCCCACCGCTGTTGGCAGTGCAAACGGGAGGTCGACCAGGCTGTTGAGAAACGATCTGCCGACAAAGCGATACCGCGTCAGCACCCAGGCGATCATCGTGCCCAGCACCACATTAATCAACGTGGCGATCACGGCCAGCCGAATGGTCAGCAGTACGGCTTTCCACGCGATCGGATCCATAATGCTCTGAACAAAGTTACTCCATCCTTCGGAGAAGGAATTGACGTACACACCGATGATTGGAAGTACAATAAGTACGATAAAATATAACAATACGGTACTGCGAAATCCCCAAGTCCATCCTTTATGACGAAGAACGGTATTCATTGCTGCGTTCCCTCCCAGCCTCCGGCTATAGTTCCGGTCGGCAGTCTCCCTGCTTCAATACGACATTTTTCCTAAGTTGGATTATATTACTTTAATATTATTCCCATTAGTCTACTTGGTTTTTTGCTTTTCTGATACTTTACCAGTTTGCAGTGCTAATCGTCAATGCTTTTGTTGTATATTATTGGGCCTTATATGAGATCGATTAATAAAAATCTCTTCAGGTTATTTCTGTCCTCTCCGTTATGCTGCGATTTGCTTTTTTCACCTTGCATATGTGGTTTGTTTGGTATGTAGTGGTTAAGGTACAATCGAGGGTAAGAAATGAGATGATAAGGAGCGATCTAACATGTTATATACGAAGAACATATCCACTTCCACACGAGATGAAATGAAAGATATCACGCGGGACGTGAAGCAGGTTGTCCAGAGTAGCGGTGTGCAGAATGGGACAGTGCTCATCTATTGTCCTCATACGACAGCCGGTATTGCCATCAACGAAAATGCAGACCCGGATGTGAAACACGATGTATTGTTGCGTTTGGACGAAGTGTACCCTTGGGAGCACCCCGAGTATCGACACGCCGAAGGCAATACAGCCTCTCACCTCAAATCGATCACAACGGGGCCATCCCAGACGGTGATTATTCATGAGGGCAGGCTGCTGCTTGGCCGATGGCAAGGCATTTACTTTTGTGAATTCGATGGACCACGTGAGCGGGAGTACTTCCTCAAAATCATGGAAGGCTAGAGTCAGCCCAACAGAACAGACCTGACTTTTACTCATTTATCTTTGCAAACACAAACAGGCGGTCCACCCTCATTTCGGGTCGGAGCCGCCTGACTTGGTCTTTGGCGCATAATGACTTTCGCAAGACAACGTTATAAAGAATTAAAGTTATGACAAATCACCGCCCTGAAGTGTAGGGGTGCAACAATAGCGCCATTATTGGACGCCAGGCTGCTGACGCAGATTGCGGCACAGCACTTTGACATGAGATAGCGCAGACGATTCAATCTCCACAAACGTTAAACGGTCCTGAATGTAATAAGAAATGAATCCGTGCATAGCCAAAAATAGCGTACGCGGTACCCTTTGAATATCCTCTTCCGTACAGTTCTCTTCATTCATGTACTGCCTTATAATCGATGCAAACAATTCGAAACAACGTCCCTGTTCGGTACGACAATAAGACAACAGTTCTTCGTCCCTGATCATAAACATAATTTCGTATTGATATGGATTCTCCAGACCAAAGCGAATAAACTCCATCATAATGTGCTCTACCTTGCTCACATCATCACAAACCGGCCTGACCATGGCTTGCAGCAGCAAATGCCCCAGATGATTGAAATCTTCAACCACGATGGCATAGAACAGCTCTGCCTTTTCTTTAAAGTGATAATACAGCGACCCATGACTATAGCCCAGATGCTGGCCGATGCTTCGCATCGAAATGGCGCGGTATCCTTTGGTAATAAAAAGGTGCCTCGCCGCCTCCAGTATCCGCTCCCTCGACAACTCCTGTTCGACTGCTCTTCTAGCCATATATTTTATTCCCCTTCAATAAAATAAAGCCGCTGTCCCTCCGTGATCCGGGATTGCCCTTGCGTCAAATCCGTGATCCAGGCTACAAAAGCCTCGGTATCACTATCCGGCGGAAGACAAGTCAACGTAACCTTATCGGTGAATCCAGTTTCACCTGTACGGACTTCCCGGCTTCTTAACTCATTTTCCACTTTACCCAGCCACGTATAATCCAGTTCAACAAACACTTCACGATGCAGCACGTTGGTAATGACTTCTCCGGCTTCAATGGCTGCTACAGCCCCGTCCGTATAAGCGCGAATTAACCCACCGGCTCCAAGCATAATTCCCCCGAAGTATCGCGTAACCACAATCGCCACATTTTTTAATTTCTGATTTTTGATCACTTCAAGAATGGGCTTCCCTGCTGTTCCGCTTGGTTCCCCGTCATCAGATTGCTTCTGAATCTCATCCCGCTCCCCAATCATGTACGCAGAGCAGTTGTGAGTCGCATTCCAATGTTTTTTCTTGATCTCATCGATAAAGGCAACGGCCTCTTCCTCTGTCGTGACCGGCATAATATGACCGATAAATCGAGACTTTTTGATTACGATTTCCAGATTGCCCGGTCCTCGAACCGTGCGATAACGTTCAATCATTGCAAATCCAACTTTCTGATCTTTTCCTTAGTCCAGCTTTCCCCTTGTCCATTTTACAAGAAAGCAGTTCCCCGCGCGAACGCGGACGAACTGCCCTGGTTATCTACAGCCGGAGAATTCTGCATCTTGAACGAACAGTAATTCCCCGATAGATTTATATTACCTTATTTAACTATATGAGCAGACCGATGAATTATTCGGAAAGTCTCGCTTCGAGCGCTGCTTTCTCTTCTTCAAAGCCTGGTTTGCCCAACAATGCGAACATATTTTTCTTGTATGCTTCCACGCCTGGTTGGTCAAATGGATTGACGCCCAGCAGGTAGCCACTGATGCCGCATGCTTTTTCAAAGAAGTATACCAGATATCCGAAAGAATATGGAGTCATATCTGGAATGTTCACAATCAGGTTTGGCACTTGACCATCTGTATGTGCAAGCAGTGTTCCCTGGAACGCTTTTTTGTTAACAAAGTCCATGGTTTTGCCTTCAAGGAAGTTCAGCCCATCCAGATCGTCCGGATCGGATTTGATCGAGATATGCTCAGCCACTTCAGTAACCTGGATAACAGTTTCGAAGATATTCCGGCTACCTTCCTGGATGAATTGACCCATGGAGTGCAAGTCTGTAGAGAAATCAACGGATGCAGGATAGATCCCTTTGTAGTCTTTACCTTCACTCTCTCCGAACAGTTGTTTCCACCACTCGGACACGAAGTGCAGGGATGGCTCATAGTTTACAAGGATCTCTGTACCTTTACCTTTGCGATACAAGGCGTTACGAACAGCAGCATATTGATATGCTTCATTCTCAGCTACGTTCGGGTTGCTGTATTCTTTGGATGCGTCAGCCGCACCTTGCATCATTTCTTCGATGCTGATACCAGCTGCTGCGATTGGCAGCAAACCTACAGCCGTCAGAACGGAGTAACGTCCACCTACATCATCCGGGATAATGAAAGATTCGTATCCTTCTGCATTCGCCAGTTCTTTCAATGCACCGCGCGCTTTGTCTGTTGTAGCATAGATGCGTTTGCGAGCTTCTTCTTTACCATATTTCTCTTCCAAAGCTGCACGGAAGATACGGAATGCAATTGCCGGCTCTGTTGTTGTACCCGATTTGGAAATGACGTTGACGGAGAAATCTTTGCCTTCAACCAGATCCAGCAAGTGCGTTACATATGTGGAACTGATATTGTTTCCTGCAAAATAGATTTCAGGCGTTTTGCGTTTGTCTTTTGGCAGATTGTTATAGAACGAGTGTGTCAGCATTTCAATTGCTGCACGTGCACCCAGGTATGATCCACCAATACCGATAACGATCAGCACTTCGGAGTCACTTTGGATTTTGGCAGCTGCTTTTTGAATGCGGGCGAACTCTTCTTTGTCATAAGCCGTCGGCAGGTCAATCCAGCCCAGATAGTCGGAGCCTGTTCCTGTTCCGTTGTGAAGCTGTTCGTGAGCCAAACGAATCGGTTCAGCGAAATAGTCCACTTCGTGCTGATTTACAAATTGCAATGCCGTGCTATAGTCAAATGTCACTTTTTTTGCCATGATCTCAAAAACCTCCTGATTTCGGTTATATTTTTCCGTATTCCATTCTAAACAACTTAGCATAAGGATACTTCAAATCCACGGGGCTGACAAGCTTGCAGCTCGAACTTTGTCGTTAGAATTCAAGAAGCAAAAAGGGTAAACCGAATCCGCGGGTTGCGGTTCTGCTTACCCTTCTTATGTTATTCCGCCGGGTACGAGCAGACGTAGTCAGTAACGCTGCGTATCTCCAGTTTAAATTTGGATTCGGCAGGCACGTGGAACGTAGCTTGGCCTTGAATCTCTTGCCACTCTTCTTCTCCGGGAAGCAATACTTTCAGATCTCCGGACAGAATCTCCATAATTTCACGGGAATCCGTACCGAACTCATAACTGCCTGGAAGCATGATGCCCAGAGTCACTTTGCTGCCATCCCCCAAAATAACCGTTCTGCTGGTTACCTGACCATCATAATAAATGTTGGCCTCTTTCACTACACTGACTTGATCGAATTGTGACATGCGTACCCGCTCCCCTGAAGTTAATGAAAACAAAAGGCAAAACAGATCAGGGCGATAACGAGTTACCGCCCATGCTCTGCGGAAATAACTTACTGCCATGGATCAGGACAGCATGAAGCTCTCCCGACCATAGCAGCGCTTATGAAGCTATTACAGCAATGCTTTTACGCGGCTAACCACGTTGTCCACTGTAAAGCCATATTCTTGGATAACACGGTCGCCAGGCGCGGATGCACCGAATGTGCTGATTCCGAGAATGTCACCTTGATCTCCAACATATTTCTCCCAGCCCATTGGATAAGCCATTTCAATCGCAAGACGAGCTTTAACATCCGGAAGAAGAACGGACTCTTTATAAGCTTTGTCTTGTTTCTCGAACAGATCCCAGCTTGGCATGCTGATTACGCGAACTTGGATGCCTTGTTCAGCAAGTGCTGCTTGAGCTTTAACAGCCAATTGCACTTCAGAACCTGTAGCGATGATTTGTGCTACCGCTTTGCCATCTTTTGCATCAGAGACAACATAAGCACCACGTTTCACGTTCTCACGTGAACCTTCAACCGTACCTTCCAGGATCGGCAGGTTTTGACGAGTGAGTACGAGTGCAACCGGGTTGCTCTTGTTCTCAAGCGCGTAAGCCCAAGCAGCCGAAGTTTCATTACCATCAGCCGGACGAATAACCGTCAGGTTAGGAATGATACGCAGGGACGCCAGTTGCTCGATTGGTTCGTGCGTAGGACCATCTTCACCAACAGCGATACTGTCGTGAGTCAGAACATACGTTACAGGCAATCCCATCAGGGCAGCCAGACGAACAGCCGGACGCAGGTAATCGGTAAATACGAAGAACGTACCTCCGAATACTTTCACACCGCTGTGCAGTGCCATACCGTTCATTGCTCCAGCCATACCGAATTCACGGATACCGAAGTAGATGTTACGGCCGGAGTAATCTTCAGGTGTGAAGTTCTCCAGGTTGTTCAGGTGAGTCATTGTGGAGCTTTCCAAGTCAGCAGATCCACCTGTCAGTTGTGGCACGTTGTGCGCCAGACCGTTCAGAGCGTTACCGGATGCTACACGAGTGGAAAGAGCTTTGTCTGTTGCTGCATATTTAGGAAGATCACGGTCCCAACCTTCTGGAAGGTCGCCGTTAATCGCTGTTTCGAATTGAGCTGCCAGCTCAGGGAATGCTTTTTTGTACTCGGCAAATTTCTCGTCCCAAGCTTTGTTAGCAGAGATACCACGATCTTTCACTTGTGCAAAGTGATCGCGAACTTCAGCTGGTACGTGGAAGTTTTCTTCATAAACCCATTTGTAATACTCTTTAGTCAATTTGGCTTCGTCTGCACCCAGTGGTGATCCGTGAGTACCGCCGTGGCCGCCTTTACCTTGTTTGTTCGGGCTACCATAACCAATAACCGTTTTAACTTCGATCAGTGTAGGACGCAGTGTATCTGCTTGACCTTCCTGAATGGCTTTTTCGATTGCAGGCAGATCGTTACCGTCTTCAACGCGCAGCACTTGCCAGCCATAAGCTTCAAAACGCTTCGCGATGCTTTCGGAAGAAGACAGATCCAATTTACCATCCAACGTGATGTCATTGGAGTCGAACAACATGATCAGTTTGCCCAGGTGCAAACGTCCAGCCAGGGAAGCTGATTCATGGGATACGCCTTCCATCAAGTCACCATCACCACAGATTGCGTAAGTGTAGTGGTCAACCACGTTGAATTTGTCTTTATTGTATGTTGCGCCCAATTGAGCTTCAGCCATCGCCATACCTACAGCCATTGCAATACCTTGACCCAGTGGGCCGGTTGTTGCATCAACACCTGCAGTGTGTCCGAATTCCGGGTGACCCGGTGTTTTGCTTCCCCATTGACGGAACTGTTTCAGTTCTTCCATTGGAAGATCATATCCGCTCAGGTGCAGCAAGCTGTACAGCAACATGGAGCCGTGTCCTGCAGACAGGACAAAACGGTCCCGGTTAACCCAAGTTGGGTGGTCCGGGTTATGAGTCATCGTTTTTGCAAAAAGTTGGTACCCCATTGGAGCGGAGCCCATAGGCATACCCGGATGTCCGGAATTTGCCTTCTCAATTGCATCAATCGCCAAAGTACGTACGGTAGTAATCGACAGGTTGTCGATTGTAGTGTTCTCGTCCTTTTGAATCGCTTCGTTCTTGTCAGTCATGGTTTGTCCTCCTCATGTCTTTAGATAAGTCGGGTGCGCAAGCGAATCCCTCTCATCATACAAGCAAACCGAATTTCACAATAAGTGAATCCGCTTGAGTGTTTCATTTTGACTTATTCACTTTTGTATTGTATCACTTGGCGTGAAGCTTTTCCATAACCTTCTTTTAGAAGTTCTGAAAAATCGGTTGTTTGTGATGAATAATCCTTGCCTATCAAGCAAAAATCGTACTGAACAAGGCACTTGAATCCAAAAACAGACTTAACGAGCCTCGCAAATCCATCGCATGAAGTATAACCTTTAACCTGAAAAAAATGCATTTTTTAGATATCAATCCTCAATTCACATATAATGTTCCTATATGGATTCGAAAATCGTGCTGCGGTTTACTACCAGTTGTACCCCAAAATAAAGGGAGGATGCATCTATGCCAGATCATATTGTTCACCCACCCACATCGATAAAGTACTCATTACCCTGGGTATCGGGTATTTTAACGGGAATTCTCTCGGGAGTTGTTCTGGGATTTTTCCTCAAAGTGATTCAGGCCTACACCGGCGAACAAGTATATACGCTGCTTCTGAATATCGATTTTGTGCCTGGTCTTCCACCAACCTTACCCGAATTCATTGAGTTTGTTTTACATCTGGTTGTGTCCGTTGTCATCGGCATCTTCTACCTGTGGTGGGTACGATATTCAGGCCACCCTATATTCAAAGGCATTTTGTTTGGTGCCGTCTCGTCCCTGCTCTATATCCCACTCTCTCAACTATCTTCGCGTGTGCCAGACCTGTACGATGTGTCAGCTATCCTCTACTGGATTGCAGGACATCTGCTGTTTGGTATTGTGCTTGGCTTGTGCGGAAAGTATATGAACGCGAAAAAAGCGACCCCCTTTTCGTAAACGAATGGGGGTCGCCTTTTTGTTAGTCTATTACGTGGTTCCGAATCAACCTTGCACAGTATTAAAGCGAGAACTTAAAATACGACGGTTTTATTTTCATGAACGAGAACACGGTCTTCGACATGCCATTTCACGGCACGCGCAAGCACAACACGCTCAATGGTACGTCCAATACGCTTCAATTCAGTTACGTCATCTCCGTGGCTTACACGCTGCACATCCTGTTCAATAATCGGGCCCCCATCCAGTTCTTCCGTAACATAGTGCGCTGTCGCACCGATGATTTTGACACCGCGGTTATACGCTTGAGCATATGGTTTACCACCCACAAATGCCGGAAGGAAGGAATGGTGGATATTAATAATTCGATTGCGGTAGTGCTCAATGAACATTGGAGAGATGATCTGCATGTAACGAGCCAGAATGATCACATCCACATCATTGCCGATGACGTCCAGCTGGCGCTGTTCCGCTTCTTTCTTCGTATCTGCTGTTACCGGAATATGATGATATGGAATGCCGAATGATTCTACATAGTCCTTCATGTCCAGATGGTTACTAACCACAAGAGCAATATCGGCATCCAGGTCGCCTGCCTGCCATTGCCATAACAATTCAACCAGGCAGTGATCTTCTTTGGATACAAAGATAGCCAGTTTCTTCTTGCGGCTAACCGCAGATAACGTCCATTCCATTTGGAAACGGCTTGCCACTTCTGCAAAATCAGCTTCCAGTTTCGGCAAATTGACCAACAATTGCGGAAGATCGAACTCAATCCGCATAAAGAACATGCCGCCAGCAGGGTCCATTGTGTATTGGTCCGACTGTACAATGTTTGCACCATGCTGGTGCAAGAAGTGAGACACGGCAGCAACAATTCCTGGACCATCCGGACAGGAAATGAGCATGCGCGCGCGATCGGCGCGGTTTTTAGAATCAGGGCGTACTTGTTTAGCATGGATCTCCATCGGGTTATTCTTCCTCCTTCAATTAAGCCATGACCTGCGGGGTTAACCCGCAAGCCAAGCAATCAAGCGATGATTCAGTTGTTCTTCATTCAAATGAGGGAACAATGCAGCTTCAGCCACCATGTCATAGAGACGTTCCAGCGGTTCGCGCGGATCTGCCTTTTTGGCTTTGGCATCATTTTTGAGCAATGTCCATACATCCAGAATATACGAACGGGACTCAATCTCTTTACTTTTGAAAAAGTGTTGCAGCTGTTCTACTTCTGTCAGGAATTCCTGGCCGAATCGACCGGCAACATCCCCACGCAGCAGCGCAATCTCCACCTCATACATTGGACGCTGTGTCTTGGCCTCTTTGCCAATCCAAGGTGTCTCCAGGATAAATGGACGTCCTTGAAGCTTCTCATGGTTAACGATGCGGTTAATCGCCTCAAAGCCAATCCAGCCAGAGCCAATCGGTGTATGACGGTCCTTGTGTGCACCTACAGCATTCTTACTATCATTAATATGCATTACGGCAATGCGGTCAAGTCCTACCGTACGATCGAATTGTTCAAGTACACCGTCAAAATCATTAACGATATCGTATCCGGCATCATGAATGTGGCATGTATCCATACACACAGTCAGGCGCTCGTTGTACGTTACTTTCTCGATAATCTGAGCGATCTCTTCGAAACTGCGACCCATCTCCGTACCTTTGCCAGCCATGGTCTCCAGAGCGATGTTCACATCCGTCTCTTTCACACCCTCCAGCACTTCATTCAGCCCTTCTGCGATCCGTCCGATCCCATAGTGAGCATCTTTGTCTGTGAATGCGCCCGGATGCAATACGATGTTCTTCACACCGATGGCATGTGTACGACGAATCTCTTCCTGAAGGAAATCTACAGCCAGTCTGTACGTACTATCTTTGTATGAGCCAAGATTAATAATGTACGGTGCATGGACAACAATATCTTCCATTCCACCTGCTTGCATGGCAAGCTTGCCTTCCTCAATATACATGGATTCAATTGGCTTGCGACGTGTATTCTGTGGTGCACCCGTATATATCATAAACGAACTGGAACCGTACGAGGACGCTTCCTTCGTTGCACTCAATAATCCCTTGTCCGAAAAGGACACGTGGGAGCCGATTTTCAGCATTATTGATCCCCCTTATTCTGAATTATCCCTTATTCTAACGCGATTATCGAAATAAATCTAGAAATGCGCTATAATTCGGGATAGAGGCTATTTTTGACAGCTAATATGTGGAACATGGGTAGGCGGAATCCGTCTTTCCGTGAAAATCAATGAACCGAGGTGACTCCGCAATGATTTTCGACTCCTACGTGATGATACTGACGAGCAGTTCCCCCAGCAATTGGTTTATGAATACGATCGCATTCTGGACTTTTTTATTACTTGGCAGCATGTGTGTCGGTGGATTTTTTATGATGCGCAAGTTTTTGAAAGTGCTACCAAAAGCAGACGGAAAGTCCAAACTGGATTGGCAGAATTATTGGGTTGAAGCCAGCCGTCACTTATGGACAGATGAAGCCAAGGCTTTTTTAGATCAACTCGTGGAGCCTGTACCTGGGCCATTTCGTGACATAGCCAAACATTCCATCGCTGCAGAGATCGGTAAAATTGCAGTTGAAGACAACGCCACGGAAGTATCGAGAGATCACTGCATCAAAGGATACATTATAGCCACACCGAAGCGGGATAATAAGTTTTTGGTGAAATTCTTGGAGAAAAACAAAATCGATTATTCCCCTTATCAACATTTGATCAAATAAAATAACAAGATGAGTTAAGCCCTATATCGAATTGGTTAATTAAGATACATCAGCGATCAGTACCTTGTATCACTTACTGCAGGATCGCTCGGTCTACGACTACTTATATTGAAACGTACTTGAGATTTAGGCGAAAGGCTCATATTACAAGCTCCGTCAGGTAAGTCGTTCCCAACAGGCATTGCTTACCTTCCGGGGCTGTTTGTCGATTCACGGATACATGTCAGCGCAGTGAAAATTACAGAGAGGATGTTCATCAATATGAAAATTGCCATTTGTGGAGGTACTGGGTTTGTGGGAGGAGCTCTTGTGGATTATTGGCTGCAAGCCGGACACCACGTGAAAATCATCACACGCAAACTGCCTGACTTGCATAATCCAAGCAAGAATCTTACATATATATCATGGGAACAAGTCGAAGAGCACCCTCAACTACTTGAAGGCATGGACGCTCTCGTCAATCTTGCCGGAGAAACGTTGAACCAACGATGGACAACCAAGGCAAAGCTGGAGATCGTACAATCCAGGGTAACAACTGTTGCCCGGGTAGCCCGTTTGGTGGATTCACTGCAACAAAAGCCCGAAGTCGTCGTTCAGGCTTCTGCCATGGCCATCTATGGAACCTCCCCTACCGAAACCTTTGATGAGAGTAGTCCGCAAAAGTCAATGAATTTCCCATCCCGGGTCTCAGAACAATGGGAAATAGCTGCAGATGCCATCAAACATGTCAGGCTCGTCAAAATCAGGGTTAGCCTGGTTCTTGGCCATAAAAGAGGGGCCTTTCCATTGATGAAACTCCCTTATATGCTGGGTGTTGGCGGCAAGATAGGCAGTGGCAAGCAGTGGACCAGCTGGATTCACATTATGGATATCGTAAGGCTGATTGACTTTAGCATTCAAAATAAACAAGTGTCAGGTCCAGTCAATGCTTCCTCACCGAATCCGGTTACCAATGATGAATTTGGTCGTACGGTCGGCAAGGTCTATCATCGCCCTCACTGGTTCCCCGTACCCAGCTTCATGATTAAAACCTTGGTCGGAGAACTATCCGTTGTCGTGCTTCAGGGGCAGAGAGTCATTCCGCAAAAAGCACTCGACCACGGATTCCAGTTCACCTTCCCTACATTAACCCAGGCTCTTGAAGATCTGAAGCACCGTGGCTTATCCGACTGATCGAACCACGGATTGAACTGTGGCTTATCCAACCGACCGATAGGTGTAAACAGATTCCGCCAGGGTGAATGTATCTCCATCCGCCAATGGATACTCCTTGTAAGGAGCAAGAATATTGCCCTGAAGAACGGTTCCATTGACGGAACCCAAGTCCTTAATCACATAGCCCGATTTGTTCCGGCTCAATTCCACATGAGCACGGGACACGCCGGTAGCTGTGTCTACCCACTGAACCATGTCTGCTGATCTTCCGATTACAAAAGATGCGCCTTGAACATCCATTCGTTCATGTTGATCACTGCTTCCCGATCTTCGCTCAAGATAAAATGACGGCACTATAGGGCCAGCCCCAGTAACTTTGCCTCCAGTCAGATTTTGCAAGTTCACGGTTGCTTCCGCAACTGTATCATGTCGAATTAATTCCGAAGTTGAAGCTGCAACTTGTGCCTGGCCTTGTACAAACGGTGTTTCGGAAGGTTCAGCTGTCATGTACAGATTTTGAAAACGGGAACGCTCCATTGCTTCTGAAGCTGATTCAGCAGCTTGGTATATACGTTCCTCCGGCTTGTCAGCTGCATTCCAGCGCCAACTTTCCTGAAATAGTTCCTCTTCATCTTCAGTTTTCTTCCCTTTGTTCTTACCCAGGCTGAATGAAAAAGAATGTTTATTCTCTGAGCCATTCTGAGGGTTCCCCTTGCGCTTCCACGTCCATCCTGCCACGCCAAGCAAGCCTAGACTGAGTACCGCTGATAGAATCATCTGTTTCTGTCCAGGTTGCTCCATGTATATGAATCTCCATACCAATGCCATGGCAACCATGCAGCCCAGTATGATATAGGTTACTTTGGAAGATCCGGACTTCTCCTCCACTTCCATGTCAGCATGCTCTAGCGAATGATATGGGTCACCCAATGCCTGATCCACGATGCTTGAGTCCTCCAATGAAGAATGTCCAGATGAGCGTCTGCCTGTAAAGGTTCGTGACCTCAGCGGAATGTCTTCAACCCCGGGAGCACTCATTTTCTGCTGTTGACGGAAATTTAGTGGTGAATCCACAGAACCATTTTGAATGGGACCACTGTACTGATACTGATATGGCCCGGAATTACCAGCAAAAGGGTTACTATCTCGCTCGGAAATCGACGAATGTGAGGCACCTCTTGCCCTTGGATCATCGCCCGCTTCCGAGTTTCTGGACGAGAGGAATGCTGCGCTTCCTCCACTCTCTTGCTCGTCAGCGTATAACTCCAGCAGTAGCTCTCGTAATTGTCTAATATCCCAGCGTTCATTCTCGCATAACTGCAGAACACGCTGAATGCCTACTCCCTGCAGTTCCTGTACATGGGCCATCAGCCTGATTACCAGCTCACGGAATTGCTGAGGCGTCGAATCATCTTCATCCTTATCCATGATCGGTACATATACCATCCCAAGCTCACCCTGTTCGAATGAACCATTGATGAACAAGTACTCCTCCTGAATCAATAATTTACGAGGTTCCAGCATATATTGTCGGCATTCCGTGAAGGCATCTGCCAGTTGGAACAACAGACCATACAGAACACGCAATTGGATTTTGCTTGACTTTAACATTTGGGATAACATCTTGTAGCCCGATATGTCGTACTGCAAAGTTACATTTCGATCCACTTCCCGAATATGAACAGGCAGAAGTCGCGGGATCTGATTGGAGGACAACATCCCCATCTGCACCCGGCTCAATTCCTCCATTCGTAACCCTTCTGCTTTTTCCAAAACCATGAACGCTCCGCCATTACGAATAAAATCTCTCGTTAATCCATACATGCCAATCCTCTCTTTCCATTGCTGTATAGGTTCAACTAAAGAATGTTTACACTGAAACTTCGATGACGGAACAACCTTCCGATCGCTGTTCTCGTGTAAAAAGTTTAGTTGATATGAGTTGAGTTACAATACGCTACACTTTTCCACTCCAATCGCAGTGCCATCTTCGGTCGCTGTTATCCTAGCGTTTTCCAGACTCCTTATATCAAGGGAAAAGTGCGGGGATAAGGACCGTGATATACGCAGGTAACACCGCCAGCATAAATGGAAACTTCAATGTCTTCTCCTTGTTCACCAGCTTGAGCGAACCAAGCATGAAGAATCCTGCAAGATTTCCTGCCATGCCTCGAATCCGTTTCGCTGAGTTCTTACGGAACAGAAGTATCACTAAACCAACGGCTCCCGCATACAAAACCGAATAAATAATCACATGAATGCCAAAAGCGAGTCCCGTCCATGCACCAATACCACCAAACAATTTCACATCTCCTGCTCCTACCGCTCCAATCACATACATCAGGAACAAGATCCCAAAACCGGCGGCAAATCCGGCGGCTGAGAACAAGAAGCCATTCCATCCTCCCCATATGATATGGGCTAGTACGCCAGCTACAGTCACAGGTAAAGTCAATCGATTGGGAATTTTCATGAAACGAATATCTGTTATAAAAGCGGCAATAACGTATATGCCACAGGCAATGTAAAACCACTCCAGTTCCATCATCTCCTTTCTTATTTTCTGGAGGCCACGTTAATCGTAGTCTCCGTCTTGGCACCATCCGCGGTCTCGACCACAAAACTCCATGAACCTTCTGTTGTCCGGGTACCGACAAACCAATTCCATTCAATGATTCCATTCTCATCTGCGGTGGCCCAGCCGATGTGCTTCGCAGAGCTTTCACCTGACTTGTAAAATATCGTTAAGTTGGCTGTCGCTCCTGGTTCTACCTTCACCTTGATCGTTGCATTGTTGCCTATGTAAGCCGGGTCAGGCTTCAACAGTACTGTTGCGGAGCCCGCAGTATGCCCGTCTCCTCCGCTGCCATCAGCTCCTTCTCCTGTATCTCCAATCCATATCCGTTCTGCCGCAGCAGCCTGAATCCGTAGCGGTTTGCTAAGGAAGGGTACCTTTATCGGCAATTCATAACTCAGTTCAAGCCGAAAATATGGATTCGTTTTGTTCTTGAGATCAGGTATGGAAACACCATTCACATGAACACGTTCCATATCCAGCAGGGTTGACTCGATAAATGGTTCAAGCAGCGGTTTTACTGTGGGATCAAGCACGGTTTCTAACACGGAGGTTTTGATCTCCTGTAAGGGCTGTTCACCACTGGCTGCTGCTGATCGTACCCAATCACTTAATGGCTCAGGCAGTGAGGAAGCATAACCTTCTGCCCATTCTGTCAGAGACAACTCTGGTATCTTCCAGCCCCCTCCGGAGCCTTCACCGCCTGCAAAATCAGAAGGCGTGAACACAAGAGATACCGGATATATTTTCGTTGATAACTGCTTTACCGCTTCCCCCGCCGTGCTCTGTAGTGCTGTAGAGATTAGAGTCATCTGCACAATGAAAATGAGAAACATGATAAAGAACAGAAAGACAGGCAAAACCAGTGAGGCTTCCAGAACCATGCTGCCCTGTTCCTTTTTCGGAAAACACATCTGCATCTTCAAACACTTCAAACGTGCCATTTTGGTTATTCGTGTTAAACGAATCTGTAATTGTGCGTTTTCTTTTTCATATCGTTGCTGCTTATCCATAATCCCTCCACCGAAACGATCCCGATCATTCAATAGGAATAATCCGCCTTCCGCTCAATGAAAAATCGCCCACCTTCAACCTGATCCGCACTCCCCATAACTGCACCTATGCTTCTAACCACCCCTGGCAGAAACCACAGTTTGACGCTACTTCGCATATTACCTGAAGCATACGTCTGTTTCTCATCTGGATTTACGCCGGTATTCAATCGAATCAGAGCCAGCATTCTAGACATTTTAAGTTCATTGTTGCTATGCATTAAGAGGAACAATCGCAGATGATCCCTGTACGTCAATTTGACTTTGATATGCTTGGACAATTCCACACTGCCTTCTTTCGCAAGTTTCACCATATCGGCAATGGCGTTTGTAATTCCGTGCAAGATAGCTGCCGATAACACGAGAAGTGGATTCCCCAGCTTGCTATGCTCAATTAACCCTTCTGCCGTCCGAATAGCCAGCCGCATCCCAAAGATCTCCGCATATGCCGCAGCAATGTTACCCGAAGGATTATGAAACCCGTATACGATATACTCCAGTTCCTGATTCTCCAATTTGAAGACATCACCGGCATCTCCACCTTCAGTCCAGGTAAATAACTGACCAAAATCCATGGAGTTAAAATAGGCAAGGGCATACTCATTCTGAAATAATTCATCGCCAAGGCTATCCAGCAAACCGGACATCCCGCCGAACAAACTGTCCATTCCCTTCATGGCATCCCCACCAGAGTCATAGGGATCAGCAGCAATCTCTGCCTTTTTGGCTTCCTCACGACTAGCCTCGTTAAAAGCAATATTAGCGTTGTAATACTCCTCAAGCTGTTTGAAAGCGTCCATGGAACCAGAACTTCCTTTTTCAATCTGTGACAAGATCCGTTTAACTTCCTTCAACTTCCCTTTGGATTCTTTGTCATTTGCTTTGCGCTGGGCATCCGCACCTCGACCACTCTCCAGCTGTTGCTTACTCTGGAGGATGAGGTTGGCAGGACCATTACGCACATAGGTATCCATATAACGTTCCGTAATCTGACTTGCCTGTCTGACGGCGGGTTTAATCGGAACCCCACTCATGCCCGTAACGTTGCGGAGCTGAGTATTCAACTCCATGTTGTCTCTTCTGACGTTAGAGAAGTCCGAATTTTGTGAATCCACACGTGCCTTCAACTGATCAAATAGGCCATCTGCCCTCACAAGTTCAGAAGCGAGGGAACGTGTGCTTTTGGCTTCACTCCCTGATCCTGTAGATGCAGGACTGGTTCCAGGCAGATTTGAGTTTCCCACGTTGTCATAGCTGGCATTCTGTGAACGGTTCTCCCCCTCTGCAATCACACATTTCATTTCCTCATTCATCTTGCGCGCTTCTTCGATCTTGGACTGCGCTTCGTCCAGCTTCGTTTGATGGGCCTGTAACGCGGGCTGTATGATCATGCTGATGCCTGTCACCACATTACTCACACCCGTCCGATAACGCGCCAGTTCCAATATGTATTGTTGCTCTCTGAACGGAAGTCCCTCATCTGCTCGTTTCTTGTTTAGATAATCTGCATAACGTGCCGCTGCTTCGGCAGCTGTCTCTGGTGTTTCTTCCAACATTTCTTCATAGATGGCCTGTGAAGGCGGGTTCATGATCAACTTCGGAAGATTCTTCAGCTTCTCCGCAGATTCCGTCTGATTAGCAATGGCCTCGTCCAGTAATTCTTCACGCTTGTCATATAATTTCTGTAATTTTTTCAGCAAGTCTACCGTGTGCACGGCTTCCTTCATCTCGTCCGACATCGGTTTGAAACGATTGATCACTTCAAGGGTAAAATCAACCGGAGCCCGATACTTCATATCCTCCTGAATCTGGCGATTAAATATATCGTATCTTCCCAGTTCACGCTCCATGCTGAGCGAAGTTGTATCCCACTGGATATCCAGAATAGGGAATCCATCTTTCACGGATGAAGGCTTCACACTATCATTCAACACTTTAGCCATAATCGCATCCCCACTGCTGTCACCATACCCGAATAAACCATACTCCCGGAGTGATGTATCATAGGCTGACATGACGGATCTCATTGCAGCATGTGTCATTCGTTCGGTCTGCACTTTGAATGCCGCTATACGAGCGTAATCAATAAATATAGCTACAAACATATAGACTCCAGCCAATATTAATATCAAAAAAAGGGTTACAGCCCCCGACTCACCGTCTTTTTTCCTAAACAGATCTGCCCTCCTCCTTTGTTCACTTTTTGCTTTTGCCAAAATGCTGCACGACCTGTCCGGCTTCTGCAGCCGTAGTGGTCGCTGTTCCGCCCTTGCCTTTAAACTTGGCTGCGTAATAACGAACCAGATCTACCGTTCGAATGAATTCAACCGGTTCAACAACTGCGGATGATCCCTGAGTCTGCACACGGTTACCTGAATCGAACAAAAAAGACGGAAGAGGCAGAGAAATCACTTGATCCAGCTTGGTCGTTATCTTCCTCTGAGTCAGAGAATTCTGATATTCAATTGTTCCTTTCATGGCCGAAGATATATGTTGAACCGCTTGCGATAATTTCTGTTCCGAGAGACTTCCTCCCTCACCAGCAGGTACAGAAACGCTGACCTGATTATCCGCTCCCACCCAACCAAACAGTGCGCCGAGCATACGATCATCCTTCAGCCTCCAGTACAGATTGTCATGTTCTCCAGCGACAAATTCACCAGTCATTGCCTGCTTGTGGCTGTTGTCCCAGCTATAAGCTGCACGTTCGGAAGCCGCATAGGCATGTTGATTCAGAAATGTCTTTTGATACATGTACATGGTAAAAAAGAGCAACAACACAAGAATAAACAGCACGACAGGGAAGATTAGGGAGGCTTCAACGGTGAAGCTCCCTTCTTCCTTCTTCAGCCTGTTAACCCGGGAAAAATTCATTACTTTTTGTATCCACTTTGCTAAGAAGAGACTTGATTAGTGCCGTTATTTGGTCTTTAAAAATCAAAGCAATAATGATAATAACCCCGATAATCAGAATCAGCTCCAATGTGCCGAGTCCGTCCTCTTCCTTCCAAAATGCATTTACCTTGTTTTTCAACACGTCCATCATCCCAATTCCTCCTACATATTCATCATCATAAAAGCAGGTGCCCCGATCATGACCACGATCGTAAAAAAGATTAGCACCATCGGAAACACCAGTTTGGAAGAAGCCTGTTCTCCCTTCGCCCGACTGACAGCCTTGCGTTTCTCCCACAACACATGTGACAGATCCCGCAGCGCCAATACAAAGTCACCTCCCCCACGCCGGAAATTGAGCAGTACCGTTGTTGTAAAAATCGTCACTTCCTGCACACCGCAGCGGCGGCTGAACTGTTCAAATGATTGTTGAAACGAATAACCGTTATTCCAATCTCCCACCGTCTTTCTGAGTTCGTTGTACAGCGGATGATTCCGTTCCCCCTGGCTTGTCACACAGTGAACGATGGCACGTTGCACGGTCTCGCCTGCGCCAACCAGCAGAACAATCCGGTTCAGCAGTTCAGGCAGCTCCATAAGGATATCCTGATCTCTGCGCTGCACCTTCGTATTGAGGTCTTTATAGAGTGCAAAAGGTAAAGCGATTCCTAGCGCGAGTCCACCCACCATGCCTCCGATGCCCATATCTCCAACGAGTGTTAACAAACAACCTACCAGTAACATGAGCCATGTGTAGGTCAGCATTTCAGCGCAATAGAGCATTGTTTTCTCCCCACTGTGCTGGATGCCATACATTTTTTGAATGGCATGTTGCATCCGAAACATGACTACAGGCAATCTACGCCCGATTTCAAACTTTTCCAGGATAAACAGGAAGGGACCATGCAGTTTCTTCAGTCGCAATCCTTCCATATCCAGCTTGCGCAGATGGCGATAAGTCTGCCCCCGGGTTCGATCCAGCACCAGCCATCCCGCTCCGAGCATCCCTCCGACTATCACGGGAAGCAGCATCATTTCAGCTCCTTATACTTTGATATCCATAATGCGAGTAATCCACAGATAACAGCAGGCGAGTACTGCCAAGGCACCACTAGAGATGAGGTAACCCATCCCGCTATACAACGGCTCCATAAAATCCTTGGCGGTCAGATTCAGAAATATCAGAAAAATAAACGGAGCTGCAAACATCACCTTTGATTCGAACTTTTTCTGTGATACCGCGACCATAATATCCTGTTGAATGTCGAGCTTCTCACCAATCACCGCAGATGTACGACGCACGACCTCAACCAGGTCCCCGCCAGTTCGTTTGCATGTAATAAACACGTCTGCAAAATTCGTAATATCCTCAATCTGCGCCCGATCCGAAAAATCCTGTAGCGCCTCTTCAATCGGTTGTCCATACTCCAAACGTGTCCGCAATATTGTGAACTCACGAATCAGGTCGGTATCCGCTTCCGGGTTCAGCATCCGCAAATCCTCCACCGATTCCTTGAATCCATTTTCCACTGATTTTCCTGCAGCCAGTGCAGAAGACAATGCATATAACGCTTGCTTAAAATGTAAACTGAGCGTCATTCTTCTTCGTTCCAGCATTACCTTAGTCCAGTGTTTTGGTACCCATATGCAGCCTGCAGCCAGCATCGCTCCCGCCAACCAGTGGTGATAGAACAGAAGTCCGACTCCAAAGAACAGCAGACCACTAATCAGCATAGAGACCATTCGTTGTCTCCGGGAAAGCGTATATACGGTGTAATCCGTCAACATCTGTCTGGTTTCACCCAACATTAATCACCTTCCAATAGCTTTAATTCACGTTGTTATCTGATGAATCCGATTCAATATTATATTTTCCTATGTATTCATTCAGCCATTCCCCGAGCCCAGCCATCTGAATTTTGTCGATCTGATTCAACTTTCCAACCTGTACTAACCCGCCAATAATTTTGCCTTCCCTCTCTTCATGTTCCTGGAAACGAAACAGTGGATTCAGCAAGACCTCACCGTCCTGCGTACCGATCACTTCACTGATCTCTGTCACCCGCCGTGAACGGTCCCTTAGTCGAGATAAATGTACAAATATATCGATTGCCGAACTAATCTGCTGTCGTACAACCGCAATGGGAAGATCCGCACCACTGAGCACCATCGTTTCGAGTCTGCTGATCATATCCGAGATGGTATTGGCATGCCCTGTAGACAAGCTTCCATCGTGCCCAGTGTTCATTGCCTGTAACATATCCAGCGCTTCTGCGCCCCTTACTTCACCAATCACAATCCGGTTCGGGCGCATCCGTAAGGAGGACTTGATCAGATCCCGAATAGATATCTGCCCTTTGCCCTCGGTATTCGCATTCCGAGTCTCCAGTGACACCAGATTCGGTACCGTTACAATCTGTAACTCAGCCGAATCTTCAATTGTAATAATCCGCTCATCGGCAGGGATGAACTGGGATAGTGCATTCAGAAAGGTCGTTTTCCCGGAACCAGTACCACCTCCAATGAAGATGTTGTATTTGCTCCGTACCAACTGTTGCAGCAGTTCTGCAGCTTCTTCATGCAGGGCTCCCTTTTCAATCAGATCAGACATCTTCATCGGCTCACTCGGGAATTTACGAATGGTCATCGTGGGGCCTTTCAGAGCAATGGGAGGCAATACGATATTGACCCGTGAACCATCCTTTAACCGGGCATCCACGATCGGAGAAGACTCATTCACAATCCGGTTCACCCCGGACACAATCATCTGAATGATGTCCTCCAGGCGTTCCTTGGACTCAAATTCAAGGGTGACCTGACTGACCTCACCTTCTTGCTCCACAAAAATCTCCTTGTGACTATTGATCATAATTTCTGTAATATCGGGATGATCCACGAGTGGCTGCAGAATATCCAATCCCCGAAAGGAGTCAAATAATCGCTGTACCAGTGTATGACGCTCCCCGGAGGTCAGATCATCCAGCTTCGGATCACTGAGAACTTTGCGTTCTATCCCTTGCCATAGTTCATCGTCTCCTGCGGAAGAGGTCAAATCGAGGCCAGCCCTGACCTCCCTGCGCATAATCTGGAACTGTTCTTCACGATCCAGTATTCGATTGGATGAATCCGTCATAACGCCCACCGATCCTGCTTCTGAATTCGCCCCGTCTGCTTCAATTCTTCTTCTCCATCTTGTACCAGCATGGCACATAATTTTTTCACTTCCCGCTGGAAGATCGGAGAACTAAGCATGACTTCTTCCTGACTAAGCTGCTTCCATGAAGGGATATATGGCAACACTGCATCCAGATGCAGATCAGATCGCGGAAGTGCATTAACGACATTGTCCCGATATTTATTGACCACGAAGCATGAACGATCCAACACGTTCTCGTACACATCTGGCTTGGTACGCTCGACATGCTGTAACCACTGTCCCCACCGATGCATGGCAGTTACATCATCTTCAACTAACCAGACAAAGGCATCTGCTGCATCGAACACCCCTTCGCTGCGTCCATCCCAGCCCGAATCACCATCGAGAATGAGCACGTCATATTGTCCGCATTCGGTCAAATAACGAAGCAGATTCGACGTATCCTCACGGGTCATCTGCAGCATTTCCTTCCGATTCGATAACGGCCAGAATACATCAGACTTCAGCGCTTCGTGCCGAATCACATATCCATCCACAGCCTTGGATTGCACCTGTAACTGCTTGCCTGATTCCTTCCTGCCCACCTTCAGATCGTAAAGCAGGCGTGACAACCCCGTCTCCGCATCCGGGTTGCGTTGCCCACTTCTAGAAAGTCCCTTCTCCAGAAACGGAAGCGTGCTATCCAGTGTCTCCAGATTAAGATAGAGTACAGCATAACCCGCGAGCCCCAACTGCTTCGCCATGTGCAAGGACACTGCCGTTTTGCCACTCCCACCCGAAGCGGACACTACACCGATGGAGAGAGTCTCCTGCCCCGGACGATGAATTTTCTTGCGGCGCGGCTGCCGGCAAGCATTCATCACAGCCTCCAGTAACGTTGGCAAGGGTTGGTATTTCATCAGCCGCTTCGTCTCATCCACCTCTTCCAGCCCTTCACTCAGCATTAGCCAAGGTACACCCGATGCTTCTCCACCGTTGCTCAGCCAGTTGTTCAGAAATTCCGGTTCCGCAACGACCAGATCCGGCATCTCCCGACCTTCCTGCTGCTCGTTCATGTGATCTCTGAATGAATCCCATTGGGAGAAGGCCGTAAAACGCACTTTGAAACCTGACGAACTTCCCTGTACATAATCAAGCCAGGCACTAATGTAATCTCTGTCTTTGGAAACCAATACTGCCTTCAGTACAATCAATTTCTCCTTCCCTCCCTGCAAAAACAGCACAAAAAAGCACCGTCCAATAACCGCATGAACATGCAGTATATGGACGGTGCTTCCGTCACGTGCTATGAATGTATGGATAATATAGCATACAATTTCTGGTGGAGCAAGGGATTTATTCTAACCCTTTTTTCCTTAAGAGTGATACGGTGAATCGAACTCAATGATGTTACGGTCAGGATCAAGTACAAAAATCTGTGCGAATCCAGCCACACTGTCAGGTCTCGCTTCATACTCAATTCCCTGCTGCTCCAGCCAAGCTATAGTCCCTGAATAACTGGTGACCCAGATCGCAAAGTGACCGTCTGTTGTATCAATACCAGCCTCGCGCAGCGTGTGACCCTCCGGGTGTTGGAGCAGATGAAGTTGCTGACTTCCGATAGCGTACCATGTGCCTGTGGAGCGAAAAGCAGGACGCTCAATCTCCTGCATTCCGAGCAACCCCGAATAGAACTTTTTCGCGATTTCCAGATCACGTACAGCCAGACTAACGTGGTGGATGTGTGCATATTCAATCATGTTTGATATCCCCTCCCTAATTATACATGACTATACTATATCACCTTGAACCCTGACCATATCCCCGCCAAAAAGAAAAGCACCTCTGATTCTAATCCGGTAAACCTCTCGGCTCACACAGATCTAGTTCAGAGGTGCCATGCAAACGACATGCATCAATGCTCGCTTACCGCATTAAATCATCTTCAACATATCCTTTGGCATAACCAAATTATTTTGCGCTATCCAATGCTTCTTGTGGAATCTTGATCTCTTCCACTTGATCGTGGTTAGAAAATGCACTGGTCATCTTCATGTCCATCGTCATTTTCTGTCCATTCTGTTCCATCTCCATGACCATGGTTACGTCCGTACTTGCAGGCAGGTAGGTTTCTTTGTTGATCATATATTTCATCTTCATGCTAGTAATATTCATCTGATCAAGCATGGCTTGCATCTGGGCATCCGATCCGTTTTGCTCCATTACAGCTTTGGCCAGTTCCTTCACGTTATCACCGGATACGTCAGCGTTAATCACATAATTGTCGCCTTCTTCAGTCACTTCAGTATCTTCTTCGATCTTTTTGAATTGCTCCAATTCACCTTCGGGATTCATGCTTGCTTTCATCTGCTCAATCAATTCAGTCGTTTGAGCTTCAGGAATCGCAACCCATTGATCTCCAACTTGGGAGTAGATTTTGTCCGAAGTGATATACTGCTTCACGTTCTGAGCTTCCTGTCCCGACATTTCCATATTCATCTCTTGATAGATCATCATTGGATCTTTGATAATATCCATCTTGAGCGATGTTTTAACCTGTTGATCCTGGGACTGTTCACCAGCATCCAGTTTCAGATTCTGATCAATGTTTGCTTCAGTTGTGAAGCTTTTTATGTCTTTCGTAGCTGCATTGGTTTTGGTAATCAATTCGTCCAGGGTAGGAATCTTTGTCTCCTGCTCTGCAGGTGTATTGCCCTCGTTAGTCGTTTCGTTGTTAGTCGCTGGCGGCGTTGCCGTATTATCTGTGTCGTTACCGCATGCTGCCAAGCTTACTGCTAATAATGCCCCGATAAATAATGTAGTCCACTTCTTCAAGTTGTTGTCCTCCCAAATTAGATATGATCTATTGTCATTACCCAATTATTTCCGTTATTAATCACAAAAATCGATCTTTGATCTCTGGGGTAGGCAACATGCACGCTTCGTCCTTGCCAAACCAGCGATAACGGTTACGCGCAACCCAGTTGTAGATTGCATTACGAATAAATTTCGGAACGATAATAAACACATATAACAACGGATAAGGAAACTTCAGACCTTTGGCCAATCGCAGCGCGGCGGTCGAACGTGTATAGTATTTTCCATTTTCGATCAGCACAAAGGTGTCCATACTGTCTGTCGACAGATTGCCTTTCTCCAGCAATTCCTTGGCTACATCGGATTGGAGCGAAGCAAAATGATATTTCCCTTCCGGGTCACGCTTGATAATCCACTTGGTTAATCCCTGACAGAAGTGGCAGACGCCATCCACCAGTACGATGGGATGTCCCTGATGCACATCCGTTTGATTTGCTGTCATATTGGCTGCCTCCTATTGTTACGGTTAGAGTAACTTACCCACTCTGAGCCATCTTGTTCACTAATGCCATATTTTATTGATAGGAAATAAAAAGAAAAAGAGCGCAGGCATTGTGCCCACGCTCGTATCTGTCCGACAATTACTCCGTAACTGCCTTATCCATCCATTGGTCATCGATCATCTGTTGATGCAGGTCAGTTGCCCATTGGTCCATACATTTGCAAATGAAATCTTTGCGACATACTGGACAAGGCGTTTTCTGCAGACGGCTGATAGTGGTCATTTTCCATTCCGGAGAACGGGAGTAGAATACACGGCATTTTGTACCGTCTACCAATTTCATTTTAAATTCATACAATCCGTCTTCCTTGTTACCATAAGCTAATTCTAAATCTGCAATACGCGGTCTATAAGACATGGATATCACCTGTTTAATTCAAATTTGGTTCATGCAATGACACTACTCAGTACTAAGTCATATTAAAGAAAATTCAGTTCAATGTCAACTCACGCATGTCTACCCGCCAAACAGAATATCCAGAATTGTCCCCACCTGCCCCTGTTTTTTCCCTTTCAAGACATCCGGATCGAAAACTTCAACATACCCGCAGGAGGAACAGGCCACGAACAGGTAGTGGTTATGCTGGATATCAAACATTTTGCTCAGGCCTGCTCCTGACATGGAAACTTCCTTAATGTTACAATCCGTCCCCCTGCATTTCGTACATACAAATCGCCGCTCAATCATCTCTTCAATACTCATCTTTGTTCCCCCTTTAAGGAATGTGTAGCATCAAGTGGGATTGCAATTATGTAAAATAGTACGAGATCTGATATCTAATCTCCTGCATCATGTTCATGTATTATAACCATCACAAAACCCTGCCGATTGCCAGCAGGGCTCTGTATTTGAACATCAGGTATCCAGGATACCCTGCTCTATAACTTCTCCCGTTACTACCGGGAGTCAGGTCTTAGACTACGTTTAATACAACATCAATGTTGCCGCGTGTTGCTTTGGAATACGGACAGAAATCATGTGCCTTGCGGGCCAGATCCTCTGCTTGAGTGTGATCCACACCAGGCATGCTCACGTCCAGACGAACAGACAGCTGGAAACCGTCATCCGCGGGGTCTTTACCAATGGATACGTTACTTGTAACGACCACATTCTCCAATTTCACACCTGCTTTACGTGCTACATTGGCAAGGGCACTTTCATAACATGCTCCATATCCAGCGGCAAAGAGTTGCTCAGGGTTGGTACCTTCACCACCGGAACCACCAAGCTCTTTTGGCATTTTCAGATCATGCTTGAGCACGCCATCCGAAGAAGTCACCGAACCTGTACGTCCACCTTTTACTGTCGCTACTGCTGTATATAAAGCTTCCATTAAGAATCTCTCCCTTATCCATATAGTTTTAACTGCCTTCATTTCAATTTAAACTTCTGGCTCATTTTGAAACGCATTTTATATCTTTATCAGCTTTTACATCTTTATCATTTTCATGCATATTAGCTTCCATCGCTGTATTTTTCCTGAGGTTGGGTAATGTACGAAAGAGCATTTTTAAGCTTCATTCGAAATTTTGTCCTGATACACAAAAGTTGCACTAGACAAAAATAATTGAAGGAGTACAATGTAACAATAAACATAAAAATTTAGATATATCATGAGCGGTTCGTCCCGCATCAATATTTCAAAATCAATAATTTTAAAGTCAGGTGATTATCGTATGAGTAAAAAAAATCCGTTCAACGCGCCTTCAAGTGAATCATTGTCTACTGCGGGCATGGCCCCTTCTCTTGGAGAAGCACATAGCTCGATGAAAGTCCCGCAGAATGCTGCATGGTGGAAGAAATTCCTCGCTTTTGTAGGCCCAGGGTACCTCGTTGCCGTAGGTTACATGGACCCCGGCAACTGGGCAACAGATATCGCAGGCGGCTCACAGTTTGGGTATACCTTGTTATCCGTCATCCTGCTCTCGAACCTGATGGCCGTTGTACTTCAATCATTGGCTGGCAAGCTCGGAATTGTCACTGGACGGGATCTGGCTCAAGCCTGTCGCGAACGCTTCAGCATGCCTGTCGTCATGATGTTATGGATTCTGTGTGAGCTTGCCATTGCAGCCACCGATCTGGCAGAAGTCATTGGTTCTGCCATCGCGTTAAAGCTGTTATTTAACATTCCTATGTTATACGGCGTTATCATCACCGCAGTCGATGTACTATTGATCCTTGTACTGCAGAACAAAGGCTTCCGCGCTCTGGAAACTCTCGTCATTGTGCTGATGGCGACCATTGCCCTCTGTTTCGGCATCGACCTGTTTCTGGCGAAGCCGGATATGGGCGGCGTTCTCCATGGTTTTGTACCCAATGTCGAGATTTTGCAAAACCCGGCCATGCTCTATATCGCCATCGGTATTATCGGAGCAACCGTGATGCCGCATAATCTATACCTGCATTCTTCCATAGTACAGACCCGTCAGATCGAACAGACACCGCAGGGTAAAAAAGAAGCCATTCGGTACTCGACCATGGATTCTACAATCGCGCTGACACTGGCTCTGTTCATCAATGCGGCCATTCTGATTGTATCTGCCGCTGTATTCCACAGTGCCGGCATGACGCAGGTTGCGGAGATCGCTGATGCCTATCATCTGCTGACACCTCTATTAGGTACTACTGTTGCAAGTATCCTTTTCGGTGTGGCGCTGTTGGCATCAGGTCAGAACTCTACTCTTACAGGTACACTCGCTGGGCAGATTGTCATGGAAGGTTTCCTGAATATTCGAATTCCAGCATGGCTGCGTAGACTGGTCACACGTCTGATCGCCATCATCCCTGCTGTAATTGTTACAGCCATCGCAGGAGAACATGGCACAGAAGAACTGCTCATTTTGAGCCAGGTCGTGCTGTCTCTTCAATTACCTTTTGCTGTCATCCCCCTGGTGATGTTCACGAGTGATAAAAAAAGCATGGGTGCATTCGCCAACAAATTATGGCTCAAAATCATCTCATGGGTCATTGCCGCTATTATCGTTGTGCTAAATGTATATCTGATCATTCAGACGATCCGGTTGTTCTAATCTCATTCTAAATGACTAAATATTAAAAAGGCTGATCGACTCCGGTATTCTATACCCAAGTTGATCAGCCTTTATTGTTGCTATACAGCAACGTGTTTTCATTTATAGTAGAATCTCTCGTACGCAATCATCTAATCCTGGTTTGGCACCAATAACGGCAGGAGCTTATCCAATGAATCAACAGTCCAATCTGCACGTTCGTCATCCGATAGTTCCGGCTGGAATCTCCCGTAACCCTGCATAATCCGTATCGTACGCATGCCCAGCTTCCGAGCAGGAATAATGTCGTTATCGATCCGATCCCCGATCATGACGGCTTCCTCTGGTTCACAACCGGCCTGCTTCAAGGCTACAGCGTATAACTCAGGGTCTGGCTTGGACACCCCTTCTTCAGCCGAACAGGCCAGAACATCAACATACTTCCGCAACCCGTAGCTCTCCAGTCTCTCTTCCGTTCCAGGACTTTGATTGGCAATAATGCCAATGCGATAATGCTTCGACAAGTGCTCAAGAACCGAATCCGCTGAAGGAAAAGGACGTTCAAGATCTTTTTGAAACTTCAGCTTGTCCTGAATCTGTTTTTGGTGCTTCTCGTCTCCAATGAATGTTCGAATAGCCACTCTCATAGGCCATTGCTCATAATTCTGGTAACAGTTCGTGAACAGTTCTCGTACCGCCTCAATCTGCACCGGATACCCCAAAGCGCATGCTTCACGGACGAACTGTCCGATAATATCATCAACCGGCTCCCATTCGTCCACCAGCGTATCTCCAACATCAAAAAACAACCACTTTATTCCACCTACATCCGGCACGCCAATTCCTCCTTGTAAGCCACAGGCGATTCCTGATCCTAATTTAAAAGTCGTGTTCAAAAAGTCTGGTTTTCAGTACCGAGAAGATGGAATGAAGCTAGAAATGGAGTAGCGGAGCGTAGGGAAAACTACGTGAGCAACTACAGTGTTTCCGAAGGAAACATACTTCGTAAGCATATTCTTATTCGGCTGAATTTCATATTCGATGCTGAGGATGCCGCCAGGCATCCTTCGTAATCAAAAGCGGACTTTTTGAACTACCTCTAAAAACCATAAAAAAGAAGACCCACCATCAAGCATGAGTCTCCTCAAATTTCCGTTTATTGATATATTCAATTATAACAGGCCCCTTACACCGGAGCAATCACAAGCTATCAAGCTAGCGCACTAACCATTCAGGAGAAAGCCGACTTCCCCATTGAGTGAATATACAATTCGGTCTGCGCCCATCCCCCGATAGATGCCCTTTGGATGACTCTGTTCCGTAATGACGCACAGGGACTTCGATGTCCATGAACGGCAGATTTGCAAATAACGACAGGTCAGATTCAGGCTGTTTTCGAAAATAAACACATTGCCTACGCTGCCCTGCGGCAAAAACCATTTTTGAGCTGCAGCCGTGTTCATGCGAATGACATGCTCTACCCCGATTCTACGGAGTCTACGCTCTTCCCCTGCACTGTTGGTTAGAACGGCAAACGGCATTTTTTTGTACATTAGCAATTTGATAAATTTGCGTCCTGCTTCATTTGGAGCAGTCACTAAGATCATCTCAGTATCCATCATTCGTTCCTCCCTTGGCGTGAAAAGACAACAAAAAAGAAGCGTGGGGGACCAAGGCCTCCCGAACGCTTCTTAAATAATCCATGGCGAAAACACCATGAACCAGCGTACGGCTTGTTGCCTCTCCCTTTAACGCTTACGAGGTTAGCTGACGGATTCGGGCGCGAGAGTCGCCCTATTTCCGGCTGTCACCGGAAAATTCACCCCATGAATGCCCACTGTCCTGGACAGCGCATTCCGTTGGTTCCCCCGTTTCCCACTCATCAATGAATGGAAACTCAGCGATTAAAACATCGTTCGTATATCTTAAAGTAAGATCGAGCGATATTATCGTTTGTTTCGTTTTTCAAGTACAATTTAGTTTAAATTGAAATTACGTTATGAATCATACACCCGCGCCATGACGGTGTAAAGTCCGCACAGATCACCGAATCGGCAGATTTTCGCCAATACCCATACATAATAGCGCTTACAACAAGGTTATACTCTATCTATCTCTTCAAGTCTATCTAATTCTCACTCTGACGAAAATCACATCGCAATTCATTCACGTATTCTGCACAACTTGCCTGTTTTGATTCTTTTAACACCATATTAGTTTTGTATTATTTAATTGCAACCAATATAATAAGGGGTATAAGATTATATAATGGAGGCGATTTAGATGACAATCTACGATTACAAAGTGAATACTCTTCGCGGTCAAGAAGTTGAAATGTCCGACTACCGTGACAAAGTGCTACTGATTGTGAATACGGCTAGCTCATGTGGCCTCACTCCTCAATTCAAAGGTCTGCAAGAACTACAAGACAAGTTTCAGGATGCTCCGTTTGAAGTTCTGGGTTTTCCAAGCAACCAATTTGCACAGGAAAAAGGCTCTTCGGACGACATTGCAGAGTTCTGTCAGATGAATTATGGCGTGAGCTTCCCTATGTTCGAGAAAATTGATGTGAACGGCTCAAGCGCTCATCCTCTCTTCCAGCATCTAAGCAAGGAAGCTCCTGGCCTGCTCGGCTCCAAAGCAATCAAATGGAATTTCACCAAATTCCTTGTGGATCAGAACGGACAGGTACTGAAACGTTATGCTCCCAAAACAACACCCGACAAGATTGAAGAAGATATCAAGAACTTGCTTCAAAAATAATACATAGGCCACCCGTAACCGGAAGGTAAGCACGATCGCCTCGGTAATGGATGGCCTTTTTTCTAACTTGATGTCATAATGGTCGAAAAGACAAAAAGAAGAAGCTTTCCAATAAAGGAAAGCTTCTTCTTAATCGTTCATATGATGCGGTCGAGAGGACTCGAACCTCCACGGGCATACGCCCACTACCCCCTCAAGATAGCGTGTCTGCCATTCCACCACGACCGCATGTCGTAAATAATCGGCAACAGAATTGATTATACCGGGTTTAGATCTAAAAGTAAAGTATTTTTTAATGCTTCTTTTTCAGCCAGGCATTTTCCTCAAAAATCGCATATTCTCGTCATGTTTAGTCATGAACTGCATATCATTAGTTTTGATCCCCTCTTTTCCGGATAGAGCCGATCTGTGTAATCATTTATATATAGTAATATATAATCTTCCCCTATACCCTGTGAATACCTAACTTAAAATGATACATTAAATAACACAATATATGATTTATCATTTTTAAAACAATAAATTCCAAGGATTCTATTGACAAAAAGCGGACATTTATGGGAAGATAACTATCATATAATTCGGATTTTCAAACACAAAGCAAACAAAAAGGAATATAAATGTTACTTTAAGTGACATTTAACGAACACAGGAGGCGAATGATTGTGAACCGTGGGAATAAGCTGCTCGATTATGTCAATCTGCTTGATTCCTCTATTCAGGTTGGAGGGTTCACCCATTCCTTCGGCATGGATATCCATATCAAGGAGGGTACCATTCGTAATGTTGAAGATCTCGAATCATTCATGCGTTGTCAGTTGCATCCCAGTATCGTTCGTCTTGAAGGCATGGCCATCAAAGGCATCTATACCGCAGCAGATCACAAGGATACATGGCGGATAGCTCTGATCGACAAGCTCGTCCATGTTCAGCGAACTCCTGGAGAACTCAGAGAACAAGCTGCTGTTATGGGTAAACGATTGATCAGACTTGCACGCGCTCTGCACCCCTGGATTGATCTCAGCCAGCTCGAACAGATCTTCGCCAAATATGATTCAGTTGGCTGCCTCTCCACTGTTCACGCCTGGATTAACCACCACCTCGATATCCCGGTCGAGGAGGCGGTCCTTGGTTATCTTCATTCAGCCATGAATGCCTGCATAACCGAAGCCTCCAAAGTCATTCCCCTGAACAACGATACTACCAAAGATCTGATGGTCCGCCTGGCCGCAGATTTGGAGAATGAATGGAATACCGTCAGCGCCTCGGCTGCGGATGGACTGGCACAGCCAACCTCGATGTCCATGAAATCATTTTTTCCCAGTTTCCATATGCTTGGAGCTGGACTTCATGCCTACAGGGCCTAATCCTTTTTCTCCTCAGCTCCACTTCCCTTCATTAGGACAAACAAAAAAACACGCGGCAACCTCCTTGCCGACGTGTTTTTTGTCATTTTATTTGTTCATTTAACGCATTTACGCCATTTAACATCACAAAATACACTTTTTTCCGTCTTTTTTAATTGTTAGATGACGCATTTACGTATATAATAAAATATACAGCTCGCATTTCTATATATTCTACATGAAGAAAGGGCGACTGAATACTACATTCTAATCAGGGGTGAACCCTTTTGAACAAGAAAAAACCAGTGACTCCGTTCGGATGGGCCATCAAACGACGGCTAACCGAGCTTCAAGTGGACCAGAAGACCTTTTGTGAACAGTACGGTATCCCGCCCTATCGTTTGTCCAATCTCATTCACGGCACACGCAAAGCAACCCGCTTCAGACATCTGGTCGCTGATATTTTGGATATTCCAGATGAACTGAGATAAGATTTCCGTCAAAGGAGGACCTCATTCATGAGACATGTTACATCCGACCTGGAAAGCCTTACGTTCCAATCCATACGTCACCAACTCATCATCATTGACCACCACTGGGTTATCCACAGCTGCAACCGCGCCTGGCAACAGGGACTGGGTCAATTTCCACCTAGCTCGGATGCGAACAATAATCATAGACATTACCTGCATCTGTTGGAAGCCTGGGCGTTACGAGGCAGGAATGCTGCAACGGCACTTGTAGCACAGAATTTGAAAGAACGCGGAACACCCTTTAATCGAAATCATACATATGACATCTGCGTGTATACGGTATATAACGAAGAACGGTGGTTCCGTGCGGAACTCACCCCTCTAGTTCATACTGAGCCCATTCCGGATACTCCTCTGGCTTTGATCGCACACGTGGATATTACCGAACAGAAAAAGACAGAACGCCAATTGAAGAAGGCCCTGTCTGAAGTGCGTACATTACGTGGACTGCTGCCTATTTGCGCCGTCTGCAAACAGATCAAGGATGAAGAAGAACATTGGAACTCCGTCGAAAGTTATCTAGAGAAGCATACCCACGCCGAATTCACCCATGATATCTGCCCGGAATGCATACGGCGATTATATCCGAAATACTCGAACATCCTGGACAAGCGCTCCTGAACCCTCTGTCCACCCGAAACCGCAGCTCCAGCTAAACGGACAGATGATGTTCAAACTGGGACATATCCAGTTCTTGCGGTGTCCCGTGCAGGGTAATGGTACCTTTGTCCATGATATAAATGTAATCTGCGGCATTGCGTACAAAATCAATACTCTGCTCCACCAGCAGAACAGAGAGATCCCCCTTCGCCTTGAGCTGCAAAATGACCTGCCGAATGTCCTCCACAATGGAAGGCTGGATACCTTCTGTCGGCTCATCAAGCAGCAACAACCCCGGACGCGAAGCCAGCGCCCGGGCGAACGCCAATTGCTGTTGCTGTCCACCACTCAGATCTCCACCCTGCCGTCCATACATCGTCGCAAGCACCGGGAACATCGCGAGCACATCCTCCGGGAACGTCTTTACATCTGGAGCACTTGTCTCGAGGCCAAGCAACAAGTTTTCTTTCACCGTAAGCTGCGGGAATATTTCCCGCCCTTGCGGTACATAACCAATCCCCGCCCTCGCCCGCTTGGCTGGGTCCAAGGTGGATAACTCCTGATTTTTCCACTGAATATTGCCCTTGCGCGTTTTCAGTAGCCCCATTAATGTCTTCATCAACGTCGTTTTACCCACACCATTACGACCCATCAGACACACCACCTGCCCAGGCTGTACGTCCAGGCTCGCACCTCGAAGCACATTACTTTCCCCGTAGCCGGATTCAATTCGTTGCAGCGACAGCATGGTCATCCCCCCCTTTTGCCCAAATACACTTCCGCTACCTTCGGATCTGCCTGTACTTCAGCCATCGTACCTTCCTTCAGCAGCTTCCCTTCATGCATCACCGTCACCTTCGCGGCGAACTCTCGCACAAATTCCATATCATGCTCCACCACCACAACCGAGCGCTCACGTGCAATCTCTTGCAGAAGTCGTCCAGTCTTGTGAGTTTCTTCATCCGTCATGCCTGCGGCTGGTTCGTCCAGTAACAACACACGCGGCTCCTGCAGAAGCAACATGCCAATCTCCAGCCATTGCTTCTCCCCATGCGATAAGGCTCCTGCACGGGTGTTAATGCGATCTTGCAAACCAACCTGGAGGATAACAACCTCCATGGCAGTACTCATTTTCCCATATCTCCGAATACCAATGGCCTGCAGAGGAGAACGACGAGTCTCCGCCGCCAGCGTCAGATTCTCCTGTACCGTCAGACCCGCAAAGATCGATGGCGCCTGGAATTTGCGTCCCACACCTTTGCGAACAATCTGGTGCTCCTTCAGTCGCGTTAATTCCGTACCATCCGCCATTTTCACCGATCCGGACATGGGTTTTGTTTTGCCGCATATCACATCCAGCATCGTCGTTTTCCCTGCACCATTGGGTCCGATCAGAAAATGCAGGTCATGTTCATGCAGCTTCAGATTCATGCCTTTGACAGCAACGAACCCACCAAAGGCCACCGTAATGTCCTCGGCTACCAACACCGCTGATTCCTCAGTAGACTTTAGGTTTTTCCCGAGTGACTTGGACATGCGCACTCTCTCCTCTCCGCTTCAACAAGCGAACGACATGACGATACACCCCTACAATACCATTAGGCATAAACAAGACTACCGTTACAAAGAGCCCACCGATGACGAATAGCCATCCTTCGGGGTAAGCCTCGCTTATGCCTGTTTTGGCTGCATTCAGTACCACCGCTCCGATGACCGCTCCAATAAGCGTACCGCGACCACCCAATGCAACCCACAGGACCATCTCAATGGAAGGCACAATCCCCATCATCGATGGCGAGATAATACCGACCTGAAGAACAAACAACATGCCCGCAATGCCTGCAAGCGCACCGGAAAAAGCAAAAGCCAGCGTTTTATATCCTGCCGGATCATATCCGAGGAAGCGCACCCGATTCTCTCCATCGCGCGCAGCTTCGAGTACCTGCCCAAACCGGCTATTCACCATTCGACGACACAACACATAAGCGATCACCAGAACAGCAAGCGTTATATAGTAGAGAGCAATCGTTGTTCCTGCGGAATGAAGTGTAAAACCAAAGATTGAATTATACCCGGTAATGCCATTCGTTCCGCCCGTCCACTCCTGTTTGCCAACAAATAATGTCACCGTAATGAGAACCAAGGCTTGTGTCAGAATAGTAAAATATACACCGGTAATCCGGTTACGGAACGTAAACCACCCCAGAGCAAAGGCAAGCAAAGCCGGAAGGGCTATCCCCAAGAACAGCGCCATCGGGAAAGAGCGAAAGGGTTCCCAGAACCACGGCAGACCGCTGAGACCACTCCATCCCATGAAATCAGGAAGAGTTGCTCCACTGGCCTGAAGCTTCAGATACATCGCCATCGCGTACCCACCCAGACCGAAGAACACCCCATGTCCAAGACTCAGCACACCCCCATAACCCCAGATCAGATCGAGACCGATGGCCAGGATCGCCAGCGCCAAAAACTTGGCTAACAGACTCAGACGAAACTCCGTGGAGATTAGCGGAGCAAGACACATCATAATCAGAACAACTGCCCAGATGATCCTCATTTTCAAACTGCCAGTCTTGAGTAAAGCGGACATGAACTAACCCCCTTCTTCACGTTAATCGAGACTCCGTGTGCGCATCGCGACCAAGCCGCGAGGTTTCCATTGCAGGAAAGCAACGATACATACGAACACGAGCACCTTGCCAATGGAGGCAGAGGTATAGGTTTCGAACAGCGTATTGAACATGCCGATCCCCAGTGCACCGCACACGGTTCCGACCAATTTCCCCACGCCCCCCAGAACAACGACCATGAACGCATCCACAATATAATACGTACCAAGCGAAGGACCAATCGGACCAATGAGCGTTAACGCACAACCAGCGATTCCGGCGATTCCGGAACCAATGGCAAAGGTCATGCCATCCACCCGCCGGGTCGAAATCCCAAGACACCCCGCCATGCTCCGATTCTGCATCACAGCCCTCATTCGTCTTCCGGAAGATGTTCGATAGATATAGAGATACATGCACAGCAGCACAACCGCAACCAATGCGATAATGAAAATTCGCTTGTACGGAAATACAATGCCATCCGAGATCGCCAATCCCCCATTGAGCCAAGCTGGACTGGATACCCCCACATTCGGTGCTCCGAATATCGTACGGGCCAGCTGCTGCAACATCATCCCTACACCCCATGTCGCAAGCAGACTGTCCAGCGGTCTGCCATACAGATGCCTGATCAGCACCACTTCAAGCAACCAACCAATCAGAGCAGCTACAATGAACGCAATCGGCAGAGCTACAACAAAGTAGGCACCAAACCATGCAGCCGGAGCATAGGACATGAACAGATTTTGTGTTACATACGTTGCATATGCACCGATCATGATCAGTTCACCGTGAGCCATATTGATGACATTCATCAGCCCAAACGTTACCGCAAGCCCCAATGCTATCAACAGCAGAATCGAACTGATACTCAGACCATTGAACATCTGCAGGATAAACATATCCATCGCTATCCCCTCCTCCATACCGTGACTCTCGATATTTCAATTGACTTCAATTCGCACCGTCCCACACTTCACGTTACAGTAACGCTTTACCGCAATACTGTAAGAGGGTGTGTTATCACACCCTCGTCTATGATTCAGTTGCTTTGAAGCGAGTTGCCTGTGTTTATTTGCGAGGTTTCTGTGTTATTTGGCGCTAAGGGAAGCTCCCCATTCATACGTTTTCAGATAAGGGTCCGGCTTGACAGGCGCACCCGAATTCCACAATTCCTTGAACTGCCCATCCTCCTGCACCTCACCGATCCGTACGGTTTTGTAGATATGCTGATTCTCTCCATCCACGGTTACCTTACCTTCAGGAGCATCAAACTCCAGACCCTTGGCAGCCGCCTTCACCTTCTCCACGTCGGTTGATCCCGCTTTTTCCACCGCTGCCTTCCAGAGATAAACCGCCACATATCCCGCTTCAATCGGATCTGCTGTCACTCGATCAGCACCATATTTTTCTTTATACTTGGCAACAAATGTTGCATTTTCAGGCGTATCCGTTGTCTGATAATAATTCCACGAAGCCAGATGCCCCTTCAAAACGTCTGCGCCGATACCACGGATTTCTTCCTCCGCCACACTAACCGACAGGGTTGTCATCTGATCGGAGGAAATTCCAGCATCCTTCAATTGTTTGAAGAAGGCTACATTACTGTCTCCGTTCAGCGTATTGTATACAATATCCGGCTTTGCAGCCTTGATTTTGCTAATGATGGTACTGTAATCGGTATGTCCCAGCGGTGTATATTCCTCACCCACCACTTCGCCGCCCTCTGCCGCGAGTTGCGCCTTAATGACCTGGTTGGCCGTTTTCGGGAATACATAGTCTGATCCAAGCAGATAAAACGTCTTGCCCCTGTTCTCCAGTAACCAGGTTACGGATGGAACGATCTGCTGATTCGTTGTTGCTCCTGTATAAAAAATGTTTGGCGATGATTCCAATCCTTCATATTGCACCGGGTAAAACAATAGACCCTTGTTCTGTTCGAACACCGGGAGCATAGCCTTCCGACTTGCAGAGGTCCATCCACCAAATACAGCAGCGACCTTATCCTGTTGTAGCAACTTTCCAGCCTTCTCTGCAAAAGTAGGCCAATCCGAAGCACCATCCTCCACTACAGGCTCAATCTGTTTACCCAGAACTCCACCCGCGGCGTTGATCTCTTCAATAGCAAGCATCTCGGCATCCTTAACGGATACCTCACTGATCGCCATCGTTCCGCTGAGGGAGTGAAGAATGCCCACTTTAATCGTATCCCCGGAGGCAGCCGGCTCTCCTGTACCACCTGAACCCGACGCTTCAGGCGGCGCAGCGCCATCCACACATCCTGTCATCACAATGACCGCACCGAGCAAAATACTCCATAACTTGACCGACCTCTTCTTCAATAGCCTACACTCCCTTTTTTTAGTCTATTGACGAACATTAAGGTCATTCACATCCGAAATGTTCGTTAATCCAAATTATGGAGCGTCACACTCTTCATGTCAATATAGCTTACATAATTTTATTTCATGCCTACTCGTTTCATGCATAGTGCTAATAAGCTTTGAAACTTATTGACAAAGGATTCACCCTGTGTGAGTATATTTAACATATAACATGATCCATGAACATATCAGACACTATAAGCGAAAGGTCGGATTGCCTTGCACTGGACTGAGCAGGAAAAGGAAAAACTCCTGATTACCGTGGCTGCTAACCTCGCCCGCGAACGAAGAGCACGCGGACTTAAGTTGAATGCCCCCGAAGCCATCGCCTTGTTGACCTCCGAACTTATGGAGCGGGCTCGGGATGGAATGAGTGTTGCCGAATTAATGAGATACGGAGGCACCATCCTGACACGTGAAGACTGTATGGATGGTGTTGCCGATATGATTCCTGAAGTACAGGTAGAAGCCACATTTCCTGACGGTACGAAACTGGTTACCGTACATGAACCTATACGCTGAGAAAGGCAGGAGAAGCCATGATTCCTGGTGAATACCGCTTGAAGCCAGATGACGACATCATCTGTCATCCGGATCGTTCAACCCTACGCCTGATTGTCCTTAACCGCGGCGACCGTCCCGTCCAGGTCGGCTCTCACGTTCACTTCTATGAAGTTAATGCAGCACTGGACTTCGATCGCACTTCAGCTTTCGGACATCGCCTGCACATTCCGGCAGGCACCGCAGTACGCTTCGAACCCGGTGAAGAGAAACCTGTCGATCTCACGACCTTTGGCGGCAAACGCCAGATTCACGGGTTCAACGGATTAACCGAAGGCCCTGCGGATCAAGCTCCTGATCCGCAGAAACTGGAGGCATTCCTGAAGACGTTCTCCCCTCCCGTACAAGATGGAGGTGAGCCTTCATGAAACGAATGAGCCGCGAACAATACGCGTCGATGTTCGGACCCACAACCGGTGATGCCGTAAGACTTGCGGATACCGAACTATGGGCAGAGATTGAACATGATTATGCCGTATATGGAGATGAGAGCAAGTTCGGGGGTGGCAAGGTTATCCGCGACGGGATGGGCCAGTCCACCTCTGCTCTGCGAAGTGACGGCACTCCTGATACTGTTATCACCAACGCCATCATTATCGATCATTGGGGTATTGTAAAAGCGGATATCGGCATTCGGGATGGTCACATCTGCGCCATTGGCAAATCCGGCAACCCGGATACAATGGATGGTGTGCATCCCGCACTGGTCATCGGTGCTTCCACGGAGATTATTGCTGGGGAAGGCATGATTGTTACTGCCGGCGGCATTGATACCCATATTCATTTCATCTGCCCACAGCAGATTCAGACCGCATTATCCTCCGGAGTAACGACCATGATCGGCGGCGGGACAGGACCAGCAACAGGTACCAAAGCCACCACCTGCACCCCGGGAGCCTGGCACATCCACCGGATGCTGGAGTCCGCAGAGGCTTTTCCCATGAACATCGGTTACCTCGGTAAAGGTAACAGTTCCAGTACCCCACCTTTAATTGAACAGATTGAAGCTGGTGTAATCGGCCTGAAGCTGCATGAGGATTGGGGTACTACCCCGAGCGCTATCGATGCCTGCCTGACTGCCGCCGGAGAACATGACGTTCAAGTCGCTATCCATACCGATACGCTGAACGAAACCGGATTTCTCGAAAACACACTGGCAGCAATCAACGGCCGAACGATCCACACGTACCACACAGAAGGCGCTGGTGGCGGACACGCACCGGATATTATCCGGGCCGCTGGGGAGTCCTACGTCATCCCCTCATCAACTAATCCAACACGACCCTACACACGCAACACTGTAGAAGAGCATCTCGATATGTTGATGGTGTGTCACCATCTGGACCCATCCATCCCGGAAGATGTGGCTTTTGCTGATTCACGGATTCGTCCCGAAACAATCGCAGCCGAAGATATTTTGCATGATCTTGGCGTGTTCAGCATTATCAGTTCCGATTCACAGGCCATGGGCCGAGTGGGTGAAGTCATTATCCGCACTTGGCAGACAGCCGACAAAATGAAAAAACAACGCGGCAAACTCGATCTCAACCCGGATTCACCCTCAGATAACGATCGAATCAAGAGATATATCGCCAAATATACGATTAATCCAGCTATCGCACACGGAATCGGTCACCTCGTCGGTTCGGTGGAAGTCGGAAAGTTGGCCGATCTAGTGGTGTGGAAACCAGCCTACTTCGGAGTAAAACCCGAGATCGTCATTAAAGGTGGCATGATCACGTTCGCCCAGATGGGTGATCCCAATGCTTCCATCCCGACACCCCAGCCTGTATTCAGCAGACCGATGTTCGGAGCCTATGGTAGCGCCATTGCCAGCGGATCGATCACCTTTGTCTCCCAAGCCGCAGCAGATGCAGGAATCAAAGAGACATTGGGCCTGAAAAAACGGGTCGAACCCGTCAAAGGCTGCCGCTCGGTCAGCAAAAAAGACATGATTCATAACGACGTAACCCCTGTCATTGAAGTCGATCCCGAAACCTATGAGGTACGCGCCGACGGCGAACTTCTCACCTGTGAACCCGCAGACGAGCTGCCTATGGCACAGCGTTACTTTATGTTTTGATATGAATACAGATTAGCTGATAAGGGGGCAACGCATGATGAATAGTGGCACGAAGCTACTTCGTTACGTTCAACTGCTGGATTCAGCGCTGCCCATCGGCGGGTTCTCCCATTCCTTCGGTCTGGAGGCTTATACGCATGATGGCACCGTGCGAAATACCGCGCAGCTTGAACAGTTTATTCGCAGCCAGCTTCATTCCAGCCTTGTTCGACTAGATGGCCTTGCCATCAAAGGAGTCTATCAGGCGATAAAACAGCAAGATGCCGCTCTACTTGCTCTATATGACAAGCGTGTCCACGCCCAGCGCTCCCCTCGGGAACTCAGGGAAAGCGGCCACAAAATGGGAAAGCGACTGCTTAAGCTCGCCCGCTCACTTTATCCATGGATGGACTTTTCCCTGATTGATGAGGCCATCCGGGAATACGGCGCGTATTGCGGCATCACGACCATTCACGGTTATATCAACTATCAATTGGAGATTGGATTGGATGAAGCCGTCACCGGGCATCTGTATACCTCAGTTAACGCTTATGTGAATAGCGCACTTCGCCTTCTGCCCATCGGACAAACCGAAGCGCAAATGTTGATTCAGAAACTGCTTGATGACATTGAAGCGGAATGGGCTCTCATTCGGGAAAATGACCCGGAAGACATGCACAGCTTCGGAATCGCCCAGGAAATCTACGCCATGCGGCACGAGAACTTACCCGCGCGACTGTTTATGTCTTAACTACAACTTTTATCTAACTTAGGAGGAATTGTTATGTGTGGAGGAGCTAATCATACGCATCATCCGGAGTGGGAACGCAAGGCATTTGATCGGAGTCGTCCGATGCGAATTGGAATTGGCGGACCGGTAGGTTCAGGTAAAACAGCCCTTGTGGAGAAACTATCCAAGGCACTGCGTACACGTTATAGTCTTGCTGTCATCACCAATGACATATATACCAAGGAAGATGCCGAAATCTTGCTGCGTCAGAATGCATTGGCACCAGAGCGTATTATCGGCGTAGAGACAGGCGGATGCCCGCACACAGCTATTCGCGAGGATGCCTCCATGAATTTCGAAGCGGTTGACGAGTTAATTGAACGTTTCCCGGATCTGCAACTGATCTTTATCGAGAGCGGCGGCGACAATCTCTCTGCCGCATTCAGTCCGGAACTCGCTGATGTGTTCATCTACATTATCGACGTCGCCCAAGGGGAGAAACTTCCTCGCAAAGGCGGTCCCGGCATCACACGTTCAGATCTGTTGCTAATCAACAAAACCGACCTTGCCCCTTACGTTGGAGCAAGCCTGGAAGTCATGAAAAATGATACGGAGCGGGTACGCGAAGGCCGTCCTTATGTCATGTCTAATCTAATGAGCGGTGAAGGTGTGTCCGAGATTGTCCACTGGCTCGAACATCAATATATGGATGACCATGCTTCCGCTGCACATCTGCATTCACACAGCCATGAGCATGGCACTCACTCGCATTAATTCATCTTCTGTTCCCACGGGAACAGAGATGAATCGGAACGAAAGTGCAGGTGAACCCGTCACGCGCCGCAGCGAGCTTCGGGCCACTTTTGCCTTTCAAGGTGAGCGGACTGTCATGACCGATCGTTATTACAGTGCACCTCTCCGGTTTAGCCGATCCTTTCGACCTCCCGGAGGCGGAACCGAATTATGTGTGTATACGTCAGACGTCTCTCCCGGCGTCCTTAACGGGGATCATTATCATTCCGAGTGGGTATTAGGCGAAGGAACCCATGTGATGCTGAGCAGTACGTCAGCTACCAGGCTTCATCCCACTCCATCGCTTCCTTCATCTGTCAATCATCATTTTCGGTTGGGAAAAGGAGCCACACTGGAATATTTCCCTGAATGCGTTATCCCCTTCAAGGGAAGTTCTTCATCACTCGCTGTAACCTTTGAGCTGGAAGACCAGGCTATCCTGGCTTATGCAGATATCTGGTCTGCCGGACGCATTCATCGGGGAGAAGCTTTCCAATTCAAGCGTTACCGCAGTTTGACGGAGATATGGCAAGGAGAGCAACTGGCTGTCTGGGATCGATTCGGACTCGAACCTGAAACCGATGACCCTAAACACTCAGCATCCCTCCTTCACTATACCCACACGGCTGCGTTATGGATGATCGCCCCGGGACTGGGCACTGCAGAGTTGGAACAAGTCAGATCCGCTCTGCCACCAGATGGACGAATGCTCGCAGGTGCGAGTTTGCTGGCAACCGGAGGCATCGGCGTTCGACTACTTGGCATGGCAGCCTGGGAGCTTCAGGAGCAATGTCTTCAGATCTGGAATACACTCCGTCCCCATCTACTGGGAAAAGAAACCCTCGTCTTTCGTAAATAAGGCATGAAGCATGCATGGATAAACACAAAAACCTCTGAACATATTCCGAGTATGTTCGGATTAGTCCAGAGGTTTTTGTACATTTAGTCTATGGTTGCTCATATCGTTTACGCTTCGTTTTCCTCAGAATTGTTTTCTGATTTGTTCTCAGCTCCATAGCGATAGTCTCCTGCATCTTTGCTTTCCTTGGATTTGCGGTAACGGGTAAACTCGATATATTCACTGATAAAAGACTGTTCCACAGTCGATAATTCGCTTTCCTGGCAATTCAATTGCCGCAACACGTCAAAAAAATAATCCTCCCGTTTTTCCCGTACCATCGCTTCCTTCGACGGACGCCCAATCATGAGCCAGTCCAGGCTCACATCAAAAAACGAAGCAATCTCAATTAACTTATTCGTACTCGGAATAGACTTGCCACGTTTCCAATCACCCAGATTGCCTGTGCTAATCTTCAGCTGTTGGCAGAAAGCCTTCTTGGTCATTCCTCGTTCGGCAATCAGGTGTTCAATTCGCTCATAGATCGACTGCATACAAGAACCGCCTTCCAACCGTAATAATCAACTCATCTGCTTGAATTATACCACATTATTCCTGAATGCTCAGCCTTTAAATACCTGACATGTCACCAGGCGTATCGCATAACACAAAGATAGACTCCCATGAGTAACCATGAGAGTCTATCTTATAACGTTGTTACTGTGATGCGGTCGAGAGGACTCGAACCTCCACGGGTATACACCCACTACCCCCTCAAGATAGCGTGTCTGCCATTCCACCACGACCGCATATTCAATTGTAAAAATGGTGAGCCATGAAGGGCTCGAACCTTCGACACCCTGATTAAAAGTCAGGTGCTCTACCAACTGAGCTAATGGCTCTTGCTGTAAACTTCACCGGATGTGCCATGCTTCATTCTAGTCTCTAAGAGCAATGACTTTGAGGATTTCTCATCAGGAATATAGATCTCATGAGGTGGTGAAGATATGACCCGTAGGGGATTCGAACCCCTGTTACCTCCGTGAAAGGGAGGTGTCTTAACCCCTTGACCAACGGGCCTTAATAACTAGTTGTCTTTCTTGGCGACAAGAATGAGTATACCACAGGATATTTTGAACTTGCAATACTTTTTTTCGAATTTATTTTTCACCCCTTTTTGCCCATTGCATACCACGCTTTAGAGATCCGTTATTCTCCCTCTTCCCATTCACGCTAATGTCATCCCCGTGCTGGAACAATGTAAACCATTCATCAAAACACTTATAAAAACTTACGTTCACTTATAATATTGCAAAGTACATTAAGAATACTTATAATTAAAGTATCAGTATAAGTACGGTCATCCATACACCCGGAGGTGACATGTTTGTTTCAAGAAGAACGAATGCAGCTCATTGTTGAACATCTACGCAAACACAATCGCATCTCAGCCGATGATATTGTCACCTTATTTGATGTATCACGGGATACTGCTCGCAGGGATCTGATCAAGCTTGAGGAACAGGATGCCATCATTCGAACACGCGGCGGTGCCATTCTCCCCCCTCCTCCGCAAGAATTCAGATCCTATAAAGACCGTCTACTCGATGTTTCTGAGGAAAAGAGGGCCATCGGCAAGCTCGCGGCGGCCATTGTAAGACAAGGCGAGATCATTATTCTGGATTCTTCCACAACCGTGCAGGCGTGTGCCGAGAACTTGAACGGCAAATCCTGTACCGTCATTACCAATTCAATTCATTCCGCTGATCTTCTCTCCAACCACACGGCTGTCCAGATTCGTTTACTCGGCGGCAAAGTGGATAAGGAACAACGTTATGTCTACGGTACTTCTGTTATCGAGACCCTCTCCCACTATTATGTAGATAAAGCCTTTATCGGAATTGGCGGTATCACCATGGATGGCTTCAGCGCTTCCGAAGAGGAAGGGAAAATTAAACTCCAAATGATGAAGGCTGCCAAGAAAGTCGTTGTTCTTGCAGATCAGTCCAAGTTTGACAAAAGTTATGGTTATCGTTTTGCCGACTGGTCATTGGTGGATGTATTGATTACGGATCAATGGCCAACCAAAGAATGGCTTGTTTTTCTAGCCGAACAGCAAGTTGAGATTCTCATTCCTGAACCTACAGATGATAAGGAGTTGTAAGTATATGAAATTATTTGCCACAGATTTAGATGGAACATTATTGAACAGAGACAGCCAGATTAGCCCGGAGAACGCAGCAGCCATCCAAAAAGCACAGCAATCCGGTATGAAAGTTACCATTGCTACAGGCCGCGTCTATTCCGATGTTGTGACCATCAGCCGCGAAGGCGGAATCAAAACCCCAATTATCGGCTCCAATGGAGCGACAATTCATGACGCAGACGGTGAACGTTTATTCCATCTTCCGCTCGAGCGTGACACAGCAGCTTCCGTCATGCAGTGGCTGGAAGATCATGATGTCTATTATGAGGCTTCAACGCAACAAGGCATCTATGCCCCGCTTAGCAGTCATGAAACTTTGCTCGCTGAGATGGAACGCGTTCTGGGTTCTAATCCCGGTGAGGACATTGCACGGATGATTCGGGCCATCAAGAAACACTACGACAAAAAAGACTACCACCGCGTAAACAGCCACCTCGAAATTCCGGCAGAAGCTTACATCTATAATATTATGGCCTTCTCCATGAATCCGGACAAAGTAAAGACAGGACGAGAATACTTCGCTTCCCGATCCGATGTCGCAATGGTTGTATCCTTTGAGCATAACTTCGAAATGCAGCACCCGGACGTATCCAAAGGTAATGCCCTGTCCAAACTGGCGGCTCACCTGAACATCTCCATGGAAGATACAGCAGCTATCGGCGATAACTTCAACGATGTCTCCATGTTAAAAATGGCTGGACTCGGCATCGCCATGGGGAATGGCGAACCCGAAATTCAAGCATTAGCCAAAGCCATAACGCTGACGAATGTCGAGCACGGTGTCGCACATGCCATTGAGTGCCTGCTTGAAGGCAAACCGGTGTCCCGTCCGGAAACCGTTGTCGGAGAAGGTCAATAACTGACCCTGTGCTACAACCAACCACTGAACCTGCATGGTCACCTGTTAATCCATGCAGGTTCGCTTCATTTCAACTCAGCAGATCGAACATGAGGCACGTCCTGTAACAAAATAATCAGTTGCTCGCCCCGGTATGAACCCGGCAGTTGCAACGTGAACTCAAGCACAGTCTCTTCCACGGAGCCTGTGCTTGTTTGCTGTTCTGTTTTAAATCCGATGACCGAGATCTTTTCCTGTCCCAGAAGTGCCAAAACAGCCTTCAGGGCCTCCCCTTCCTTTTGCAAGTGGATGGTTAACGTCTCTGTTCGGGCCGACACCAGCCAGCGTGTGGGTCTATGCAGTAGCATCTGTGCCACTACAATAAGCAGTGTCACCCCTGCACCTGTCCAATACAGACCTGAACCTACCGCAAGCCCCATGCCTGCCGTAGCCCATATTCCAGCCGCTGTGGTCAATCCTCTGACCGTGTGGCGCTGCGTGAAGATCATGCCTGCTCCAATGAAACCCACACCGCTAACCACCTGTGCTGCAATCCTCGATGGATCAAGAGACAGATTGTCCCAACCAGCTTGATCCTGGAATCCGTACTTGGACACAATCATCATCAGGGCAGCACCGACAGCGACCACAAAATGAGTACGAATTCCCGCCTCTTTCATACGGTTTTTGCGCTCATATCCAATCAGCACACCACATATTCCAGCTATGAGTACACGCATCAAGTATTCCACTTCCATGCACATCACCTCTTTCATTATGTATATGCTTACATGTGTCTTTCTTTACTATTACCCAATCTTTCCCTTGAACCTCACTCAGGTCAATTCTCTGCCCGGAAATTTTCTCCTTGTCTCTCTCCCAATCCGTAATAATGTCTGAAATTATATATCAGAGGATGCCATTCCTCCGGATTAATCTTGTTCGGTCCAGATATCAGGCGTGTGTGCGCGTGCACCTTCAACGCTTTCACTTCCACAATCGCCATGAACGGTGTATGTTCGGGAACACGTATGTGTTGTACAGACGCTTCAATCTGGAGCGGACATTCAGCTATTTTATCTGGAGCCACCTGAACCGAGCATTCAGATGTCAATCCAGCTACAGTGAATTTATCATGGCAAAACGTATAGCCCATCTGCCTTTTCTCCTCAGGAACCGGGGTAACTCCCGTATAACGACCCAATGCTTCAACCTGTTTCCACATAGATACATCCGGCAAATTAATCACACACTCAGGGTGTCGACTCAGATTTTCATAGGCTTTGGCCTGTGTACCTACACCGAGAACCAGACAGTCCCCCAGCGCCCAAGATGAGGACAGTGGAGACAGGTTCGTTGACCCATCCTTGTTTAATGTGCTTAGCAGCAATACAGGCGTACCATAATATAAAATACTGGGATTAATCATTTCATGTTGAATCCATTCTGGACTTTGGGACAATTGCTCTGTAGCAAAGTCCTGTTTCGTTATTTTGTTCATCCTGTACCTCTCCTGTTCCGATTCCATTGGTTTATAAGCACAATCTGACCCGTATGGGACGATACAACAGAATTGTAATACAGTAATAGTTCAGATATGATCGAAGTATGAATGTATATCCAAATATTACTGTTATTGCGTCGTTAATCGCCGATCCAAGCCGCGCTATTTTTCTGTCATCCTTGCTAGATGGGCGGGCCTTGCCCGCAGGAGAGCTTGCTCATATGGCAGGCGTCACTCCCCAGACGGCAAGCAGCCATCTCGCCAAACTCGTCGAGGGAGGATTACTCGAAGTTGAACAACAAGGACGCCACCGATACTACCGTCTTGCAAGCAAAGAAATTGCTAATCTGATTGAAACGATGGCCAGTATCGCCCCGCCGGTACAGGTACGCTCTCTCAAACAATCCGATCAGCTTCAACAATTGAGCTATGCACGGACCTGTTATGGTCATTTGGCCGGTAAATTGGGAATTTCGCTCTGTGAAGCCTTGTTAGAGAAGGGGTATCTTACAGAGCCCGAAGAGGCACACAGTAAGGATTACCATGTTACGGAGGAAGGAACGCAATGGTTCACCACTTTTGGAATTAAACTTCAGATGAAGCCGGGATCACGCCGGGCCATCGCTCGTAAATGTCTGGATTGGAGCGAACGCCGTCATCATCTCTCAGGCATGCTTGGCGAACAGCTAAAGCAACGATTATCGGAACTGGGTTGGACTCGTCAAAAAAAAGGAAGTCGCTCTGTCGAAGTGACGGAAGCAGGCAAGAAAGGTTTATATGAGGTCTTGGGTATCTCACTATAGGCTGTAGATGGAAGTGCAGCACAGGATTAACGAAGAAGAATAAAACGCAAAAAATCCCCTTCACTGTGACCGGTTAGCCGATCTAATGTGAAGAGGATTTTATTGTTTATTCAGAACGGAGAGAGAGGGATTCGAACCCTCGCACCGCTTACGCAGTCTAACCCCTTAGCAGAGGGTCCCCTTATAGCCACTTGGGTATCTCTCCAAGAAATGGCTCCCCGAACAGGGCTCGAACCTGTGACAACTCGATTAACAGTCGAGTGCTCTACCAACTGAGCTATCAGGGAAAATTAACTTGAATAAGATTAATTTATCATGATTAATAATCCAAGTCAACATGCCTTTCATCACTTTCTTACGCGTAGTGAACAATACACACATCAGATATTCTGAAGTGCCAGTTTTCCCGCACAACGACCACAGCGGTAACGCTTCGGATCTATTTTCCGCTTACGCAAATATTCCGTACCACAGCTCTTGCACACCAGCTTATAACGATAGGGTAATGGCTTCCTGCCTTTGCCGTCAGGAAGGGATTGGCAGAACCGTGAGCCTCCTACCTTCTGCAATAAAGCCTTAAACTCCGGGTCCCGATGCTGATAACCGCGACCGCGAATATGCAGATGATAGTGGCATAGCTCATGCTTGATAATCTTCTCTACCTCATCTCGCCCGTAGGCTTCGAGCTGATGCGGATTGATCTCAATCCGGTGACTTTTGAGCATATAACGTCCACCTGTGGTAGTCAGACGACCGTTAAACAACGCTTCGTGGGTGAACGGAACTCCGAAATGATCCAGCGATACCTGTTCAATCCATCGTTGCAATTCCTCATTTTCCATCGGTATCCTCTCCTTGCACCCCCTCGGAGTATTGGTTTTTCCGGCCATATACTTGAATTTTAACCGTTTCGTAGGCTACACTGTCAAGTAGAATGTATGAGGGGAGATTATTACTCGTTATGCCTACAATGCGCTATGTTATCTTGCAGCAGGAACAACAATTGCAGTTTGTGGAAATGCCTTCAGATTATGCCTATCAACTCAGTGCGCTCAATCTGCGCCTGCATAAGGAAATTGATAAACTCACTGCAGCAGATGTCCCTGTCCTGCCTTGGGCGATCGCCGAATGCGACAACCTCGATCTCCTGAACGAAAATCTTACTATTATTGGCGGCCTTGATTATATCAATGCACTTGAAGAATCTTTTGCAGCACTACGTGAAAGCCATTATCCTTTGATCTCCCTGCTTACCGAAATTCGGGCGCTTCAGGCCCAATTGGAACAATGGTATGAAGAAGAGATGGAAGCTCTCTAATTCACTCCACGTATCATTTTAAAATGAGAACAACGGAAAGCACATCTCCCTGCATTGGGATTTGTGCTTTTTGGTGATTGAGATATTGATTTGCCGGGGTCCTTCACTTATCCCGCACAGTCCAGGCTATTGTCACATATGCTAACGTACAGATGAATTATGCAAGAGGAGGAGATACCCTTGCCTCAATGGCTTTGCAATCAACTGATGCGTGCATTTCACAAAAAGGACAGCCGGCAAATCAAGCTGCTGAACGAATGCTGGTTCTTTTATCGTAACAAACCAGCAAGCGGCACACCGCGCAGCGCGGAGAACGAACTTTAAGAGGTTGTTCAAAAAGTCCGCTTTTGACTACGAACTTTAAGAAAAAGCACATGATCATAGCTACCGTACTTACCAGAGGAATGAGAACGGATAACGGGACCATTATTGTCGACAACAAACAGCCTTCCTACTCAGGAAGGCTGTTCTCCAATCCTATAACTAAGAAGACTGTTGTGCGGACGCAGGCTTCTTCATCGTAAGGCCGACACGGCCTTTTTTGGTATCTACATTCATGACCCACACCGTTACGTTATCCCCGACAGACACCACGTCCATCGGATGTTTAACATATCCGTTGCTCAGTTGTGAAATATGGACAAGCCCATCACTCTTAATTCCAATATCGACAAAGGCACCGAAATCAATAACGTTCCGAACTGTACCCTGCAGCTCCATGCCTTCCACCAGATCCTCAATTTTCAATACATCCGTACGGAAGATTGGCAATGGCATCTCTTCACGCGGGTCACGACCCGGACGCTGCAAGCTGTCCAGAATGTCACGCAATGTAGGCACACCCACGTCCAGTTTCACAGCCAGCTGCTCTGGCTGTTGCTCAGAAAGCAATACCGACAGTTCCTTGGTACCCAGCTTGTCCAGTGCAACCTGAAGCTCCTTGAACAGCTGATCCACGACCTTGTAGGATTCAGGGTGAATCGGTGTACGGTCCAGCGGGTTCTCACCCTCACCAATACGCATAAAGCCTACACACTGCTCATACGTTTTGGCGCCTAGACGTGGTACTTTCTGCAACTGGCGGCGGTTCGTGAACCGACCATTTTCTTCACGGTACTTCACAATGTTTTTGGCAATCGTAGCGTTAACTCCAGCAACATAGGACAGCAATGAAGGCGAAGCTGTATTCACGTCCACGCCCACATGGTTAACTGCGGATTCCACGACAGCCTTCAGGCTTTCTTCCAAAATCTTCTGGGAAACATCATGCTGATATTGACCCACACCAATGGCTTTTGGATCAATCTTAACCAACTCAGCCAGCGGATCTTGCACCCGGCGAGCAATCGAAGCCGCACTGCGTTCAGCTACATCGAGGTCCGGGAATTCGTCCTGGGCCAGCTTGGATGCAGAATAGACACTCGCTCCAGCTTCGTTAACGATCAGATATACGAGACTTTCGTCACCGTTCTCCTGAATGATCTCGGCTACAAACTGCTCCGTTTCACGCGATCCTGTACCGTTACCGATAACGATCAGACCAATATCATATTGCTTGATCATCCGATGGAATACTTCGGCTGCTTCACGTTTCTTGTTGTGCGGTGGCGTCGGATAGGTAACAGCTACTTCCAATAGCTTGCCTGTATCGTCCACTACAGCCAATTTACAACCAGTACGATAGGCCGGATCGACACCCAGCACACGTTTGCCATGAATTGGCGGCTGAAGCAACAGGTTACGCAGGTTAGCCGAGAATACCGAAATGGCCTGATTTTCACCTTTTTCCGTAAGTTCTCCACGAACTTCACGCTCGATGGAAGGCGCAATAAGCCGCTTGTAGGCATCTTCAATTACCGCACGCAGGACGTCCTGTACGGCAGAAGCACCACGAATGATCTGTCCTTCCATGTGGCGATGGGCCGGCTCTGCCTGTACTTCGAGACCGACTTTCAGAATATTCTCCCGTTCACCACGATTAATCGCGAGAATACGGTGTGGAGGCATTTTCTTGGCTAATTCGCGGTAATCATAATAATTCTCGTATACGGACTCCTCTTGAGCATCCTTCGCCTCCGAAGTCAGCATGCCGTGATCCAAGGTGTACCGACGAATCCATGCACGAATGGCAGCATCGTCTGCAATGTTCTCCGCGAGGATATCTTTGGCTCCCTGAAGCGCCGACTCCGCATCTTCTACGCCCAGTTCAGCATTGATATAACGCGCAGCTTCCTGAAGCGCATCTCCTTGTTTCGGTTGACCCCAGATCCATACAGCAAGGGGTTCAAGACCTTTTTCTTTGGCTACGCTGGCACGCGTTTTCCGCTTCTGACGGTAAGGTCGATACAAGTCTTCCACTTCCTGCAGCTTCACAGCCTGGGTAATGGATTTCTGCAGTTCTGCGGTCAGCTTGCCCTGTTCCTCTATAATACGGATGACTTCCAATTTGCGATCCTCGAGGTTGCGCAGATACACAATGCGTTCTTCAATCGATCGCAGCTGGTTCTCATCCAGCTCTCCAGTCATTTCTTTACGGTAGCGCGCTATAAATGGAATCGTATTGCCTTCGTCCAGAAGCTCCGACGTAGTACGGACTTGCTTCAAGGACAGTGACAGTTCCTTGGCTACCTGTTTGATGATTCGTTCATGGCGTTCTGCCTTTATTGTTTCTTCATTGGGTTCCAGAACCGTTTCCTGTTCAGACAAAATAAATCCCTCTTTCCTTCCTGAATCGTTCGTTACAATTATTTCAGGGCAGCTTTGCTGCTGTAATTACAGTATGGTTAAATCATCAGATTCATCCACTCTACCTTATATTATCACAAAATCACGTCCAAATTTCCATCAATCCGATAGCATACAAGTTCTGACAGGATGATGTCATTCTCCAGCCTTCCCCATTCCGCCATAAAAAGACCGAAAAACGTCAACATGACGCTCCTCGGTCCTCCCTTGTTAAAACCTTATATGCAATTGCAGTCTAAATAAGTGAAACTGCTCATTTACACGATGACGGAGAGGACAGAAAAAACCTGAAAAAGCGAAGCTATAAGCTTTCTGCAAGAAAGCTACTTCGGGAGCATACACTTCGCCTTTATCTCCGGATTTTCCCTTTGAGAAAAGGGAATCGAAAAATCTGGGGATAACAGCGATTGGAAGGTTGTTCTGTCATCGTAGTATCAGTGTAAATAAACTGTAGTTCACTTATCTAGACGCGCTCGAACCGGAACATCTCACTCAGGTAATCTCCTGATGCACTGCCTACCGAAATACCGCCATACATCAGGGCATCCCCGGTAAAGGTCTCCGAGCCGCCTTTCAGACGGTAATCCGCATTAGGGTCCAATCCTTTCAGTTTCAGACGCTGTAGTGGTGCATTCGGTTCAGAGAGCACGCGGAAGTAGAATACAACGGCTTCCCTTCCGTCTGGTGCAATAAACATCCATGCTGTCTCATTGCCTTCAAATGGACTGAGCAAACGGCGGAATGTTCCATATTGAACCGTTCCACGGATCTCCTTGTACAGCTCCACCTGTGCTTTCACGATCTCGTTCTCTTCCTCCGTGAATTTCGTCAGGTCCAGCTCGTAACCGAAGTTGCCCGACATCGCAACATGTCCCCGAATCTCAAGTGAAGTTATCCGGTTGACCTGATGATTCGGTACCGCTGAGATATGCGATCCCATCGAACTTACCGGGTAAACAAGACTCGTACCGTATTGAATTCGCAGGCGGGATATGGCATCCGTGTTATCACTTGTCCACGTCTGTGGCATGTAATACAGCATACCTGGATCGAAGCGGCCACCACCACCTGAACAGCTCTCGAAGAGAATGTTCGGGAACGCCGAAGTGATTCGTTCCATAACGTCATACAGCCCTAGCATGTAACGATGCGCAGTCTCACGCTGTCTGTCTGCCGGAAGCAATGCAGAACCCACTTCCGTCATATTCCGGTTCATGTCCCATTTCACATAAGTGATTGGTGCAGAGCCAAGTACATCCGTTAACATGCGTACGATCTCATCACGCACATCCTGACGGGAGAAGTCGAGTACCAGTTGCTCGCGTCCTTCTGTCCGGCGACGATCAGGCACATGCAGACACCAGTCTGGGTGCGCACGGTACAGCTCACTGTCTGGTGAGATCATCTCAGGCTCGAACCACAATCCGAACTGCATGTCCAGACTTGTCACACGATTTGCCAGGTCATCAAGGCCTTGTGGCAATTTATTCTTATCTACAATCCAGTCACCCAGCGAGGAGTTGTCGCTGTCCCGGTGTCCAAACCAGCCATCATCCAGGACAAATAGCTCAATACCCAGCTTCTGTCCGGCGCGAGCAATCTGTTCGATTTTGTCTGCGTTGAAACCAAAATAGGTAGCTTCCCAGTTGTTGACCAGAACAGGACGCTCCGCATTACGGAACTGACCACGCGCAAGACGCTCCCGGTACAGTTCATGATAGGACTGAGACATGCCATCCAGCCCTGCATCCGAATACACCATAACGGTCTCAGGTGTCTGGAATGCTTCCTGTGGCTCCAGCTTCCAGCTGAACTCGAACGGGTTGATCCCAAGCGATACACGAGTGGTGTGGAACTGATCCACTTCAGCCTGTGCGGTGAAGCTACCGCTGTAGACGAGACTGAATCCATAGACTTCTCCCTGATCTTCATCCGTTCCCGGTGTCATCAGCGCAATAAATGGATTCTGCTGGTGACTGCTTGAGCCACGACGGCTCTCAATCCCTTGTAGTCCGGAAGCAAGAGGTCTGCGAACAATATCACGTTCACGTGTCCAAGCCCCTGACAACTGCAGCAATTCATAATCCGCATGCGGGAAATCGACGGAAGAACTGAGCGCACGCACCACGTTCACTGAGGTAGCGCTCTCATTAACGATACGCATGGAGCGTGTAATCGCATTAAATGCCGTAAAGGCTGTATAGGAAAGCTCAATCTTGATGCCTGCGACTTTGTCTTCCAACCCAATAACCAGTGTCTCTGCCTCGTCATTGGATTCAACATACGTTGCTGGCAGTCCTGTAAGCGCTGCCTTTCCTTTGACCAGTCGATGGCCTGTATACGTAAACTCCGAAACGGTCGAGCCATTCTCAAGTTCCAGTTGGATAGCCGGATTACGGAAATCACTTGTGCCATACACGGGTAGTTCCACTGCCAATGTATCAAATGAAATCGTACGGTCCTCTGGTACCGGGTTCGGACTGAAAGATGCTCGTTCTGTCCGTACATGCAACCAGCTCAGATCGGTGTCGCGTAATTTTTTGCCATAATACAAATGTACCAAATATCCTGAAGGCAGTACCTGAAATACGTAACTGGCCTCACGGGTCTGTAAATGAAACTGAAGTTTCTCCTGATTGATGTAAATGCTCATATGTCTCCTCCACCTCTATATCTAAAAGTCTTTGGGTAAACGGTTTCTCAGGTTCCATTATAACGAAAAGTATGCAAATGTTCTACGCTTTCATCAAGCTTTAATCAAAAGAGCGTACAACAGCCCGAAGGATGTCATACGCTCTTTTGATTACAGTCTGAAATTAGTGTGTTCCCTTACAGGAACATCCATTGCCTACGGATGGCAGAGTAGTGTACAAAGACGCTACCTGATGCCTTAAAAATCGATTAAACCAAGGCTGATCTGTAAGGCTTCGTTGACCAATTTCATGGTCTCCTCGTCCAGATGGGTAATCTTGTCAGTCAGCCTCTGCTTATCAATCGTCCGTATTTGTTCGAGCAAAATAACCGAGTCCCGGTCAAAGCCGTGTGCCGCCGCATCAATTTCCACATGCGTTGGCAGCTTTGCCTTCTGGATCTGGGCGGTGATAGCCGCCACAATACAAGTTGGACTGAACCGGTTGCCGATATCATTCTGGATAACCAGAACCGGCCTGACTCCACCTTGCTCGGAACCGACAACGGGAGAAAGATCCGCAAAAAAAACGTCACCACGTTTTACGATCAATGTCTACACCCCGCTAACTAAGCGGTCCAGAGTGCTGTCCGCATCTTCCTCCGCATGAAAGGCTTCGGATGCCATGGTCAGATTAATTTTAGCCATCTCCATGTATCCGCGCTGCATCGTTTCACGGATGTAACGTTTCTTACGCTCCGTCAAATACAGCTTCATAGCCTGCCTAATCAATTCGCTGCGGTTGGAATTCTCCAGCGCTACGATGCCATCCACTTCCTGCAAAAGATAATCAGGTAAACTGATCATGATCCGCTTGGTGTTCTGCAAGTTGGCCACCTTTCTTCCACCCCCACAAACCTTTCGCCATTGTGAACCAGTATTACGTTTTTCCAGAACTTTTATACAAAGGAATATATATGCCCCGAGTATATCAAGTATGCTGTACTCCATTATAAACACGGGGAACAATATTCGTACAGACCAAACATCTCATTTCAGGATTTTAAATCCTTACCGTCATACATAATTCGAGATGCTCCGACAGTTTTCCTTCTGTTCTGAAAAAAAGTTTATTGGAAATGGCGTCCAGTTTATCTGTCAGGATGTCAAAAGTGGATTGATTCTGGCGACTTCTGCTCCCCCACGGAAATATACCCGTGGAATGCGATGCGCCATCATGCAGATCACTTCATAAGCAAGCGTACCCAGCTGGGATGCCACCTCGTCTGCGGTTATAACGCCACCAGACTGATGACCGATGAGGACAACCTCTTCGCCGACTTGAATTTCTTCCGCTTCTTCTGCGAAAGATTGTAACGACACCATACACTGATCCATGCAGATCGCACCGACGACAGGAACGCGGCGACCACGCACAAGCACTTGCGCTTTACCTGTTAACATTCTTGAGAATCCGTCTGCATAACCGATCGGCAGGGTCGCTATTCGTTCGTGCTCTTGCGTAACATAACGGGTTCCGTAACTGATCCCCCAATGGGGTGGCAGTGTTTTGACCAGAACCGCCTTCGTCTTCAACGTCAATACCGGGGACAGCTTCACCACCTGATGATTCACCTGAGCCGAAGGATACAATCCGTACAGGCTAATTCCCACACGTACCATGTCATAGGACAATTCCGGTGTATCAATGGCAGCGGCGCTGTTCGCCGTATGTATAATCGGGATGACACATCCCTGATCCCTGAGCGCATGAACTACGCCTTGAAACCGTCGATACTGCTCCAGTGTATAGGTTTTGTCTTCTTCATCCGCTTTGGCAAAATGGGTAAACATGCCTTCCAGCATCACCTGCTCGAGCGAGGCCACTTCCTGTATAAAAGCCAGTGCCTCATCGCCAGGCAATAGACCTAATCGGCCCATGCCGCTGTCGATTTTGATATGAACCTTCAGTTTGTTAGCGAATGTGCTCGCATCCAAATGTCGAATGGCATCAAGCACTTCCCTGCTGAACAGCGTGATGGTCACATCATGTTTCCATGCAACAGGGATCCCTTCAGGCGGCGTATATCCCAATACCATGATTGGAATCGTAATCCCATGTTGTCGCAATTCCAGAGCTTCGTCAAGAAAAGCCACACTTAAGTAATCCACACCCACTCGTTCCAGTTCTCTAGCCGTCTCCACCGCTCCGTGTCCATAGGCATTGGCCTTCACACAGGCGAGGAATTTCATGCCCTGAGGCAAAGCCTCGCGGAAAGCTTCTACGTTAGTGCACAAATGATCCAAATTGATCTCCGTTTGGGTCGGCCGATATTGTCCTTGCACGTTAAGTCACCTTCTCCAATCATCATAATCCGGCTCACGTCAGACTCCATCGTAATGCTCCAGCATGTGACTGTCAAATGGACCGAAGTTCCGCATTCCAAAACATATGCAAGGTGCGCCGTTTGAGGAACAAATGCGAACACAGATGATGACCGATAAGCAAGATTTTCAGGGCGAAATTTCACTTTCCACCCCAGCAAATATCTGCTTATATCGATTATTTACCCGGTTCCCTCTACATAGAAGCGCGTTTTGCATTATTGGTTGATCTTGGGATACGATACATGCATCTTCAGTCTATTTATAGCACGTTGGACAGACGTTCCGGTCTTGTTCTTGATAAGAAAAACACGCTCCATGTGATGTACATCCTTCACAACAAGCAAAGCACCGGAGTAAAGGTCTCCGATGCTTCTTAGCATTCCTTATGTTAATGCCACTATTCGTTCAAAAATTATTTACCTGACTCTTCCTGCATGGATGTTGCAATGCGTACCATTTCGTTCTCAGGCAGATCTGCACTGGTGATCCGATATTCTATACCATCTGCCATCCATGTCAGAGTCTGTAATGCATCTCCACTGATCATCCCCAGTGTGAATCCAAGATCCAGTACACGGGATGGGGCAAGCGATACAGCTCGATCCTGCGGTCGGGCTTCAAATATCGTGTAATTGTATGTTCCTTCATAACGAAGCATGACTGAATAGTCTCCTGCTTCCTCCAAAATCTGATCATCCTTAAGTTGGACTCCTTCCGGCGCATACGTCGGCTGAATTACACCGAAACTGTCTGCACCTTCCGGCTCTGCAAGCGTTGGTTCCTCGCCTTCCTGACCTGTTGTAGCACCCTCTGTACCTTGCTGCTCTGTGTCACCACTCACCCCCGTCTGTCCATCACTGACAGTTCCGTCAGGTTCGGGCGCAGTCTGAGGATTGGCTGGTTCTTTACTGCCGTCCTCACCTGTTTGCTCCGCAGGAGCGACACCAGAATCCGTTCCTGTTTGGCCGCCCTTTTCTGTAGCAGCGGTCATGTTACGTTGCATATCAAAGGCATCTTTTTCAAATTCAGCACCGAATTTGAAGGAGTCAAACTTCACATCCACAACTACATTGGCATTGGAGTCGGATACCTCCACCTGTTTGGGTGCGTAATCCGATTTGTTCAGCCAGATTTTTTGTCTGACAAGTGCATGTGTATTATAATTGGCAGCTACATCAAAAACATAGCTCTCCTTCTCATCCGCAAACTGACGGGTTGTATCCCCGGTAATGCTCCGAATCAAAGTTTCATAGAGGTATACCTGTCCTTGGTTATCTGGCCAATTGCTCTGAAAACGGAAGCTTTTGTTCTGGCTTGGCGTCAGAACAAACACACCCTCATCATTACGCAGTACAATCTGCGTTACATCTTTTTTTGCATTGGTTAACGCAATACGATAATAGGAAGGCTTCTGATGCCATACCTCGACCTTGTACTGCTGCGGCGAATCTCCGGTATGCAGCGTCATTACGCCTGCCCCCTGGTAACTTTCCATCTCTCCTACGACTTCGTTCAGATCTTTGACCACAGCTGCCGCATCCTTCTTCCCGCAGGCGGCAAGCAAGACCGATAAGACCAATACCATGGCAAGCATCCATGATATTCGGCGCATGACATCATCCCCTTTAGCACATGTTTTCACTTCAGGATTTTGCTTGCAGCAGAACCCCTACTTGATTAGTACATGTCTATGAGGGACTTGTTCGATATATGCGGACTAGTTTGACAAGCTTTCAGTGAAGTCAGTTAATACGGTATTGCTAAGCCGTTAGCCGATCCTACCTACCACAACGGAATATACACCGGATAACTCGTATCCTCTTCCTCGGCACCTGGAATTCTCTTCACCCACAATTGACGCAGATCAGGCAGGCTATGCCCCGCGACACAATAATTACGAAGAGAAGCATGATGAGCGTGTTCTTCCCTGAAGCTGTACGTGGGCAGAAGCAGTGCCTCGTGAATAAGTCGATCTTCCAGTTGAATCAATCTATCTAACCGTTCAGCAGGTTCACGGATCATGACAATTCGTCCGCATTCCTGTTCCAGTTCATGTCTCCAGTAATCATTCATCGCAATCAGGAATAGCGTATTCTGGAAGGTATACATGGTCACAAGACTCAGCATGACATGCTGATCGAACACTTCTCCTGTATAGATTACATCACAATCCCTGAATCCATCTTGATAGACCGCGTGGACCGGGTCTCCCGGGATGATCGTTATATGTAAGCCGACTTGTGTACATCTCTCTGCAAACCAGACCATATCTGCCTCCATCTTATCTCCTTCTTCCACCCACAGAGATAAGGTCTGTCCCTGGTAAGAGCTACGTCGTAATAATGCTGCGGCCCGTACCAGTGAGGACTCTACGGAAGGTACTGATTTTGCAGAACCATCCAATTGTTCCGATTGCTGATTCCACAACACCCCTTGGTCCAGATACTCCGTTAAATGCTGCTTCTGTACTCGTCCTCGAATCAGACTATAGGCAGCCTGCGTATTCGTACTCCCGAGCGCCTCCGACAACTCATCTGCATTCAATAACTGTTGAACAGCCCGGCGAAAATTCACATCATGCTGTGGACCTTCCTTTTGCATATTAAACGTCATATATACGCCGCCCTGCATCTCATGCTCCACGGCACGAGGCTCCGTATCCTGAAATAAATCATGCTTGATGACGGACTCCACCCTCCCAGCGTGGGGAAGTTGCCATACTTCAACGCGGTCAATATAGGCCCGGCCTCGGAAGTAAGATGGGAATACTTCCAACACAAGTAGCTTGGAATCATGACGCGTCAACCGATAAGGTCCTGTTCCAATCGGATGGAGCGGATTCATCTCCACATCTCTCGGCAAGATGGATGCAGACATACTGCTCATCAGATCCGGGAACATGAAATTTGGCTTATTTAACACAAAACGTACAGTCAATTCGTCAAACGTCTCTATGCTCTCAATGGATCTATACAGAGGCCTGCATGGGTTACTATTATCAGAGATAATGCGATCAAAGGTAAACTTCACGTCCTCTGAATCCAATACCCTGCCATGATGAAATGGTATACTTTTGTGCAGATAAAAGGTCCATTCCCTCCCCTCCGAATGACTCTCCCATGCCACGGCAAGACTCGGTTCACAGACCTGGTGTTCAGCATTATAGCGAACCAAACGATCGAAAACCTCCGCAATAATAAATACTTCTCCCCACATGGCCGTCTGCGTGGGATCCAATGTCTTAAAAGGAGTATTCTGTGGAATCCGCAAGGTGTCTACTCTGCCTCTAACTCCTTCATTCGAACGTAGCCCGAATTGGTTCTGTAACTCCCGCATCAATTGTTCTCGCATCGTGAATGGCAGGGTTGAAGCCAGTTCATAGGCGTCTTCCATTCTGTTCCCATACAGGAGATGTTCAAACCGCTCACGTGCCACTTCAAGCAGCGGCATACAGAAGACAAGCAACGATGTTTTACCTCTGCCGCGCTGCGGGTTCCATCTTACCCATCCGTTATCCATAAATTTGTTCATAATCAGGTTCATGTTGCGCATGGTACAACACAAATGATGGGCAAGTTCACCCACTGTGGTATGTATCTCTTGTTCCTCATGTACATGCAGAAAGTTCAACCGCAATTGAATGTAATGTTCTGATACGTCCATATATGCCCTTCCTTCTTCTATCTTCTAACTTCTATCTTTTAACTTTCTTTCTCTATCTGCTAAAATACGAAATCCATTCGATTGCTTCTACAGTTTTTCTTCAGGTTTTTCTCCATTATACTCAGTAACAGCAACATGACCAGTGGGAAGGAAGAAGAACGACTTATGAAATACGCCGATTTACACCCGAACATCAGGATACGTATCATTACTGATTTTTTCACCGATCTGACCCAGAAATCCATCATCCCATTCATGGCGATCTATCTGAGTATTCAGATTGGGGCAGGCTTGGCTGGATTATTGCTGACCGTCAATATTGTGGCTTCCATGATTATAGGATTGTGGGCAGGATATTGGTCTGACCGAATTGGAAGAAAGAAATTAATGGTTCTCGCACAAAGTCTGCAGGTCGTGGCTCTACTTGGCTTGGCTATCGCAAATTCGCCGTGGATGGATTCGATCATCGTCACTTGTCTCATGTTTCTCCTCAGCAGTCTCAGTTCAGGAATCACGGTTCCGATTGCCAATGCCATGATTGTCGACGTAAGCAGTGAACATGAACGTCATTATGTGTACGGATTGCAATATTGGACAACGAACGTTGCTGTAACCTTTGGCGCCCTGATGGGCGGGCTATTTTTCGAATCTTTTCGTTTTCTATTGTTCAGTCTGGTATGTATAGAAAGTATGATTACTCTGTTCATTCTGGTCTTTATGATTCGTGAAACAATGGATAAACGTCAAACAGAAAGTTCAACAGCTCTTTCGAAACAACCAATCAAGAGAAACATAATGAACACGTATAAGACCGTTCTTCAGGACAAACGTTTCATGATATTTTTCACTGCAACTGTGCTTGCCGTCTCCCTGGAATTCCAGTTGGATAAATACATTGCTGTTCGTCTAAAAAGTGAATTCACCTCACAACTGTTCGGTTTGGATCTTTCTGGTCTTCATATGTTCAGCCTGATCATGGTCATCAACACCGTCTTGGTTGCCTTGCTCGCCATTCCATTCTCCAGGTGGATGGGTCGTTTCCAATTCAGGTCCATCATGACTGTCGGTATGTGCCTGTATACCGCAGGCTTCGCCGTGCTTGCTTTCAGCAACTGGGCCTGGTTACTCATCTCATCCGCTATACTCCTGACCATTGGAGAATTAATGTACGCCCCTGTTCGTCAGGTCATGCTCGCGGGTATGATTCCCGATTCGGATCGTGCTGCCTACATGGCTGCTGACGGATTGAGCTATAACGCGGCTGCACTCCTCGGAAGTCTCGGGTTAACCATCGGCGCCTTTCTACCGTCATATGCGATGGCTGGTCTGTATGTACTCATGGGGCTCGGAGCGCTCGTCTATTTCCGAATGTCACTTCCGAAGGTAAAGGAACAGAAGGAACATCCGCTGCGTGCAGATGCATCCTGATTTCACTTTTCCGGCAACAAAATAATCATCCAAGGGAGCCAGCAAGCTCTCTTTTTCATGTTCATTATCGTCGTTTAAAAGTAAATGATCATAAACATTTTGTATATTATAGTTTACATTAAGACAATTATCATGTACATTAGGTTCATGGAGGTGAGTAAGTGGAAGAATTACACAATCACGTTCGGGAGTTAAGAGCCAGAGACCGGCTGTCCCAAGCGGAACTAGCCAAGCTCATCGGCGCATCCCGCCAAACCATTGCCCTGATTGAACGTGGAGACTACTCTCCATCGGTCGTCCTGGCATTAAAAATAGCCCATGTATTTCGTGAACCTGTCGAAAAAATATTTGAATTGAAAGGTGGAGATTAGAATGAAAAATTCATCTTCCTCGTCCATCAAAAAGCGATTGCGTCTTCCCTTGTATGCAGCTGGTGGCGCTGTAGTTGGTTTTCTCGGAGCTAGCGGAGTCCGTAAAGTCCCTTCTGACTTGAACTGGACGTTGTCCGTGTACTATGACTATGATCTTTTATTCGCAATCCTGGCGGCTCTTGTGGTAGTTATGACGGTGTGGAACATCTTCAGTCTCTCACGCACGCCATCTGTCCCTCCCAATGAAGATGATGCTTATGGAGATTCTGATTCACTTATCTCTCCAGCAGAGCGCTCCCTCGGAAAAGCGATGATACTCAGCGGATTCAGTGTTATTGTCACGTTTACCTGGGCAGCACTTGCCTTGTCCTTGTATGCATCCAACCGAACGATGCCGAATTCTCCAGAACTGTTTAACCTCTTGAATCTCGTTGCTTCGTGTATCTCCATTATCATCGTCGTGGTAGTGCAAACTCTGACTGTGAAGCGATACAACCGTTATTATCCTGAGCGTACTCTGGATCTGAACTCGCGCAATATGAAGAAGGATCATTTTGAGAAGCTGGATGAAGGCGAGAAATGGCTTGTGTATCGCGCAGCCTATCGTTCTTTTCAGATGATGAATGTACTTCTTGGTGTCGGAATGGTCTCTATGGTTCTATATTCGATGCTCTTTACCTTTGCTCCATTCCCGATTGTAGTGCTCTCCGTTATCTGGATTGCCAACATTGGAATCTATTATCGTGAAACCTATCGCGCGAGTAATCAGTAATACATGGGTAGGTAACTATTTTGTAAATATTTTCATAAAGGAGTGTTTGCATGCATTTATCCAAACGAAACACCCGCTTCAGGTTCACCTCCCTAACAGGAGCTTTCATGGCCGTGGTTCTGTCTCTCAGTCTGTGGGTACCCGCAGTTCAGGCGGAGACCCCGACTTCTGTAGCTGCTGAACAGGAAAAGACGAAAGCGCTGACAACTGAATCGGCTACCGCATTTCTGGATTCATTCTTCGATTCACCTGAAGCAAAGCCCCATTATGTGGGAGCCTCCGTGGTGGTTGTGAAAGATGGCAAAGTACTGGCAGAAAAAGGATATGGTTTCTCCGATGTGGAGAGCAAAACACCGATCGATCCGAAAAAGACTGCCTTTCGTGTAGCCTCTGTCTCCAAAACGTTCACTTCAGCAGCTGTAATGCAGCTGGTCGAGCAAGGCAAGGTTGATCTGAAAGCTGATTTTCAGACCTATGTGAAAGGGCTCGAATTCGATAATCCTTTTGACAAACCTGTAACTGTGGAAAATCTCCTCACCCATACGACTGGATTCGAGATCCGCGATCCGCAGCCGGAAGACATCCACGATGACTTCGATAAGTACATAGCCATGGAGGATTATGCACAGCAACACATGCCTCCTGTTGTCAGAGAACCTGGTAGCGCCTATATGTACGATAACTTCTCGTTTTTGCTGCTCGGCATGATTGTCGAGAATGTAAGCGGTGAGCCCTATGAATCCTATATGCAGCAGCATATCTTCAAACCGCTTGGCATGGATAACAGCAGCTTCATGCTCAGCAAGAAGTTCCAGGAACAGCTCGCTACAGGCTATGATGCGGCACACAATCCGCTTGATCTGTACACCATCGATCCAACACCTATGCCTCAAGGCGGCATGTTGTCTACAGCAGAGGACATTGGGAAGTTCATGATCGCTTTCCTGAATGATGGCGTGAAGGACAACGAGCGGATTCTCAAGGAATCCACGGTAAAAAGCATGGAACAATACCGTTCTTCCATTCATCCATTGTTGCCGGACACCACCTATGGATTCGAAGCAGCATTACAGATTCCGGGTGCAGGAAGTAGTCCAAAAATTATTACGAAAGCAGGCGACCTGACTGGATTCAGCTCTTATCTCTTCCTTATTCCCGAGCAAAATACAGGCGTCTTCCTGACGTATAATCAGAATGGAGCACTTCGTAATCTGTTCTACCCGGCATTCATTCAGAATTTCTTCCCACAATATGCAGAGCCTGTGCAATTCAAGGAATACACACCACAATCAGCAGCTGAGCTGCAACGCTTCACCGGATTGTACGCAGATCTTCGACTTAGCACGATTGTAAGTTCTCTGAAAGGCGGCGGCGATAAGCCGGGACAACTAAGCATTAACGATGTATTCCTGGGTCAACGCAACCTGATTCAAGTGGAAGATAATCTCTTCAAAGATGAATTGACTGGTCAATTCACAGCATTCAAAGAATATGCAGATGGTACCACATACCTGAAAGAACCTTACCTCAACCCTATGGGTTATGAGAAAAAAGGTCAAAAGTCTATGGGCTTCCGGGATGTACGTGAGAACAGTCCATATGCTGAAGCAATCTACGCAATACAATCTCTTGGATATTATGAGAATGATGCCAACAAGGCTTTCCAACCGAAAACAGCTGTCACACGAGCTGAATTTATTGAGAACACCCTTAAACTGAGTGGATTGAAACCTAGCAAAACAACGCCTCCTGCAGGCACCGACTGGGCCGACCATGCAGCAGCCGGATATATTCAACTTGGATATGAAATGGGTATGATTACTGGCACGGACGAACAGCAGTTTAAGCCGGATCAAGTAATTATCCGACAGGAAGCAATGGTCATGATGTGGAGAATTCTGCAACTGCAATATCCTAATGAACTGTTCACGGATGTCCAACTTGCAGGAAACACGGACCCTTGGGCTGTGCCTGCTATTCAGATGATGGCGAAGCTTGGTATCCACGGACCTGAGGTGAAGGTTCTGGAGGATGGTTCCGTTGATTTCCTTTCTCGCAAACCTTTGATTCGTCAGGAAGAGGCTGCGATTATGTACGCGCTGCTTACACAGCCAACAGATCAAATCGTCGCTGAACTGATGGCTGCTCAGCAGCCGACAGCGGAACCAACGGATGAAGCAGCGCCTGAGGGTGATGAGGCAGAAACTGCTCCGGTTCCAGCTCCAACACTGGTCCCTTCTCCAGCATCGGCACAATAGAAATAAAACATCCTAATAGCGATTAGATTTATCATGCTCATGATGTAAGACAAACAGGCTTGTTCAGAAGGATACAATCCTTCCCGAACAAGCCTGTTTCTTTACTTTTCATAACTTATTATATCTATCTGTTACAGAGTGAGATCCGTTTCTACGCCAGTAAGGAAGAGACATGACGATTGCCATTACGCTGGTCGTACTTGTCTGCCGCTGCTTGGGCATACCCTGCAAAATAATTCGCCAGTTTATGCAAATCTCCCGGATCTCCCTCATAAGGGAAGGACGCAGGTAGACGAAGTCGATATTCTGGGGATTCGTCCGCCCAGCGACGTAACAAGGGTGCAGTTCTGGCATAGAACATCATTTTGGCAAATGGATCTTCATTATCCATCGCGTACACCAGACTTTCTTCCAGCACGTCGATCCCCTTCGCCGGATTGGTGCGTACAAGGTAATCCATTTGCTCGGCAAAGCTCCTCACAAAATCATTTTGTCCCTTGATCATCCGGTAGCCTTTTTGTTGATGTTTGTCTGCTTCCGCAGTCCGCCCCAATCTGTAAAGCGGCATCAAGATCTCCGACAACGTAAGATGTGGAATCTCCGCACAGCTCATCCGCCCTTTCAGGATCGGTTTTGCCACTTCAAGCACCTTCTCGTCATCACCCGTAAGGATGAAATAACGCATAATCTCATCCTGTTCACAGGCTTCGCAATCACTCATAAAGTCTCGATCCATGGTTCTGAACTTGGCATAACTGCTTCCTGCTTCCTCCAGATCCCCAAGATCCATGGAGATACGGAATCGATAATACCAATACGACCGTTCGCTGTATCCAAATGACTTGAAACGCTGTCCGAAGTCCTCAAGCAACTCCATTATTTTATCGTGAGACACTTCCGGGAAACTGGATAGTTTGCCTAGAATCCATTTGTAAGACCACATTAACGTTTCTTCATCATATTCTTCTGGCTGTTGGTCGAACTTGCCCAGCTGCCAGGAAAAAGCAATCAGTGCTTTCATCGGATAACCACAGAATGTCGCTGTCTCCACAATCTCCGATCTTGCTTCGTATGCCTCTTCCTCCATACCGTTCACATCGGCCACTCTAGCTGCTTCTTCCAGCATCCCCAGCTTCGCTGGGCCATTAGGCAAGCCATAGGCCTCGTCCATCAATTCTTCAAAGTCCATCTCTGTCTTCATCAGGCATCTCCCTTACGATCTGTATTTGCACGTAAACCCCAGTCTATAAAACGAACAATTCCCTGATTTAACACTTCAAGCTCTTGCTTGCTCATGGCATAATGCCCCATCATCAGTGCATTGACATACAGCATCTCAATGGCAATCGGCGTCATCTGGGCATCCGGTGATGTTAACACACGCTGAATAACCGGATTGTTCACATTCAAGTACAAGGTTGAATATCCTGCCGAACTAATTCCAGAGGACAAGGAGCCAAGCACAGATGAAAATAATTCAGTGCTCTCTTCGCTTGCTTTTTCCAGCGCACGTAGGGTAGAGGATTCCTGAGACAACGTGAACAACACCGGCAGATCCGATGGCTTGAAACCTTTGACCTCAGCCCGACATCTGAAGCGCTGCAAAGCGGAACCAGCCAGTCGCAACGCATCATAATATGGATTGCGTTCAGCAGGTGGCACATCGGTGAAGCTCATCGAGACCTGATCCGGCTGGAGCCGCTCCGTGTGGACATTGTGCACACAGAGCGGCAGTGTCCCCATCAACTCGCTGTCATAGATGTAGCCACCGTTAATAACCAGCATCGATTGTGCGGAAGCCACATGATGGATCTGACGGTACTCGTCGACAGAGGACGTGAAATACAGCGTCTCCCCTTCATCCATTAGCTCACCGAGTTCCCGGTGGCCCCTCGTGCTCTCAAATGGCAGCCAGCGGTGAATCATCGCGTAGAATGCCTGATCCTGTACAGCCAGCGCCTTCATGGACAGGGCATGCAGGCGAATCAGCTTCTGTAGCCGTTCCGTCTGGCTCTCAGCCATGTCGGCCAGTCCCTTGCGAAGTGCGTCTCCGAGTTCGGAGCGAACTTCCTCCAGCTTTTCATTTTCATAGAAATGTTCCCGCGAAGCCGTCGGTTGAAGCTCATCTGTCCAGATCAGACATTTCACGAAGAAAGCCCACTCTGGCAAAATGTTCTCTGCTTTCTCCGAAATCAGCATTCGCTTCAGATACACCCGGTGAGAACGCTTGGCATTCAGATTAACTGCGTGTGGCAGCACAAAAGCAATGCCTCCCGTGCGGCCTGAAGCCGTCGTCAAAGGAATAAAGTCCTGGAACTTCTCGCCAAGCAGACGTTCACCAAAAGCCAATACCTCTGCTCTGCGTGAACGTGCCAGTGCAGTATCCATCAGCCAGAAAGGCGTCTCGTTATTCACTACATGTTGCATACCGTCATGATGCAGCGTGACCGGATACGGCAATAACGCTCCATAATAGAACAGAGCTTCTTTCACATAATCTGCTTCAAAGTAGTGAGCTGCGTCTGGTGTGCAGCGTAGATATACTTTGGTCCCTGGGGACAGTTGTGTATCCAGCTGACGGATCGTATATGTGCCATCCGGCTTCCCCCGCCATTCCATCGAAGGGCCGCCCTTGGCGGATTGCGTCAGCATAACGATTTCGTGACTCACCATGAAACAGGATAACAACCCGATCCCGAAACGTCCGATAAACGAAGACTCTCCATCCAGCAGCGCTTGCTGTCCGCGCTTCGAGGATTGTCCAATCATGGCCAGGAACTCATGGATATCAGCTTCAGTCAAGCCGATGCCGTTGTCCTCCACCATCATGGTCCGTTGTTCACCTGTTCCTGTCAGTTCTACACGCACTGTACCCTGATATCCTGATTCCACCTCTGTTCGTGCAGTAATCGCATCCGTCGCATTCTGCATCAGTTCGCGCAAGAACACTTTCGGACTGCTATATAAATGGTTGGACAAAATCTGGATCATACCGCTCAGATTCACTTGAAAACGATACTCATTGGATGCTGTCATGACTCACTCACCTTCCTCTACGTCCAAACACAATATGTATCCATACGATGTATACATATGAATGTGTTAGACGAATTCATTATGTAATTGTTAAAACAGACGCTCCCATGACAGGCAATCCAAGGCATGACGTCAAGCCCGCCCTGGGTAACCAAGACCGGCGTTAGATGCATATTCCAGGCATGCCTGAGATGTCTGCCTTTATATCCTTACAATAAGGATACATGGTACAAGCCATAGTGAAAACAAACCTGAGACCCGATTTGAAGGGAAATTGAGGGTATGTGTGCATCCTCCATCCGGGACTATTGACGGAGAGATTTATCTTTTTTTTTCATCCATTTGAACGATATGCTCCTACCGGACGTATAATCTCCAAACTCAGATCGGACGGTGAATGTACATGATCGAAGTACGAAATATATCCAAGCAATTCAAGGTGCATCAAGCACTGAATGATGTCAGCTTCACAGTTAAGCAAGGCAGCGTCACTGGGTTGATTGGCCCCAACGGTTCGGGCAAAACCACACTGATCCGTATCATGAACGGTGTCTTGGGTGCCTCAGGTGGACAGGTAACCATTAACGGATTGGACGCGGCTCGTGAGGCGGAGAAAGTACTGGCCATGTGTGGCACCCTTACCGAACAAAGTGGATTATATGAAAATATGAGCGGGCGTGACAATCTGACATTCTTCGCTGATGCATTCGGTCTGAAGCAAGCCAGAGAACGAATTGATGAGCTTGTGAACCTGTTCGAGTTGCAGGAATATCAGCATCGCAAAGTCGGCACCTATAGCACAGGCATGAAGAAACGCTTGGGCCTTGCACGAGTGCTCTTGCACCGTCCTTCCATCCTGTTTCTGGATGAGCCAACCAATGGCCTGGATCCGGATGGAATTCAGATGGTGCTTCGCATCATCCGGCAGTTAAATAAGGAAGAAAAGATGACGATTCTGGTCTCGTCTCACGTGCTGTCTCAACTGTCAGCTGTCTGTGATCGTTATATTTTCATGGAAAAGGGCCGCATTGTTGAGGAGGGTACGGAACAGGAGATTGTTAGCCGGTACCTGTCCACACCAAAGCTCGAAGTAGAAGCCAACATGCCTAATGGATGGCACAATTCAACCGATTATACGCCTGAGACAACATCCGCATATCAAGCGACGTATCAGCTTCCATCCCGTGAGGATATTCCACTGTTGTTACGGCAATTAACGGAGCACGGCCAAGTCTATCAGGCCCGCATCACGGGCAGTGATCTGGAAAGTATCTATTTTGCCATAAGGGAGGCACACCATCATGAATAACCGCCAAGCCATACGTGCACTGGTACGCAAAGATATTCGGTCCGTCACAGCCAGTGTTCAGCTCTGGTTGCCCATGTTAATCGTTCCACTGATCATCGGAATTATCATGCCCTCTGCGCTCCTGTGGGCGGCCTCCAGAATGGAACTTCGTTCTCTGGGCAACATCAGCTTTCTGCTCGAATCATTGGATACGTTAACCCATAGTGGACAGATTCCTCAGCTTGCTTCCATGCCTACAGATAATCATCGTATTGTATATTATTTGGCCATGTATATGTTCGCTCCCTTGTTTCTCATCATTCCGGTGATGGCGTCCAGTATTCTGACGGCCAATAGTTTCGCTGGAGAGAAGGAACGTAAAACGCTGGAAGGATTGTTATTTGCACCGATCAGTATGGACACTCTTTTTAAAGGCAAAGTACTGGCTGCCCTGATCCCATCCATTCTATTATCCTGGGTTACTTTCCTGATCTACGGATTGATAGCCAATATTCTGATGTACCCCATGTTTGGAACGTTGATGTTTCCCAATCTGAACTGGATGATTCTGGTCCTGTGGGTTGTTCCTGCTTGCAGTCTTATGGTGATTTTGTTAAACGTGCTGATCTCGGCTAAGGTTCGTGGGTTCCAGGAAGCCTATCAGCTCGGAGGATTGATCGTCCTTCCCCTAATCGCCTTAGTCGCTGGTCAGGCCAGTGGCATGCTGTTGATCGGTCCCTGGGTATTATTCATCATTGGAGCTGTGCTCCTGCTTATTAGTCTGGTTCTGCTTCGTTTGGTCACGCTGTGGAATAGTCGTCAGCAACTGGCGGAAAGTCAGATCTGACTGATGTGCAGATTGAGAAATAAATAAACGCAGGGTATGATGTGGAGACATATACTTTCGGATGGTAATAGAGAGGAATGGAATAACCGCATGGAATCCAAACTACTTCAAAAATTAAAATATGCTTCACAATTAACAGCACAGGAGAAGCATATTGTGGACTATATCCTGAACAATCCCGAAGTTGTATTCGATTCAACGGCCCAAGAACTGGCTCAGCAGACCTATACAAGCTCATCCACCATTGTTCGCTTATGCAAAAAGCTGGGTACCAAGGGGTACCCAGACTTTCAGTTAAAGCTCGCTGTCCAAAATGTCTTCGATGGTTGCTGTACTTTATATTTTCGACATGTTGTACATGGGAAGCATTAGCGACACGTATTAACGATTACCGTTGATCTGCTGCGAATGTAATTCCGGCATCCTTACGCGCACTCATAAGTACACTCATCACAGACTGGCTGTGTTCCAGCAGTTCGTAAGACCGTTTGTGATCCCCACTTGCATGGATGTCCCTGAACGCTTCCCACTCATAGTACAGCCAATTGGATTTGGTCTGGGCATTATACGCCTCAGCAGGCTCATTTCCGATCTGAAGCTTGATCTCCCGGCAACCGTTTGCTCCTCCCACAACCTGAAGATACCCCTTCTCGCCCTGAATAAGGACAAAGTTCATACTGCTTGTGTCTTTGGCACCTACACATTCCGCAATAAACTCCGGATATTTAAGAATCACAACACCTGATGTATCAATGCCGTTCGCATGCTGGTTCGCGGTATACGATACGGAATTCGGACTGCCGAACAGATTCATGACCAGATGCAGATTATAAATATTGATATCCATCAGTGCTCCACCAGAGAATTGTGGATTAAATACGTTCGGTGTCTCCCCTGCTAGTAGATCATTATATTTGCGCGAGTATTGACTGTAGTTACACTGGATGAGTTTGATTGGACCGAGCTTGGGCAGCTGCTCCTGTATGATTTTAATATTGGGCAGATGTATGTTAGAGATGGCTTCAAACAGCAACAGATTTTTTTCCTTCGCAAGTGCAATCAGCGTTTCTGCTTCCTCAAGCGTAGACGTGAACGGTTTTTCACAGACCACATGTTTGCCATGTTGAAGTGCCTGATAGGCCTGTTCGTAATGCATGCTATTCGGTGACGCAATGTAGATGAGATCTACATTGCTATCTGCGAATAGGGATTCCAGATCCGTATAGATTGTATTTACAGCGTATTTTCCCGCAAGCTCCTGTGCTGTCTCTCTCTTCCGGGAATACATTGCTGTACAAGTGACATCCTCCAGTTCATTTATCGCGGATAGAATGGCATCCACAATGGACCCCGTACCAATCGTTGCTATATTCATCATATTATTTCGCTCCTGTCGTTGGTTTGTCAGTCGGCTCTCTTCGCTACTTCGACGCCTTCATGCAAATGCATGAAATTCAATTTCATTCTCTTCTTTTTTCATATTCGAGATCTAACATATCTTCCATTGTTTACCGATATAACATAAGGCGTTAATTACATACATATAGAACGAAGGGGACGATGAAAGAATGAAAACAGGGTATACATACTTGCAACGCACTATCTGTACATTGCTGCTCATTACACTGCTTGCAGCAATGACATTGGGAGGCGGAAGCGCAGCCCAGGCAGCTTCACTCAGCCAATCCACAGTGTATTATGAGTCCGACGGAGTCTTGTACAAAGTATCCGCTGATGGTAGCAACACGACTGAAGTATTAATTGATTTCCAAGGTGTGGACTTGCTCGCAGCAGGCTCTTATCTCTACTACACCCAGACTGCTTCTTCCACAACCTTGCTTCGGGTTCCGAATGACGGGTCCAGTGATGCGGCGGAGACATTTGCTACAGATGTACTCAGCTATTATACGGATAACGGGTTCATCTATTATCTGGACGCTACAGGTACGATCTATCGCGCTAATGGCAATAGTGATGCTTCCACTGCCACCAAGATTGCCGACAAGGCCGATACCGATTTTCCGTTTCTTGTGGTCGTCAAAGGGCGTGCCTACTATAATGCGTTAGTTAATGGAAACACATGGATCGTCTCCAAAACGTCCAACGGCTCTGGAGCTGTACAGCGGATTGCCGCAGGTGCAGTGGAAAGTCGTTATTTTACCAATCAAGCCAAAAAAGAACTGCAACTAATGGTGAATACAGATCCCGACGAGCAGTTCTACTCCACCAATGCTGTCGTTATGTATAAGGTGAATTACAACACTGGCAAGGCCACTGCTGTTAATCCAAAAGCCAAGCTGGATGTGAATGCTGTATATTCCGGTGGATGGGGAAACAACCTTTACGTGTATAACAAAGGAATCGCGCTGGATAGTAACAAGGATTACAATTACGCCAAAGGCAAAGCGTTTGCGTTAACGACTTCAGCCAAAACGCTTCAGCTTCATAACAAGAGCGTCCGGGAAGTAAGTGCACTCGGTACAGACAAGGTTGTCCTTGTTGATGCAGACAAAAAGGCTTATGCCAAAACGGTCTCCGGCAACAAAGTGACCAAGTCCGCCAACCTGAACCTGAACAATGTAACGTATGTTGCGAATCAATTGACCAATGGCACATCTACGGCTGCATACATCTCGGGCAATAACGGTCTCTATTCAGTCAACACAGCTCTCAAGGTAACCAAACTTACCAGTGACGAATGGGATGCATTCCATATCAGAGATGATGTTGCCGGCCTGTTCTACATCAATGCCAAAGATCAGTATCGCCTTTATCACGTGCAAACGGGTGGAACTGGTAAAAAAGTAATGAGTGACGTTTTCCTCGACAATATTCTATTGGTAACACCATACTAACCTATACTGTGGATTCAGACATATAGCCTATTTAACAGTCTTGTCCATAACGATGAGGATTACCTTGCAGCCATACTGGCTCTGGGTAGTCCTTTTTCGTGTCGAAAACTATTTTTCAAAAACATCTTCCATATGAGAATGATAATTGTTATCATTAAGAAAATAAGACAAAAGGATGGTCCGTATGACTGAACAGTTTCCTTTCATTGCTGAAACCTCATCTCTACCGCTCCTCTCCTCCATGTGCCGTGTGCGTCGCGGGGAGAACTTCCGTGTGCAAGGCAAGACGGTGTCCCGGCCCATGCTCTGTTTTATTTTGCAAGGAGACGGTGTTCTGGTCCTGAATGATACAGTCTATACGGCTCAAGCGGGCAGTTTCTTCGTGTTGAATCCGGGCACAACCATTGAGGCTGCTGCGCGCTCGAAAGTAACCGAATGTATATTAATAAGCATGGATACCGTTCGTTTGCAGCAAGTTCGCGGTGAATGGAAAATGACCTCTACTCCTGGCTTCCCGCTGGATTGGCAGACAGGCAGATTGCTGGTTCGTCACGAGCAGCAGGCTGTATCACGTTTGGGACAACTGTATGAAACCTATCGCGGTCTTCAACCGGATCACTTTATCAGCATACATAGCCAGCTGCACGAACTGCTGCAGTTTCTCTCGGAGAATCGGCTGGAAGCCAATCATGAGAAAGTGGACCCTGCCTTGGAACGCAGCATTATGTATATGCGACGCTTCATGAGTGAAGGAATCAGCATGGATCAGCTCGCCAAGATTGCTGGACTCACACCCAGCTCTTATTCTCGCAGTTTCAAGAAAGCCAAGGGCATGTCACCCACCGATTACCTGAACCGTTTACGTATAGACGAAGCCAAAAAACAGCTCACAGCGGAAACGTGTATCCTTAAAGACGTCGCGATATCTGTTGGGTACGGCAACGAGTATTATTTTAGCCGCAAATTCAAACAAACCTTGGGGATTGCACCCAGCGTATATATGAAAAGAGATCAACTTCGAGTTGCCACGGCATCCATCATGGGATTCCACGAGAACCTTGCTTCGCTTGGACTGCATCCGGTAGCTGTGCTGGAAGAAGCCCTTGATCGCGATGCCAATGATTATGAACAAGAACGCCGATTAACCAGGCAATTAGATCAACTTCGGCAGGCGAAGCCAGACTTGATCATCGGTGACTTTTACCACAAGACCTATTACGATCGTCTGAAAAGCATTGCACCCACTATCATTTTGGAATCAACAAATGACTGGCAAGAGAACCATATTCGCATAGCCGAACTGGTTGGACGTGAGAAGCAGGCATTGCTGAATTTCAAGGAACTTGAGTTTCGCAAACTTGAAGCAGGCCAAAGCCTACAACCGTATTTCGAACAGGGACGTATTGCTCTCATGCACATTACGAGCCAGTTCATCCGCTTGCAGGGATCTGGCGACCACCCGTTAAATCAGTTGTTGTATGATGAACTGGGGCTCCACCCGGCCCAGCTTGTATCTCCCGAAATCTACAGAAATGAATATGCAGCGGATAGTATCCCCGTGCTGGACACGGACTACCTGTTTATTCATCGTTCTGCGCTTCAGCCTGCCAGTGAAAAGGTGTTCCGACGCATGAAGCAAACGGCATCGTGGAATCGATCCCCTGCTGTGTTGAAAGGCAACGTTCACGACATCTCGAATTGGCAACGGTTATGCTGGACTCCAGCTGGACGTCTGCAGATTCTAAACGAACTGGAACAGATTGCCCAGCAGTCGGTGGTCTTTCCTCATGCAACTCTGATCGGACATTAAACGTGAACATAAGTCGATACGATGGACAAGGCTATTTTTTACATCGTGTTCCTTCAATTATAATAGAGTAAGATATTGCACAGGCCAAAGGGCCCTCTCCTGTAACGGAAAGGGCCCTTTGCATGTAATTATGAGTGTTCCTTAATCTCTTCCTTCGGAACCAACTTGTATATCTCTTCATCTTCCATGGTATCGATTAACCGATCCAACCATTTGTAATATGCTTCCGCTTGCAAAACCTTGTGTTTGTCTTCCATCAAGATGTGGATAAGTTCAGCATCAGCCTGCTCATCCAGATCATCGACTAATCGATTCAGTTCTTCAATCGATTTGCGTAGAACCTGAAGGTTACTCTCCACGGCTTTTCTCCATTTGATAGCAAAATAATCCGTAAACGTCTGATGCCAGTCATATTCCACTACATATAGGTCTTTTCTGGAGCCCTTGCTCCACACTTTATTTACCATTTTCAAATCCAGCAGTGTTCGCACACCTGTACTCATACTCGTTTTGCTCATTTCCATTTCCCGTCCCATATCGTCAAGGGTCATTGGTTTGTCTGCAAAAAATAGCAATCCATATAAGTGTCCTGTAGATAGCGTAACGCCGTAAAGATCCATATTACGTCCAATGGCTTCAATGACGCGCTTACGAATCCTCAGCACGGTTGCCTGCTGTTCCTCTTGTAAATGGTCCAAGCCCATGCTTGCAACCTCCATTCTGCATTCCCAGTCTTGGCAAAATAATTGCAACACTTTAAAGTCCTGCTTACATGGGAAAGCATCCGGCCGGACATCCTATATGCCAGAGGGTTTCCTTTCACCCAATGTATGAAAATGGGAACTTTACCATCCTGCAATTGCCTACGACTATCTTTTAACCAAATAAATTAGCTTCAATTCAACTCATTTTCTATTGTAGGAAAAGCAATGTCAAATGTAAAGGTGCCTTATTAGCCAGAATAAGGAGAATGACGGAGTATTTGGACGAAAAACTTTGTACAGTTTTTACTGTACAAACATTATGTACTGTTTATTCGGTTGATATACTGGTTAAGTATTGTTAGAATTATATACGTTACCCAGAAAGACGGGAAGCGAAGCAACAATTACCGGATTTCGTGGCTGGGCGCACAAGTGTATGGGCTTGTGGATGCTAAAGCCGTTCGAAGTGCACAACACATCAGAAGGGGTGAAAACATGACCATACTTGAAGTGAAAAACGTAAGTAAATTGTTTGGACCCCAAACCGAGCAAGGTCTGCAATTACTGGAGCAAGGTTGGGGAAAAGAAAAGTTGGCCAAAGAAAAACAGATAACGGTTGGTGTCAACCGGGTCAACATGGAGATTAAGGAAGGCGAAATATTCGTTATAATGGGGCTGTCCGGGAGTGGTAAATCCACACTGGTACGGATGTTCAATCGCCTGATTGAACCAACATCCGGAGAAATTCTGGTCCATGGTAAGGATCTACGCAAGATGAACAAAGAACAATTGCGCGAAGTGCGCCGGAAAACGATCAGCATGGTCTTCCAGAAGTTTGCGTTATTCCCGCACCGTACCGTTCTTGATAATGTGGAGTATGGATTAGAAATACAGAAAGTAGACAAAGAAGTACGCCGTGAGAAGGCGAAAACTTCACTTGAGCTGGTTGGCCTTAAAGGCTGGGAAGACAAAATGCCAGATGAACTCAGTGGCGGGATGCAACAACGTGTCGGCTTGGCCCGTGCACTTGCCAATGATCCGGAAGTATTATTAATGGATGAAGCCTTTAGTGCACTTGATCCATTGATTCGTCGTGATATGCAAGATGAGTTGATCGAGCTTCAGGATAAAATGAAAAAGACGATTATTTTCATTACCCATGACTTGGACGAAGCGCTGCGCATCGGCGATCGTATTGCCCTCATGAAAGACGGCGCAGTCGTGCAGATCGGTACACCGGAAGAAATCATGATTCAACCGGCCAACTCATATGTGGCCCGCTTCGTCGAAGACGTGGATCTGTCCAAGGTCCTTACTGCATCTCATGTGATGCGTCGCCCTGAAACAATTACGCTTGACCGTGGTCCTCGTGTTGCCCTCGAATTAATGCGCGAACGTGGTATTTCCAACCTGTTTGTCATTGACCGTTCGAAGAAGCTACTTGGTGTTATTACAGCAGAAGATGCTACTCGTGCGATGCGCGAAAACAAAGTATTGAACGACATTCTGATCACGGACGGACCGACGGTGTCCCCTGAGACCCTGATTCATGAATTGTTCGAAATTGTAAGTTCTGCCCATGTGCCTCTCGCTGTTGTTGGTGAGAATGGCCGTCTGCAAGGTGTTATCGTCCGCGGTGCCCTGCTGGGTGCACTTAGCGGTGAAGTTGCAGTAAAGGAGGAACTTGTGAATGATTCCCAAAATACCACTAGCATCGTGGATTGAATCCATTGTTGACTGGATGAGCTCCTCGCTCTCCGGATTGTTTAACGTAATCTCTGTTGTTATTCAGGAAGTGGTCGGATTCTTCTCCGGGCTGTTCATGCTGCCACATCCACTCCTGTTCATCGCCATATTGGGTGTTCTTGCGTTCCTCGTAGGTCGACTCCCACTTACGCTATTCACGGTTATCGGGTTCTTGCTCGTAGACAACTTGGGCTACTGGTCCCAATCTATGGACACACTCGGACTGGTTATCACTTCAGGATTGGTCTCGATCCTCCTTGGTGTACCCGTCGGAATCTGGCTCGCATACAGTAAAACCGCGGCGCGTATCGTTACACCGTTGCTTGACTTCATGCAGACAATGCCTGCATTTGTCTACTTGCTGCCTGCGGTTACGTTCTTTAGCCTTGGTGTCGTTCCAGGTGTTATCGCATCTGTTATATTCGCGATTCCACCAACGATTCGTCTGACTCACCTGGGTATCAAACAGGTATCCAGCGAATTGGTTGAAGCAGCCGATGCATTCGGCTCGACTTCCATGCAAAAACTGTTCAAAGTTCAACTTCCACTCGCTTTGCCTACTGTGATGTCCGGTATTAACCAGACCATCATGCTGTCACTTTCCATGGTTGTTATTGCATCCATGATTGGTGCACAGGGTATTGGTGCGGAAGTATATCGTGCGGTAACACAGCTTCAAATCGGTAAAGGTTTCGAAGCCGGTCTTGCTGTTGTCGTACTCGCGATTGTGCTGGACCGTTTCACACAAAATCTGTTTATGCCAGGTCGCAAAAGAACCTCACGCATTACAACAAAGCAAAAAGCGTGGATCACTGCTGCAGCAACATTCCTTGTGTTAGTAGCTGGTTTCTCACAATACTTCGTTGGTGGCACGACTTCCGCTGGCGGCAACAACTCAGCAGCCAATGCTGTAGGTGAAGAAGTGAACTATCAGATTATTGGTATCGATCCAGGGGCTGGTATCATGAAGTCCGCAGCTAAAGCGATCGAAGACTATAACCTGACTGACTGGACTCTCATTGAAGGATCAGGTGCAGCCATGACGGCCACACTGGACAAAGCGCTCAAAAATGAAGACCCAATCATCATTACGGGTTGGACTCCGCACTGGATGTTCAACAAATATGATCTGAAATATCTGGAAGATCCAGAGAAATCTTTCGGTGATGCTGAAGAAATTCATACTATCGTCCGTAAAGGTCTGAAAGAAGATCACCCTGTTGCCTTTGAATTCCTGTCCCGTTTCCAATGGACATCAGATGAAATGGGTGAAATGATGACTGCCATTCAGGATGGCACATCCGCAGAAGAAGCAGCTAAAGCTTATGCCGAGAAACATGCCGATCAGATTGCTGAGTGGACCAAAGGTCTGACTCCAGTGAACGGTGATGCTTTCAAACTGAGCTATGTGGCTTGGGATTCCGAAATCGCAAGTACTAACTTGCTGAAATATGTGATGGAAAACAATCTGGGTTATAAAGTTAACGCTCTGCAAGTAGAAGCCGGACCGATGTGGACGGGTGTTGCCTCAGGCGACGTAGATGCCTCTCCAGCAGCTTGGCTGCCATTGACACACGCTGACTACTGGGAACGTTACAAAGACCAGGTGGACGATCTGGGTGCCAATATGAAGGGTGTACGTACAGGACTCGTGGTTCCTAGTTACATGACTGAAGTAAACTCCATTGCCGATCTGGAGACAGGTGCCGCTTCTTCCACTCCATCAGCAAGTGCCAATGTGGGTGAAGAGGTTAATCACCAGATCATCGGTATCGATCCAGGTGCTGGTATTATGAAATCCACGGCTAGTGCGATTGAAGCATACGGACTGACCAACTGGAAGTTGATTGAAGGTTCCGGAGCAGCCATGACGGCTACTCTGGACAAAGCTTTTAAGAACGAAGAATCAATTATCATTACAGGTTGGACTCCGCACTGGATGTTCAATCAGTATGATCTGAAGTATCTGGAAGATCCCGACAAGGTCTATGGTGACGCGGAAGAAATTCACACCATTGCCCGCAAAGGTCTAAAAGAAGATCATCCTGTTGCCTATGAATTCTTGTCACGCTTCAACTGGACATCGGATGAAATGGGTGAAATGATGATTGCCATTCAAGATGGAACTTCTCCAGAACAAGCTGCCCAAGATTACGCAGAGAAACATGCGGATCAAATCGATGAATGGACTAAAGATTTGACTCCGGTGAATGGGGATACATTCCGATTGGGTTATGTGGCTTGGGACTCCGAAATCGCAAGTACAAACCTGCTGAAATATGTGATGGAGACCAAACTTGGTTACAAAGTAACAGCGTTACAAGTTGAAGCCGGACCAATGTGGACTGGCGTTGCAACAGGCGATGTGGATGCTTCTCCTGCTGCCTGGTTGCCTCTCACACATGCCGATTACTGGGATAAATACAAAGATCAACTCGATGATCTCGGTGCCAACATGACTGGTGTTAAAACCGGATTAGTTGTGCCTGAATATATGGATGTCAAATCCATTGAAGATTTAAAAGATAATTAAACCAGATTGAGATGAATAAACCTGAATTTGGTAAAAAGGCCACCGAAATTATTCGGTGGCCTTTTTCTGTCATCTTTTTTTCTGCGGTCTTTCTCAGCCAATCTTGAGCTACGTGAAACTACACGACCTGACTCTTATATGCTTACAAAATACATGTTCTATGTAGGCAAAATGCTATCTAATCCTTAACTGCCGCTAACCGATCAGTAACAGTAATACACCAATGACAATCATGACAACACCCAGAATACCATACACTACCCTTGCGCCCTGTCGTCCAATGGTCCTCACAAAAATGCCTGCTCTAAAACTCTTCATAAACCAGTCCCAGTTATTGATTCCTCCGAGTAAACTAAAAATTCCTGCCGCTATAGCCAATAGTGCGATTAAAACGGGTTGATCTTGCATTTCGTCAACACTCCTTCAATATAATCCTGTCTACTATACCTTCACTTGGTGAAAATTAACAGGCATTAATTAGTAAAAAAACAGCTTGCAGATGGAAGTCTGCAAGCTGTTCTAGAGCGTGAGTGTATACCTCTTTACTGCTTTTGCAATTCGCTTGCCGACAATAGCAGAGTCACCACTTCAGCACGCGTTGCTTCTGCGAGTGGGTTGAACCTATTCTGCCCTGTTCCTTTCACTAGTCCTGCATCATATGCAGCAGCGATATATGGAACAGCCCAAGCGGGTACGTTATCTGCATCCGCAAAGCTCAGTGCCGGATTGGACTGTACCGGAAGACCGAGTGCTCTTACGAGCATAACCGTCATCTCTACCCGCGATACTTTGCCCGATGAACGGAAGGTATCATCCGTATACCCGCTAATGATCCCTTGCTCCACTGCCTGAGCAATAAAGGATTGCGCCCACGCAGGTATGCCAGCAGCATCCTTAAACGTCAATGCCTTGTTGTTGGATGGGAGTTCAAATGCTCTTGCCAGCATTACAATGAATTCGGCGCGTGTAGCTGGTGCATTCGGACGGAAATTGCCATCCTGATACCCGTTCACAATTCCCCGGGAAATGGCCTGCTCAATGGCAGCAGCGGCCCAGTGGTTCCCGATGTCCTTCAGGTCTACCACCGGAGTGGTTGGAGTAGTCCCTCCTCCATTACCTGGAACGGTAGGGGTAGTTGGGGTCGTAGGATTGGTTGGTGTAGTCGGTGTGGTTGGAGTTACAGGCGAGGTAGGTGTAGTTGAACCTCCACCACTGTTACCACTGCCTGGATTGCTGCCATTATTCCCGCCACCATTACCAGGGTTGCTGCCATTTCCGTCACCTGGAAGTGACGCTCCTTTCAGATCCGTACTACGTCCTTCCGTCTCTTGATTCACTATACCTACACGGTCCAGATGTTCATGGAAGATTTCATAATCGACCAGATTCAATTCGTAGAATCGATTATCATCTTTCGCCGTTCTCATAGCACGATAGAAGTCTCCACCGTTCGCCATGAATGAATTGGTAGCGACGATGTAGTATCCGTTCGGATCAATATCCGTGTACGTTCCATCTGCATTCTTAATCTGAACTTTGACCATACGTTGACCGACTTGGGTTACGGTGTTCGTCGTGGCATCCATTTTTTCGCCTGGCTTCGTGGAATCGTAGTAGAACCGCATGCCTGCCACTTGCGGGAAGCGTCCTTCTCCCGTCTCCACACCACTAACCCCATTTTCCAGCGCTGCTGTAATTTCCTTGCCTGTCATTTTCAATGCAGACAGGTTATTACCGAATGGCATCACAGTCAGCAGATTGCCCAGCGTAATATCACCTGACTGGAATGAAGCTCGAATGCCACCACCGTTTTGGATGGCGACATACCCTTTGACGTCGTTTTCCTTCACAATGGATTTCACTTTCTCTAGCATGCCGTCCGTCATGAAGTTCCCTAAATTGGTTTCCTTTTTCCGTACAGTGCCACGTTCTCCATCCAGGAAGACATTCGTTTTGCCGATAACGGTCTTCTTGAACTGTTCCAACTGAGGGGCATATTCTTTCAACTTGTTCGCGGCTTCCACATCATCAGCATAGACGAATTGGTCGTTAGCATCTTTCGCATCCAGATTCAGCAATTTGCCGTTCCACTTCTTCAATATACCTGCTTCATCAAACGTAACGTCCAGTTTACCCAGAGAAACGTCATATTCACCGGTTTGTACAACCAATGTTGGCTCATCCTGGCTGCCCACAACAATCGGTTCTTTCAGTATGGTGTGTGAATGACCACCTACCACAATGTCGATCCCTTCTACAACTTCAGCCAATTTCAGATCCTCTGAGTAGCCAAGGTGTGTCAAAGCAATGATTTTATTGATACCTTCATTTTGCAGCATCTGTACAGTCGCTTGTGCACTTGCCTTGTAATCCGCAAACTTCAAGTCATCTCCTGGTGAAGAAAGAGATACCGTGTCCGGTGTCGTCAGTCCGAAAATACCGACTCGCTCACCATTCACTTCCGTAATAATCGCCGGATAGATTTCGGCTTTCTCACCCGGATCACCGATGCTATTGTTGTACAAACCACTCAAACTCGCATCCTTTGAATAATCAATATTGGCACTCACGAATGGAAATTCTGCTTTTTCAATAAATTCTTTCAGTACACTTGGACCTTTATCAAACTCATGGTTTCCGAAGGTCATGGCATCGTATCCGATCATGTTCATGAACTCCAGATCAGCCAGACCGTTAAACAGATTGAAGTACAATGTGCCTGAGAAAACGTCCCCTGCATCCAGCACCAGGGTGTTATTATTGCGCGCTTCCTTAATTGCCGTTACTCGGCGCGGGATGTTATCCAGATGCGCATGCGTATCATTCGTGTGAAGTACGCGCAGGTTGAAGTCCCCTTCTTCCACTGGATCTCCAATACTTAATTGTGCGAGTAGTGGATCATGGTCGCTCACCCGTCCATCCGCTGTCTCAAAATCGGCATTCACATGTACCACTTCGATGGCTGCCGTCTCCGTTAGATTTTTACTCACAAGAATGTGATCCAGTGTCTGAGAGTTTCCATCATAGATGTAGGAGTAACGCTGATTCTCTGGCAGTTGGTTTACCAAGTTGTCCAGTTCATTCCCTTCAACAATGTTCAAGGTATTCGAGAATTGGAAGTCGTTAAAATCGCCAAGTACAGCGACATTTACGTCAGGGTCTTTGTTCAGTAACTCTTTCACAAAGCCATTGACCAGCGCAGCTTGCTTCGCACGTTGAACTTCACTGCTTCGAATCGCAGGCTGTATGCTTCCAAAAGGCTTTAGGTCTCCACCTTTGGAATTGAAATGGTTAGCAATCACCACTACACGTTCACCATTGAATTCAAATTCCGCGGCGAGCGGTTTGCGGGAGCCGGCGAACGCCTCGTCCCCTGGTGCAATACGACCCGGATTATTGGAGAGACTGCCGTCTACGCCTACCTGAATTGCTGTTGTGGCACTTCCTTTAATTCCTTCCTTCAGGGATACACGTTCATTATACAGAAACCCTACACGAATATTGGCACCCGGTGCTCCGCCATCCTTGTTATTTTCCGGAGCGATATCTGTGTATTTATACGTAGGACCACCTTTAGTTGCAATGGCATCAATTAGGGTTTGGAAACTAGTATCTGCCGCTGTTGCTCCACTGTCTGTTGCTCCATCATTATCTTGCACTTCCATAATGCCGATAATATCCGGATTTTTCAGATTATTGACGACAATGCCTCCAATTTTAACAGCTCTAGCTGCATCCTTCTGGCTGAAGTTCTCCACATTAAAAGTAGCAATGGTCAGTTTATCTTCTGCCTTCTCAATGGAAGTAGTCGCTTGCTTCGTTGTTCCTGGGATGACTGCTGGCAAAACCCCTTCAGGACTCACCTTGAAATTGCCGCTAGAGTATGTCATTACTCCGATTACATTACCATCCAACTTATCGCCTGTTTTTACGGCTTTGGAAGGTTTCTTACTGATAAATAGACGCTGCGGATTGAGATCACTCTCATTCATACCTTTCTTGTTATCGGTCAGAATAACACCACCATTAGGAGTGCGAAGTGGATTGTTCTCACCATTATCCACGACAACGGCCAATCCCGGTTGACTGGAGTATGGACCTATAATCTCAGGCTTTTCCAATTCAACGCGCATGCCTTCCAGACTTTCATAAAAGTCTATGGCATCCTTCTCTGGGTTAAACTCTCCAAAAGAGTCCGAGTCAATGACTGTTGGAATGATTCGTCCATTGACACCCAATTTCACAGGTGCAGGCAGATCGACCTTATCTAATACTTTTACAATGGTACTCGCCGTAATTTGCGTGGTGGTTAATTCGTTAACCGCCCCATATTCCGTAACTTTCCCAGATACCTTCACCTGGTTGCCAACGGTAACTCCATGACTCGGTTTATATACCTGAATGGCTTCGGAGGTCAGATCATCCTCGTCAATCTCATCCGGAAGCTCTTGCATGTAAAAACTGCTTGTACTGACGGAGGTAACAATACCTTCGATATCTTTAACATCATATCCGTTAAAAACAGAGGTATGTCCTGCACCCTGAATATCATGGATACGCAAGTTTTCTTTATCAGGAAGTACTTGATACGTAAAGGTGTACACTGCACTGGATTGTCCATTAAGAATGGCAACGGCTTTGATTACGATGTCTTGATCAATCACCAATGGGCTGTTATACACGGCGGAAGAAGAAGTAGGCTCTGATCCATCCGTTGTGTAATGTACGACTGCGCTCGTGGCTGGAGAGGTTAATGTGACTTCATTGTTCCGGGGAATCCCGCCGGACGGAACGCTTGCCATCACAGACAGGCTATTTTCTACAACATCTGCGGCTGTTCTGGGCAAAATCTCTAATCCGTAATTACTGTTGAACGTGAGAACACCTTGCACATATTCGTAGGTTTTGCCGACAGTTAGCGCGTTAGGGGAGTTTTTGGCATAGATCGTCATCTCAGCACCATGACTATCCGTAGCGTAGAACGTCGAACTACTGCCACGTGTTACCTGAATATCTCTTACTTCGACAAACATTCCCTCATACTTTTCGCCCGGACCCTTGTTACTTTGGTCTGCTGGTCTGACAAAGTCTGTGGACACCATATTTTTGGGTCCGGGGAGTGTTATATTTTGCTCAGTTACCTTCATGTACCCTTCGGTAAAACCTAACTTATCCTTCTCAATCTGGACGAGTCCGCTGTAGTGGGTAATTGGACCATACACTTCAATGCGATCCCCCACGTCAACTTGATTCTTGGCTCGGACTACAATGCCAGCTTCTTCGTCTTGAATATAATAATTCGTGAATTCTCCGGAGAGTTCACTATACGTTACGACACCTGATACAGCTACATTTGTATTTGGTGCAAGTACTCGCGCAGCAGCAATGGATATGATTCCAGTCCCGTCTGCTTCCTGCACTTCTGAGTTATCCGTCTCAGCTGGTTCCTCACTTTCAGTTCCATCAAAATCACCATCTCCGTTAGTCGGTGACTCTATCCCCTCCAGATCTGACGATTCTTCAGCTGGCACAGTCTCCGGTATGGGGGTCTCCTGATCACTTGTTTGCGACTGCTCCGTTACAACCTTTTCATCATCAGCATACACGGTACGACTTAATCCACCGATTGGTGCCGCACCTGTAACGACAAGAACGAAAACCAGAAACCCTTGTGCCCAACGTTTCACTTGCTTGTTGCTCATTCGTCCTACCCCCATGTTTTCAACTTGCAATCATTTGTTCAGCCAGCTTGTACATTAGTTCAAATATAAGATAACTGAATAACTGACTTGTGTAAATAACATTTCTCCGTTATGAAAGAAAATAGAACACTAATATCACACCTTCTAAACTAATCTCTATAAAATGAATAAATAGTACTACTTTCCGACTGATAATACGTTATGAAGACCGTTGAAGTCATATAAGTGTCAAGTATATGGTTACTAAACGTCAATTAAATTAACATTTATAATAAATTTAAATACTAATTCGACATTTAGTGACAGTTCTCATTTCTTTAAACTTACTAGAACCTGAGTCTTGAGACATGCATTTTCACAATGATAAAACGATATGGACGGATCACATTAGATCACCACATTAACTGAGTATAAAAGAGAACTATTATGCGCAAAATCAGTATGAGTTAATAGAATGTTAAATATTACCTGATAATAAACAAGACATATAACCACATCAAAAAAAACCACAAGAACATCTCCAATTACTCTCAGAGACTTTCTTGTGGGATAAATAAACTATGAAAAATGAACCTAATTTTACTTTTTCGAAATGCTACAGACGTTTTTTAATACACTTCTGTGTCTGGGATCAATGTAATATTTTGTTAAATTAATCCTTGTTGCTCCAAGTACTGGTCAACGTATCGATCTGCATTCAGTGAAGTTGATCCGATCCAGTCTGAATATGTTTTTCCAAACATTTTGTATAGTATGTCACTAGTATATTCATTACTTAATTCCCCAAAAACAGTATATAACTGTTTTACAGTATTCGTGTGTTTTTTACCCTCTAAATCGGTCCATGTTACTTTTTTATTCAGATCTACCTTCCTTATATCCTTAGTATATATTTGTACGATTGACCCATTAACTTTAAAGTACACACGGATGCTTTTTTCGTAAGGATGACCCTTGAGAATGCTCCACCCTGACATCTCTCCAGTAGCTGGTACAGCATAAAGTTTTCCTTTTGTTGGAGTTGCTGCTGTTACACTGTTTTGTTTTTGAGGTTGTTCAATATTAATAGTCATTTTTCCTTTACCAATGGATATTTGCATCTGCTTAGCTTTAGAGTTATAAGTCAATACTCCATCCAAAGCATCTGAGATAACAGAAGCAGGAAACAAAGTTACGCCATTTTGAACAAGTAGTGGTGACTTGAGAGTTAATGGCTCTCCATTTAAAGTTGCCTTTGTTCCAGTTTTCGGGAGAGTTAGTGTGGTAGAACCAACTTTAATCTCGAAGGTGCCCTGTTGAGCAATGTAATTAACACTCCCCCCCAGTGCCTTGAATACCTCTTTCATCGGAACAAGTGTCACACCATTTTTTATGTATCCCCCATCAATCGCTTCATCCAAGCTACCTGAGATGGTAACTGATCTTTCAACATTTTCGACTTTAACAGTAATTGTTGAAGAACCTACACCTGTTACCTTTACCATCCCAGTGCTCAGCACTTGAAGTATATGAGGTTCACTGATCGTATAATCCGTTTTCGAAAGACCCGTATTTCTTCTGTAATATGGATCGTTATCGCTATGTATTGAGAATTCGTCATCATACACAACAACTATATTAAGATTAATCTTACCACCGACCGAAACTGTAGTATTAGGGATGAGTTCAATATTTTTAACTTTAAGTTCCTCCCCATATACACTTGAGACAAACAACAACATAAATACCATCATTAAAACCGTTATTTTTTTCATTCACTTGTACTCCTTCTTATTTTTATTATGTCTAATTCTCTTCATGAATCTATGTATTGGGATTTCCCCTTTCAGCTTCCTAATTCTATTTTCGGAATCATTAACAAAAAATGTTAGTCTTTCTCTTTAGTAAACAAAAAAATTGAATGCAGCTTAATCACTGCATTCAACATTCATATGAATTAAATTACTTCTTCACCGTACTGTTATATTGCGCAATCTTGTCTGTAATTTGTTTGGCTGCTGCATCCAATGCTTCCTGTGGTGTACCTTGTCCATTCAGGACCGTTTCAATCGCTCCTTCGACAAGTTGTCTGGCTTCAGGGAATACACCCATTAATGCCCCGGATGTTGCTGTCGAATCAGCGGAAGCGTGCAATTGGTCGACTGCTGTCTGGAATTGCGGGTACTTCGCCATATTATCCTTTAATACTTGCTCTTCGTAAGCTGCTGTCGTAATTGGGAAGTATCCTGTCGCAACACTCCAGTTCGCTTGCACCTCTGGTGTAGCCAAGTATTTGATGAACTCCCATGCCGCTTGCTGTTGGGCTTCCGATTTGTTGTTCATGATGTACAAGCTCGCTCCACCAACCACAACGCCGCCTTCTTTGGCATCCGCTGGACGAGGCAGGAAGCCTGTTCCCAGTTCAAACTTGCCACCTGAACCTTCTACGATTTTACGCAGGCCAGCTGTGGAATCCAGGGTCATACCGATTTGCTGTGCTGTAAATGCTGCTGTCGTATCGTCTGTGCTACGTCCCAGATTGGAGAGGGTTTTCTCGTCGATCATCTTTTTCCACCACGTTAATGTCTTAACCCCTGCTTCGGAGTTCAACAGAGACTCTGTAGCAGCTTCGTTTCTTCCGTTTCCATTGTTTACATAATCTTCATTCTGGTTTGCAAAGAACTGTTCCATGAACCAGCCGTAGATCGCCATGGATGCACCTGGCTTACCGTCTTTCGCCAATGCTTTCGCCGCTTGCTCAAACTCCTCATACGTCTTCGGCGGGTTCTCCGGGTCCAGACCTGCTGCTTTGAACATATCCTTGTTGTAGTACAGGATCGGGTTCGATGTGTTAAACGGCATCGCGTTCAACTTGCCATCGATGGTGTAGTACCGGATGATGTTTGGCTCCAATTGGGACAGGTCGAACTTGTCCTTGTCGATGAACTGCTGAACCGGCGTAATCATGCCTGAATCAATCATGAACTTGCTACCGATCTCGTAGACCTGGATAATGTCTGGACCGCTGTCTGAGCCCATGGATGCTTTGAGTTTGTTCAGACTTTCATCGTACTTCCCTTGATAGATGGGCTTCACCTGAATGTCCGGATGACTTGCGTTAAAGTCGGAAGCGAGCTGGTTAATCGCTTTTTCCCCTGCACCCGACATGGAGTGCCACCAAGTCAATTGTGTTGTTTCAGCTGCGGCCGCTTCTGCTGGCGCTCCACTTGCCGGGCTGCTTGTTTCAGCTTTTGTTCCGCAAGCCGAAATGACCAACATTAGAGCAGCAAGCATTAATGCGAATGTTCCTCTTTTTTTCAACCGAAATCCGTTCATAATCGCTCTCCTTTTATATAGCTCGCTTCACAATAGTTCTTTACGTTCTGCAAGCTGGCCGTTACGGATATGAATCGTTCTTTTGATCGCTGTTGTCTCCAGATTTATTAGAATTAGCTCTTATTTGTATAAATTCCAGAGACAAAGGCGAACGCTTCGCTTCTTCAGAATCGATTCTTCTCCTTCACTACTTTTGCAGTCTTTAAAGAACTTATTTCAAGGCGCGAGCCTCATTTTATTCGCTCCTGGTATCCAAACCGCAAACCTGTACGACATGCAGGTTTTCATTCAACAGACTTGTTTCAACAGCTTCAATTCTAAAGTTGCAATACATATCCTAAATTCTTCAACGCTATTTCGATACTTTCTATATTCTCTAACTGCTATTCACTGCTTCTGCGCTACCTAAAGTTCAAATTTCATTCATTGACTATCGTCTATTGCTTCGATTCAAAAGCTAAAGTTATTACGCTCGAATTGCTACTTCCTCCTCTACCCCTTCAGCGCGCCTGCGGCCATACCGCGGACAAGCTGTTTCAACCCGAAAATCAATAACAGTAAGGATGGTAGAATGACCATCGCTGTTCCGGCAAATACCAGATTCCACGCCGTGGATTCCTGGAACTCCAGCATCGAGATCCCGATCTGTGCGGTTCTCATTTCTGGTGTGTTCGTCACCAGCAGCGGCCAGAGATACGAATTGTACATGCTTAAGAATGAATAGATTGCCAGTGTTCCAAGTGCCGGACGGGACAAAGGCAGGACATGCGATATGAAATAGCGGATATGACCACAACCGTCGATCTTCGCCGCCTCGAACAATTCCTTGGGGAGCTGCATGAAGAACTGTCTTAGCAGGAATGTACCAAACGCCGTTGCCAGAAACGGCACCGTCAGCCCCTGGTAACTATCCAGCCAGCCCCAGCTGCGAACCGTCAGGTAGTTGGGGATCATCGTCACTTCCCATGGAATCATCATGGTTGCGACAAACATGCTGAAGATGACGTTTTTGCCTTTGAACTGCATTTTCGCAAAAGCATAGGCTGCCATACTCGCTGTAATCAATTGACCAAGCGTCGTTAAGCCTGCGACAAGAAAGGTATTGCCGATAAATCGACCGATCGGAACAATATCGAATACTTCGCTAAAGTTGGACAGATCGATTGAATTCGGAATGATATGCGGCGGATAAGCGCTCGCATCTTCCGGTGTCATCACGGCCATGAAAAAGGTGTACATCACCGGATACAGCACGAGTGCTGCACAGATCGTCAGTAATACATACAACAGTGTTTTGGTCCATGTCGCACTCATTGGTAATGCACTTTCCTTTCTACCCATTTGAACTGGATCAGGGTCAGCAGCATAATCACCACGAACAGGATCAGTGCCTGTGCACTACCTGTACCAAAGCGGAAATTAACGAAGGCTTCCTGATAGATGGAATAGACGAAAACATTCGTACTGTCCATCGGGCCACCCCGGGTTAGAATGTTGATCTGACCGAACGATTGAAAAGCGCCAATGATCGATACGACCGTAACAAAGAATAACGTTGGTGACAGGAGCGGCATTGAGATTTTACGAAACGTCAGTAATGGTCCTGCGCCATCAATCTTGGCACTCTCGTAGATCTCATCCGGGATGCCTGCCAAACCACTGGATAGAATAATGTAGTTAAATCCGAGGTTCATCCAGATCGTCATGATGGAGATCGAGATCAACGCCCAATCCGGGCTGGTAAGCCAAGGAATTGGATCAATACCTACTTTGCCAAGCAGATAATTCAGCATGCCCAGGGTCGGATGGAATAGAAACTTCCAGATCACCGCTGACGAACCGACGGATAACACCACGGGCAGAGAGAACACAAATTGGAACACACGCATTCCCTTGAATCGGTTGTGAGTCAGTGCAGCCAGAATCAGAGCAGCCAGCATACCCGTAGGCACTGTAAACAGGACAAATAGTAATGTCACTTTCATCCCTTGCATAAACAGTCCTGACTGGAACACGGCCTTGAAGTTGTCCAGCCCCACGTAAGCCGCAATCTGTCCCGTCGGATCTGTGGAATGCAGACTCAGGTACACGGACTTAAACATCGGGTAAAACAGAAACACTGCAAACAAAAGCAGCGATGGTGCCAGGAAACCATAGGCCAGCATATTCTCCCGCATTCGCTGCACACGCAGCGAGGCTGTACGACGCTGACTCGTACCTGATACGCGCCGTTTGGCGGCGGGTAAGCTGATCCGGTTATCAAGCTCACTCATCGGATTTTCTTCCCCCTTGATTCACGCATTCAGTGTGTGTGAAATGCTACATCAACTTCAGCACCACGTTATCTAGTGTAAGAGTCGAATGTCACAGCAAAATCTGTTCTGAATCAACGTAACGTTAATCATGGACAAGGGGCTTTACGAAATCAGGGATCAACTCTACGCCGGAATCCGAATTAAATTACACGACAAAAAACCGCAGGAACTCCCCTGTTTGGAGATGTCCCTGCGGTTCGATGTGTAAATGGAATATGAACGTTTGTCTATTCATGAAAGTGACTCATTTTACAATAATCTGTAAATCTTCCAAACAGGGTTAAGCGATTAACCGTTCGAGTTAACGATTAAGATGATATGGCACCGTGGTGACAATCACGTCTTTGTAATTGATCAGATAAGCCCGAATCATGAAGCTGGTCTGATTGTGCAGTACATTTTGCCACCAGTGCTTGGTGATGAATTGCGGAATCAGAATGGTGATGTGATCAGTCTCAGCCGTTTTCCACTCTACTGTATCAATGAATTTCTTGAGCGGCCCCATAATGCTGCGGTACCTCGATTTGATCACGACCAGACGGACCCCTGGGTTCCAATCCTCCCACTTCTGCTCCATTTTGCGTATGGCCTCATCATCGAAGCCAATGTAGAGTGCGACCACGTGATCCGACATCGTCTGGGCGTAACTGATCGTGTTCATGACAACCCGGGTAATGCCTGCAACAGGAATCACAATCGTATTACCTTTTTGGGCTGGCTTATCGACCTGAATATCAATCCGCAGCTCATCCGCAATGTTGCAATAGTGACGGTGAATACGCATGAACACATAGACAACAAGTGGCAAAAAGATAAAGATGACCCATGTCTGCGTGAACTTGGTGAAAATAAAGATCAGGGTAATCGACAGCGTAGTCAGCATCCCAACAGTATTGACTAGCAGTTTCATCTGCCAGCCAGACGGCTTGACTTTGATCCAACGAATCATCATGCCGAGTTGCGATAGCGTAAATGGAATGAACACCCCTACCGCATAGAGCGGAATAAGGCTTTCGGTATTTCCTTTGAACCCAACCACCAGAAGCGCAGACATCACACTGAGAAAAATAATACCGTTCGAGAAGCCAAGCCGATCTCCTCGGACCATGAACATATGAGGCATATATTTGTCTTTGGCCATCATGAAGGACAATAGCGGGAAGGCAGAATACGCCGTATTCGCTGCCAGGAACAGGATCAGTGCCGTCACACCCTGGATGATAAAATACATCCACCCTCTGCCAAATGTAGCTTCAGCAATCTGGGATATGACCGTGGCATGGGGATCAGGCTTCACCCCATAACCGAAGGCCAGCAACGTGATGCCAATGAACATGGCTCCCAATATACAACCCATGAGCAATAACGTACCCGCAGCATTTTTCTCGGCAGGCTGCTTGAAGTTCGGGATCGCGTTACTTACCGCTTCCACGCCAGTCAGAGCCGAACAACCCGAGCTGAATGCTTTCAACAGCAGAAAGATACTCACATGGGATAGACTTGTTCCGAATTCAGGTGCAGCTGCTTCCATACCCCCGGCAAGAAATTTGATTCCGCCCGAGATAATCAGAACTGCAATCGAAAAGATAAACAGATAGATGGGAATCGCCAGCACAGACGCTGACTCCGTCACTCCCCGCAAATTCATAATCGTTAGAAAAACAATCATAATAAGTGCAATCACGACACTGTAGTCATGCAGCATTGGAAACGCCGACGTAATCGCATCCGTCCCTGCGGACGAACTTACGGCAACGGTCAGAATATAATCGACGAGCAGAGATCCCCCGGCAATCAGACTGGAGGTGGTACCCAGATTATCCTTGGCTACGATATAAGCGCCGCCCCCTGTTGGATAAGCAAATATCGTCTGACGATAGGAAAAAATTAAAATGACGAGTAATCCCAGCACGGCGATGGAAATCGGAACAGAGTACCACAGGGCGGCGAATCCGGCCGCAACGAGCACCAGCAAAATCTGTTCCGTACCGTAGGCAACGGACGATAGGGCGTCCGAAGACAGGATGGCGAGTGCCTTCCATTTCCCCAATTTCTCTCCATCCAGTTCAGCCGATTTCATGGGCTTGCCTATTAAGATTCTCTTCATTTTGCCAAGCATGATCATAACTTCCTTCCGTCTCTCATCTGTGAAGCATTGTTATTATGCAAAATCGCAGAGCCCTTGACAATACGTCATTTCACACGAAATTCGCCAGCGCGTGATAATGCATTCTACGATTCAATAATCGATAACAAAGCCATTCTTGTTCAGCAATTTGAACTTTTTTGAACCAAAACGACGTTTGTTCGTCAAAAAAAAGGAAATGGCCTTCGGTTCAGTGAACCAAAGACCACTTCCTTGATCTATGCGTTGATTGTATTTAACTGCCCAGAATGCCGGGACGAGGGGTAACACCGAACGCTTGCGCCAGTGTAGTCAGCTGTTCATCCGTAATTCTCTGCCGAATCTCGTGACCAGCAACCAGCATATACACTTGGGCTGCCTTCTCGATAGTCTCGATCAGACCAAATGCCTCGTCAATCGTTGTGCCCGTTCCGAATATGCCATGCTGCGGCCAGATGACCGCATGGTATTCTTTCATTTTCTCAGCCGTTTCGCGGCCAATCTCATTCGATCCAGGGATCATCCAAGGAATAATACCGATCCCATCCGGGAATACAACCACACACTCCGTGCACATCTGCCACAAGGTCTTTGTGAATTTCGCTTCATCCAATTCGTGGATAAACGTCATCGCCAGCACATGAGTTGCATGGTTGTGCATAACAACACGGTGGTTCGGGTCCAATTTCAGACGTTCAATATGGCTCATGAAATGTGTAGGTAATTCACTTGTTGGATTCGCCCCCGACTTCAATCCCCAGAGCACTTCAAGCTCCTGACCATCTTGCGATACACGCAGTAACCCCAGATTGCTTTCGGGATCAGCGAGTACATTTTTGAAATATTTGCCCGATGCGGTCACGATAAAATATTTGCCTGCCAGCTCTTGCACCGAAAATGCCGGTTTGATCTTGCGAATCACATGCTGGATATCGATATATTGGGCTACTTCCTCTTCCTCCAGGAGATAGCTGACATTACCGCCATTGCGCTCATCCCAGCCATTTTTCCACATATGTTGTGTAATTTCAGCCATCTCACGGACAAATGGAATATGGAAACCGGCGGCCTGTTTTGGTTCGTTCGTAAGGGTCACGTTCATGATCAATCTCTCCTTATATTGAAAATAATATGGCTTGCCACGTACATAGTAAGTTCTTTTTTTCACATTCATTATACCTTTGTTTATCTTTGATAGTCAATAATAAACACAGAAATATTCTTTTATTTATTTTTGTTTAGTTTTGTTTATTTGAAAATAAAACAAAAAAATACCCTACCGGCGCCCGGCAGGGTCAGTCACACATCTATTTAACACGAGAAGGGGTTTACAAGAATTATCGTACCGCAGCTACCTTAATAGAAGCTGAAAGCGAAATAAAAAAAGCATGAAAACCAGGTTGATATACCGTAAACCACATTTCTCATATAACTGAATTCACTTCATTAAGATAGTCTATGGCCTGTCCCTTTTCGAAGCATATTTACGGTTTTTTCAGCACATAGGATGGATGCATTAATCCTGTCGGTTCATACTGTTCGTCACCTGTGTATTCGAATCCGAGCTTGATCAAGATGTGACGTGACACTTCATTATCCGGATGATGCTCCGCAAACAGTGCCTTCGCCTTCATTTCGTCAAAGGCATACGCAATCACCGCACGCGCTGCTTCCTGGGCATACCCTTTGCCCCAGTGATCCCGGGTTAGATGGAATCCAAGTTCATACGTATCCTCCTCTGGAGAATACGGACGCAGGCCACAACAGCCGACAAACACCTCGGACTCTTTCTCAAAAAGGGGCCAATATTGCACCCCCGCTTCCTTCTGTCTTTCAATTTCCTGTGTTAATCTCGCTTCTACTTCATCCTCGCTTAGAAATCCCTTGCTGCTAATCCACTTCGAAATCTCATGATCGCCCCACAGCGCAAACGCCAGGGCACGATCCCCCTCGTTCCATGTGCAAAATTCAAGCCGTTCGGTTTCAAATAAAATTGTTCTGTTCATCATCGACTAACCTCCTGTATGCCAACACAAGTCTGCGTGCCGCCTATACCTTAAATTAATCGAATGACCGCCAAAGTAAACAAACCTGTATAAAGCCCTGTTAAAGTTTAAAGGTAATACGCATTTATTATTTACCAAGAAAAAATTTTGGCTAACGTAAACAGTGCAGACCATAGAATTATTCCAACAAAAATAAAAAGCAAAAAAATTTTAAAAGCATCGAATACAGATGTAATCGTAAACCAGCCACTTAGTATAAGGATAGGATAAATTGTTACGATCATCACAATAAAATGGACACCGCTTTGTTTAGTCAAACTCCAATGTTCTATGTTATAAATAACGGATGCAGCACCAACAAAAAGAGCGATTAGGCTTGCAACAAATGTACCTTTAGCATCAGAAAACTTCCCTTGAGAATAAAGTAATAGCGCAATACTGCTCATAATAACGAATGGTATTCCACCTCTTAAGAGTGCTTTCATAACCAAGATTCTCACCTTCTTTCTTGAACTTATATAGTACAATATTACTTTAAATCTATGTATATCCATATAAAAAAAGAAAGACCCCTGCCGACAACATGTCCGGCAGAGGTCAATCAGCCCTTTACAGCAATCCGAATTAAGATATGGCGAATTGAATTGTTCCGGAAGCTGCGCCTCCAAGGTTTGCTAGCAATGCAAAAACCAGAACTCCACCTGCAGAAATGGTAAGACTGCTGTTTACAGGAACAACGTAAGTGACTACTGGTTCATTAACACGTGTTATCACGAGAGATACCGGAAATGGTCCGAAGTTGTTCACAGTAGCGCTGGCATTCGTGCCTCCAGCCAAGTTTTCGTAGTAGGACTTGCCTACCCCGGCTGGAAGATTGTAAAACTGTTGCGGTAAAAGGATGGCCATTGAAATCACCTCCTTTTGCTTTGATACGGTATTCTATGTTCAGAAACTAGTAAAGCCACGGTGAAACAACCGTGTTATAACGTCCATTTTTAATAGACAAGATAGATTGATAGACAACTGTACACAAAAAAGCCCCACCGAAACATCCGATGGAGCTGATAAAGCATATTATATTTAACAAGGTTAGCTATGCGTACAGCATGAAGAAATTCAATTCATGCCCCTGCTGCTTAAGATAGTTGTACAATTGCGAACGGTGATGGAATACATGCGTTACCGTTTCAATCTGCCATTGAACCTGCAGATGTCCATGTTCCATATAGAAAGCTTTCGTCGAACGATTCAAAAAATCATCTTCGCTCAATCCCGTGATATATGCTTTGTAGGATTCAAAATTGCTCCACAACGTTGCTTCCAGCTTCTCGATATCCTGAATCCCGGACAAGCTATTCTCCACCAGCCCAACCTCAGCTTCACCTTTTTCCTGCATAATGGCAAGATCGGATGCGGTAATCTGAATAAAATGATGTACTAGCTCCACCAATGAACGCATATTCTCCTGTGGACGATAAGACCAATCCTCCGAACGGATCAAGCGAATTAACGAAGCCCCCGTCCGTACGCCTGTTTCCAATTCATTTAACAAATGATCCCGAATCTGCAATGTTCCATTCATATATGATGTCTCCCTTATCTTTTATTCTCACGACTTCAGTATAACCGAAGGTGCTACAGATCTATTGTACAAATCGGACAACATTCTGCCACGCTCCCTGGCTGCTGTCAACGGAGTCTCTCCATAAAACTTGCGAAATTGCCGAATCAGATGGGCTTGGTCAAAAAATCCATGATTCTGGGCAAGCATTGCCCAATCTGCCGTATGCCCCTGATGAATGCTGCCCAGCACACGATGAAAACGAACCACCTCACTGAATCGTTTGGGACTGATTCCAATCCATTCCGAGAACTTGCGATGCAATTGCCGCTCACTGACCACCTCACGCATTGCAAGCTCCTGTACACTCATACGTCCCCCATCCTTGAAGATGCGGTGCAGCACGTTTTTCATCAGATCGTTCTCATATGTGCTTGCCTGCACCGACAAAGGGCTCAGATATGTGTTCATAACCTCTACTCGTTCTGTAAAACTATTCGTTTCAGCCATCCGCTCCTGAAGCTCGTTCAGCTTCACGGGCCAACATTCCTGAAGTGCAATTCGCTTATCCGTAAACCATTCCAGAGGCATGCCATGAAAGACATGCGCTCCACCTGGGAAGAACCGCACACCGAAGGTGTAATCTCCAGCAGGAGCATCATCGTCAGATGACTCCGGTACCGCGAAAGGCTCTGTATAGTTGCCGCAGTAAGCATAGGAATGTACTGAACAGACCGGGTCGTATGTAATCAGCATGTCCGTGCAGCCATCCGGCAATACCCGGGCAGGGACAGTCATCACCGATCGCTCTCGACCTTCTCCCGCAGCAACATCCGCATGCGTGTTCGGAAGAGATCCCGATTCCCAGTAACAGGCCACATAAGCCATCAAGTCGGCAGCAGGTATTTTCTCAACATAATAACTGTTAGGGTATGTCCCATTTATCTGAATAGGCTTAAACAACGGGTGCAGGCTGTGATCCACAATTCTTCCCTCCGATCACTAGAGTTGTGTACGTTATGTATTCATCTATCATACCATCAACCGAACAAATGGAGAAAAAAAGTGCCCTACCGGAGGACAATCCGATAGGGCCAGTCACACATCTATTTAACACGAGAAGGGGTTTACAAGACTTATCTTACCTTCACAACCTTAATGGAAACTGAAATTGGGATGAATAACAGATCAAAATTACTTTTTTTTAACTCAGCCCATGCAATTTTCGAAAACGCTCTGGACTCATACCTGTATGCCTTTTGAACATTGCACAGAAATAACTGGCGTTCTCGTAACCCACCCGATCAGCCACTTCATAGATTCGCAGCTCTCTCTCACTGAACATGAGTTGTTTGCTCCGATTGATCCTTTCCTGGTTCACGTAAAATAAAGGCCTGATATGAAGTGCCTTCTGAAACAGCCTGCACAGATATTGAGGAGACACGACAGCCACTTCGGCCAGCTCCTTCAGCGACAGTGAGCGATCCAGATGCTCTGAGATGTAACGCAGTACAGGCTTCAAGCGCTCCAGTTCATCATTATAATTGGCAGATACGATGAGTAGTGGCTTGAGATCTAAAAGCAGTGCATATAATTGTTTGGAGCATTCAATATCGTAATCTGCATACGCCGTATTGCCCGTGTTCTCCCCCCGAACCAGCAGTTGCTCTAATCCTTCCAGCAGTGTGGGGTTTCTAAGCCTGCATACGCGTGAACTGTTAATTCCCGCGTAGGCTAATAGCTGGCTAGCCTCTCTGCCCTGGAACGACACCCATGCCAGCTCCCAGCGGTCACTTATGGGCATGTATCGATGCGGGACATCAGGATACAGAAAGAAAACGTCACCCGGTCCGACGATATACTCGTCTTCTTGTATAATCAGTCTCCCCTGACCATGAATAATCTGGTGGATCTGATAATCTGGGAATCCCTCTGGACGCTCGGTTTCATATTGATGTTCCCAGTAACCAACCGTGGTCATATAGATCGGCAGGCGAGCAGCTTCTTCTGTTTTACCAAAAAAAATCCGGGTATCCATCCAGTACACCACTTTCTCCATCATTGGTTTCATATTGTGATATATATGGGCAATATTCTTTATTCTCTAAGTCATCATTCAATTCTATAATGACAATATTATAACATTTCAGAAGGAGTTGCTGTTATGAGAAAGAAACTGGTACATACCCCTCCGGCAAATGGATACCCGGAATGGAACAACAATCCCGAGACTTTTCAAGTAGGCCGTCTACCCGCACATGCGTCTATGGTAGCGTTTCCATCTATAGCAGAAGCATTGTCCAATGATTCCAGCGCATCGCCTTGGTACGAATCACTGAATGGTCAATGGAAGTTTGCCTTTGCGGAGACTCCGGAGCAACGGATTACATCCTTTTACGAGAATAACTATGATGCCAGTGAATGGAATGAGATCGCCGTTCCTTCCAACTGGCAGTTGCAAGGTTACGATTATCCCCAATATACAAATATGACGTATCCGTGGGTCGAGCGTGAGCCTGAACTGAAGCCACCATTTGCACCAACAACCTATAATCCGGTGGGTTCGTACATCCGTACATTTACTGTTCCTGCAGACTGGAAAGACCGGCCTGTCCTGCTTCACTTTGAGGGTGTTGAATCCGCATTTTATGTATGGGTCAACGGGGAGCTCGTCGGTTATAGCGAGGATACGTTCACACCCGCAGAATTTGATATCACTCCGTATCTGACGGAAGGTGAGAACAAGCTGGCTGTGGAGGTATACCGCTGGTGTGATGCGAGCTGGCTGGAGAATCAGGATTTCTGGCGGTTAAGCGGCATCTTCCGTGGTGTATATTTGCATTCACCTTCACCAGTTCAGATCGCCGATTTCTTTGTTCGTACTGAACTGGATGATGCCTATCAGGATGCGGAGCTACTGCTGGATTTGAAGGTATTTAATCATAATGCCGCGCAGACCCCTACCGGATTATCCGTTCAGGCGCAACTCTATGATGCACAACAGCAGGCTGTACTGAAGCAACCACTTACTGCGGCCGTTACTTTCCAGGGCGAGGATGAACTTTCGTTCAATTTGTCTACAGAGGTTATCCAACCGCTCTTATGGAGCGCCGAGTCCCCTCATCTATATACGCTTGTGCTTTCCATTCAGAATGAATCGGGCGAAACGCTGGAGGCTGTTCGCAGCCAGGTCGGATTCCGCAAGTTTGAACTGAAGGACGGCCTAATGCAGATCAATGGCAAACGCATTGTGTTCAAAGGCGTGAATCGTCATGAATTTTCCCCGGATACCGGTCGGGCTATTGGGCGGGAAGACATGATCCGTGACATCGAGCTGATGAAGTCCTATAACGTTAACGCCGTGCGCACATCCCATTATCCGAATCAGTCACTCTGGTACGAACTGTGTGATGAATATGGTCTGTATGTCATTGACGAGACGAATCTGGAGACTCACGGCACCTGGTACTACGGGCAAAAGGAAATGAACGAGAACAACATTCCCGCGAGCAAGCCGGAATGGCGTAACAACGTAATAGATCGCTGTAACTCGATGTTCCAGCGGGACAAAAACCATGCGTCCGTTATAATCTGGTCTCTGGGTAATGAGTCCTTCGGCGGCGATAACTTCATCGCCATGTACGATTATCTGAAACAAGTCGATCCAACCCGTCTCGTTCATTATGAAGGAACTTTCCATTATCGTCCTTCCGATTCGGCAAGCGACATTGAATCCACAATGTATATCAGCCCTGAAAATGTAGAGAATTATGCTCGCATGCAGGGACCCAAGAAACCATATATTATCTGCGAATACAGCCATGCCATGGGTAACTCCTGTGGAGGTCTGCATCTGTACTGGGATTTATTTGATAAATATGATGTATTGCAGGGTGCATTCATCTGGGACTGGGTCGATCAGTCCATTCGTACTACTACGGCAGACGGTGTAGAATATTTCGCTTATGGCGGCGATTTCGGTGAATCCCCTCATGATGGCAATTTCTGCGGAAACGGACTGATTTTGGCGGATAAGACAGTTACACCGAAGCTTGAAGAAGTGAAAAAATGTTATCAGAACGTTCGTATGCAAGCCGTTGATATAAAAGATGGCCTGCTGCGCATCCGAAACCAGTTCCTGTTCACGGATCTGAGCGAATATTCGCTCGTATGGACAGTAACACACGACGGCGTATCCGTAGAGAACGGCACGTTGGATATCGCGGTACCTCCTGGCGAATCGGCTGAAGTCCGCATCCCTTACACGCCATCGTCCGATCTGTTCCAGGAAACGGTGCTGACTGTATCTCTGGTCACCAAAGTCGCAACCAAATGGGCAGGAACAGGTCATGAGATTGCCTGGGATCAGTTCGTGGTATCTCCACGATTGCGTCCAATTCAACCGGTGTATCAAGGACAAGGCAATGCACCGCAGGTACAGGATCTAGAAGATGAATTGAAAGTTGCTACAGATCAAGTCATGTTGAGCTTCAAACTAGCTACTGGCGCGTTAACGTCTTATCAGATCAACAATCAGGAACAATTGCTCGCACCTGTCCGGCCGAATTTCTGGAGAGCCATGACAGACAATGATCTGGGGAACCGCCTGAATGAGCGTTCGGCCTTCTGGAGAGATGCTCACGCTACTAGCAGATTAATTCGCTTTGAGCACCATGCAGACGAACAAGGCTGTCTCGTGACGACCGATTATACGTGGGATTCACATCCGGGATGCACGCTGTCCATCATGTACCGAATCGATCCGGATGGCGTATTGGAAATCAGCCAAACCCTTATTCCAGGCGAAGGCCTACCCGATCTTCCGGAATTCGGTATGCTGCTGCAACTGAAAAACAGCTTGGATACCATTTCCTGGTATGGCAGAGGGCCGCACGACAATTACGCAGACCGCCTGACCAGTGCACGATTGGGATATTATACAGGTGCGGTTCGTGATCAATTCGTTCCATACCTGAAACCACAAGAGTGCGGGAACAAAACGGATGTACGCTTCGCTGAAATTACGTCAGCGGATAGCCGAAGTGGTCTGCATGTTGAAGCCACCATACCCTTTGAAATCAATGCGTTGCCGTGGACACCTGAGGAACTGGAAGCAAATGACCATGTGTATAAATTACCTCAGAGCACACAGACTGTGGCGCGTATCAATTACAAACAAATGGGTGTCGGCGGAGATGACAGCTGGGGCGCACGTACCCATGCTGAATACACTTTGCCAGCCAATCGCGCGTATCACTTCACCTTTACAGTAAGACCTGTGTAATATCAAGTAAGCACTGCTGGCAGTATGCCGGCAGTGCTTTTTTTGTTGAGTGGTGAGTAGTGGGAGTTTGAAGTTTTCCAAGGGAACATTATAATGAATGGGGTGCAAGATAGATTTTTACCAGCTATTACTCTATTACGAGGTGAGAATTTGCAATATCTGTTTACCGCTCTCTTCATTCTTGGCTTTATTGCTTTTTTAGTATTTGTTGTTCTGATGATCTTATCTATTCGCAAAGGTAATAGGTTGCCAATCAGGTATATTTTCCCAACTACGGCCTGTTTTGCGATTGCTTCAATAGGGTTGTATGGCATGCTGACTTTATCTTCGAACTCTACTCAGTCTGAAATAGATCAGACCCCTTCATCCCAGATCCAACTTTCTGGTCTCCACATGACTGCCGATGAATTTAAAAACAAGTTTAATGGCGCTGTGGGCAAATACCGACTGAATGGTTTGAGTATTACCCGCTTGAATATACAAGACTCTTCCGAGCAGGGCACTGGCTCTTTCGAGCATGTATTTAATGACGAATTGCGTTTGGTTGGTGTAATGAATGCAGATGAAAGTGTACAGGAAGTCAGGTTATACCGAACTGGTGATACGAGCAAACCAACGGGTGGTATTTTTTTAACTGCTATCGCCACGCTCATTCTCACAACCAATAGTGAGTACACGTATAATGACGCACAAGATGTCATCCAGGATATCGGTATATTGGAGCGCGATGTAAATCAGCGTGATTTTAATGGAACGACAGTTCGAAATGGATTGGAATATCGCTTCAGCGTACAGGATCATAATCACTCGACTTTTGAAATCAATGTTGCGAAGTGAAATGAGAAACTATTGTGTAAAAAGGCCGCTCCATGAAGGAACGGCCTAACGTGTGATATGTACTTATAGAAATGATTCAGTAATTTTACTTGTGATCCCTCTTTTTAGGGATTAAAGATCCCCAATATCAAAGTGATCACTATACAAAAAAGCGATAAAGGGTACAGTATCCATTTACTGATCCTATCTTTGAAAGTGATCATCAAACAAATAATGCATATCCACGCAATTAATAGTTGCCATAAGTCCAATGATAAATACCTCCCCAATGCGAGAGTTACTCAAAAATTACAATCTCGCTTTGATTGTTCCAACTCATTTTAAAGGTAATCGGGTCTTTCGTTTTCTCCGCATCAGTAATCGTTGCGCTACGTTACGTGTGATAAATCATGTGTGACCTATCTTGTGTATTGATCGATATCATCGATCGCAGACTGATGCTCTCTTCTATGATGATCCTCATGCTGACGGACGTCGTTCTTTAACTTTGCTAAGAATCCCCAACCCATAAAAGCCAGTAAAAGCACGGTAATTAGTGCATAAGCGAAGCTATATAGATTCATATAAAAGTTAATAAAAATTGCAGCGAGCATCAAGCCCAGAATCCATAATACCCACTTCGTACCCTTTCTCAATTCATTTCCTCCTCAAGTCGTTGCTGATAAGCTCTCTATGTATCACGGTACATACGAAATCATAGAAGCAAAGTTTCAATCTTAGGGCTTCGAATCTGCATTTAGAGCGAATTCCCAAATCATTTATAAGCATCAGTTCCCAGAGAAACATCTAATGTGCCCGACATCCCTTGCGCAGAAGAGGTACTCACATAATACCCACCAGTCGCCAACACTTTGTAAATAAAATATGTATGCTCTTCTCCATCTGCTGGGACACTGCCAGAGGTTATTGCAGTTCCACTAGTAGATCCTTCATTGATCGTGAACGTGAAGTGCTTCGAACCCGTGTTTTTAAAACTTGCTTTCACATAACCAAACCCTGCTGGAATATCAAACCGATGCGTGTTTGTAGTACCTGCGAAATCTTCATTATTAATTACTGTTAATGTAGTTGATGGAGTATTTCTGGGTTCATTTTCTTTTACAAATTTTCCTTCAGAATTGGTAGTGAAATTATAAATTAAGATAATAACAGCAGCAGATACCAAAACTGCCACTATTATTTTTCTAATATTTTTCAAAATATATGATCTCCCTCTCCATATCTCTTATACTAACTTCATCATACAACTGCAAATATTCCCTATGCAATAGGAACCATATGTATAAGGTAACACTACAAAAGAGAAAATGAGACCCGCCCATATTAGTGACTTTGATTATAAAATATTCAACAACACAAAAAACCACTCCTTAATAGATATTAAGAAGTGGTCGTTTAGCATTTATAATTTGTAACAGTGACTGCTTCGCAAATTCTTGTCACATCGTAACGAGAATTCAATCTGCTAGGCACATGATGCTTTAAAGGTTTTTACACCTTTTATTACATCATGCCACCCATTCCACCCATACCGCCCATGTCAGGCATTCCGCCACCAGCACCTGCAGGTTCTGGTTTGTCAGCGATAACTGCTTCAGTAGTCAGGAACATTGCCGCTACAGAAGCAGCGTTTTGCAATGCATAACGTGTTACTTTTGCAGGGTCAACGATACCTGCTTCGATCATGTTAACCCACTCGCCAGTTGCAGCGTTGAACCCGATGCCTGTTTGTTCTTTTTTCAGACGTTCCACGATTACGGAACCTTCTTCGCCAGCGTTAGCTGCGATTGTACGGATTGGTGCTTCCAGAGCGCGCAGGACGATGTTTACGCCTGTTTGCTCGTCACCGGACAGACTTACAGCTGCAACCGCGTTATATACGTTCATGAGCGCTGTACCACCACCGGATACGATACCTTCTTCAACCGCAGCGCGAGTTGCGTTCAGGGCATCTTCGATGCGAAGTTTGCGTTCTTTCAGTTCTGTTTCAGTTGCCGCACCAACTTTGATTACTGCTACACCGCCGGACAATTTAGCCAGACGCTCTTGCAGTTTCTCTTTGTCGAACTCGGAAGTTGTTTCTTCCAGTTGTGTACGGATTTGGCTAACACGTGCATCGATATCGGATTTGTTACCAGCACCGTCAACGATGATTGTGTTTTCTTTCGTTACACGGATTTGACGAGCTGTACCCAGTTGTTCCACAACAGCGGATTTCAGGTCCAGACCCAGTTCTTCCGTGATCAATTGGCCACCAGTGAGGGCAGCGATGTCTTGCAGCATTGCTTTACGACGGTCACCGAATCCTGGAGCTTTAACAGCTACAGCATTGAATGTACCACGCAATTTGTTCACAACCAGCATAGCCAGTGCTTCGCCTTCAATATCTTCAGCGATCAATACCAGCGGTTTGCCTTGTTGAACGATTTTCTCAAGCAATGGCAAGATGTCTTGCGTGCTGGAGATTTTTTTGTCTGTGATCAAGATGTACGGATTGTCCAAAACAGCTTCCATTTTGTCCGTATCTGTAATCATGTAAGGAGAGATGTATCCACGGTCGAATTGCATACCTTCAACCACTTCAAGCTCTGTAGCGAATCCTTTGGATTCTTCTACTGTGATTACGCCATCTTTACCTACTTTTTCCATAGCTTCAGCGATCAGTTCGCCTACTTCTTCGTCAGCTGCAGAGATTGCTGCAACTTGTGCGATGGATTGTTTGGAATCAATTGGTTTGGAGATGGATTGCAATTCAGCAACCGCAGCTTTAACCGCTTTGTCGATCCCTTTGCGGATACCGATTGGGCTAGCGCCTGCAGTAACGTTTTTCAGACCTTCTGTGATCAGCGCTTGCGCCAATACAGTTGCTGTTGTAGTACCGTCACCCGCAACATCGTTGGTTTTGGTTGCTACTTCTTTAACCAGTTGAGCACCCATGTTCTCGAATGCATCTTCCAGTTCGATTTCTTTAGCAATTGTTACACCATCATTGGTGATAAGCGGGCTTCCGAATTTTTTCTCCAGAACCACGTTACGACCTTTAGGACCGAGTGTTACTTTTACTGCATTAGCCAATGCGTCCACACCACGAAGCATGGAGCGACGAGCGTCTTCACTGAATTTAATGTCTTTAGCCATGTTAAGAAAACCTCCCTAGTTTTTGTTGGAAAATGGTACTGCTATATGGTTCGGTTAACCGATTAAATTTGAATTAGTCGAGAATCGCGTGAATATCGCTTTCTTTCATAATCAAATATTCTTTACCTTCGAATTTGATTTCAGTACCGGCATATTTGGAGAAAATAACGCGATCTCCTTCTTTCACTTCCAGAGCCACACGTACGCCGTCCTTCAATACTCCTGCACCAACTGCAATGATTCTACCCTCTTGCGGTTTTTCTTTGGCGGAGTCCGGGAGTACGATCCCGAAAGAAGTTGTTTGCTCTTGCTCCAGTGGTTCTACCAATACGCGTTCACCTAAAGGTCTGATCATGAAAAATAGCCTCCTTTTGAAATTATATAACGTTGCTTTGTAGGTTGTAGCCATATGTATTAGCACTCGACAGTGTTCAGTGCTAACAACCAACTTTATGATACTCAACTTGAAGCATGATTTCAAGTCCTTTTGACGAATTCCTGCGAGAATTTACGTTGAATTTACATCATCACAACCAAATAACACCCGGTATGCCTGGATAAATGTTGCAACTCGCTACTCTTATTCTACGAAATTCTTCAGCCCTTCTGCAACGCTTAGCAGACAGCCCCTTTCCCATTGTATCCATTGTTGGACATAATATGCCTGCTTGTCCTTGCTTACAGTGGAACAATCTACAACAATAGCCCGGATAAGAACAGACCGTCTTTTCCGGGCACATTACAGATCATCCTCACCCACACATACCCGTCATAAACCAGCAATGAATGAGATATCCTGTGTTCCATTTTCATATCAACTTATGTTCTAGCCCACATGCTTCTTATCCTCGGCACGAACATAGCGGGATTCAATCTCTTCATCGGCCGCAAGCTGCTTGCGGTATACGACTGCGGATAGAAGCACACTGATCTCATATAACAGGAGCAAGGGAATCATCACCAGAAGATCAGATATAAAGTCTGGAGGTGTGATAACCACTGCAATGAAGATCAGAACAAAATAAGAGACTCTGCGCATTTTGCGAAGACGAATTGGATTCAGAATCCGCAGTCCTGTCAGAAACATAATAAGTAAAGGAAGTTCAAATAACAGGGATACAGGCAACACAATGCCAAACAGGAAGCTGAAATACTGTTTCATCCCGTAGGTCTCCACAAGCCCCATCTTCTCCGTTATCGCTGTCGTGAAGGCAAGTGCCATCGGAAAAATAACATAATACGAGAAAGCCATACCTGTCAGAAATAAGAGAAACACATAGGGCACATACTTCAGCGTTGCTTTTCGCTCGCGCGGCTTTAGCCCTGGACTAACAAACTTCCAGATCTGATACACCGTAAACGGCAGTGTAATTATAAGTGAAAACAGACCCGCAATCTTCATGTAGATGCCAATCCCGTCCCAGAACGAGAAGGCATGCAATACAAAACCTTTTGCCGACTCTGCCTTGGTCAGATATTGGTATACCGGGTCCGCCACAAAAAATCCTGCAATCAGCCCCAGCACAAAAATACTTAATACATAAATCAGCCGCTTCCGTAGCTCGCTCAGATGTTCCGTAATCGACATTTCTTCCATTTGCTGCGTCATGCCTGCCCCCCATTATTGCCAGCTTAAAACACAAAACCCTTCCGGCAGGAAGGGATTTCTCTTTCATTGCCGTCAAGATTATTCCGGCAGGCGTTTATCAGCAGGCTTGTCTGCAGGTGTGCTCTCAGCTGCCAGCGGTTTTGCCTTCTCCTGCTCTTTGCGATTGGACGAGTCATCATCAGAGATAATGTCGCGAGCGCCCTCTTTGAATTCACGGAAAGTACGCCCAACTGCACGTCCCAGTTCCGGAAGTTTGTTGGGTCCAAATAACAACAATGCAATCACGGCCAGCAAAATAAAACCCGTTGGTCCAATGGAACTAAACATTGATATTCCTCCTCGTCTCAAGCTTCAAAGATGCGCATATTCGGCTATATGTTCATAGATGTCTCTGCTGCGTTCTTAATTTAAGCCCATCATACCACAGATGTAATCACTTACATAACCCGCAATATTCACAAATAAGAGAGTATCACCTTACCAACCAAAACAATGGTTTATGTCTAATCGGTTATCATGCCCAAGAGTCCGTGCCCGCTTATTGCTTGAACTGACCCGTCACCATCAGCAACGCTTCTGGAAGCTGATCCATAATGGCAGCCAGATGTTCATGTACACCCTTCGGTGTACCTGGCAGATTGACGATCAATGTACGTCCACGAATACCGCATACACCACGGAACAGCATTGCAGAACGGTTTTTGCTCATTACACTGTATCGCATGGCCTCTGCCATCCCGGGAACTTCCCGTTCAATCACGCGCCGGGTCGCCTCCGGCGTAATATCACGAATGGCCAGCTCCGTACCACCAGTAGTCAGCACCAGATCGGCGTGAAAATAATCCGTCATCTCAATCAAAGCTGCAATAATCTCGTCGGGTTCATCCGGAACGATGCGGTACTCCACGATTTGACCACCCAGCTCTTCTTCCACCAGTTCCCGAATGACTTGTGCACTCGTATCCTCACGTTCCCCGCGGGCTCCTTTGTCGCTGGCTGTCAGGATTGCTGTTCTCCACACCATAAAGATCACCCTTCTCCTCTATGAAAATAAATATTGCTTATCGGCTGTAATCGCCGTTTTTGCCACCACTCTTGGAATTCAGCATGGTTGGACCGATAATCATATCTTTTTGCATGGCTTTGCACATATCATAGATCGTCAGTGCCGCAGCCGAAGCCGCCGTGAGTGCCTCCATCTCAACACCCGTTTTGCCTTCGGTTTTGACAGTGACTTCAATGTGTAATTCATCCACTCCGTTATCATGAAAACGAATATCCACACCCGTCAATGCCAAGGGATGGCACATTGGAATCCAGTCCGACGTTTTCTTCGCGCCTTGAATTCCGGCAATCTGAGCCACAGCCAGAACGTCACCCTTGCCGATCCGGTCCTCCCGAATCGCTTCCAGCGTATCCGGGTTCATCGTCACTTTCGTTACAGCCACAGCCGTACGCACAGTAATTTCCTTACCCGAAATATCAACCATTCGGGCCCGCCCCTGTTCATTAAAGTGGGTCAGTTTCCCACCGGAAGGCTGGCCGTTGTTCGCTTCTGAACTCAATCACATCACAACCCTTTATTCGATATGTAATATACCTTCGGTTGTTATCAACAGATCAATCCGCAGATCGAGCAGGTCCATCGGAATCTCATCCTGTAGCTGCCCCGGTAATACCATCGCAGCCATCAACGGTTTCTTCTCCGTCATCGCACATTGTGCTGCAAGCGTCTCGGCAAAACGATCATAATAACCGCCACCATAGCCAATGCGTCCTCCATGAAGGTCATAACCAAGTCCCGGTACCAATACGAGATCGATATCAGGCCAATCTTCAGCTGACAGAACTTCACAGGAATCCTTGGGTTCCGGTATCCCCCATATGCCTGGCTCCAGATCCTGTTCTCCGGTTACTTGCCGCAGTTCCATTCGAGGTGGATTCGCCAAAACTTTCGGTGCTAACATCACATCTCCATGATTCCAACCTTCTTGAAACAGAACAGCTGTGGATGCCTCGCTTCCATAGGACAAATAACTGAATATGACGAGTGGTCTGTTCACGTCCTTGCCTTTGGCCTGTCTAAGGCGCTCCAGCTCCCGCTTCATTCCGGCATTAATCCTAGTCATCGCCTGCTGACGCATACTCGCATCCATCAGATCACGGCTCTGTCTCAGTCTGGATCGAAGCTGGCTTTTCAGTTCCGTCTGATCCTGCATATCCTTGAATAACCTCCTGTTGATAGAGAAGGTAGAAAAAGCTTTCATTGAAAAACAATGTATATGTTATGACCAGGTGTCATCTTGTTGAAATGGTTAAAATGATTCATTTTCTGCAAAATCCTCATGTAATAACATGCCTTCTTTCAGTTTATCATTGATTGATCAAAAAGACTACATTCCCCATGCGTTCCCAATCGGTGCAATTGCTCAGTATTTCATGTAAACTGAGATGTAGTTGTCAAATCAAGAACTGGACCTATGGAGGAACTTAATTTTATGCTGCTGCAAGTATCCGGAATTATCAAACGTTTTGGTGTCGATCCAATCCTGGACGGCGTGAACTTACAAATATTAGAACGCGAGCGCATCGGCCTCGTTGGTGTAAACGGTGCAGGAAAATCCACTTTGCTCAAAATTGTGGCAGGGGAAATGTCCTATGACGGAGGACAGATTTTCAAATCCAAAGAAACGACGCTCGGTTACCTGGCTCAGAACAGCGGACTGCAATCCGACCGCAGCATCTGGGAAGAAATGATGAACGTATTCGCTCACCTGACACAGGCTGAAGCAGACTTGCGTCAGATGGAACGCGAGATTGCCGACCCTTCCCAGATGGAAGACGAGAAAAAATATGCGGACCTGCTGGAACGTTATGCAAAACGCTCCGACTGGTTCAAGGACCACGGCGGGTACGAGATGGAAACTCGCATTCGCAGTGTACTGCACGGGATGGGATTCGGTGAATTCTCGCCAGACACCCCCATTGCTACACTGAGTGGCGGGCAGAAGACACGGCTTGCGCTTGCTCGCATTTTGCTTCAGGCACCTGATCTGCTCATGCTGGACGAGCCTACCAACTATCTCGATATTGCCACTCTTACATGGCTTGAAGATTATCTAAGAGGGTATTCAGGCGCACTGCTCGTGGTATCTCATGACCGGTACTTCCTTGATCGACTTGTCACGACCATCGTCGAGATCGAACGGCACCGCTCCAAAAAATATACGGGCAATTACAGCCGTTATATGGAACTCAAAGCTGCCGAGTACGAAACTCAGATGAAACAATATGAGAAACAACAAGGCGAAATCTCCAAGATGGAAGATTTTGTTCAGAAAAACATCGTACGTGCTTCGACGACCAAACGGGCGCAAAGCCGTCGTAAAGCCCTCGACAAAATGGAGCGGCTTGATAAACCGATGGGAGATTTGAAAAAAGCCCACTTTTCCTTCGAAACAGCCGTTATGTCCGGCAAGGAAGTGCTTCGAGTGGATCAGCTGTCTGTCGCTTATGACGAAGCTTCTCCATTGTTCCGCAATGTATCCTTCGATCTGCGGCGCGGGGAGACCGTTGCCCTGATTGGTCCAAACGGTATTGGTAAATCCACCATGCTGAAGTGCCTCACCGGAAGTTTACGTCCGGTAACCGGGGAGATCCAATGGGGAACAAAAGTGCAGATTGGCTATTATGATCAGGAACAGACTGGGCTCAATCCGTCCAATACGGTTCTCGAAGAGCTGTGGAGTGCCTACCCTGGGATGGAAGAAGCACGCATTCGGACCGTACTGGGGAACTTTTTGTTCAGCGGTGACGATGTGCTCAAGAAGATCTCCTCCCTCAGCGGCGGTGAGAAAGCACGTGTCTCTCTCTCCAAGTTGATGCTGAAGGAAGCCAACATGCTCATTCTGGACGAGCCTACGAATCATCTCGACCTGTTTGCCAAAGAAGTGCTGGAAGCGGCATTAATGGATTATGAAGGCACCCTGCTGTTCATCTCCCATGACCGGTACTTCCTCAACAAAATGGCTGAGCGCATTGTCGAGCTTCATCCAGGCGGAACGGAACACTATCTCGGTAATTATGATGATTATGTGGAGAAAAAACAGGAACTTGAGGACATTGCACGGGAAGCTGCCGAAGCACGCCAGGCTTCGTCCAAGAACTCGTCCAAATCGGATTCAAGTACAGCCACTACCGAAAAATCCGGAGCGGCTTCATTCGAAGCGGAAAAACAGGCGAAGCGTGAAGAGCGTAATCGGCAACGCAAGCAAGAAGCTCTGGAACAACAGATTGCAGATCTGGAAACGAAAATTACAGAACTTGAGGCACAGATGGCCCTGCCTGAAATCTATCAGGATTATATGAAGCTGCAAGAACTCCAGCAACAGTCGGAGCAACATAAGACACAACTCACCAAGGCGTACGAAGAATGGGAAGAACTAGCCATGGAGTAGTACGGCTAAGCCATCGCTGAATCTGTCCTGACAAGCATAGCCATACCACCAGCTGATTCCTTTTTGGGATCAGCTTTTTTTGTATAGATTGAATATACTAAAGCTATGTTCCCTATGTTCACTAGGAATAGACTCTCATACAGGGAGCATCAAGTAACTCGTTTTGGAATTTGTCAAATTTACTCGAATGACGTAAAATATTTTTACAGGTTTCCCCTCCACATTTATCCACAGCAAAGCAAGATAGCAAGCATATTAATAAGCTTAATTATACAGCGGTAGAATAGGCTTTTACACCCAAAAACCATATTTATCCACCAAGTTATCCACGTTATCCACAACTTTGTGGATAGTAGGGTACCATTCTATCCCCTAAACCCTTTTCGTTTCGAAAACATCACTGGTTTGACTTTACGGTAGTTACCCACAATTCACACTGGATATGTGGATAACTATAGTCACACCTTGACAAATGCATTTCCCCTCTTCTCATTGTCCCTCCATAAAAAGACAAAAGCAGACCTCTGTCGTTCAAGGCCTGCCCGTCGTATATTTACTATATGCCATGCATATTTACATCGAATCACGATTGCTACTATTGCTGCTGCAAATGCGATCTGGCAAAGATGTTTTACGCTTATGCTTCTTGTTCATGATGTTCAGAAGACTCGGCCTTCAGCCCAGCAGCATTACAAGCCGCTACATAAGCAAGACCGGCAGCCATGACGATATCATTATGTGTTGCTGTTCCCCGGAACTCACGTCCTGCACGCTCCACGGTAACTACAGCTTCCGCACTTGCACCCTCTCCGCCACTCAAGGCATGCATCTCCATATCGACAAACGCAATATCATCGGAAATGCTCTGACCAATCGCGCGAATGGTCGCATCCACTGGGCCCCCGCCAACGGCAGAGTAAGACTGTTCTCCAGCGCTTGTGCGAATGCGAACGGCGGCCATTCGATCCGTCATGCTGCCCGCCGTCACCTGCAATTCAACCAGCTCGTAATCCTGTGCAGGAATATTCATGGTCTGGCTAACCATCTGCAATAACTGGTCGTCACTGACCACTTTTTGCTGGTCCGCGGTTTCTTTGAACACCTCATACAATTGCTCCATCTGTTGCTCATCCGGCTCAAAACCGTATTTGCGAACCCGATCCTTCAGGGCGTGACGACCGGAGTGTTTGCCCAGAATAATCATGCTGCGCGGAATACCCAGCGCTTCCGGGTCCATAATCTCATAGGTGTTCCGATTCTTCAGCAGACCATCCTGATGAATCCCGGATTCATGCTGGAATGCATTACGTCCCACCACCGGCTTGTTGTAAGCAATCGGAAAGTGCATCGCACGACTGATCTGACGCGAGGTCTCGTACAGTTGGTTCAGCTTAATGTTGGATGTCGCCCCAATCGCATCTCCCCGAGTCTCCAGCGCCATGATCAGTTCTTCCAGTGCACAGTTCCCTGTCCGCTCTCCGATACCATTAATGGTCACTTCAATCTGCGAAGCACCATTAGCAATGGCAGCCAGGCTATTGGCTACGGCCAGGCCCAGATCATTATGACAGTGGGCACTATATCGAACCTGATCGCCGCCTCTTGCACCTTCGCGTACCCTGCGGAACATCTCTCCATACTCGTGTGGCAGAGCGTAACCCACGGTATCCGGCAGATTGATAATGCTGGCCCCTGCTTCAATCGCTACTTCAACCATCTCGATCAGATCATCCATTTTCGTCCGAGCCGCATCCATCGCGGTGAACTCTACAATGTCCGTGAACTGTCGTGCATAAGACACCATCTCACGGGCTGTAGCCACCACTTCACTGCGCGGACGACGCAGCTGATGCTCAATATGAATATCGGAAGAAGAGATAAACAGGTGAATTCGGCGCCGTGCTGCATCCGCTGTTGCTTGAACCGCTGCATCAATGTCGCCTTTGACTGCACGTGCGAATCCGCAGATCTCCACATTCTGCAACTGTCTCGAAATCGCCTGAACCGCCGCGAACTCACCCGGACTGGAGATCGGGAATCCAGGCTCAATGACGTCAATACCCAGAGAAGCCAGTTGGTGCGCCAGTTCGATCTTTTGCTCAGGTTGCAGACTTGCTCCCGGTGCCTGTTCTCCATCACGCAGCGTTGTATCAAAAATTTCAATCATGCGTTTGTTATTAGTCGTTGTCATATTCATCAACCTCCATCAAATTGTGAAATGTTCATCCTGTTCCTCATCACAACAGAGTGTACGTCGACTTACACCCTGACCTTCTGACTTTTTAATGCTCCATATGGTTCATTCCATTGCCCACCCTGCTGCCGGCAGCAAACACAAATAACCCGCCATCTCATATAAGAGACGGCGGGTTATTATCCCCTCCGCGGTACCACTCTCGCTTGATGGGCCAGGCTTGCGCCGGACTCCATCCACCTCGTCGTCTCCGAGATCCGCTGGATTGTGCTGCAAGCACAACACCACTGGAATTCGGAGAAACACCCTATAACGGGGGTTAACCGTTGTTATGTAATCACATGACGTTGTCCATTAGAACAACTGGACGAGCATATCGTCCCCATGCTTCCACAACCCTGTTCCCGGGCGAGATTCGAATGATTCCAGCCACTGCGTCGCACCACCCCGCAGCTCTCTGAGCGCTTTATCGTTCTACTGCTCCCGTTCATCACATTTATGTTATGAACCTAACTTTCTTCAGCCTTTTAGATATCAAAAAAGCCTGCCACCTCATGCAATAATGCAAGAGACGACAGGCTGTTCACCTTCGCGGTACCACTCTTGTTGACTTTCTTCCTGTTCATTCAAGAGAACCCCTGAATGCTTTCGCACATCCGGATCACTTGAAGCAGCCTGAAAGCCCCCTCAGTTATTGTCGGTCAATCGTTGTAATAACAGTCCTACCGACAACGGCCCATTCACGGAGGCAACCCGTAACCATGTACTTTGGGCCATGATCGGCCTTCGGATTCTCCCGGGGAGTCACCGTGTTCCATCGTTCCGCTTCCAGGTGAGTTTCAGGTTTCCTTCGACTGCGTTGCACCACACCGCAGCTCTCTAAGACCGGGAATGACCTTACTGTTCCTGTTCATTGCGTTTATCAGTTCAGGAATCTGAATTCCTGTTTAAATTTGTAACTAATATACATTCTTCACATCGAGGCTGTCAACTGTTAATCTCAATTTGTCTGTTTATATGGACTTAACGGACCATTCCTCCAGGGAAAGTCCCGGATCTGCTTTGGCGTCAAATTCCGAGATTTCTCCCCGCTGCCATTTCAGATAAGCGGCCGCTCCAATCATGGCCGCATTATCCGTACAATATTCCATTGGCGGGATTAACAGTTCAAGCCCTTCCTTCGTGCATCGCTCCTGTAATGCCGAGCGCAATCCCCGGTTAGCTGCAACACCACCGCATAATAACAGTTGACGTGAACCATACTCACGAACTGCTCTTACGGCTTTTTCCACCAATACTTCAACGACAGCTTCCTGAAAACCACGTGCAACCGCAGATGGCTCCAATGTTTCGCCGCGCATTTTAGCCTGATTGAGCGCATTCAGTACAGCAGACTTCAGACCACTGAGACTGAAATCGTACGAACCCGCTTCCAGCCATACCCGTGGTAAAGGCACCACATTCTCCGCTTCGGACGCCATCCGGTCCACATGCGGACCTCCCGGATACGGACAGCCCAGTGCACGGGCTACTTTGTCATACGCCTCGCCTACAGCATCATCTCTTGTACGACCAATCAGTTTGAACTTACCCTCGGATTCCATATGCACGAGTTCCGTATGTCCACCCGATACAACCAGTGCCATAGCCGGATATTGCAGTTCATGAGTAAGTCGGTTGGCATAGATATGCCCGGCAATATGATGTGTGCCAATGAGCGGTTTGCCTAGTGCCATCGCCATCGTTTTGGCCGCAACGATACCCACCAGCAGCGCTCCGACCAGCCCTGGACCCTGTGTTACGGCGATTGCACTTAGATCACGCGGACGAATGCCAGACTGCTCAATAGCCTGTTCCAGCATCAGTGTAATGACTTCAACATGCTTGCGTGAAGCCACTTCAGGCACAACGCCGCCGAATGCCTTATGGGTCTCGATCTGACTTGAGATCAGATTGGACAGCACTTCCCGCCCATCCTTAACTACAGCTACCGATGTTTCATCACAGCTTGTCTCCACCGCCAAAATATAGGATGGTGCAGAATTTATTTTTTCATTGAGTTCGTTCATGAATCCAGTACGCTTCCTTCCTCTTCGCCGCTCCGGCCTGCAGGTGGCAAATTCGCCCACATAATCATCGCATCTTCCCCATTATCGGAGTAATATCCTTTACGAAGACCCGCCGATTCAAACCCTTTTTTCTGATACAAACGCTGGGCAATGATGTTCGAGACTCTTACCTCCAGCGTCATTCGTTCCATGCCGAGATAAGCTGCTGTACTCATGATTTCGTCCATTAACTTTTCACCAAGCTTGCGTCCACGATACGCTCCCCTGACTGCAATATTGGTAATATGGGCTTCATCCATAATCGTCCACATTCCGGCATAACCAATGGCCTTGCCTTCCAATTCCATCACCATATATTTAGCAAAATGATTGTGTGTCAATTCATTTCGAAATGCTTCTTCCGTCCAGGGCAGGGTAAAGGCTTCATGTTCAATCTCCATCACATCGGGAATATCCGCGAGTGTCATGAACCTGAACTGAAGCGCTGCTTCCTGCTTGTTATTCGCCACGTTGTCCATCTGCTTCCCCTCCCCCTTCAGTCTTTGCGCAGCAGATTGGCTTCTGCTTCAGACAGCTGGGTGTAGTTCGGCACCAGCGCATGCACGTCATCACGCTGACCTGCAAGCAGCGCGGCGGCGCCAAGGCGCCCAACCCAGCGGCCTTCCAGCTCATAAGGTACGAGCTGGAGCGCCGTTCCTGCGGGGCAGTGAAGCTCCGCCGCTGCCGCAGCATGCGGGCCCGTGTCGCCGACGATCCAGACGGCTGCGGGCCGCTCTTCCGGCGCCACCTCCGCCATGCGGGCGGCGAGGGCTTCCAGCCATCCGTCCATCTTGCGGATGGCATCAGGCGCCAGACGCCGGGGCGCATCGCTCCCGGCGGAGGCAAACAGCGCGGTATATGCTTGACCGCGCCGGGCGTCCACGAGCGGAACGATCCAGTGGACAGGGGCAGCACCTGTGCTGCCCTGGTCCGCGGATGGCGTTCCGCCAGCCCCTGCTGCGGCATCCTCTGCCGCAGCTTCTGCCTTGGCGGCGAGGCCGCTGTGCCAGCCGCCCCAGGCGATGGCCTGAAGGCTGGACACCCCGGCTACGGGGATGTCCCACGCCCAGGCCAGTGTCTTCGCCGCGGTCACCGCAATGCGAATGCCCGTGTACGAGCCTGGGCCGATGCCGACAGCAATGCCGTCAAGCTGACCTGGCTGTGTGCTGCTGGCAGCCAGCAGCTGCTCCATCACCGGTACAACGTGTACCGAATGGTTACGCTCGGCCCGTTCATTGCGTTCTTCCAGAAGCGCATGATCCTCCATCATCGCAGCTGCCATCACTGCGGTGGACGTATCCAACGCCAAAAACCGCTGACGCGGCTCTTTTCGTAAATCTTCCATCATCATTTGACTCCATTCTGTCTGAACTGTCGGCACATGGCTGCATATGTCTCGCCGTACCCATCCAGTGTAATCGTTCGATCCTCTAAGCCCGTTGTTTCAATCTGCACATGCAAGTGCTCTTGCGGCAGTAATTCGGGAATGATACTCGACCATTCCACGAGACTCACTCCAGCTCCATAGAAATATTCATCAAGTCCAAGCTCATCCGCTTCTTCCAGCGAAATGCGATATACATCCATGTGATACAAGGGCAGGCGCCCTTCATATTCCTTAATTAACGTAAATGTGGGACTGCTCACCACATCACGTACACCCAAATGCCAGGCAAATTTCTGTGAAAATGCCGTTTTTCCCGCGCCCAGATCACCATCCAGAGCAATCACCATACCGGCGTTTGCCTGTTTGGCGAGTGCGGACGCGAGCAATTCTGTATCTGCAATGCCATGGGATTGATACACCCACTGCTCGTGCGTCTGATTCAATATACGCCCCACCTTTGGCGGTCCAGCCGCCTGAGATCACTTTGAACCTTATTATATCGGTCCCTTTCTTCCCCCGCAACATCGAAGGAAACAAGCGGATGGCAAACGTTCGTTAACGGGTACAACAAAAAAACCGGCACCTCTAGGTACCGGCCATGTGATGCGCATCTTTTAGCTTACATTCATTCAATGATTTCTCCACCGCTGCAGCTACCTGTCACTACTCCTCCAAGCGATCCACACGTACCGTATGGGTATTTCCCGGGTTACTGCCCACCTGAACGGTTGCCATGCCATTCGCTTCATCCACACTCTCGATCCAGACCGGATCACCTTCCAGCGTAACGGCAATGGTATCCTTCGAATCATAGATCGCTTTGGCGCGCTTCACATCCATCATCTTATTCATACTCCCCTTCCGGATCTTCGTGGTTTTCCCTAATCATGGCGTCTGTTGTGCTATCACCAATATAACCGTTGTCCTCCGTGACCTGACCGCCTCCAAGACCTTCATTCACCATCCGGTCAATATCGAGCATGAACGACTCCCGGTCGAGTGGCAGTTCTTCTGATGTCACCGCTTCCCAATTCACTGCAGCAGCGGGTGTATAGAATTCTTCAGCGCTTTCGGCTTCGGCAAGAGGATATGGAGAAAATGCATGCTTGTGTCCTTCTTCCTCATCCCGTCTGTTCTTCATATTGCACCTCCCGGCATATGTGCTGCGAGAATGACTACCTATCCCATGCCCATCTTCCTGTCGGAATTCAAGCATGTTTCTGTTATCATCCCCGAGTCTCGCCGAACCATACGAATTCATTCGTCCATAAGACGATTATCCCTCGCGCCAGATGCCCATACTATTGAATATAAATCCGTGTTCAAAAATTCCGGTTTTCAGTACCGAGAAGATGGAATAAAGCTAGAAATGGAGCAACGGAGCGTAGGCAAACTACGTGAGCAGCTACAATGTTTCGAAAGGAAACATACTTCGTAAGCCTCCCGCTTATTTCGGCTGAATTTCATATTCGATGCTGATCATGCCGCCAGACATGATTCGTAATCAAAAGCGGAATTTTTGAACAACCTTTCGAAAGGAGCCGTCCTATGCATACCGTCTGGAAAGGTGCAATCAGTTTTGGCCTTGTGCATGTCCCTGTCAAAATGTTCTCGGCTACCGAAGACAAAGACATCTCCATGCGCTACATCCATAAAGTCTGCGGCAGTCCGCTCGCTTATGTTCGTCAATGTCCCTCCTGTGAAGTGGATGTGAAGTGGGAAGAGATCACCAAAGGCTATGAATATGAAAAGGGAAAGTTCGTACTTTTCGAGAAAGAAGAATTGGAAGCTTTAAATGATTCCACCGGCAAAACCATTACCATTCTCGATTTTGTGGACTTAAATGAGATTGACCCGATTTATTTCCAAAAAACATATTATCTGTCGCCCGATCAAGCTGGAGGTAATGCCTATCAGTTGCTAATGAATGCCATGAGAGATACAGGCAAAATTGGCATAGCTAAAATTTCCATTCGCTCGAAGAGCAGTCTCGCTGCCATACGTGTGCTGGAAGATTGCCTGTCCATGGAGACGATTTTCTATCCGGACGAGATTCGTCCTGTCTCCCAGGTGCCCAACCTGCCAGAAGTGCAGATTGTGAATGAGAAGGAACTCACGATGGCAAAGCTGCTGATTGACCAACTGTCCACGCCTTTTGAACCCGGTAAATACACCGATGACTATCGCAGCAAACTGCTGGATCTTATTCAGCACAAAGTGGCAGGCGAAGAAATCAAGATTGCTCCAGCCAAACCTGAAGCCAATGTGATGGACTTGATGGCAGCATTGCAGGCAAGCATTGAGGCTGTGAAGCCCATTCCAGCTGACCCTGGGACAACAACCGCCAAGCCCAAGAAACGTGCCCCGCAAAAAGCACCTGCTCAAGCTGTTGCCGGGGGAGAATCCGATGCACCTGCTCCAGCCAAAAGAAAAAAGGCCACACCCAAACCAAAGGTTTGATTGTCGCTTAGGCAAGAACGATTCCGTTATATGCCATGTAATGAGTTCAACTCAGGTCCGGCTTCGCAGTCGGATTTTTTTGTTTTACGGAACTAATTAGAACAATTCTTGTCAATAAAAACGTCAGCTATATTTGCAAATACGATTGACGAAAGGTGATTTATATTTTATATTAACTTATGAAAAGTAACTTATTTATGAATATACAGTTAATCTGCATTTTACTTCAGTCAAGTGCAATCCAACAATCCAATTTCAACTCATATACGAACCAAAGGATTAGCCATATTATCTAATAATCAGGAGGAAACAACCATGAATACTGCATATCAAATCCCTGCCACGACCCATCTGGGTGAAGTGAGTCTACGAATTATGAACCTTGACCGTTCGATCCAGTTTTATACCGATGTGGTTGGCTTGAAATTGCTGGAGCGGAGTGGCAAAGTAGCTACATTGACAGCCGACGGAAAACAGTCTCTGCTGCGATTGGAAGAATTGACGGATGGAATTACCCTGCCTGAACGCTCACACGCTGGCTTGTATCATTTCGCCATCCTGCTGCCGGACCGTAAGTCTCTGGGTCTCGCTCTTCGTAATCTGGCTGCATCCGGTATTGAGATTGGACAAGGCGATCACCTCGTCAGTGAAGCCTTCTATATCTCCGATCCCGACCAGAACGGGATTGAGATCTATGCTGACCGGGCACGAGATACCTGGAAACGGGATAGCGACAATAATTACGTGATGGCAAGTGATCCTGTAGATGTAGAAAGTCTGTTTGCCCTATCGGAGAATGAACCTTGGCAGGGGCTGCCTACTGGCACAGTCATTGGTCACGTACATTTCCATGTCCGTAGCCTGGAAGAGTCACGCAACTTCTACACCGGTGTACTTGGTTTCGATATCGTGGGCAACTTCGCCAACATGTCTGCGCTGTTTGTTTCCGCAGGCGGTTATCATCACCATCTGGGACTCAACATCTGGGCAGGATCGAATGCACCTGTCAATCCGGATAACGCTACAGGAATTGACTACTTCACCATTGTTTACGCCACAAAGGAAGAAGTTGAACAGGCACTTGAACAATTGCGTCAATCCGGCGCAGCCGTTACACAAGTGGAGGATACCTGGTTTACAGTAGATCCACAGAACATCCGTGTACGTCTAACAACTGCGAATTGATTTTTTTAGCACACACTATCATTATGAATAATTTCATAACACAAGCCCGAGTACCTGATTTCTCCACATCACAGAGAGATCGGATACCCGGGCTTTTTAGTTCGCTTTTTATAAGACTGTCCACATTAGTGCATCCTAACGACTACTCCGACAAGTTAGATTAAAAAATATGGATAATCGAAAAAACGTATGATGTATAGGCTGTCCGCTTCTCTAATGCTCCGGACGAGAAAGGAGTTCTCCATGTTCAAACCGTTGATTCCATTCGAACCCATATCCCGGGATACCTTACCCACAGGACCGCAATGGATTGCCCAGGTCAAGTGGGATGGCGTTCGCATGCTTGCCTATGAGGACGGGCAGGAGCTACGCCTGGTGAACCGCAGATTACATGAAAGAACCGCACAATATCCCGAACTGGTAACACCACGTAATCTATGCTCCGGTTCCTCGTATATTCTGGATGGAGAAGTGATTGCACTGGACCCGGACACCGGAAAACCTTCTTTTTATCATGTTCTGCGGCGGGATCGTATGAGCAGACCCGAAGGCATCGCCCAAGCCGTACATCAGATTCCGGTTACTTATATGGTATTTGATATCCTGTTCTATGAGGGGAAGTGGGTCACAGATCAGCCATTGGCCGATCGACAACGTCTGTTGCACGAGGTTCTCAACGCTGCTCCACATGTTCAAGAGGTGACGAATACAATTGATGCGGCTTCCCTGCTTACGGTCATGAGACAGCACCAGATGGAAGGAATCGTCTGCAAGGATCTAACAAGCAGCTATGGCATTCAAGGCAAGGATCAGCGCTGGCAGAAGGTCAAAATCATGCATGATGTATATGCCATGATCGGGGGTGTCACTTACCGGAGCGGTATCGTGAATGCCGTTGCGATTGGTGTATATGATGGGCCTGATTTTGTCTATATTGGTCATGTCGGGACTGGCAAGCTGAACTCCAATACCTGGCGGGAACTTACGCATCAGATCGAACCTCTGATCAGGCAGGACAGGCCATTCCATAATATACCCGAGCGCAGTGCGGAGACTACCTGGGTTGAACCACGAATAGGTGTGAAAGTTCAATATATGGAACTTACACATCATCGCACATTGCGTCATCCGAGTATTCAGACCTTCGCGGATGTAACCCGCGAGGATTGCCTGGCGAACCAGCTTCTTCCATGATGAAGAGATCAATTACACATATAGGAGGTGTTCTGTTATGGCCCCCAAGATCCAAGGAACCATCATAATAGAAGGCACTGAGTTAACGGTCACGAACCCGGACAAGCTGTTATGGCCGGATGCGGGTGTCACCAAAGCCATCTATCTGCAAAAGCTGGCTGCCCTGGCTCCCTATCTGCTCACGTATACAAGCAATCGACTGCTCACCACCATAAGGTATCCTCACGGCGCTGGAGGGACATTTTTCTATCAAAAGAATGCCCCTGAGCCTGTCCCGGATTATGTTCGGACTGAAGTACATGACGGTATCCGCTATGTGGTCATGAATGGACTACCCGAATTATTATGGCTTGGCAATCTGGCTGCACTTGAATTCCATCCTTCCTTGCATGCGATCGGAAGCACTCTGCCCTGTGAATGGATGATTGATCTGGACCCCTCTCAGGAACATGAACCCCGGATCATGCAAGCTGCACTCATCGTTGGCGAAACCCTGACTTCCCTTGGTCTGCGGTCCATTCCCAAAACTTCAGGTGCCACAGGCGTTCAGATCATCGTTCCGATTATTCAAGGTGTAACCTTTGATGAATTGCGGGATATCGGTTATTTTGTAGGCAAATATGTCACTCAGAAGCACCCGGATCTGTTCACACTGGAACGACTCAAAAAGGACCGTGGAGACCGGATTTATTTTGACTACCTTCAGCATTACGGTGGCAAAACCCTGGCAGCCCCTTATACACCACGCGCCAAATCCGGCGCCACTGTCTCTACTCCACTGACTTGGGATGAGGTACGTAACAACGTCTCCATTCAGGATTATCATCTGATGAACATTATTGAACGACTGAATACAACGGGCGATTTGATCGCAGCAGTAGACCCCCAACCCGTTGAGCATATCCTCAAGCACTTGAAGAAAAAATAGCCGACCCCCTCATCACAAGGGTGCCGGCTATTATCATTCATGCGTATGAACATCGCTAATGGATGCCTTTTTTCTTGAAACGTCCGCCCTTCACATCATGAATGTTACCGATAGCCACAAAGGCTTGCGGGTCCCAATCTTCAACGATGGTCTTCAGCTTCGCTTCTTCCAGTCGGGTAATTACGACAAAAATGATCTTCTTCTCGTCCCCGCTGAATCCGCCCTCTCCATCAAGGAAAGTTACACCACGACCAAGACGGTCTGTCAGGGCTGAGCCGATATCACGATACTTCTCACTAATGATCCATACCGATTTGGACTGGTCAAGTCCTTCATTCACGATATCAATCATCTTCATCGCAATGTAATATGCAATCATGGAATACAGGGCATTCGGCCAGCCGAATACAAATCCTGCTCCTGCGAAAATAAATACGTTAATAAACAATACGATCTGTCCTACAGACAAAGGTGACTTCTCACTAAGCAGGATGGCCACAATCTCCGTACCGTCCAGCGAACCACCAGAACGAATCACGAGTCCAACCCCCACACCCAGGATCAATCCGCCGAATACAGCGCCAAGCAATGGCTCCCCTGGTGTTAATGCAGGCACGCGGTGCAACAATGCAGTTCCTATGGACATCACCACGATCCCGAGCAGGGTTGATAACGCAAATGTTTTACCAATCTGTTTGTAACCCAGAATCAGGAATGGCAAGTTGAGCAAGGTCAGGAATATTCCGAGCGGCAGATGCGTTAGCTCTGACACCATAATCGAAATCCCTGTAATTCCCCCATCAATGACGCCATTGGGCACAAGGAATATTTCAAGTGATACAGCCATCAGTGCAGCACCAATCAGAATCATCACAATACGTTGCAGCAACTTTAATGTAAACACCGAGCTTTTGACGCCCCGGTCAGGCTTGGATGTCAGTTCTTTAACCGTTACATTGGACATGGTATCCCCCCCGTTGGATCAGTATGTGAATCCATTTCATAAATCATTTAAATACTCCACGGGGAACTTAATATAGAGAACAAAAAATGGATTCTATACGTACCCTGTCAGTACGAGCACAAGCACCTAAAGGCTATATGAAATGGATTCAAGATTGTCTTAATTCCGGTTTACACTTTCAAAAGAGAGCAAAAGGGAGCCTGTTTTCCCGCAGACTCCCCTCCTTCGCCAAGACATGATTTATATATCTATTATATCATAAAAGATCAAAATTGAGCAAAATAGTTAGCAAAAAGAAGATAAATTCACAAAAAGTGAACTTACCTTCAGAAATCTGGCCTAAATCAGCTAAAGAAGCGGAGAAAGCATCCGAGATAGTATTTCTGCCCCTTTTTGTCGTCGTGAGCGGCCCTGAAAAACCTTTAGGTCGATCTTGCTGGATACTGAAAGATCACGTTCAAAATCCGCCACCAGCCGATCCATCGAGGAGGACTCAAATAGTACGGCTGTCAGTTCAAAGTTGCAGAAAAAACTGCGCATATCCATATTGGCTGTCCCTACGCTGGCGAGCAGTTCATCCACAATCATGACCTTGGCGTGTATGAATCCTTTTCGATACTGATAAAACTCTACCCCTGCCAGAAGCAATTCCTCCACGTAGGAGACGGATGCGAGATGAACAAGACGTGAATCAGACTGGTATGGAATAATAATTTTAACGTCTACACCGCTGACAGCTGCGGTTTTGAGTGCTTCGTACAGTGCTGGATCCGGAATAAAATAAGGGCTCGTAATATAGATGCGATCACAGGCTACGGAGATGGCACCGAAACACATTTCCTGAATGGCATCCCAGTCCTGATCAGGCCCACTGGCCAGGATCTGAATTCGCTCCTGGCCACTGCATATATGCGGCGGAAAGAGATCTATCAGTTGGGATTTAGTAATCTGCTCACCCGAAGCCAGCTTCCAGTCGTTCAAAAATGTGTTTTGCAGGAAATATACAGCGTCGCCTTCAAGCTGCACATGTGTATCCCGCCAGAATCCTACCTTCGGGTATTTCCCAAGGTAATCATCCCCCACATTAATGCCGCCCACGAATCCAACCTTTCCATCCACGACAATAATTTTACGGTGATTCCGGTAATTGACCCTTCGATCAATCGTGGCAATCAGTGGAGGAAGAAAGTAATGGAATTCAACTCCAGCGTCCTGGAGTTCACGAATAAATCCCCTGCTCATTTTGTGGCTCCCCAATCCATCACAGATAAACCGGACCCTGACTCCCTCCTGTGCCTTGCGGATCATCACTTCCTTAAACTTGGTACTGATGGCATCATCCCGAAAGATGTAAAATTCCACATGCAAATGATGCTTCGCCTTCTCCATCTCCTTCAGCATGGCTGGGAAGGCCTCTCTGCCATTGGTTAGCACTCGGCTTCGGCTGCATCCCGTTATAGGACTTTCCGACAGATGAGACAACAGATTGAATAACCGCTGTTGGTGCAGAAAGCGATTCTCCGGCATGTCTGTTGCCTTTTCCACAATGTGAGCCTGTTCCCAAATGGTTTCCCGAATCTCTCTGAAAATTCTCGACCCTGCTTTACGAACCTTTTTTCTTTTGTTAAAGTCTTGTGCCACAAAGTAATACACAACAAAACCAATTGGAGGTACACAAAACAATATAAATAGCCAGGCCACCGCTTTTGACGGATTCCTGAACTCCAGGATTAAAATGGTGGCTGCCTGAAAAATGAATATGATTAATATGATGACCAGCCAAAACATTCGGCTTCCCCCTTGGTGACAATCTCTTCGTTTTCCTCACTTACACAGCTTTGACGATTAAACCTACAGCTAATCATAGATACCCAATGTAAGCCCTGTTCGTAACGTTTACTTAGATAAAACTTTACATAAGCACGCGGAATACTTGATTCTGGTAATCGTAATTTCTACTCCTTGGTTGTATATTCTGACTGTGTTCCCTTCTACATATCAAATTAATGATGGAACAGAACCGCATGGTAACAGCAATCTGCTCAATCTAGCTTCCAGACTCTTCCTCTTTTCTTTGTCGGGAGGTGGTCTTCTTACGTAAAATTAGATATAATACTCGTTAAAAACTTATTACCTAAAGGAGAAGAGCAGTGAATGGAAAGTGAGAGGTATGCGTTAAATTTAGTATTGGTTGCGTTTTTGATAGGACTTTCGGCGTTTTTTGTTGCAGTGGAATTCGCTCTGGTACGGGTTCGACCGAGCCGGATCGACCAAATGATTGCAGAAGGAAACAAGCGTGCGCTGGCTGTTAAACAAGCCGTTGCCAATCTGGACGGATATTTGTCCGCCTGCCAGCTTGGAATCACGATCACATCTCTGGGACTGGGTTGGCTGGGTGAACCGACGGTAGAGAAGATTCTCCACCCTGTGTTTGAAAGCATGCAAATTCCTGAGGCGGTTTCTTCATTCTTATCGTTTGTTATCGCGTTTGCTTCCATCACGTATCTGCATGTTGTGGTTGGTGAACTCGCTCCAAAAACGATTGCAATCCGGAAAGCCGAGACTGTTGCACTGCTGACGTCTACACCTATCATCTGGTTTAACCGAATTATGTATCCTTTTATCTGGCTGTTAAACGGCTCAGCGAACCAACTGGTGAAACTGTTCGGAATCAAACCTGCTTCCGAGCATGAAGATGCACACTCCGAAGAAGAGTTGCAGATCATTATTAATGAAAGCTTTGAAAGTGGTAAAATCAACCAAGCCGAGTTCGGTTATGTAAGCCGGATCTTTGCTTTTGATGAGATGCTAGCCAAAGAAATTATGGTACCCCGGACCGATATGGTCTGCCTTTATGTGAATAGAACGAACGAGGAAAACCTAGAGATCATTCGTGAAGAGCAATATACCCGTTTTCCAGTAGTTAATGAGAGTAAGGACGATATTATCGGTATCATTAATACGAAGCAATTCTTCCTGGAACTTTACGGAAATGATGAACCTGTCGATCTGTCTTCCCTGATTCAGCCTGTATCTGCTGTTCACGAAACAACTCCTGTGAAGGACTTGCTCAAGAAAATGCAGAAGGATGGCGTACACATCGCCGTGCTGGTCGACGAATATGGAGGAACTTCCGGAATTGTAACCATCGAGGATGTACTTGAGCAGATTGTTGGTGAGATCCGCGACGAGTTCGACGCAGACGAAGTGGAGGATATCCAGGTCATCAATGAGAACTATGTCATTATGGATGGCAAGGTTTCCTTATCGAAGGTAAACGACATGTTCATGTCCAGCCTGGATGCAGATGAGTGGGATACCATTGGCGGATGGCTCTATAGCCATCGTCCCGAGATGAACGAACAGGAAGAATATGAGTTCGAGAATCTGATCTTTGTTTTGCTGGAAAAAGACAAGAATCGGTTCTACAAAGTGGCCGTTGTTCCCAAGGAACCACTGACCATGTCTGATTACACCGATGAAGATGAGAAAAAGGCATAGTTGGGCTAAATAAAGCAACTTTATATATAAGAAAGAAGAGCACTTGCCTACATGGGTAAGTGCTCTTCTTATTATATATTATGTGATTCAAGAGCAAACATTAGTGGAGACACATCTCAGAGTTGTATTACACATTCCATTCAGAGTTCCGTCTTATCCTCGACAATCCGATAATGGATTCTGCGAACTATAATTTTCAGAATCATATATAACGGAATAACAATAATCATGCCCAAGATATTTCCCAGATCGGCACCTACGAGGAGCAAGATAACGGTAGTCAGTGGATGAATATCGAGCTGCTTGCCATAGACGTAAGGTGAGATCAGGTTATCCTGAATTTGCTGTGCGATCACAATAATGACCAGTGACCAGATCGCCATCGAAGGTGATTCAATAAACGCGACAATAACAACCGGGATAGCTGCCAGCAAAGCTCCCACATAAGGAATGAAGTTTAGGATAATGGACACGACGGTCAGCAACAATGCATAAGGCAAACCTAAAATGAGAAAACCGATGTACATCAGAATCCCCAAGGCTACATTAACAATAACCCGGCCGACGATATAACTGCTTAGTGCTTCATCGATCTCATGAACGGTTTCTTCTCCATCCTTGCGATAATGTCTCGGCAATAACAAGGTTAGATTCGTCCCAAACTTGCTTCCCTCCTTGAGCATGTAATAGAGCATGATCGGGAACGTTGCCAGGATAATAACCAGATTGGATACCACCGAGAATAACCCGGAGACATAATCGGTGACCTGAGTGATTCCTTGGCTCAGATAATCCGATAATCGCGCGAACAGATCGGAGTCCTTCGGCAGATACTTGGAGACAAAACGATTATTCTCAAGTCCAGCCAACTGATCGCTGAGCGAAGCAACCAACGCTGGAGCATTCTCCACAAAATTCATCAGTTGTTCACGCAAGGAAGGCCATACGAGCACACTGAAACCTGCAAGCATTAATGCAATCACGACATAAATAATCAGAACCGACAATGCACGTTTGATCTTATGCCTTTCCATATAATCGACGAGCGGGCGCAGCAGATAATAGAAAAAACCAGCAATCAGTAGCGGAATGATGATGATGTGAATCAGTGAGGTCAAGGGTCTGAAAATAAAGTTTACTTTATCCCCCAGATACACGATGAGCAGCAGCAGAATAATCGCTGTGCATATGCGGTAGAACTTGTTATTTATCAAGAAACGTGATCCCTCCATGCGCTGCTCTGCCAAAGTGACTGCGGCGGTGATATGTATATCTAGTCATTTACTTATGAGAGCTTTTTTCATAAATCCCCTGAGCGTCTTCCAATCAGCAAGATAAAGATCGAAATGATCCTATTCATCTATATCTTGTACCCGTGAGCGGTGAAATTCGAATTATGAAAAACGCTACTGATACTAAGTACCCTTAAATGACAGTCATGCCACAGCCGATTCTGAATATACACTTTTTTCTTCACAAAGCAGAATGGGAACAAAAAAAAGAAGCAGGCGTTAGCCTGCCACATCTCTTTTGCTGAATACTACCCAGGAAATCACCATGAAAATAACATAATACACGGCCAAAACTGCAATGGAGAAACCAAGCGTCATTCCTGCACTCGAGCCACCCATTAGCGCAAAATCCGCCCCGGAGGTCATGTATTTGCTAAGATCCATATTGTTGAATAGAACATACTTGGCCCACTCATAACGGTCTGGATTGAATATGAGTGAGAAGATACTTTGTGAGAACATAATGAACAGGGATAATCCAATCGCAAGTGCGCCTGAACGAAATACGGAGGACACCATGAACGCAATCGCAAGCGTAATGAACAGATCAACGTACAGATATCCCCATAGCGTCAGAGCATTCGTAGCCGGACTACTGCTTCCACCCGGAGCATCATGCGAGAAAAGAATATAGGACGTTAACATCGCCATCACGATGACCAGCAATGTACTCAAAATGCTAAAGCCAATTACAGTCAGGTATTTGGAAGCGAGAACTTTGCTTCGTGACCATGGACGGATTAGCAATAGCTTAATGGTGCCCCAGGTGAATTCGCCTGCGACCGATTCCGCTGCAATCACGACACAGAAGATCGTGTTCAGGAAAAACGTAATCTGGATGGTCGTCACAGCCGCTTCCCAGTATAAGACTTCATTGGACCCCATTCCTTCTCGAAGTAACACTGGCATTAACAGCGAGATCAGCGCCAGAATCGATAACATGATCCAGGTACGAGGACGACGGAAAATTTTCATATTTTCATTCAATATCAGATTACCGAAACTAGCCAATGCCTCCACCCCCAGTTACTTGCAAGAATTGTTCTTCCAGGGTGTGAGTCACGTTACGAATACCGTATACCTGAAACCCTTCGCTAACCAGCTTGGCATTGATATCTGGAATCTGCTCACGAGACACCCGCATCACCAGGACATTGCCCTGTACGGTAGCACCCTGAATCAGATCCGCAGCGCGGTCAGCATCATTCAGCTCAAAAGCAACTTCGATTAATGCATCCGAACCGGCTTCAGCCCGAAGGTTTCTTACATCAATCAACTTGCCGTTCTGGATGATGGCCACGGTATCACACATCAGTTCCATCTCCGACAACAGATGGCTGGATACGAAGACCGTAAGACCTTCCTCTTGGGTAAGCTGACGCAAATAATCTCTCAGTTCCCGTATGCCCTGGGGGTCCAGACCATTGGTCGGCTCATCCAGAACAAGCAGCTTCGGTTTATGTAATATCGCTTGTGCGACACCCAGACGCTGGCGCATACCCAGGGAGTAGGTTTTGACCTTATCATGAATCCGAGCCGTAAGCCCCACTCGTTCAATCGTTTCCGCAATCCGTTCTTTCGTAACTCCCGGCGACATGCGGGCAAAGTGAACGAGATTCTGGTACCCGGTCAGAAACTTGTACATCTCCGGATTTTCCACAATGGCTCCTACCTGGGCTACCGCCTGTTCAAACTCATCCTTCACACTGTGACCCGAGATCAAAATGTCACCTTTACTGATGGACATCAGTCCAACCATCATTCGAATCGTCGTTGTTTTCCCCGCACCATTAGGTCCTAAAAAACCAAAAACCTGCCCCGGAGAAATATCCAGAGTCAGGTCGCTGACCAATGATCGGGAGGATATGATTTTGCTGACGCCCTGAATCCGGACGACCGGCTCCTGCTGCATTCAATCCCCTCCTTCATGGACGAGCATATACTTCATGCCCGTTTCTCATATGAACATAGTGTATCATAATCTTTAGTATATTGTCCCGCAAACTGGGATTTCCCCTGACGTTTCGCTTCAACTACACACGCTTCACAGCATCCAAGCGGCATTTCACTCCGGTAGAATCCGGTGCGAAATACGTGATTGCCTCCATTGCCCTCTTCCTTCATTTCGACAGAGCTTCTAGTGACCGACACAATCATCCCACAACTGACACAGTAAAAGCGGCCCGTTTCGATCAATAATATTCCTTCCCCTCACAAGGAGCTTAGAAGTCCCTGTTATTTGTCGTTAGACGCTGAAAATTGATACATTTTGTATCTACCTCGTAATTTACTTGACACCGGGACTAATGTCAAGGTTTTAGAGCCCTAAAATGATGTAAAATACAAAAAAGCTCTATAAATGCGACAAAAGTCTCGCATTTACAGAGCTTTGTGTTAGGTAAATGATACAATTCGGTTCAATGTATGTGTGAATATTATTATCCCGTAGTTCCAGTTGCTTTCACGATAATGTTTCATCATTCACTGTTATTTTCCTTCGGGGCATCCTCATTCTTTGAATTTGGATAATACCAGAGTAAGGTCCACTCATCTCCATCCTCTACCAGATAACAAGTCTGCACAATATCGAATTGCCCAAAGGTGCCTGAGTACGTCTGAGTAACCCGGATTTTGTAGGCTTCGGAGAATGGCTTCACGCCATCCACTACCGTTACATCAAACTCACGCTCCGGCTCTTCCATCTCCAGTTCAAAGGTTTCCACGCCAAAATGCTGCATGAATATATGTGCTCGGTTCTGTACATATGCGCTCTTTGGAAACCGCTCTTTCATCAGAGGATGAAACAATTCCCACGAACTGCCGAAGTCACCCGACTGTTCATATTTGTAAAACTCTTCGGCAATAGCAGCAGCTTCATCCGGTGTATCTGCCCGAAATAAATACGGAATGGTTCTGCCGATCAACCATAGCAATATCAAAACGATTGCTATGAAGCCTATCTTTTTGAGCAAAACATTCCTATTCCTTTTTCGTAGCATGTCTCCACCCTCCTTGTCCTACTCCATACACTTTATGATGGATAGCAGACAAGTAGAAGCGGGTTCTAAAGACAGCATTTCCTGGGAAATCACTTATCGTGAACCGAATCACGCCTTCCCCTTCTGATCCTGCGGGTGATGGACAGAAGCGAAGCATATATGGCAATCCCACAGCAACCGCCAAGCAAGTCCACTCCAACATCACGTATCGAGCTTGTCCGATTCGGACTGAACTGCTGAATATACTCATCAATGGATGCGATGATAAGTACCACAGCAAGAGCAGCAACAATACAAGTCATGATGCGGATTCTCCTGTATCGCAGCCCGCCATACACAAGCATGGCGAGCACAGCGTATACAAATAGATGCGCACTTTTGCGAAAGATGAACTCTGCAAAATCATACGGCCGCTGCTTCAGGGAATACTCATACTCCCCATATGTGAATTGGATATCAGGAAGTACGAAGCCAATCTGTACTTTTTGGGACCATTTATGAAGCCAGGGCTGAATGTCCTGCTGCTGAGAGGATTGGGTAGACATGGACCAGATGACCAGAATCCAGATCACAATCAGCAACAGAGCTATAAGAAATCCGTACGTTCTTCGAACATGCCTTTGTCTCGTGCGCCCGGAACCCTCCTCCATCATATTATTCATCACCACTTTCATATCTCTTTCTTTATTCTAATGAACCGACATACATCCCTCTGCCATTCGTACCTACATATACCTGGCCATAGATTTGACGGTCTGCCGCCATAATTTGCGGTTCATTGCCCAGCCCGATTCCAGCACCTAAAGGACCTATGTTGTTCCAGGTTACCCCCATATCATCTGAACGGAAGAATCCATTCACATTATTTACGGTGCCATATACATAGACGGCTGGAACCAATTTGCCTGGCTGAGCCTTTCCAAAGGCAAATAATTTGGAATTCTGTACGCTCTGGATCTTGGAAAATGTATTTCCCGAGTTCGTCGATGCATATAGTCCATCGGTTCCCAAACTTACCCATACGGCATTCGCCACACCAGGTGCAGCCTCGACTTTAATGGAGCTCGTATTGATATCCGTATTAACAGGAAGGCGAACTGCATTGGCTTTGGACCAGTTGGCACCTGCATCCGTTGAGCGATACATATAACCAGCAGCATACATATAAAATTTATATCCATTGATGCGATCGGCAGCCAGTGGATGATTATAGGCGAAAACCATATTCCCCCCGATAGCCTGAAAAGGGGCACCGTTCATATTTTGCCATGTTGCGCCACGATTCGTGCTTCTGACCGGATTACCGGTCTGGGGGTAATAAACAATTACATTCGGATTGATGGCCGAGTAGGCGACCCTCCCCAGCTTGGAGCCGGCCGGAACATTCATTGGAGTTACGGTAACTCCGTTATTGGAAGAGACAAATAAACGTGTGGTGGTACCATACCAGTCGCTGCTTCCCAGAAATATCATGTAATTCGGATTTGCTTCATGATAGTCAATACTTACAATTTCTCGCATACCCGCGAGCGGGATTTTATTGAGAGGAACATCGGATACATTCTCATGTCTAAATCCGATCTGATCTGTTAAACCGCTAAAAAATGAAACACCTTGAGGCGGTGTGGATGCAGTCAGCGCAACGACTTCTTCATGACCATCGGTAATGGCTTCCCAGGTACTCGCAGTACTTCCAGTCAATCCATTTGTACCATTGATGTTGTCTGTCTTGTATACGCCAAACCAGTCTGTAGCATATACGGTGCCCGGGTTATGTGGGTCAAACTTGATACTGGATGTCGCTGAGAAAAACATGTTGGGTGTCCACCATGACGGTTTGGATACCAGCGTTTTGCTCACTGTTGTCCAACTCTGTCCGCCATTAACGGAACGATACAGTGGCAGATTATCTCCGCCTGTTCGAACGGCTGCCAGGATGTGATTATCATTATTGGGATCAATTGTGATTCCATAATAAGATGAGTAACTGGAGCTGGGTGTTATATTCGTCCACTGCACACCGTTGAACTTGTAGACGCCTTGATTATCAGTGGTCACATACAACGTCCCGTTTTTCGCCACAGTCATACGTGCAGGATATTCGGGACTTCTCCCGGTAAGTTGCCAGGTGGTCTGCCCATTGCTTCTTGGTGCTTTGCTATACACACCAATGCCGCGAACCCCTGCATACACAACTTGACCTTGCTTTGTCACGGGATTCAATCCATAAGCTACACTCCGTATTCCTTCACCGGACAGCCCGCTCGGTACATCCCATACCTTGCTCCACGTTGCTGCACCGTCACTGGAGGTGTACAATCCATCATATCGTGTACCCACGTGCAGGTAATTGGAGTTCGTGGGATTGACGGCGATGCTCTCTCCCATGGCTCGATGGATATTTCCATTCGATTCATTCCGAAGATTGAGTCCGGTTCGAATCCAGGTTTCTCCTCGATCTGTGGATTTCAGAATATCGCTCGGCCCCACGTTCCCGTACTTCCCAGCAGCTATATACACGATATTGGGGTTTTGCTGATCCAGCGCAATTCCATCCACGCCGTACAGATTGCTGTCTTCATCTCCAAAATGATCCAGTAGTGGAACCCAATCTCCTGAAGTTACATCCAGTCGGTAAGCTCCTCCAACGTCAGTTCGAGCGTAAACCAGATCAGGCTCAGTCGGATGAATGACCACCCCCGTAACGTACCCCCCACCACCAATAGGTATGTTATTCCATTGATAGCTTTGAGCTGATTGAACATAATTGGTACTTGCGGGTATCATGAGCATATACATTAGTAGCACAATCAGGGAAAATTTCATTAGCCTGGAGATACGCATCTGGTTCACCGCCCTATCCGATCATTTTGAATGTTCTTCAATCATCTGATGTATCCTGTCTCGTTCCGACTGTTCCACGATATAGTAATACACTCCGTCTATTTTCTTGCCCGTGCCTTTAATCTCGACGGATTCAATATGTTCCAGTACCGAACGATATTTAGAGAACATTTGCTTCATCTCATCAAAGGTAACGTCCGTTCTGACGTGAGCACTGACTTCGTCCAGCAACGTCTCCAATTGCAACACGTTGGATACCTGGACCGTATTCTTCAGCACTTGTTTGATGATCTCCCGCTGGCGGTCATTCCGCCCGAGATCTCCCTTCGGATCATCATAACGCATCCGCGAAAATCCCAAAGCAGCTTCACCATCCAGATGAATATTCCCTTGCTCGAACCGATAACCCTCATAGTCAAATGCGAACGGGTTATTCACATTCACTCCACCCACCATGTCGATGACTTGTGCAAAACCCTCCATATTCACTTTCATGTAGTAGTGTATGGGAACGTTGAGCAATTGTTCCACTGTTTGCACAGCCATGTTAACACCACCAAAAGCGTAAGCATGATTGATCTTATCCTCTGAACCATATCCTACAATACTTGTTCTGGTATCCCGGGGGATGTTAAACATGAGTACAGATTGTTTCGCAGGGTTGACACTCAATACAATCATGGTATCGGAGCGCCCCCGATCATTGGAACGCTCATCCACACCCAGGATCAAAGCATTAAAAGGCTCTTCATTCTCCATATCCACAGGAAAATCTCCCCCGCCCCTCTGGTCGAAAATGGATACCTGTTTGATAGGTTCCCGGGGTTCATACATTTGATCCGCCGCTGATTTAACATGCAGATACAGATACACAGAATATCCAATCATGACGACTGCAACAAGGGAAATGGCACCTAATGTTATTTTGATCCCGCGTCTCATGGTATAGGTCTCCGTCAGATGACTGCCGTTTTTCTTCCATCAATATTGGTTAGACCCGGACGACCAACAGAGTAGTATTGGAAGGACGTATCTTTGATCTGATCTTCTCCGTAGATGTTTCTTCCATCAATCAGGATGGGTTGATTCATATGTGCTGCCAACTCAGTCAGATTAACCTCCATGAACTCTTTCCATTCGGTCAGAACACAGAGTGCATCTGCGCCTTCCGCCGCGTTCATGGCACGCTCTTCCCACGTAATGGATGGGGAATCCACCTCTTTGCGGAAGTTCTCGGTAGCGATGGGGTCATACGCCCGAATCACTGCCCCTTGCTCAAGCAAACGCTGAATGATCTCAATCGCTGGAGCATCACGAACGTCATCGGTATCCGGTTTGAAAGCGAGCCCCCAGATGGCAATCTCCTTCCCTTCGAGTGAGCCTAGTGCGTCTTCCAGTTTGCGAATTACGTTGAAGCGTTGATCTTTATTCACTTCCACCACAGACTTCAGCAGTTTGAAGTCATAATCCACATTACCTGCAATTTGAATCAGAGCCTGTGTATCCTTAGGGAAACAGGAACCTCCATAACCAATGCCTGCCTTGAGAAAGGAAGCACCGATTCGTCTGTCATATCCCATGCCTTCGGCAACGCGGCTGACATCTGCACCTACTTTTTCACAGATGTTGGAGATTTCGTTGATAAATGAGATCTTGGTCGCCAGGAAAGCGTTGGATGCATATTTAATCATTTCTGCCGAGCGGATATCCGTAACGATAATCTGATCGGTTAATGGCTGATGCAGCTCCTTCAGTGTGGCAACCGCCCGTTCGCTATGTGTCCCAATGACTATCCGGTCAGGATAGAGTGTATCCTGCACAGCGGTACCTTCTCGCAGGAACTCAGGTACCGATGCCATGTCGAACGGATGATTCGTCAAACTGCTGATCCATTCCTGAATGCGATCGTTGGTTCCGACAGGAACAGTGCTTTTAGTCATTATTATTTTATAATTATCCATATAAGAACCAATTTCTCGCGCGACAAGCTCAATAAAACTCAGATTCGCTTCGCCATTCGGTAGAGATGGCGTTCCTACCGCGATGATAATGATATCCGAACGACTGATCGCATCCTGAATGTTCGTGGTGAAGGATAGCCTTCCTGCTTTCATATTCGCATTCATGATGTCCTTCAGACCCGGTTCATAGATCGGAACTTGACCATCCGTCAACATGTTCACTTTTTCCACATTATTGTCGACACAGATCACGTTATTTCCCAGTTCCGAGAAGCAAACGCCCGATACCAAACCCACATACCCTGTGCCAATCACCGTAATATTCATTCCCTAATCTCCCCCATGTCCTAATGTGTTGGTTACGCGTGTTTCACATATGTCTGAACAATGTCCTGCCATTCGATAGACACTCTAACGATATCTTCCTCAATCAGCTGGCTGCCGATCTGTACTTCGATGATCTCAAGTTCCGTAACTGCTCTGACGGAATGAAGCATACTCCGGTCAATGATCACCGTATCTCCCTGCCCGATCATTCGGCTCTGCCCATCCAGGATCAATTCCCCTGTTCCCGATACAACCGTCCATACCTCATTGCGGAGCAGATGATATTGATAACTCAGGTTTTTCCCGGCACTGATGCAGATTCGTTTGGTGAGAACTTCGCCGCCGGCTTCGTTTCTTGTATAATCCAGCACTCGGTAGCAACCCCACCTGCGCTCCTCATACATGGGGCGTTGATCCTCGTTCTTCAAGATTTCCTTGATCCGCGGACTAGCTTCTTTGTCACTGACCAGAATGCCGTCCGGACTCACGGCTACCACCACATTCGACAAGCCCAATATCGCAACTGGAATGTTCAGTTCATTGACCAGGTGTGTATTCAGGGAATCTCCCGTAATCCACCCTTTTCCTACCACCGAGGTTCCCATCTCTTCCGTGAGCGTGTTCCATGTACCTAGATCTTTCCAGAATCCTTTATAAGGGATGGCAATAATCTGATTCGCCTTCTCGACAACCTGGTAATCAAAGCTGATCTTGTTCAATCTTCCGTATTGCTTCAGCATTTCGTCATACTGTATGGGCAGTTCCATCTCAATGAGCAGATTAATCAAATAACCCAGCTTAAAGGCAAAAACCCCGCAATTCCATAATGCGGCCTGCTCAATCATGAGGGCCGCATCGGATTCGCAGGGTTTCTCCTGGAACTTCGCTACGTTCACGTATTCATTGTTATTTTCTTTGGAAGATACGGGGTGCGGAATGATATATCCGTACTTCTCCGACGGATACGTCGGCACGACCCCCATCAAGGCCAGATCAGCACCAGACTTATCAAGCATCTCCGGCAAGGTCGCCAGAACCTCAAAGAACTCTTTTTCAACAAAAGGATCGACTGGCAGGACTGCAATGGTCTCATTCAGACTTACACTCTCTACGGAATACAGATAGGAAGCCGCGAGTGCAATCGCAGGAAACGTATCTCTGCGCTCAGGTTCCACGACCAGTCTTACATCATCTCCTAGCTGAGAAGTCAGAATCTCCACCTGTGGTAAACTGGTCGCGATAAGCGCCTGTGATGCAAGTCCGGCATGATTCAGCTGTCGCCATACCCGCTGTACCATGGATTCTGAATTCCCTTCAGGCCCATGAAGTACTTTAAGAAACTGCTTGGATCTGGAATCGTTAGATAACGGCCAGAGACGCTTGCCAGAACCGCCGGATAACAGAATACTTCTCATAGGGCTGCACCATCCGACAGCACAACCGTACTCGCTCCCTTGCCGGTCTCGGTTGGCTTGCTATATGTGCTGGTCTGATTGGACTCCAATCTGCCTGCCGGATTGTTCTTCGTCCAGGCCGCATAATAATTCGAGTTCTTGCCATACGAATTATCCAGCAGAATGTTCGGTTGATCCAGGAGACAAGCCAGAATATGTCCATGCAGACGGGATGTCGTGATGGTTTGGTATTTATTGAATTCCTTAATGGCCGTATGTACCATCCGATCAGAGTATTTGTACCACAACCAGCGGGCGAAAGAACTGCCTTTCCCTGACTTCAACCGGGATGTAATCATGCGAATGATCTTGCGGTCTACCCGGTTGTACAATGTCTCCCAGTCTTTAAACGTGGCCTTGGGTCCACTGACGGATTCGTAATGCACCTGATTCTGAGTCTTCTCAATGTCTTTACGGAAGAAATACAACATCTCTGCACTAGGCTGGCTCTTGGACTTAAGAGGCCACAACTGATGCGCCATATCCGGAGAAAGGTACACATTCGTTTGTTGAAACTCTTTACTGGCTATCTCATAAGATAATGTGTCCCTGACAAAAAAGTGCACATCCTTATGACGATTGAATACTTGGGCTGTCTTTTTCAATTCAATATCACTCTTGTAAAACATCGTCTGAGGCAGAATCACGATCCGGTGATTCGGATGTTGGGCAATCATTCGTTCTCTCAATTTCTGATGTGCAGGGTACAGATCACCAAAGTTACCTCCCCCGTGCAACACAATCGTGATACCTTCCGGAACCTTAAGAGACAAAGGGCAATCCAGAATGCTGTATCTGGCACGTACATGAATATCATGATCTCGGAAGAACGCTTCAGTACCTTTCATGATCAACAAGTCTCCACCATTGCTGTGCACCGGGTAATCCAGATAATAGATCTCGGTACGCGGTGGAATGACCTTCAAAATCTGACGTAAATGTCCCTTCAACTCTTCCATCGGATGAATATTGTTAGTGCCCAGCATCTCCATCTCCTCCTTGGGTGACTCTTCTTCTTTTTTTGTTTAACCGTTCATATAGAAACGGCAGATCTTCCTTGTCATAGAACATGGCGGCAAACTTCACCTTGAATACGATCTTCATGGCAGCCACAGTAACCACCATTCGCACAATGGAACCGATCAGCAAAGCAACCGCAATTCCGTTGAGCCCCCATAACGGGGTGAACACGAAGAACAAGGCCACCGTCACCGAGAGTGCAATAAGTTGTCTGATCATCACAAGCCCTGGTCGACCAAGTGCATTGAAGGCGGATGCCAGAATCCAGGAGCCACCACCAATGATGCATTCAACTGCCAAAATATAAAATGCCACGCTCGCTTCCAAAAATTCGGATCCAAACAGAATGCCCATCAGGTAGTTCCCCACAAACATGGTCGGTATAACAATGATCATCATGACCATAAGCGAGATGCGGAAGGCTCTGCCGACCGTTCGAATAATCTGCTCTTGGGGCAATCCGGTCACTTTTGGGAAAACAACATTGCTGATCGCCGTTTGAACTGCATTGTAGATTCGGGACAGCGCAAATACGACAGAATACAATCCAAAATCACGCGGGGTGAGCAAAGCCAAAATAATGATTTTGTCGAACTGGGTATACAATGTTCCTAGTAATTCAACGCCATACACCTTGCTGCCATAACCGAAAAGCTTCTTGGCCGAACTCTGGTCCACCCGATCCTTGAACCATCTCAGTCTTAATTCATTACGGTTGGCATAGATAGCCCACGCCACCACTGAGAAGCTCGTTACAAAATAGATTGCAGCCGCGAGCTGAATGCTCAGCATGCCCAGGCCCCATAACACAAAAAGCCCGCCTACATTAAACAGGGGGATCATTAACCGGATACCGTTATATACAGCGAACTTCTCCCGACTCTGCGAGAGGGCTGATATGAGATTGATGACAATGAGTACAGGAACCGTAGCAATCGTATACCATCTGGATATCTGCACAACCTCTGGCGGAAAGCTGGAGAGCCAGAACGGTAATCCGAACCAGGCAATTATACCAATGATGATGCATACCGGAACTTGAAAAAGAAAGCTTAGCCGAACATACTGCGCACTCTTCTCGGTTGCGCTCTGTTTGATGTTATAAATGATAGAAGTTGGCAGTCCGAAACCGACCAATCCAGTTAAAAGCGCCGGCCAGAACAGGATGGCCGAGAATGCACCCTTTCCCTCTACGCCGAACATGCGTGACGTCAAAATGGAAGACAGCATCGTCAGTGTCATGACGAGCAGATTGGTTCCACTTGTCTGAAATATGGCACTCATTAAGCCGTTTCCTCTGAATACTTTGCGAAGTGCAACTTGCGCCATAGCGATCCTCATCCCTTACTATTTTGACGAAGCGACCCAACGATCATGCCGTTTCTGTAACATACTTTGGCAAGCTGACGAGTGAACCGATCTGCATTATAGATGTAGATCAGTGCCGTCGTGACCCCTTGTGCCAGCTTAAGGCCATGTTTGGCAGTACGCACAACACCACGATCCTGATCACGTATGGCATCACTGACACCCTGCCAATAGATTCGGCGGAGAAACCAATTCTTCGTCGTTCGCTCTTTGGCTACTTTATGTTGTACCGCACCATACGGCGTGTAATATACCTTGAACTTGGTCCGGATTCTTGCAATCAACTCACTCTCTTCACTGGAAAGAAGATTGTTCCCCACTCTTCCAAGGTCTTCACGGAAGGGAGCCAGTTGATCAAAGACCGATAAGCGAAAGGCCACATTGGCGCCAAATGGAATATAGGGACTCTTCATTTCAGTGACTTCATCTGCAAAATCGAGAATCGTGAACAGCGACCTGTTCTCTGGTGGAATCCACATCGGCTCAGGTACTTCCCAGATCGGATCAATCTTGCCACCGACACAACCGATACTCTCGCTCATCTCAAACACGCTGACGATCTGGCGAATCCAGTCCCTGCAAGCAAAGGCATCATCGTCAAGGAACAGGATATACTCGCCTTTCGCCTCATGAATGGCCCGATTGCGGGCTACAGACAAGCCTTGCTTTTCTTCCAGCACATACCGGATCGAATGGTTCTCATACTGTAGAATGGTTTGAAGTACGATTTCCCGCGTGTTGTCTTTTGAGTTGTTATCAATGAGTATGATCTCATAATCGCTGCTTGCGTAATTCTGTTGTATGGCACTTCGTATAGCCTCTACCGCATCCTGTGCACGGTTATACGTACAGATCGCGACGGTTACTTTCATCATTTCATCCCCATATTCTTCAATTAGGTCCACCCTTTGATCTGCACTAACTGGAGTACAGGGTAAGTGTCCTTTGGGCAATCACTGGCCAATCCAGCCGCTCTAACGCTTTGACAAAACCACTGCCTTCCTGAAACTCCGATTGTTTTAATCGGATCATATTCATCGCTTTGAGTAATCCATCCGGATCCGAAGGTTCATAGAGTACCGCACAATCTTCAGGTAGATATTCCTCCAACAAGCCAATCCGTGGTGCCACCACCGGTTTGCAGAAGGTCAATGCCAGAATCGCACTGCCGGAAGTCGCAATTTGCTTGTATGGAAGAATGATCGAATCGACCGCATCGAAGTAGTCCGAATATTCATCATCTTCAATAAAATGAAAATGGGTATGAATATGTCCACTCTCGAGAAATTCTTCACCGAGATCGTAGTCCTTCACCTTTTTACCGGCAATCAACAGATGGGCCTGATCCGATTTCAGATCCTTGAATGCCTCCAGCAAATCATCCACGCCCTTGTACGGCGAGACCTGACCGAAGAACGCATACACATAACTATCCTCCGGGATGCCAAACCGGGAGCGGATATTCACGCCTTTTCCCTGATACACTCCCTTGTAATGTCCATGCGGAATAACCTCGATCCGGCTGGAATCAATCCCGAACGTCGAACAGATCTCGGAGATCAAGGGTTTGCCCATGACAATCAGCTTGGAGCAATTTTGGACCAGTATTTTTCTCATCCAATAATCGAACCGCGTCTTGCCGCTGTTGTGAGGCCAGATGTTATGCACGGTCCAGAACAATTTGGCCCCGCGCAAGCGTGCAAAACAAATCATCAATACATACAGAATGGATTTGATCACTGTTGCCAGCACGGATGAACCTCTGTAATAGAAGCTGGGCCAATGAAAATGCAGCACATCATTTTTTTTCAGTTTGACCAGATCTTTTTTGGTAAACTGCTTTACTTCCCATCCCTTGTTCTCAATGGAATCGGATAACAGCTCGTTGAATTTATTGTTTTCAATCATCTTGGGCAGCATATACACCGTCGGATTTCCCATCCAGACACCTCTTACTTTAGTTTCATTCGCACAGGTTCCTCTGTATACGTACCAACTGCGCGTCTTGCATGAAATCTCATTAGAAATCCTTGCATCATAATTTTCGTATTACGCTTGAGCAGCACCCAATCTTTCCACCAGGGATACAGCGACAGTGCCTTTTTCAAATAAACATTATTGCGAAGTGTATTTCTCGACCATTCGAGCATTCGATAGTGGTGTAACTGACGACGCTTCTGTTCCTTGGACATATCATTGTAGTATTTCAAAATAATCTTGCGTTGGCCCTTGTACTTGGCCGTTGTAGAGGTTGAAATTCGTGGACCACTATGAATGTTGATATCCACCAGCGGTTCTTTCACATTCACGGCGATGTAGCCGCGTTTCAATATGCGCAGATAAAAGTCATAATCCTGAGCGGATGTCAGATTCTCATCGAATCGAACTTCACGGGCCAGTGAGGTAAGTACCATGATTTTGGACGTTTCCCCGATCCAGTTGAATGTAAGCAGATCCTCATACCGAACAACCTCACGAGGTTCCACCGACAATTTCCGTTTGACCACCTGATGCTGCTCATTCGTGTATGCGAGATACTTGCTGCAAAAGGTGAATGATTCCTGTGTACGCTCCAGCACTTCCGCCTGGGTTTTTATTTTGTCAGCCATCCATTCATCGTCATCATCCAGGAATGCAATGTACTTGCCATTCGCATGGGATATCCCTACATTCCGTGCATGATTGGCTCCTTTGGGATACGGAACCCGAATGTACCGAATTCGTGAATCTTCTCGGGCCCAAGCCTGACAGATTTCTGGTGTCTGATCTTCTGAACCATCATCCACGATGAAAATCTCCAGGTACGGATGTGTCTGCTCACGTACACTTCTCAACGCATTTTTCAATAACTCCGCCCGGTTATGGGTGGTAATGATGCAAGATACCAAGGGGTTCATTTCATCACCTTTTCCTGTTCACTAGGATACCTTCACTTGAAGTGCATCATATATTCCCGACAATCTGCCCACGAGAAGATTCATATCGAATTTATTCGTTATAATCTCTCTGTTATGTGAACCCATTCTTGCTCTAAGCTCTTCATCCGTGATGAGATACTCCAGTGCCGATGTCAGTTCGTGCACATCTCCCGGCTCGATTAACAGCCCATTATGACCGGATGTAATCACTTCGGGAATGCCTCCGACGTTGGTCGATATAATGGGCAAGCCACAATTCATTGCTTCGAGTATGGCCATAGGTAATCCCTCATGATAAGAAGGCAGGACCAGTAGATCCGCTTCCTGCATCAGCTTTTCCTTTTGTTCTCCGTTAATCCAGCCGAGTACGTTGACACAATCCTGAATTCCATATTGCTGCACGAGCGCTTTGACTTCATCAACTTCGCCATCACCTGCCAGATTGAAAGTGGCTGTAACCCCCCGCGCCTTCAATTGTTCAATGGACTGAAGCAGATCGTAGACTCCTTTTCGCTCACCCAGTCTTCCCATGAAGAGAGCATTTACTGCCGCCTTCTGCTCTTTCGCAAATGGCTCTTTCACAAAGACCCCGTTATAGAGCACCTCAATAGCTGTCTCCGGCACAATCGTGACAAAGTATTCTTTCCACGTCTGGGATAAGACAATCAATTTATCGGCCTGATTCAAAATGTAATGACAATACTTGCGCTGCAGGGCGAATCGATTATAGAAATCATCAAAGCTCGCCGCATGAACATGCAGAATGACTGACTTTCGAAACATTTTTCGTGCCGTTAGCAGAAATAGAGACTTCCGATAAAAACTCCCGTTGTTCGCCATATGAATATGCACAATATCCGGCTTGAACGTGTACATCTTCATCCAAAATTGAATGAATCCCCGTATAAAAATAAGCAGCCGTGAGAACACGCTGCCCGTGATATACGTTTCAACCCGCTGCATGGGATACATTTCCGAGATGGAGGAATCCTCTATGTTTTTGATGACACTCACAATTCCGCCCATATCCTTCAAGGATGATCCAACAACCAATACTTTTGGTTTCATGATAGACTCCTTTTTTATGGTTAATCTTCAAACCTCTTATAGACTGTTCACGTAATTTTTGATGGATGAGATCAGATCAGACTGTTTTCTCACATAGGGCTGGAACGTCAGCTCCTCTATGCAAGGAACCAGTTTTTGCAATTCAGCCTGACTCTCCGCGACGGCCACGTATCCGTTATCCTGAAAAACCTTGGAGATCTCAAGCTGATGGTCATCCACATGCTCGCCCCATTCTTTCCGGCGTGGAATGACGATAACCGGCTTGCCGCGTTCGAGACAATTCGTGATGGAACCCACACCTGCATGAGAAATAATGCATCTGCTGCGTTCCACATATTCATTCATCTCTTCCTGGGTAAGGAAAGGAATCACAGTGAAATTTCGCGGCTGATACTCGGTATATCCGGATTGGGCAACAACCTCATCTTCAATAATCCCCGCCTCAATCGCCTCATCAATAAGTTCAAACATCCGATTGAAGGAAAAACGCTGGGTTCCAACGATAGCAAATATCAAAATAAAGCCCCCCTGTACTTCGCATTGGGATAGCTATCCTGCAACGTTTCCCATTGGATGAAGAACTCATCCGAGATTTTGTACATCAATCTTCCGGTAGCGCTGGAGGAATAGATTTTGGCATAACTTTCGATATAGATCAGCTTGGCACCGAAGATTTTACCGATGAGGCAAAAAGGGTATGTGGCTCCCGCCCCTGTCGTAATAATCACCTTTGGACGCTCACGCAGATATAGAAAGAACGATTTAATAATATTAGCCACAAAGATTAGCAGGAACATCGCATTCTTTCGTTCCTGCTGCATTAAGAAGTATACTTTACCCTGTGCCAAATCTACTTTTCTGCTTTTGTTCTTCTCGGTAATCAGGAAATAATCATGTTCTTCAACCGCAGGAATAATTTTGGTTAATTCATCAAAATGACCGCCTGTAGAACTGATCAAACAGACCTTCATGTTCTAATCTCCTTTGAAAAGGATACGTCCTTCGCTCGCTGTACCTGTATATCCACTTTTGCTTCGGCCCCTGACTTGGTATGAACTCCATTTCCCGTAGCATATAACACGTTCAGGAAGATACAGAATGGAGCAATCAGATGAACCGTGGACAAGGTATTGTCAAAAAAGGAATAGGCCAGGAAACCGATAATCATGCCGGCAAAATACAACCGGATCATGCCGCCCAATCGGAGGTATACGGCTCGGAACACCAAAAGCAGCGAAAGAAACAACAGGATGGCTCCAACTAACCCGCCATCGTAATAAAAACGAATGTATTCATTATGTGGAACGACGAAGCCAGAAAAGATACTTCCATCATTCGCTACGAGAGTTGAGCCGAGGCCACGTCCAAATATCGGATACTCATTCGCTTTGCCAATAAAATAATTCCAGGCCACATCTCTTCCCGACAAGCCCTTGCTCTCTGACCTCATCTCATAATTGTCCCACTGCGCAATGACCATATAGGCCACAGCGACAACGAATAGAATGAGAGGAATGATGGCACTGACTCTGCCTTTAATGAAGGCTTTCAATTGATCAAATAGATAAACCAGAATAATCGGAATCAACGCGATAAGCGGTCCCCGTGTTCCCGTCTGGACCAGAATGACCAGATGCGTCAAGGTAAGCATGTAATACAGAACAACCTGATGGCCTTGCTTGATCTGAATCAGACAGACGCAGATCGAGATAAAACACAACATGGCCAGATGCGCGGCGATGTTAGCTCCCTGTAATCGGGTTACTCCCGACATCTCCAGATTAGTAATGGACAAAATGCCAGCCAGCTGCAGGACATACCCACCAGCAAGACTGAACAGCGGCAGCCATGCGAGCACACGTATGATTCGTTGACTGATCTCTCGTGAAAAGTGGGGCATCAGCAACAAAAATGGAACAATGACTCCCAGAAAGGCCTTGAATGGATCGAGCGGACTAACCTTACTCGGCAGATCAGATAGAAAATAACTCTCCACAAATAAAAAACCGATTGCGAGTGCAGGATATATCAGATCTTTGCGAATACCAAAACGTAAGAAAAGAGAGATGACAAAACCCAGGATCGCCAGCTTGTAGAAGGAAAGCGAATCCAGTCCTGCCAGATGAATGCTAAATATTTTATCAATGGACAATGAAAAACTTACAATGAGAATCATAAAGATCCAGCTGGGCTGTTTAATATAAACGCCCAGCAGAATCACAGATAGGAGTGCAACAACCGAGATTAGCGGAAGATAGATTGCTGCGAAGACAATGACAAACGAAAAAAGAATGATATTAAACGACTTCATGTTCCATGCAGCAAGTATACCGGTCTTTTGCATATCTGCTATGCCACCTCAAAGCCAGAATCGTGTTTCAAAACGCATCCTTCGAACCAACCAACACCCTGAACGTTCTGAAGATAATTTTGATATCCACCATCATATTGCGCTCACGGGCATACGTCAGATCAAGCTCTACCATCTCATCAAAGCCCACACTATTTCGACCGCTAACTTGCCATAATCCCGTACATCCCGGAATCACCTGCAGGCGCTGTCTATCATAAGAAGTGTAGTTCTCCACTTCTCTGGGCAGGGCCGGTCTGGGTCCAACGAGACTCATCTCTCCACGGAACACGTTCCATAACTGAGGCAGCTCATCCAGACTGGTTTTTCGAATAAACTTGCCAATTCGGGTAATGCGAGGATCGTTCTTCATTTTGAACATGTTCCCGTTCACTTCATTCTGGTCAATCAGCTGTTCTAGCAGATCTTCTGCATTCGCAACCATCGACCTGAATTTGTACATATGAAACTCTTTCCCATTCTGTCCGACCCGTACCTGACGAAAAAAAACAGACCCCTGCGGGGCCTCGATTTTGATCAGTAATCCGATGACGGCAAACAAGGGGCACAAAATGATTAAACCTATGAAAGAACCCAGCAAATCGAGCATTCTTTTCATAAATAGATACACTTTATCCGCATTTTGCCCTGCCATCGTTGATGCATTGTACCCCAGACTTGGGTCCATAACAATCTCCGCTTCCTTCGTTTGGGGAGATGGACTCATTCAAACTCCCCCCCGGCTACATGTTCTACCGACTCTTTTTCCAGGATTTGTTGCAGAGCCTGCAGCATCGGAATTCTAAGCTCCTGTTTTTGCAGAGCAAAGTCGATGGTCGTCAAAATGAATCCCAGTTTCTCGCCCACGTCATAACGTACTCCCTCGAAATCGTAAGCATACACTCCTTGTGTCTCATTTAAACGCTGAATCGCATCCGTTAATTGAATCTCTCCCCCTTGACCAATCTCCTGTTGCTCCAGATGTTCAAAAATCTCTGGACTCAGTACGTATCTCCCCATAATCGCCAGGTTGGAAGGCGCTGTGCCTTGGGCAGGTTTCTCTACGAACCTGAGAACCTCTGTCAAACGACCATCCGATTGAAGCGGGTCCACAATGCCGTATCTGTCTGTTTGTTCAGCAAGTACGGTTTGTACGCCAACAATGGAATGTTGAACCTGATCATATTGATCAATCAGTTGTTTGGTGCAAGGCACTTCCGATACGACGATATCATCTCCGAGCAACACGGCAAAAGGTTCGTCACCGATAAAGTTACGTGCACACCAGACAGCATGACCAAGTCCTTTGGCCTCTTTTTGTCTTATGTAGTGGATATCCACATTAGAAGATTTGCGGACCTCTTCAAGCAGGCCCAGTTTCCCTTTTTCCAGCAAGTTGTGTTCCAGTTCAAAAGCGTTGTCGAAATGATCTTCAATCGCCCGTTTCCCTTTACCGGTCACGATGATAATGTCTTCAATTCCAGAGGCAATGGCTTCCTCAACGATATACTGTATAGTTGGTTTGTCCACAATAGGGAGCATTTCTTTAGGCATCGCTTTTGTGGCTGGCAAAAAACGTGTACCCAGTCCAGCTGCAGGAATGATCGCTTTTCTCACTTTTTTCATAAATACCACCCTATCCTCTTTTTTTAGTTTTATAAAAGTTGAACCAGGGCATCTAACCCGTCCTCACGTCATACCTTCGACGATTAACGTCTAAGGTCCATTGAACCCACAGCATGACCGAGTGCCTACAGTGATAAAGGTGCAGTAGACATTACCTGTTTATTTGGAAACATAGGGTAGAACTTTTACTTTTCTCCGTAGCCCACCGGAACTGCAGCGTTTTTGATATTGTTCAGGATCGCGCCCAGGATTCGTGCATTGACATGCTCCAGAGCAGCCTTGGTCTTCTTCACCAATTCCTTCTTGACCTTGCCTGAGTTCACGACCAGAAGCACCCCATCACACAGCGAACTTACAATGAGGGCATCTGTTACCGCCAGCACCGGCGGCGTATCAAACATGATGACATCATATTGATCCTCTAACTCTTCAATCAGCTTTTTCATCCGATTGGAACCGATCATCTCGGAAGGATTCGGCGGAATAGGGCCAGACGTGAACAGCTGGAGGTTGTCGATATAACTCTCTCTGAGTACCTCATCCACACTGTACTGATTAGACAGCACACTGCTAAGACCGATATGATTGGGTACGGAAAACACCTGGTGCAAGGAAGGATTACGCAGATCCGCATCAATCAGCAGAACCTTCTTGCCTTCCTGGGCATAGGTCACCGCCAGGTTGCTAATGGTTGTGGTTTTTCCTTCGCCGGCTTCAGCTGAAGCCACCATGATTTTACGGATGTGACTGTCGATCGAGGAGAACTGGATGTTCGTCCGTAATTTACGGTATCCCTCCGAGATTTGAGATTTGGAGTTAAAATAGGTCACCAGACTGTTATTTTCATTGGTTAGCCGCGACATATTTGCCATCCCCCACTTTCTGTTGAGATATGTAATTTTTCGTATTTTTCAGATCGTCTTTTTTCATTTTGGATATCACTGTAAGCACAGGCAGCCCCAACTCTTTTTCCAGTTCAGTTTCAGACTTGAATGTATCGTCCAGATAGTCCATCAGAAATACGAGTGCAATCGCGAGCACTAGACCTGCGAACAGGCTGACAATGATGCTTAATGTGGTTTTCATATTAATTGGAGATGCGTTACTATCCACTTTTGCTTCACTGAGGATAGCCACATTATCAATTTTCATGATTAGGGGGATTTGAGATTGAAACACGCTGGAGATGGCATTGACTGTTTTTGCGGCTTTTTCGTAGGAAGTCCCTTGTACAGTTATGCTCATCACTTGGGACTCGCTTGCTGTAGAGACGGAGGTACTATTCATGAGCTGAGCAGAAGTTAAGCCCAGGTCTGGATACGTCGTAGCTACTTTATCCATAATGGCAGAAGATTTAATAATTTCTCTGTAAGAGTTAATAAGTTTGATATTGGTTTGGATCATGCTGAAATCCATCATGGCCTGACCTTCAACCGTTGATGTCTGGTTCACGATGAGCTTGGAACTTGCCTCATAGATTGGTTGAGTGAAGAAAATACTTTTGACCCCTGCACCCACACCCGCTATCAAAGCAATTGCAACAATCAACCACAGTTTCTTTTGTAAGAGTCGAAAATATCCTTTCAGTTCCACTTTCATTCCTCCTATACGTTGTGATCAAACTATGTAACTACCAGATGGACAGCAACCATTTGCGAGGTTTCCAGCGTTCTGTGACCAGGCTCGAATTCGATAGAATGTGGGATGCATTCTCTGCCAGTTTTCTAACGGCTTCTGCTCCGAAGCGACGTTCAATGACACGCTCCCCCTCACCTATGGCGAACGTCCTTTTGCACGTATCATGTGCATCTGATGAAATGAAATGAAACCCGTTTTCTTTGCAAAAATGAAAACACCACTTCTGAACTTTTCGTCCGAAAAGCCCGGTGAAAGATTGAGCCGTAAGCTGACATAGCCCACCTTGACTCAAGTAATCAGCCAACAGCTTTGGCTTCTTCAAAATGGCACGATTGCGTTCCGGATGAGCAATGATAGGGGTAATTCCCGCTATTCGTAGTTCATGCAGTATCCTGGGGAACTGTGAGGGAATATGACCAAAGGGCAGTTCCAGCAACATGTAACGACTTCCGGCGAGTGTGCAGCACTTTCCTGCATATAAGTCTCCAATCAGGTTGTCATGCACCCTGATCTCCTGTCCGGGACGGATCTCCAGGCGAATGTTACGTATGCGAAGTTCTGCGTGAAGCAGGTTCACGGCCTGATTGACCACCATCGGTTCATTGTTGTATTGCCCGTTCAGGTGATGCGGAGTAGCAATAATGGAGGTAATTCCTGAGGCTGCCGCCTTCTCAGCCATCGCAACGGACTGCTCCATTCGAACAGGACCATCATCCAGACCGGATAATATGTGGCAGTGCATTTCAACCATATCCAAACTTCCTCAATGTATGATCCCCCTTGCCCCTTTATTCATTGCGCAAATGCTTTTGGTGTTAAAGAACTAATGCATAACGCTATGAAATATAGTAAAATGGCGTTAAGTACATGTTTTGTTCAGAAAATGTTCAGAATCGACTTGGAATTATATGGTGAAATCAATGTAATGATAGGGTTGTTGCAGGGACTTTTGCTCTGTTGCCTTTTCGTACTGAAAACGGGGAACCGTGGGAAACTGAACTTCAGTAAGCATTGTGTTTAACTGTCCAGTTATATATAGTTTCTGTTCGGGCTGAATATGCAAGTTTGAATGATACATTGTGAGCTCCCCGAAGGGCTGTTTCCATTGCAACCTTGCGTGAAGTCTTACACATACATGATGATCTTCAACATCCAAACCAATGAGCATTTCTGACGATACTGGCAAGTTCAGGTCGCTCAGGAAGGTAATCGTTTGAGTGTCCATTCCAAGTAACAGAACGGGGCGTCTTTTGCGGTCTACCATTTTCCCATGAAACTCCTTAATGTACATATGGACATTTAATTTCATATCAGCCCATTCCTGAATTATTGAATGCATGGTTTCATTCCTTTAGAATGGATTAGCCTATATGGACTGCCTTTACTTCCTTCTCACAGGTATATGGTCCAGGCAACAAGGAGATACTTAAAATATTCCAAATGATACATTTTGTAACTCCATACGTCCAATTTACGATACAAAACGTATCATGTCAAGCGGTATTTGGACATGGTTCTTTTGATTTACGACAATATGAGATGTCCTTAGACAGACCTATTTACAAATGGAAACGGTTGTAGGAAACGCACGAGGAGATACTTTTTTTTGCAGGAAAGCTGCCCTGATCAAAAACTTGGCTCAGGATTGTTTCAATATATTTGATGTCGTTCAGGGGGAAATAGCTTATGAGCTACGGAAATCGCATTGCTGAATTAAGGGAACAGCGGGGACTTACTCAAGAAGAACTTGCGAGCTCCATTCATATTACAAGAGCTGCTCTATCCCACTACGAGAAGAACCGACGTAAACCGGATTTCGAAGTGTTAACGAGACTTGCTGACATCTTTGACGTGTCTATTGATTACCTCATTGGACGTACGAAGCAAAGTGATGTCGTGATGGATGAGGATGTACGTGAATTCGTTGACACTCTGGAGTTATCGGACAAGGAAGTGCTGGAGCGCTTCGATCTGATGATTGATGGTAAATCCTTAACGGAAGAAGAGGCACGTCGTTTTATCGCTTTTGTCCGAATGGAACGCAGCATGGACTAAACCCGAAAAGAGGACCCAGTTCCCGAGAGATACACTCTCTGGCTTCTGGGCTTTTTTTGTGTCTTGAATTCCCTCCATTCCATGGTTGTCTATCCTGTCAAGGACGCTTGTTGTTGACGGAGGATACGAATTGGTTCCAACGCTCCGGGTCGATTCCGCATTGCAGTAAAACTTTCCTGATGTCCATCTGAGTTGCTTCGACTTGTTTACCTGTCGGCTTACGATCGCCCCTGTTTGGATGCTTCATATTCATTCCGCTAACCTCTCTTATCTTTATACTTTCCCTGCACTCCAAAACTAGCCTTATTATACTTGAGAAACTTCCTCAATGTTGTCGTCTCATGGCGATAACGTTTTTTGAAGGGGTTCTAATTTTGTCGAAAGCAAAATAGGAGCTATCTGGCGCCAGCATGGCAACCATATAGCTCCTATATTCTTAATACAACCTGTTCACGCACTTACACTTGAACAAAAGGAAGTTATTAGCCTCCCGCACGCGCAAGTTCACGCATATTCGCTTCAAACGCTGCGAGTAATGCTGCTTCTCCAGTCAGACCTGTCGCCTGAATCCGTTCAATCTGTTCTGTCATCCGCTTGAAGTCTTTCGGAATAACCCGAACGAACTGATTCAAGGCATCTTGCCAGTTATCCAGAATGCGCTGACCGGCAGCACTTCCTGTGTTGGCAACGTGACGTTGAATCATGCCACGAAGATCTGCACTTTCAGCTACGTCTTCGATCCGCTCCAAAAGAACCATTTCCAGATTACAACGTTGCAAGAATGTGCCTTCCGGATCATACACATAGGCAATACCTCCGGACATCCCTGCTGCAAAGTTACGACCTGTATCGCCGAGTACAACGACACGTCCGCCCGTCATATATTCGCAACCATGGTCGCCTACACCTTCAACGACTACTTTGGCGCCCGAGTTACGTACAGCAAATCGCTCACCTGCAATACCACGGATATACGCTTCACCACTTGTTGCTCCATAGAGTGCCGTGTTACCGATAATGATGTTATCTTCCGCCTCGAATGTTGCTTTCGGAGAAGGCATCACGATCAGTTTACCTCCTGACAGTCCTTTACCTACATAGTCATTGGAGTCGCCTTCAACGGTCAAGGTCATGCCTTTAGGTACAAAGGCCCCAAAGCTTTGTCCGGCAGAGCCGAGAAATTTGAATTTAACTGTATCTTCAGGCAATCCTGCGAGTCCATATTTGCGTGTGATCTCACTACCCAAAATGGTACCTACTGCACGGTTAACGTTCGTAATTGGAAGTACCGCTTCAACCGGTTGACCGGATTCAATCGCAGGCTGTGCCAGTGGCAGCAATTGCTGCATATCCAGCGTTTCTTCCAATTGGTGGTTCTGATGCTGTGTACGGTAACGTGCAGAGCCTTCCGGCATTTCAGGCACGTGCAGCAATACAGACAGATCCACACCTTTTTTCTTCCAGTGATCTACGGCTTCTACCGTTTCGAGACAATCTGTACGTCCGACCATTTCCTGAATGGTACGGAAACCAAGATCAGCCATGATCTCACGCATATCTTCAGCGACAAATCGCATGAAGTTAACCACATGAGCTGGATCACCCATGTAATTTTTACGCAACTCCGGATTCTGTGTCGCTACACCAACTGGACAGGTATCCATTTGACAGACACGCATCATGATGCAGCCAAGTGCAACGAGTGGTGCTGTAGAGAAACCATACTCTTCGGCTCCAAGCAAGGCTGCGATCGCCAGGTCACGGCCGTTCAGCATTTTGCCGTCTGTTTCCAGAACGACACGGTCACGCAGATTGTTGAGCATCAACGTTTGATGTGTCTCTGCAAGACCCAGTTCCCAAGGCATACCTGCGTGACGAATCGATCCTTGCGGTGATGCACCTGTACCACCGTCATAACCGCTGACGAGGATAATATCGGCACGCCCTTTGGCTACACCTGCCGCAATCGTACCCACACCAACTTCCGATACGAGTTTCACGTTGATCTCTGCACGCGGATTGGCATTTTTCAAGTCATAGATCAGCTCCGCCAAATCCTCAATCGAGTAAATATCGTGATGCGGTGGTGGTGAGATCAGACCTACGCCTGGCGTAGATCCACGAACTTCAGCAACCCAAGGATACACTTTACGTCCTGGCAGCTGTCCGCCTTCACCCGGTTTTGCTCCCTGAGCCATTTTGATCTGAATCTCGTCAGCATTAACCAGGTAGTTGGATGTTACACCGAAACGTCCAGATGCTACCTGTTTGATCGCACTGCGACGGGAATCCCCGTTGCTATCTTTAATGAAGCGAGCCGGATCTTCTCCGCCTTCACCCGTATTGGATTTACCACCCACACGGTTCATTGCGATGGCGAGATCTTCATGCGCTTCTTTACTGATCGAACCGAAGGACATCGCACCCGTTTTGAAACGACGCATGATATCTTCGACAGATTCAACTTCTTCGAGTGGAATGGAAGCTCCCACCGGTTTCAGCTTCAGCATGGAGCGAATGGTCAACAGTTGATCATTCTCACCTTGCACGAGCTTGGAATACTTTTTATACAGCTTGTAATCCCCAGTGCGTACTGCATGTTGCAGGGTATGAATGGTTTGCGGATTGAACAGATGCTCTTCTCCGTCGTTACGCCATTGATAATCCCCACCGGAATCCAATACTTTATCGTTACCGTCTTTTTCCGTAAAAGCACGGTTATGGTGTGTCAGCGCTTCGGCTGCCACTTCTTCCAACCCGATTCCACCGATACGGGAAGGTGTCCAAGTAAAGTAACGGTCAACGAAGTCTGATTTCAGACCTACCGCTTCGAAGATTTGAGCTCCACGATACGATTGAATCGTAGAAATCCCCATTTTGGACAACACTTTAGTTACGCCTTTGGTAGCCGCTTTAATGTAGTTCTTCACTGCTTTTTCATGCGAGATGCCACGCAGTAAGCCTTGCTGAATCATGTCATCCAGCGTTTCAAAGGCCAGATAAGGGTTCACGGCACTTACACCGTATCCGAGCAGCAACGCGTAGTGGTGAATATCACGCGGTTCTGCCGATTCGAGCATAATGCTCACTTTTGTTCGGGTTCCCTGACGAATCAGATGGTGATGCAGACCTGCAACAGCAAGCAATGCAGGAATCGCAGCATTCTCGGCATCCACACCACGGTCAGACAGGATCAGAATGTTATGACCTTTGTCGATGACACGGTCTGCAGCTTCGAAGAGAAGTTCCATCGCTTTACGAAGTCCTTCTGCTCCTTCCGCAGCAGTGAAGAAGATTGGAATCGTCATGGAGCGGAAGCCTGGGCGACGTACATGACGAATCTTCGCAAAGTCTTCATTGGACAAGACCGGTGTATCCAGACGAATCTGGCGACAGCTCTCCGGTTCAGGATTCAAAAGGTTACGCTCTGGACCAATGGTTGTTGCCGTAGACGTTACAATCTCTTCACGGATTGCATCGATCGGCGGGTTGGTTACCTGGGCGAACATCTGTTTAAAGTAGTTGTACAGGCGCTGTGGACGATCCGACAGGACAGCCAGCGGTGCATCATAACCCATCGAACCCGTAGCTTCCATACCTGTTGTCGCCATAGGCTCCAGGATTTTACGAAGTTCCTCAAATGTATAACCATATGCCAGCTGAAGCTGGGTCACGTTATCATGTTTTGGATCAGGAAGTTCCGGTGCTTCCGGCAATTCGCTCAGATCCATCAAATGCTCATCAAGCCAATCCTGATACGGATTCTCGGCTGCAATAATTGCCTTTACTTCTTCATCCGCAATGATACGGCCTTGTTGTGTGTCCACAAGCAACATCCGACCTGGACGAAGACGATCTTTGTAGAGAATCTCTTCCGGTGCGATATCCAGCACCCCAACTTCAGAGGACAGGATAATACGGTCATCCTTGGTTACATAATAACGAGCTGGACGCAAGCCATTACGGTCAAGTGTTGCACCAATTTGCAAACCATCTGTAAAGGCCATTGCTGCTGGTCCATCCCAAGGTTCCATCATTGTGCTGTGATACTCATAAAATGCCTTTTTGGCAGGGTCCATTCCCTCATCTGTGCTCCAAGGTTCAGGAACCATCATCATGGCCACGTGTGGCAGGGAACGTCCACTCAGATAGAGGAACTCCAGTGTGTTATCGAACATGGCTGTATCCGAACCGTCCGGATTGATGACCGGTTTTACTTTCGCGATGTCGTTACCGAACAACTCGCTCTCGAACAAGGACTGCCTAGCATGCATCCAGTTCACGTTACCACGCATCGTGTTGATCTCACCGTTGTGGATCATGAAGCGATACGGGTGGGCACGTTCCCAGCTTGGGAAGGTATTCGTACTGAAACGGGAATGCACAAGTGCAATAGCCGATTCAACAAGATCTTGCTGCAGATCCAGATAGAACTCTCCGACCTGCTCCGTTGTGAGCATGCCTTTATATACAATTTTGCGACAAGACAAGCTCGGAAGGTAGAATGAACCGCCTTCTGCCTCATCTGCCGAATAACGAATAGCCAGCTCAGCGCGTCTGCGAATAACATACAGCTTACGCTCAAATCCAAGCTCATCCTTCACATCTGCGGATCTTCCAATGAATACCTGACGTACATAAGGTTTCGCTGCAAGTGCAGAACGGCCAAGCATTTCATCAAAAGTAGGAACATCCCGGAAACCAAGACAAGTCTGTCCTTCTTCTTCAATAATCTTCTTAAGGCTCTCTTCATGCGCACTACGAATGGCAGGATCCTGGGAAAGGAACAACATACCTACGCCATAGAAGCCCTGTTCTGGCAAAGCAAAACCAAGACGTTCCGCTTCCTGTGCAAAATAGCGATGTGGAATCTGAATCAGGATACCTGCTCCGTCACCGGAATTCGGTTCACTTCCCTGTCCTCCACGGTGCTCCATGTTACTGAGCATGGTCAGTGCCTGACTAACGATATCGTGTGAAGGTACCCCTTTGATGTTGGCAACAAAACCCATTCCGCATGCGTCTTTTTCGAACTGCGGGTCATACAGACCCTGTTTTGGAGGTAATCCGATGTGTCTCATGGAACGCAACCTTTCTATAATGAAGTATTTCGGAAAGATCAAGAACATAGGCAACAGGCAACAATGAAACGGGAGGAGCTGGCCTTTCGCTTGCGATAGAGCCTGCTAGATAGAAGAGGCGACAGCATGAGACTGTCAAAAATATATGCCTGCTATTGGGCAGAAGCCATTGAATGAGATGAGCTGATCCGGACGATCCGGCAAACAGCATGTATAAATCAACACGCAACCGCTGGCACGGCTACTGAAATGGAGCGACGTTTTTTTGATATAGTTCTATTATTTTAACACCGACCTAACATCAGCGCAATTTAAACTTTTTAATACCTCTGATAAGAAATGTTTTGCAGTACAGCTTTACTGTAATGACGTTTAAATTCATCTCTTTTTCGAATAATTATACACTTTTTGAGTCAGAGTACAACTGAATTAAATTGCTGACAGAAGAAAATCGTTCCATATGTGGCCTGTGTTTATCCATAATCCCACCAAATTGTTGCTGCTTGATCCAGCGAATCTTTGCTTCTCTATGCATTTGTATACAAAATAGCCTGCAGCCCCTTTTTGGGGTCACAGGCTATTTGCACTATTTGACTACTATATTGCATAATTTCACTACATGAAAATAAAGTTTTTTTTCGTAAATGTCACCCTGCTGATGATCAGGTTGGACTTATGCTGTCACAACTTGACCCGAATCAGCGAGTTCCTCTTCTTTTTTTGGACGTCTGCCATTCCAAAGGAAGTAGGCCAGCGTCAGCACGATGGACACACCAGCATATATACTGAGAATTCCTGCCTGATGCCACATCACATCCAGATTGCCACTCGATACAACCGCCTTGAAGCCCATAATGCTGTGTGTCATTGGCAACCAAGGGCTAAATGCTTGAAGCCATGATGGAATCAGTTCAACCGGGAAAGTTCCTGCACTAGCCGCAAGCTGGAAGACCAGCAGCAGAATGACAACATAACGTCCCGGCAGATCCAGCCAAGTCACAAGTGCCTGAACAATCAACATGAAGGTCAGCCCTGTAATAATGGTGAACAGGTAGAACAGCCCTACGCTGTGCGTCTCCAGTCCAAGACCGTATAACATGAAGCTTGCCACGATAACCGATTGGAAAATACTCACGGAGCCAAATACCAGTGTCCGGCTGACAAAACGATTCCAGCCTGTTGCACCAGGTACTGACGTTTCCCGCATTTTCAAAACAATCGTCGATATCAACGATCCTACGAACAGACCGATCGATAGGAAGAACGGTGTTAATCCAGTACCATAATTGCTCACGTTCTCTGCTGTGTTTTCTGAAGAGTTCACAGGTTCAGCGAACATGTTCACCACATCATCCGTTTTCTTGACTTCGGATGTTTTCTGCGCGGCATCATTCAGCTTGGTTGCCAGTTCACTTGAGCCATCTTTTAGCTCGGTAAGGCCGTCAGCCAGTTTGCCTGCACCATCGCCCAATTGCTTGGAACCATCGGTAAGTGAATGAACACCACCACTGAGTTTACCTACACCCGTTTGCAGAGCTGTTGTACCTGAGCCCAGCTGCTTGGCACCATCTGCAAGCAATGTACCGCCACTTGCAGCATCACCCAATTTGCCGCTGAACTGCTTCAGACCATCGGAGAGCTGTGCTCCTCCTTGACTAAGCTGTCCGGCACCAGCCAATAATTGCTGCTGACCCTCCACAAGCTGGTTCGCACCAGTCAGAAGTTGCTTCTGGCCTCCATGAAGCTCGGCTGCACCCGCAGCCAGTTGCTGGTTACCCTGATGCAACTGATCTGCACCCTGTGCCAGCTTCTGCTCGCTCTCATGCAACTGTGCACTACCATCGGCAACAGCTTCACTAGCCGCAAGCAGTTTCTGTACTTCAGCATTTTCGGCCAGTTCCGGGTTCGATTCAGCAAGCTGTTTCAATCCGGCAGCTACGCCTTTTGCACCATCAGCAACCTTGCCGCTGCCATCTACGGCTGATTGCAAGCCTGTTGCCAATGTTCCACTGCCCTGGACTGCACTTTGCAGACCTTCAGACAGTTTCGCGCTACCCTGTTCGGACGATTCCAGGCCAGCCTGCAGCTTGCCTGTGCCGTCCAGGGAGGACTGCAGTCCGGTTTCCAGCTTGGCACTGCCATCCTTCAACTGATCTGCTCCGCTCTGAAGCTGGCTCGAAGCGGCTGCCTGAAGCTGTTGCAGACCGGAGACGAGATTCGTTGTACCACTCTCAAGCTTGGTCGCCCCCGTATGCAATGCATTAACACCATCACTTAATGGAGAAAGTCCTTCCTGAAGTTCAAGTGTTCCGGATGCGAGCTTCTCCAGGTTATCCTTGAGCTTCACTGCACCATCATCCAGTTTGCCTGCCCCCGTATTCAGTTCCCCTGCTCCGTCGCCTGCCTCAGCCAAACCATCGGATACCTCGGAGAACTTGTCGAGCAACGTCTCCGCATAGGATTCTGTCACTTTGGCCGAGACCTTCGCTTTCAGGTCCTTAATAGCGGTCTTACCGATCTGTGCACCGACAAAGCTGTAATTGCCATTGGGTTCATAGATTAGATCAGCCGGCTCCGGCTTGTCATCGAGCAATGTTGTTGCTTGGGATGAGAAGTTCTCCGGAATTGTAATTTGCATATAATATTTGTCATTACTCATGCCTTCTTTGGCTTGACTGGCACTGACAAAATCCCATTTGAAATCTGCATTTTTCTTCAACTCATCCACCAGATCACTACCTACATGGAGTGTTTTCCCCTCCAGCTCAGCGCCTTTATCCAGATTGACAACGGCAACCGGCATTTCATCCACATGACCGTACGGGTCCCAATAGGCCGCCAGATAGATGCCACTATACAGGATCGGTATAAACATAATTGCAATAACAGGGATCAACACCTTCGGGTTTCTCACGGCCGATCCCACATCCTTGAAAAACACGGATAAAGATTTCATGTCATTTTCTCCCCTTAATCTCTCTGCTCTATGAGCAGGAATAACCTTAATGAAAAACAATGCCGCATTCCAGAAAACATACTGAAACACGAGATGACCACTTTCCTCAAACGGTCACTTTAGAGCAAAAAAAACAACCTGTCTTCCGACAAGCCTCACTGCTTGATACGCGTAAAAACCCTTATATAGTAGATTAAATTCGGATTACGTTACAGCAGCAATTCCTTCCATTAAGAAAAGGCGAAAGTACGTCTTAATTTCCTCTTTGCTCAGCGGTTGATGTTGCTTGCTCCAGTCCGAGGTGAGTGCAATGTACAGGCGAATCATCATAAAAGCGACAACTTGCGGATCACAATCTCGAATCTCTCCATTGTCTTTCGCTTTCTCAAGCTCCTTAGCCAAAAAGTCGGAAATGACCTTCTCGACTTTGTCCAAACCTTCCTTGGCCTGCAGCGTTCCAAAGTCCTTCAACTCCTGTGATAACTTAACCAGCAGATCGTGATCACGACGGAACTCTAACAATTCATCCAATACCCGAAACAGATTATCAAAAAATGCACTTTCCTGATGTACTTCACGATGCGCGATGTTCTTCATTTCCTGAATCACTTCTACCAGGATCTGATCAAACAATTGTTCTTTATTCGTGAAAAATGTATAGATCGTTCCTTTGCCAACGTTCGCAATCTTGGCGACCTGATCCATCGTGGTTGCTTTGTATCCAAACATGGCAAAAGACTGGGCTGCTGCATGAATAACCTGCTGTCTCCTGTCAATCGGAGCCATCTAATCCCTCCTTTATTTTGATTCGTTGTTCAAACGCTCCATATAAATGACCAAAAATACAATTCAGTCATTCGGTCAAAACCTACAATACCACCTTCGAAATAAGATTGCAACCCTAACAATTAAAAAATTGTGTTAATATTTTTTAACCTAAATGCAGTGGAAACTCCTTCTGTCGTCGTCTATAGTGTAAGATGACTCAAACAATACGTATATAAATGAACTTAGTCTGTCTCATCGTAAGATATATGATGGAAATATTCATAGAAGAAACATGATTTTGTGCTTCAATGTATATTCATGTAGTAATTGCATTCTATAGCTAGAATAAACGATGAATATCTTCATTTTGAATTTAAACTTATGAATAAAGGTGAACTCATGCGAAAACCAAGAGTGCTCTTATTATCGGAAGGTTTCGGTACCGGTCACACTCAGGCCGCTCATGCGCTGGCACATGGCATCAAAAAAGTCAGTCCACATGTTCACAGTCGTGTCATTGAACTAGGCAAATTTTTGAACCCAACAGTAGCTCCACTAATATTTTCTGCATATCGAAAGACACTATCGGTCCAACCCAAACTGGTCAGCCTGTTGTACCGCACACAGTACAACAAATCATTAAATGGCTTTACCAAGCTGGCGTTGCACCGGATTTTCTATACACAGACGGCGCAGGTCGTATCCCAGCTGAAACCGGATGCCGTGATCTGTACCCATCCTTTTCCGAATGCAGTGATCTCCCGGCTCAAACGCCAGGGACTGAATATCCCGCTCTATACCGTCGTGACAGATTATGACGTGCACGGAACATGGATAAATCCGGAAGTGAACAAATATCTGGTCTCTACCCCTCAAGTCAAAGCATTGCTTGAGATCCGTGGTGTCGATCCATCCCACATTCAGATCACGGGAATCCCCGTGCATCCGGACTTCTGGGAAGCAGGAGACAAGGTGAAGCTACGTGAAGAGATGGGGCTTCAGAACATGCCTACCGCACTGCTTATGGGTGGTGGATGGGGACTTTCGTTTGATGAGGAACATATGAAAACTCTCACGTCCTGGGCAGATCGTGTTCAATTGGTGTTCTGTCTCGGAAGCAACGAGAAAATGATCGCGAAGATGAAGGAAATGCCTTGCTTCCAGCACCCTAATATTCGTATTCTGGGGTATACACGGGAAGTAAGCAAACTGATGGATGTATCCGATGTGCTAATCACAAAGCCTGGTGGCATGACATGCACCGAAGCGCTGGCTAAGCGGTTACCGATGTTGTTCATACCTCCACTTGCGGGCCAAGAGGAAGAGAATTGTGAATACTTTGTACAAGCCGGATATGGTCAGGTCATTCACTCATCCGATGTGATCACCAATCGTTTCAGACAACTATGTGAGCAGGCATCTGCTCAAGCTGAAAGCCCGCTGAACGTAGCGCACCATTCAGGTAACCGTTCGGTCTATGATCCGACATGTTGTGCCCAGGCTGTTCATGACTTATTATTCCCGTCTACAGCCGAAGTCACAACAAAGCCCGTGGAACGCTTTACAGCCGGAATTGCTGCCACGTCCTTGTCAGGTACCAGAATACCATTCTAACGTCTCTATGGACCTTTAGAACAGCTCTCACGAGGTGTTCTAGGGAACAAGGCAAGTGCTCACTATATAAAAGAAGGTTCCCTTCCGAATTTTTGGAAGGGAACCTTCTTTTATTTTCACTGGATCCACCGTATGATTTGGCAGAAAAAAGGGTAATTTAGAGTATAACGAGATTTGAAAATAACGAAATAAAACTACGATTCAGGCTTTTTGAAGGACCGTGTGATGCACACACAGTTAACTATCCTGCCTGTTTGCAGAATTTACGGGTCGATTACTTGTAAAAAGTATGATGACCGATCGTTTTTACTTTTTTCTGCGAGCGGGCAACTGTCAGATCGTCGGCAAGTGTCAATGATAAGAAATAATACGTATCATCAGCAACTTCCTTCTTCCCATTCAGCGCAGCATTCACTGCTTTGACACTGTCCTCGTTGGGAACCACACGTTTCAAACGTCCGTTCGCTACGGGACTGAACTGGGATTTCTGATAGATCACCTTGTAAATGGTATCGGGAAAATTGGCTGACCGCAGCCGGTTTAAGACAACATTGGCAACTGCCACTTTGCCTTCGTACGGTTCACCTTCTGCCTCTGCCATGACGATTTTTTGCAGCAGATGCAGTTCTTTATCGGACACACTGTATGACCAGGTTGCGAGTTTCGACTCTTCCTGGTTCAAAAGTTTGGTCCGGGTAAAGTATAGTTTTTGGGGGGGAGTTGTTACAGCAGCGACTTCTTTGGCACGTTCCATTTTGGCCAATTTCAGTGCAGCTTCTTTTTTGGCTTTGGCCGCAGCTACAGCTCTAGCTTTGTTCTTGGCCTTGGCTTCTTGCAGTTCCTGCTCCTCTTGAGCAGTCGTAAGCCAGTTCTTCGCTGGCAGAGATTCAGTCCACGTTACGGTTTGGGCAGACAGATTAGAGGACAGACTTGTCCCATCTTGCATCATACGCCTCTCTTCTTGCGTAGATGTTTGGTTATTTTGCACAGAAGCCGCAAGTTCGGTCATCTGTTTACTATCACTAGCTTCATTCCACTTCCCCGTCGCTTGAACGACATTTACCCCAACTATACATACAAGCAGCACTGATAACATCGGTGCTACCCAACGATTCTTGCTTATAATGTTCATTCGAAGATTCCTCCTGTCGAAACAATTCCCTAATCTAAGTAACCAAAAAAAAAGAATTTGAATAACGATGGCTAATATTACATAGGGATAAACGTTATGTCAATGTGATTTTATGGCATAAAAATGATTTTCAGGAAAAACAGAACGTATCCACGACCTCATACATTGGTGATTTTCCCAGCCTTGTCACATAAAGCACAACGTCTTCCACCACCCATGAATTAGCACCTGTGGAATGTTCCAGAAGCATACTAGCCACCCCTTTATTTTCATTACCTGGAACTTTGCCCAGATATTTTCTGGCGATGGTAATATGCGGAGAATAAGGTCTTAATTCAGCTTCATATCCAAGGGTCGAAGTCGCCTGCACGATTTGTTTTTGCAATGAAAACAATCGTTCCACCTCTCCGCTAACACCTTTCCAAAGCACTTTAGGGGCTTCTTCAAGTCCAAATGTACCCCAGTTCGAAAGCTGAAGTTCAAATGGCTGTACTCCGCTTGTTGCTGAGCGCAATGCTTTTCGCAGGTGTCCGATGTCACTAACTAACGTATCTCCCAGAAATTGCAAGGTTATATGATAATCCCTGTGATCTGTCCATTTACGAAAATCAAGCTTGTTCTGAACAAGCCTCGCATCCATCTGAAGAGACTGCTGAACAGCTGCAGGAAGACGGATTGCTACAAACAGTCTTTCCCGCCGGGTTGCATGATCCTGATGTGATTGGTTATTCATTGCATACACCTCTCTAAAGTTCGCTCTATTATTTCATAATTATACATATCGTTTCAAGTTGGGTAAGTATAGAGTGACACAAAGATAAGAATTTGCAAATAAGGCTAGATTCCTGCATTTCCCACCTTAATGCACTTCCAACATCAAATCTGATACACTTTAATTATCTAAACTCATCAAACTATTTATCTCAGGAGGACCACACATTATGGGTAAAATTGTATGTTTTCCATCTCTATCCGAAGAACAGCAACAACGCATTCAGAATGCTGCACCGGGTTACACCCTGAAATTTGGAAAGGCCAAGGAATTGGACCCCTCTGAGTTGAAAGAGGCTGAGATTATTTTGGGTTGGTCGCCACTCGTCACTGAGCATGCATTGAAACAGGACAACCTGTTGAAATGGGTCCAGGTCTGGTCCGCAGGTGTGGACAATCTCCCCTTCGCAGATTTGCAACAAAAAAACATTCAGATCACGAGTGCAAATGGGGTTCACGCGATTCCAATCACAGAAATTATTCTGGGCATGATGTTATCCCACAGTCGCTGGCTGAGACAAGCCATGTTGCATCAACAGCAGTCCGAATGGAAAACTCCTGCCAAACCACTGCCGGAACTGCATGGCAAAACAGCGGTCATCGTTGGCGTGGGTGAGATCGGCACGGAAACAGCCCGCATCCTCAAAGCACTCGGCATGCACACGATCGGAGTTCGCCGTTCAGGTAAAGATGTCCCTAACGTGGATCAAATGTACGATATGACCGGTCTGCACGAAGCCTTGAGCAAAGGCGATTATGTAATTAACATTTTACCACTGACCGATGAAACCAAGCATATATATGATCAAACTGCATTTGAGCATTTCAAATCTGGTGCTTGTTTCGTCAATGTGGGACGTGGCCCCAGCGTGAAAACGGAAGCGTTGCTGGATGCACTCCAAAGCGGGCAGATTGCCTTCGCTGCACTGGATGTATTCGAAGAAGAGCCCCTTCCGGCAGACCACCCGCTGTGGGGCATGGATAACGTCTTAATCACACCTCATATTGCAGGAAGTACAGAACAATATACGGAGCGAGCACTCGATATTTTCGTCAAAAATCTGGAAGCATACGTCGCTGGCGACACCCTGCCGCTTAACCTTGTAGATTATAGTCATAAATATTAACACAAACACCCGTTCCCATGCAATATTGTGCAAATTACATCTATTATAATTCCAAATAAAAAGCAAAAAACTCCATCTCCGGAAAGTGTAATTCCTTCCAGATTGGAGTTTTTTTGTTATCCGCGCTTACATACATAACCAAATATGACGTATAAACGTGCCTTTTTGTACTGTTCGATACTCTCTTACTGCCCAGCCTGCTTCCAGCAAGTGCCCTTCCACCCACTCTGTGGAAACAACAACTGCCCGATTTGCCAATCTGCGCAAGCTTGCCAGCATGGCTCGTTGCTCATCGTTAGGAAGTACAGAACACAGGTTATAGGGCATGTCCAGAATTACTGCATCATACAAACCTTCCAGTTCATTCATGTCTCCCAGTGTGATTCGATCCGAATCATATCCATAATGCGGCAGATTAATGCGTGCACCTCGGACAGCCAGCGGATTCAGATCGTTACCTTTTGCATCAATACCCATCGATAAAGCTTCAATTACAACCGTCCCCATACCACAGCACGGATCAAGCAACCGATGGTTTTCTATCCTCGGGACAGCAATATTTACCAACGCTCTGGCCAGTGTAATGCCGAATCCGGTCGAGTAGTTTTGCGGCTTCTGCCTATGAATTTGCCATGATCGATCTGCTTCTGTCCACTGGCCCAAGATCCATTTTTCTCCTGTTCGGATTAGGCCGAAAGTCACCTTGGACTGCTTCATCTGTGCCTTGCCTTTAATACAGATGCCAACTTCTTTTTCCAATTGACGAGACTGCGCATAATCAGGTGCATGATCCCCTTTTTTCAGACATACCACCTTGAAGGTCTCTTCAGGCAATAGCTGGATGTCTTTGGCAAAGGGAAGCAGATCATTCACTGTGTCTCCTTCACCGATCACATCCAGTCTGCCATGAATAAACGGACTTCGTCCAGGCGGTATATTTATATCAGACCATACATATGAACCCCCATCTGATAGGACGCCAGAACTCGGTTCGAGCAATGTGTTCAGCTCCAGCGTACATAATTCGCGTTCATTCTCGTGGCAAGCAAAGGTGTAGAGATGGTTGCCGTAAGTAGGGTGAGTACCAGGTGATTCATCAGGCAAAATTCTCCTCTCCTTCCTTCATAACTCATGCTAATTCCCCACCAATTGCCGCCTGTGTGACCCCAGTTTCTTCTATTATAAGAAGAAGGTTATATTTTTAATTTTTCAATGGATGTAAGCAGGTCTTCCGATAATTCTTTTAGACTTTGAATGTTGCCGCTAATCGTTTCCATGGAACTTACCTGCTCCTCCGCCGATGCAGAAACTTCCTCCACACTGGCTGCCGATTGTTCTGAAACAGCGGAGATCTGTTGACTGAAATCATTCATGCGTCCGCTTGCTTCCTGCATGCCTGCGAGACCATCCGTCATGGTGCTGATGACACCAACCATGCCTTCCACCGATTCATTAATCGTACGGAACAGTTGACCTGAAGCAAGCACATGTTCCTGACCCAGTTCGGTCTCCTGAACGCCCTTGCGCAATTCTGCAACCACCCCTTGTGAATCCTGCTGGATATCCTCGGTAATCGTCGTAATCTCTTCCACCGAGGTCTGTACAGCCTCAGATAACTTCCGCACTTCTGATGCCACTACGGCGAAGCCGCGTCCACTCTCTCCCGCACGCGCTGCCTCAATGGAGGCATTCAATGCCAGCAGATTGGTTTGGCGTGCAATGTCATGAATGACCTGCACCAGCTTGGAAATATCTTCATTTTTACGATTCAATTGCTCCATCTTGTTCATGGAAGCCGAGACTGAACCGGCAATCTGTTGCATCTGCTGCACCGACTGTTCCATCGCTTGGCGACCATTCAACCCTTGCTCCAGCACACGATCCGACATGACGCGCAACTGGCTGCCTTGTTCCGTATGCATCTGAATGTGATCATTCAGGCCTTCAACAGTACGGGCCGATTCCACGGCTGTCTCTGCTTGGCTCTCTGCGGCCTTTGCTGACTCTTCCATCGTTACAGCGATTTGGCGACTGCCAATCTTAACTTCTTCGGAGGAGATCGCAAGTTCCCCGCTCTGACGATTGACATCTTCCGCAATTCGTCTGACATTGAGTACCATGGAAGTCAGGTTACCTTTCATGTCATTCACTGCTTTGGCCAGAACACCGACTTCATCCTCATGTTTGGTATGTATGTCCTGAACGTTCAATTGGCCTTCTGCAATCAGTTTCACCGCACTGATAACACGCAGCAGTGGTTTCACGACCTGTGAACGAATAACAGGAATGCTGATCGCTGTTATGATAATCATGACCAGAACACCGAAGATGATGAACAATCTGCCATCCTGCACAGATCTGATCGTTTGGGCGGCAGCAAGATTGGACTGTTCCTGATTGTATTCCACAAGATAATCCAGATCGACTTGCATAGCGTCAAAGGAATCAGCCCCTTTTTCAGACACTTCCTTCGCCAGCTGTGCCTCCCCCTCATCGCTCAGCTTGATCGATTGCGTGTTAATCTTGAGATACGCTGCCCATTTATTCTTGAACGCAGTCCAGTGTTCGAGCTCATCTGGAGACTTCTTCTGCTGGTCATAGATTTTAATCGCCTGCGTCGTTTCACGAATATACTTGGTACGCTCTTCTGACAAGGATGCCTTGTCCGTTTCATCCGCGTCAAAATGACGATAACTTAGCGAAAGAACGTGCTCTGTGGTATAGTTCAACCGATTAATTTGCTGGATTGAGGGCATCCAATTGGTAGTAATTTCATTGGTGTTGGATTCTATTGAATTCATCCGGGTGACAATCGTAACACTTAAAAGAATTAAACAGAGGATTAACAAGTAGAACGCGATGCTGATACGCAGACCGATACTTTTGATCTTGAATCTGCTGAACATATGATTTCCCCCTTGACCTCTTCGGCCATCCTGAATTCAGTTATTTTGTCATTGTTTTCCCCTTCTTTTGACCTCTTGCCAAAAGCACTTATCTATATTATATCGATAGGAAAATAGACGTAAAGTATTTTAACATTATTTCGTTATTAAGATGTTTTATTTTGTAAAAGATTGTTGAAGTTTAGCAAAGTACAAAAAGAGCTGCAGCATACGGCAATATCCCGTTTTGCAGCTCTTCGGTTTGTTTAGATTTCAGCAGGCAGGCATAGGCATCCTAACGTGATAACTTACTGCACAATCGCTGTCTCATGCTCAGCCAGCAATTGATAAGAGTCCAGCCTGCGCTCATAATCTGGTCCCGCTGTAACGAGAAGCAACCGTTCCGTGTCCAGTCTTCGACTCACTTGTTGCAATTGACCCCATACCTGCTCAGGTGTGCCTGCATAGTGCCGCGCCGCTTCGTTATGATCATCAGCACTAGCTGAATCCTTCGTGCGTGAGACCGAGTCCGTGCTGGGACTCGGCTCGGTCGAATGTTCTTTTCTATCCGTCTCTGACTTGGCACACAATACACTAACGGCCACCATAACCTCAGGCTCCTTCATGGTTGCACTGGGGATGAACCCTTCCCGGTACCGCCTTACAGCCTCTGTACCATCGGCATCACTCATGAATTGACCAAATACATACCCCATCCCAAACCGTGCCGCAAATTCTGCGCTCTTCACGTTGGTCCCAAGCATCCAGAGCGATAAAGGGAGCTTGGGAATCGGACGAGCTGTCACGGGATGATCCTCGTAGGTGTATCGGTCTTCAAGCAGTTCCGTCAATGCTGCGAGCGATTCGGGCAGCTTGGACACATGCTGCAAGTAATTGCCACTGAGTGCCATCGTGGCATGTGGTCCACCGCCAGGAGCTCGTCCGAGCCCCAGTTCTATGCGCCCTGGATAGAGCGCAGCAAGCAGACGGAACGATTCTGCCACCTTCAGCGGGCTGTAATGCGGCAACAGGACCGCGCCAGAGCCAAGTTGAATCGTTGTCGTCCTTGCTCCGATATGGGAAAGTAACACTTCGGGAGATGCGGATGCCAGTTCAGCCATATCATGGTGCTCTGACGTCCAGTACCGGGTGTATCCCCACGCCTCAGCACGCTGAGCAAGTATCACCGATTGCTGAAGTGCCTGTTCCGCTGTGGCATCGTGTAACCTTGGAACAAGGTCAAGTACGCCCAGACTGAACTTCTCACTCATTTTGGTAGCCAAGTGTCTCACCTCCCTTTGTCTCGGTGAATTCTAATCCAAATCGTAGATGGAACCCACCTTCAGACCGTAGAGTTCATTGTATATTTTCTCGGCAAACGCATCCGTCATTCCCGCAATATAATCGATCACCATGTGTTCCCAAGTCCAGATTGGCTGGGCTTTGGCTTGATCCTTCTCATAGCGTTGCAACCAGTCGGATGGAATAATGGATTTGGATGTTTCCGGGTCAAGGAATGCATCCCATAATCGTTTAATCATCCACTCACTACGCTTCTGAAGACGCTGCACACGCAGATCTCGAATCATGGTCACCCAGGCAAAGCTCTTGAGCACACTTACCGTACGCAGCATGTCAAGGTCTTCCACCCCTTCACGGACAAAGGTTACCTTCTTCCAGTCGCCGTCGTCAATAACGCCCAGACTGCCTACAAAAAAGCTCACCCAGTAGGCTTTCACCTCACGGCGGGTACGCGAGTAATCATGCTCGCAGAACGGCATCTTCTCATTCCAGATACGCAGGAACGAAGCGAGCACCTCTTCTACCTTTTGCCCAATGGCTTCTCGGGTCCATCCGTTCCAGAACAGATCCTCCAGCGTCGTAATCTTATCCACAATCAGTCGATTCACATACGGATCTTGCAGGAAATGCTCATGCACCTCAATTTTGCCTGCTTTGATGCCATCCTCCAGGTCATGCGAGGAGTATGCAATATCGTCGCACAGGTCCATCAGCTGCGCTTCCAGCGTCTTCTTGCCGGCCGGCATGTTCCAACGATCACGAATCTCACGGATATATTGCCACTCATGATGATACATACCTTTCTTGCTCTCCATGCCAGGGTACGGATATTTGTTAATTCCCAGCAATACTGCATCAGACAGGTTCAGCCCGTCGATATCTTCACGCTTTTCCAAGTGCATAATAAGGCGGAAGTTGTGCGCATTGCCTTCAAAATGCTCGTATTTTCGCTTAAGCTCTGCACGCACCTCGGATTCCGCCTTGGGAACTTTGGCGCCGCGACTTTTCTTCATGATTTTCTTCGTCTCGGTGTTGATCAGGTCATCCAGAATACCATCCAACACTTCTTCACCTTTATGTCCAAAAGGCGGGTGACCGAAGTCGTGTGCGATTGCAGCGCACTCCACCACTTCTGAATCAATAATGAGGCCGGGGCTGTCCGCCCGGTCCCAGTCTACCTCGGGAAAACGACGAATCAGGCTTCGGGCCGCCTCTCGTGCAATCTGTGCTACCTCCAGGGAATGGGTTAAGCGAGTACGATAATAATCGCCCGTTCCCGCGCCAAAAACCTGCGATTTACCTTGTAACCGACGAAAGGTCGGTGAATGAATGAGTCTGGAATAGTCCCGTTCATACGCTGCACGAGATCCATCCAATTTGGTTAGTTCGGGATATTGTCTATGTTCTCTCAGATCGTTCCATTGCATGGGGATCACTCCTAGCCGACTGTCTCTATTTTGAGTGATTATACACAACATCTTTGGTTTCGAAAAGTAAAACCTGTCTGTGATTGTCATCTCTTCTTACATCAACTTGTGATGAACAGTCATCTTCTCTTATTATACCCTGCCAGACTATCATCCGTGCATCTAAATGATAATGATTAATATTGAAAGTGACTTACCATGGAAAAAAAGTGCCTGATACAGTTTGGCGTGACCGTTCCGGTTACGGATCGTTCTTATGATCGCTGTTGTCTCCAGGTTTTCTGAATTCCCTTTAGTAAGGTGAAACCCAGGAATAGCTTATGCTTCCGATGCAGCTTTCTTTCAGAAAGCTTTCAGGCGACCGCTTCGCTTCTTCAGAATCAATTCCGTCCCCTTCACTACTTTTGCCGTTTGATTCACACCTAATCTAAATGACATTACATTCCCTATAAAGAGGGAATTTTTTCAAAACTTTGAAAGGCTAAAGAATCCTATTAAAATCTTCATCCATCTCTACAATGATAGTCTGGCTCCCCCACCCCCTCCTCGGTATGGGTAAAAAACAAAAAAAAAAACCGACAGGACGGAGATGCCCTGTCGGAATGGAGATAGTGGGTGCAACGATGTTACACCATTACCTTACAGATATCGTTAGTGAACTCTACTGGATCCTGAATTGGCAAACCCTCAATCAGCAATGCTTGATGGTACAGCAGGCTGGTGTATAGATTCAGCTTTTCCTGATCCTGTGCGAAAGCATCTTGCAGTGATTTGAAGACATCGTGATTCACGTTGATTTCCAGCACTTTATCAGCCTGTACATTTTCACTGTTCGGCATAGCTTTCAGAATTTTCTCCATTTCAATCGTCAGCTCACCTTCGGTGGACAAACATACCGGGTGGCTTCTGAGACGTTTGGAAGCTTTAACCGCTTTGACTTTACCCGCCAATTGAGCTTGCATCGCTTCAAACAACTCTTTGTTGTCGTTGTCTTGCGCGTCCGTTTCTTCTTTGTCTGCGCTATCTTCGATACCCAGGTCACCACTGGAGATGGATTTGAATTCTTTCTCCTTGTAGTTCGTGATCATCTTGATCGCAAATTCATCAATGTCATCGGTAAAGTACAATACTTCGTACCCTTTCTCAAGAACACCCTCGATCTGTGGCAGCTTCTCAATACGACTAATTGACTCACCGGATGCATAATAGATGTACTTCTGATCTTCCGGCATTCTGGAGACGTATTCGTCCAGGCTCACCAGCTTGCTCTCTTTGGAAGACGTGAACAACAGCAGATCCTGCAATGTATCCTTATTCACACCATAGTCGCTGTATACGCCATATTTCAACTGACGGCCAAACGCTTGGTAGAACTTCTCGTAGTTCTCGCGCTCGTCCTTCAGCAGGCTTTGCAGTTGGCTCTTGATTTTGTTCTTGATGTTCTTCGCGATCAGGCTCAGCTGACGGTCATGTTGCAACATCTCACGGGAGATGTTCAAGGACAGGTCTTCCGAATCCACCATACCTTTAACAAATCCGAAGTAATCTGGCAACAGATCCCCGCATTTATCCATGATCAAAACACCGTTGGAGTAGAGTTCAAGGCCTTTTTCATACTCTTTCGTGTAGTAGTCAAACGGCGTGTTCTCCGGGATAAACAGGATTGCATTATATACCACTGCGCCATCTGCGCTGATGTGCAAGTGTTTGAGCGGTTTGTCAAAACCGTAGCGTTTTTCCATATAGAAGTTGGTGTAGTCATCTTCGGTCAATTCGCTTTTATTTTTACGCCAGATCGGCACCATGCTGTTCACGGTTTGTTCTTCTTGATATTCCTCGAACTCGTTCTCTGTGCCCTCTTTCGGACGCTGACCCGTTACATCCATCTTAATCGGGTAGCGAATGAAGTCGGAGTATTTCTTGATGATAGATCTCAGGCGGTACTCTTCCAAAAATTCGTCATATGAATCTTCTTCGGTATTTTCTTTGATCGTCAGGACGATCTCTGTACCTACGGAGTCTTTTTCAGCCGGTGTAATGGTGTAACCATCTGCGCCTTCGGACTCCCATTTCCAAGCCTCGTCGCTGCCCAGCGTTTTACTCGTTACGGTCAGCTTGTCCGCCACCATAAATGCCGAGTAGAAACCAACCCCGAATTGTCCAATGATGTTATGGCCGTCTTTGGCTTCATTTTCCTTCTTGAACGCCAGGGAACCACTCTTTGCGATAACCCCCAGATTATTTTCCAGCTCTTCCTGCGTCATCCCGATTCCGGTATCTGTCAGTGTAAGCGTGCGGTTTTCTTTGTCAATTGTGAGCTTGATGAAGTAGTCCTCTTTGTTGAAAACGAGCGCATCGTCCGTAAGTGCTCTGTAATAAATTTTATCAATGGCGTCACTGGAGTTGGAGATCAATTCTCTTAAAAAGATTTCTCTTTGGGTGTAAATGGAGTTGATCATCATATCCAGCAAACGTTTGGATTCTGCCTGGAATTCTTTTTTTGCCATGAGTGGTTGGACTCCTTTCAAATTGGATATCGAATGATTTAGTTGAAAAATAGAAAGTAGATCCTTGAGTTTTTCATGCAAAACTTACGGGTGCCAGAAAATCATTCGAAGCTTAAACGCTTGATTATCAAATCCACTAGATTGGCTAATCTCTAAAATGCATGACGTTCTGCAATGTAGCCGTTCCGGTTACGAATCGTTTTTCGGATCGCTGTTATCCCCGTATTTCTTTGATTCCCCTTATATAAGGGAGAAATCCGGTGATAAAGGCGAACGCTCTGCTTCCTCCAAATCGATTTCGTCCCCTGCACTACTTTCGCATTTAATCAGGAACTTGTTTGAGGATTAGGCCTTCTATTTAAATGGATTCTGTTAATTAAGCAAACATTTCGCTTCCTCAGGTTCTGTTGCGTTCCTTTGCTTCGCATGTCCTACTCAGATTCAATATCTATTTCAAAAACAGAATCATTCCATATGTAGTCATGTAGTAAAAACATCATTTGTTAGCACTCTAATGATCGGAGTGCTAACCCCTTCCTTTTATATAACATATGGGAAAATTGGGTGTCAATACGCAGGCGGTTATTTTAACAAAAAGATCGAATAACCCTTCAACTTTTGCACATCACCAATCATATTAACGTAATCCCGCAGGTAAAACAAAAGCCGACTCGAACCAAAGTTCGAACCGGCACGGGGAAAGAATGAATAAGTCGATGTTGAGACAGTGTTCAGTATCACAACAAATAGAGTTACAGAGACGGAGTTACAGAGACATGGTTATAGATATAAGTTAGAGATAGAGATAGAGGTAACTGCAATTTCTACTTTTTCGCCATTTTCGGATCAAGGGTATCGCGCAGGCCATCGCCCATAAGGTTGAAGCCGAGAACAGTCAACATAATGGAAACGCCGGGGAAGATCAGTGTCCACGGTGCTTTTTGTATAAACTGACGGGAGTCCGAGAGCATCTTACCCCATTCCGGGTCGGGTGGTTGCGCACCCATACCCAGAAATCCGAGCGCTGCTGCCTCGATGATCGCCGTACCAATCCCGAGTGTACCTTGCACGATCAGCGGAGTAAGGCTGTTGGGCAAGATATGACGAAACAATATTCGCCCGTTACCCGCTCCAAGTGTCCGCGCCGACGTAATGAATTCCTCCTGTCTCAAGCTGAGTACCCGTGAACGCACCAATCTCCCATAGGTCGGGATGTTCACAATAGCGATGGCGAGCAGTGCATTTTGCAATGACGGGCCCAATATTGCCACAATGGCAATAGCCAGCAGGATTCCCGGAAATGCGAGCAAAATATCAAATAAACGCGAGATGAGCATATCCGCCCATTTTCCATAAAATCCAGCAATCAGACCAAGCAACGTACCTGCGATAATGGAACCAATGACGGAGAAGAAGCCTACCCACAATGAGATACGCGCCCCATGCAACACTCTGGAAAACACGTCACGTCCCAGATCATCGGTACCAAACCAATGCTCTGCCGAAGGGGCCTGAAGCCGATCCACCAGCACCTGTTCCTTGTAATCGTAAGGAGCGATGTATGGCGCCAGGAAAGCCAAGAGGATGAAAAATACAATGATAATCAACCCCGCAAGCGCAAGCCGATTTTTCCGAAACGTTCTCCACGCTTCCCGCCATGGACCGGATGTGCTTGCCGACGCAGCGTCAATGGATGGTCCGGTATTGGTCGATAATTTGGCCATGCGGCGTCTCCCTTCTTGGATATGAATGAAATACAAGATCAACGAGTTCTATTACACTCAAGCACTGCGATTGCAGTACCATCTTCCGATCGCTGTTATCCCCAAATTTTATTGATCCACCTATTTAAGGTGAAAATCTAGTGATAAATGCGAACGCTTCGCTTCTGCAGATTGGTTCTGCACTCTTCGTGTCGTGTAATTTTTACGGTTATCTTAAATTAAATTCCATTCATCAATCCAAATGATGAATTCCCTATTTATAACTAATCCGAGGATCGAATACGGCGTAGAGCAAGTCCACAATCAGGTTGATCACCACGAAAAAGAACGCCACGATCAGAATGCCACTTTGGATCACCGGATAGTCCCGTGAACTAATCGCTTCATATATATAACGTCCGACGCCCGGCCAAGCGAAAATCGTTTCGGTCAACACCGCACCCCCGAGCAACGATCCGGTCTGGATACCGATCACGGTGAGCACGGGAATAAACGCATTTTTGAGGGCATGTCCATATACGACAAAAAACGGACCCAGTCCCTTCGCCTTCGCTGTACGAATGTAATCGGAACTCATCACTTCCAGCATGCTGGAACGGGTCATCCGGGCAATAACCGCCATCGGAATCGTTCCCAGTGCAACACTTGGCAGAATCAAATGTTTCGTTACGGTCCACAACTGATTCCATTGTCCAGCAATCATCGTATCCAGCACATACAAGCCTGTAATGGCTTCCACCGGATCACGTGCATTCATTCGTCCAATGGATGGCAACCACTGCAACTTGTTCGCGAACAACCATTGCTCCATCAGACCAAGCCAGAAGATCGGCATGGATACACCCACTAAAGCAATGACCATGCAGCAATAATCAAACCAGGAGTTGTGCTTCCATGCACTGACAATACCGGCATTCACCCCAATAATGACAGCAAACAACATACTTGCCATTGTTAATTCGAGTGTTGCTGTCAGATAAGGCACAATTTCCTGGGCAATAGGCACCTTGGTACGGATGGATGTTCCCAGATCGCCTTTGAGCAAATCGCCCAAGTAGGCAAAATATTGCTGGAACCAAGGTTTATCCAGCCCGAGCTGGTCACGAAGGGCCTGCTTGGATTGTTCGGTTGCCTTTTGCCCTAGTATCGTCTCAGCCGGGTCACCCGGAATGGCGTGGATGATGGAAAAGACGATCAGGGTCATACCCAGCAACACGGGCAGCAACACAAGCACACGTTTGACAATATAGCTGTTCAATCCTGTTCACCTGCCTTCGACATATCATCCAAAATAAAAAGCGCCGGCTGACACGCATGCTTTGGATAGTTACGTCCGGATGTGGGTTCTGCCAAGCATTGCGTCTCACCAGCGCTTTGAAAGAAAGAATAGTAAATGTGTTAGATGCAGATCCAGCTTTCCTCTGCGTTACTCAAAGTAGGCACCGGCATAGGATTCGCTGCCCAGCGGGGATGGTACGAAACCTTTCAGGTTCGATTTGCCCGCCAGAATTGGCGTAGTGTGTACGAGCGGAATCCACGGTGCATCTTCCTTGATAATTGCCTGCGCTTGTTTGTATAGTTCCGCGCGTTTCTCCTGATCTGTTTCTTTCTGCGCATCGGTCAGCAACACATGCAACTCTTCGTTGACATAGAAGCTGCGGTTATTGCCCGGAATGGCGTCTTTGTCCAGCAACGTGTAAAGGAAGTTATCCGGGTCCCCGTTATCCCCCGTCCAGCCGAGCATGTAGATATCGTCTTTCACCCCGGCTTTGGCATCATCCAGATACGTCGCCCATTCTGGGGATTCAATGTTCGTGGTCACGCCAATTTTCTCAAAGTCAGCCTGGATTGCTTCCGCAACCTTCTTGCCATCCGGCATATACGGACGGGATACCGGCATTGCATAGAAGGTTACCGGATCAGGCAACCCATCAGGGAAGCCAGCTTCGGCCAGTAAAGCTTTTGCTTTTTCCAGATCATATGGATAATCTTCAATGGTATCGTTGTACCCCCACAGCGTTGGCGGCATCGGGTTCACGGCAGGCTCTGCTTGTCCAGCAAAAAAAGCATCGATAAGGGCCTGCTTGTTCACCGCATGGTTGAGGGCTTGTCTGACTTTGACATTATCAAATGGTTTCTTCTTGAAGTTAAAGCCGATATAGGCCACGTTGAACGGTGGACGCTCGATCTTCTGCAACTCGCTGTTGCCTTCAAGAATGGACAGATCGTCCGGGTTCAGGTCTTCCATGACATCAATCTCGCCGTTTTGCAATGCATTGAAGCGAGCCGTGTTATCCGGAATCGAACGCACGATCACTTTGTTCAGCTTCGGCAGTCCTTCTTTCCAGTAATCTGCGTTTTTTTCCAGGGTGATGGAGTCGTTACGCTTCCATTCTTTGAATACAAATGGGCCCGTGCCCACAGGCTCGCTCTTAAAGTTTTCTTTTTTCTCCTGAATCGCTGTTGGGCTGGCAATGCCAAATGGCGTCATCGCAATATTTTGCAGGAAAGGCGCTTGTGGCTGGTTCAGTGTGAACTCCACCGTAGTCTCGTCCGTCGCCGTTACTTCCTTAATCACACGTCCGTCCTCTGGACCAAACATGGAATCGTAATAATCGAAGGAATCTCCTTCGAATTTATATTCACTCGCCGGATCACCCCAGCGGTTGAAGTTAAACACAACAGCCTCCGCGTTGAAGTCAGTTCCATCATGGAATTTCACACCAGACTTCAGCTTAAATACATACTTCAGCCCATCCGCCGAAATTTCCCAGCTCTCTGCCAGTCCAGGAACAACCTCTGTTCCGCCTTCCTTGTAGTCCAGCAACGAGTCAAACACCTGATGTCCAATCTTGAGTGACTCTCCATCGGTTACAATCGCCGGGTCGAGTGCTACAGAATCCCCACCACGGCCCATAATCATCGTATCCTGCGCTACCGTTCCGGTTGGAGGGTCGGTTCCTTCCGCCGGAGCAGGCGTAGCCTCTCCACTCTCGTTACTGGAGCAACCGGACAACACCAATACGGTACTCAAAGCCATGGTTAGAACACCGGACATCCATTTTTTTCTCATTCGCATACGTACAACACCCTTCCCTGTCTCATAATGTGTGTGATGCTGGCATGAAAGATCTCCAATGTTGGCAATCAGTTTGGTGCTCTGTATCATATAAAAGGCTTTAGGTGCCTGCGATACCTGTATTAAGGTTCTGGGAAAAGTAAGGCATGTATATGAAATGTAAAAACAGCCTGGATAGATGTGAATGTTAGATGGTGCACATAGTGTGAATGTGAATTGATCACTTTTATAAAATAAAGAGAAAGGTTCGACAAAGCATCTTGAGAGATAAATCTATGAGATTGCTGCGTTTGATTGATTCGTTTTATTTGAACTTAGGTCAATAATCAACAGCGAGTGGCTACGGACTGGTAAGAGCAAGTTTAAGTCGGTAGATCGATAATACCGATGGGTGTGGGACTATGCTGCTGGCTACGCTATAAAGCCTGTACATAAAGTGGGTCGTCTTGAACATGGAGTGGAAGCTGAACTAGGTATCGTTTGCAATACGGATAAAAGAAACTCAACATAGGGTAGGTTGTTTAGATTGTGTAAGTTGTTGATTACGGTGGCTTTTTCTCTTGCAGATGGATGTGTAAAACGTATGAAAGAGTTATCTTGAGATGTTGGATTGTACGACAGGGAGACATTACAATAACTTCTTATGTTATGGTTTTGTCATGATGAGGAGGATTATGATTATAAACCGTAGTAAAAAACAATTTCGTGTAACTTACTTTACATCACATTAATCAATTAGACAAGAGATTTACAAACATAAGTATTCAACTTTATTATATGCGTTAGTATTACTTACACAAAACACAAAAAAGGAACACAGTTCGACAAAAAGCGTCCCGTGTCCCTCCTCCACTCAATCCACATTCAGATAAGATCAACCTGTCATTTGCTAAGAATCAGCTCACTTTTTAAACAAACCTCTACGATGCATTACGGTAATAAAACGGTAAAAATCATAACTCGCCCCATTATCGATGCTGAACAATGGATTTTTGGTGTCATATGCCAGCGCTGCATCCACAGCTGCTTTCGCCCATACTGGAACTTCCATTTGCTGACGCGCCTGCAGTTTATCGACCTGAGATTTAAGCGCGTCAAACGCTGCTTTCTCTTCGGCTGTCATCGGTTCGCCCCCTTTCGGTGGTTCGGTTGGCGGATTCGGATTGGACGGCTCCGGTGGTTTCGGAGTAGCTGCTGCGTACCTTGCTCTGAGCTGTGCCGCTGTTCCCTCGAATTCATTCATATCCACGTTGCCGCTAATGCCATTCACCTTGCCCGAATCTGTATACTGCCAGAACGTCCAACGCTTCCATGCCGGCTGGTCGTCCGGTACACGGGTGTTGCTGTAACGCGCGATCCACAGATCGTAAGAGCTGAGTGATGTGTCAAAATTCCCGGCAAATGAATTGCCCGTGTATATGATCGGTTTTACACCTGTCAGACGTTGTAATTCAGTTAAAAAAGCCTTAGCAACCGTATTCATCTGTGCTTTGCTCAGGTTGCCAGGGTTGTTCTCGTAGTCCATGACGGGTGGCAGTTGTAGCGCTTTGGCACCTCCGACTTTTTTCAGCGTATTCGCATAATGCGCCGCTTCTGCCTTGGCACCATCGGTGGATGTTGCGCGAAAGAAGTGGTACGTTCCCACCAGCATGCCCGCCGCCAGTGCACCGGTTACATTTTTCTGAAAATTCGGATCGGTATACGTCTGTCCCTCGGTCGCCTTGATGAACACAAATGTCATGCCACTTGCCTTCACTTTCGCCCAGTCAATATTGCCCTGGTATCGGGAGACGTCAATGCCCTGTGTGTTGCCTGGACTTCTTGTTTGCATGTTTCTCACACCCTTTATGCGGCAAATTGCCGTTTGTATCAGCATTTTACATCATTCGATTTAAGCGTTCCTAGGTACAAGTATAGACAAACTAAAGCATTCTGATCTATACATTGCTGATTGGATGTCTCTCTCTCTGGATTGATGCAAAATGCTCTTATAGTTAATGCGGTTGGATCATCGGTTGCTTGTGTGCGTGTCCCTTGTTGTTGGTAAAAGCTAAGTTCAATGAGTATCTATCCACCCTCTTAGGAAAACACACCAAGTGGGTACGCGACCGTTCCAGTTACGGATCGTTTTTCCGATCGCTGTTGTCTCCAAATGTTTATGATTTATGATCTAAAGGTTAACATTTAGAGACAAAGGCGACCGCTCCGCTTCTTCAGAATCGATTCCGTCTCTTTCACTACTTGTAGTTAATGCGCAAACTTTCGACTCTGTAGTGCCCTATCTCTTGCCACAGGGCAATTTTGAATGAATGCTGAGTCCTTACTTCGTTTCATCTCTAATCTGTTGATCAACGTCCTCATAATCTGACTGTACAAAAGATTCTCTGGAATCAGGAATATAGTTACCCGAGATCCCCCCGTTTCCTCCCTTGCCCTTGAGTACTTCAATGGCTTGCCGAATCACTGGCGGGATTGGAGCGCCCAACTTGCCCCCGTTTTCGATAATGGACAACAGCTCATTTGCGATATAAAAAAAGGCGACCGCATCCCTGAACAAATGTCCGTCTCCCAGAACACCGTCCACCAGATGAGCCACCGATACCATTGCAAATATAAATACCTTTCGCGCAATGCCGAACATGCCGATATTGCTTTCTAGCTTGCCACTCATGCCCGCCGCCGCGATACCAGTTAGGTAGTCGAGGATGACGAACACGAGTAGTACGCCGAGTACGCCTGACCAACCTCCGAAGAAGTAGGTTACTGAGCTGCTCATGAGTGCAATTCCCCATTTCCATAGGGTGTCCCATCGTTCCATCGTTCCACCTCCTTATAATCAAAATAAAAAACCACACCTCTCCAAAAGGACAAAAAAACGCTCCATGATCGGTCGTGCCTACTACTCCAAATCGCCTTCGCCAAGTGCTTCAGCCACTTTGTCACGGCTCTCTGAAGGCACTTGCTCAAGGCTGATCATTCCTTTTTTAATCAACATCACATATACAGCCAACATCGTTTCACCACCCCTCATGAGTGCTATACCACAGCGGGTTAGTAGACCACCAAACCTATCCCTCACCCGATCCACTGCCTGAAGCCATCGCCAAGATCATGGCATGCAGCTCCATGAGAGCAATTTGGTTGATCGTGCTTTCCTCAGTCAACTGCGCATTCTTTGCTTCTGCTTCAGTCAAACGCCGCTTCAACAAGTCCAGCTCCGAAGGTTCTTCAGGCTGCGGTTTGTTCCGTTCGTCAATCTCTTCCTGGCTTAATCCCTCGATCCATAGGTCAGGTAAATTTTCCTGGGGCTTATCTTGCAAGACCGTTTGGTAAGCCTCCCAGGCTTCCAGATTGAAACGTGGATGAAACAATCCTGGTGAAACGGGAACGCCCACCAGATACCCGGCAATCTCCGGCTCAGCATAAAGAGGGACGACACCAGAAAAGGCATCGTCCACCAACACGTCCTCGATATAGAGGCCGTCTGTATTTACTTTAGGTACGGCTTTCATGGTAAACCTCCTTTATTGTTCGGCTAAGAATGATATATCGGACAGACTAACCCATCCATTGTATCCCGTGGAAATTACGATATTGCCGTCATTTCTTACGTCAACCCTGCCGAATGACTGTGTGGTTCCGTCGCTACTTTGAACTAAAGTTATAAAGGTCTTGAACGGTATATATCCTCTCGGAAGTTTGATTACAATTCCCGAACTTCCTACTACTCCGTCTTTGATAAGCCCGTCAAAATAAACCCTGCCAGAACTATCTTTATAATACTTAGCAGTCCCGTAAGAACCACTTCCATAATTAACCCATCCATTGAGTAGCGTCGGCGTAATCCATGCAGGTGATTCCTTCTCGGCCTTTTTCGACTCCACAACGCTAAGCCGAGCGGTAGCCTGTTGAACGTCCTTCACCAGTTCCTTGAACAACGCCTTTTCGTTGTCCGCTACTGATCCAATGAATGGAACTGTCGGAGACGAGTCCAGCATCAGGTATGTGACACTGTAGGATGCAGAAAGACCATAAGTTGCGTTGCTCGTTGAAGCGCGTTGATTGCCGTAAGCCGACCCGTCCGTACGTGTTACAATGCTCCAAGCGTTGTCAGCCAACGAGTTTCTATAAATTCTCATCATTTGAGCAACTTTGTTTTTTAATGGAGCATTAACTGAACTGCTTACAATATTGATACCCCAGTCTCCGTTACTTCCTTGTGCAGGCTTAACACCCTCACGCAACACAATACCCGTTCCTACCTCAACCTGATTATCACCCTCGATTAACGTCAATTGTCCCTCTGACGTGACAGGTTCGACAGTCGGCATTGCAAGCTGATAGACCAGTTGATACGGCGTCCAGTTTGGCGCTTGAGTCGTAGGCAATGTATTGGTAGCATCTGCCCAAGTACGTGCTACTCCATTAGATCGCCGTGCCCACCATTTTGTTCCTGTACCGTTGTATACATTATTTGTAGGCACATCTGGACTATTGCCCACACCTGTACCCGCTGCTCCGTTGAACATTGTCCATCCCATAAAATACGCCTTAATCTCGTCGGCTGTAGGTGTGTATGAGTCTCCCCATCCACTGTCTATGTTAATGATTGAAATATAAAAGTCTGTGTACCCTGATGCCGTGTTAAAGTGTGCCTTGTCTCCTTCTGTTAAACTTTCTTTAGATGAAAGGACATTTCCATTAAATTTAGTCAGTAAAAAACTGTTCCAGTTTGTTGTTGGTGAGAATGATTTTATTGCAAGAATTTTATAACCTGCAACAGAAGATTGTAGTAGCCAAGCTTTATTCTCGTCCAATACAATCTTTTTCCACTTAGCCAGCTTAAAATATTGCCCGTCCTTCTCGAACACTTCGTCAGCATTCGCCCCTGTTACTGGATCAGCGTATAGATCCGTTTGCAATGCGAGCATAGCGTCTTCACGTGGTTTGAATGGTTTGGCTGTTGTGCCGAGAGTGAGCATTGGATTTGAAAAGGTGAACGCCCCAGCAACAAGTCCGTTTAGATACATTCTAATCTTCTTATTATTACCGCTGTTGAAAGTAATCGATTGATCTGTCGTGTAATCCTTTATTGCTGTAAGCCCATCCCCAGTATAAATACTGATATTTCCGTTATGTTCCACGGAAAAGATGTAATCAGTATTAGGAATTACATCAATCTCGACGTAGTGAGCAGCACCTCCGATAGGCGAACCAGTAACTTTATACGGACTTGTCATAACGTAAGGCGCTCTGACTAACGTCCATTCATAAAACGGCGGTAACAAGTTTTCGCCATAACGAATCGCATACGGATTTCGCACAGGTTGAATGCTATCAACATAAGGATACTTAGCGTTAACCTGTTCCGGCGTGATGCTGTCGAGTACTGCATATTCAGCTGCACTGATTTCATAAATACGGAATGAGTCAACGTAATAAAAACTGCCCACAGCTACTGTTCCGGCTGTATAAACGTCCATATCTGCTTTCGTGTTGCTGCCCATTTCAGTTGGCGTATACGCACGCCACACAAGTCCAGTCGCACCCGCTAAAATTGTTTCGGATTTTGCCCCGGTTATTGCAGCACTGCCATCAGCGGTTACAAGACGAGCGGAGAATGCTTGAGATGTTTCGTTCTTAATCCAAGCTAATGCGATATAATAATTAGTTGGATTTACATTTGCCGTTGCTGATGCAGGCGTCCTCACATATGACTGGCCAGCAAATCCGCTTTGCGTTACTTTAAAGTTTCTGCTTCCGTTGTTGACGTTAGTCATAGACAACTCAATAGTTGTTGATGTGCTCTTCGTCCATCCCGTAATAGATTCACAACCACCAGCACGCCCCAACAAGTTCACCAGCGTGCGTCCCTTCAATCCCTCTAACTTAAACGCCGAGGTACGTTCAGCATTAATAATCTGTAATCCTGGCTCCAGTGTCACCGATCTACGCTTTTCCGTATCAAGCCGCTCTTGAATACTACTAACCTGCCCAGCTGTCTCCTCTACCTTTTCCTCCACCTGCTCTGCAAAACCATCGATCTTCTCCCAGTTCTGATCCAAATACTTATCCAGATCAAAATAGGTTGTCGATGGCGAAGAACGATCAATCTTATTCAACCCCAAATTTGGTGTTTTTGGTTCACTCATTTAAGCTCCACCTCCTAAAAATTTATCCTGCCGGGTCTGTTCGATCTTGGCCACCGTCATACTCTCTACTTCTGCAATCGTCAAATACCGCAAACGATACTCCACAGTCATATGTGCCGGTTTAATATCTTCAATCGCAGCCTTGAGATCGTGCAAATTGGGTGGCAGGCCATACGTATCCACAAAACGGATCATAATCAGGTATTCGCTCGGCTCAACCGATACATCAATCCCGCCACTTTCATAGGCTTGCGCCACATTCTTGAGCATCGAACCGGAAACTTTACCACTCCCACGCATTTTGGAAATAATCACGGATCTCCGTTGATCGTCTGGCTTGGCTTGATTCGTCGGAATCTGTAAATCCCGCTCATAACGTTCCAATGCCCAAGTCGCAGACTCCGGGTAGAATTGGTCCAACACACTTTCCAAACCCACCGAAAGCTTGTCCAACTCAACACCTTCGGTCTCCGTAAGAAGCTGCATCTCCAGCACATTTTCATACAACGGGGGCAAAAGGGTCATTAATACCTCTGCTTTACTCATGTCACCTTCACCGTCCCGAGAACGGCTACTGCGCCGGGTGCGATCTCCAGATTGGACATACCACCATTCACCAGCAGATCGCTGTAATCGATCACAGGCGGGATATCCAGAATGACATTGGCAATACGTGTCCAACGAACCAACGGATCGGCAAAGGCCAGTTCTTTCAGATACGCCGTAACTCCCGTTTCAATCAGTGTCTTCACGCCCTCGTACGTTGAACCAGAAGCAAGCGTGACCTGCACCTCAACATCAATAGGTATCTCTTGCGCTCCCACTACTGTGACCACGGGTCCGATTGGAGCAGCACCTTCGCCCATTCCATCCTGGGATGGATCGATATATTCCTGCACCGCCTCGATAACCGCCTCAGCAGGTGTTTGCATTTCATTATTCAACAATGCCACTTTGACTGTACCGGGACCGTCCCACAGCGGAAAAGCTTTCGCTTTACCCACACCGGAGTTTTCCCGTGCCCATAGCTCATACTGATATTTGTTCGCACTCGTGACCGGACGGGAAACTTTGTCCTGATAACGATCATACAAAGCCTGATCCGTTTCCTCGTCTTCGCCAGGAACCAACAAATTTGTCAATTCAGCTGTCGTCAGGCCAGCAATATAATCGATGGGCAGCAGCGCCCCCGTATACTCATTACCTCCCGCTCCCGCGACTTCACATTCCAACACATATCGCCCTGCCGCGACGCGCTCCACAACAACATACACCCGATCCCCCGTGGAAAAACGACTCTCCAAAGGAACCTCAACAGGCTTACCTTCGTTATCCCGGAAACTACCAACCCAACGTGCCTTCGTGGCCGCTTTCCGACTAATGCCAGACCAAGCCACCGCGCGATCCAGATACTCTCCAGATGCTGTATCTGCAAACTTCAGATTGGCGTTCACATCCAACTCGATATACATCTGAGCCATTTCCACTGCCGCTGGCGCAAGGGCATCATAGATAATGCTGCCTTCACGTTTATCTACACCATCCGGCACCCTATCTAGCATTCGATTTAAAATGACTTCAAACGTCTGCTCTTCAACCATTCATGTTCACCTCCGTCTCTTCCCTGAAGCTGCCAAAATCCGTTTCCACGGTAAAAGAAACACGTACCCCGTCAGCCTCGTGGACAAACTCGAACTCGGTTACATCCGATATACGATCATCTGGAAGCAACGCTTCGTGAATCCAGCGTTCCAGTTCAGATTCAACCATGGATCTCCCGGCCATTCCTTCCCAGGACCATTCCATGCCGTAATCCGAGGAATAGATTAGATGCTCGTAGCGGCGTGTAGACAACGCTTTATACACCGCCTGTTTTATCGCATCTTTTCCATCCAATTGCAACCTTCCAATTCGTTGTCCCGAAGCTTGAAATACATACGTAAGACTTGGAAGCACAGCAGATTCTTCCTGATCTTCTGCGCTAATCTGCGCACCCTGTGGAATCATGGATTCACCAGCCGATCCAGCACGACAAAGCTGTCTCCACCTTGAACACGTAACAACAAGACATGGTCACCCACGGTCCAAGCTTTGTTCACTACGGATTCAGGCAGTACCAAAAAAGGCTCAGCCAAAGCCAGCCGTTGTTCAACGGTAATCTCCAGAGGCTGGGTGTTTGTCACGCTTCCGTACATTACCTGAACGGGAGACTTGGCATCTACAGCGGCCACCGCCGCCTTTTTAATCACGTCCAGCATCATTTATCGTTACACCACCTTCAAATCCAGTGACATCGTGTGCACACCGCCTTGTACCTTATGCGTACATTCGTCTACCAGAAAATATTGATTAATCTTGAGTTCATCGATCTGGATGTTGACATAACTTCCTGCCCTCAGCTTGAAATCACCAAGTGCATCCACTTTTAACGTCTGCGTCTCGCGATTACGGAGGGTCATCAGGGTCTTCAGCATGGCATCAATCTGACCTTCATTCAGGCCATCATCCGCTTTTTGGTACAAAAAAAGCAGCCCCCATTGACGGATGCTGCCTGAATCCTGATGAACAAACGTTTCTCTTTTTCCCGTATCCTTGTTATCCCGATACAGCTTGATCTTGTTATACGTCTGGTCGTCAATCGACCGCGTATAGCTGTAATCCGTGAGCAGACTGTTATCCCCAATGACAAAACCGTAAGGCATCTCTTCCACATCCCGGAGCACAAGCTTGCCGAAATCATCGTAGAAGATGTAGTTTTTGCCGCCATAGATCAGCGTTCGGTCCAACGCCTCACAGATCATGTCGATCAGCTTTTTGTTATCAAATAACATGCGCGGAATAACATATTTCGGCCGGATCAGCTCGCCCACCTTCAAATGAAAGTCGGTAGCGATTCGTTTGATCACATCCGTAGCGGTTGCGTTAACGAACTTGTACGTCTGATTCGCGGTCAGATATCGAGTCTGGTCGTAGGCCTTGATTTTGACACTTTCGTCTTTGCCGCTATCCACCGAGAAGATATATCCGTAAAATATGCCTACCTTGTTACTGATATATTTCACGACATATCCATTCTCATATGTGAATTTCTTATTCTGGTACAGACTGCCCTTGATCAACGTGAATTCCAGAGAGGAAGGCTTGCCGATGCGGGAGGTTTTGTACGTAATGTCGCCGGCAATTTCACTAATGTCCCAGATGTTGCCCTGCTTGTCATCCAGTAATAACCGTTCCTTCATGTTTGCCAGCTTATCATCCAGCCTGATCTGCTCTTGCATATTCCCTCTCCTTTCACGGAAGCTTGATCACAAGTCCAATCGGCAGCTTCTTCAGTTGTGCATCTTTGATGCTATTCAGCTTCTGCAGCTCTTTCCAGCGAGATCCATCTCCCAGATGGGCTTTGGCTACAGACCACAAGGAGTCTCCAGCTTTGAGTGTGACGGTCTTGGGCTGGATTTTTTCATTGGGCCGGGAGGCTTTGGTTTTTGTTTTCGCAGCAGCAGTATCCTTGCTGTCCTTGAGTGGCACTACTTTTTTGGCGGCATAGAAAATGAACTGCTTCAGCTTGATATCATACTGGATATCGCCCACCGTACCCGCTGTCTCCTTCCAGTCGAAGCTCTCAATGGAAACAGCCATATTAATGGTGTACCTTGCACTGGAAAAGAACAGCCTGACGGGTCTGCCCGTTTGCATCCAGCGGATGATCTTTTTCACATATTCATAGGGATCACGGTAAAACTGCTTCTGAACTGCCGGATGTCTTGCATCGTAGTTCAGATGATACGGGCTGTAGTCTGCCGGAAAAATCCCGCTGAAACTGACTTCACGCAGCTTTGGCGACTTAATCACGTTAATCTCACCCAAAGCGCTAACGTTAAATGTACTACCGTCTCCCGAATCCGAAAACTCAATGCTCTCTGGTGTCACCGGGAAAAACATGTATTCAGAGCGGTTATTGAAGCTTAGTTGAATATAATATTCCACTTATCCATACACCCCCTGAGCACTGGAGACGATCTGACTGTTCAGTCCATCGGTAATTTTGCTGATGATGCTGTCCACATCATGTCCGCTGTTGATATCCCCTGTGGTGACCTGAACGGTTGGAGTAAGGCTGACAAATCGCTGAATCGCCTGCATTTCGGCCAGCTCACGCATCAGTTTCAAGTCCTCGCTTGTTACATCCACTGTGCCATCCACGTCACCGATCTTGTCCACCTGTCCGATATTGTTGATTTTGTTGATGTTACTCATGTTGTTACTCGGGACAACGGTGGGAGCAGGTGCAGTTGGTATCGATGGCACGGAAGGTGTTTTTGGGGTGAAATCCTTACCAAATCCACCAGGTAAATCTTTTTCTTTGGAATCTGCATTCGAGGTAGAAGAGAAACCAGAAAGCAAATCTTCAGCAACCTTTTGTCCATCTTCAAAAGCTTTAGGATTGTACTCTCCGTTCATTTTGAAAAATGACTTCACATCTTTGTCACTCGTAGGCTCCCAGGATTCCAGGCCTTTCTTCCACTCCTTTATTTGCTTGCCACCTAAATTAATATCTGATTCTTGAAACAAACCAATATTGAAACCAAAGGTTTTGTTAACAAGTTTGATCAGACTGTTAAGTCCGCCATTAATTCGTTCCATGGCATCTTCAATTATGGTTACCACGTTATAGAAGATATCAAGTATGAAAATACCCATGTTTTTAAATAGATTCTGTATGGCATATACCGGATCTCTGAAAAAGTTAAAAATCGCCTCCCCCAGCGAAGCAAACAGATTCCACACCGTGGCCACAACTACTCTTACGATTTCTCCAAGCATCATAAATGAACCTATGATGACTCCCAAAATCTCCGTACCTGACATCCCCATCATGTTCAGGATTCCAATAACTGCCGCAATCGCAGCAATTGCCAGAAGAATCGGCCAATTCAACAATAACCACGCAGCAACGAGACTATAGACTTGTGCGATGACCAATGCCAGTACAACAATAGCCAATGCCATCAGGATAGGCTGAATGATATCCCAGTTCTGCTGAATCACGGCTGCAATGTATAAAATACCGTTTACCAGCATCGTCAACGCGTTTGCCGCAACCGTAAATGCATTGCTAATCCACTCAATAATGACCGTGAACTCCCCATTCGCAAACGCTTCATTTAATCGATCCAGTAAAGGTGTTAAGGCAACGAGGGCTGCCTGTCCAATCTGACCGAGAACCCCATTAAACTGATTCACCAGTGCATTCCACTTCTGTAACGGTGAATCCAGCATGGTGTCAAAAGCCTGTTGGGTATAGCCTTGCTTTTGCAAAATGACATCAAGCTTTGTGATAAACCCATCCAGGTTGGATGAATCGATGGTTTGTTGCAGACCTGCTCCGCTTAGAGCTTCAGCAGGAATGTTAAACGACTTGGCAAGCTCACCATTGTCTCCGTTCATCGCAGCAACCAAGGCACTGGAGGCATCTGACATGTTTTTGCCATCTGGAGATAACATACTCAACCGCTTAGCCATATCCCTCAGTTGATCAACTTGGTCCGTATTCTGTGCATATGGAATGAGAGATAGGGTACCTTTCAAAGCATCCGTAACATTCTGTCCGCTCTTGAAAGCTTCCGCACGGTAGCGATTAAATATCGTCTCCCCCTGAGCATCATCACCAGTAGCAGCCATATATCGTTGCTTCAAATCCTCTTCCTGCGCCGCTGGAACGAGAACAGCTTGGCCTGCCGACTTGATCACACTAATCCAGGCTCGCACTCGCTGGGCACCTTCTGTAAAGGCAGCATTTACCTTAGCCTGTTCTTCTGACACACCTTGGAGTAAGTTGCCTGCCAACTGAATTCGGCTCAGATTGCCAGGGTTGAATACCGAATTGATTACGGTAGGCAGGTTTTGAAATTGCTGAACCATATTGTTTGACATGATATACAGTCTTGCAAACATGGCATACATTCATTTCTCCCTCCTTTCCTTTTTATTTCTTCCGGGCGCGATTTTTGGACCGTTCTTTCTTCTCTTCCTCCACCCGGATTGAGATCATCGCATAGATTGCCGCTCGTTCTCGCATGGAGAAGGCCATTAGCTCATGCGGCAAAATGTTTAATTCATGGAGAGCGTAATAAGCCAGATTGGCTTCGGAATCGCCCTCTTTAATTAGTTTTTTACGTCATCCACCAGTTCGTTCATGTCCTGATTGAAGCCGTTCAGCTTCTGAACCTGTTCGCCGAGCGAAGCAAATTCCCCAGGCAACAACATTTTCCGCAAAAGCGATTCCGCACCCATCACGCCATATGAACGCTGGAGTTCTGCGTTTTTTAAATCGGGATACACTACACTTGCGCTCATCAGGCGAGCCATGTAATCATTCGCATCAATGTCGGGTGTGTAGACACCGTTCTTGCCCTTGATTTTGCGGGTAGCTGCCTTGCGGCATTCCTGGTTTTCGTCCTCGGTCATGCTGCGCAGTTTCCAGGCCACTGGTTCACCTTTCTCATCTTTGAAACGGGGGGAAACGATAAACTCCTCCGTTGTATCCGTTGCTGCATTTTGGGCAAAAAACATACTCAATCCACTCATGTATTGTTCCTCCTCTAAAGTTAGGCTCCCCGCCGCAAGAAGCGGCGAAGAACAGTATTTTGACACGCCAAATAGCCCGTAACACAGGCAAGTTGAACAGGTTTCTTTTACAAACCCGCTGCTAAGTTAAACTCTTAATAAATCCCAAATCATTATGCTTTCACGCTACATTACTTCGGCAGATTGAACGATACAGGCATATCGACATCTTCAAAGGTAAAGCTCACTTCTTCCTCCAACGCCTCAGCCTCGGTATCAAGAGATGCCATAATTACACTGTCGAGGTTGACGCCTTTAAGGGTCACGGTCTGTTTGCCAATCGTAGAGGAAGGATCTTCGTTGGTCACTTCAATATCGAAGTACGTGTCCACACCATTCTGCATGTACTGGAGCATCAGTTCGCGGAAACGGGAAGTGGTATAAAAGATTGTCATGGAACCCGAACCAGACCAACCGGTTGCTTTGTGCTGTACACCGCGACGGCCCAACGTTTTGACCTCTGCTTTTTGTTTCTCCACCGTTGCTTCCAGCGTCTTCACATAGAACATTTCTTCCGTCTGTCCGTTAATCGTTGCATATGCGCGGCCTTCCTGGCCGGAGATTGTGTCGCTTGCTTTCAAAAATGCCATCTTAAACCACCTTCACTTTCATATATACTTTTTCAACGGAATCCACAGGTTGGACCTGAATCTCGATCAGAATGCTGTCGGTTTCATTGCCCGGAGTAACCGTGATATCTGTTTTGGAATCAAAATTTTGAATCGCCCCAATATCCTGAAGCTGCTTCAGATAAGTGACACATTGGGAACGGAACAGACTGCGCCCATCTTCGTTGTTGTTCACTTTGCCGATGTAATAGGACTCGAAAATCCGTTTCATATCGTTAGCGATACCATCGAGAACACGGACAACACGGTTTTTGGCAAAATGACGTGCCTTATCCGGTGTCACTGAACGGAACGTATTTACATCCTGCTCCACCACCGCGCGGTTGCTACTCGCCGTAAAGACAAACTCGCCATTACGCAATGCTGCTTCTGTCTCGGTATGTGTCAATCTGCCATTCACATCCACGGCATCGTCATACGCACGGAACGTCAGAGATTCATTGAGGTTAGCTCCCGCTGTTGCGCCGGCTGTCCATGCTACGGTTTGTTTCGGCGTAAGAACGGTACCGTCTGCGAGCACAACACCATTTTTGACACTGATAATGCTTTCATGATCTGCAGCAGGATAATCGGACAGAACCAGCTGTACCTTTTTGCCCTCGATATCACGTAAACGCTTGATGTAAGCTGTGTAGACTGACTTGAGTGTGGCATCATCTGAGACCAGACCGACCGTGTTAAAATCCAGCACCTCTAGCTTGGTAAGAAACTCGGCATGCTCCTGGTTGGTTACTGTACCATCCAATCCACCTGTTAGTGGAAGTGACGCTGTAGCTGTGAGTGCACCTTCACCAGTAAATGTGACGTATACGTTGGATTCCAGAGCTTCGATGGTGGATGAAGTTTGTTTGTCCACTTCTTTACCCGCAAGCAAAGTGGAGACATCCAATTGGTCCGGATCATTAATATTCGCGGAGACTACAACAGCCAGATCATTACCACGTACGCCGCCGTGTTGGGCTGTTACTGTCAGTTTATCCAAGGTTGCCTTGGCTCTGGTCCCTGCATTGAGTCGATACAGAAGCAATGTTTGCGCCCGTTTCAATGCCTCGCGGATCAGCAGCAATTGCGGTGCTGTCCAGTCATAACCCAATTTGGCTTGTACATCTTCACCTGCTTGTAAGGTCAGGATTGTACCTTCTTGTCCCCATGACAATGGAAGGGCCAAAGCCACCGTTCCTCGCTCTCCTACCGTACCCGGCAATGCGCCCTCAGATGCAAAATTCATATATACGCCGGGGCGTACCTTGTTTTGTGTCGTCCATGTTCCTCCAGCCATTATTGTGCCTCCCCATTCATGAATTGTTGGATGTGTTGCTGTGCTTCTTGCAAGGTGTACGTTTGGTGTTCCAGCAGCACCGCTGCCAAAATGTCTTTCTCCATCCGGCTAAGTTGCCGGGATTCGGCGAACTGTGGTTTGCTGTATTTTTGATTGTTTTTCTGTTGAGCTTCCGGGTTTTTAGGGTCCGGTTCTTTTTTCGTAAACATCGCCAACGCGCCTCCTATTCCTTTCATACAGATCCCCTCATTTGGTTAGTTATTCTCTCGTAGCTTTAAGTGCGGTGGGCCGCTGTTCCAGTTGTTGCATGGTAGCGGCGGACTCCGACACTTTGGTGGTTCGCATGGTATAGTACACCAGCATTCGCGGAGTATCGTTCTCCGTCTCCCAGCGCAATTCGGTTGCGCGATAGGGCGTTCCCTCCACGTCGATGGTTTCCAATGCTTCGAACAGCTCGTCCGGCAGGGTTGCCGGAATATCGTTTGGATCGAGCCAACGGATTTCAAAGACGTGAGATTGCACGAAGCGATCGCTGCGTTCGCGGGTGAGTTGGGCGGACTGCAGGCGGTAGGAGATGCCTTTGGAGTCTGGATTAGGGCTGTTGCTACCCGTTGCTGGGTGGATCGGGATGTATGGGAAATGCTGTGAGAGTGTTGTAGCAATAGAATTGGTTAGTTGGGTTGTGGTCATGGTTCACCTCCTTTGGGGTTGAAAATTTTGACATAAGGTAGTAGTTCTATATGACACGGACTGGCATCCGATTTTACGTGTTATAAATATGAAGCCACTGAGCTACCTACAGCCAAAATCCATTTACCTACTGGTCTCCAAATCAATTCCCCCTGAATTCAATATGGAAGCCCCCTGACCACTCCAGAGGGCATAAAAATAATGCTTACTGCTCGTAACCCAGCGCTACCAGATCGGCTTTAACGTCCTCGCGAATGTTAACCGGCACTTGTTCAATCGTCCGGCGCCCGGCCACAATCAAAGATACATAAATCGTCACGAATACCTGCATTAGCTGTTCACCTCCCTTCAGGAACAAAAATAGCCGAACCAGGATATTAAACATCCAGTCCAGCTCCTAACTGCATTTCATATAGCACTGCTATAGCCTCTTTATTCTCCATATCAGCTTTTTTCAATCCTTCAACCTCTACACTCAACGCTGGACGTGGTTCCTGCGGTGTTTCTGGAGTGTTAGGGTCTGGATAAGCAAACAGAGGCTCTAGCGTATCGGTGTTGATACGAGTAATAACGCCGCCTTCTGCATAATCTGCTGAATATGCTCCGTAATCAAGCTGTACCATACCTACGGTTTTCTGAACTCGTTCAGCAAGCACCGTGTAAGACTCGAAATCTTGTTCGACTGTTGTCTCAACAACATCACCTGATCGCTGTCCGGTATTTAAGATGACGTTACCTGTTGATTTTTCATAATATATCCTTGCACCGATATCCATCTTAATCATCCTTTCTATTCAGTGGCGAAATAGTTGTACGTTCGCGCCACGTTAAGTAAACCCGCACTTACTGAAAAACCGGAATCATTGATGGTTATTCCGCCGTCATAACTAGCGCCAGAAGTTAATGCCTGTATCCTAATCAATGCCATTGGTGAATTCGTAGAATAATCATTCTTCGGTGCATCTGCGCTGTAAACCCCGAACCAAGTTTCTTGATGCGAGGGTATGTTTGATGCATTGGAAAATACTATATTTCTTGGTCTGAAAGCAAGTCCGGTTACTTCACCATATCCAGTGTTGTAAATTGTAAACTGCCCTTTTGCGAATCGTTTACCTGTGTTAATTGCGTTAATTTTAGCTGCCAGTGTTGCCCATGAATCGGATGTGGATGCACTTCCACCCTTGGCGTTAATGGCACCCACAATACCATTTTTAGCATCAACGCCAGATTGAAAAACGTCAGGCGACCATGGCAACCATGATCCGTTCTCCTTGGTTCTTTGAAAAAAAGAAGGTACGCCGTTATTTAACTTCGTTGCTCTTTGTAATACATATCCAATGCCATTGGTATGACATTGGACTTCTATATACCACCAAGTTCCTGCAATCTCACTTTGTGGGGCATTAACTAATCCATGTCCGTTGTATTGCCCGTTTGTAACTAAGTTATTTAAGTCGCCTTCGAAAACAAAATTTTTTCCGTTATCTTGCGTCAGCTTGTGTTTTTGTATTGCATCGAATTCTTGTCTGGATGGAACTTTTACCCAAGCCCCCCAGTAACCATTATAGTAATTCCTTTCATAAACTTTAAGATTATCTGGTTCGAACGTTGTTAACGTTTGTACTACACCTGCATGCCTTCCAATATCTAAGTAAAACGCGTCCGAAACCGGACAGTTAAGCAAAGTTTGAACTGTGACATTTGCAGGGCAGTAGAAGCGTCCTTCTTCAATGTAATTATTTAAATTAGCGGACGCGGGTATGATAACAGATTTTTTAATAAATCCGTTATCTGAATATGTCACCAATGAATTATAATCATCTACGTCAAGCACACGTTCAAACGGCTGCCATGAAGCATTGCTATCCCTTTTATTACGCTTGTACTGCTTATTATTGGCACGATTCGCCGTATCGCTACCCGAATACATCTCTGTGAATGTCTGATACCCCCCAGTACCAACTCGTACTGTCTCCACATAGCCAAATGCTTCGGTTGCTCCTACGGTTGTCCTCCATGCCCCTCCTTGTCCACCAGTGCCACCACCTACATAGAAAACGGAATATCCCTCTGGATAAGCTGTGATAGCTGTATCAGGAGCTGCAAAGTTGTTGGCTAGTTTGATGACATTTTGTTTACTGCTTGCCAGTTCGTAGGCATCTCTAACCTCCCTCTCCGTCGCAACACCCGCATCAATCTTTTCAAAAATCCCGTTAATACTCTCCCGGGTCACATTCTCGTTCCCCAAAGGAAGAGGCAATTTCAATCGATCTGTTTCCTGTGGCATTACGCCCACACCTCCAGTTCATTCCACGTCAGGGACGCGGCGTCCAGTTCATCCCATGTTTTCTGCTTCTTGTCCAGATCGTCCCAGATCAGATAGCGATATTCATATTCCACGGCCATATGGGCCGGTTTCAATTCTTCGATGGCCCGTTTGAGATCATAGATATTGGGCGGGATGCCCATCGTATCCACAAAGCTCACCGTAAAACTCCACGCTTCCGGCTGAAAAGTTACATCCACCTTGCCCCCGGCATATGCCTCAGCCACATTCGCAACCAGTCTCCCGGAGAATTTCCCGGCACCACGCAGCTTGGACTCCACCACGGCACGCCGCTGCTCCACAGGTTTGAGACGGTCCGTCTCAATGCCAAGCTCTTCTTCCCAGAAGTCTAGCCCCCACGTCGCTGTACGGACAAAAAACTGCTCCAACGTCTCATCCAGCGCCTGGTACAGCAGATCCATCTCGGTGCCCTTAGCCTGCATATCGGCCTGCATCACGCGTGAAGTCTCATAATACCTTGGCAAATACGAGAACAACTCCCGTCCTTTCTCACTCGTCAGTCCAGCATCTACAATAGAAGGAGCACTCATGCCCTGTCCCCTCCCTTCCTTGCACATCAACAGAGAGTGTCTCGCTCACCAGCTCCAACCCGGATCGGCGTACTTCTCCCAATCTTCCTAGGTCTGCGCACATCCAAACTAATTCCTCATCCACCATCTGCCCAACACTACTCATTCACATCCACCGTCCCCAACACCGCCACCTGACTCGCGTTCATCTCGATATTCTGGTCACTCACACCGTTCACGGTAAGCTCCGAATAGTCGATAATCGGCGGAATGTCTAACAGGATCGCGGCAATGCGAGTGTAACGAACGAGTGGATCGGCAAAAGCCAACTGCTTCAGATACGCGGTCACCCCGCGTTCGATCAATGCTCGTACATCGGCCAATGTCGCATCACTTGCCAGCGTCAGTTTCACCTGAATGTTCATCGGCACTTCCTCGGCTGGCATCATGGACACGACCGGACCTGCCGGGGCAACACCTTCACCCTGTCCATCCTGCGTTGGATCAACGTACTTCTGCACCGCCGTCACCAGATCGGTACCCGCAGCACGTTTGTCCGTGTCCAGCAGATATAATCCCACCGTGCCTGGCCCTTGCCACAACGGGATAACACGTGTTGCACCAACACCTGGTACTTCACTGGCCCATTGCACATATTGCGACTTGTTGCCACTTGTCCCTTGGTTGCGGACTTTGGCATATAAGCGTTCCAGCAGCGCCGTATCGGCCTCGATATCTGCACCGCCTTTAATCACCTCAACGTTCGTGACAGAGGTCACGCCACTTACAGGTGTAGACAGCACAGTTACCGTGCCCGCAGGCACATTGCTATCTTTTCCGGCAACAAGCGCTCGCACGCCTACCACCCCGAAGCCCTCTGCATCCAGTTCCACACGCCCCACCGTCTCATATTCGAGCGAAGCTTCAGCAGATACTTCATCCGCAAGCGTAGCTACAACCGTGCCTGCTGGCACCACTTTACCCGCCACACCCACGAACCTCACCGCACCTTGCGCCGCCACCGCAGCCCGCCGAGTAATGCCATGCTCTCCCGCCCGCAGATCCAGCTCTTCCGAACGAAAATTCGGATCACTGCTCGCAGCCGTACTTGCAAACCCTCGCCGCAGTAATTCCTGCGCCCACAAAGCCGCCTCAGACAGCATAAACGCAACCGGAGCCTCGGCATCCCACAAGAACGAACCCTCCGACTTATCCAGATCCGCGGGCAGACGATCCAGCATGCGCTGCATAATCTGTTCCTCCGTCTGGTCCTCCAAATAACGCGGAATCTCAGCCATCCCGTCAGATCACCTCACTTTCCAGAATAAACATCTCTTCCTGCACACTCGCCACCCGGCACGAGAACATGCACTGCTCCCGATTCCAATCAAACGTAAACTGGTCTACAGAATCCGTGCGTAGATCAGCCAGCAACGTCTCCGTCACCATCCGGGTAATCTCACTTTCCATCACACCCCGGCTGTCACCCTGCCCCACCAGATCCTCCAGCTCCGAACCATAGTTCCGGGAATAGATCACATGTCTGTAACGTGGCGTTTTCACAGCCTTAATGCACCACTGCACCCAAGCTTCATGCCCACCAGCCGCAGCAACTTTGCCACTTGGGGTCAGCACAAAATCCCCTGCATCGTAATCGAATCGCCAGCCCCGGCCAAAGCGTACCTCTTCCGAGGCCGCCCCAGACAGATCCTCCTCATCTCCCCATACCACACCCGTTTCCGGGAACAAACTAGGCATGCGCACTCACCACCTTACACAGCACCACAATGTCGTTACCGCCATTCACCCGCATCGCCAGTACGCGATCTCCCGCTTTTAGTCCCTTACCAAGAGACCACACCGCTTCTTCCACTTCCTCTTCTTGCAAAAGAAACCGTCCCGTTCCCGTCGTTCCGCCGTTTGCCACGTCAGGTATACCGGAAATCGCCCCAGCAGCCTCGCGCTCCGGTAGTCCAAGCGTGCCCGGCAACTCGGCCACGAGATAATCCTGCACTTCGTGCTTGAAATCATCCAGCTTCACGCCGGATGAGGTCATCGTGCCCAATACCGCGCCCAGCCCGCTCACAGCCTGACGGGAATGTGTGCTCATCGCACCCCGCATGACGTCGGCAAAATGCCCATATGGATCATCTTTATTCAAGGTAATACCTCCTTTTCACCAGCTCAGCTGTCCCCAGTTCCAGCGTCATCGTTCCAGGCCCAGCGGATAGATCACGGCTGACCGACATAACGATCAGTTTCAGCCCTTTTAACAACACCGCGTCCCCGGCGCGAATCGTATTCACATCTGGTGCGGATATCGTAAAGGTCTCCTGAATACCCGTCAGATGACTTTTCGCCAGTTTTTTCGCGGCGGTTGTCGATTTCACCTGATCGTCTTCGATCAGCTTTTGCAATGTGCCCAGTTCTTCCACACCATTCTGCTCAATCGCGAGCACTTTGGAAGGAACTTCTTTGCCACTCGTAGACTCTGACGCTGCCATGACTTTAACTTTGGTAACTGCCCCTTCGAGCGTACGCATCTGGGTCAGATCGATAAGTCGATCCAACTCATACACCTTCGCATTACTTCCGACTTGGAAGAGCTGCAGCCCACCGGGCGTCATCCGTGGATGATACATGTCCCCGCCGGACTTCGCCGTTTCCTTCAGATCAGCAAACATCATCGAGAAAATCGTCTGCGACCGATACACGGCTTTGCCCAGCTTTGTCTTCGTATCCGGCAGCGTGGCGTATGGAATCTTCCACTCTTTGGCGTAGGTTTTGAGTCGTTGCGTGGCAGTCTGATCTTTGGGCAGCAGGAACTCGTCCTCCGATTTTTCCAGATATATCATCCTATCGTACACCGTGAGGGACAGCCGCTTGGTGCCGCTGTTCGAGCTTTCCACCTCCCAGATGACCGCAGGATGCAGCAGATGAACCATCGATTTCTCGCCAAAAGGAACCCCGCTAATCCGCACTGCCATGCCCGGTGAGATTGAAGGCAGACCGGAAGGTGCAGACACCGCCAGCCGGATGTTGGCCTGATACGCAATCTGGTCCAGCGAGTCCTTCAGCGTAATCGTCTCCACCAGCTTAGTGATGTCATATTTGTCGTCGACAATGACCTTGTAGGTCATGGCATCACCAGCTTTTGCCCCGGCTTGATCCGGTTTGGATCACTCCCGATGGTTTTCGCGTTGAGTTTGTAAATCTCGTTCCATTTGGAACTGCTGCCCAGCTCCAGCTTTGCTATTTTGGAGAGGGAGTCGCCAGCTTTGACGGTGTAGGTCTTGCTGCTCTTTTTCAAATCCGTACGAGAACCTGACTTGCTCGTGGATGTAGCCGCGCCGACCTTCTCCACCTTGGAATCCCGCCATGTGCGCAGCGTAATGTCGAAGTAAATATCCCCGCTCTCGCCGCCCCGGAAGGTCGTATTGTGCGAGATCAGATATACCGGCACGTTCACCCCCGTGTTGGTAATGATGAAGCGCAGCGGCTTTTTCGATATCAGAAACGTATTCAGCATATTCATCGCTACCCGTGGATCAGGCAAATCTTCGTACATGCAATAGGACGCATCATATTCTTTGGGAAAAAAAGAAGAGAAGGTGATCTCCTTCACCTTCTCTCCCTGCGCAAAATCAAACTCGCCATGCTCCAACATATTAATCGTTTCATATCCTTTGGAACGTGAGATTGTCAGTTCTTCCGGTTTCACCGGAAACTGGAACTTCGTTTTCCCATCGATCAGCGTAAATTCCATTCTGACACCTTCCACGTTGTCTTCAAATACAGTCATAAACGGCCTCCTTTCTGCTTAGGCCATAATGGTTTTACGGTTTTCCATGGCACGGCGTACTTCACCTACAATACGTTGTCCAACTTGACGTGACAGCCCGTCGTAGTCAATGGCATTTTCACGGACCGTCACCTGCACAGCGCCTTGAGGGACATTCACGGAGATCTGGTTAGTCGTCTCGGTTTTAAAATCTTTCAGGTAACCGGACAGACTGCTCATCTGGTCTTCGGATATTTGTACCGTCATCGTGGACGATTTTCCATTCGTCTGCGCAACGTTACCAAGCGCCATTGCTTGGTTCTGCATCATGCTTGTTCCCATGAATCCAGCAGATGTAGGCTGACCAACCTTGCTGTTCATATAAGCCGCTGGACCTGTCATGGTCAGTGCCGGTGGCATATAGGCAGGTGCCATCTGCGGACCTGTTGCTACGGGAGACGGTGAAGCCACCGTTGCTGCCGAGACCGTCTTTTCTTCTTTTTTGGAACCAAAACCGAAGAAGCTGGATATGCCATCGGTGATATTTTTTGTTTTCTCAGAGACGTAATCCGCTGCACCCGACAATGCATCCCCTACACCCTCAGTAGCGTTGGACATGAATTTTCCAATATCCTTCGCTTTGCCTCCAATCCAGCCCCCTGCCTCACTGCCAACCCAACCACCTACTGCACCACCAACCCATGTTCCGATGCCAGGCAAAAGAACGCTGCCGATGGCGCTACCAATCGCAGTACCTGCTGTGCCGCCAATCATGGAACCCACCGCTCGGCCACGTTCTTCCGGGGGTGCTGTCGCTACATTCGCCACATCAGCAAGCATGCTGATGGGTCCAAGCAACCTTTTGGCTCCTTTGGCAAAGCCACCGCCCAATTTACCAAGCATGCCATCACCTGAAAATAGATTCGACATTGCCGTTGGTGAACTGGACATGATGCCAGAGATGAGATTGGATCTCCTTCCACCAACATTTCTTCTGTTGTTAGCATTTCTGGCTTCATTAAAAGCACGATCTGAAGTATCTGTAATGATCGGACTTGGCGTTGGAACAGGAGTTGCTGTTGATGATCGATTCTTTCCACCGCGTCGTCCACCTACTCTCCGTGGGGGAGTTTCACTCGGATTGGCATTACCAGATCTTGAGCTGTTACGAGTTTGGCTTTTACCTTTCTTGCCCTCTGCCACTTCTGTACTTGCACTCGGATTAGACACTTTATTCTTTTTAGCCTTTCGATCGGACATCCACTCTTTATATTTCTTACCAAGATCAGTAGCATTATTAAGAATATCTAATCCAGTACTGGTCCATTCCAGTGCTTTTTCCCACCACTTTTTATCTTCTTCTTTAGCCACATTATAAATCGTTGTATTATGACTCCCGATCACAACTGACGTGGACGACGCACTCGCAGGATTCATCTTACCCATCGCCACTTCGATCTTCTGCCGAACCTCAAACGATACTGTTCCTGAAGCCGTAACCATCTGGTCCTTAAAACTGTTCAGTTTCGCCCATGCACGATCCAGTGCCGGACTCAGCTTATCGATTAACCCAATCGTCGGTGTGATTCGCAGCCTGCTGATTCGCACAGCCATACTATAAATATGTTCCAACCTGCGTCCGGTCGTTCTCAGCTCATTGTTCACCTTGATTAGACTCTGATATCGAACTCTGCCCAGACGTTCCGTTGAGCGCTGGATCTGATCCAGGTATCGAAGGGTTGTCCGCATTTCCGCATTGGACTTGGATAAACCCACAATCATTTCTGCCATTTTTTCACCTCCTGCCCTATATCGTTATCGATTCATTTGCGAGGTGATCGCTGACATTTCCTCTTCAGAAAACGCAATTAACAGCGAGCGCTCCCCGCGTGGCAAAGACCAGAACTCTCCGGGCCGGAGATGATGACGCACCCACATGTGATACAGGAACGTGGTCATCCCGCCGGAGTGAATCAGTTTTTTAGGTCTTCAATCTCCACACCGAAGCCGGACAGCTCCAGCACTTTATCGCCTACGGCATCCAATTCACCCGCGAGAAGCATGCGGCGAACCGCCTGTTCTCCACCAGAAAGCTTCATGCGACCAGTAATGCGGGTGTCTCCCCAGCCGGACAATTCCAGACTACGGACTTTCAGCTTCACAGTTGCTTCGGAAATGAGCAGCGCGTTAAACGTTTCGGTATCCACCTTTTCCTCGGTGCGGCCTTTGGTCGTTTTTCGAATCGTACAACGTTCGCGAATGTGATCCACTTTGGAGGATGTCAGTCCACGCAAGGTCAACAGCAGATCCAGACGCTGAATGCGTACATTCTCCTCTGGCAAACGTTCTGCTGCTTCAAACAACTGATCCAAAATCTGTTCTTCGGACATATTTTCATTCATACTCATCGGGCGTTATCTCCTTCTTTTTTCACAAATAGGTTCATCTATGCCATTTTCCAAGACTGTAGAGACAACAAAGAGACCGAGATCATCTCGGCCTGCATTGGTGTCCATATTATAAGGAAGTAACTATGCAATCACGCTTGAGCAAGCAAGCCTAATAACGTGGCTATTTCAAAGCTTAGTTCGCCACAATCGGATTCAATAAATCAAATCCTTCAAACGTAAAGCCTGTTTCCTCGGGCACTTCTTCGCCGGCTGTCCAGTTGGCAAGCTGGATTTTGTCCACCATGCAACCTTTCAGTAACACACTCTCGTGTCCATACGATTCAGGGTCGTTCAGCTTCGAAATAATCTCGAATTTGGTGAAGCCACGCTGAATCATATCCGAAGTGACTTTGTAGCCGGTCATCGTGCCTGTTCCTTTTTTCGCTCCATTTTTGTGCACTTTCCAGTCGTTACCGACCAGGTTCAACTCACGCTTTTCAATCTCCACACTCGCTTCCAACTTGTTAATGTTTGTCTGCCACACACCATCGATATGCAACTGACCATGGGTACCGAGAATTACTCTTGACGCATCCAACATATATTTTCCTCCTTGGGTTCGTTGAACTAATAAATATTACACGGTATAACTCCGCAGTCAGAACAATCTTCCGATCGCTGTTATCCCCAGATTTTTTTGATTCCTTTTTATAAAGGGAAAATCCGGGGGATAAAGGCGAGCGCTTCGCTTCTTCAGATTTTTTCTGTCCTCTCCGTTATCGTGTAAACCAGCAGTTCAACGTATAGTAGTAATTCAGAAAAACAGTTCTTTCCTTCCACACAACCTTATTGTACGTAAAATGTACCAAACAACTGCTCCATCACATCCGTCAGCTTCACATTCCATTGCAGGAATACCTGATCCGCCTCCGGTTTGAGAACTGGTGCCGCGCCGTAGTAGGCAGGGTCAAGAATAACATCATAACCGTCAGCTTCAATCACATTGCTCTGTGCGAGCAGCGCCAAATAGGCCTTCATGGCACTAATCAGTGCCTGACGACCCTCTTCCGTATTGTTCACTTTACCGATATACGTATCTTCCGCGGAGCGCTGCAAATCCGTGTTGATCGCGTCCAATACACGAATGGAACGGATTTTTTTCCACGCATTATTCTGTCCAGCGGCCGGAGTTACCAGTGTGTTTACACCGCGAAGTGCCTTCACCTGACGTCCATCATGGAAGAAAATAAATACGCCATTCTGTACTGCCTGCTCCTGTTCTGCACGTGTCCAGCGACGTGTAACGTCATCGAACGGAGTAGCTGCATAAGTTGTGGATTGGTTCAGACGTTGTCCGGCGATCAGTCCTGCAACATAGGCGGACGTTTCCGCCGAGCTATAAAATGCATCTCCAAGGCGCACGCCTGTACCGACATTAATCACACCTTCATGGTTGAGCATAAGCGAACGTGCTGCTGCTTTTTGTGCTGCTGTAGCAGAGGTGTCGTCCGCTGTGGAACCGCCAAATACAGCTACCACCGGTTTGCCTTCACCACGCACACGTTTCACCCATGCTGCAAAACTCGCAAGCAGAGGCGCATCAGCCGCCTGATCCAAAGCCAAGACGTCGAATTGCTCCCCTTCCAGCGCACCCTGTACAGCAATGTATTCCGCATTGGTCAGGTCATCGTTGCCACTTACCCCGCCTTTGAATGCCGCACCCGCAACGGTAGCAACCACACCCGTACCATCACCAATGGCCTGCGCCGTTACCCAGACATTTCGTTCATCCGCATTCATCTCTTTCGCCAGAGAAGCTGCTGTAATATCCGCTGTCAGGAGCGCATACAACATCCGGTTACCTTCAAAAAGGCGCACTTCATGCTTCGTATTATCAATCACACCCGGCTGGATGGTAACGTAGAATCCATTCGCACGATCCCCCGGATACTTCGCATCCAGTTGCAGCACATTTGCATCACTGCCGTCCTTCAAAGTAAGCGTAGCTGTTTTGGCCGCAGCACTTGCTACCCGATAAGCGAGCAATTTCTTAGGACCACCCAACAGGGCGAGTTTTAAGGACGTATAGGCCGTGCCGTTATCCAGTACATTCGCCGCATAGATACGTTCAATCGCCGCTTCGCTCCCCACTTCAACAAATGTCCCTACCGGACCCCAGTTCGCCTTGATCGGCACAACGACAGTTCCCCGTGTTCCGGCCTGAATGGCCGAAGATGCTGCCGCCTGAAAATTCATATATAAGCCCGGAAGGACCGGACGATTCGTTTGTTCCCAAGTTCCACCTGCCATTATCCCTTCACCTTCGCTTTCATAAATTGGTTAATTCGTTCCTGCGTTTCTTCAATGGAAAATGTCTCTTGCGCTACTTCGTACAGCGCACCGTACAGCACCTCTGCCTTAACGGCAAAGAGGGCTTCTGCATGATTCATCAGTTCGGCCCTTGTATACCGCGGGGCTGACTGTTTGCCTTTTTTCACTGAGCTTGCCATTGCCATCTCACCTCATTGTTGGACTGATATTTACACCAGCACTTCGATGACAAAATAACTTCCGATCGCTGTTATCCCCAGATTTTTTGTTTCTTCTTTTAGGAGGTGAATCCGGGGATAAAGGCGAACGCTTCGCTTCTTCAAGTTATTTGTGCCCTCTCCGTAATCGTGTAAATTTAATTGAACTTAGATATCTTGAAGCTATATTTTTGACCTATGAATTTTTGATCCTATGAACCTATGAATTTGAAGCTATAGTGTTGAATCTACATCCATCATTTCAAAGCTATAATCTGGAACCACCTTTAATAGAAGGTTCCTCTCGACTAACGTTTACTCCATGCCTTTGCTGTGGTGAATCTCACGGATGAATGGCACATCGGTACCTGGACGACGAATCCGCTGTTGCAACGTCAGGCGAATCTGTCCATTCAGATACGCATCCGTCTGCAGATCTGCGGTGACTTCATCCACCGTTACATAGCGAGTTTTACCTTCGTGCTCTTCGCTCCCCATTTCAGTTACGGCAATCCGAGCTTGAACCGCAAGTTGCCGGGCCAACCGAGTAACCGTATGCCGTGTTAGCACTGGATGATCGGTGAGTACATGCCCAATCCACTGTTGTCGAACCTCCAATGCCGAAGTGCCCGCCACGGACGTGCTGCATCCGGCCAATCGCCATAACACAGACGGCTTCTCATACCCACCGGGCCAGACATCCCCATACACCGACCAGTTCGAGCCAAGTTCCTGCTGTGTCCAGCCTTGAAGTGCAGCCAGCCACGAATTTCCTTTTTCAGCCGTAGCTTCCGTTCGACCTTCGGGAACATACACCCCAAACCGCAGACTGCGTGTAAGCATGCCAGAACCTGCATCCACCCGGTCACTATCTGAAGAACCCAGATAGATGCAAGTAAAAGCCTCGCCTGCTTCATCCACCAACCTTACCTGATGCAACCCTTCGATTAGATCAGCTGACCAAGCTTCCACTTGTTCAGAGCCGCCATCTTCCGGACGGGCGTACGGTGAGATTTTAATAATCCGTCGGTACCCCGCCCATGTAGACTTTGGCACTTCTTCGGCAAACGCAACGACTGCACAAGGCCCGGCCAACCCTTCGCCTGACGCAGGAACATCCAGCACACGACCGTCCCAATCTGGAACAAGTACAGCGAGCTTCTGTTTCAGCGTTTTTTTAATGAGCGTACTCAATGTACTGGTGCTCATGGCAGTGCTAATCTCATTTCTCATAGACACATTCATTTCGCCCCCTTTGGCTGCAAGTTTGAGATCTGCCCACACCGTGCAGCGACAATGCAGCAGCTGTAGACTCCCCCTTTTACTCAGAGTCTGTATTCCGAACGAACCAGTACCGGGACTACATTCACCGCATTAAAAAGACCGGCCACCTGGCCGGTCTGTACATTAGCGTATGTGCTTTTGGTGCGTCCCTTGCTATTGATCCGATAATACAATCTTACACCCTTTCATCCCTAACGCGGATGGTGTTCCGTACGACTTCGGTGCGATTAAGGGCGTCGTTCGGGTGGAAAAAAGACGATTCTGGAATCATCCTTTAAAGGATACCTAAGTAAGCATTAAGATCAAGATCAATGAATTGATAAATTTATCCAAATATATTAATATTTCATTATCAAATTCGTTGTCGCTTACTTAAAAGAGGGAGAATACCTATGAGTAAAACATTCAAGATCACTTCACTTGTCGTCTTATCATTTATACTCGGAATATCCTGCTGGGCCTACTTCGGACTGCTTGGTAATCCACTCAAGAAAATGATGCTGAACAACAGGTAACCACTTACCTGATTGAACAGAATGGTTACTCACCCGAACAGCTTAACGAAGTAAAAGGTACATACTCTTCAAAAAGCACTGACGCACCTTACGGTGCCTCAGTAACATTCGCGGATGAACTGGAAGCGAAGTATCAATACATCATTTTTAACAACGGCGAGATTAAGCAGTACAGTCATACCAGTGATCACCCTAAACATAAGGAACCCATGGTGAGATAACAGTTTAGTTCAAAGTAACCTTCGGGTTCAACGTAATCTCAAACGCACGTCCCCAGATGAAATCGGGATTTGCATATTCCAGCAGCGCACTGCCATACGTCGCATAAGACAATTCCTCATTACAGATCTGTTTGATCGCCACATTGCCTGCCTGGAAGGCTGTCTTATTCGCAAGCGCCGTGGTATAAGTCTGCATCAAATCACGGAGCAATGTTTGCAAATAGGCATAGTCCTCCTCCGAGTTGAACAGCAACATATTCTGATCCGAAAGGGTAGCCACGTTGGTATAAAGCGCATGGGCTCGGGAATATGTGCGAATCTGTGCAATCGCTACCGCTTTGTAGTAGTAATCCTTCAGGAAACGCTTAAACAACAACGACCCGTGAGCGTTCATCGCATCTCGCAACTTATGTTCATGCTTCTCTGTTGTGATCAATGCGTACCTCGACTGTCCCATGCCTACGGCAATACCGATCTTGTTGCCCGGCGTATTCCAGGCACTATAACCCAGAACCCGGCCAGTATATGGACTGTTCAGCAACGCTTCAGCAACATCAACATTGGCTGGTCCTTTACCCACAAAATCAATCAACACCGAAGGCAGACCTTGCTCACCATTTAGTGTCAACTGCTCCAACGCAGCCTGCAACTGATCCAGAGCGGTAATCGCAATAATCTCGATGTCGATGCCTGTGTTCTCTGTGGAATTGCCCGGGTGACCCTTCGTCATACGGTCCAGTTCGGAGGCCATGTCAAACGGGACAACTTGCTCGGCTGATACAGCCACCAGCTCTTCATTCTCCACGCTAGCAATTGCATCCGTCCCCACCTCCGGTTCAGGATAAGCTGAATCCGCCACAAGTACACCACCTACAATATCCACGTGACGAACTACATTCTCGTGTACATCCATGTATTCATACGTGTTAATGATGGTATTGCCGTGAGGACCAAAATATTTCACTGCGTAACGTGTCTTCGCCCCACCTCGGAACAACTGGTTAGCCATGCGAGCAACCAAAGCGTGCCCCAGACCATCCGCATCCGGCAAGATGATAGCACGATCCGGATTTTGTCCATTGGTTCCACCCAGCCATTCATTGATCCGTGCTTCCACATATTTGATTTCATTGATCTGAACACCCTGCGTGTTGGCATCGTCCACTCCAACCGCGAGGAAATCGATATAACCTGTGCGAGCCAGCTGATCCAGAATGTACAGGTTTGTTTTGAATTTATGTTGTCTTGTATTGTAATACTCTTCTTTATTAAAATAGGTCGTTGTCCCATATTCCACCCCATCCGGAGACAGGTTATACCCTTGAATAATATCGTCAAACTCGGTGTACGTCTGACGTGGCTGCTGCATTAACGCACGGGACTCATTATATGCATCGAGCGCCAAACCATCTGCGAACGAGGTCGTGGCAAGACGCATAATCGTATCCATCACGTACACGGGTTTGCGTGGATATTTCTGCTTGATCACCCGGATCACATCCAGCAAACGAGTAGTCTCATCATCATATCCCGGATAGGCACCTCCCCCATCTTCGCGAAGCTGACGACTGCCAATCAGACCGCCATAGGCGAGCATATCGGATGAAATAATAAATCCATCGACTTTGGCAGCATGTTTCAGAATAAAGTCATGAATGTTGGACGGTTTCCCATACACCGGCGTGGAGGTACCGAGCAGCGTTGTGCCATCTACGGTTTTCTCCGAGTCCAGACGATTCTTAAGATCACTCAGGTTCGGTGTAACGATATGGATACCGGCTGCTTTCCCTTGCACAATCACATCATCCAGATTCGCTGGACGATCATCCAGTGGAACATACAATACTGTTTTCATATCACGTAGCCTCCTGTTATCTAATTAGTCTTATTACCCGATCAGGGCAAGGATGCAATCACCGAATTAAAAAACCGGCCCCAGGGCCGGTCTGTACTTTAGCGTACGAGCTGTCGGTGTGTCTTCCTTGCTGCTGATCCGATAATACCATCTTACCGCCTTTTCCCACTCGCGCTGACGGTAATCCGTACGGATAAAGTCTATTTGCTGACGCCTTCACAGCGGTTAAAAGTCGGTTTCTTGCGAGGAACTCCTACCGGATAATCCAACCAAACCATTCCTGATGATGTTTTTATGATATAAGTAGCTTTTCAAATCCTATGTACAATAAAGGATGGATATGATCATGAAAAAAAGGCATCTCTTCTATCTTTGGATTGCGGTCACCAGTTATATGGTGGGTCCCGTCATGTATGCGTTGACGATGTACATCTTATATCAGGAAACAGATGTTGTAACGACATCACTCATTGGATGGACCGCGGCAACGTTCTTATCCGTTGGTATCCTGTTTATCCTGATCACAGTCATCATGCTTCGAGTGTTAAACATCTATTATTTCTGGCTGCAAACCCTGCTCTTCGAGCTGCTTTTCCTTGCGCTCGTCTATATGACCACTGTTCTTCTTGGGGCTGGCAACACAGGACTGCCCAAGCTATCCTTTCCATTTACACCCGAAGGCGTTTCCTTATGCATGTTCTGGGGGAGTATTGCACTTATGAGTTCCTGGGGAATATGGGCAGCGCGTCAGCCTATACGAAAATCACCATACATGCTGGTGTCCAGAGTCATTCTGATCCTGTTTATCCTTGAAATTTGGCCCCGTTAAAAAGAGGCAGGCTGCCCACGATTCGGTAGACCAGAATAATGCCAAAAAGGGATGTCCTCCGTCAAACTCATAACTGACGGACACCCCTTCTGAAATGTATCTTTTATCTCACGCGATGATATAACGAAAATTTTCCCATGTTTCCGGCACAGGCTCCCCGTTCTTCGCATGATGATAGAAGCTGAACGGGAATTTGAACACATGACCTCCGTACCAGTCACGGGAACGTCTATCGGTGAGCCAGTATTCCAGTTCATGGGGCAGCGCCACCGACCTTTCCGCTCGTGCTAGTGGCAGCAGATCTACAGGGGATTGCAATGTTGGCATCTCCTGTTCGCTGTTCACATCTCGGCTTAAGCGTAGCGCCTTCACCATAGTAAGGAAAGGCGGAATACCTTTGTGAAATAATGCCGGGTAACCCAATTCATATAATATGTTAAGCGCATGTCCGTAGGTGAGCATATGACCAATTAGATCATGATGTGCTTCCGCGTGATAGATGGTCTGGAACGCACCAAGCTCATCCAGAATCAAGCGTGACAACTGCGTTGGATCTCCGATCTCAGGGAAACCATCGCTCATCTCCGGCTTCAGACTGCGAATTTCTTTCACGGTTGTATTCATCCATGATCTTCCCGGGATGGTTCGATCGAATGAATCGATCAGTTCAACCAGCCGACCAATGTCTTCAGCCGTACCCCATCCCTCCAGTTCGCGAATAGCCTTCAGGCTGATGGCCCCGTAGATGGCCTGGTGCCCAACCCAGTGCAGCTCTCCAATGGTTCGATGCAATGCGTCCGTAATGCGCGCTTCGGCATCTTCCATGGGCATCATCTCACCTATCGGAGAGGTCTGACCAGGGCTCAATCCATGCTGGCGAAGCATGGCTTTTGCTTCGGCGGTAACACTGCCGGCGGCAAGGGCAGTGAGACGATTTTCCCGTACCCAAAAATATGCCGCAATCGCGCCTGCTCCATAATGGGCGTGCCACAGATCTCCTGTACGTTCCCGACTGGAAACAATAATTGCAAGTCCTTCTTCCAATAAACGTCGATCCAAGCTTGCCACCACCCTTCATAATATATAAGCCCATCAGAGAAACTATATAAGTTGAACAAAGATTATTTACACTGACACTACGATGACAGAACAACCTTCCAATCACTGTTATCCCCAGATTTTTTCGATTCCCTTTCCTAAGGGAAAATCCGGTGATAAATGTGAACGCTTCGCTTTTTCAGGTTTTTTCTGTCCTCTCCGTTATCGTGTAAATTTAGTTCAACTTATATATCCTAATTAATAAATAAAGCGTTTACTTCTATAACATGACGGAAATGTTCCACATATGCCCGTTTTGCCCCGGAATGCAAAGTTTAGCCCATTCGAAGCCTGCCCACGTCACGAATGGACACTTCCAGCGGATAGATCTGTGCTTTTTGCGTAGAGAAAAACCACGTCCGTTCCTTCTTGACCACAATAAACAGACCATGCACATCCCCAACAGGGGCAAAGGTATCACTAACCTCACACCAGCGCTCAAGTCCAATCTGCTGAAGCTCGTTCACCACAGACAGAACATCATCCGTCACCAGGCCAATCTCACACACCTGTAATATATCTTTACTGGAGAAGTCATGGTCACTCTCGTTCTGGATACGATGATGAGCAATCAGCTCGATAATATTGCCTCCCGGATCTTCGAAATAGACAGAATGAGAGTCCCAATTAGCTGAGTACGTCTCATCCCGATTTCCTTCCCTGCTTAAGGCAACACATGATGCAGCCCACTGCTTCGCTTCCTTGAACCGATTCGTCGGAATTAACCAGGCCACATGATAGAAGGGCTCATGATCTGTTTCACACGGTTTGAAAATCATCTTTGTGCTTCCAACCTGAAGGTTGAAAGCCTGATCTGTCTCACTGGATACCTCCATTCCCAACGTATCGCGATAAAAACGCTTGAGGTCCTCCAGCCGTGTTGTATATATCTGTAATTCTTCGATCATCATATGGTCTTCTCCTGCATCTCCTCCCACTGACTCCATGGCACCATGCCAAGCTCAGGCTTCGCTTCATCCGGAAGCATCGCGATGAATTCAAGCGAATGACCATCTGGATCGTTAAAATACACAGATACCGCAGGCATCCAGCCGAAGACATATAGTTCACCGATATCATCATCCAGGAAGTTGTGTGTTTTGATCCCTTTGTTCTCCAAGTGAGCCACCGCATGTTTCATATCCTCCAGAGATACGTGAAAAGCAAAATGCTGACGCTGCACCTCGGAAGATTCCTTCTGCCACAATCCCAGCATGGCATTGCCTTTTCCACCAATCCAGTAGAAGGAATTACCGCGTTCTATCTGCCCGTAGGCATGGGGTAAACCCAGGACCGTTTCATAGAAATGATGGGATCTCTCCAGATCCGTCACGTTCAAATGTGTTTCAAATATGCCTGTAATCATGATGATCAACCTCTTTTCCTTTGCCCATTTTCGTCGTCGCTTTCGTTCGTTCTTAGCTCATGGATGAGTTCCGGGCATTCGTTAACGTCTGAGCCAGATTCAAAAACGATCCAAGGACCCGCTGAACTCGGTCCTCTATATCCTGACTGTCTTCGTACTCTTCGTATCCGTCAAATGTCGCTTCGAATCGTCTGCGCTGTGCACCACCAATGGAGATCCACTCCTGTGCATTGATGCCATGCAGATTGCGAACAATCGCTTGCAGTTGTAAAAGCGAACTCACCCCTACCGCTCCGCCAGAGGAGCTAATCGACAGGACGGGCTTGCCACTGAAATGAGCCTGACTCAGGTGATCCAGTGCATTTTTAAGCACACCGCTAATACTCCCATGGTACTCTGGCGTAGACAGGATGATCGCATCTGCCGCGAGCATACGTGTATTCAAGTCTGCCAGATGTTCATGGTCCGCCTGTTTATCATCTGGTGCGTAGAATGGAAGTGGCGTCTGATACAGATCAAACAGGCTGGCCTGATGTCCCTGTCCCCGATTAATCTCCACAGCATACTCTCCCAAACGCGTACTGGTTGCATTGTTCCGATTACTACCTGCCAATATAACGATATTCATCAAAGTCACTCTCCTTGTTTTTAATACTTCAAGCTCTCATGTTCCAACCGATCTGTTATTTCTACTCTTATCTTACCTTTCTCCCGCATCCATATCGTCAGCAGATAGACTTAACTTGAAATACCAAAAAACTCAACCTTTAGGTTGAGTTTATACGACTTAAGTATGAAGATATGTCGGAATTGGTCAGACGACCCAGCCATTTCTTACGGCATGAAGAGCCGCTTGCGTCCGATCCGCAAGCCCCAGTTTGTCCAGCAGATGACTGACATGGGTTTTGACCGTTTTTTCTGTGATAACCAATTGAACCGCAATTTCCTTGTTGCTCAGCCCTTGAGCAATCAGTCCCAAGACCTCTTGTTCACGACGAGTGAGCATATCCGGACCACCAAGGGATGCTTCAGCTGCTTTTCCAGCCTGGCTTGGCTTCTGATATTGACTGTTTACTGACCGATCTGTTGATATATGCTGTGTTTGCTGTTCATTGATGGACCAATCGGATGAAGACATCACATGCATCAATTGACCTGCCGCCACAGGATGTAATTCCACCTGACCCGCATGCACATTGCGAATGGCCACGGCCAGATCCTCCGGTTCAATATCCTTAAGCAGATACCCTTTCACTCCTGCACGAACAGCGGGAACCACATGATCCTGATCGGAAAACGATGTGAGCACAATGATTCGCGTTTCTGGCATTAACGTACGCATACGTCTGGCTGTTTCAATTCCGTCCATGACTGGCATATGCAGATCCATTAATACCACGTCGGGTTTTAGCGCTTCCGCCTGCTCCAGAGCTTCCTGCCCGTTCGATGCTTCACCAACAACCTCCATGTCTTGCTGCGTGGTCAAAAAAACGTGCAGTCCCCGTCTCACCATCGCATGATCATCTGCGAGCAAAATCGTAATCGGCATCTCTTCTTCCCCCTAACTTTTATACAGATTCGAACGGAAGTGGAATGACTGCCGTTACTGTCGTTCCCTTGCGGGAAGAACTGACCATTACTAATCTGCCTCCGAGTGATTCAGCCCGTTCCTTCATAATGGACAGGCCCAGCGAGCTTCCAGAAGATACTTTTGGCCTTTTCGCACCGCCTGTTCCCTGATCTGTGATAGTGAGCACCGCTTCATGATCACTTAACTTGAGGGTGACTTCAGCAGATGGAACACCAGCGTGTTTCCGTACATTATTCAGCGCTTCTTGTCCGATTCGCCACAATGCTTCTTCTATATTACGTGATACAGACCGCATTCCCGTCCGATCCACCACCACTTGAAGACCCTGGTTGGTGCCATATTCCTGTAGCGCATGGAGCAGTCCTGCTTCCAGTCCCGCGGGCCGAAGCTGCATAATCAATGCACGCATTTCCTTGAGAGCCTCCTGAGACAAAACCCGAATATCCTTCATCGCTTCCGCTGCCGGGTGTAACTGTTCGGAGCCAGATAACATACTTTCTGCACCTTTAGCGGTTAACGAGAGTGAAAAAAGAATCTGATTTACCGAATCATGCAGATCGCGAGCCAGTCGGTTACGTTCTTCCAGTCGTGCCAGCTCATTGCGATTCTCCGCTAGCTTCAGACTCTCCCACGAGGCCGTAATATGCTCGGCCAAAGCCTCCAGCACTTCAAGGTCTGCCTGAGCAGGACCTGATGTTCCTACTCCAATCACCAGAATTCCTGATTCTCCTGGCGTATGATACGGAAGGGGAGCAGCAATTCCCGAAGTAAGGATATCTATCGTTTTCTCCGGCTCGCACACTGTGAAAATCTCAGTCATTTCTATTGCAGACAGGGACGCAGCACGGTGACTATGGATCACTCGGTTCATGTGGTTTGCTGCTTCCAAAGATAGAGTCGCACTTGATAACGTTTGAACGATGCTACCTGCATAAGCTGCCTGCACCGTATATACGCCATTTTTCTGTTGAATAATAGCTGCCAAAGGCCAGTCATAATATTGTCCAAGCAGCTGCACAACTTTTAAAGAAAAAGCCTCTGAATTACTGCATTCGTTGACTGCCAGACCCAAGGCCGCGCTGAACTCCCCCAGCTCGGCATACAGGTCGGCCCGTCGCTGCTCTGCGCGATACAATCTCATCCGCTCCATTGCACTACCGATCTGATAGGCAACGCCCTGTAACAATGCCAGTTCGCTGTCGCTGAAATGTTCCTTAGCTGGTGCGGCAACGTTGAGCAGGCCAAGCATCTTCTCACCCGATCGCAGTGGGACGGTCGCATGATGGGTTACATCCTGAGTATCTCCCCATTGGAATTCCACCGCATCCTCCAGCCGTTTACAGTTAATGATGTTGACCGCATGATTCAGTCGACCATCCTTGAAGCGGTTCACACACCAGCAAGTGCCCGTTCGCATCGGCTCTTTATCGTTCCGCAGTAATGCAGGGGGCAAGTTATAATCCGAAACACAGGTATAATCTCCGCGTTCATTAATGAGAAATACCCAGCCAGCAGTTAATCCGGTTAACTCCAGTAATTTGCCGACCACGGTATCCAGCATTAGGCTCAGATCATTGGACGTATTGAGCGTTTCCGCGATTGTCTTCAGCGTGACCATTTCCTGCATTCCGAGTTCTTCCGACATGGCAGACTTCTCTCCTTTGACTGATGCCAACTGTGGTTTGTTCAACTATTGTAACCAATCCACCTTGGATATTAAAGGATCAACTTCTTAGACGTTTCGCTTAGCCCAGCTTCTGCCGCTCTTTCCGAGACACTGACAAAGGCTCCATATTAATTAGTCCGCGGTCCGACAGAGCTAGTGCCATTTTGTAGAAAGCACGCGTACGAATCTTCGTATACGTATCCTTGCTGACAGGTGGATCAAACACATGGTTATACACTTTATAGTCAAACACATCATCGTCCTTCAAGTACCGTTCACATACGAGTACACGTTCCTTCTCACTCAACCGGGACACAATAAAATCAATCGTATCGCAGTATGCCTGACGCGCGCGCTGTACGTCCACATTATAGATCGCCGTTCTCGCCGTGGAATCCCCCGTCACATTGGTTGTACCATGGAAACGCTCGGCATAACTTGCCGTCACCATAACCTCTCGTTCTTCAAATGCAATGGTTTTATAGATTCGGTATTTTTCCAGCGCAGCTTCGACAGCTGTTTGCGTTTTGCGTCGGTCCAATTCGGGCAGCATCAATTCCATAATCATTTTCCTCCTTTAGTGTTCTTTATAAAATGAATATCAACTGGTTCCGCATGTTCACTTGGATGACAGAACAATCTAGTTAAACATGCAACCATCTCATCTCCCGCACTTCTTCTCATTAATCAATTCAAGTCACTCTATCGTTCACATGATATTGCTTTGCCATCGTTCTTTCGACGATTGCAAAAGGCTCTTATTCATAGAGTTGTCCAGTTCTCCAAAAAAGTAACGATAATTCTTCAATTTTCCCTGTTGCCTTTTGGAATCAATCCAAACCGCTATAATCCGGGGAGTTCCATCTTTAAGAAGGTAATCTCTAAAACTCCAACCTGTCTCAACTTTACATTTTGTTCGTATATTGTTCGTATTTCTATTTGAGGATACCACTTTCTGGAGATCGGAGTAAACCTTCATTTTGGTTCGTTTTGACGATAAAATAAAACCTTCGCTCTCATTTCCTATGCCTTTTGGCATAATTGTTTCATATCTCTTTACCTAATGGTATATATACGTTATAGTACTGTTTAATTAATGAACTTCCGTACAAGTCATTTGATTTTTATAATTTAAATTTGTATATGACATGAGAACGAAGAGGACAGAAAAGACCTGGAGAAGCGCAGCGTTTGCCTTTATCACCAGATTTCAACCTTTTGAAAGTAAACTAAAGAAATCTGGGGATAACAGCAATCGAAAGGTTTTCTGGACTCGAAGTGTCTTAATGACATCAATGGTTTAATTTATATCTCAAGCACTTGTACGAATCGAAGGAGTGGCATGAATTGTGGAGCACGCTTTTGGTCCTTATATGAAACAACTGCGCGAGCAACAGGGATATAGCATCAATCAGCTCGCCGAAGCAGCCGGAATAAGCAACTCACAGATTTCACGCATTGAGAACGGGGTCCGGGGTGTGCCCAAACCTGCGACCATCCGCAAAATCTCAGATGCACTCTCGGTTCCCTATACAGAGATGATGAAGCATGCCGGCTATATTGAACCAGGGAGTTCCACTGAACTTCAGAATGTGCCGGAATGGGCTACATACAAAGACCGTCGTGATTTTAAAAAGATGCTGGAAGACGATGATGATCTGATGTTTGACGGCATTCCACTCGATGAAGATGACAAAAAACGAATTAAGGATGTGCTGACAGGTCTGTTCTGGGAAGCCAAACAGATGAACAAACGCAAAAAGACAGATGAATCGGACAAGCGCCCATGAGGAACGACGAACTGAATTTAATAAGGCAGCAGGTGAGATCATATGGATGACATCGTAACAAAACTGATTCGAAAACACCGGACCAACTGCCCTTTCAGCATTGCCCGCGCGGTTGGAATACAGATTCGTTTCACCAATTTGGGGAAGTCTACCAAAGGACTGTACTTTCGAAAGCTCCGGCGCAGGTTTATCGTCATACACAATGATTTGCCGCCGGAATGGCAACGGTTCGTATGTGCCCATGAGCTTGGCCATGATCGGCTTCATAAAGGAATCAATCGATTCTTTCTGGAGGAACATTCCTATTTTGCTCCAGGCAAGCTGGAAAGACAGGCTAACCGTTTTGCCATTCAGTTGTTAACCTCCGGCGTGATGCCTGAACCGGATGAATCTTTGGAAAAATTCTGTTTACGTACCGGACTGCCGCGTGAAGCGCAGCATTTTTTTTACACCATTTAAGAACATATGTTCTTAAAGAGGATTATTTTATCTCTATTAACCATTAGAAGATTTACATGTCACTTTCAGGTTAACTATTTTTACGTAAATCGCGAGATTTCCACATAATAGTCTGTTAAAATACAACATGAGCTGTGTAAACGCTCAATTAGATTATTATTTTGGGAGGTTTCGGATTCATATGAAAATCTGGAAGAATTACGTTTCACTTCTGCTAACGGTCTGTTTGCTGTTTGGCAGTGTAGGTATTGCCGCGGCTGCAACGGACACCACGCCGGGCACAGGCAAACACATTACGATTCTACATACGAATGATACACATGCTCGCGCAGTTGAATCTTCACCTGCTATGGGTTTTGCCAAAGTAGCTGGAATCGCTGACAAATATCGCAGCGACAACCCAAATACACTCTTGCTTGATGCGGGAGATGCTGTACATGGTACTACTTTTGCCACTCTCGTGAATGGTGAAAGCATCGTGAAACTCATGAATGAAATGGGCTACCAAGCTATCGTACCGGGTAACCATGAGTTCAACTATGGCTCGGATCGCCTGCTTGAGCTGGCGGACATGATGAATTTCCCAATGATTAGTGCCAACGTGAAGAAAAAAGACGGAACTCGTCTCTTCGACCCTTACCTGATTGAAGAAATTGATGGTGTAAAGGTTGGAATCATTGCCCTGTCCACACCTGAAACGATGTACAAAACGAATCCGAAAAATGTAGAAGGTCTTGATATTACAGACCCATCTGCAGAGGCTAAAGTTCTGGTGAACGAGATCCGCAGCAAAGTAGATGTTGTTGTGGTATTGGGACACCTTGGACAAGACGCGTCCAGCACGGATACTAGTTTAAAAGTAGTTAAAGAAGTTCCTGGCATCGATGTATTCATTGATGGTCACAGCCACACAATACTGCAGGACGGTCTTGTGTCTGATAACGGAACGTTGATCGCAAGTGCAGGAGAATACACTAACTACGTAGGTGTCATCGACCTGTGGGTAGATGGTGGTAAAGTAACGAAGAAACAAGCAACTTTGATTGATGAAACTGAAGCAAAAGACATCAAACCGAATGAGAAAGTCGCGGCTCTCGTGGACTCCATTCAAAAAGAACAAGAGCCTATTTTGAAAGAAGAAGTAGCCAATACAGCCATTCTGCTTGAGGGTAAACGTGAACAGGTACGTGCAGGTGAAACCAATCTGGGTGACCTGCTTGCAGATGCAATTCGTGATGTCAGCAACGCCGATATCGCACTGACTAACGGTGGTGGTATCCGTGCTTCCATTGAAAAAGGTATCGTAACCAAAGGTGATGTTATCACTGTGCTTCCATTTGGTAATCAAGTGGTAACCCTTGAAGTGAAAGGGTCCGATATTCTGGCAGCCCTTGAAGTCGGTGTAGGTTCCTACCCTGAACCAAGCGGTGGATTCCCGCAAGTATCTGGCATCAAGTTCAAAATCGACACTTCCGCTGCAGAAGGTAGCCGTGTACATTCCGTAACCGTTGGCGATAAAGCCCTTGATCCGGAAGCAACATACACGCTGGCAACCAATGATTTCACTGCTGTTGGCGGTGACGAGTACACCATGTTCACCAAATATGCTACAACAGGTATGTACGGCGCGTTGGATGAAGCGTTGATTAACTACATGCAAAAGCTCGGCGCTGTAGACATCAAAACAGATGGTCGGATCAGTGAAGCGAAAAAACCTGCAGTAGAGCCAGAAACTCCGGCAACCGAAACACCAGCTCCAACCAAGCCAAAACCAGAAACACCAAAACCGGAAAAACCGTCTAAACCGACGCCAAGCAAACCAGCTCCAGCCAAACTGCACGTTGTGAAATCCGGAGATTCCCTGTATTCCATCTCCAAGCAATATGGAACAACTTGGAAGGCATTGCAAAAGCTGAACAATATCAAAAATCCACACTGGATCTATCCGGGTCAACAATTGAAATTGCCTGCAGCTTCTTAAGATCAATACAGAGCAGCAGCATAACGGATTTATCTTGTCATAACAAAAAGGGTGTCCCCAAGCCAGATTACTGGCTAAGGGGACACCCTTTTGTATATTAGTTCTTAACATCAATCCACATCAGGCATGAACATTCCCTGTGGACATATCCTGCTGATCCTGACAATCATCTGAGGCAAAAATAAATCCCCGCCAGGCCATTATGGACCAACCTCATCATATGCCTTCGACACCGAACTATATAAAAACTCTCCGGAATTACCGTGTTCATGCGGTTATTATACATTTAATTTCGACATCTCTGGTCTTCTCAAAATTGCATACTTGCACATAAATCTGCCTGAGTAAGATCATCTCTAAACCTTAAATCATAAAATCATTTGTTTACTGAATACAACTACCCGAATATAGTTATTTCGTATGATACGATACCTGAAATTCTGCCTTTTTAATATGCCTGTAGCCCTCTTTTTCTTGCTCTCATTGCAATTTCAGCAATCAAAATCATCTACCGCATTATAATCGGTACTATGATATGAACTCATATAATTAGCAAATCCCCTGAATCTAGGAAGTGAGCTGTTCCTTTACATAAAGCACAGCTTCCTGTGCAGTCATTCCCATTCGTTTCGATTCACCTGATGCTGCAAGCGCATGTGACCCCAGTTCAACCTGCTCTTCTGCTGCTCCTCTACCAATAACGATCTGCACAGGCAATCCGATCAACTCTGCATCCTTGAATTTCACACCCGGACGTTCATCCCGGTCATCAACCAATACCGTGTAACCACCCTCGACCAATTGTTGTTCCAGTTCAAGGGTGAGCTGACGTTGCTGCTCATCCTTCCAACTTACTGTAATCAGATGCACATCATATGGCGCCACAGCGGCAGGCCATCTTATGCCTTCATCTCCTGCATATTGTTCAGCTATCGCGGCCATCAGGCGGGATACGCCAATTCCGTAACATCCCATGACTGGTGCGCACTGGCGACCATTGCGATCCAGGAAGGAGGCACCCATGGCATCACTGTATTTCGTTCCCAATTTGAATATGTGTCCAACCTCGATGCCTTTGGTAAACACAAGTGGCGATGCACATGTTGGGCAAGCATCCCCTTCAGCAGCAAAGCGAATTCGTTCTACTCGCTCCATTGCAAAATCAATCCCTGGGCGTACGCCAGAAACATGCATATCCACTTCATTGGCTCCTGTAATTGCGCTCTTCATCACTGCCACGTCAGCGTCCACTACCATCGGCAGATTCAGTCCAATCGGACCCAGAAAACCTACCTTCAAGCTTGGATGTGCCGCAATGGCTGCATCGTCTGCAAGGATCAGTTCCTCTACACCCAACACCTGCTTCAGTGCGATGTCATTCAGTTCATGGTCTCCACGCACCAGCGCAGCGACAAGCTGACCATCTGCCACATAAAGCAGCGTTTTGATCATATGTTCAGCACCTTCGCCCACAAAGACACTTAACTCTGCGATCGTACGAACCCCAGGTGTGGAGATGCGTATTACCTCTTCATCTCCTGCATGCTTATCCGTTTGAAGCGCGGAGTTTGCACTCGCAGAGACAGGTGGAACTTCTGAGCTTCCTTCTTTTTCCCCAATATCTCCGAAAGTCTGATAATCAGCTTTCTCCAAGTTTGCAGCATATCCACACTGTTTGCAGGTTACAATCGTGTCCTCACCCACGTCAGCAAGAGCCATGAACTCGTGTGTTTCCCCTTGACCGCCAATCGTTCCCGCGTCCGCCTCAACACGGATATAGTCAAGACCACAACGCTCCAGAATGCGACTATAAGCTGTATTCATCGCCTGATAGGTACGGTCAAGCTCTTCCCAATCCGAAGCAAAAGAGTATGCATCTTTCATGATGAATTCACGCCCGCGCAGCAATCCAAATCGCGGACGGCGTTCATCCCTGAACTTGGTTCCAATCTGATACAGGGTGAATGGCAGCTTACGATACGAACTCACCTCGTCCCGAGCTAACGCAGTTACAACTTCTTCATGCGTTGGTCCAAGGGCAAATTCTCGTGCATGACGATCCTTCAGACGCATCAATTCAGGACCATACTGTGTGTATCTTCCGGATTCTTCCCACAGCTCGGCAGGCTGCATAATTGGCAGCAATACTTCCTGACACCCTGCACGATCCATCTCTTCTCGAACGATCCGTTCAACGTTCAACAATATACGCCGCCCAAGTGGCAGATAACTGTAAATTCCCGCGGCCAGTTGGCGAATCATACCGGAACGCAGTAACCAGCGATGTCCCGCCGCATCTGCCTCCGCTGGCGCTTCACGTAATGTTGGAACAAGCATTTCACTTTGACGCATCTAAACACACTCCTAATCTTTCTCATGGTTATTGGTTATCTAGAGTTATAAACAGCAAAAAGACACATCCGTCAAGGGACGAATGTGTCGTGGTACCACCCTTGTTTAACTGCACTTTAAACCATTCGCTCGCAATCTATGCGATCTGTGACATGCAGTCCTACGGAGCATAACGGGCCCTTCCGGCGGAGGTTGCAACCCTGGACGGGCATTCTCTTCCGCAGCTTGCGAGGTAGGAATTACGAAGCAGCCACAGGAACCTTGCACCACACTGTTCCCTCTCTGTTGAAGCTGACTAACGCAATCATGTCCTCGTTATAACGCTGTTATCATTTTTGATCACATTAGTTCATTTACAAGAAATTGTCAACCATACCGAGTTAACATAAAGTACAATGAATTCCGCAACGATGGCTGACACGACAGCGCGTTCCCTGTAATATAGAGAAATAGAAATATACCCTTGGTATTAATTGATAAAGGAGCTTGTCCTATGCCATATATTATATATGATCTTGAATTCACAGTAAGCCGCAATACTCGCTATTCATCTGAAATTATTGATATCGGTGCCGTCAAAGTTACGGAAAGTGCGGATGGATTGGCCGTTACGGATACATTCCATACGTACGTTCGTCCTTCCAACAAATCCGTCCTGTCTACCGACACGATCCAGTTCACAGGCATCACGCAGAAAGATATTGATGCAGCCCCTCTTTTTCCCGCAGCACTGAATCAATTCATCGCCTGGATGGGAAGCGAATCCTATTACATGTGTTCCTGGGGACCCGATGACCGCAGCAAACTGATCTCTCATTGTCGTACGCACCAGCTCGATGTGGCCTGGATTACCAATCATAACGATCTCCAGCAGCAATGGTCCCGCACCGTTCGCAAAGAGGGTAAGTTCCGTCAACTCGGACTCGCGCAGGCTCTTGAAATCTGCGGCATCGAATTCGATGGTACCCAGCACCGGGCTTTGGATGATGCCATCAACACAGCCAAGGTGTTCATGCATCAATTTGACCGATTCACGCTGGAAAACAACTGTGCAGCGGACGATGAGGGCATTGCATCAAAGGTCGTCTATTCCAGCTCCACAGAAGATGAAGAGAAAGAATCACCTTTTGGCAATCTGGCAAGTCTTTTCAAAACCAAAGAATAGCCAGCCACAGCTCGGAAATTTTTGGTGTTTTGATATTCGTGTTCTTGCTTCAGATTGCATACGAATCTCAATTTCTATCGTACATTTGTTGCCAACTGTTCAGGCGTTCTTTCATCATGATGCGGCAGACCTCAGGTTCGAGGATTTCCGCATCAGGTCCATATTTAGACACCCATGCGAGAATCTCCTCAACATCACTTAATATGGCTTCAAATAACAGGCTGCCTTCCGGTTCTATGGTTAAGATGGGGCGTATAAAGAATTGCTCCTGCATCACACGCTCCACAGCATGGGGTGAAAATCGAATTTTGAACACAGTCCACTCCGTACTCCCCTCGTATGCCCAAGGAATGCGGAAGTGCGATTGTATGAGATAATCCTCTTTGCGAAACGTGCGTGGCAATATCCGTATCCGCTGCAACCGACTCACCTGAAATATTCGTATTTTCTCCGACAGGTGGCAATACGCTAACAGCTCAAATCTGTAATCACGAGGGATAAGACAGTAAGGATCTAAGCGTACGATCCCTTTTTTACCTTGAGACAGATATTCCCCTTCAATGGTGTTCTGTGAAATGCCGGCCTGAAGCAAGGTAATTAGGGATTGATTCTGGGGATCGTTTCTCTCATTTTGCCATATAGGCAATCCCAGTTTAAACAAGCTATTAATTTGCTCCGACCGTTCCACTCGTTCTGTTTTGTTTTTCTGACTCGCAGCAACCACTTTCTCATAAGCGCTCTCAAAAGCAGGTTTCAGCAAAGGACGAATATTCTCCATAACTTCAGCAAGATGCATGAAAGCTTGAGCTTCTTCATCAGACCAATTTAGCGGATACATGGCAAAATGGCTGATAAACATGTACCCTTGCCCGTGTCCCATATTGGCGATCGGGATATGCATTGCACTGAGGGCCTCCATGTCGCGGTATATCGTCCTTTCCGTCGTCTCGCACCGCTCAGCAAGCTCACGTGCCAGAATGCCCGGCTTGGCCTGTACCAGCGTTATAATGCGCATTAATCGGATTAGTCGGTCTGTCATTTTGCCGGACCCTCCACGATGTTGTTTCAATAAATTTGATACAACTCCATCCATTGTTTAATATGATATTGATACATACATTCGACCTTCTCCTAAACTTCACCTTCAAATATGTAGACTCTCTCTATACCGTTACCATCTGAAATCAACCCTATTCCCCTAGTATCTTTTTTTCACGGTCATGATATCCGGTTGTAAACGTGATCCCATAGTGATAACGCAGCTTTTCAACGATCTCGGCTTCTGCGTAATAGTCCAAATCCTGCTTCCGCGCAGCTTCGATTAACAGCGCATCTGCATGACGACGCAACATATTGCTTCCCTCTTGAACCCGGCCTCTTTCATAGGCGCGCAGGGCTTGTTTGATCAGGGGCACGGTTTCACTTAATTTGATCGTCTTCTCCACCTTGGGATCTTCCGGCTGGCGCAACATGCCCAGATGACTGGTGTACTGAATATACAACTGTTCTCTGCGTAACAATACGCGTTGACTTTGCTTCAACTTTCTTGTGCTCCAATAGGCTGAACATACGGCAGCTTTTCCTGATACACGGGGTCCCATGACGAATTCAAGCAAAATTTGTTTGCTTTCCCCCTTGTACATATCGCCAAGCCTTAGTAACCAGCCAATATCCGTTTCTTTGGAACGACATCCATAAATGCCTTTTAGCTGTACTCCAAATTCCGGTTTGAGCAAAAGTTCCAAATCTCTTGATACAATTTTGGGTGCTATTTTCCTAAGTCTTTTGGCAGGGGCACCGTTACGCCACTCTACCATCATATATACGGGGTCGGCTCCCCCTGTCGGTATGGCCTCTTTATTCCACGAATAAGATACTTCAAAGACTGAGTTCACTGGTAGTCTCTCCCCCGATTTATGTGTATTATCTTCTAAGTTATCAGGGTGAATGGACACTATATTGTCACGGAACACATGTTCGCATTAAATTTTTCCAATATATTAGTTTTACATCCCTAAATCCGTCTCAATACGACAATAAACGACGAAAAAGCCTGGCGCTATGCCAAGCTTTTCAATCACTTATCTATGACAAGTCCCAAATTAAACAGTAGGATGATCGTTTCCCATTTTGTGTAAATATCGTGCGTTATCTGCTTCGGTTACCGGAGCATAGGTGACACTGTCAATGACCAGCTTACGTCCCACTGGCTCTCCGTTAACAGTGATCATAATGGTTTTGGTTGATGTGTTCTGATCTGCTGTATACATATGTTTCTACTCCTTCATGTTCACGATCTTATATTCAATCGGATATATTGGTATCTTTCATTAAATTGCGTATTTGTGAATAGCATGCACCCGGAACTGAAGTAAAAGATCTGTTAAAACGGTCCGGTGTGCTTGCCTATCGTACTATTACCCCACAGATTTATAAGCTAAACAGCTCTTACGACAAATAATTTTAAATATTTCGGGTAATAAAACGATATCATCTTGAACCCATCGTCCCGATTTTGACGTATAATGTAAGAGCCGTATTTCAACAATAGACGACGAATTCGGCGATCGACATATCTAACCGAAGAAAGAGGTGTTAACGATGCCAAAATCCACTCAGGGTTATTTCATTCGGGTGTTATTCATAACATGCATTCTATTTACCGTTTCAATAGCATCCACAGTAAGTGCAGCCAGTGCCAATATTTTCACTGATATATATAGCGGATGGGAGCGAGTCTCCGAACTGCCCGGAGAAGTGAACGCTCTGCAGGAAAGTTACAAGCAAACGATGGAGCAACTAAATCAAACGTCTGCCCAATTGGGACAAGCCCAGGCCAATGTCGAAGCATTCAAGACCCAGAACGAACAACTGCTGGCTCAGAACCAGAAACTTACTGAAATGGTAAGTAAACTGCAGGATGACCAGAATGCCAAAGCGGCTGCCAGCAAACGAATTCAGACGATGATTATCACTGTCGTTTCACTCATATTGGGTTATTTTATTCTGATTCGTGTGATGCGTTGGGGAATGCGTCGCCGTTCGGGCCGAGTATAAAAGAACAGGAGCAACTGCATGAACATACACCTGAACAATGCTGAAGCAGGCGGAGCTGGACAAGTTGTTACGTTCTCACTGATTCAAGATGACCGCCTTCATATTTTGCATCCGCAGCAGATTGTCGCCTTCCGCGGTCCGAGTGGTAGCCGCAATGATAAATTCATGAATATCACGGGCATATATCGCAAAAAAAAGCTGATTAAATCCGAAATCACCGGACCTTGCCAATTTGTGGCCGCCCTGCCTCCCGGATTCACCATGAAGGAAGTGGAGCTCACGGAGGATAGTGATCTGCTCTATGACTTCCGCCACCTGTTCTTCTACTCTGATGGTGTAACCATGCATACCAAAATTCTGAAAATCAAAAACATGCTGATCACCCGCGATGCAGTAAAAATGAAATTTTCCGGCAAAGGAAAAATCGGATTGCTCACCCAGGGTCAGGTCTGCCAGCAGGAACTACACCCAACTGCCCCGCTTTATGTGGATGCTGGTAGCATAATTGCCTATCCCGAAAATGCACATCTGGAACTCACGGTATATGGTAACAACCTTGCCAGTCAGCATATGAATTATCATTGGAAGATGACAGGACATGGCTCGGTACTCTTCCAAGCTGGGCGGGAGAATCATCGACTGGAACAGGATCTCAACGATGAGGGATTGTTCAAACGAATCCTGAAAGAAGTGATTCCTTTCGGCAATGTACTGATCAAATAAGCTGTTATAGGATGAAGTCACCCGATTAGCTGCCACTATGCTCCAGTGGGGTGGTCACCACGCGGTTTCATGTTATAATGGATCAGACAATTGAAGAAGAAAATCCATGCCTAGGGCATGGGAGAGGTTCGCGAACTCCCTCTATAAGACTTGACCATGCGATGGTCAGTATAAGTCTTGCGTACACGTTAGCAGTCACAATGCAATCATGTACGTAAAAAACTAAGGACACTTACTCATGGCGGCTTTTTTGAAGCGGTTATTGGGAAGGTGTGTTTTTTGATGGATGTTAGTTCATGAACTTCTCTGTTCTTCCGACACTCTATGCATACGTGCATGGTTTGATCTCAAGAAGATGGAGAGGTTTTTTTATGTTGAACGAAGAAAAAGCAGTCGTTGTATTTAGCGGCGGTCAGGACAGTACAACTTGTCTATTCTGGGCCAAACAACAGTTTGCCGAAGTCGAGGTCGTTACGTTCGATTATGGTCAGCGCCACAAGCTGGAGATTGAGTGTGCAGCAGACATTGCTCGCGATCTGGGCGTACAGCAAACGGTTCTGGATATGAGCCTGTTAAACCAACTTGCACCCAATGCGCTCACTCGCACGGATGTAGAAATTACCCATGAAGAAGGCGAACTGCCGAGCACATTTGTAGATGGACGGAATCTGCTGTTCCTCAGTTTTGCAGCCATTATGGCAAAGCAAAAAGGAGCACGTCACCTGGTTACAGGTGTATGCGAGACGGATTTCAGCGGATACCCGGATTGCCGGGATTCATTTGTGAAGTCGATGAATGTGACGCTTAACCTGTCGATGGACTATCCATTTGTCATTCACACGCCGCTCATGTGGCTGGACAAAGCCCAAACGTGGAAGATGGCGGATGATCTCGGTGCCTTTGATTATGTACGCGAGCGTACCCTGACCTGCTATAACGGTGTGATTGGCGATGGGTGCGGAGAATGCCCTGCCTGCAAACTGCGCAAAGCCGGACTGGATCGCTATGTGCAACAGCGTACTGCTGCTGAATCTGCGGGAGTGGATGTGCGATGAGAGAGCCTGGAACGTTCCGTATTGTTGAGCGATTGCAGCGAATTGACGAGGACATCCTGCCTACACAACTGAGATATCATCGCAAGCGTGTAATGGTCAGCAAAGAATTTACCTTTGACGCGGCACATCATCTGCATTGTTACGAAGGTAAGTGCAAGAACCTGCACGGTCATACGTATAAAGTTATTTTTGGCATCAGCGGTTATCCGGGTGAAACCGGGCTGACGGTTGATTTTGGACATATCAAAGATATTTGGAAAACTCAGATTGAGGGGTATTTGGATCATCAGTACCTTAACGAGACGCTTCCTTTAATGAATACAACGGCGGAAAATATGGTTGTTTGGCTGTTCGAACAGATGGAACATGCGTTGCAAACGGAGCCCTATGCCGGGCTGACAGACGGTGGGCGGACAGAGTTTGTCCGACTCTTCGAGACACCAACCAGTTACGCTGAGGCGAGACGGGAGTGGATGATCGATGAGTAGTATTGTAGAACAGAGACAGTCGCGCGAACGCAACCAAGAGGCTCGTATCCCTGTGATGGAGATTTTTGGCCCGACGGTTCAAGGCGAAGGCATGGTGATCGGTCAAAAAACGATGTTTGTTCGCACCGCGGGCTGCGATTATCGCTGCTCCTGGTGCGACTCGGCCTTTACCTGGGACGGCAGTGGCAAGGACCAGATTCGGATGATTACGCCGGAGGACGTATGGGAAGAATTGCGCCGCGTTGGCGGCACGCGTTTCTCCCATGTCACCATCTCCGGTGGTAACCCCGCCCTGCTCGCTTCGCTGGGCGGATTGGTTGCCCTGCTGCGGGAGAACGGCATCCGCACCGCGGTGGAGACGCAAGGCTCCCGCTGGCAGCCTTGGCTGGCAGACATTGACGAAGTCACGGTCTCGCCCAAGCCACCTAGCTCCGGCATGGACACCGATTGGGCCGTGCTGGATGATCTGATCGAACGGCTGGCCGCTGGCCCGGTAGAACGAAGTCATAGTCTGAAGATCGTGATCTTCGATGAGACAGACTTGGACTATGCCCGCCGTGTGCATGCACGGTATCCGGGCACGGATTTATTTTTACAAACCGGTAACCCGGATGTGACTTCCGCCGATACGCCAGATCTGGCGTCCTCGTTGCTTGCTCGTTATGAGTGGCTGATTGACCAAGTCAGTGCTGCCGATGACCTGAACAATGTTCGTGTGCTTCCACAGCTTCATACGTTGGTATGGGGCAACAAACGAGGCGTCTAATGGGCAGTATGGGTGGAGACAATAAGAGAGTTAAACAGGCAGAATTGCCTATTCATATATACCGTGAGGCTTCGGGCTTTGACGGAAACAAGGAGCGTTTACGAACCGATGAGACAACCTGATGAAATGCAAGATGTGACGTTGCTGGGCAACCAGAACGTAAAATATACGTTTGAATATGATCCGGGAATCCTGGAGAACTTTGATAACAAACATCCGTACCGTGATTATTTTGTAAAATTCAACTGCCCGGAGTTCACTAGCCTTTGCCCGATTACGGGTCAGCCGGACTTTGCAACGATCTATATCAGCTACATTCCGGATGTGAAAATGGTGGAGAGCAAATCACTCAAGCTGTACTTGTTCAGCTTCCGCAACCATGGTGATTTCCACGAGGATTGTGTGAATATCATCATGAACGATCTGATCAAGCTGATGGACCCGCGCTACATCGAAGTATGGGGCAAATTTACACCGCGTGGCGGCATTTCCATTGACCCTTATACAAACTATGGTAAGCCGGGAACGAAGTACGAACAGATGGCCGACCAGCGTATGATGAATCATGATATGTATCCAGAGACGATTGATAATCGTTAAACTGGTGTGTAAATCAAATCTGCTATAAATAAAATCAAATTATAGGACACAGAAAAGCCGAACTCTTCAAACCTGAAGAAGTCCGGCTTTTTCTTTGTTTAGTATAATCCTGTAGAACCTCAGTCTCTCGATACAATGGGATCGCAGTGCATTTAAGTAGACTGATCTTCCTTTAGTTTTTTGATTTTTCTGATGTAATGTCTCAACATCAGCACACCTATCGATTGAAATATGATAAATATGACGATGGCAGCAGATAGAGATTTCGGTGCAACATATATAGCCTGAAACGTTATTACAGTCATATATACAATGGTCATCACCAGCTCACGTTTCGCAGAAGCATAAGGTGATAGCGATTTCATATCCATCCCTCCTCTGGCCTTCTTACACATAAATATGGATCTTCTTACAGTAGATGCTAAAGCAATACGTTTCTGTTGTAAATGTACGTTTTCTCTTGTTCCCCTTGTCGGTCCAATCAATCTATCCTATTATGTAACAATATGCTTAAACGCATAGATTACAACATCAGGCGCTGATCCCTCGTGACCGCGACCAAAGGAGAATTGTACATGTCTACGCAATCCACATTAACCAAGGACGCCGCCGCGCGTTCGAAAGCCCCACCCGGATCGGATGCCCAAAGCACCGTTTACCGGATACTCATTGCCATCAGTCTGGTTCATCTCTTCAATGATTCGATCCAGTCGGTCATTCCAGCCATTTTTCCGATTCTAAAAGATTCCATGCATCTCACGTATACTCAGATCGGATGGATTTCCTTTGCTATCAACTTTACCGCATCCATTATGCAGCCTGTCGTAGGCTGGTTTGCAGATAAAAAACCGACGCCTTCCATTCTGCCCATCGGTATGGGTTTTACGTTTACCGGCATGTTGCTGCTGGCCTTTGCTGACAGTTATATGGCTGTCCTGATCTCCGTTATCTTTGTCGGTCTGGGTTCGGCTGCTTTCCATCCAGAAGGCTCACGGGTATCACATATGGCTGCTGGTCAGCGCCGTGGGCTGGCACAATCCATCTTCCAAGTCGGTGGTAACGCTGGTCAATCCCTGGCTCCATTGCTTACACGTTGGATCTTTATCCCGTTTGGTCTGTTCGGAGCTATTGGATTTACAGGCATTGCTGCCATGGGAATTGCAGTTCAAATCTACATAGCCCGTTGGTATGGACGCATGCTGCAATCGGGAGGATACCTGCGTAGACAGGCTGCTGCCCGTCGTGCACCCAATCCAGCTTTGCGCAAGAAGATTACTGCCGCCATTACGATATTAATCTTGCTCGTCTTTGTTCGTTCTTGGTACATCGCTTCCATCGGCAGCTTCTATGCGTTTAATCTGAAAGATACTTTTGGATTGTCCACAGAGGACGCTCAGATCTATATCTTCTTGTTCCTGGCTGCCGGAGCACTTGGTACGTTCTTCGGAGGCCCACTGGCGGATCGATTCGGCAAACGCAACCTGATCTTCCTGTCCATGGCGGGAGCTGCTCCACTGGCGTTATTGTTGCCCTATGCGAATCTGTTCTGGACAGGTGTACTGCTAACCATTATTGGTTTTATCATGTTATCCAGCTTCTCGGTTACAGTAGTCTATGCACAAATGCTGATTCCAGGCAAAATCGGAACGGTCTCTGGACTGATCACTGGTCTGGCATTTGGTATGGGAGGTCTGGGCGCACTTGTACTGGGCAACTGGATTGATGTCTTCGGTGTATCACCGGTAATGCAGATGTGCAGCTTCCTGCCACTGCTCGGGATCTTCACGTTCCTGCTTCCATCCGATAAATTACTGAATATCTGGGCGAAAGAAAATGGTAGTGAAGAGTAACCTACATTTGCAAGCTGAATAAAAAGTTTAACCACTACAAAAAGGTTCCCGCCAACTCTGTATATACAGAACGGCAGGAACCTTTTTGTTATATTTGTTTTCTCGTATTTAGCTTTAGGCGCTCTATTCCACGTCACACATGACAACACTACCATTGTGTACACTGCGGGATGTTCAACACTCTCGTAAACAATATTATTGCGATCCAAAGATCATAGAAACCCTGTTTGTTTAGTTTGTAAAATTTATCTCTTTCATTTAAGTTCTTCTGTACATTATTTCAAACGCTGAAGGATCAGCCGTTTTTTGTACAGCATTTTACCTGCTTCAGCTACATCCCGAATTGTATTTTTGTTGCTCACTGAACCAAACACCATGCCGGCAATCGGAACGAGTTGGAACAGTTTCTTCCAGCCAAAGGATTCACTGTAGGAATTAAAAACTTCACGCCAGCCCTGCATTTGCGATACCACTTCAATAGGTTTGTCCGGGTCGTCGTAAGCCGCCAGTTCTTCAATGATCGCTTTCTTGCCTACAATATCGGCGGAAGAGAATTGCAGACATTTGACAATAAAGATACGCTCCAGCGGTTCATCCGGATCATACCCGTAACATAGTGCCATCTCCTGCAGAACCTTCAGGGAAAGTCCCATCACCATCGGAATATCTGCTGCAATCGTTACAATACCACCAAAACCTGTAGCTGCTCCCTGAGCGGCGGCAAACTTCGTTCGACTCTCAGTAATGTTATCAGCCACCTGGTCCAGCACCTGAAGTGGCAGATTCTCTACACTATGAATCTTGGCTGTGCCCTCAGCTTCTGCTTCCTGCTCCAGATGATCGGTCGTATTTATCATGGAATAACCGGACTTCTCAGCTTCCTCTTGCAGCAATTTGGCTACTTTTTTCTTCTGTACGAGAAATTTGCCCCCATTCTGCACATACTGACCGACGTCGTTCAGGGAATCTCCGATCTTCTGTTTTAGCGCTTTAGGCATCACTTTATCCAACATCGCAAAGGGCAAACGCCCGATTTTATCCCAAATAAACAAGTCCTTCTGTTGTTTCTCCCATTTCAAAATCTGTTCGAGTTCCTGGTCCAATGTTTCGCGTGAATCCATATATGATCCTCCTAATAGGTTGTGTATCGCAATCTGTATCTTTCTCATACGCAGAAATCATCGTTGTGGTTGCTTTGTTTTATATCCAAGACATCGATACGTAGACCACTCTTCCTTATCGTTCACATACGGAAGAGCCCTTAATCAGCATCACTCGCTAACTAAGGGCTCTCGTATTTATGGTTTCACTACCTCTTATTTTGCTTCTGCTACTGCTTTTCCATCTGGAACCGGAACACCGAAATCAGGTGTGCCATCTTCACGCCAGCGAATCACTTGAGCACGGGCGTGACGGTTCGGATCATACAAGGGATCGCCCTCGATATCTTTGTAATTACGCGCATGATAAATCAGAATATCGGTCTTGCCATCCGGTGACACCGTAAAGCTGTTATGGCCCGGACCGTATTGGCCGTTCGCTTCACAAGTCTGGAATACCGGCTTGGGTGATTTCACCCAGCTAGCCGGATCAAGCAAGTCGGCATTTTCATCTGCGGTGAGCAGACCCATACAATAGTTGTAATCGGTCGCGCTGGCCGAGTAGCCGATAAACAACCGCCCATTCCGATGCATCACGGCTGCTCCTTCATTGACCTTAAAGCCGATGATCTCCCAATCATACTCTGGCGTAGAGATCATGACCTGTTCGCCGCGTAGCGTCCATGGGTTTTCCATTTCGGAAATGTACAGGTTCGAGTTGCCCACAATATCGGGATCTTTCTGCGCCCAGACCAGATAGCGGATTCCCTTATGTTCAAAGGTCGTTGCATCCAGCGCGAATGATTCCCACCGGGTGTAAATCTGTCCTTTCTCTACCCACTCTCCTTCGAGTGGATTCGCAGAATCGTTCTCCAGAACATACATCCGATGATCGAACAGGCCTTCTTTGGTCTCACTGGTGTGAGCCGCAGCGTAGTGTATATACCATTTGCCATCGATAAAATGAATCTCCGGTGCCCAGATGTTGGCACTCATCGGCCCTGTGTCACGCTTCGTCCAAGCCGTTACCGGCTCCGCATTTCTCAACTCTTCCAAAGTCTTTGCTCGCCGGATCTCAATCCGGTCAAAAGCTGGTACGGATGCGGAGAAGTAATAGTAACCGTCCGTATGACGGTACACCCACGGATCAGCACGCTGCTCCAGAATGGGATTAGTAAAGGTAATGGAATCAGTCATGGGAATGCTCCCCTTTCAAATGTATGTGATGGCTCGGAGTTAGGGATGTAACGCATACGTGAAAAGAAAAGGCAAGACATGGTGCACAGCGGACGTTCGGGGGTGGCAGGGCCTTGGTGCTCTCTTGTCCTCCGATTTCTTTTATCACCGCCCCTGGCGGTTGAAATCGGATGCCAAACTCGCTCCTGCGGCCCCTTCCTCCCCCTCACTGCTTGTGCACCTTGGCGCAGCAGCTCGCTCTTTTCGCGCTCGCTGGGTTACAACCTCACTTCGAGCCTTTTTGGTGGCTCGGTCTTATGGGGTTGACCGCTTCGCAGGGTCAACTCTCCCCATATTTAGTACATGATTGGCCTTAAACTTAGGCCAGCATAAATGCATCTTGAGTGTCTAAAGGCAGCAATACCTTGCCGTTATCGCACCTTAACAGGACAGCTTTGTGGTGCACAGCGGACGTTCAGAGGTGGCAAGGCCTTGGTGCTCTCTTGTCCTCTGATTTCTCTTTCCACCGCTCCTGGCGGTTGAAATCGGATGCCAAACTCGCTCCTGCAGCTCCTTCCTCCCCCTCACTGCTTGTGCACCTTGGCGCAGCAGCTCGGCTCTTTTCGCGCTCGCTGCTCGCTCCCTTACTCCTCAGCTTCGCTAATTTGCTTGCCCCAGACCGCGATACCGCGGTCATTAAGGCCTGTCACTACGAGCGCAGACTGGCTTCGCTCCCAGTCCCAGGACGGGAGCAGCTTCAGCTCTTCTGTGGAAGCTCCGCCCCATGGGCTTTCTTTCCACTTCAGTGTCAATGTTTGTTTACCATCAAACGTCCAGGTTCCTGAACCGTTTTCGCTTTGAATTTTACCGTTGCCCGTTAGGGTATATGGCACGGCCTGAATCTGCCCGTCCACGGACGGATCAAGCGCCATGCCTTCCCACTCCCCGGCAATCATGGACTTCGGAATGTCCTGTGCAGTCTCACCGGCGTAACGCTCCGGTGAGACAACAGGCCAGCCGTCCTTGGTCCATAACATTTTGCGTACATGAAGATACGGCCAGTGTTTATCCGTCTCGCCCCTTGCATGATGCACGATGTAATAATCGTCTCCGTCCTTCAGAACGGAGTTATGTCCGGGCGCAACCCAGCCCTCGCCTTCTGTGAAGCGATAACCGCCGAGAATTTTGGTGCCGATCTCATATTGCGGCAGATGCTCCGTATCCAGCATGTTATTGCCGTTTATGTCCGTGTACGGTCCTGTGATTGAATCAGCACGCGCAACCCGCACGTTATAGTCCTCAAATAAGGAGTCATATGAGACGAACAGGTAATACTTTTTGAACTCCGGGTTATACACAATGTATGGACCTTCGACTGCACCTTCTTCGGTAGCACGATCCCGAGCGGCAATGCGGGTACCATAACCCTCGTCCTTGAATTTCCCGGTGTCCGGATCGAGTGGCGCAATATAGATTCCGTCAAAAAAAGAACCGTATACCATCCACGAATTGCCCTCGGCATCCACAATGGGATTGGCATCAATCGCATTCAGTTTGTCTTGTTCATTTGCGGAAGTTTGCACAACCAGCCCTTCGTCTGTCCAAGGACCTTCCGGAGACGAGGATGTCTGCAATCCAATCGCCGATTGAGTGCTGCCAAAAGTAGAAGCCGAATAATACATCCGATAGGTATCGCCAGCCTGGATCACATCCGGTGCCCATAGATTAAGAGCACCTGTCCAGTCCAACGCTTCTTTTGGGATACCCGGCAGAGCCTGGCCCACCCATGTCCAGTGGATCAGATCATCGGATTTACGTACCATGACGCCAGGTTTGGGCTCTCCCGCTACGCGAACGTCCGTGGAATACACGTAGTAACCCTGGTCTGTTTTGATAATCGCCGGATCATGTGCATTGTTAACCGTCCAGCGAGATTCATCATCCAGAATAGAATTGTCGTACAGTACCGTATCTTGGGGAGCATCCGGAAATACGGGACGTGAATTCGCATCTCCTCCCCCATCTCCTGAGCAACCCGTAGCCCCGATAAGCAGTAACAGCATGGAAGCAACAACCCCTCTCTTCGAAAATGTCCACCCTCGGAAGTTATTCCGCTGATTCATCCCTTCACTCCCGAAATGGCAACCGATTCAATAATCTGTTTCTGGAAGATCAGGAAGATGATTAATACCGGTAACAGAGCCACAATCGACGCTGCCATAATAAGTGGATAATCCGTCTGGATTGCATACGTGGCATTGAAGTTCGCTATAACCAGCTGCAGCGTCTGCTTCTCCGGTGAATTCAGATAGATAATCGGTGCGAGATAATCGTTCCAGATCCCCATAAACCACAGAATTAACTGTGCAGCAACGGCAGGTTTAATCAATGGGAACGTGATACTGGAATAGAGCCGGAAATAGGAACTTCCATCAATTTTGGCTGCTTCAATAATGGCATCTGGCACACTAAGCAGATATTGCCGGAGGAAGAAGATCATAATCACATTACCGAACAACCCCGGTACAATAAGCGGCAATAATGTATCTGTCCACCCAAGCTTTGAGAACATCATGAATTGTGGAATCATGACTGTTGGATATGGAATCATCATGGAAGCAAGCAAAGCAAGAAACAGTTTGTTTTTATGTGGAAACCTCAATTTGGCAAAAGCAAACGCAGCGATACTGGATGTAAACGTACCCACGATCGTTACACTCACCGCGATAATGAGGCTGTTTTTGATCCCGCTGAGCAGCGGGCCTGCTTCCCAAATTTCCTTATACTTATCAAATTGGAACACTTCAGGGATCCACACAGGTGGAAGCGCGAATACATCCTGCTTCTCCTTCAATGAAGTGGATAGCATCCAGATCAGTGGTGCAACCATCGCAATAGCGCCGATCGCGAGTACGATAAAAATGATCGTGTTCGTTAAATTCCTTTTTTGACTGTAAGACATCTCCGATTCACTCCTTCCCTTGACAATTAATCCCCATCATAGGCTGATTTTTCGTTCATTTTGAATTGCACCAAGGTAATGACAAAAATGAAAATACCAAGAATCATAGCCATGGCTGACGCATAACCCATCTGAAGGTTACTGAAGGCTTTCTGCCAAATGTAGAAGACAATCGAAGCCGATGCATATTCAGGACCACCTGTAGGCGTCATAATGTTCATCTCGGTAAAGATCTGGGAACCGCCAATGATATTCGTAACGACGAGGAAAAAGGTAACAGGCTTCACCATCGGCCACGTGATATTGCGGAAAATCTGGAACCCATTGGCTCCATCCAGTTCAGCCGCCTCATAATATGTACGTGATACACTTTGCAGCGCTGCCAGGTACAATAACATGGTGTATCCCAAACCTTTCCATATCGTCATAATAATCAGTGCTGGTTTGACTGTGTCTTTGTTCGCGAGCCAGTTGGGACCCTCAATGCCAAACAGGCCGAGGAATTGGTTAACCAGACCGTAATCCCCGTTATACGCCCAGTTCCACATGATGGACACCGCAGCCAGGGAAGAGATGACCGGAATATAATAAATGACACGGAAGGTCGTAGTCCCGGGAATTTTACGATTCAAACCCATAGCCAGCAATAATGCCAGCAAAAGGCCGATCGGGATCCCCAGCATCAGGAAGAATGTATTAAACATCGCTTTGTAAAATAAGTCATCCGTGAGCAAGTCCTTGAAGTTGGCCAATCCGATAAAGTTCATCTGTCCCAGTCCATCCCAGTCGGTAAAGGAACCATAGAGGGAGTAGAGGAATGGGAACATGACAAAGATCAGCAACCCAAGAATCGGAGGTAAAATAAACAGATATCCGTACAGCATCTCTTTGCGATACAAACTCGATTTCGTAATCACAGCGTTCACCCCTGTTTCTAGTATCAGCATGTGGCATTCTTCGATTGAACCTTGCCGATCAACGAATGCCACATGCCCGTATGGAATCCAATAATACCCAATACGAATGATGCCAGCAGCATGATTGCAGGCTGCCGGCATCGCCCTTTCCTATCTACTATTTCTGAGATTTCTGTTCCTGTTCAACCGCTTTGTCGAGCAGTTTCTGCATCTTCGGCTGTTGCTGCTTCACATAATCTGCGGCTGTAATCTTGCCATCCAATACCGGCTGGATGTCCGTGTAGAACAGGTCATACCACTCTGCATTGTACGTGTAGTTACCTGGCAAAGAACGTCCGTAATCCTCTACGATATCAATGAATTCCTGCTTGTTGGCCGGTTTCGTGGATGTATCTTTGGCCCACTCATCTGCCATATCAAGCAGATTCGGAATCTGTACCTTGGCATCTACCAGTTGTTGCATACTTTCTTTCGAAGCGGTTAAGTAGTTCACTAATGCTGCCGCTTCTTCCGGATGTTTCGATTTCGCAGATACCCCGATTCCCAGGGAACCAATCCACGTAGCTGACTTGCCAGTCGACCCCGCAGGGAAAGGTAACAAATCATACTCAAAAGGCAAAGTCTCGAATGTACTCATATCCCAAGGACCTACAGGGAAGAAGGCCATTTCGCCTTTCATCCAGCGTTGGTAGGTATCCAATGTTTGCGCTTCCTCAATGGAAGGTGTAATGTTGTATACGTTCTGCATATCCGCGAAGAATTGCAGAGCTTCTGCGAATTTCGGATCATCAATGGTTACCTTCGTTTTGCTCTCATCCAGCCAGTCCCCGCCATTGCTCCACACAAAGGATTGCAGTGCCCACTGTACGTTAAAACCTGTACCGAATACATCCGGTTTACCGTCCCCGTTGGTATCCTTGGTCGCTTGCTGATTCACCTTAATGAACTCTTCCCATGTATATGGTTTATCCTTGTCAGGGAGTGGAATGCCTTCTTTTTCAAACAAAGTCTTGTTGTAGCCTAGTGCAAATGGCCCAAGGTCCTTCGGCATGCCGTAGAGATCACCCTGTCCTGCCATCTTGCCGTCATAACGGTATAGATCCACTCCATATTTCCAGATGTTATTCAAATCTACATCCGCATTATTTTCAATGTAAGGTGTAAGATTCATGAGAACATTGCTGTTCACATAGGCCTTAATATCGCCTGGGTTAAAATAAAATACGTCAGGCAAGCTGTTTCCAGTAATTGCCGCTCTCAGCTTGGTTGCATATTGATCCGCAGCCGTTACAATAATTTTGACTTTCACACCCGGATGATCTTCTTCAAATTTCTTGACCACCGCCTGGTATGCTTTCTGCTCATCTGTGCCCCCGCGGAACATAAACGTTAACTCCTTGTCCCCACTTGCACCGCTGCTTCCTCCTCCGCAGCCCGCAAGTACCAGTGCACTTACCAGCATAAGAAGCATAAACGTGACCCAATTCTTTTTCTTTACCATCTGAACCCCTCCTGATCTGGATTTGTAACCGTATTCAATTGGATGAAATATGATTTCTGTTGTTAATTTATCAAATCCAGATCACTTTAGTCAACACTTTTATAAAACATTTTATATTTATCTAAAACAAATCAATACTTCGGCCAGCCATTAGCGTCCCACAGCAAGTCATTAATCAACAATTTCGGATTACCATTATCCTCTGCATCATAGGCGTGTCGTGCAATGACATTGCCGTTGTACACGTCCTGACCACCTGGACCTTTCCATTTCACATTGCCTGTATCCAGTACCGTTCCGCCGCCATTCAGCATATTTACTCCGTTTTTATCCACATAAGGGCCTGTAATACTGGTCGAACGCCCATAGACCATTTTATAGGTACTGTTCACCCCTTGGCAGCATGAATCGATTGAGGCAAACAAGTAATAATAGCCATTCCGGTACACAATACTTGGTCCTTCGATAGCTCCTCCGTTATTCGGACGTGCAGCAATGGAAGATATGCTTCCCGTCGGTTTCATGGTGTTTTTGTCGAGTTTCACGATCTTCAGACCACTCCAGAAAGAACCAAAGGCCAACCATGGATTACCTGAGGCGTCGATGACCAGATTCGGATCTATGGCATTGTAGTTATTGGCAGATGTGCTCTGTAGCACCAGTCCTTCGTCTTTCCACTGTCCCGCACCAATGCTGTTCGCAGATGCAAGACCAATCGCAGACCGATTGGATCCGAAGGTTGAGATTGAATAATAAAGCCACACTTTGCCGTTGTACTGTTCGATGTCTGGTGCCCATACATCCAAATCTTTTTGCCCCGGAACGGCTGTTGCCCACCAGGAAGGCTTACTTAAGAAGATTTGTGGAACACGATACCAGGACGATCCATTATCCGATTTCAATACTTGTATGCCCGGGCCGGTTGAGAAGGTGTACCAGGAACTGCCCTCTTTGATAATTGACGGATCATGAACGGCGATATCTCCGGTCAGATTCCAGAACGCTGCCAAAGCTTTTGACTGACCTGCCAACAGTAGTACCATCACAAGTAATGCCGGTAACGCCAAACGTTTCCACTTAAACCTCTTCACATTGTTTAACTTTTCCAAACCGAACTCCACCTTTCCTGATCAAATGGTTAATTAGGTTCATGAAGTAATGAATCAATTTAGGTATAATAGGATTATAAAAGCGGTTACATGACATTTCAATGGTATATTTCAAATATATGTGAACTGATTAACACTTATTTTAACCGGAATAGTGAACAAAATATAGATTATATTTTCATATTTGCGCTATACATAGGGGTTTTGGCTTCTATTTCTCTGCCCTTCCCTTCCATGAGGGAATGATTTATAATTATCTGAAATAAAACATATAAATGTGCAAATGTCTGTTTCGAAGAGACTTTGTTCAGAACGGGGAAAGGAAATCCACCTATGATTTATATTAAAGATCTGATGTCGGGTGTGAATATCTTCAAAGCGCTCAGTTCGGAAATCCGGATTCAGATCATTGAGCTGCTGGCCAAGAACCAAAGTCTTAATCTCAATGATCTTGCAACCAAACTCGGACTCAGCAATGGTGCCATCACGATGCATATCAAGAAGCTCGAAGAAAGCGGATTGATCGAGATCAACACCGCTGTTGGCAAACATGGAATTCAGAAAATATGTTATCTCAATGAGGAAAAATTGATGGTTGATCTGCGTTCACAGGAGATCAACAATCGTTACGAAGTGGAGATTCAGGTAGGGCATTACAGCGATTATCAGGCTGCACCTACATGTGGTCTCGCTACCCGAGACAGTATTGTTGGAGAATTCGATGATCCGCGTTACTTTGCTGATCCACTGCGAATTGATGCGGAGATGATCTGGCTGGCTGAAGGTTATCTGGAGTATCGGATTCCCAACTATCTCAAGCCTAATCAGTCGTTTAGCGAAATTCAGTTGTCGATGGAACTGGGTTCGGAGGCGCCTGGCTTTTGTGACAATTACCCTTCGGATATTTATTTCTATGTCAATGGTATTGAGATTGGCTGCTGGACGAGTCCGGGGGATTTTGGCAATACACGCGGTACCTTCAACCCGGAATGGTGGCCTCCCCATCTGAATCAGTACGGCATGCTGAAGCTGATCCGAATCACGCAGGAAGGCAGCTATATTGATGGGTGTCGTATCTCGGATGTAACACTTGACCAGATTGGTTTGGATTACAAAAGCGATATTCACTTCCGCATTGCCGTTACCGACGGACCTTTGAACAAACGTGGCTTAACGATCTTCGGCAAAAACTTTGGCAATTACGGACAGAATCTGCTCGCCCGCGTTCTCTATAACGTACAGGAGGAATAGAGCCCACTCTGACTCAATGCCCGAAATAAAAGCTCAGCAGGACTGCAAAGATACCTAAGATACCTGTTCTTCTACACAACACAACAATAATGTGCCTTGTAGAGAGTGCGATCCAGCACTCTTTTTTTGTTTTTTCATCCGATCCATACCTTGTTCAATCAGGGCTGTAGTCATCCATCTTGTTCACTATGTCGTGATATAATAATGGCCTGGAATGACAATATGAAATAACGGGCGGGGATAGCTTTTGAAATTGGAGCGATTAATATCAATCATATATAAACTGCTGAACCACGAAGTGTTGTCTGCTTCCACTCTGGCGGAAGAGTTTCAGGTGTCCCCAAGAACGATCTATCGGGATATTGATGTGATCTGCGCAGCCGGCTTTCCGGTTGTCTCCCATCAGGGACTTAAAGGCGGATATGGCATGATGGACGGATATAAAATGGATAAGAGCCTGCTCGGTTCTTATGATGTTGATGCCCTGATTACGGTCCTTAGCAGTCTATCGACGGTATTCGAAGATGCACGTGCACAGGGAACCATTGAACGTCTACAGACGATTGGACCCAAGCATCAGAATCCAAGTCTATCTGTGGATTTGGAGACTCGCCGAACAGAGCCTGATGCGCTTCCTCATCTCCGTACAGGGATTATGAAGCATCAAGTTGTGCGTTTTGACTACATCAATACGAAAAATGAACATATAACCCGCCATCTGGAACCGGTAAGACTTCATTTTAAATATCGTAATTGGTACGTGTATGGATTTTGCCAGACACGACAGGATTATCGGGAGTTTCGACTATCCCGGATGATGAATGTGAGCCTGACCTCCAATACTTTTCAACCACATCTTGAGCTTCCTCAAGAGACTGTGGCATCAGATCCGTCATGGCAAGATCAGATCAGTGATGTTATATTTCGGGTGAAACCGGAAGCGCTCGCGGAAGCTATGGATCATTTTCAACAGGCGGATAAGCAATTTCACAAGGATGGAAGTATGACGATGCGTATCCGGGTTCATCAGCCGTTACAAGCCAAATGGTTATGGTCGTTTCTGCTTAGCTTGGGCAGCGGCGCCGAGGTGCTTGAACCGATTGAATTACGTGGCATCCTGAAAGAACAACTTCGTAACGCGCTTAACCTCTATGAAGAAGTATGACACGCTGTTGTCATACTTCTTTTTTTATAATGATCTCAGTAAGTAACCAAATCCCTCGCCAAATAAAAGGAGACGATCATTAATGAATCATCCGGAGCAAATGTATAACTACCACACGTGGGCCACTCAAACCATCCTGAGCAGAATCAAGGAACTGCCCTCTTCCGTACTGAGTCAGGAAGTGAATAGTTCGTTTCCAACCATCGCTCATGCCCTCAGCCATATCTATGCCGTGGATAAGATGTGGTATCTGGTGTTAACTGGCACCGGTATGCCCGAGGCACTCCAAGCATGCATACCTCTCAATAGTGAGATTCACGGTTCAATAGATGAGTACATCCAATGTTTTGCCGACTTGTCGGTACAATACAAGGAATGGCTCCAAGGCCAGACTGATCTGGAAAAAACCGTTCTGCTCGATAATCCATTTGCGGGAGTCCGCGAAACCAGCTTATCGGAAGTGGTATTCCATCTGGTAAATCACGGGACCTACCACCGAGGCAACGTGTCTACTATGCTCCGCCAGTTGGGGCATGCTTCCATCATGAACGACTATTCTCTCTTCTGGTATCAAGAACTGGCTCAAGTATAGACAACGATTCGATGGAAAATGCACATTGTATCCCCGTGACATCGAGAGAAGAATTGAGAAATTGGTTACAGCAGCACGGAAAAGTCCAGAAATCTTGCTGGGTCATTGTAAGCATGAAACCAACCCCTGATACCCTACTGTACTTGGACGTGGTTGAGGAGTCCCTATGCTTCGGCTGGATCGATGGGATCAAAAAGAAAATATCCGAGACCCAATTAGCACAGAGATTATCTCCTCGAAGCAAACGTAGTTCATGGACTGAATTGAACAAGGAACGTGTCCGTCGACTTGAAAAGTTGGGCTTTATGCATGACGAAGGTAGAAAGGTTCTTCCTGTGATGGACCCGAATGCTTTCATCATCGATGGCGTGATCGAACAAAGACTGAAAGAGGACCAGCAGGTTTATGCGAACCTCATGGCCTTCCCTGCCCTGTATCAAAAGGTTCGGATCGATACGATCCAAAGTGTGAAACAGCAGCCCGCATTATTTCAGAGCAGATTAGACAAATTCATAACCAACACGAAGGAAAATAAAATGTACGGTCAGTGGCATGACCACGGACGGCTTCTGGATTATTAAAGTGTCCCTGAGACAGCAAACAGGACTTCCCTTTTGAGGAGGCCCTGTTTTGATGTTTCTCATGTTAATGATTCTGCCTGTATGTTTTGGGAGACTCGCCAAAAGCTTTCTTGAACTGACGGGTGAAATAATTACTGTCGTTAAACCCGCATTCATACGAAATTTCCGTAATGGACAAGTTCCTGTTTTTCAACAGATGACAAGCCTTTTCCAGACGCAACTTCTGCAAATAAGAGATCGGAGTCATCTGATAATAGGATCGAAAAATCCGATTCAGATGCCTAATCGAAATATTTGACTTCCCCGCAATGTCCTCCAGCGACAATGGCTCCAGATAATGATCTTCAATATATGAAATGGCATTCGCCAAATGCATCAGATTGTTGCCCTCGATCCCCTTTTCCTGCGTATCATATTGCCTCGACAAATATACAACCATCTCGGTAAGACGTGAGATCAACATCGTCTGATACCCTTGCTGTTTACTATGATATTCCTCAATCATGAACGATATCAGTGATTCTACATACTCCAGACTTGCAATGGATAACGCCAGTTTACTGGGAAATGAGTGGGTATGACGATAAAACGGTTCCAAAACAAACAGCGCCTGAAAGCCATTGGATTTCCTCAGATCAGGCCCAGCCGAAGCAAGCATCTCGGGACTGAACATAACGTTACAGATCCTAAAGTCATGAGGGTCTTTATACGCATGATGGGTGTCGCCATTGATCACAAATACGTTCCCTTTTTTAATGAAAAATTCCTCGGTGTTCACCACATGCGTTGCATGACCATTCAGGACAATCACAAGTTCGGTAAAATCCATATGATTATGAAGCTCCATGTCCTCAACATGTCCACCGTACTGAATAAAAAACGGAAATTGTTGATGATCTGAAGTAAACCATCTCAAATATGCATTACTCAAAAGCATTCCCCTCCACGAACATTGTTGGGTTGAATGTCTATATCATGCTATTCCAAGACCGAAAAATCAAGGTGCAATATACTTGAAAGCGTTATAATTCGCCTTGTAGCAGGGAATTTCAATGTGTCCAGATTCGTACTAAACTCTCTCAATGAATAGGAGTATAACATGATGAAATATACCAATCCGGTGATTCCGGGTTTTTATCCAGATCCAAGTATCTGCCGTGTAGATGAAGACTATTACCTGGTGACTAGTACATTTGAATATTTCCCGGGTGTACCGCTCTTTCACAGCAAAGACCTCGTGAACTGGCGACAGATCGGTCATGTCCTTACTACCCCAGAACAACTTCCTCTAGCGAATGCAGGCAGCTCGGGCGGTATTTATGCTCCAACACTCAGATATCATGATGGCTGGTTCTATATGACAACAACCAATGTAAGCGGCGGCGGAAATCTCTATGTACGCAGCACCCAACCCGAGGGACCGTGGTCTGATCCGATCTTTGTAGATCAGAACGGTATAGACCCTTCATTTCTATTCGACGATGACGGTCGTGTGTATTTTCAGACTGCCCGTAATGGCGATGAAGGCGAGGGTATCTACCAATGTGAGATAGATATCTCGACGGGGACCAGATTGACGGAAAGCCGATTGATTTGGACCGGAACCGGAGGAGCAGCCCCTGAAGCTCCCCACCTGTACAAAATAAACGGCTTCTACTATTTGATGATCGCCGAAGGCGGAACCGAGTATGGTCATATGGAGACCATTGCTCGAAGCATAGATCCATACGGACCATTTGATCCGTGTCCTCATAATCCGATCCTGTCCAATCGAAGCATGAAATCCAGTATCCATGCAACGGGTCATGCAGACCTTATCCAGATCCCCGATGGAAGCTGGTGGGCCGTATGTCTTGGCCTTCGTCCAGCAGGCTACCCCATGCGGCACCATCTGGGGCGAGAAACCTTCCTGGCACCTGTCACTTGGACGGATGACGGTTGGCCGATGATCGGGGTGGACGGACATATTGAGCCGGAGATGACCGGACCTTCGTTACCTGAGCACCCTTGGTCACCTCAGGCTATCCGGGATCATTTTGACGAACCAACATTGCACATGAACTGGATCTTCTTGCGGAACCCGGCTCCGGATAGTTGGACGCTCACAGAAAATCCCGGGCAACTCATCCTGCGGGGTCATCCAGTTTCGCTCGATGATGGAAGAAATCCAGCCTTTGTCGGGCGTCGCTTGAGCCATTTCTTATGCAACATGGCGGCCGAGCTGGATTATGAGCCAAGTGCGAGTGGCGGTGAAGCTGGATTAACTGTATTTATGAATGATAAATATCATTACGATTTGGCTGTAACACAGATCGACGGTCAGAAGAAAATCATCCTGCGGCGAACGGTCGGCTCTCTACGAACAGAACAGATTCTTGACTGTGAGCAGGGTTCGGTTGTTTTACAGATCAAGGCCGACCGTAATCACTTTACGTTCCTCTACCAGCAAGGCTCATCCGATGCCATCGAAGTAGGTTCGGGTGAAACCCATCTGTTATCTACTGAAGTAGCCAGTGGTTTCACGGGTGTCATTATAGCCATGTATGCCTACGATCCATCGGGGGAACGTACCCCTGCAAGTTTCGATTGGTTCGATTATGAACCTCTGAAAGAATAATCGTTTTAACTCCTAATTTAATATTTGCTCGACTATAATTATCCCCTTAAAGTAGATACTCTTTGAAAAGCCTTATGTGGTAGCATAAGGAAATGAGTATACTTCAAGGGGATTTTGCTATCGTCATATCTTTCTTGCTTTATTAGAGAAGTTCTCCTAGTATTTTTAGTAGGTACACCCCGCATCTCGCATCATGGCAATAGCTTTACTTTCCATATGAGAGCGCTATCGCTGCAGCACTAAAGAAAAATGGGAGGTTGCAGATATGAAATGGAATCACTTCAAGTCCAAGCTTCTGCTTAAGTACACACTATCCTATATCTCCATTTTCCTTATACCTCTTGTTATTTTAACCATCATTATTTACCACAATGCTGTGGACACTCTCCGTTCAGAGATTGAACAGACCAATGTCAACCAGCTCACTCAAGCCAAAACTGTCATTGATGATCGTATGAAGGAATTACAGGACATCGCGTTTCGTATCGCCTACGATGAGCAGTTAACGCGGTATTGGACCCACCATCCGTACTATAGCCGAGAATCGATTGGAGCATTGGTCAAATATAAAGCCACCAGTTCCATTATCGATGAGCTGTTCCTCTTCTTCCGTGGAGATGACAGCATCTACTCTTCTCAAGGTTCTGAGCATCTGGATGTATTCACGGGCCGCTACAAATTTAATACATGGAACGAAACAGACATGATCCGGGATCTGAATAACGTGCAGTTCCCTACGATACGACCGGCGGAGCAAGTCGTTCAAGGAACCAAAATACCCAATTCCATGCTGGCTTACCTTGTACCGATTGCACCTAACAATACGCCCGCTCACGGAACCGTCATGTACCTGATTCATGAATCTAATCTGACCGGCTTGATTGATTCCATCCTCAGCGACTATCACGGGATGACTTACATTTTCGATAATTACGGGCAAGTTCTGGCAGCCAATTACAAGGGAGAGATCATTTCCGAACAGGAAGTCAGTGCACTGTCTGCACTTGAACCTGGAACGCACAGCATCTCCTTAAATCAAGAACCACATTCGGTTGTATCCGTTAAATCAGACGCTGGCTGGACTTATGTAACCGCTATGCCTAGCAATCAATTTTTTAGCCGAATCGTTCATATTCGTACCTTTATTATTCTTGTTTTCTCCTTCATGGTGGTGATGGGCACTTTCCTTGCCATTATGTTGGCCCGGAGACAATACCACCCCATTTCAGATCTAATGGAGTTCATTCGGTTGAAGAATGATCCTGATACATCCTCAACGACCAACGAGCTGGAATGGATTAAGAAAACACTGCACGATTATAGTCAGCGCGTAGATCTTCAGGAGCCCTATGCCCGCAATCATATTTTGCTTATGTTGCTAAAACACGGCCATACTGGAGATTTCCCCTCTGAGTTTACGGACAAGCTCGGCATACGCTTCAACCGATCCCATTATTTTGTCATGGTCATGGGCTGGGAAATGCATGCTTTTCCGATCAGTGATAACGATAACGCTGAGCAAAGAACTATAATGCAGCTGATGAACGATGTGGAACTGTCAGAGTTATCTGCTTATGCTTACGGCGTGGAGCTTCCACAGGCAGACCAATTGGCTCTCATCGTCGGGTTTAATGCCGAGATCGGGCATAAAGGCAGTCTGAACAACCGTATGGAGCCTATCGTTGAAAAACTGCAAGGGATGGTGACGGAGCACACCGGCGTCGCGCCCGCAATCGGGATAGGTAATCGATACAGTTATCCGGAGCAACTGAATCAGTCCTACATCGAGGCATCGACCGCTCTGGAAGCATCGATGCTGCATGGACAGGGCAGCAGTACATACTTTAACGCCCTTTCCGGTTCCAGTGCACAGGATTCTTCCTTCTGGGTCCCTAAAGATGTACTGCTCAAGCTGGTTCAGAGCTTAAAACAGGGAAGCTATGATGTGGCTGTTCAGATGGTGTCGACCGCGTTAAACAACCTGAAAGCCGAAATGCCGTCCGTACCACTGCTGCGTTGCATCTGCTTTGATATTCTGAATACCATGCTTAAAACCGCCTCGGAACTCGGGATTCATCATGTCGTTAACCAACTCCCGAGAATTACATCCTATGACTCGCTGGAGGATTTGGAGAAGAAACTGACTGGGCTTGCCGCAGAGATCTGCGCCCATGTCGAGGCGAAGAGTGAGACGGAAGAAAGTTCCCTGATGGATGAAATCGTTGCTTATATTGATGCCAATTTCTCGGATTATGACCTCAGCCTGGGTACGATCTCATCTAAATTCAGCATCTCTTCATCGTATTTCAGTCGTTCCTTCAAAGAAAAGATCGGCATGAATTTCACCCAATACATTTGGCATAAACGGATGGATGAGGTCATTCGGCTGCTGCTGCATACAACTGATCCGTTAAAAGATATCATCACGCGCGTCGGTTACTTGGATACACCGAACTTCATCCGCAAATTCAAGAAAGAAACGGGATACACACCCGGACAGTACCGCAAAATGCACCGTCCTAACGGCTCCTCCGATTCCCTGGATGATGATGACGAGGAATGTATTGGATGAAGGATTACTTTTCATGTGATTGTTACTGTTAGACCAAAATAACGCAAACAAGGGGCCGTCCTATAAGTCATGAGCATGACTTATAGGACGGCCCCTTCGTATGTTTTTAGTCCATATACATCATCTGACCCGTCGGCTCCCTGACGTGCTTATCCTATTTTCCCAGCCGGAAGATCCTGCAGCCCTTGATGCACTGCATCCAGCAGACGGTGGGTCGGATCACAAGCGTACTCCCAGAACATGATTCCGGCCAGACCTTGATCCTTTACGTAATCACATTTGCATTGGATCGATTCTTCATCATCATAAGATATGAGGCTGGACCCATTAAACAGAAACGGTGCACAGGCTTCTTCATCCCAATAACGGATGTATCCATTCTTGTTGATGTACTTCGCTTCCAGCTCTGCAAATGACGGACCATAGCCGCCTGTGCTGCCGGCCATTTGATGGAGCCCGTGGTTTCGGTCAGGAACCTCAGTCCAGATCCGGGAATAGAACGCGGCACCGATCACCATTTTCTCCTTCGGAACGCCGGCTCGAACAAACAGGTTCACGGAAGCATCCGCACTAATTCGAAACAAATCTCCTGTTGGCGTGTACAGATTCGTGTGATGTCCGGTTAGAACCTGAAAACCACCTCGCATATCATAGGTCATCAACTGGACGTAGTCTAGGTACTGATGCACCTCATCCATCTCTGTACCATCTACATAGTATTGGTCAGCCCCTGCCGCAATGGTGAGCAGATAATGACGGCCATCCTCGGCTCCCTTGGCATCCAGTGTCTCCCGGATCGTCTTGAGTAGCAAGGTGAAATTCCGTTTATCATCAGGACTGGATGCGATACTAGCTTCACCATAACAAGGATACTCCCAGTCCAGATCAATCCCGTCAAAAGGGTATTCCTCCAACACCCGGACCGCCGATGCGGCCATGGAATCCCTCCCCGCCTGGGTTGAGGCGGCCTCTGAGAAACCGCCAGCGCTCCATCCGCCAACAGACAGCAGCACCGTAAGATTCGGATGCTCCCGCTTCATAGTCTGGATAACGTGACCGTTCTTTAAATGCTCGGTGGTGATTTCATCATTCTTGACATGTCCGAAGGCTACGTTCAGATGTGTTAACTTCAACAGATCCTCATGTGTCATATCGGGGAGAACTGAATCAACGGCATAACCCGCAGCAATAAATTTCGTCACTCTCTTCACTCCGCTCCGTTCGATGATTGAGATATCGCAACAGCAATCTGCAGGGCTTCCTTCCCGGTGCCGATCTTGTACCCGGAAGCCGAATACCGAATTCGATCCTGTTTATCCAGCACAAACAGATGCGGATAACCCGCTTCGTGAGCCGCAGGCTTCGAAATGAAACCAGACAAGGAAGCATAACTGGAATCTCGTACAAAAACCGTGCGCACAGGCAGCTTCGGATAACCAACAGGATCAAAGGAAGCGTTCCATTCCGCATCTCCGATTATGAGTACGATTGGCACATCCAGCTTTTTCAGAGGCTCAGCGAGTTCGCACAGCTCCCGAATCAGATGCTTGGTCGGTTCCCGCTCCGGTTCAATCCAGGCAGCAATGGCACCCTCCGATCCCAGAAGTTCCTTCATTTCAACCTCTGAACCATCCAGACGGGTCAGTACACTGCCTGGTGCCAGTTTACCAAGTACAGGAATATCAACCTCAGTCTCGCGAAAGGATAATACAACCTCAGTAGTATCTCCGGCGCTCACGGTAAAGTAAACAAAGCGCACTTTTGCCGTTCCATCTTTCAGACGAATGCCTGTCGTTAAGCGATAAGCTCCTGTTTCAACCTCATATGGCTCGCTATAGACATTCGTGCTGCCATAAGGATAAATCAACGTCTTGTAGACGCCATCTTCCAGACGGGCAAACGAGAAATTCTCGAAATAGGATGCTTCAGGTGTATCCTGCGGAGCCTTTATATCCCTATGAAGTTGAAGCATTCCCCAGCTTGTGCTCTTCTGAGTTAGAGTTGAGGCGAGACTGAACACCGCATCCTCCCAGCCTCCGTCACTCAGGTACTGTGGTTTCTGCGCACTCGGATGTAATCGCGCCGGAATACCTAAACTGCGACATACAGCCACAAACAAAATATCCAGTGACTGAGAGTCCCCTTTCATCAGACTAAATGTCCCGATCGGATTACCCTTGCCTTTTAGATTAGGAAGATCTTCATCGTATTCGTATTCCTGTTCCAGCATTCGGGCAAGCGTCGCAGGATTCTCCCTGAACGCCGCTGCCTCGTCCGCCGAGAAGGCATTTTGGAATACACCTCGATAAGGGACCAGCATTTCATAGGAAATCCGCGGGCACAAGATGTAGCTCACGAACGTATCTTCCGCCCATGATCCTTGCTGCGAGAGCGCACCGAGCAGATGATCGTCCAGCGTCTGGCGAAAGGTATCGATTAAATCTTTTTCATTCATTGACTCCAACAACCGGAGCGGCCACTCACCGTATGGATTGGAACGTTCCTCCAGGAAAGCTGCAATTTCACGGCTGTTCCCCCGTGCCTTCTGGAGAATATCCCATACACGCACCAGGGGCAGTCCAACCATTTTAGCCAGTGAGACAGCCTCCTCTTCACTCAGGAAAGTTTCCTCATACCCGCTCCGGGTCTGCGCTCCTTCCTCCAGACGATGATTGTGAATCTGGATCTTCTCTTCCGGTAATGCAATCACGTCCTCCCCCTCCCCTTCCGGCGGAGGAACCATATCGAAATCTGCGATCCCTGTGGGCTGCTCTGACGAGTCCAGCACAAGCTCTACAAGTTCGTTTTCCTGAGCCTTGTATAGAATTTCACTCCACTTGCCGCCGCTGACCGCACGAATCAAAAGGTCGCCATAACCTGTCTTAAAGGTAGCTTCTCCTTGTGCGTCCGTCCTGATTTCGGCAATCGGATAAAATTCAGCGGTATTGTACAGCTCAAAGCGGACGCTCGCGCCGGGTACAGGCTCGCCCTGCTCATTTTTCACCTTCACACAGATCGTACGCGTTGGCGCATAGTTCTCAAGCAAATTAATTTCCGTAAATCCCTTTTCGGAGAGCGTTATATCCTCCGGTCCGGGATAGTCGGCATAGATCCTCGTATTAATCAGCATGGCCCTGCGGGCTGGCGGGCTGAACCACCCTTGATTCAGACGGGCTTCCGGCTCGCATGCTCCGATGTAATACCATTGACCATCTGCCCAGGCTTCTACCCATGCATGATTACTGTCACAGTGAGCCCAGCGCGGTGTGTAGACCTGACGGGCAGGTATACCGATGCTGCGAAGAGCGGCCACCGCCAGCGTGGATTCTTCGCCGCATCGACCACGAGCATTTCGGATCATCGTCAGCGGCGATATCGTACGCAGATCGCTGCCGATATAGGTCGCTTTCTCATGACACCAGTAATTCGTCTCCAAAATGGCATCAGCCATGGATAACTTCGTTGTCCGCTCAGCTAATTCGTCATATATCAAACCGCGGAAATCTTCAATATTCTCCGTGTTTATCCGATAAGGCAACACAAAATGAAGGAACAGATGATCCGGGACGCGATCTCCCCAAGGCACACGTTTGCGGATATCCAAAGCCCGGCGCACATGGCTCAAGAACAGGTCCCCATCATAATCAGCCATATCGTTTACCGGCATGTAAGCATACATATACTTCAATGCCCATGTCTCTTCTTCCGTTAGGTCCTGTTGAAAAATATGAAACAACTCCGATTTGCGGGCGTCTGCAAAACGCACCTTTTCCTGAAACTGCTGCTCGATCCTCTCCAAAGACTGTGCATCAAGGGAAAATACCAAGGTTTGGCTGGTCATTGTGATCTCACTCCTTCCACAGCTTTCCGTCTTCCCGAATACAGATCAAGGCCGTGCCATCCGACGAAGGCACAGTAATCTGGAACAGGCTGCGAGTCGTCTCAATTACAGGCTCACAGCTCCACGATTCCTCACCCATAAGCAGCTTCACATCCTGTGTAAATTCACCATGGGTTTCATAATAATTGCGTTCACGGTAATAGAGCCTGCGAAGCTCCCATTTGATTCGTTCGTCTTCCGGCAACTCAAAGGACTGATCCGTTCCGTCATCCGAGAATACGACATAGCCCCACAACTCCGGGTAATGCATGTTGATAATGCCCATGGGTGACCAAACCCAGTTGTCCTCAGGATAAGGTTTGCCCGTATCTGGATTCAGCATCTTGCGGTACTGACCGTCCTGCACCTCGGTCTGCCACTCCACGCGCGAGAAGTTGATGCGCCAGAACTCACCCGGCGCAGGCGGACGGTTTCCTTCGGCGCATTCCTTTAGACTAGTCCAGGGAATTGCGACTTCCACGCTCCATTTCCGGTTATCAGCCCCAGGTTTGTTCAATTCCCCATCGATATATACGGCCGTCTTGAGACCGCTGATATCCCAACCGTTGACCGGAGGTCCACCATCCCGATACGGCTTCACCAATAGCAGGTCCCATACCGTATTGAGCGCATTGATCTCGAACTCATAATATTGATGGGAATCCCCATCGGGATCGATAAAAATCTCAAAGTCATTGTCATAGAAAATAACGGAATCACGCTCGGTCAACGTAGCCCAGATCTGATCTTCAATCAGCTCAGCAGCAAAGTAGAAATAGTCGTCATCCCACAGCATTTTTACCCGTGTCTGTTTTCCAGGCTTCGGACGAAGATCCCCTTCGATATCAACGAAATCATCCGTCCAAGGGGCCGCATCCCAAAATGCCTTATCCACACGGCCGTCTAACACCAACGGTTCCTGCGCTCGCTTGCATATATAATGTTTGGGAGCATACTCAATCCTGGGTTCTGGCACTCCACTTCTGTTCATGTCGTTCTCTCCAATTCGTAAGGGAGGGCATGCATCTATCGGCACATGCCCTCCCTGTAATGGTTAGTTATGGGTGACAACGGCCCCAGAGCCGCCGTACATTTCCAGCTCCTCATCGAATTCGAGCTTTAGAACGGTCACCTGTTCATGCGTGTCCTCCGGGGTCATCTTGATCCACGTTGTCCCCGGGATATTGAACCAAGGCACACCCCCATGAATCTCATGATTAAGCTCTTTGTCCGAATGCAGCACGGTTATCTTCTTGATCGGATTGCAGAGACCCTTGATGCACACATTCTCTTTTGGATCGTCATACACGAATAGGTACAATATCTTTCTGTCCTCAGATACGGTGCTTCCCCCCAAATAATAGCGAGGCATAATCCCTTCACTCGTTCCAAAGACAGCCTCCTCATGGGTTCGAATCCATGCTCCCAGCCCAAGCAGGATGTCCTCCTGCCTCTTATCGATCGTGCCATCTTCACGGGGCCCGATATCCAGCAACATATTGCCGCCCATCGAAATACAGTCACAGAACATTCGAATGATCTGATTCAGAGATTTATATTTATGATCTGTTGGCACATAACCCCAAGATGTGTTGATCGTGGTGCAGAACTCCCAGGGGCCCTCCGGTCTTGTAATCGGGATGCCCTGCTCCGGCGTCTTGTAATCCCCATAACCCTGCAGACGGGAGTTGATGATGATATCCGGGTTGAAGGATTGCACGTAATGCTTGAACTGCGGCAGATTCCACTGCTGGGCAGTCCGTTCCCAATCGCCATCAAACCATAGCAGATCCACCTTTCCGTAATTCGTCAAAATCTCTTGCAGCTGCTGGTTATTAAATTGCAGGAACTCCTGCCACTTTTCCTGATCCTGAACGCCGTCCACAGGACTTGAATGCCGATTGACACTGCTGAGATCCTCCGGTACTTTTCCACCTTCATATACGCTGGGATAATCCGGGTGCGACCAATCGATCAGCGAGAAATACATCCCCAGATGAATCCCCTTCTCCCGAATCGCTTCCGCATACTCCCTCACGATGTCCCGATTCGCTGGTGTCTGTCTGACGACATTGAGGTCACTATGCTTGGTATCCCACAAGGCAACGCCATCATGATGCTTGGTTGTCAGCACGGCATACCGGGCTCCAGACTCTTCAATCAAGTCCGCCCACTTCTCCGCGTTGAATTCCGATGCCGTAAAACCGTCCAACTGCTTCATATAATCTTCATAGGACACCCTTCCATTATAGAAGGACCATGATTCCGCAACCCCGTCTACCGCATAGATGCCATAGTGGATGAATATCCCCAGCTTGGCTTCTTCAAACCATTTCTGCATATCTGTCCACACCTCTTTCGAGAGTCCTTATCTGTGAAAAACCTTTAGGTTATTGGCCGGTATTCCAACGGTCATATGCCCCCTGATACAGTTCGACGATACGGTCGCTGCCCATTTTCTTCATCTGTGCAATGTACTTATCCCAGTTATCAAGCGGTTCCTGGCCGGTCACGAACTTCGCTTCCATCTGCTTGACGTACGTATCCAGGTCAGACAATAGAGCGGTTGCTTCGCTTTGCTCTTCATTCGTCAGATAAACGTTAGGAAATGGTGCTTTTCCGATAGGTACCAACTTCTCTTGATTCTGCTGGTCAATCCACTCATCAAATTCGGTGCGAAGCCCTTTCGCTACATCCGGATCATTAATGCCCGGTGTCAGGATGCCAAAGTTCGGCGTGATTTTACCCCGGTATTCCTCACGATCACCGCCGCCAGGAACAGGAAGCCACTCTTTCACGTGATTTTCCTTATCTTTGAATTTCCACAGGACGCCTTCAGGACCTTGATTGAACAGGGTTGCACCTTCGTAACTGTATATATAGTCGATCCAGCGCATCGTCGCCTCAGGAGACGGGTTGCTGCTCGTAATAGCAAAGGTACCGCGAGCTGACATGCCCGGGTGCTTGCCGTATACAGGAGAGTCTACAACCTCGCTCTTCACTGGCGTCATCAGCGGATGATCCGTGCTAGGTTCACCGCCGAGCGTGAAGTATGGATGGTAATCGTTGAACAGTGCAAGTTTGTTACTTTCGCCTTTTGCTTTTTTCTGATCGCCTGTTTGTGAGAAGGTCTCATGATCCAGCAAGTCTTCCTTCCACAAGCGGTTCATGAACGTCAGATAACCTTTGTAGCCTTCTTCTTGATAAGGATAGTGAACTTTTCCGTCTTTATCGGAATAGATGCCCTCGTTGTACATTCCCCAGAAGCCGAAGAAGAACATGCGAAGATCATCCAACTTTACAGAAGTAAGCGGTATTTCATCTTGCTGGCCATTGCCATTAGGGTCTTCTTCTTTTACCCGCTTAAGATACGTATACAATTCTTCGGTAGTCTTGGGCTCTTCTACGTTAAGCGCCTTTAGGAATTCCCCGTTGTACCACATCGGACCTCTATACCACACAGCCGCTGTGTCTATGAAGGGCAGTGCATACATATGTCCGTCAGGCGTTGTAAATGATTTACGGACATCCGGGTTCTCATCGAGGATCTTTTTGATATTGGGTGCATAACCTTCGTCAATGTATTTTTCCAATGGGATCAGAATACCCTGGCTGCCATAAGTTACCTGCTCGGCTGGCTTGAGATCTGCAGCGTAGAACATATCTGGCAAGTCCCCGCTCGCGAAAACCAGATTCTTCTTCGTTTCAAAGCTGTCAATCGGTGAAAGCTGGTATTCCAGCTTGATGCCCGACAGTTTCTCCATTTCTTGCAGCACAGGCATCGTGCTCCAGTCAGCTACACCCGCATCCTGAGACATAACCTTTAACGTTAGCGTTTCGTCTACAATCGGGAAACCTTCTTTTTTGACCCCTTCAACATTAGAGGTCGAGCTCCCATCTTCATTGGTTGAACCACAAGCTGCAAGCAATGTTGCTAATAAGGTGAGACAGAGTGTAATGGATGAAGCCTTGCGAAGCTTTTTCATGACAACAACTCCCCTTGTTTAATGTGGTATATGGATTAAGATCATCCCTTAACGGAACCGATCATAACACCCTGCACAAAGTAACGCTGTAGGAACGGATAGACTGCAATAACCGGAAGGGTGGCAACAATAATGACGGCATATTTAACCAGCGCAGCGATCTCCGCTTTGGTATTCATCGCCGTTGCTGAAGAGGTATCAATCGCTCCTCCCCCTTGAGCCGCCATCTCCTGAAGCACCAGAATCTGGCGCAGAAAGAGCTGCAACGGGTACTTGGAGGAATCATTCAGATAGATCATGGCACTGAAATAGCTGTTCCAGTGTCCCACTCCGTAGAAGAGTGCCATCACTGCAATGATTGGCATGGAAAGCGGAAGCACGATTTTGATGAACAACCGGGTGTTGGTACACCCATCAATATGCGCCGCTTCCTGCAGCTCCTTGGGAATGGTCGATTGGAAGAACGTACGGCATACGATAATATTCCAGATGGATGCAGCTCCTGGCAGTATAAGTGCCCACATGCTGTTCACCATACCAAGATCCTTAACCAGCAGGTAACTTGGGACAAGCCCTCCGCTGAAGAACATCGTTACCATAAACATAGCCATGAAGAATCCTCGTCCCACAAAATCCGAGCGACTGAGCGCGTAGGCTGCCGGTAGCGTGACAATCAGGTTGACGATGGTGCCTACAACGGTATAGATAATCGTATTTTTGTACCCAATCCAGATGTTGGTGTTCTCAAACACCCGGGCATAACCTTCAAACGTAATGCCTTTCGGAAGCAGCCACATCTCACCGGAGCTTACGTATTTGGGATCACTGATTGAAGCACTGATGATGTATAGCAGCGGATACAACACAATGACGAGCGCTACCGTCAGATAGATGTAATTGCACAATAAGAACAATTTATCGCTTCTACTTTCTTTCACTGCGGTTGACATGTGTTTCCCCCTCCTCTTACCACAGGCTGTTTTCACTGGTGCGACGTGCAATCTGATTCACGGTAATGAGCAGAATCGCATTAACCACGGAGTTGAACAATCCAACGGCTGTAGAGAAACTGTACTGCGCATCGACTAGACCAGACCTATAGACGAATGTCGAGATGACATCGGACGAACCCATGTTCAACGGATTTTGCAGCAGCAGGATTTTCTCGAATCCGACGCCCAGAATACTGCCCATATTCAGAATTAACAAAATGGTGATCGTAGGGATGATCGCTGGAATGTTAATATGCAAAATCCGCTTAAACCGGCTCGCACCATCCACCACAGCTGCTTCATGCAGTTGCGGGTCCACACCCGAGAGGGCAGCAAGGTATATAATGGTACCCCAGCCTGCACTCTGCCAGACTCCTGACAGCACATATACTGTCTTGAACCACGCAGGGTCCGTCAGAAATTGAGGTGCCTGAAATCCAAGGGCCTCCACCAAATTGACAATCATGCCTGACGAGGGTGACAAAAAGGTAATGATCATCCCCGACATCACGACGACCGAAATGAAATGCGGTGCATACGTGACGGTCTGCACGGTACGCTTGAAGAAGGAGTCCTTCACTTCATTGAACGCTAGCGCCAGAATAATCGGCAACGGGAAACCGATAGCCAGCTCATACAAGCTGATGCTAAGGGTATTCCATAGTAAATCCCAGAAATAATACGAATTGAAGAAACGGATGAAATGATCGAATCCAACCCATGGGCTTCCCGTGACACCAAGCGTCGGGATAAAGTTCTTGAATGCGATCTGTATGCCGTACATCGGACCGTAATGGAATATCAGAAAGTATAAAAAGGCTGGCGCGATAAACAGATACAACTCCCAGTTCCGAATCATCCTTCTCCATAATTTATTTTTCTTGCTGTTCGGAATCGTGTTTACCGTTAAGTTTTGCGACAAGGCGGACTTCCCATTTGGCTGCATCAGTTGTTTCCTCCTTTTCTAATGAAAATCCGGCCGTTTTGTGAGGAATAGCGAAGCACTCCTGTTAAAATATAAGGAAGGAGTTCCGAACCGCGTGCGTTTCTATGACGAGCGACTCTGTCCCTTCCTCGATTGGTAACGCTTACATACTGAGTTTATGGATCATTTCTGAATCCGTAAATATGCCATTTCCATCTTCACTCTTAAAATCACGGAATATACTGTTACAACGGGGGTTTACACTTTTGTTTTCAGCTTGTCATTGTCATTTTGGGGAAGTAAAACATGTAGAATTTGACCCTTTTCCCTCCTGTAGATGTCATTTGGAGTTGCATCATACGAACTTGGAAAGATGTTAGATCTAAACGTAGGTTAGAAAACAGGCCTTAAAGTCAAAACCCACATACTTATCTGACCATGGTGTTCATGTCTAAACGCATCATACTCCAGGGAAAGCCACTTAAATGTTGAATCAAAATGTAACATTATCTTCCATATACCTATCGCATATTACAAGCCTGTAATTGCTTGCCCTTATTCTATATTTCTCCTCCCTCTTTCGTATATATGTTGTTTTTATCTTTGCCTACAGGATACATAAACCCTTATAAACACCGGGAATACCGAGTCGTATATGTAGATTTTGCACAAGGTTTGGAAACTGAGTTATGTGAGTTTTTTGGAAGAATACCATAAATGAAGCCGCTACGATAACACAAATTAGCTGTATAACCTAAACAAATATCCATTAAATATTTCATACACGATAGTAATTATGTTAATTAACATAACACAAATTATCTATCAAACTTCACAAAGTGTAATTTAAATTACCATACAAAAGAAAAGTTGTCATGTAACTTTAATCCGGATTCTTAGCGGTTTAAAGCCTATGTACAGCTTCAACTCAAATGAAAAACCCACCCTCCATACATATATGGAAGGTGGGTTTGAGGATACATATCCGTTTAACAGCGTTTAGTTTATATGGTTTGCAGTGAATTTACTTGCCAGAAGGTTGAGCTTCTGCCGTATATCCCGTTGGGATATCCGTTTCTGCAGTCGCATTCGTAATGACCATCGGATACATCATGTCCGGATCAGGTTGAATAATGGAATAGAGCACGATAGCGCGTCCATCCTTCTCCAATTTTACATCATCAATCTTCAATCCATAACCAGGGTGAGGCATTTCTGCACTGAGTTTAACTTTAGTTGTTTTGTCATCAACCTTCGTCGTTGTCACTTCAGGTACGATCGCTTGCTGGCCTTCACCTGGAGTGGTTGGAGCTGGCTCTGCTGAGCCGCCATTGCCGTGTTTATCCACAAATTCAAGTGCATTGAAGATCATGCTTGCAGCCTCCATACGGGTAAGCGACTGATCTGGACGGAAATTCCCGTCCTTATCCAGTTCAATGATGTTCATGTTCAGCAGGTTCTGGACTGCAGATATGGCGTCCTTACCGATTTTATTTTCGTCCTTAACAAGATTATACTTCATGATGACCGGATAATTCCCGGTTGTGTTAATTCCTTCATGCAGCAAAATAACAAACTGCTCGCGTGTCATCTTGCCCTGCGGGTTTACTTCTACCGGAACAGACAATCCGTTTTGCGTAGCCGCTTGAACAGCATCGGCATACCAAGTGTCGGGACTAATTTTATCCTGCGCAGAAGAGGCAGCATATGCATTTTTCAGACCAAATGCATTCACAATCAGTTGAACACCTTGTGGCTCGGACAATGCGAGATCTGGACGGAACAGATCCGCTGTCACTCCGCTAACAATACCTTTTGATTTCAATGAATCGACAACCGACTTCTGCCCTTCATCTTTCACATCTGAAAACGCGAGTACCGATGCACCTCCTGCTGTCAAAGAAACGCAGAGTGCGAGCGTTGCAGCCAATCCTTTTTTATGTTTCATTTCCTGGCACCTCCATATGATTAGTAAAACCTATTTTTTACCTCTTCATTCCTACAGACGGGATACCCTTAGAAAATGTTTCAGTATTTTCGACATCTGGTGAATACAACACAGGAACACTGAATACAACTCTTCTCCAACGCCGATAATCTAATTCACCTAAGTGACTTCGTTGACATCCACTCGGATTAGCGCAAAAATAAGAATAGAGAAATTCATCGGTTGACGGATAAACAGCAAACTGGATCGCATACAGTAAGAGGGCACGACGCGCTAATAACAGGTGTCGGCCCTTTTCTTGACTCCACCTGCCGGACTGACTTCACCTATAACAAAAGGAGAACAACGCTTATGTCCAAGAAAGGATTACTTCGCGGTTATGTTGTATCGAACTGGCCTGTATATCTGGTTGCTGTCTTACTGATTATTGCCTCCAATGTCGGGCAGGCATCCCTGCCCCGCATACTGGGCAGCTTCACGGACCAATTGATGCAGAATACGCTCCAGATGCAGTCGGTCTTAAGGTACAGCCTTTCCCTTCTGGCTATTGCCATCGGGTATAATCTGCTCTTCGGTACCGGGCAATTCATGATCATGAAGCTCGGTCGACGGTTCGAATTCATGACGCGTGAGCGTATATTCAGTAAGTTTTCCGAACTTAGTGAGCACTATTTCTCCAAACAGGGGAACGGTAAACTGCTCAGTTATTTCATGAATGACGTGACTTCCGTACGTGAAGCCATATCGAACGGCGTGACGCTCATGACTAATGCCACCTTCCTGTTATTATCCTGTATCGTCATGATGTTGCTTAGCGGGATTCCATTGTCTCTTATTCTGATTAGTATCGTGCCCTTGCTGGCCATTCCATTTCTGGTCGTGTTTTTCGGTCCGCGAATTCGCAAGCGCTCTCGTGACGTACAAGAGGCCCTTGCGACCATGACGGAGTCCGCAGAAGAACAGCTGGGTGGCATTCGCGTAACCAAAACATTTGCCATCGAAGACAGTGCCCGTGAACGTTTTGGAACCACCGTCGATGCGATCAAAAGCAAACAACTGCGGCTCGTTCGCCTGTCTTCCCTGTTTCAGGCTTTGCTCCCGCTGCTGGGAGCTATCTCATTGGTCGTTTCATTGCTTGTCGGTGGTATTATGACCATGCAGAATTCCATTACGCTCGGAAGTTTTGTTGCCTTGACGTTATATCTGCGCATTATCATGGGACCGCTTCAACAGATCGGCAATGTCATTAATACTGTCCAACGCTCTGGCGCATCCCTGGAGCGAGTGAATGACCTGCTGAGCGAAGTAGCCGATGTACGTGAACTTCCTGAAGCCACAGCACTCCAAACCGTACAAGATATCACCATGGAGAATCTAACCTTCTCCTATCCTGGCAGTTCATCTCCTGCTCTCAAAAACATTCAACTGAATATCCGTGCCGGGCGAACGGTGGGTATTGTAGGCAAAACAGGTTCTGGTAAAAGCACCCTCGTTAAGCTATTACTGCGTACATATGAACCACCTGAAGGATCGATCCGCATCAATGGTACAGATATTCGGCAGTTGTCGCTCGAAAGCCTTAGATCCCGCATCGCCTATGTCCCTCAGGATGGATTCCTGTTTAGTACCACCATCCGCGATAACATTGCATTCAGCGACCGGGAAGTATCGCTGGATACGGTGGAGCATAGTGCACGCCAAGCCATGATCTATGACAATATTGTCCGATTTCCCGATCGCTTCGATACACTGCTTGGCGAACGTGGGCTCACGCTATCTGGCGGACAACGTCAGCGAACAAGCCTCGCAAGAGGACTGATCAAGCAAGCCCAGTTACTTATTCTGGATGACAGCATGAGCGCCGTTGATGCTGTCACAGAGAGTGGTATTCTGCGCAGCCTGCGTGAGATCGGCAAAGGCAAAACCACATTGATCATTTCTCACCGCATCAGCGCGGTCCGCCATGCCGACGATATTATCGTTCTGGATGAAGGGCGAGTTGCTGAACAGGGAACACATGCTCAGCTGATGGCTGCCAAGGGATTATATGCGGCAACCTATCGTTTGCAGGAGGAGGGATTGCATCATGTCTAACGCTAACGCTGAACTTCGCCCAGACCCAGAGGCTGATCAGAGTAAACGAACTTCGTTTAAGGCCATGATGGCATACGCCAAACCTCATAAATGGGCCTTTGTCGGTATCTTCTTCTGTTCACTGCTTGGCATATCGGCAGATCTGCTGCAACCCTATCTGGTGAAGATCGCCATTGATGATCATCTGGCTATAGGCCAGACCAGTGTGGGCTTTCTCGTTCAGCTCGCAGCCATCTTTCTCGGGCTGGCTGTCATCAGTTTTATTTTTACCTATATCCAGAATAATCTGTTGCAGCATGTGGGACAGAACATTGTATCCCGGATCAGAAAGGACCTGTTCAAGCATATCTCCAAAATGTCCATGTCCTTCTTTGATCGTTTTCATATCGGCAGTCTGGTTACGAACGTATCCAGTGATACGGAAACCATCAGCAGCTTTTTCACTCAAGTACTGCTCAGTCTGATTCGAGATGGCATGATGCTGGTGCTCATTATCGTCTTTATGTTCCAGCTTGATCCTGTACTGGCGAGTTACTCCCTGATCGTGCTACCAGTCATTGCCGTTGTTGCGGTATTATTCCGCAGTCGACTGCGGAAAGCTTATCAAAATGCGCGTACGCGGCTTTCCCGTTTGATCGCATTTACGGCAGAGAACTTGTCCGGCATGTTCCTGATTCAGGCTTTTCACCAGGAAGAAGAACAGAAAAAACGTTTCTCGGAACAGAATGCACTCCATCTGAAAGCCAACATTGCTCAAGCCCGTTCCAATGTCATATTCAACCGGACGTTTGATATCCTTGGCAATGCGGCACTGGTCATGATGGTCTGGCTTGGAGGTCGCGCCGTACTGGGTGAGTCCCTGCAAGTCGGGGTATTGTATGCGTTTATCAGCTATATTCGTCAGTTCTTTCAACCGATTAACCAGATTACGATGCAATGGAATACATTCCAATCGACCACCGTGTCGATGGATCGCATCTGGAACATTCTGAATACGCGGCCTGAAGTGGCCGATCCCGAAGCTCAACAGGCTTCGTCACTGGAACCTCGGAACGTGATGGGGCAGATTGATTTTAATGATGTATCGTTCGGTTATCGGGCAGATCGGCCCTTGATTCAGCAGATGAACCTGCACCTCTATCCGGGTGAAATGGTAGGTATTGTGGGAACAACAGGCGCTGGCAAAAGTACACTGATCTCCCTGCTCAATCGCTTCTATGATGTAGACAAGGGCAGTATTGAGATTGATGGTACCGATATCCGGCATCTGCCACAAGCTAAGCTTCATCGTATCGTGGGGCTGATTCAACAGGAACCCTTCCTGTTCTCCGGTTCCATTATTGATAATGTGAGAATGTTTCGTGAGGATATTACGAGAGAGCAGGCGATTGAGGCCTGCCGGTTTGTCGGAGCACATGCGATGATTTCACGTTTGCCTCAAGGGTATGATACGCATCTATCCGAACGCGGAAGTGGTCTGTCTGCCGGGGAGCGGCAGCTGATCTCATTTGCCCGGATCGTGGTGTTCCAGCCTCGCGTGCTCATTCTGGATGAAGCAACTGCCAATCTGGACTCACATACCGAACAGCTCGTGCAGCAGGCGCTGGAATCGGTATCTCAGGGACGCACAACCATCGTCATTGCCCATCGCCTGTCCACGGTGATGCATGCCGATCGAATTCTGGTGATGGAGAATGGGGAAATTGTGGAGGAAGGCCCACACCAGGAACTGATCGCAGCCAAAGGCGTGTATGCCGACTTGTACACCCATGCGCGTGATGCAGGCAAAAATCCAGCGATATCAGGGTAATGAACCTGAATTAATCTCATCTGCGTCTATGTTATAGCCAATATCGTTAAACATGCCGCTCTGCTCAGCAGGCGGCACGTTTGGCATAACGATTAGCAAATGTTAATTAGGAGGAGTATGTATGCAACCCGAAATATCCGAGCATGATATTCAGCAGATTCGTTACCGACGCAGCGCAGCTCTATGGAAAGGGAGTCTATGCTTTTTGTTCCTTCTCTTGTGCATGATCCTATTGTGGATCATCGTGGATGGACAAGCCGAAAGACTGGAGACGATATACTACTCCATCGCAGCCGTACTGGGTATGTGGTTGATCGGACCGTTGTTCTTCATGTTCCTGTCTCGACTAACCAGAATCCCCGCTGTTTTGTTGTCTTGGGATGATGAGTCTATACGTACTGGCAAACGAAAGATTCCTTGGGGCCTTATTCGTAAAATTGAACTTGCCTCACCCGCCCGTAGTAAGTGGCTACTATCCACCTCGCCCATGTTCGTCCTGTGCCTGAAGGACGGCACACGATCTCACATTCAGACCGATCACCTGCTCAGCAAAAAGGAGCTGAACCAGGCAGTGACTTTGCTTCAGCAGACTTTACAGGAACAGCAGCAAGCTCTTTGAGCATCGGGATGGATGAGGACAAGCTTCCCACACATCACTGTGATTTCTCTACACCTATGGACAGGCTGACTTTGTAATTGCCGTAAGGCAGCAACGCTTCCAGCAGTTGGCCCAGCTGCTCTGTGGTGCCGGTCTGCACTCGCATCAGGTAGCAGCCTTCTCCGCTGACGCGATGGACTTCAACGATGTCCTCACGTTCGGCAGTAAATGCACGAAAGGCGGCATGTCTGTGGCCGGAGTTCAAAAAAACCGTGACAAAGGCCTGTAGGCCGAGGCCTAGACGTTCCGGGTTCCATTTTACCGTATACCCTTCGATTACACCCAGATCTTGCAACTTGCGCACTCTTGCACCGACAGCCTGCCCTGTAAGATGCACCTCTTCACCAATCTCTTTGTGAGAACGCTTGGCATCCCGGATCAGGATCTGCAGAATGCGTATATCTGTGTTATCTATCGTTTCATTCATTTCGCTTTAGCAATCCTTTCACCGTGAAATTAGTGCAACCTGTTTCCATTCATCATGTTATGTACGACATTAAACGGGTTGTATACCATATAGGGTAATACTATTAAAGAACCTGAAGGAGTGCAAATATAATGAAAATTCAATTGATTCGCCATGCTACACTCTGGCTGGAATTCGGAGGGCTGAACATCCTCGTTGATCCGATGTTGATGGACGCTGAGGTCATGCCTGCATTTCCAAACACACCGAATGAGCTACGTAATCCGAGAGTCGGTCTGCCTGAAATCGAAACGGATTATCTGAATCCGGATCTGTTGATTATCACACACACCCATCTGGACCACTGGGATGAAGCCTCAGCGAAGCAATTTCGCAAGGACATCCCTCTGATCTGCCAGCCTGGGGACGAGAATGTATTTCTGGAGGCTGGCTTCACGGATGTAACAGCTGTAGATGAGAAGCATGAGCATCACTCTGTCCGATTCGCCCGTACTTCCGGGCGTCATGGTACGGGTGAAATCGGCGAACGTATGGGCAAGGTGTCCGGCTTTGTACTCGAAGCAAATGGGGAACCTGCCACGTACATTGCCGGGGATACCATCTGGTGTGAAGAACCCGCCGAGGCTATTCGCCAATATAGCCCTGAAGTCATTGTCCTAAACGCCGGAGGAGCTCGCTTTGTAGAGGGTGATCCCATTACAATGGACGGGCCAGACGTTGCAGCCGTGAAGCGTCATGCACCATCTGCTCATGTCATCGCTGTGCACATGGATGCGATTAACCATTGTGTGGTGTCCCGTACGGATCTCGCCACTTATCTGGCATCCGAGCAGTTGGACGGTCAGGTACTCATTCCGCACGATGGCGAAAGTTTTGAGTTTAAAGCGTAAGTGAGACCGTAGCACATGACGAAAAAAAGCTGGATGCGATGAACTCGCACCCAGCTTTTTTCGATTCAAGAAGCACGCTGATCCATTACAGTACTTTCAAACGGATCACGTTCCATGATGCTTTTGCCAAGCTCGCCGTAATCAGGGTATCGGATATGACTGCACCCCCACGATTATGAGGAGCGACACGGTTCGGTTGTGCTGCCGTATTAGATGCTTTGAGATCATCACTTTCCAGCACAATATGCTCGATCACAGTACACTTCCCGAAGCTGCGCAGGTCCACTTCGAGCGGAAGGGATTCTTCCAGATGGCGGTTGACTGCGAATACAGTCACTTCACCCCGCTCTTCGTTATGCACTGCAATAGCTTCCAGATAAGGAACATCTGTGATTTGTTTTGTATCGTATTTCGGAGACTGGATCAATGGCACCAATGCTGTTCCGCGTCCGAAGAGAGACGTATGCATGAATGGATAGAAGATCGTCTGTCTCCATGAACCACCGCCCGTATCTGTCATGATCGGTGCAATCACGTTAACGAGCTGTGCCAGACATGCCATTTTGACCCGATCCGCATGTTTCAGCATACTGATAAGCATACAGCCGACAAGCAGTGCATCCTCATGATTGTAGATATCCTCAAGCTGTGGCGGAGCAATCTGCCATGGGTCCATCTTCGAATCATTTTCGTTAGAGTGATACCATACATTCCACTCGTCAAAGGACAGATACATCGTCTTCTTGCTGCGCTTCTTCGCTTTGATATAATCACAGGTCGCCTTCACCGTATCGATAAAACGATCCATTTCAAGCGAGCGTGCGAGGAACGTTGGCGTATCTTGCTCCTGGTTGCCGTAGTATTGATGCAGGGACAGATACTCCACGTGATCATACGTATGATCCAGCACCGTCGCTTCCCATTCCGGGAACGATGGCATATTCAGGTTCGAACTTCCACAGGCTACCAGCTCAATCGTCGGGTCCGTCCACTTCATGACTTTTGCCGCTTCAACCGCTAACCGTCCATACTCTTCTGCCGTTTTGTGACCGATCTGCCAAGGACCATCCATCTCATTGCCCAGACACCATGTTTTGATCGCATGAGGCTCTTTGTAACCATGTTTGATTCGAAGATCACTATAGTACGAACCTTCCGGATGGTTGCTGTATTCTACAATGTTGCGAGCTGCATCTGTACCCCGTGTTCCCAGATTGACCGCCATCATCACTTCGGAATTGGCCTGTTTTGCCCAATCCACGAATTCGTTGAAGCCAAATTCATTGGTCTCAATCGTTCTCCAGGCCAGTTCAAGTCTGCGTTTGCGTTCAGACACGGGTCCAACCGAATCTTCCCAATTGTAACCGGATACAAAATTACCCCCAGGGTAACGTACAATCGGCACTTGCAGCTCCTTCACCATCTCCAGCACATCCGTGCGAAAACCCTGTTCGTTCGCAGATGGGTGTCCAGGCTCATATATTCCACCGTACACGGCACGTCCGAGATGCTCAATGAATGAACCGTATAAACGCTTATCAATTACGCCAATTGTAAAATCCTTGTCTACCGTCATTTTTGCCTTTTCCATAATGAATTTCAACTCCCTAAGATTAATATAAAAATTAATTGATATTCTATGGATCAACGTTCATATTTATATTAAAATCGATTATAGCCTTAATTTCAACAGGAATTTTGCAAAATGTTATTATTTTCACTGGATTTATGTTTAACTTAATTCTATACGCGAAAATTGGAGGAACAATTGTGATCAGAGCAAATACCGATGCCGAATGGCTACCCCTATATGAAGCACTCGCCAGTGAAGTTCGTTTACAGATCATCCGCCTGGTTGCAGAGACACCCATGAATGTGAAGGACCTCGCTGCTTCACTGGGTCTGAGTAGTGCCATCGTGACCATGCATGTCCGCAAACTTCAGGATGTGGGCATTATTCAGTCCAAAATGATACGTAAAGACGGCGGCACCCATAAAATGAACAGTCTTGCTGTAGATTGGATTGGCATCTCCATGCCCCAGGAAAGCGGGACAGCCCGCAAGCTGCACGAGGTTTCCGTCCCTGTGGGACACTATACTCACTTTGACGTCTATCCGACATGCGGTCTGGCTACATCCACTCAGGTCATTGGCCAGTACGATGACCCTCGTTATTTTCTCGACCCCGAGCGGATGCATGCCCATATCCTGTGGTTTGGCCGTGGATTTGTGGAGTACAAAATTCCAAACTATATCTTGTCCGGACAGCAGATCAATGCCATTGAATTGTCCCTGGAGATCGGATCAGAAGCCCCTTCGGTGAATCCGAATTGGCCCTCGGATATTACATTTATGCTTAATGGCATCCGATTGGGGGAATGGACAAGCCCTGGGGATTCAGGCAACGGACGCGGCATGTTCACCCCGGAATGGTGGAGTGACAGTGTCAATCAATATGGTATGCTCAAGGTACTGCGAATTACGAATGAAGGTACGTTTATTGATGGACAACATCTATCCAAAATTACACTTGCAGATATCCCGGTGGAACGTAACCAATGGACCCTTCGTCTCTCGGTAGAGGAAGATGCTCAGCATGTAGGCGGCCTTACCTTATACGGTGAGGGATTCGGCAATTACAATCAGGATATTCTATTCCGACTGTACTATCAGGATTGAGTCCATCGGAATAATACATTACACAAAAACACCTTCCACTCGCCTTTTAAAGGCAAATGGAAGGTGTTTAATTATGCATAGGAACATGTGCAGAATATCTTAGAAGGTTTTTGTTATACCTACAGTGCACTGCCACCAAACAGGAATCGATACTCCCAGTGTTTGCCGGAGATATCACTAGTCGTTACACCACCGCCAGCGTTGGAATATGTGTGTAATACTTTTCCGTCACCCAGGTAAATCCCTGTATGAGTAATGGTTGCGCTAGATTTATTAACGCCCGAATACGATGATGCCGAGCTGCCTTTATAAGACATGAAATACATCAGATCGCCACGTTTCAGGTTTTTCCAATTCGTCTGAACCGTACCCTTTGCTTTTACATAGGCTCCCTGTTTGCGGGAATCCGCTGGAAGCTTGATGCCAAGTGCATCGATGAAGGCCTGACGTACAAAGCTGGAACAGTCAAACGTCGCTGTGCTGCTACGACTGGCTCCGAATTCATAAGGTGTACCCCAATATTTCATCCCTGCAGCAATCACTTTCTCCACAGCCGCATTACCGGTTACCGTTGTACCACTCGAACCTGATCCACTTGTGCTGCCACTAACCGCTTGTGTGTATTTGGATGAAGAAGATATGTAGCCTGTCCGATTAGCAGAATCCTTAATTTTATACCAATTCGAACCGGATTGCTGAAGCACCGTTACTGTTTCCCCTTTAGCGACCATACGAACAATCTTCGCAGAAGAAGCAGGTGATGTGCGAAGGTTTACGCCCCAAATTACTTTTACTTGTGAATTGTCAACAGCAGCTGCTGATACCTGTGCCGTTAGTGCTCCTGTCGTCAGACTTCCCATCAGCATCGTTGCTGTGACACTTGCCGTAATAATGGTTTTCTTCCAGTTCATGATGTCGAGTTCCCCCTGATGTTACAGAATTTTAACCTGGCTTGGTTCTCCCCGGCTTGCCCCATTGTAAACGGGCTATCCATAACGTTCATCAGTCGAAAGTCCTGTATTGATATAGGCACACTTGAGCACTAAGTATCAGGGTCTGTCCATCATCTACTGGCAAAATTCACTGCTGATTCCTTCTTTTTCAAAGGTTAAATTATTGTAACTATTTGATATACTTCATTTTTCCACGATACAAGAGCTAGGTCGTTTCTCATTCAGGACATGCGTCATATGACCTAGGTTTTAATGTTTATAATCGCAAATATGGTAAACATTACTATGGTTCATTTACCGATTACGGTTCCCCGTATTCACATTTTTGCTTCCACCCTCGATACTGATCGATTTGCCAACGGTGTCCGGTACATTATTTCGAATTTCATTGTTGCTTGATGAAGTTATATTTTTCGGTCAGAATCATTCAAATTTGAAGCATTTTCATCAAAAAAAGAACAAGCCAGGGGTTTCTCCCCGGCTTATCCTGCATCATTAATATCATTACCCTACAGCTCGAACAGCTGTTTAAGGTTCAATTCCCCATACCTTGGCGCCATCCTGATACGCTGTCACTTTAGTCCAGGCACTGAAGTCCGTTTTGGTGGAATCAAAGGAATAATCGTTCGTTTGGTCAAAAGTAGTCCAGTTGTTTTTGGAGAAACGTCCCTGGATGACTCCGGTCTCGGCACCCGCAGCCAAGCTGCCAGCACCCGGTGTGAATCCAATCTCCAGATACGTATCTGCCGTGCCCTTGGCTGGATCTAGAGAAACAAACTGCCCTTCCACATTACCGCTGCCAATCTGTGCATAATCACACCAGAAGGTCAGATCAGCGGCACTGTCTTTCGTGAAATAATACCGGATCTTCACTTTGCTCAAGTCCACAGCCGTTGTACCTGTATTCTTCACATTGAACTGCGGAGTAATCGCATTGCCCGAAGTTCCTGAGCCACCACTGCGATACTGCACTTCAAGCGTGCCCGTTGTGACTGGAGGGGCCAATGGTGTCAGTACCAATACATTGGAGATCGTCTGACCACTCGGATTAATCGCCACGACTCTGTAATTATAAGCCGTACCATTCACCGCCGTAGCATCGGTATAGGTCAGTGCAGTCAAATCTGTTGCCAGATCAGCATATGCCCCGCTGCCCACTGAACGCTGTACCTTATAACTTGCTGCTCCAGTCGATGCTGTCCATGTCAGTACCGCCTGAGCATTGCCAGCCGTTCCTGAAAGGGTGAGTACGCCTGGCACAACGATACCTGCCATCGGTACTGCAGAGGCCTGTGTCGACGGTGCGGACTCCCCTGCGGCATTCACTGCAGTAATGACATAATAATACGTTGTACCGTTGGTCAAGCCCGTATCCGTAAATGTCGATCCTGTGACCCCTGTCGCTACAGACGTATAAGGACCACCGTTCACTTCTGCACGTTTCACGGTATACGAGGCTGCACCAGCAGCTGCGTTCCAATTCAGAACCACTTGCTCGCTTCCTCCGGTTGCTGTCACGCCAGCAGGAGCAGCGGGTACTTCCACTTCCGGACTATCGGAATCTCCGAGGAGACGATCATACTCTCCATAAGCTGTAGCCATATCCACCTGTGACCAGAAACGGTGATACGTAAAGGTTGGAGCACCATTTTCCCACGTTTTCGTTGTCGGATTATACGACGTTTTGTACAGATTATCCAGGTAAGCCCATGCCGGATCTTGCTTGATGGCCGGACGCAGGTCGGAGTATCCAATGTATACGCCATTGCCGCCTTTCGCCGGATCGGAAGGAACACCTGCTGTACCTGGAATCGTGTTGCCCTGACCGAAGGTTCCGGACCAGTTCGCCGGAATGTAGATCTCCTTCGCGAAGTAGCGGAAGTAGTCTTTACGTACTTCTTCCGTTACAATCCCCACGCCATCATTGTACTCCCAAGCCGTATCCAGCAATCTCTCTGCCAGATCTTTTGCTTCCTGTCCTTTGGCACTAAGCGTTCCATTCTCGGCCTGGGTTCCTGCGGCAAAGAACGTCAGTGCCTTAATGTAACTTCCGAGTACCCCGGTATCCTGCGCAGGATCTTTCGTTACCACACGGAAGTTCGGATTTTCCGTAAAGGAACTGAAACCATTCCATTTGTCCGGTTGACCTTGCCACTCCTGACTGCCCGGAATCCAGAACTCTCCTGGAGCTGAAGTTGTTGCTACCTGGGCATTGGTACCGCCAAGAATACGTTGACCTGCCGCGTTCAGATAATACCCTTGGGCATCCGTCACCGGGCGCTCATCCACAAATACATAATCCTTGGACCAGTCGATCCATTTCGTAATGACTTTTTTGGCCATCTGGAAGTTCTCGGAACTCAGGTCTCCGCTCTCGGCGAGAATATAATACATCTCGGCTACACGTTCCAGCGACCATGCCTGGAATCCAAACCAGGTGTTGGAATCCGGATCACGATACACCGGCGCCTCCTGATAAGCCATGTCATAGAATGTGCTTACCCCAGCCGGATAAGCTTTGTATGAACCATCCAGACTGTTCGTTGCACCTCCGCCGATCGCTCCTTCATGGGATTGCAACCATGTGTAGAACTCCAATTGACGCTTCAGTGATGCATTCCAGTCTGCCTTGGCTGTAGCTGATTTCGGAATCAAGCCACCTGCGGGATCAGAGAGTGCATATGCTGCGACCGGATTCTGATATGCCTGATGGGTATGACTCGCACCAATCCGCCACGCCCAATCCCCACCTTGACCCAAGCCACCGCCCCATGACGTATACCAGGCCATGAGATACATGTTGGAATCCTTGCCTGTACCCGGAGTTGGTGTACCATTCTTCGCACTTCCGATCTTCTGGAAGTACTTATCATGCATCCCATACCGCAGATAGTCACCCATCTTCTTCGCCTTATCCAGATACGCCGTATTCGTGTATCCCATCTCCTTCGCCCAATACAGTACCTGTACTGCACGTGCATCGGCATCGGTTGCGTTCGTGTAACGCCACTGCGCTGATGGTGCCTGCGTTTCTTTCGTAAACAGGCTCATGAATCCTTCGTTCGGTTTCCCAAATGTTTTATTATCCTGTGACGGATGCGGGATGGCTTCCCACACGGACTCCTGCTCCCCACGCTGGAACGTATTCACATAGGCAGCAGTATGGGATGGATTCAACAGGTTTCCATATCCGTACCAGTTATCCACATCGAGTAACCAGTGCATCAAATAGGTCTGATTGTTGCCATAAGCAGCCTTGAATTCCGCATCAAGCGGGTCCTTTCCTGCCGCATATTGTCCATTAATCGCCGAAGGATATTGATCCGGGAACGGTTTTTCCGCTGCATACGTAGCAGGGCTATTCGGATTGTAAGAACTCATGGTAGGCTGCTCTTCATTGCCATCGCCTTCATTGACCGGAATAATATACTTTTCCATACTGTCCCATGCCGCTTCCAATTGGGACCAATCCCCCGTATAGTGCCCATACATGGTCTCCAGCCATAACCAGTAACTGTACGCCTCTGAAGTCGTCATATGCCCATGATCCGGGGCCTCGCTGAGCAGTGTTTCAATGGAATGATACGGAATGCCCTCTGGAGAAAAGTATCCGTTCGCCGGATCTTTCAACTGATCATACAATTGCAAAAAACGGGCTTCATTCATGCTGTCTGACTGAATCTCGATGGCTTGATCTGCGGCATGTGCCGTTTGCGGTCCTGCCCAGAGACCGGTGTATCCGGTCAACATGACGGTTCCCGCCAGCATGGCTGTTAAACTTTTCTTCGCAGCTGATTTCAACATTGATATATACCTCCCTGAAATAGTGGAAATTGAATATAAGTCTGTTGGTCTGCCCATGCTGATTTTTCGACTTCTGACATTCAGTCAGTTACGGCTCCAAGCCCCATACTTTGGTGTTTCCCTGATACCCGGTTACCTTGTTCCAAGTTGCAAGAGCCGTCTTGGATGCGTCATAGGAATAGTCGTTACTTTGATCGAAATTGCTCCAATTCGTTTTGGAAAAGCGTCCCTGGATCACGCCGGTCTCTGCTCCAGCGGCCAAACTGCCCGCTCCAGACTTGAAGCTAATCTCCAAATACGTGTCAGCTGTACCCTTCGCCGGATTTACTGTACCAAATATCCCTTCTATATTAGCTGCGCCAACCTGGGCATAATCGCACCAGAAGGTCATATTCTCCGTACCATCCTTGGTGAAGTAATACCGGATCTTCACGGTACTGAGATCAATCGCCTGTGTTCCCGTATTCTTCACGTTGAACTGCGGGGTTACCGCATTACTCGAATTACCGGACCCTACACTGCGGTACTGTACTTCAAGTGTACCGGTAGTCACTGGAGGTGCAGAAGGCGTCAGGGCCAGGACGTTGGAAAGTGTCTGTCCATTCGCATTTACTGCTGCAATCCGGTAATTGTACGTGGTGCCATTCACAGCTGTTGTATCCATATAAGTCAGCACAGACAATCCGGTTGCCACATCCACATATGCTCCGCCCGCAACCGAACGTTGCACCTTGTAGCTAGTAGCGCCCGAAGCTGCTGTCCAGTTGAGGATCGACTGCGCATTGCCAGCTGTCCCACTTAAAGTCAGTGCCCCCGGAACTGTCGTTGCTGCTTGCGGCGTAGCCGACACCTGCACAGAACCTGCCGACTCCCCGGCTGAATTCACAGCAGTCACTACATAATAATAGGTCTTGCCATTCACAAGTCCCGTGTTCGTATAGGTCACTCCATTAACACCCGTCGCGACAGATGTATACGGTCCTCCGCTCACCTCGGAACGCTTCACCGTGTATGATTCGGCTCCGGATACAGCTACCCAGCTCAGGTTAACCTGATTGTTTCCGGCCACAGCCTGCACACCAGCAGGTACGCCTGGAACCGTGACTGGTGTAACACCAGGCTCCTGTCCATACACCTTCACCCCTGCATCATAGACTGGAAGGTACGGGCTCTTCACAGGATTGCCTGTGGTCAGCGTCTGGAACGAGTGATCATTGCTTGCATTCCATGCGCCCTGTGGGCCTGTAATGCGGAACTGTACTTCTTTGCGATAATTCCCTTCCCCACCCGGATAAATCTTCTTATTGCTGAAATTTGCAGTAATCGCATAGATATGCTCGGCTGCATTCACCACAACCGGTTGGGACACTGTCGCTCCTTCCGTATAGGAGGTCGTAACTTGCACGTCCGAGACAGTACGTCCGGCAGCATACACTTCACTCAGATCAAGGAAATACCTGAAGGACAATTGATCCCCCATTCGGGCAGGCCAAGCAGAACGATTATTCAGTTGTGCCCTGATTTCCGTATAATTGGAACCGGATGATTTGATGGCAGCCTCAACAAAGAACTCATCACCCTTCACCTCAGGTGCAGGAAAGTTCGAAAGGGGCTGATGATTCTGACCATACAGCAGATTCATCTTCGCCAGTGCACCTGTAAAGCCAGCATTGTAATCGGTTGCCACCTCATTGCTCACGTAATCTCCGATATCATCGGTATAGCCATCCGATGCGTCTGGTCCACCAACCATGGCGCCGTACAGAATGTGGCGATGGTTAGCCGGGATATCTTCACTATTCAGCCATGAGCCGTGAGCGGTCCGATGATGCGGATGTTGGGGTGCATTTTGCCCGTATCCGACCACATAACTGCTCTGACGCGGGTTATCGCCCAGAATGTAGTTCATTTGTGAGACGGCAAAATCCTGATATCTTGCTTTTTTCACAGGGTCACTGACCCAATCGGAATACACAAACGAGATAAACGACGCATTCGCTGCATATCGGAGCGAGCCCCATTGATCCAGCCACGCCAGACCTCCCGGTGTGTATCTGACTCTCTGTCCATTCGTCCCAACAGACCAATAATCCAGGTTACGCTCGGTAGATTGAATAAACCTGGCGGCTTCCGGCATGTTCAGACTGGACGTAATACGCGCCAGCAAAATCTGGGCACCATAATTTTTGTTATCCCAGCCTTGTGTCCAGGTATATGGCCAATTGGCAGCACCTCCACTGGAAGACCACTGATTGGTGGCCGCAATGGCTTTGGACAAGTAAGCGCTGTCATTAGTAGCTAAATAAAGCCATGCCCCACCCCATGCCAGCTCATCATAGTATCCGGACCACGAGTTGTAGAACGATTGTGCATCGGTGATACAATCGGAGTACTTCCCCCGATATGTATCTGCAAAGTGATACAGTTCCTTTGCATGTTGAAGCAGCTTCGCTGAATACACTGGATCATCATCGGCAAATACAATGGAGGCAGCTGCCAGTGATGCAGCAGTTTCTCCCGCCAGGTCGCTGCCTGGACAAGAAGCATCAATCTTGAAGGCAGGACGGTTCATCTGCATCACTTCAGCCGGGCCCCACCAGGCATGATCCACATTCCCGGCTCCGACTTGTCCCCATAATTCATTTGGTTTCGTATGCGCTTTCATAAAATAGTCTGTGGCCCATTTGATATTATCCTTAATCTCTTCCAGCTGTCCTGCCTGCTCATACCCTTCGCGGTATTCCACGACGGACCAGGCAAGCATGGTAGCAGAATAAGCCATGGGTAATCCAAATTTCACATGATCTCCGGCATCATACCATCCCCCGGTCAGATCAACACCTACATCAGCCCCATCCTGCATACCCGAATCGCCACGCCATTCGACCCTGTTGCTCTCTGGCAATGGACCCGAACGCTGCGCCTCATAGAAATAGATGGCCTTTTGCAGTGCTTCAGCATAGTTCTGGTTTCCGGCGGCCGCATCCGCCTTACGAAGTCCTGTACCCATCGATAAACTCCCTGCCAGTAGTCCTGTCGATAACGCGATCATGGCGATTCGTCTCCACCAGCTCCCCTTCATGATTAACTATTCATCTCCTCTGCATGAGTGTTTCGTATGCATTCCTCTGGACTGCGAATTGAACCGCTCCTTCCCATGGTGTAACTCCGTGTAACTTCCACCATTAATTACCATTATAGTCGTTTGTTTAACTTGCAATATAAGCGTTGGTGACTTCTAAAATAACATTGTTGTGACCTGCTCGGCATCATGCGACAAAAAAAGCTGTTCCTCTGACGCATAATGCGCGTTAGAGAAACAGCTTCTTGATTGGGCTGTAACCAATACCACAACCCGAATGGCATTTCTGACCATCCAGCCTGTGTTTCTGCACATCACAAGGTGTCAGGTCATCTTATTGGTTACACTTTGAATTTGTTAATTTGCTCCTGCAATTCTTCCGCCATCTTGGATAACGAACCTGCGGATGATGCAATCTCTTCCATCGAAGCCAGCTGCTGCTCAGTTGCAGCAGATACATTATGCACTCCGCCTGCTGCTTCTCCGGCAATGTTGGAGATCTGACTCACATATCCTACAACCTCAGTTGTACTCGCAGACATTTCTTCTGAGCCTGCAGATACTTCCTGAATCTCACCCGCTACTTTGTTGACCGCATCCGAGATCTGCTCGAACGCTTGTCCTGCCGCTGTAACCATCTCGATTCCCGCTTCCGTCTCACTGCTGTTCACTTTGACAGCCTGAACAGCATGATCCGTATCTTTCTGAATCAATTGAACGAGATCCGTAATTCTTTGCGCAGATGTGGAAGATTCCTCGGCCAGCTTCCGTACTTCTCCCGCAACTACGGCGAAACCACGTCCATGCTCTCCCGCTCGTGCGGCTTCAATGGCTGCATTCAGTGCAAGCAGATTGGTCTGCCGGGCAATGTTATTGATCACCTCGGTAATCGTGCCAATCTCTGCTGAACGTTCCCCCAGCCCTGTAACCAGCTCTGTCAGCGAAGCAATGGAATTGCGAACAGAACCCATCTGTTCAACCGCTTGTTGAATAATCATGTTTCCTTCAGAAGATTGATTCGCCGCATCTACAGCCGATACCGATACACTCTGAGCAAGCTCGGCGATCTGTTCTGATCCAAGAGCCATCTCATTCATCGCTTGTGAAGAACGCTTCACAATATCAACCTGATCCGACGTGCCCACAGCCAATTCCTCTACCGTTTCAGAGATCTGTTCCGAGGCTTGAGTATTTTGCTCTGCACTTGCAAGAAGTTCTTCCGATGAAGCCGCTACTTGCTCAGAAGTCACCGCTACAGATTGAATCATCGCGCGTAGATTGCCACTCATGATATTGAAAGAAGTTGCCAGTGTTCCCAGTTCGTCCTTGTTCTTCAGTACAATCGTCTCACCCGTCAGATCTCCATTGGCAATCGCCATGGCTGCTTCATTCATCTTCTTGATTGGACGTGAGATGATGCTTGCAATGAAGAATGCAATGAACACTGCGATCAGGAATGCAAAAATCGTCACAGCCAAAATTACATTAAATGTATTTTCGGCCACCTCAACAGATTCATTCGTTGCCGCGTCCGATCCTTCATTACCCAGGGTAATTAACTTGGCGATCGAATCGTTTGCCGTGTACCACATTGGATAAGCCTCCGTGTGTAAACGACTGGACTCATCATAATTGTTGTTCAAACCAAATTCGATAAATGCCGGCATTTTCGCCACATAAGCATCATAATTCGTACTGAAATCATTGTAGAGCTTCATCGCTTCATCATTGCTCTCAATGAACGTTAGCAACTGTTTACGTTCATCTTCAATCTTCGTAAGCAGTAGCTGTAACGCTTCATTTAACTTGGCTGTTTCATCTTTGTTCTGTTCAACGATGATGGCCAGTGCCAAGCGCTCTACATCAGAAATATCGCCATTCATCTGACCCAGCAGACTTACACTCGGCATCCAGGTCTGATCCACATCGTTGGCTTTGCCAGACATATTATGGATCTGTACTAAAGCATAGCCACTTACAATAACCAACAGAGCCACGACTATGAGAAAACCAGTCAGTAACTTGCCTCGAATCGTTAACTTCAATTTCCCCAATATGTTCCCCCGCGTGTCTTCCATGTGTCCCACTCCTCAAAATAATACATATTTATAGTATATCGTCACCTATCGTCATGAATTGTAGATGTTAGAATTCAATTTCTATAAACTTCATGTAACTTCTAATATAACGCCAAAGAAGTCTCCCATCTTTGGCAGAACCAGAGATAAGAGACTTCTTTCATTAAACGAAACTACCACCACTTCACTAGACATTACATTAAGACGCTATCGGAAAACATGTCGGTGTATGTTAATGAAGAAGTCGGGGATCGACTTGGTATAATTGCGGGTTGTAATCAAAACCGCACTAAGCAGGCTACCCAGAATGAATCCCCCCAGGATATCTCCTGGATAATGCACACCAACATATACGCGAGACACCCCTGTCAACACAGCAAGCAACAGCATCCATAACCCGAAGCGACGTCCAATAAAGAATGAAGCAGCTGCTAGAGCAAATACAAAGGAAGCATGCTTACTTGGAAAAGAAGGATCAGGTACATGGGCAACCAGCTGATGCACGCTTCCTTCCACAAAAGGTCTTGGATGGCCCACTGCTGGTGATATCCCCCATTTGGCCAGAGCTAGCGCAACAATGGAAGCCACACAGGCATAGAAAACAATTCGCTGCTTCGATGGATCGCCGAGAAACCATACGATAACGAGCAGAGCGATCATAACCCAGACCGCATACTCGGAAGATGTAATCATAAACCAGTCCAGAAACGGAATTCGGTCTGCAAACTGATTAATCCAATTAAATATTGATTGATTCATAACGCCTTTTCATACCCCCATTACACAAAACAAGATTATTTTTTACATAATAAATATACACTAACTATTTGTCAAACATTCTACCATTTGACCGAAGTTACGAAATCAAAGAGGACATTTTCCTTTCTTTTTGTTAAACTAGTTTGGGTTACATATCAGTTCAATCATAGAAAGGTGAAGATTATGCTAAAAAAATGGTTATGGGGTACAGCCCTGACCTTGGCACTTGCAGTTACAGGTGTCATTGTCTATTACGGATATTCGATTGTTCATTTTGCCAATAGCATCTCAACGGCTTCCGGGACTTCATCCAACGCTTCCTCTTCCGGCACAGACAGCGATTCAGACACACCGACTACATCAATTCCCGAGTGGGAGGGTCAGGAACGGGTGAACATTCTGTTGATTGGTGGAGACTCCAGAGGCGATGATGCGGGACGTTCGGACTCCGTCTTGGTTGCTTCCATTGATCCGGTATCCAAAAAGGCACATCTGTTCTCCGTGCTGCGAGATACCTATGTGAAGATACCCGGACATGGTAAGAGCAGACTCAACTCTGCTTACTCCTTCGGGGGAGCGGAACTGACCAAACAAACCGTCAGTGACCTGCTCGGTATCCCCATTCAGCATTATGTCTACACGGACTTTACAGGCTTCATGGCACTCGTTGATGCTGTAGGTGGCATTGAGATCGACGTGGAGAAAGACATGTACTACACCAGTAAAGCGGATAAACATATGTACGATATTGACTTAAAAAAAGGATTGCAGCATATGGACGGCAAGACCGCCTTGCAATATGTAAGGTTTCGGCATGATGCAACCTCGGATTTCACACGTACCCAACGGCAACGAATATTCATGACTGAACTGGTCAAGAAGATGCAGAACACCACTTCGATATTCAAAATTCCTGATATTCTGGAAGCTGTTGCTCCCTATATTGAGACCGACCTTAGTCCAACCCAGATGTTAAAACTGGCATCTCTGGGCTTCAATATCAATGTGAGCGATGTTGACCAGCAGCAGATCCCGCCAAATAAACTGTTGACCAATGAACTTGCCGGCTCAGCTCAGGTGCTGGGTGTCGATGTAACCAAACTCCAGTCCTACATTCAGAAACTGTTTGAAGAAGATACCTTATCCTCCGAGACCCCATCATCAGAGGAACTGAACTAAAATAAGCAAGAAATCGGAGCATTGATTGAACAAGATATGCCTGAGTGATATATCAACAGAAAAGACGGCCGAAGCCGTCTTTTTTAGTACCTATTTTCTCCATTTAATGCAGCCTTAATGTTTAACAGGTACCCTTATATGATGAACTCCGGTTCCTGGAGGGAGGACTACATGTGAAAAAACCGCGCATAGCGGAATGGACCGCGCTGCGAGGCATTGCTTTTCTGGCGATCGTCATGCAGCATAGTATCGCTGAGTATATCTATCGCGCCGATATTGAGCAACCGGATTCCATTATGCTGACCATGATTTATCATCTGACCCGGTTCGGTACACCAACGTTTGTATTTCTATCGGGTGTAATGTTGTTTTACCATCATCGTAGTACCAAACCGGACTATCCTCGCTTCATTCGGAAGCGTTTTGGTGATATTTATATGCCTTTTGTCGTATGGACACTGATCTACTGGCTTGCTGTCCGTATCTTCACCCCCGCGTTCTGGCTTGCAGGCATACCCGATTTTCGCAGTCTTATTCGTGAACTGTTTGTCCCGCAGACGGGATATCATCTCTGGTTTGTCATTATGGTGTTTCAGTTTTACATCCTGTTCCCCCTGTTTTTGGCAGGAGCGAAAGCCATTCAGAGACGTATCCAGAACGTCTCACGTTTCTCGCCCATGCAAATCATGATGGGTTTAATTCTTTTTGCAGCAGCGTTGTATGCCCTGCTTATGAAATGGTCCTACTATAATATGGGTGGCTGGACAGAATCACTGTCTGAGCCTTGGTCAACGTTACTGCAATATCGATCCTATTCATGGATCATGTACTGGTTCTACTTTTTGCTGGGTGCCGTGTGTGCCTGGTCAGTGGATAACTGGAGGAGCCTGACTACCAAGATCCTGCCCTGGACGATCTGTCTGTTCATAGGGATGTATATCTGGCTTGGATACGACGTGCTGCGCGGGTCCGGGGATGTTGTTAATCTGAATATCTCGACCTATCTGAAGCCAACCACATTCCTGATCATTGTGGCTCAGATGCTCATGTTCTACGGTTTCCTTATACTGATACAAGGAACAGACACGAAGTTTCAGCGCCTGTTATCCTGGATAGGCCGCTACTCATTTGGCGGATATCTGGTTCATGCACTGGTCATCTACGCGATCGCTTACGTCACCAGACCGCTTCAACTCAGTGGATGGCATCTGCCGGTAACATTGCTCTCGTTCCTCGTAACGGTTGCTATGGCTCTAGCGATCAGTTGGGCGCTGTCCAAGCTTCCTGGCTCCCGCTTTACGGTAGGATTAATACGAAAACCAAGCTCCAGACCTCATCCATTAGTTACAGCGGACAAGAGAAATTCACCTCAGCCAAGCCCATCACCTGTTCCCACCCGCAGTCAGGGAACGAGTGAGACATTATGAAGCAGGAAGAGCGTCCCCCTTATGGAGACGCTCTTCTTTATTTCACTTCAGTCGAAGTGGATCTTCCAGGAACAGACTCCTGGGGACCTGGGGCTGGATGCGCGTTGCCCTTCTGATTCACAAACCTCTTCAGATCACCCGTCAATTGTTCCTTCAACTTGTCCACCAGCTGCGTTTCGCTAATGCCTTTTGCCTGAGCAATCTCAGCCAGGGACTTTCCTCCCTGAAGCTGCTCGTGCAGTTGAGCAGGTGTGACTCCAATAAACCGGGCAATGGCGCCCTTATCTACCATGGGACGTTTGCCATGGTGGGCAAACTCACGCCGCAAATCACGAAGCGGCGTATGGATGACCTTTTTCAACTTGGTATCCATATCCGCCTTCGTAGCTGCTGCTTGTTCCTTGGTGAGACAACCCTCATCTACAGCTTGATCCAGACGCTGCGCAAGTGTAGGCTTTAACTTCTGCAATAGCTGTTCTTCACTGAGTCCCTTACGCTCTTTGGCAATCTGGGACAATGTCTTACCCAGCTCCATCTGTTCTTTCAGATCCCTAAGCCCAATCCCAAGCAAATCTGCCGTTTCACCAATCATAAACAGGCCATGTCCTGCCTGCATACATGGCTTCGCTTGTCTGCCGGAGGAAGAAGCTTTAGACTCATCCTCATGTTCCTCAGCACGAACGGCTGGATCAGCGAATGCCACATGCCCCGTTGCTGCTGTTATCACTACGGCTGCCAATCCGGCTGCCATCCATGTTTTCCATTTCATTTGCATTTTTCTGCCGCCTTTCCGATGTCGAAATCCTGTGCCTTCCTAGTTTGAGCCTAAAATCCACTTTTTTATGCCATAAAATACAAAAAGTCACCATTTTTCTCACAAATGATCACAAAAAATCCTATTTTTTTCAGTTTATTTCCGCTATACTAAGTGTAACTTCATGATCTATATCAGTTGAACAGTCCTGAATCACCTTAGTCGCAGGAAGGACGATATGTAACGATGCGTAGAGAATGGTTAGATCCGTTTAGATCCGATCTGGAGGCCGTGTTCGCTTCCGCGGAAGAACTCGTACGGAAATATCCCGAACCTCTATCAGGATATGGATTGGAACAACTTCATTCAGTCAATCCCCTGTTACGAGATTCGGGGCATAGTTATATCGGGTACATCATTCCACTCTGGATGCAACATTCGGATGGACTATCCCGTGAGAACGCACACCAACTGAGTACAGCCTGTCTCATTCACATGTTATATTTCCTGAACCAGGACGACGTGATGGATGAACAGCCTGAGGATGCCACACGGAAGTTATCCCTGGGTAATCTATACTACATGGATGCACTTCAATCCTACTCGGAGTTATTCGATCCTACCTCCACATTCTGGATCTATTTCAGACAATATGTCGTGGATTGGGCCGTCAGCGTTACGGGTGAGCATTTCATTGATTATTTTCAACATAATCCCTTGCTGATTGCGCAGAAAGCTGCCCCTCTGCTCATTGGAGCTACTGGTGCACTCCTTCTGCTGGAACAATCCGACCAGATGAACCCGGTGTGCTCTGCCATCAACATTATACTCATGACCCTCCAGATGACTGATGACTTCACAGACACACAACAAGATGCTGTGCATGGAAATTACAACAGCTACCTCTCCCACATATCCGCAGCACTGAACCATAACTATCCAGATCATCCGCTAAGTGAATGTATACATGACAATGTATACAATACACAACTCATGAACTCTTACGTAGACATTGCTAATCACTATAATCGTACATTAACATCTTCTAACTCGGGAATATCACATCTTGAAGCATTTAATTCCTATTTATGCAGCACTTTGGTACAAGCTGTTCAGGAGATTACACAACGAAAAAAAAGGCTCCTCCAAGGCGGGTTTCATTACTGGATCAGCGATCAACAACTGGAATCTTGAGCACAAGGGTGAAGCTGATTCGGTTTAATTTTAAATATGAAGGGAATGTTGACGATGATGGTATCAGAGAAAACGTTGCATGAGGATATTATTGAAAAAGCTTGGAGCGACGAGCACTTCAGACAACAATTGCACTCCAATCCGAAGCAAGCGCTTCGTGAAGCATTCGGCATCGTAATCCCGGAAAACATTAAAGTACGTACCGTTGAGGAACAGCAGAATGACTACGTTCTTGTCATACCTCCAAATCCTTCAAAGGTAAATTATGATGTAAATTGTGGACCTTGGAGAAGCTAAGTCAGATAAGTTAACTTTATAGTGCAAGAAGTCAGGGGTAGGAACAAAAAAAAGCGGTTGTATCCTTCTGCGAGTTCGTCATTCGACGAACTCGGCAAAAGATACAACCGCTTCTGTTCCTACCCCTTTGGTGCTTGTAAAGCTGATCTGCCCTTGCATCGCTTCTACAATTCGGAAAGTAACCATCATGCCCAGACCTGTGCCTTTGATTTTATTGGAGAAATATGGCTCGCCCAACCGGGAGAGTGCTTCCTCGTTCATCCCTTCTCCGTTATCCCTGACATGCACTTTGATGATTCCGTCCTGCTTATACGCCCAGATATCAATCTGGCCTTGTCCCTGCAGAGCTTCGATACTGTTCTTGATGATATTGATAAAAGCCTGTTTGAACTTCGAGGAATTGCCCCGAATATACAGATCTGGGGGAATGTCTGTTGTGATTTTTCCACCCTCCAGATTAGCCATCGGTACAAGAATGCCTTCAATATGATTGAATTCATCCGAGATATTGAGCGAGATGATATGGTCAAACTCAGGTTTGGCAAAGGTAAGGAAGTCCGTTATGATGCCGGAAGCCCGATCAAGTTCCTCCAGTGCAATTCGAACATACCCCTTATTTTTATTGTCTTCCTGTTCTGTCATAAGCTGCAGGAACCCTCTTGTCACCTGAAGTGGATTACGCACTTCATGGGCAACGGAAGCAGCCAGTTCACTAATAATCTCCATCTTCTCGGATCGCTGCAACTCATTGTTGAACAACTCCAATTCCTTGGAGTACTCTAGAACCTTGGTATGTTTTTCGGCAAAGCGACTTCCGAGAATCGCAATTAACGAGATCACAAATGCAACCATCGACCATTTCCACCATAACAGATGATATGAACCATTCCGCTGATAGTACCACAACAGTTCAGCCACACTAATCAGGGCAAATGTACCGAATCCTGTCGCAAGCAGCATCGCTTCCCGGTTTCGTTGCAGCGCTTTGGCGATGGTACCCACCAATAGAATCGTCAGCAGAATGACCAGCACCATGCCTACTACACGCTGTACGAGCAGATTGTAGAGCACATCCCATTGCCCTCCTGAAATAACATAGATAAATAGAGAGAACACAGCGACAACTGAATATATGAATAGTATTTTTCGCAGTTTGGTGAAGATTCCATGCAGTCCCGGCCCGATAATCTGTTCGAAGAAATAACAGAGCGCTGGCATACCCAACAGCATTGCCAGATCAAAGACTACGGAATACAGGTCACCATGCACCTGATAGAACGTATACAAAAATTGCGAGTACGTGATGATCATCGTGCCGATGGAGCCCATCACGATACATAGTGAGATCCACAATCCCTTGTGGAATTTGCCTAGAAAGAATGTGCAGCTCAGCATCGTAAGGGCTGTGAAGACAAAGGTCGCGCCCAAGATGACATCAATAAGCCCGCTATGAATATATTTCTCCTGTAACATGGCATAATTCCCAACCTGAATGGTCCCTTGTACGCCCAGACGGCCTTTCTCATTTTGCGACCATACATAGACCGTGTCACCTGAATTTTCGCTGGATAACGGTAGCAACACAGCATTATTATCATAATTGTAATGGTAGTTCTCGTAGACCTTGCGGTCCTCCAGATAGATAACAATATGATTGCCTTTGATGTTTTCAAATCGAATGGCTGAACTTTCCTCACTCAATTCAGGGATGGTCAGACGAGTCCATAAGGAACTCGATCGATCTGTATTGCTGTACCCTAACTTATCGATGCCCTGATTTTCCCATATCTCGTCTGCTCTCTTAACCTCACTGATGAACCCTTGATCGTCAACGTTCCCCCATTTTACTTCCCATCCTGTAATGGATACAGGCTGCTGAACCTCTCCTGTAGTTGCAAAGACTATCCCATGCGGCATGCATAGAATAATCAATACACTCATCCATAAGATGACGATAGCTTTGGGCACATTTTTCATTCACAGCACCTCAAAGTGTTTATTTTCCTTATATTAGAATCTCTCATCTATCATTCGCCACGGTTTGTCACGTCACCTTCTTGAGATAAAATGAAATTTCACATTTAAGTCGATTTATAGTCTTATTTCCATTTTATTGTTAAAATCATTCGGTTAATCGCGCAGATCTTCGAACTGATTCTCTATCATTTCACGTTCTTTTTGTTCAACTTGACTGCGGAACTCAAGCCACTGTTCTGTTTCCTCATCATCATAGATGGTCCATATATCGGAGAAAAGGAAATCCCGCAGCTGGACAACTTGTCCGGACCATATACCGCCTACCCAAAACAAACCATCCGGACGACGGATGACGGTACGGGAGAACCCGGGTGTGGACGCCTTTTGCCCGATACGAATGCGTGTGATCATATTGCCCAGTGTGAACCAGTCCACTTGAATCCCTCCCTTACATATTCATGATTCATCATAACATAGCCAAAACATGAAAAGCTGCAAAAACGGTCGCTGCGTTTCAATCCTATTCTTCAGGTGTAATGGTTTCACAAAGCTAGCACACACCCTAAGGAGATGATTTCAATGAATGATCCACATCGTACGGTCGAGGTAGAACATAAGGATGTCCAGCATAAATCGGATTCAAGTAAGGTCGCTTCCACATTTATTAAATATGCCGCGTATATCATTATCTTTTTTGGATTTTTATACTTCTTGGTCAAGTATGTATTTCCCAAATTCTAAGGCATTCATATCGTAGTGGACACCCGGAGATAATAACCTTTGCAAGATTACAATACCAGCGCTTTGGGTAACTACGGGGTTATAAGCTTTTGGGAACTCAAATGAAAGGAAGTGCTACTCATGTCTGACAAACCAATCAGTAACGAAGAGAGCGACCGCTACTACGACCGTTATCAGAGGTCCCGCGATATTCCACCAGAGACGGAAGTCCCGGAAGGTGATATGGATACCTTTGACGAGGTTTCCGGCAGGCGGATCGTCACGGAAGATTCGAATCTGCCACCGGTAGCAGCAACGGCTGTGGGCGAGCCGGAATTGGATTCGCGTTTGGCTGAGACGCCGCTGGAATCCGTACCCGATGCAGATCTGCTGCAACCGAACAGCCCGGTTGATCCTGCTGCACCTGATCCGGATGCATTGCATGGTACAGATCTGCTCAATGGCGCTGGTGCAGACGCCAAACCGGAGAACGACATTCCACCACGACGCTAATAGTCGTAATGACATCCTGAACAAGGAGGTGCATACACGATGAAAGATGAACGCAAAGAGCATGAGCACGAACCCGATAATCTGGTAACTGAACGGGATATTGATCCAGACTTTGGGCTGTTCACAGAAGATTCTTTTCCTGATGCGCTTGAGGACGAGGATCAGCGTGATGCTGTTGAACATGCCATTCCCAAGGAGAAGGCTTCCCGTAAGCCCTCTTTCGATGACCAATAAATATAGATCCGTAGTAGACTTAAAAAAGATGACGTCTGTAACTTCACAGCGTCATCTTTTTTCGTTACCTTTCAGTTCACTTTCTGTGCGCAATTCAGCGTCACCGCTTTGCAGAAACCTTACCTGTTCCAGGCAGCTTGTGATCCAACCCAGACCACTTGGCTACAATCGCAGTGATTAACAGCGCAAGTCCGTTAATGATAAAAATCCAGCGAATCGGCAGCCAGCCACCGAGAACACCACCAATGATCGGCCCCGCCATCGTCCCGATTTGGGCTGCGGACTGATTCAAACTAAAGGCCCTGCCTCTAAAACGAGATGCAGTAGCCTGCACAATCATGGCGTTAATCGCCGGGAATACAGCCGCAAAGAATAATCCATACACAAACCGCAATATACCGAAGCCGATATACCCTGTTATGAAGAACTGCAGAAGGTTCCCTACAGCCCCGCCAACCAGACCAATGATCAGCACTTTACCGTATCCAATTCTTGAACCAATCTTGCCCCACCTTGGTGCCATGATGACTGTCGCTACACCTACCGCCGAGAAAATAATACCCGAGCTGAGTGAGGCACGATCAGGCTGCACGCCCATTTCCATCACATACACCGTCAATAATGGCTCCAGAATCATGACCGAGAATGTACATATGCCCATCATGCCAAGCACAGTCATAAACAAACGATTCGCTCGCGCTTCACGTATATCATCCATGACGTGGGAACGTGCCTTATTCCGGTTGAAGTTTTCCTCTTTTACCCAGAAGGTTGCGATAATCGCAGAGATTAGCACTACAATGGCCGAAAACAAAAATGCATTCCGGTTACCATAATAGTGACTCACCACCCCACCGATCAACGGTCCGATAATACCACCTGTTGCTCCCGCTGTAGACATAATGCCCAGTGCATATCCTGTCTTCTCTTCCGGTGTATTCGTGCCTACCAGGGCAATCGCTGCTGGAACAAACCCTGCAAGCAGACCCTGGAACAACCGAACAACAATCAGTGAATAGGGGTCCTGCACGAAGTAATTGATTAAATACAAGACGGCAAGACTATATCCCGACCGGATGAGCATGGGCTTACGCCCATATTTGTCAGCCAGTGACCCCCAGAAAGGAGACACTAGCGCACTCGCGAGAAACGTAATACCGAAGGCCAATCCTGACCATAACTCCAGATGATCACGAACCCCCAGATCAGCACTAAGAAACAGGGGCAGAAACGGAATCGAGATCGAATACGCGGTGCTGCAAAAAAATACACCAATCCACAATATCACCAAATTGCGCTTCCACGAGAAGTTCATATGCCCACACGCCCTTTCCGTTACCGACGCCGGGACTGCCGTGTATTGGAGCGGACGGAACAGACCCGTACGTCCCCGATGCGGAAGCATTTTCCTTATTTTACACCCATGATTCCATGAAGACCATCCCTTGTTCACCACAACCACATGTATTGCATTGCCATCCTGTCCACAAAAACGGTATGATAGTTGGGTAAATATCCAAATAAGATTTGGAGATAATATATCATGCAGAGATGCAAGGAGGAACGCTTTCATGTCTTTACGGTGGAAAAAAACAACCGCGGTATCGCTCGTTTTTGCGATGCTGCTTATCGTCATTAGTGGTTGTGGACGCCCTTCGAGTGGCGCTACTGAAACACCAGCTCCAGTTGAACCCGAAGGCCCCAACCCGATAGCCACTATTGAAATGGCTGATGGTCAGAAGATTATCATTGAGCTATACCCGGAAATTGCACCCAATACGGTGAACAATTTTATTTCACTAGCGAATCAGGGTTTCTATGACGGCCTGATCTTTCACCGTGTCATTCCTGGATTCATGATTCAGGGTGGTGATCCAGATGGGAAAGGTTCGGGCGGCCCGGGATACACGATTAAGGGTGAATTTACATCCAACGGTCACAAAAACCACCTGAATCATACCCGCGGAGTTATTTCCATGGCGCGTACAGATAATTTGGACTCGGCAGGCTCCCAATTCTTCATCATGTTAGCTGACGCGGATCACCTGGATAATGCCTATGCATCCTTCGGTAAAGTAACGGAAGGTATGGAAGTCGTTGATGGTATTGCAGCTCAGAAAATAGGCAATATAAAAGACAAACCCGATACCGATCAAGTTATGAAAAAAGTTACGGTAGATACCCATGGTCTGGAGTATCCAGAGCCGGTAAAAATGCCTTAATCAACATCCCTACCTATTGGATAAAAATCCAAGGCCCAAAGCTTGCTTTGAACTGTTCAAACAAACAAAAGCTCTGTCCTATGCGAATGTCGCAAGGCAGAGCTTTATTTAATGATAACGGTTACATAATTGACTTTATAAAAAATGACCTCTTCCGGCATCATCCTCAATACATCCATCCCATCAAACGTAACCAGCCGATAATCGCAATCCATAACGGGCAGCTGAAGGCAACGCCCCATGCAAGCCCTTTCAGTAAACCACGGTTTACTTCCACGAACAACGACTCCTTTCTCCAGGGAATAGTCGCAGTATCGGTAATAGTATATGATTTTATACCCGTTTTCATTCGTCACGCAACCCTCGTTTTCCTGCTTTTGTTCCGCAGTTTCGTGGAATGCATTACGGGAACCTGATATACTATGACTACTGTACGATAAATGGAACCTGATTCATGTTTGGAAAGGAGATTTTCCTATGGCAAAATCCAAAAAACGCACTCCTGCTCCCAAAGCAGCAGTAGCACAGGATAAACCCACAACACTGAAGGATCTGCTTAGCAGTGATGTGTTGGAGAAGCTGAAAGCTCAGGCGGATGCAGCCAAGGCTGCCGAAGCGGCACTTAAAGAGCAGGAACGTCAACAGGCAGAAGAAGCTCGCCAAGCGGAGCAGAAGCGCCGGGATAATGATTTCGAATATTTGCTCAATAACAGTGCAATGGACTGGAAGAAACATAAGTAAGTATCAGGCATGACCTCAATGAGTTTCCCACCATTCACATGCCAAAATAAGTTCACAGCAGACAGATGATGAAGATGATCTGTTCCAGAACAGGGCCGCGTTGCGGTCCTGTTCTTTTTCATATATACACATATGATTCACGCGTCTTGAGCCGGGTATGTTAGAAGTAGAGCGTACAACGATAATCTAACTATGGAGGGATCAGAGATGACTGAACAACGTTTGGAAGGCAAAGTGGCGATTGTAACCGGAGGTGGATCGGGCATTGGTCAGGCTACTGCTATTCGATTCGCCGAGCACGGGGCCAAAGTATATATGCTGGATCGTACACCCGAAAATGCGGAGGAAACGAAGCAGACGATTGAGAAAGCTGGTGGAGAAGCGTATGTGATCGAGTGTGACATCTCCAAACCGGACAATGTACAGAAGGCGATCAATCAGGCTGTGGCTGAAGCGGGTAAACTGGATATCATATTTGCCAATGCCGGCATTAACGGAACGATGGCCCCGATCGAAACGATGGAAATTGAGGACTGGGACCAGACGATGGAGATCAATATGCGCGGAACCTTCGCAACCGTCAAATATGCTATCCCCCATCTGAGAGAACATGGCGGCAGCATCATTATTACCAGTTCCATTAACGGTAACCGGGTCTTCTCAGGGATCGGATTCTCTGCATACGCTTCCAGCAAAGCAGGACAAACCGCGTTTACGAAGATGGCTGCACTGGAGCTAGCTCGTTATAAGATTCGCGTAAACGCCGTCTGTCCAGGAGCTATCGACACCAACATCGACGATAACACCTATCCGTCGGATGATCTGAAAGAAGTACAGATTCCTGTAGAATTCCCCGAAGGACATGAACATCCGCTCAAGGGCGAACCTGGAACGTCCAAGCAAGTGGCTAACCTGGTTCTGTTTCTCGCTTCCGATGAAGCTTCCCATGTTACAGGTACACGAATCTACGTGGATGGTGCAGAGTCTTTGCTCCGCGGATAAACTCAACATAAAAGTTGTCCCGTTTCAGGGACAACAGCAGAACATCCCGCAAGCGATCTGAACGGATCAGATTACTGCGGGATGTTTTATTTATGCATGGTTAGTAATTATACGGAGCAGGCGTAACTACAAGGATTATCTCTAAACCGCGGGGCTTTTCCCCTTTTTCATACGATGATACAACCGGTCCGGAATGGCAAATAGCAGAACATACATCAGCGAAAACAAAACCAGTGCCAGAACCTCTTCCCCAAGGATGTACATGGGATAAGGCCCCAGCATATCCAGGACCGAGGGTGTACTCGGCTTGAATCTCAAGAACATGTAATTCGCATCAAGCAGAATATCTACTATATATACGAACAATGCAGCTACATTCACAAATATCATCGAACCTGCCACAGATCTCCAACTAGGTCGCAGCTGTTCCACCCACGTCATGTAGAGTAAAGCCAGAATGATACAGGCATGAGCGACGAAAAATTGAATGAATCGAAAATGTGCATAAGCATAGCCCAGATTAGGAGTAAGAATGGCCATAAGGGCTCCTGCGATGCCTGCAAATAACAGTGCCGAATGTAACCATCGACTTCGTATCAGTAATAACAACCCCGATAATAACAAAGATAAACTGCATAGTTCGAGTGGCAGTGATGTCTGCAGGCTCCATACACCGCCATATATGTACCAGAGTTGCAGCACGATTTCACAGCCGAACATGATGCAAGCGAGAACAATCCGCAGTGAACGGCGTGCCCTCTCTGACCACAATCGAAGCTGGTGTCGAAGTAAAAACAATAGCACAATCAGTACTGCAATTCCGCTAATGGTTACGATATGTGAAGTGGAGAACAGAATAAACAGCTCAGCATCATACGGGTCCAGCCATGGTGGATACGCCATGCATCTCTTCTCTCCTTTGTGATCATCTCACCAACATTATCTCTCTTTAATGTTAACTTTTTCATTTTGCCATTGAATGAAAATACTGTCCAGTTGGAATTCTAAATAAGGATTGTAATTTAAATATCTTTATGTTAAGATAAATCCAGAAGCAAAACACACTAAAAGTTAGTAACTTTCTCAATAGACAATAAATTCAAAATAGAAAATATGTTCAACTACACATTTTACACGATAACGGAGAGGACAGAAAAAACCTGAAGAAGCGGAGCGGTCGCCTTTATCCCCGGATTTGCCATTTTCAAAAAGAAATCAAAAAAATCTGGGGATAACAGCGATCGGAGGGTTGTTCTGTCATCGAAGTGCCAGTGTAAATAATCCTTAGTTGAACTTATACCTAACTAGGAGGAATTAATATGCAAATCAAAGGACTTCACCACGTATCAGCTCTAACAGCACACGCCGATCAGAATTATCATTTCTACACGAATATCATGGGGCTGCGCCTCATTAAGAAAACGGTCAACCAGGACGATGTGTCCGTATACCATCTCTTCTATGGTGATGAGAAAGGCAATCCGGGTACCGAACTTACCTTCTTCGAGATTCCGATGGCCGGACAGACTCGTGAAGGCGTGAACAGTATATCAGGAACGTCACTCCGTGTTCCTAACGATAAGGCTCTTTCGTACTGGCAGCAGCGTTTTGACGAATTCGAAGTTGATCATGGAGAGATTGTTCAACGGGGCGGTCGTGCCACGCTCTCATTCACGGACTTTGAAGGACAACGTCTGATTCTGGTCTCGGATGAACACAATACAGGCGTTGCTGGTGGTCAACCGTGGGATCAGAGCCCTGTACCTGCTGAATACGGTATTGTAGGCTTGGGCCCCATCCATCTTACGGTAAAAGATGCATCCCTCACCGCTCCGGTTCTTACCGAACTGCTGGGTTTCAGAGCGAAAGGAAGCTACCCTGCCTTTACTCCAGGTCAACCTGATGTACTGGTCTTTGAATCAGGCGAAGGTGGCAGTGGCTCCGAAGTACATGTTGAAGAACGTAATGACCTTGCCCAAGAACGTCCAGGACGTGGCAGTGTGCACCATGTTGCGTTCCGTGTGGATAATGAGGAAGAACTCAAACAATGGGTGGAACGGGTTCATAACTTCCAATTCCCTAACTCCGGTTTTGTAGACCGCTTCTACTTCCGTTCCCTGTATTTCCGTGAAGCAAACGGTATACTGTTCGAGCTGGCCACCGATGGTCCGGGATTCGATACAGACGAAGAATTGGCACATCTGGGAGAATCGCTTGCCTTGCCACCATTCCTTGAAGGTCGCCGCGCCGAGATTGAAGCAAACCTCAAGCCGCTAGACACCGTCATCCGCTAACCGGATCTGACTACCCTTCTCTATACAAGCAAAATAAAAACGATTATCGCTTATGCATTCCGGATATGATCCGGGTAATGCAGAGCCGGTAATCGTTTTTGATTTTGATCTATTTTATATGTTCTCTGGGCAGCACAAAACGAGGCTGTATGTCCCAATTTTTTTCAGCCTCGCCCTGTTCCCCACTGTCCGTCAAGGCAGGAAGGGAGATATTTTTTTCACTTGCTTACTGGTAGGACTTCACTTTCACCACGAGAACTGCCAATCCCCGCCCACTAGGTGTCTACACTACGATATCAATCAAAGGATTCATAATATTCTTCTTCATACACTTCCATGCTGTACTTCAGATCTACAGCCTTCCATTCGCCACCCTCATATGCATAGGCAAAAGTCAGGTCACCGGCATACAGACCCATACCGTAAGCACCCGATGCCGACACAACAAGCTTGCCATTCTCCAGACTATAATACGTTACTCCACCAAACTTAAGTTCTTCGTTATACACGCCGCCACTCGTGTCTTCCTCCATCGAAGAGGGTTCTGCTGGAACTCCATCCACCGTAACGTCAATGTCGACCCGATCAGATGTAACGTTGATTCTCGAATCCACATGCTCCTTCACAATCTCATCCAGAGATTGCATCTTCATCTCATCCAGCGTTACCGGATCAATAATACGTGCTTGTCCTAAATAAATACCTGTTCCATGACCTTCCGTGTACAAAACAACAATCTCTTTCTGGCCGTCTCCATTCAGATCCAGCTCGTGCACTTCGGGTTTGTAAGACCCGCCTTCTCCCTGCCAATCACTAAACTCTCGCGTCTTGCCGTCCACTTCCAAAATCATTCCGTTATATATATATCCTGAACCCTCAACTTTCATAGGGTATAATCTGACATTTTCATTCTCAGGTGCAACCGAAACGTTTTCCTCTTTCACAGGAATTGATTCCTTCGTTGTCTTCGCTGTGTCATGCATTTTATCTATATTGGAAGCCTCGACCACTTCGGTCTGGCTGGATTGATCATCTATGTTAAGCTGTTTTTGTGATTCATTCATGGTTCTGGCAGCTGAAGTTGTACTAATCGTAGCTACCGCCAAAATAATCATCAGCAGGATACCTGTCCAAGTTTTCAATATACTGGGCTCCTTCTTCTGTTGTGATATTCCTATTATATCTTCATTTATCGCCTGCAAGTTGCGAAATTGTTAATGTTTCATAAAATAATCTTTACAAATTTTTATTTTCACGAAAGAACGTTCGGCTTTAACCAGAATAAGCAAATTCTTAAACCAAAATTGTTCTCAAAAAGCAAAAAAAATTCCGAACACAGCTCAAGGCTGCATCCGGAATGCTTTGGTTTTGTCCATTAATCGATCGGTTAACTGTCTCAGTTCTTCAGCCGAGGATGAAATCTCCTCCATGATGGCTGTCTCTTCGTGTGCGGCATCCATGATTCGTCTCGCCTCATCCGAGAACGATCCGGCTTTACCCTGGATCTTCTTCACATGACCGTGCGTTTGTTCAACCCGGCCTGTCTGTTCTGCAATCTTGGAACCAATATCATGCGCACCCTTCATGAACACTTCCACCGTACCTGTCAGTTCATGCAACGTCTGATCCACAGAGATGGTCCGCTCCGATTCATTAACCACCAGACCATGCTGCTCATGAGACAGTTGTGCCGTCTCTCTGATCCGCTGCTGCACACGACTGATCAGCTCATTAATACGGTGCACTGATTCCTTACTCTCGTCTGCGAGCTTGCGGATCTGCTGAGCCACAACTGCAAAACCTGATCCTTCTTCGCCCGCTCGTGCAGCCTCAATGGAAGCATTCAGGGCAAGCAGCCCTGTTTCCTCAGCAATGTTTTTGACAGACTGGGTAATCACCTCGATATCGGAAGCTTCCTTCTCCAGCAACAGCATAATATCGCGGGAACGATTGTGAGACTCGGCCAGCTCGTCCATTCCTTTCATCAGTGATGAGAAGGTCTGCTTCGTGTGATCCACCGATCGTTCCATCTGACCAGACATCTCTGTCATACCCATGGACTGGCTGTGCATACGCTGGAAATCGTTCAACATCTCATCCGCAGTGATCAGAGACTGATGGGAAGTGACTTTCTGCTCTTCTACTCCCACCGCAATATGATCTACCGCTTCGGACATCATCTCGATCTGCTCTGCAGCCTGCGTAATGGCTTCACTAAGCGATTGGGCGTTCTGGGAGGTGGTCCGTGTACTGTCCGCAATATCGTTCACAATACTTCTGAGATTAGAAACCATTACGCGAAAAGCGTCATATAATACAGTAAGTTCATCCTGTGTGCGCCGCTGCGGAATCTCGGTTGTCAGATCCCCGGATGAAACTTGTTGTGCCGCACGAGAAAGATGAACAATCGGACGAGTCAGCCAGCGAGAGGCGAACCACCCGAGAATCCCGTTCCAACACACCCCCATAACTAGGATGATGGAGATATACAACCAGCTTGGCATGTTGAAAGAGAGCCAGTCCTGGAGGAAAAATATAAAAAAGCCGCTAGTTCCGTACGTAATAATTGAGATCAGTACCAAACCTGCGACTGTTTTTGCGCCTAAAGTCCATTTCATATTCACACCCCGTAGTCCTTTTTTCCTATTTTACCAATCATGTACCAAATATCATGTGACATACATCACTGAAACATTCTATCTACTCCTTGCATATGGTTCACGCATGAGTTCTCTACCATGTAGTGCATAATGGATAAGACAAGCTTTTCAGCCCCCTTTTAATGATGACTGCGTATAAAGTAAATCCCTAATTTAAATTATTATCGGCAAATCAGACGAAATGATTTAGCTTGGCATCCATTTTGCTTAAATGATATACTGAGTGCGCTTCGGCATAGTCGGAGCTGACCTATTTATTGGATGCCACTGGAGGCGAACGAAATGTCTACAATGTCCACAAGGACGGAGAAAGATTTTATCGGTGAAAAAGAAATCCCGGCTTATGCTTATTACGGAATTCAGACGGTACGGGCCGTGGAAAACTTCCCGATTACCGGCGTTCCGGTACACCGGGAGCTGATCACGGCTCTGGCTGCGGTGAAGAAGGCGGCAGCGATTACCAACATGGAGTTGAAGATGCTGCCGAGCAAGATTGGCGATGTGATCGTCATGGCGGCTGAAGAAATGATGAAAGGCCATCATCTGGATCATTTTATTGTAGACTCCATTCAGGGCGGTGCAGGCACCTCCATGAATATGAATATGAACGAAATTTTGGCCAACCGCGGGCTGGAACTGTTAACCAAAAGCAAGGGAGACTACTTCCATTGCAATCCCAACAATCATGTGAACATGTCCCAATCGACCAATGACGTGGTACCCACAGCATTGCGTATTGCGGCGTACCGACTATCCGAGACGTTACTAGCGACGATGAAGCGACTACAGGATGCGTTCCGTAAAAAAGAAGAGGAATTCAACGATGTGGTCAAGGTTGGCCGTACCCATCTTCAGGATGCGGTGCCTATTCGCCTAGGACAAGAATTCGGAGCTTATGCCCGCGTAATTGGACGGGATATCGAGCGTCTTGAGTTCGCTAATCGCCGCCTGCTTACCATTAACATGGGCGCAACTGCGGTCGGCACAGGACTTAATGCCAAACCCGAATATATCGTCAAAGTTACGGAACATCTGTCCGATGTTACCGGACTACCATTACAAACGGCTGAAGATCTCGTGGATGCAACGCAGAACACGGATGCCTATCTGGAACTTTCGGCGGCGCTGAAGGTATGTGCGGTCAGCCTGTCCAAAATCTGTAATGATATTCGCATGATGGCTTCAGGTCCGCGTGCAGGATTCAACGAATTGCGTCTGCCACCGCGTCAGCCAGGTTCGTCCATTATGCCGGGCAAAGTCAACCCTGTTATGGCGGAAGTTATTAATCAGGTCTCCTTCCAGGTGATGGGGAACGACCATACGATCTGTATGGCGTGTGAAGCTGGCCAATTCGAGCTGAATGTCATGGGCCCGGTTATTGCGTTCAACTTGCTGCAATCGCTGAAAATTATGAATAACGGCATCGATGTTTTCACGCGTTATGCAGTTGAAGAGATGGAAGCTAACCGTGAACGCTGCGAATTAATCATGAACCAAAGTTTCAGTGTGGTTACGGCGTTGAACCCGCACTTAGGTTATAATGTGGCAGCTTCCATCGTGAAGGAAGCGCTCAAGACTGGACTTTCCTTGCAAGAGATTATTTTGGAACGCGGACTGCTGACATCGGAAGAACTGGAAGAGATCCTTCATCCGGAACAGATGACTACACCAGGGATTGCCGGAGAACACTTCCTGCGTAATATGGAACGTTTGTAGGAAATCAGATAATCTAATGCAGGAATCTAAACACCAACACCAATAATATAACAAGAACCCCCGCAGACCGTTCATCCGGTTCGCGGGGGTTCTTGTATTCAGAGATGATCAGACGCCAGCTACTCCATTAAGCCCATCGTTTACGCTCAAGGGAAGGCAGAATCTGAAGCTCCTCCCTGTACTTGGCAACCGTTCTGCGGGAGATGACGATCCCCTCCTCGGCGAGCAGTGTGGCCAAGTGACGATCCGAGTACGGCCGCTGCGTCTGTTCCGTGCGAATGATTTCTTTTAATCTGCGTTTCACCGCTGATGCGGATGTTTTATCCCCTGACGTTGTATCGATTCCCGAGGCAAAAAAAGCTCTGAGTTCATATACACCATGCGGAGTGTCAATGTATTTACCATTCACCGCACGACTTACCGTTGATTCATGCATGCCAATCTTCTCGGCAATAACAGCCAGATTAAGCGGCCTTAGCGCGGAAGGTCCACTGGTCAAAAAGCGCTTCTGCTCTTCCATCACGGCCGCCAGCACACGCATTAATGTTCTGCGCCGCAGGTGCACACTACGAATGATCGCCCTCGCCTCTGCCGCACGGGTAGACCAGATTTCGTCCGGTGCCTCATCCCTGATCCAGCGGGTACATGCTTCATTCATGAATACACGAGGGTTACCTGCCGTATGCAGACTGAAATAAGCCTCACCATTACGCAATCCAACAATGGCATCCGGAATAATGTAATGTGGTCGTTCCGTACATCCGATGGATCGGCAAGGTTTGGGATCGAGACGTGTAATATAGTCATAGGCAGCCTCGGCTTCACATGAAGTTACACCTAATCGACTTCCTGTTCTACCCGGGTGAAAAGGAACCAATGCTTCCAATCCCGCTTCCACCATGCGTTCAGCATTCAGAACAGCCGATGGATCACGCCTGATCTGGAGCAGCAGACATTCCTGCAGATTCCTCGCCCCTACACCTGCGGGGTCCAGCGACTGGAGAAGTTCCAGTCCCGCTGTAATCTCATTCATGGGCAGCCCAAGTGCTGCTTGCACCTCTAACAGCTCCACCGTCAGATACCCATCATCATTAACACACCCTGCCAAGTATATTGATATATTCTCCAATTTTTCCGGAATAGTCATCACTCGAATCTGTGTAATCAACAACTGTTCCAATGTAGGTTCGGCACCTTTAACCTGAAGCAGCGGATCATAGGAAGCATAACTGCGCTGATCCATTCGCCGTGGGATCCGGGCGAGGAGCGCAGCTTGTTCTTCCAGTTCAAGCACTGGATTTTCTTCTGCGGCATCTTGCAAATAACGGGCCAGATCCTGACCAGACAAGGTTAGCAAATGAAAGGATTGTTTCATCTCCGGCGTGATGGACAGCCGAATACGTTGTTCCTGTACCAACTGAACACCTAACATCCGTGTCCCTCCTTAAGCATTGCTGGGCAATAAACCTCTGTTTTTCTTATAATGCGTGTTCAAAAAGTCTGGTTTTCAGTACCGAGAAGATGGAATGAAGCTAGAAATGGAGTAGCGGAGCGTAGGAAAACTACGTGAGCAACCACAATGTTTCCAATGGAAACATACTTCGTAAGCCTACCGCTTATTTCGGCTGAATTTCATATTCGATGCTGACGATGCCGCTAGGCATGATTCGTAATCAAAAGTGGACTTTTTGAACTACCTCTTATACGGACAAAAGCATTTGCTGGGATAATAGCATACTATTCAAGCGATTGTAAGCACTCTTTTAGCTAAATTATAATAATCCTTCTAGTATTTCTCCGATACCAGCTTCGCTTGTGTAAACAGCAGCAGATAGTCTCTTCCACCTGCCTTGGAATCCGTGCCCGACATGTTAAATCCGCCAAATGGATGCGTGCCTACCAGTGCCCCGGTACATTTCCGGTTAAAGTACAGATTACCCGCGAAGTACTCGCGTCTTGCCTGTTCCAGATGTTCGCGATTACGTGAGATCACCGCGCCTGTCAGACCATAGTCGGTATTATTGGCAATATCCAGTGCATCCTGGAAAGATTCTGCTTTGATGAAAGCGAGTACGGGTCCAAAAATCTCATCTTGAGCGATCCGTGCTTTCGGGTCCACATCCGCAATAATGGTTGGCTCAATGAAGTACCCTTCAACGTTCCCGGTACCACCACCGTGCACAAGACGCCCCTCACCCTTGCCGATTTCAATATATTCCGTGATCTTCGCATATGCCTTGTCATCAATAACCGGCCCGACCTGACTGCCCACTTCAAGTGGACTGCCCATCGTCAGTTTCTGCGTCCGTTCAATCACTTTTTGCAATACTTCATCATATACATCCTTATGAATAATGGCACGGGAACACGCCGAACATTTCTGTCCTGAGAAACCAAATGCCGAAGCGGTAATGGACTCTGCAGCCAGTTCCAGATCGCTGCCGCTGTCCACAACGATGGAATCCTTGCCACCCATCTCTGCAATAACTCGCTTGATCCATTTCTGACCCGGAGCAGTACGGGCTGCACGTTCATTAATTCGCAGACCTACATCTCTGGAACCAGTGAAGCTGATAAATCGAGTGAGCGCATGATCCACTAGATAATCGCCAACTTCACTGCCTGGTCCAGGTAAAAAGTTCACTACACCATCCGGCAAGCCAACTTCTGCGAGTAGTTCCATGAATTTCGCGGCAATTACCGGCGTTGTGCTGGCAGGCTTCAAGACCACTGTGTTGCCAGATACCAGTGCAGCCGAAGTCATACCTGCCATAATCGCCAGCGGGAAGTTCCAAGGTGGAATGACAACACCAACGCCCAGCGGAATATAACTCAGCTCATTATCTTCCCCTGCAATCCGCACAAGGGGCTGCGGTTCACTCAGTCGCTGCATATCTCGTGCGTAGAATTCCATAAAATCAATAGCTTCGGCTGTATCGGCATCTGCTTCAGGCCAGGTCTTGCCAGCTTCATAGACCATCCATGCCGAGAACTCATGCTTGCGACGACGCATAATAGCAGCTGCTTTGTACAGATAACGGGCCCGTTCATTCGGGTCAGTATGTTTCCAGGTGTGGAATGTCTCCGCCGCGGTCTGAATGGCCTTTTCGGCCAATTCCTGATCTGCCTGGTGAATGGTTCCGACAACCTGATTCTTGGCTGCGGGGTTCACGGAAGTTAACGTGCGGCTACTTGTTATTTTTTGTCCCCCAATAATAATTGGATATTCCTGCCCAAGTTCAGCTTCTACCTGACGAAGTGCGTCTTCGAATGCTTCCCGGTTCGCCGGGACCGCAAAGGGTGTGAATGGTTCGTTAACAAAAGGGATATTCATGAATGATTCCTCCTTCAGGATGTGGGTTTCACTGGCTGCTCGCCTGAATTGATATGCATGTTACTCATCACCAAATATATGTAGCAAAATCCGTGCCAACTCCGTTTGGAACTGAAATATTTTCTCGTTAAAATTGAACTAAAGAAAATTCACACTGCCCACTCCGATGACAGAATAACCTTCCGATGCAGCTTTATTTCATAAAGCTTTTAGCTCCGCCTCGAATAAAAGTAGTAGACCATCGCTAAATCTGGCACATTTCTTGCTTGAATAAGGATACAAAGGGCACAAGGAGGAAATGAAGATGAGTGTAGGAACGGAAATATATCGTAAAACCTTGTTAACTGTGGCAGGCAACAAAGCTGTAGAGAACCTGTCCATCAAATACGGCAAGAAGCTGGCAGGTAAGTTTATCGCAGGCAATACCCTGGAGGAAGCTCTCGAAGAAATCCGCATACTCAACAACAAAGGCATTATGGCTACGCTCGATCACCTGGGCGAAGGCATTACCCGTCTAAGCGAAGCGGCATTATACAGGGATGAGTATGTACGACTGGTTGAAGGCATCGCACGTGAGAAGGCCGACTCCAACGTCTCGCTGAAACCAACCCAGATGGGCCTCGCACTCGACCCTGAAGAGGGTTATCGAAATATCCGAACCGTTGCCGCACAAGCCAAGCTGCATGATCTGTTTGTCCGAATCGATATGGAGGATAGCCCATTTATTCAAGCGACGCTGGACATCGTGCGCAGATTGCACGCCGAAGGACTACACAATACAGGCACAGTATTGCAAGCCTACCTCCATCGGACTGAGGAAGATACGCGTGATATGATTCGGGAGGGGATCAGGCTGCGTCTGGTCAAGGGAGCTTACAAGGAACCCGGATCTGTTGCCTATCAGAATGCTTCTGAAGTCATTCATCAATTCAAAACGATGATACGCAACCATCTCGATCAGGGCGTGTACACTGCGGTTGCCTCGCATGACGATCACATCATTAACTGGACGAAACAATACGCCAAGGATCGGGGAATTTCGCCGGAAGCCTTTGAATTTCAGATGTTATACGGTCTGCGTATGAGTGAACAGGAACGTCTCGCCAAAGAAGGTTATCGCATTCGCTGCTACGTACCTTATGGCACCATGTGGTATCCGTACTACACCCGCCGTTTGGCCGAAAAACCGGCTAATCTCTGGATGGTTGTTAAGAATATGTTTCGTTAATATATTTCAGAATGAATTACCTTTATAACCATGCTGCCCTGTTTTCTTGGAGAGCATGGTTTTTTTAATCTATAAATTTGGATGAGATATAAGACTGAAATCGCATTCTTTAGCATGTTATAACCTGATTAATATGTCTAAAAAGTAAGAAACCTCAAATTGAAATGTCTAATATAATAGACACAGTAGTGCTTTCTCAGCCTTTCAAATAACTGGGCCTCCTCCTTCTCTCCGGTTTTTCCGCTCCGTTTCACAGAATTATTGACGTCATTTTTCATGACATCAAAACCACCAAAATCCTTTATCCTTGCGATAACGGCAACTTTCATTCCCACTTACATCCAATGTAATCGCATACAATAATGAATAGGATCATAGCCATAGATTCTCACCACTAAACCTGAACACCTGATGTCAAAAAATATATACACACCTTCATCCGAACGTTTATAATATACATAATTTCACATTCTTCATTACGTACAAGTATAAGCTGTAACCGAGGTGATCCCGATGAGACATTTACTTCCTGATCTGAATTCTTTGTTACGAACAGATATGAGTATTCACGATGAAGTCCTGTATGACGAACATACACTTCAGTCTCTACAGTCAGAACTCGTTATACGTGCAGACGAACCTGTCTTCATACGCTGCATTACAGGGTACGCCTGGCTATACAGCCAACCTAACAGAACAACACCATACGGTAGTCTGCCTGTGCCCGTCGTCTCTGCTTCGATCCAGCTTGCGGAAGTTATTCCCCTGTTCGCTGCGAGCCCATTTATATTAATAAGAAATGATCAGGGCGAATGGAAAGGCTATATCTCCGTATCCGATGTCCTGCATGCCATGATGCATGCGCATCGGCTGATGGAAGCCTATTTTGAGACCACATTGGAAACTGCGGGTTCAGCCCTGACCTTAATCGATGAAGAAGCTAAGGTGGCCTACTGGACATCTGGCGCGGAGCATGTATTTTCCATCAGCAAAAATGATATTATCGGACAGCCTGCCGCAGACTTTTTTCCGCCCGACCGACTTCAGTCCCTCAAGACGTTATATACCGGTGAAACAGTCTATCGCAAACAACATCAGCCGAGACCGGATCTGTTCGCTCTGATCAATGCCCGCCCAGTTCAGCTGGATGGACGCATTGTGGGCGCAGTAGCTGCTGAAGTGGATATTACAACCGAGATTCGATTGCATCAGGAATTATTACATATGACATCCAAAGTCCAACATTTGGAGAAGGCCGTTGCCAGACTGCGTCCTGACACAGATCCATTTGCTCGCATCAAAGGCAGCAGCCCGGTGATTCGCCAGTGTCTGGATACCATCCGCAAGATAAGTACCACCTCAGCTACGGTACTCATCCTCGGAGAGAGTGGCACAGGCAAGGAGTTATTCGCCAAAGCCATTCATGATCTTCGTGAATTGCAGACGGCACCATTTATCGCGATTAACTGCGGGGCAATTCCCGCTTCCTTGTTCGAAAGTGAGTTATTTGGCTATGAAAAAGGCGCATTCTCTGGCGCTGATCCCAAAGGCAAAAAGGGCAAGATCGAGCTTGCCGAAGGGGGTACCCTTTTTCTGGATGAAATCGGTGAGATGCCATTGGAACTACAAGTGAAGCTACTTCGGGTGTTGCAGGAGAAGAGTTACTTTCCTGTGGGGGGAACACGTATGAAGCAGGCTGACTGCCGGATTATTGCAGCGACCAATCAGAATCTGCTCAGCATGATTGCCCGTAATCAATTTCGTGAGGATCTGTATTATCGGCTTAACGTCATCAATCTCATCATCCCTCCCCTGCGTATGCGCAAGGAAGATATATACGAATTAACCCAGACGTTCCTGCAAGAGTTCTCATTGCTCTATAACCGTCATATTGAACTGGTTCCACCCGAAGTGTTCAAGCTGTTGTTCCAGTATGATTGGCCGGGCAATGTACGAGAATTAAGAAATGTAATTGAACGCCTGACCATTCTGACCACAGATGGAGAGGTCAAGCCGGAATACCTGCCTGACACCCTCACCTCCATCGACCTGCAAGAACAGTCCGAAGTGCAGCTGATATCGGGAATTCATTTACATTCCAACAGTGAACACGAGCATAGCCAATATTCGGCGGGAACGGAACAGAAACCTCGAACTGCTGCGAATGTGGGGAATTCGGATGATACCTACCAGCAAAAAATGGACACCTATGAGGCGCAACTTCTAATTCAATATCTGGAAGCCGCAGGTGGCAACAAACGAACACTCGCCAAGCAACTTGGCATCTCCAGGGCAACGCTCTATAATCGCATGAAGAGGCTTGGTCTATGACCAGCCTCTTCTTGTCATTATAATGAAAAAAAACTACAAAATCCGCGCCAAGCGGATCAGTGCTGTTCGGAGATGGCGATAGAATGTCGCCCTACTCATCGAACATGTCTGGGCTGCGGCAGTTGGATTGCCAGCATGTGTCCAATAGGCCGCATGGAGCAGCATCTGATCCTGCGGTGACACACCCTGCACTCTGCCTTCCAGCAAATCCAGTAGGTACAATTGTAACTGGATACCATCATTTACTCCTGTGATCCTGTTAGCATATTCATGCAATTCTCCCGGAGAACGAAGATGCCCCAACATCTTGCGAACATCCTGTTCAGTCCAGACTTCACGATCCGCCTCCGTTGTTTCTGGCTGTATTAGCACCTCTTGTTTCTCGGGATCAAGCAGAGACATGACCCAGGCTCCGAATTGCCCGCTACGCAAATCCAAATCAAGCACATCAGCCTGATTTCCATATCTGTCACAGACACGAGTACGTGTTCCTCGCATTCGAAACCCAATGCTCTGCAAGAACAATTTCAGATGAGGGTTCCTTGCTACCAGTATCGCTCTCGCGCCATCGCCCAACAGAGATAGTCGGTCCAGTGCCATATATCCCACCAGTTCTTCTCGTGTGTAACCAGGCACGTCGTTTCTTGCCGCAGCCAGCAATGCAAAGTGGGTATCACTCTGATCCGGGTCATTCTCAAGCTCCTGCGGAGTGAAGCATTCATGCATCTCATTCGGAAAATATTTCAAAAGCAGCTCACTACTATCCCTATGTACAAGTATAGTGATGAACATGGCGATCGTCTCCCCAAGCTTGTCACGCATCAGTACGATTCCTTCAGGATAACGGTCTGCCAATTCATCCAGGAAGGGGCCATAGGACACAGCCTGCCATGGTTCCACACTATACTCGCACCATTGCTGTAATAAGCTGTGCAGAGCGGGCAGATCCTCTTTTCTCATCGTCTCAAGAGGCGAGAACAAGGAATCACGAGACACGTCTGCGTACTTGCGGTTTTGATGCATCGATTCCTGACAGAGCAGCAGCATCTTCCTGGCTATTTGGCGACGCTCATGAGCCCCTGCCTGTTCATGCAACGGTTTCAGCAGCTTCGCAATCTTGATACGCATCGTCTGCAACCGATGTGGCTCACGCTGGCGAAAATCCCGCAGCAGATGCACCCTGGCCATGTCATGAAGTCCAAGACCATCCGGGCCGGAACGGATAAACGACATCTCTCTGAGCATATGGTAGTCTTCTTGCGTCACAGTCATGTCCAGTACAGATGATAACAATTCCTGATTGGCTGTCTCAATAAGTGTTAGCACCTCCACCATCGGATGTAGACGGGGATTCGTTAGTTCCAATAATAATCGCGCACTGATCATGTGTGATAACTCAGCCCATTCGGCCTGAGGAAGATTCCGTCTCTGATCCGCAGCCTCCACCGCAAGGGCCAGGCCCAGCGGGTGTCCATCGGTCATTCTCGTAATGGTACCTGCCACGCCCCGATTCAGGAAGCCTGCCACCGTGATATACTCCGTAATCTCATTCGCTGTAAAATGTTGAAGCCTCATCGGTACAAACCGCTGATGCAATCGGGGATGTGTCCGCCAGGCAGATGCCAGTTCCGGGCGTGAGGCAAGAATGACAAGTATCCCTCTTAACGGAAGTTTGGATATAAAGACTTCCATGAACCAACTTTCCAGCAGAGCGAGTTCTTCATAATTATCCACCGCCAGGACCATTCGCTTCTCGATTGAAGTATTCCTCAGCAGGCTCAGTGGTCGTGGGTATCCTTCACCATCCAGTATCTCCAGGCCCAATGTAGAGGACAAATATTCCATAAAGACAGAAGGTGTCGGACCGCATGATCGGCCATCCATCCATATTGCCGTTGCACCCTGATCCCTAGATAAGGATAACATCTCTGATAGTAAGGAAGATTTACCAATGCCTCCCATGCCCGTAATTGAATATATGGTTAATGGGGCTTCCGGATGATTAAACCATGCCTCCAGTGTCGTCAGTTCCTTGGTTCGACCAACGAAACGTTTCCCATCCTTAACATATTTGTCGTATTGTGCCTCACTACTGTTTCCCATATATGTCCTCCGTACTAGATACTGGTACTTTTAATATACAATATATCCTCTCAAAAATGAGACTATATTGAGACGCGCAATTGCATGTGAAGTGATAGAATCTTGTTAAAAGCCAATTTAATGGAAATATTCAAAACAGCGGACATGGAAACGTATAACAAGGTATACATAAACGCCTCCGCGCTACTTCTTATCATATGGATCTTTCCGCCGATCAGGCACAGCCAACATGTACATGAGCATTTACCGATCTCGAATTCATGCTTCCCTTTCAATCCCTACTACCAGCCCGATATTCAGGAAAGGCGGATTTGTGTGAGAATAAACCTCGATATCTGTAATCTTAGCGGACAACTCGGAATCAATCCCAAACGACTTAATGAATGGCTGCTCCAAAGCGATATTTCAATGGCAGCCAAGGAGGCTGAACCGGGAGGACGCTCCGACCGGTCAACACCCCCATATCGGCTGGCTGCTCCTTCTTCTTTATCTCTGGCACCATCCTCCGGTCAAACGAAACTATATCGGGGACGACGTTCCACCCCCACCCTGCAACACCTGCCCGCCTCGTTACAACGTACTCGGCGGATCAGCAAAAACTGCTAGACTGTGCACGACGAAGTGTAAGCTCGATGCACAGTCTGTCTTACATCTCATATCACCCCATCAAGAGGATTGCCACTGTCCATTCTCAATCATCGCATGCGCGAGCAGCGCCATCTCCAGACAGATTCTTCTCTCCTGATCCATGTAATCAGGTCCCATCAGCTCTTCCAGCTTCTCCAGTCTGTTGTACAGCGTTTGCCGATGAACAAACAACTGGGCAGCGGCATCCCGTTTGGAACCAAAATTCTGCAGATAGGCAGCCAGCGTTTCTACCAATCGCAGGTGATTCGTCTGGTCATGTTCAATCAGCACACCCAAGTGATCCTGGACAAAGGGTTGCAGGAAGGATTGGGGTAAGGCTTTTAACATTTGATATATACCCATACGTTCGTAAAAGTGAACATGTTCCATCTGACCTACCGATCTCGAAACTTCAATCACCTGATAGGCCTCCTGAAGACTCTCGGGCAAGCTGGTCAAACGGCTGCGTAACTTGCCAAATCCCGCATGGATGGTGACTTGTTTCAAGTTACGGCTGGCAAACCGGTTCACATCCAGCGTGATTCCTTCCAGCAAGCGCAGCAGTTGATGACGCGCATTAGCAGTTACGGCTTCCTTCGCGCAGCACAGATACACCTGATTGTTCTTCAGCATGATCAGGCTGGGCAGATTATTCTTCTTGAGCAAAGATCGAAGCAGGACAAGAATATCCTGATGATTGGCTTCCATCCGCTCCCGTCCTGTACCCTTCAACCGATGCTCAATCTCTATAACCCCTCCAGCAAACCAATAATGTCCCTTCACCAGCAAACGAAGTCCCATTCGGGTCTGAGCTTGCTCCTCCTGATGGATGTTGCCATTCATTAGATCCTGGATCAGCTCGTTCTGATTGCGGACCATCTTCTCTTCAAGGAACTGGGAACGAAGCGTGAGGGCTGCGGCTGCCTTCGCTGTATAATCGAGCAACAGCTTGAGATAATCCACGGGAGCGGACGGATGCACGATCATGCCTACAGCGGAGAACACCTGCCCGAAACAGACGACCGGATGACACAGCAGAACCTTCTCTTCATCCATGTGGAACCATAATTCGGTGTCTGAATCATTCAGATCCAGATGCTCTACCTCTTGTTCATACCACGTATAGATCGTTTGTTCCATCTCCGGAGCCAGTTCAGGTACAAAGCTGCCCGGTTCCATGGACGAGATATACACCACCGGTTTAGCAGCGTACTCATGCAACAGGTTGAGCACAGCAGACATATCCGTACTCTGTAATGTTCGCTGCTGAAGCTGACGGGAGTAAGCTTCCAGACTTTTCAGCAGTTGATGCTGATGATTAATGAGCAGCGAATGAATATCCTGTGTGATCTCGACAAAACGGACCGGTTGTTCGAATACGATTAACGGAAACTGGTGTCTATCCGCCAGTTCAATCAGTTCTTCGGGAATTCCGTTGATGCTGGTACCAAACTCCACACACAGCCCCGCAGCCTCACTGCCAATGAGCTGGAGCAGATACTCTTCACGCCCTTCTTCCGATTGAAGCCACAGTCCAGTGGATAAAATAAGATCATGGGGGCTTACGAATGGAGATACATTCGTAATCTCGAGCACATGAACCCAGCCAACCTGTCGGTTCACTCCACCCTTCCCTGCCGCAAGCTTTGCTCGGCCAAATACCGGACGTGCCAGGATATCTCTGATGGTAAACACGCGATCATTTTGCAATGGCGATCCCTCTTCGTGTTATTTTTTCTTACATTATAATCCATGGACAAATGTCCTGAACAGTCTTTTTCGACAATATGTTGAGTTGTATTCCTAAAAATTAGACAACAGGTAAGGTGCAAAACGATTATCCAGGTCATAAACTTGTAGTATAAGCTAACAACCAATAAATGGGCGAGGTGCATGGCGATGAGAATCGGAATTCCCAAAGAAATCAAAAATAATGAAAATCGTGTAGCAATGACTCCGGCCGGGGCAGCAGATTTCATCAGAGCCGGTCACCAGGTGATGATCGAACAAGGCGCAGGCGTCGGCAGTGGATTCACGGATGATGAATATCAAGCTGCGGGTGCTGAGATTCGGAATGATGCCAAGTCCGTTTGGACAGAGGCCGAAATGATCATCAAGGTCAAAGAACCACTTGCCAGTGAATACGGATTTTTTCGTCCGGGGCTGATTCTGTTCACCTACCTGCACCTCGCAGCGGAACCGGAGCTTGCAAAAGCCCTTATTGAAAGTCGGGTAACGGCCATTGCGTATGAAACGCTGGAGGTCAACAATACCCTGCCTCTGCTCACCCCTATGAGTGAAGTCGCAGGACGCATGGCATCTCAGATTGGAGCACAATTGCTGGAGAAGACGGAAGGTGGCAAGGGCATCCTGTTGTCCGGTGTACCGGGTGTCAGTCGGGGGAAAGTCGTCATTATTGGTGGCGGTACAGTCGGAACGAATGCAGCCAAAATTGCTATTGGTCTTGGCGCCGATGTGACCATCCTTGATCTGAACCTGAATCGTCTGCGCCAGTTGGATGATATCTTCGGCAATCAGATCCACACGCTGGTATCCAGCCCGTCCAACATTGCAGCAGCCGTTGCCGCGGCGGATCTATTGATCTGTGCAGTGCTGATTCCGGGCGCCAAGGCGCCAACCCTTGTCAGCGAGCAGGTGGTGAAGACCATGGCACCGGGTTCGGTCATTGTGGATGTGGCGATTGATCAAGGTGGGATCGTTGAGACCATTGATCATATCACGACCCACGATGAACCGACCTATGTGAAACATGGCGTCGTGCATTACGCGGTGGCAAACATGCCAGGCGCCGTGCCGCGTACGTCCACGGTGGCGCTGACCAACGCCACCATGCCTTATGCGCTGCAGCTGGCGAACCACGGTGCAGCCGCCGCGATTCGCGGCAGTTCGTCCATTCGCAGCGCGGTCAACGTGCTGAATGGACACATCACGTATGAGGCAGTTGCCCGGGACCTCGGGCATGCCTATGTTCCTGCGGGACAGGCGCTGGAGAATACCGCCGCTGTCCAGTGATCTTGATATGGTCGTTCCACCCGGCGCCTTGTCGCCAGGCCTGTGGGACGCAATAGAAGCGCGAGTCGGGCAGATATTTTCCCGGCTTGCGCTTCTTGATTTTTTTCACATATGAAATAGCTCGTTGGTATAAGGCCTTATGTTCCTCTGGTTTTGGCGCTCTAGACCGCACGTTCGCTGCACACTTCGCGGAAGTTGCAATCCCTGCAAGACCGGTGCGAAGGCATCGCCGTAAAGTAGGTGACGTCCTTGGGACGGTTGTAATACTCATCCTCCACGCAGGATCGCATCTCCTCGATATAACGCCCTACGTTCTCTTCTACCTTCCGAATATCCTCTTCCGTTGCGGCAAACTCTCGGTGCTTTCCGGTTAACAGGTACTCCACTCGCAGCTCAATCTGCTCCAAAGGAATTCGGTAGTGCTCTCTCACATAGGATGCGTACAGCATTAACTGATCCGAGAAGTCATCTTCCTTGCCCGTCTTCCAGTCCACGATGACAATGTTGCCGTTACTGCGTCGATACAATAAGTCCATCTTTACATACACACGTGTATCATGCAGCATCATGGTATCCCATTTCTCAATCTCCAGAATGTCCGTACTTGCCCGGGACAAGTCCTCCCACGTAAGCGTCTGGTACAGGTTGCTGACACAGGCCGAAGCACGTTCCTTAATCGTGGCAATCCGGTCATTCAACGTATCATCCCCGTAATAAATCTCGGACAGCATCGTTCGATTCTTGGGGTTCAGCCGCCACTGATCCGTGTCCATTGATTCCACATACGCCTGATTCAGTAGCTTGCGTATCGTCTGTTCCAGAAAGTGTTCACGCGGTTTGTTCTTGCCCTCTTCCCTGCTGCGAACCGCTGACTCACACATCCGATGCGCGAGGTCCCCGAAGACAAGATACAGATTGCTAAGCTGTTTCAGACGGTACAGACGAACCTGCATCTCATCAGCAGAGTCTGTCTTCCAGCCATTATGGGCACCGTAATAATGATAATAATATTTGCGCAGGCACTCATCGAACATACTCGCCCGCGACTGCGAATAAGACCATTGAGGGTATTGTGCCATAAGAACTTCTGCCTTTCTGTATGCCGGATCTGCATGAGATCCCTTAATGCTCACAGTATAAAGCCCGTACAACCTCGCCGCAAGCATGCTTCCGTTATTTTCTTCTGACGCAACCGTTTCCGATTCGATCCGTATCGTTTATATAGTAACATCACCAAAAGATGAAATTACGGAGCAGAAAGCTTAATATACTTTATAGAGGACAAAGAATCCGGGATGCTGGTATGTGCCCAGGGCGGGCCCGGAACTAACGAATCTTACACATCTTATCACGTGCATAATGCGGTTTTATTGAATCTAACGATCTCCAGACACGCTAATTAGTCTTTTTTTGGGTTGTAGAACGTAATTATTTTATAAAAAAATTGTACAGGCATATCCTAAAAGGAGGCACCACCCATGAATCGACCGGATTGGTTCCAGGCGGAAGAGGCATTACAACAGATCCAAGTCATCGGAAGCGACCGGAATGAGCTCGTGAACATCATCGGCGATGTCGAAGGATTGAATTGCATTGGCACGGGTACGGACGCGGCTGTATTTACGTATGACGGCTTGCCGCAGTATGCCTTCAAGATGTACTCGGATCATGCCTTGGACAAACTCGAAAATGAAAAGCAGGTATACGAGCAGCTTAAAGGCCTGCCATACTTCCCTATCTATTACGGCAGCGGCCGGAATGTTCTCGTGATCAGTTTTGAACCCGGAGATACTCTGCTGGAGTGTTTGGAAAAAGGAATCCCCGTCCCCGAGCAGGTGATGCTCGATGTGGACGCAGCACGAGAAGCTGTTCGCAGCCGCGGGCTGAACCCCCGCGACATTCATTTGAAGAATGTACTTCTCCAGAACGGACGCGGGAAAGTGATCGACGTATCCGAGTACATTCAGGTCGGCAATGACAATCGGTGGGAACATCTTGTATGGGCTTATCACAATATCTATCCGCGAATCAAAGGTACGCCTATATCTCCACGCATGCTGCAAACGATCAAATGGGGATACAATCAGCTCGATCATGCCAATGTCAAAATGGACGATCTCTCCAAGAAAGCGAATCGTCTGTTCTCCAGATTTATGAAATAAGCATGTTGCAAACTCAATTCAATAAAATAACCCGGATGATCGCCAGAGATTGGCGATCATCCGGGTTTTGTTTGTCTAATGCCATCTCTCCCAAATTAATCTTACTCTAAGTTCAAATGCCGCAGCTTATCTGGATTACGCATGAGATAAATCCGTTGAACGCGGTCGTTTCTGAACGCAAGACTGACAACAGTCGGGAATGCCTCCGAGGGGCTGCTTAATACAAATCCAAGTTGTCCGTTGATCTTGACGAGCCGCACAGCCCCCGTGCTGTCACTTTTGGATACAAGCCCTTGAATGAACGCAAGAACTCGCTGGCTTGATGTAACCGGTTTAATTGCTGCCATGACTTTACCGCCACCATCACTATACAGCACGATATCGTCCGAAAGCATTCTGAAGAGCCCTTCCATATCACCAGTAGAGGTGGCCTGGAGGAAACGAAGTGCAAGCTGCTCGGACTGTGCGCTGGGGGTCAACTCGATTTCCGGCTCATCTTGGATTTTACGTTTGAGACGACTGTAAATCTTGCGGCATCCCAGCTCCGTCTTGTTCACGAAGTTTGCAATATCGCAATAATCAAATTCGAAGGCTTCTCGTAGAACGAATACCGCGCGCTCAATAGGAGTTAGCCGATCAAGCATGACAAGAAAGGCGTACGAGATCGTATCTTCCAGTTCAATCGTTTGGAGTGGGTCCTGTCCCGCTGCTGAAGCCGATCCTGGAGCGACCATATAGTCTTGCACTAGAGGTTCGGGCAGCCATGGCCCGATATATACCTCTCTTTTTTTACGTGTTGATTTCAAGTAATCTAGACAACGGTTCGTAACCATTTTGCATAAGTACGCTTTTAGGTTACGAACAGGGCCACCCTCTTTATGAATATCCTGCTGTTGTACCGTTATAAATGCATCCTGCACCAAATCCTCAGCATGAGTGACAGATCCTAACATACGATATGCGATGGAAAGAAGAAGAGGTCTGTACGTTCTGTATACCAAGTCAAGCTCCATGATACATCCCTTCCTTATCTTTTTCTCTACCTGCTATTATCATTTGAGCAGCCTCTTTCGCGCTCGCTAAGGATGCGTTAATCAACATCCCCTCAGCTCCTACCCAATCGCCAGCAACATAGAGTCCGGGTCTTCCTTTGACCGCAGGTCCAGGCCTGCCCGGGAGGCCGCCGTTCGCTGCGGTGACAATGCCATGCGAGACAATCATTCGCGGAAGGAAACGCTGCTGAACGACGTGCTTGCGCCACCCCGGCTGAATGAAATCAAGAAAGCCTTTAAGCTCGTGTTCATCCTGCCTGGGGTCCGAATGGATTGAAGCCGACAAATACTTCATGACATGCACAACCTCGTTTGCCGGGTTCTCTGATAAGGAAGCCGCGGCGGAATGGTTGGAGTAGTACCACGGGTAATCGGCGCCTAAAACAAATTTCGTCTTTGGTTGAGGCATCCCCGATACGACGAGATCCAGGCACGCGGCACGAACAGGAGTTAACTTTTTATAGGCTTCCGCTTCCATGGGTGTAAGAGCAGGATTGAGGAGAGCTAACGTATCCATTGGACCGGCAGTGGATATCACGTGACGAGTCGTCAACTGTGATCCATCTTTTAAGGTGACCATCATTTGCGGATAGCTTCCAGCAATGCCCAGTACAACCGAGCTCGTGCGGATTGACACGTTAGCCTGCTGAGCTTGTTCTGTCAGCCGGCTAACGAGGAATTGCCAGCCTTCATCTATATACAGCACCTGGCTCTGTTTGAGCTGTTCGATGACGGCACCGGCACTTAGCTGGTCGGGAGCATCGCAGTACGTGCTCAAACGAACGAGACCAAGCACGACACTGCGCACGCGTGGGCTGGAGATCTGGGCTTCCAAGTGAGCCTGCAGACTAACTTTACTTAGAGCAGATATGTCTGTCTTGCGCAGGGAACTGTAGAACCGAAGGAGTTGGGACTTCTCCTGCCACTTCAAGAACGATCCGAGCAAGAGCTGTGCTAGAGGAATTGCCCTATTCCCGCCGTTTGTTCCTTCGAACACCAATATGCCTGGCGGTTTCGGTACTGCTCCGGTAGGTGTGACACCTACCTCTTGCAGAATGGGAAGCGCACTCTTACTGAGCGCATGGGCTCCCAGGTTTACGCGTGCGGCTGCGATCTCAGTCGAAATTGCCCGACCTCCCGGATGTTTTCCTTTGTCGAGCAACAGTACACTCTGGCCCACCCGTGCCAGATATATCGAGGCAGTTAATCCGGCAATGCCTGCTCCCACGATGACAACATCCCATGTCGGCTTAGTGTGATTCTGTATCATGTATATCAATCCCTTCCGCTTGATGCATACATGACGATGAACGGAGCATTTTTGTGACTCAGCCTTCCTTCTTCAACCGCCCCTGGGAGGGAGTTATCCCCTTGTATTGCTTATACAGTTTCGTAAAATAATTGGCGTTATCACAGCCGACTCTGGCGGCGATCTCCGTAATGGTCAGACTGCTGCCTTGCAGTAGTTTTTCCGCCTCACTCATCCTGCACCCATTCACGTATTCCACGAAGGTACGTCCGGTCAGCTTTTTGAACATTTTGCAGAAATGATACGCATTCAGTCCCACATGACTAGCCGCTTCGGTTACAGACATCTTCCCTGTGGGGTTCGCTTCAATCTGTGCAATCAACTGCTTAAATCGTTCGCGATTGGGAAAATACGATCCGACCGATCTATCTGGCAACTGCTGTGGCATAAAGGTTCGAGCAAGCAGAGTGAACAAAGCATGCAGCTTGGACTTCACGACCAGCTGATAAGCCGGGGGCTGTGATGCCATTTCCTCTACAGCTTCATTCAGCAAAGAATAATAGCCTACACAGGCTACGTTTTCCTCTGCCGGTTTGACCGGAAATCTCACCCTGCCTTCCAGATACGGCGCGACATATTGCTCATGCACGGGATCATGGGTGAAATCATGAAACAGTGCACGGTTAACCACAACGGAATCATAATGCACATCCCCATCATCCAGAGCATATCCGACATGCAACGCACCTCCGGGAATGATGATGACCTCACCCGCTCGGACTACATAAGGTTTGCTATCGATATGAAACAGCGCACTGCCCCTTCGCATGACAATCAGTTCAAAATGTTCATGCCAATGCAAATACAGAATGCATTCTTCCGTTTTCATATCCGAACACCGGTTTCGGAACAACTGAAACGGGTGCGATTTATGATCAATTCGGGTTTTTTCGTGAAGCGCTTTCAGATCCAGCACGACTTCTTCCCCCTCTTCACAAGATCCGACTAATATTACACAAGATTGTTTAGAGCCATCCCGTTAATCCCCGTCTATAATGAGTGTCACGAAGTACTATAAGCCAATATTGGAGTGAATTACAACCATGAAAAATCCATTACGCATCGGTACCCTTGTAGGCGGGCAGGACGCCGTCCGAGTGATCCCGCAGATCATGCAACACGGTTTCGAATCATTCAATCTGACTTTCTGGCAAACGACAGGCGATCTGGATCTGACCGAGACAGCGAAGCGTGTTCGTGAAATCGTGGATGAACAGGGTATTGTCATCTCCGCGGTGAGTGTGTTTGGTAACCCGCTCACGGGAGCTGGGGGCAATGCCGATACACTGGCGAGCTGGGAGCGAGTCATCGACCACGCACAGCTCTTCGGTGCGGATATCGTCTCCGGGTTCACCGGACGTCTGACCGATCAACCCATTAACGAGTCCATCCCCCGTTTCAAGGAAGTATTTGGTGAACTGGCACGCCGGGCAGCAGACCGGGGTGTACGCATTGCTTTTGAAAACTGTGATATGGGTGGAACCTGGCAGACGGGCGACTGGAACATTGCCCATAACCCGACGGCCTGGGAGATGATGTTCGATGCTGTTCCGGATGAAAATGTGGGTCTGGAATGGGAGCCTTGCCATCAAATGTCCAGCCTGATCGATCCTCTTCCACAGCTGCGTAAATGGGCTCACAAAGTGTTCCACGTACATGGTAAAGATGCCACGATTGCCTGGGATATCGTCAAGGAATATGGTGTGCATGGACCACGTGAATTTGTCTGGCACCGCACTCCGGGCTTCGGGGATAGTAACTGGGCAGACATCATCACCATTCTGCGTCAGAACGGCTACCAGGGCACGATAGATATTGAAGGCTGGCATGATCCAGTCTACAAAGATGAACTCGAAATGACCGGACAGGTGCATGCTTTACGATATTTGAAACAATGCCGTGGTGGCGATTTTGTGCCAAACCCAGTGTAGGAAATCTCCCTGAACACCCCTAGTAATATAAACACAATCCATACGAAGGAGATGAGACGATGAGTCATGCTTATCAGGTAATTATCGCTGGCTGTGGCGCCATGGCAAATACGTGGGCAGACTATGCTTTGCGAAGACCGGATACGGAAATCGTTGGACTGGTTGATCTGTATGAACAGACAGCCACTGCTTTCGCTGCAAGACATGGTCTCACCTGTCCTACGTTCACCGATATCCGTGAGGCCATTCAAGCGACCGGTGCGAATATCGTATTCGATGTCACGATTCCGGCGAGTCATTACGGCATTGCCATGACAGCGCTGAAGGAAGGATGTCATGTCTTTGGCGAGAAACCCCTTGCGGAGTCCTTCTCCGAATGCATAGATATTGTGCAAACCGCTCACAGCACAGGACGCATTCAAGCCGTGATGCAAAATCGCCGGTTCGACCCGCGTATCCGCGCCTATCAGCATCTCATTTCCGGCGGAGCTATAGGGCAGGTAGGTTATGCAGGCGCTGACTTCTTCCTCGGACCACACTTCGGCGGATTCCGGGATCTGATGGATAGTCCACTGCTGCTCGATATGGCGATACATACGTTTGATCAGGCACGATACATTCTCGGAGCCAACCCGGTCTCGGTATACTGCCATGAATTCAACCCTCCAGGTTCCTGGTATCAGGGTAATGCAATGGCGTTATGTATATTTGAGATGTCTGACGGGTCCGTGTTCAACTATCGCGGATCATGGTGCGCAGAAGGTGTACCCACATCATGGGAAGCAAGCTGGCGCGTAACGGGTGAAAAAGGAACAGCCATCTGGGATGGTCATGATGACATCTATGCTGAGGTGGTTGCTGCGCAACACCTGGATGCCGACGGCAATCCATCCTTTTTCCAGCCAAGTGAGCGGATTGAAGCGGAACTGCCTGTCATGGACAAAACAGGACACCACGGCTGTCTCGAAGACATGTTCGCTGCGCTGGAATCCGGACGACTTCCTGAAACCGATTGCAGTGACAACCAGTTTAGCATGGCCATGGTCCTCGCATCCCTGGAAAGCGCTCGTACAGGGCAGAAAGTGTTCATCGCCGATCTGCTGAAAAACACATAGCGTAGCACATGTGTTTTTCATATTAAACAAAGCCCAAACTGCAAAAGTTTAGCAGTTTGGGCTTTGTTGTTTTTTTACTGCATCTGCATGTAATGAGACTAATTTTTACACGAAAACGGAGAGTGCAGAACCAATCTGAAGAAACGAAGTGTTCGCCTTTATCACCGGATTTCTACTTTGAAAAAAAGAAGATATGGAAATCCGGGGATAACAGCGATCAAAAGATGGTACTGCAATCGGAGTTCCCGAGTGTAACACGAGTTTTTTTATATATTTTTCTATAGAATTCCTTTTTTCATTGCCTTATACACCAGTTGCGAGAACAGGCTGTTGGACCAAGCAAACCATGGTCTGGTGAACGTGTTGGGATCATCGGCGTGAAAGCCCTCATGCATATATCCGGTACCTGCGTCCGTGTTTTCCAGCAGCTCAATCATGGCCAGCATTTCCTCGTCATTGTCTGCGGTTAAGCCCTGCATGGATAGCGCCATATGCCAGATGTATCCCGGAGGGGTATGCGGACTGCCAATGCCTTTGGCTACCTGCCCTTCATAGTAGAACGGATTCTCCTTGCTCAAAATGAATCGACGTGTGTTCTGATACACCATGTCTTCAATCGAAGCATACTCCATATACGGAATGGACATTAGCCCAGGCGTGCCCGCATCATCCATCAGACAAAAGTTACCGTAACCGTCCGTTTCATAGGTATAGATCTGTCCATACTCTGGATGACGGTAAGTACCGTACAGAGAAATGCCATGCCTTATTTCTTCTTCCAATCGAGCCATTCGACTCACCAGCTGTTCATCCCGGAACACCCACTTTGCGATCTCCCCCATCTGGCGCAAGGTTACCGCAGCGAACATGTTCGCCGGAATATTATAATGAAAATCACAGGCATCATCGCTCGGACGAAAGCCGGACCAGATCATCCCCGTATAATTCACCGGCATACCATGTCCTTCATTACGCAGCGTATCATGGGCTGGACAATTACGACGCATGAACCGGTAAGGTGAACGCTCTGCGTGATGTTGTTCTGTCTCCCATAGATGTAAGATATTCTCCATCACTTTCTTGAAGCGCTCGTCAAATATATCCGTCAGTTCCGTCTCCCGCCAATATGTATAAGCCAGCTTCATGGAGAAACAAAGGGAATCCAGCTCAAACTTTCGCTCCCACACCCAAGGTGACATCTCCGTCTCATCATTGGCATCCCAATGCCATCCATTCGCTGTTTCATTGAATGCATTGGCATAGATATCCATATCAGCGTAGAATGTATGCCGTTTGATCAGCCCTCCAATGATCCGTTGCAACTGTTCGTCTTCCTTTGCCAACGGAACGTAGTGCATCACCTGCTCCACTGAATCACGCAGCCACATTGCCGGGATATCTCCTGTAATCACAAAGGTTGTCCCATCATCGAGCAACTTCGTGGTCGTTTCCAGCGTATTGGGAAAGCAATTTCGAAACTGAGCCAACAATCTCGGCCTATGTTGCAAACGCTCGTCTGCCTCAGTCAGAATATCCTGCACAGCTTGCGGCAATTCCAGATGCGGCATGGGGATTTTCGGTAATCTGAACTGTTCCATGGATGTCATCTCCTTTGAATTGAGGTTTAGCACTATTGTTATTTTTGTTATGATAAATTATAATAACATTATTATTATTTGTAAGTGTACTGTGTCAGAAGATGATCGTCAATTCATAAAGGTCATCTCAATGAAAATCCAATTCACTATTTACATCTGCATTTTGCTTCATTCAATCAAATCGCTCATTGGATTTATGCAAATTGCTTACATACAAAGGAGTAATGATATGTCACGCAAAGTATCCATTCAGACGCTGGCTGACCAGCTCGGATTATCCAAATATGCCGTCTCCCGTGCACTCAGCGGCAAGACGGGCGTCAGTGAAGCGACACGCGCACGGGTACTGGAACTCGCTCGGGCTTTGGGCTATCGCCAAAGCACTCCAGGTGCTAGCAATAGTCCTGCTGCTGCAAACCATGCAGATCCGTCCGATCCACCGTTCGCTCTCATATGCATGAATCAGCTCAACCGTGGTGAACCCCACTACTGGCAGCGTGTTCTGTCAGGCATGATCTCCGCCTGTAATGATCGTGGTTGGCATCATGCGATTGTATCTCCCTCACTCGGAGTGACGGATGAGAACACCTCTCCCGAAAAAGCCATTGCTCCACATTTGGACTGGGAACGTTGTGCCGGCATTATTGTCATGGGCGCTTTTCCTCATACGGTTCTGCAACGACTCTCTCAGACCGGTCGGCCTATTATTCTGGTAGATCATCAGGAGCCACTGCTGAATTGTGATACGATCAGCCATGATAATCTGGAAGCTGGCATCACCGTGGCAAGATATTTAATGTCCATGAATTGCCGACGGATCGGCCTCATCACAGATGATGGTCGTGCTGCCAGCTTCGCGCAGCGGAAGATCGGCATTGAACTGGCTCTGAACCATTTTCATGTGGACACCAGTCACACCACCAGCTTCAGGGAATGGAATATTCCTTATGAGAACGGAGAATGGGTTAACCCATTGGCTACTACAATTCTAAATATGCCAGATGACGAACGTCCCGATGCCTGGATTGGTGTTAATGATGATATTGCCTTGCAGTGGATGCACAAATTACAGGAGATGGGCATCTCCACGCCAAAAGATTGCCTTGTCATCGGTATCGACAATGTACACTCTGCGGTCACGTCCTCCCCGCCCCTAACCACGGTTAATCTGTGCAAAGAGGAACTTGGGCAGCGAGCGGTGGAAGCTTTACAGCGCCGGATTGAACGCCCCGGGACGCCGAAAGAGACGGTTATGTTATCGACTACGTTGATTCCAAGGGAATCGGCTTAACTGGAAAGGATAAAAGCTCTCTTTGGATGGACATATTCATTGGATACTTGCTTTACCCGCTAAATCTAGTGCATACGAAAGAGGCCCCACTGTCATTATGCAGGGCCTTTTTCGTATACTTTATGTCTATCTACACATCCAGAATCCAATCTATTGATCCATACTTATGCCATCCATTCAAGGCTGAGGATTAAAAAAATGTACTAACGCTATTTCAGCCAAGGCAGACTACTGTACGACGGAAGATCCACTTCCCAATTCACATCCCGATACTCTCGATTAACCACCGTTCTTTTCAAAGTGAATTTTGTACCCTTTTCTTCGTTAAAACCCCGAATTTTCAATTGCAGTTCATCTTCAACGTATTCACCGTTATTATCAGGCTGATCCGTATAACCGATCACTTCAACAGGATATTCCTTTCCATCCGAATCTACTGCCACCCAGCGATCACCCATGAAAGCATTTCGGAACGTCCCACTCCCCTTCAGAACTAATGAATACCCTTCCTTTACATCAATCTGCGGAGGATCATACGATTCCATCACTGGCTCGTAATCAAAATCATAAAACAATATTTCATCTCCAAGCTGTTCAAATTGTGCAAAAGTATAAAAATTCGTGTCCTTACGCCTCTTCTCCAGATCAACTTCCACTGATTTCTCTTCCTTCACCGGCAGGGTGTAACCATCCAAAACAAAGCGAATGTTCTTGGCATCTAGCGATACTACAGACGGATCCCATGTATCTGACAATTTCAATGCTCCATCATTTCTCAATTCACGCTGATCATGGAGCCGAAACTTGGGTTCACGTGCACCTGGTCTATAACCGTTGAAAATTCGATATTCATTTGTTTCAGGAATCTCAAGATGGTAGATGATACTCATATAGCTCGCCCAATTCTCATCAACTTTGGCACGAAGCTGATCATCCAAACTCACATCCATATCAAGCCGAGTTCCGTTAGGAGTTCGAACAAGCTGTGTCATATCGAGCTTCATTCCTTCTGGCGTGGTATATGTGTTATTCATGGAATTTTCAACAGCCAATGATTTAGCTTTGGTCATATCAACGCTGAATTTAAAACTCCAATCCACTGTAACGTCTCTTTCCTCATATGACTCTGTCACAAAATTATAGAACAATCCTACTTTTAAATGTCCTAATTCTCCACGCACGAACACCTGATCAGGGATATCTTTGTGAAACTGAAATACAAATTTGTCAAGAGAGCCACTGCTTATTCTGGTATCCCTTGCAAGGGTCGCAACCTCTCTTCCTGTTTCATCAGTGACATGAATTCTTCCCATTTCAGGATATAAAATTGACATTCCGGTTCCATCAGGTGCTGTTTGTTGCAGCCTCATTACAATCTGAGAACGATCCACCAGCACATCTTCAATCTTGAGCTTGTATCCTTGATCTTCAATAAGTAAATTCGGATTCACCACTAGTCCATGGGGTTTAAGACGTTTGTAATCATCAGCCAAACTGGAATAGCGTAGCGCTTCCGGCACGGAAATATTAGGCAGTGGAACAAGATCTACAGCGCTCACTACCGGCTGCTCGGGTGCACCTGTCTGATCCCAAGCCAGCCATGCACCTCCAGAAAGGAGCACAGCCGCAGCCACAATCCCCGTACGGTATATCCATCTTGTCTTGGGTACCTTTCTCGACCATGGACTTTCAGCTTCGTCACGCTCCATGGACACGCCATCCAGCTTCTGCATGACCTTAAGCGTAAAATTCGCATCCGGCTCCTCACGGTACAGGTGATCCTCCCATAACCGATCTTCATCCCTTGAAATAGGCTTCATACGTAGCTAAACCTCCTTTGCGTTCCATTTGCTTCCTCAGCGTCTTTTTCCCCCGATACAGGGCGTTGCGCACTTTTGTTGGACTCATGCCTGTAATATCTGCAATCTCTTCATAGCTCAGTTCGTTCGTGTACTTCAGTAATAACACCAGGCGATACGATTCAGGTAACTGTTCGAGCTGGCGGTATATTTCACGCTGCATCTCTTTATGCAGCACACGTTTTCCGGTGTTTCATTACTGACAGGTTCGATCCCTTGATCGACCGGAGACATGACGGGTTTCTTTTCCCGCATAAAATCCCGCATTCGATTCACCGCAATGGTGTACACCCACGACGAGAAACTGCTTCCCTCCCGCCGCGACGGGAGATAGCGATAGATGCGAATAAACGTATCCTGAGCGAGATCCTGTGCATCCGGATGACTCGCGCCCATTCCGCGTATGATGCCGTAGACTTTATTTTTATATCGATCCACAAGCACGGAGAACAACTGCTTATCCCCTCCAATAATGCGCTGAATGAGCTCCTCCTCCGGTATCTGTTGAGTCATGTAATCCCCCTTCTCTACAGCTTCCATGCATGGTTCTGTACAATATAGACGGAAGAACCTCCCGAAACCTCTCACTTTATCCAAAAAAAAGAATTCGCCCTTATCGGCGAAGCCGAATGGGTGAACTCTGCATACACATATGTTAATTCCGCAGCATGATTCTCTCTATAGATGACCTTGAAGCTGCACTTGTTCTTGCCTTTAATCTTCCCTGTTCTTCTCTGCAACAAAATCAGCAAGCTGTGAATAGATCGCCACAATCTCATCCATGGACATACGCACGAGTCCACTGGACGATGGAGCGACGAACTCCTGGATCTCCTTGACGACCGGGGCGTCCTGGAATCCCCATTTCACTTTGGCACGCTTACTGTACTGGGTGTATACCCCTTTCCCGACAAAACAGGCGATGTCTGGTCGGTATTTCTCCAGCTTTTGCCGTAGAATCTGTCGTCCTTCTGCATACTCTTCCTTCGTAATATCCTCCATGCCTCTGGTGGGCCGGGCTACGATATTAGTAAATCCATATCCCAGCTTCAGCAGTTCGCCGTCCTCCTGTGCATCATATAAACGAGGGGTCAATCCCGACCGTTCAAGAATGCGCCAGAAACGGTTGCCCTTGTAGGCATAGTGGTGTCCGGTTTCACCTGACGTAATGCTCGGATTAAATCCGATAAACAGAATGGATAAACCAACATCCAGATGATCTGGAATCATAATGGGAGACCCCCTTATCTTTTTACTCAATTTACGCTTTCAACTGTGTATAAAATGATATAATAAGCAAAGCATTTTCGAAATCGGATTGAAATTTTCATGAAAAAGGAAGCTGAACTGATGATTGCAGACATCATGCTTGAAGTCGTCCTGCCCGTCTTTCTCCTGATCGCCGTCGGGTCCTGGATGCAAAAGGTGTTCAAGCTGGACTTGTACACACTCGCCAAAATCAATTTCTATTGTATTACCCCCGCAGCCGTCTTTATGAGCATGTATCACTCCGATATGTCGGGCGAACTGCTCGGGACCGTGACACTCTTTTACGCAATATATGTATTGATTCTTTATATTGTAGGTTCTATATTTGCGCGCTCACTTCGGATGAATAAAGGCATGAAGGCTGCCTTCAACAACAGTATTATGCTGGATAACGCAGGCAACTATGGACTGCCCATCAATGCACTGGTATTCCGCGGTGATCCACTGGCCTCTTCCATTCAGGCGCTGGTTATGTCTTTACAGGCATTGCTGACGTTCACCTATGGCGTGTTGTCCATTCAGGGCGCGAAGCTCAAAGGCAATTATCGTGCGGTAATTATTGGATTTCTTAAAATGCCCGTTCCGTATGCGCTCTTGCTGGGGATTCTGTTCCACATGTGGAAGGTTCCCTTGCCTACGTTCCTGTCCATGCCGCTGACCTATGCACAACAAAGTATGGTTGCCGTGGCGCTTCTGACACTCGGAGCACAGATTGTTAAATATCCGATCAGGCTATACCGTCTTGATGTGTATATTAGCACATTTTTGCGCCTTCTGATTGGCCCGGCTATCGGGATTTCGATTGTGCTACTGCTTGGATTGGAAGGTATCGCTGCACAGGCACTCATTATCGCTTCAGGTATGCCTACCGGTGTTAACGCATCCATCCTGGCGGAAGAATACGATAATGAGCCCGATTTTGCAGCCCAGACAGTACTGATCTCAACGTTGCTCAATATCATTACGATTACGGCACTGATCTCTTATGCCAAAACGTTCTGAACAAAAAAACAAGTCCATGACCCATGAACAGGGTTGTGGGCTTGTTTTTTTGAAGTGCTAAAACTATGATTCAAACGTCGTTCGTTCCGGGAACTTGCCGCCTTCCCTGAATAAACATCGTACCAGTCGCTGTGCGGCTCGGTTAAAGAAAAAACTCGGACTGACCCCATCCACCTGGACAGGTTCCAGTTCCCTCACACTTTCCTTGATCTTATTCATCTCAATGAGCCCCATCTTTCGCTCATTCGGTCCGAATCGATAAATAACCTTCTCATCGTCCTCTGTTTGTTTCACCAAAAGAATCATGGATGTCATACAGGTTACCCCCTATCGTTACGTTATGAGATACCAGTAATCGCTTGCCTACTATAATTATTACCCAGATTCTAGTGGAAGGATATAGGACTTAAGTTAGTTATACCAAAATTAAATATCCTGATTTAAAGATTCTCCAGAATGAGCCATAAGGCTTACAAACACCCTGTTTGTACTATCCTCCTGGATAGTCACTGTCATGAAAGTGCGTACTGCCCAAGTTATTTTTCTCCGTTTATACTAACCTTATCTTGAATTCCAAAGGAGAGAAACATCTATGTCTACAACTCAAATCTATAGCCACGGTGTCCCGTGGGAAGAAGCATTCAGTGTGGCTCAGGGATACAGCGTTAACGGTATGATCTACATTGCAGGACAATTTTCGCATGATATGCAGGGAACGTTCATCGGCGTGGATGATATTGAAGCACAAGTTCGCCAGACACTGGATAACTTGGATCGCGTGCTCGCAGCATTCGATGTGACCAAGTCGAACATTGCTGAACTGGAGATTTTCTTGGTTCACCCGCAGGAGCATCTTGAGCCATGTGTTGCTGTGTATAAAGAGTATATTGGTACTCATCGTCCGGCTGTTACGATGGTTGGCACATCGGGACTGGCCTTCCCTCATCAACTGATTGAGATTCGCGCTGTTGCACATACCAACTGATTCGGAAAATCCCTACCGCTCCAGCACAAAGCAAAACGATTTGATAAGGTACTCGCTTTAGCGAAGTTCATACACAAAAAAAAGAAGCAGGGTCGGATAATCTCCGAACCTGCTTCATCATTTATTATTCCTTTACTTTCACCGTTAGCGTATTACCGGATGAAGTGAGGGATGCTCCAAGCCCTTCTACCAAAACTCTGAGCGGAATGTACGTTGTTCCCTTAATTGCTTTGGGTGCTGCCTGTAGGGTGACCTCTTTCCCGTTCACCTTCACCTTTTTGCTGCCCAAGGTAAAAATTAGCTTGTACTTATCTTTGGTAACAGTAATGGTTTGGGTCTTACTGTCCCAAGACGTTTTGGCCTTCAACGCTTTGGCCATCTCACGCAGGGGTACGAGATTTGTGTTATTCATTACAATTGGAGACTCGGTAAAAATAACCTTGGAACCATTCACCTTCACCTGAACAGAAGACGTGATATATTCTGGTTTAGGAGTGGCTTTCTTTTGGGTTGCAGTTGAAGACTTGTTACTTTTCTTGGTACTTCCTGAACTGGATGAACTTGAAGAGGAAGATTTGGAACTTGAAGAAGAACCTCCGTTGTGATAGTGATATTCCCCTTGTTTCAGCCCCCATTTTGCACAGTTGGTGCGACAGGTGTGTCCTCCATTCGCATCTGTTCTTCCCGGATGGGCAGACGCAACAGTAGCAAAAATCATAAAAATGGCAAGCAAACTACTTATTACTTTGAACCGCATATGGATAACCTCCAGCAATTAGTTTCGCCAAAGTATCATACCATAATTAACCATACAATATAGGTGAATACATAAAATTATTTTCACATAACAGAATATAACCGCGTATATACTCGCTCTGACCCCAATGAAAGCTTTATCGCCATGCAACTTGCTACCTCTTATTCACCCAGCCCCATACCTCTTGCAATGCCAATCGAAAAATTCGGTCCAATTCTTCAAATTGAATTATTTGCTCATTCTCCATCTGGCCGGCCAGTCGTTCAAAATGCTCAATCTTCTCCGCCAAAAAAGCCTGTATTGCTGGAAGCTGCGGCTCCAGATCCAGTTCCTCGCCCGCCTTTTTCCGGCGCAGCAATTCATCAATCTCCGTATATAGCGGTGTAGTCGCAGGTACAAGTTCTTGCACCAGTTCTTCGAATGCCATCGGTGGCATCGCATCATAACGTTCGATCCAGCCACAAGCCAGTAAGGGGCGCAGCACGTAAAAATACTTTTTGATCTTCACCTGCTCACCTTGTAAATAATCCCGAAAATTGCCCTTTGCCATATTCAGATAATGATACATGCAGGATTTGGGCGAGAAGGTCAACGGTGACAGCGCACGGATATGCTGTGCCACGCTATACTGTTCATCATACTGAATGGGTGATTGCAGCCACTCCAGCAGTGGTGGATTGGATTTGCGAAACAGCTTCAACGCCTTGCGCAGATCCCAACCATTGATGTCGAGCTGATCACTGATTGGGCGTTCAATGACATCCCTGCGATCCTCAATGGACAAATACCATTCCAGCGGTCTTACATACAAGAAACGCACATCATAATCACTGTCCTGTGAAGGAAACCCCCACGCCCGACTGCCGGATTCACAGGCATAAATAATTCGCACCTGCTCCTCCTGTTCAATCTGCTTCAGCTGTTCTCTAATCGTATCTTTCATTTCTTGATGAATAAAGGTCATGTCCATTACCTCCTTTAGAAACAAATACATTACTTTATGTATCACTGATTCCTATTCCCTTTTCGCATTGTTCACCAGATCGATTAAACGTGTCCCTGCCTTGCTCATACCCTCATTATGACCCACGCATGGTACATACGAACATGGCAGAAGTATGGCGACGAATCAATTTCATCTAAATTATCATTTACCTGCATAAGTTTAAATGAAACCTGCCACTCATCCTGCTACAATGAAGGGATAACAAGGAGTGAACGTTCATGGCAAGAGAGAGTTTTGACAAAGAAATTCAGTTCTTACGCATGTTACCCCTAACAAGCGGTGCGTATAACCGTAAACAGTATGCCGAGCGGCTTGGCATATCCGTACATACCTTTGATAAAACCAATCGCAGATTAAAAGACATCATGCAGAGCGTCACTGATCCGCGTTCAGGTGCTGAAGCAAGCAGGGAAATGGCTGATCTCGTCCGCTTCCAGTACGGAGAATCCGCGGAACCTATGCTGCTCTTCCTCTTCCGCGCCAAGTCGATGAAAGAGACTGAAGTTCAGCGACTTTCTGTCCTTTTGCATACCTTACAAGATAAAGCCCTGACCGCGATGGAACTGCTGGACGCTTGCTGTGCTGATCTGCCGGAAGATCTGGTGTTACCTGACGAGAAAACCATTCGCTCTGATCTGAAGTATCTGGAAGAGGTTGGAGTTATACGAAAAGAACCTGGTGGCAGACCCTATCGGTATGCCTTGCAACAGGACGTCCTTACCGAATTAACGGTGGAGGAACAGCTGGAGTTATATGATTTTGTGGATATGATGGCGAACACTCAGGTTCCATCCGTACAAGGGTACTTATTACGGGATAGTCTGAAGAAAGTCATTACGGCAAGTTATCCGCAAGAAGAAGCTACCGAGCCCTATATCTATAAGTATCACTATTATTCTCGTATCCTGGATGAAGCTCACCTCTACACGCTGCTTGGTGCGATTCGCCAGCGTAAACGTGTGCAGTTCTTGTACTTTTCACCCAAAAAACCATCCAGCTACAGTTCACAGAATACGAATCCGCGCTTTGAACGGGAAGCAGGCGGACGATCCAACCGGATCGTGCCGCTTGAAGTGGTCTATGACCATCAGTATGGTCGTTGGTACGTGGTTGGATATCAGGGTCGCCGCGGCTTTGTGAAATTCCGCATGGAAGGTATCACACAGCTGGAGGAACAAGATTCAGTAGAAGAAGAATATATGCTCGAATTGAAGCAACAATGGACTGACATCAGTCGCTACAGTTGGCTCGTGGATACGGGCAATACCGTGACGGTTCAAGCTCGCTTTTTCCACCCGGAGCGTGGTCAGCGCAATTTCATCCTGGATCGGGTTCGTCTGCAAGGTCAATGGGGCAAGATTATCCCCGAAACAGACCATACCTTTCTCTACGAAATTCAGGTCAATGGTACCACCGAGATCAAACCGTGGTTGCGAAGTTTTGGTTCAAGCTGCGAAATAATCACCCCTCAGAGACTACGCCAGGAGATGATCAAGGAATGGAAGGAGATTGCGGAATATTATGAACCTGTTCGAGAAGATGTTCAATTACCAGATGATGACGCGATTGAATGAAACCGGACTGTTCACCTGGACCTCACAGGAAAGGGCCTGGCTTCGCATGATGCTGGATCACCCTGCTGCGAGAGAAGCGCTGAGCCCTGTAACGTTGGATAAAATGCACAACATGCTGCATGATGAGCAGGACCTGAACCTTCAGGATTACCTGACCGAGAAAGCCAAAAGCGAAGAAAACAGTGTCTCTCATCCACTACTTAGACAGTTACGGCTAATCATCCTCCATCACCAGGGATTTCGACTGATCGGTCGCGTCCGCAATGGACGCACCAGTCAGGATGAATTCGGCTTCCCGTATAAACTGGAGTATTCCATGGTCAAAAAAGAATGGTACGTGCTCTGGTACGCCCCTCGCTTCGACAAACTCATGTCCACCAAGCTGCACAGCATCGTTTCCGTGGAAGCCCAACCGGTTGACCCGGATACCGCTTCTGGCTACACTGCCCGAATTGCTGCGATTACGGAGAAGCGTAAAACGACCATCACCATCGAAGTATTACCCGAGTTCAATCAGGAGCTGTCCCGAATCCTCTATGCCTTCTCCTGCTTCGAGAAGCAGGTCGAGTATATGGAAGCCCAGCAGACGTATCGGATCGAGCTGACCGTCCCGCGGAATGAGATGGACTATGTCTTATCCAAGATGCGTTTTCTGGGTAAACGGGTTCGAATTGCTGACCACACGGTGCTGCGGGAGCGGATGTCCGAGACAGCTGCGAAGGCATTAGCCCGTTATGCGCAAGCTGAACCTGATCAGAATTCTGAACGCATGCGAGGCGTCATACCGCACCAGCATGACGATGAACCTCGCGTGAACGCGGATGGTCATTGATTTTATGAGAGTGCGTTAACCATGCCTATTGGTCAAAAGAAAACCCATCTACGCAAACAAGGTCTGGATGACATCATCCAGACCTTGTTCATCTATTCCTGTGAAACTGCCTGTGAACCCCATGATTCTGTACTACGTTCCACCACTGCTGGCAGCCGAATTCCGTCTTTTATTAATCGCGTGCACGCCCATGACCACTGCAATTAATTCATACGTATCCAGTTGTTCCGACTGGTTGTCTAATACGAATGCCCCGGAACTAAACCAGCCGCTGGTGCGACGGAAACTGGCCACGATGCGGCCACCACTGCCGCTTATATCATATTCCTGCGAAAATGCTGGAGCAGACACATCATACGTTCCGCGTGATCCTGCGTCATATTCATACTTTTTGCTAAAGAAATTGAACCTCGCCCGAAGCACACCCAGATGTCTCCCATCTGCTGCAGTGATGTCCCAACGATTGGTTAACATGCGGAATTTGCCGCTGCAAACCAATCCCGAGTTATCTGATACATCGAGCGAAGAGCCAAAGACACTTTTCAAATCCAGATGCCCTGCCTGTTCCTGATTCGGATTCATAATCTCGGTGTAACCCGCATTAAAAAAGTTATCCCTGAAGTATAATTCCATAACGATTTCTCCTTTCCCATTACATGTTCTTTTCGTTAAACATAACTCTGAATTCGCACTTCTACACCCATTTTATCTATATTTACGTGTAATTAATGGGATTGGATTCAAAAGGTGGATACTTCCAGAATGTAAAAAAACGAGCAACCTAGGCTGCTCGCATCATGTGACCCTTGGATCAGACTTCAACTTTTTTGTTGTTCAGGTAGATGGTTGCCCACACCAAGAGAACGGCTACGATGATTTCAAATATAGTACTTCCCCACATGCCATCTGACCATAATACGCCATTGGCCGTGATGGAGATCCCCGTGCTTTCTTCGGTAAACTGGAACACCTCGTTTGGATTAAAGCGCCCTGTCATAATAATATTCTCCAACCAGCCAATCAGATTAACGAGGACAAAGAATGCAACGATTCCGATCCATGGCCCAGTTTTCCAACGGAAGCTGCCTGCAATCGAGATCGAAAGGAAGATGATAACGGTCATGAATACTAAAACCCATGCACCAAACAGCAACAACGTAAGAACATCCGAAACATGTATGCCTGAAAAATAGGTAGCCAAGTTCAGTCCGAGCTTCATTGAGATATAGATGTAAGCATGAATTGCAGATACAATGACTAGCCCCAACCCGCAGAGGGCTCCAAAGATCAAAGGAGACAACACATGTGACAGGCCTGTTACGGGTAATAAGCGGCGATTATACGAGCGAATATTGGACGAATATGTTTTGATCATTTTCACATAAATAGCCACACCTACTCCAACATAACCCATGATGCCAATCACAAGCCCTGTGACCTCAGACATGAAAAGGGATATTGCCACTTGAGCAATAATCAATATGACTAGCCCCGCCAGCAGTACATTCCAATTTCTTCTAAAGTCATACTTCAATAATGTCATCATTCTGCATAGACCTCCTTGAACATCTCATCCACACTTTTTCCATACTTCAGACGGAGCGTTTCCACTTCTTCCCGCATCACTAATTGACCTTCACGAATGAAGACCACTTCATCAAAAATCCGTTCGATATCATTTACAAGATGCGTGGAGATGATGAGACTGCTGTCTTCATCATAGAATTTGACGATCGCATCCAGAATCTTGCCACGCGCAACCGGGTCTACTCCGCCAATAGGTTCATCCAGCAAATACAGACGAGCCTTACGAGATAGCGCCAGTGTTAGTTGTAGTCGTTCATTCATACCTTTGGACAGATGCCGTACCTGGTCACTCTCGACAAGGTTCATGAAGTCCAGCATTTCCCGTGCCTTCTCTTCATCAAAATCAGCATAGAAATCGCGGTAGTACGCAATCGCATCCCGCACTTTCATCCATTTCTCGGTCAATGGACGATCCGGCATGAATGAAACCAGCGCCTTCGTCTCCAAACCGACAGGCTTGCCTGTGACTTGAATCGTTCCGCTGCTAGGATGCAACAAACCTGCGACCAGCTTCATCAGGGTACTCTTTCCACTGCCATTGCTGCCCAGCAGACCTACGATGCGTCCTGGTGCAATATCCAGCGTAATGTTACTGAGTGCTTTCTTACTGCCATATGTCTTATTAATCTGATTCAGTTCAAGGATGTTACTCATGCGTTGTTCCTCCCTTTCCTTCCGCAACGGCATCGGCTACGATGGATAAGATATCCTGCTCTTCAATCCCCAGTTCCTGCATTCCGGTCAGAAAGCGTTCCAGCAATTCACCGGCCATCTCTTTTTTGATCGTCATAATCTTCCGCTCCTCACTGGTCACGTATCTGCCCAAGCCCCGTTTGGTTTCAACCACTTCTTCCCGCTCAAGCTCCTGAAATGTCCGTTGTACTGTATTGGGATTGATCTGTAGTTCAGCCGCCAGTTCACGAACTGAAGGAATTTTGTCACCTGCCTGAAGTGTTCCGGTCACAATCTGTCTTTTGATGTACTGCATGATCTGCAGATAAATCGGTAAGTTATTATCAAATTCCATAGTCACAAAGCTCTCGCTCCTCTCTGTACTTGTGTGTTAGTTACATAGTACACTAGTGAAATAGCATTGTAAAGCCCATTGTTTAAAAAATATTTGCTTAGGTCATGCGAAAGCTTCAGCGATCTGTTTATTTGAATAACTTTGTATATAAGCATGGACACAAAAAAGAGCAGATCGTGTAGACCTGCTCCGCATGACTTATTATTCGTATTTCGTCTTATTTTACACGATATCTAAAGGTACCTTGGCTTTAGGCGCAGGGAAAGCCTCATCCAATCGGGTTAACTCCTCTTGTGTCAAAACGATATTCACTGCTGCCGCATTGTCTGCCACATGGTTGAGCTGTACTGCCTTGGGAATCGCCAGCACATCTCCGTCCCTGATCACCCAGGCTAATGCGATCTGGGAAGTCGTGACTCCTCGCCCCTGTGCAATCTCCCGAATGACCGGATGCTCCAACAATTCATTTCGAAGTCTGCCACCCTGGGCCAGTGGACAATACGCCATGACCGGAACACGTCGTTCCCGCATCCACGGAAGTAGATCGTGTTCAATACCACGAGAAGCTGCATGGTACAGCACCTGATTCACCATGCAGTTCGAACCTTCCGGCAATCTCCATAACTCCTGCATATCCCTTGTATCCAGGTTTGAGACACCCCAACGCAGGATTTTACCGGATTGCTTCAATTGTTCCAAGGCCTGAACCGTCTCTTCGAGTGGTATTCCTCCACGCCAGTGGAGCAAGTACAGATCCAGACGATTTGTACCAAGACGCGTGAGACTACGCTCACAGGCCGTAATCATCTGCTTGCGATCCGCATGATGGGGATACACTTTGGATACGAGAAATACTTCGTCACGACAGCCCGAGATGGCCTTTCCCGTAACGACTTCCGCCCCGCCTTCTGCGTACATCTCCGCCGTATCAATCACGGTCATTCCCAGTTCAATACCGGAACGCAGTGCCCGTGCTTCTTCTTCCCGACTGGATTGCTTCTCTCCCATGTTCCATGTCCCTTGTCCTATCGCAGGCAGGGCAGTTCCATCTGGAAGCAGAATCGTGCGTGTCTGATCACCATGCATCATCTATATTCCTCCATTCTGAAGATTCTATGGACATTGCGACCTCTCTAACGACGACTATACGAATCATGAATCATGTTATCGCTCACATGTCTCCAGTGACTCATTATCATAATATACAATTGATCCAGTGGCAAAGTGAGACTACTTTGAGCAACACTAATCGTCGCATCGAAATATTGCTGTTGACCGTCATCAACTTGCGTTTCATCCCGTTCTGGCGATCCAAAAAAGCTTTCTCATCCCGCAATTTGATCCCAATCATTTTCTGTCCCATTAATTCATACATAAAAATATTCTCAACGTCTCTCCATGCCACTGCTCCTCCTGCAGTATAAGAAGATGAATCCACAAACCCGCGCTCATCGACTACAAAAGAAGGCTCCTTCTTAATCATCTTTACCAGACTGTAGCAGAAACATAGCCCTCCTTCATTACGCTTATTGTCCTGTCCCTTGCTTTCCGTTAATATAAATGGAAAGGTTAGGGAATTATCTGATTCTAATTCATGGTGGGAGGACAAACAATGAACACTCAGCGCGGCATAACATCGGAAGATCTTTATCAGATTACATGGGTTAACGATCCAACTCCGTCCCCTCTAGGCGGACAACTGGTATATGTAAGCCGGAAAACGAATGAAGCACGTGACGGTTATTGTTCTCACCTTAGACTCCTGCATCTGGACAGTCGAAAGGATAGACCTTTTACCTCTGGTGAGAAGGATCATTCCCCTGCCTGGTCGCCAGATGGGTCCCAGCTTGCCTTTTTAAGAGAGGTTGATGGGAAATCCCAAGTGTGGATCATCGCATCAGATGGCGGAGAAGCACAGCAAATCAGTCACCTGAAACATGGCGTCAGTTCCCTGCTCTGGTCACCAGATGGTCATACCATACTTGTGAAATCATCCGTGGATATGAGCGGACAAGAAGAATTAGAACATACAGATCCTGTAGAGGATAAACCTAAACTGCTGCAAGAACATGTCGTAGATCGGATTCGCATGAAGTCAGATGCCAGTGGATTATGGAACGGTAGACGTTCCCACCTCTTCGCTCTCGCACCGATCGATGCGGAACCACTTCCTATAACTACAGGTCATTATGACGTTGGTGATTACGCCTGGTCACCGGACGGAACATCCATCGCATGGATTGCGCAGATGCCCGAAGAAGGCGAGAATCATAACGATTACACCCTAACCAATCATGTGTACCTTGCCAAGGCAGACGGATCGGATGTGCAGCAGCTGACCCCGGAAGGATATACGTTCAGCCGGCTGGCCTATGCACCAGATGGACAATCTCTGGCACTGCTCGCCAGTGACCGTTCCTATGGAAATGCTACGCTTGTGAAGCTGTACACCCTTCCCATTTCAGGCGGTGAGCTCGTATGTCTGAGCACCGATTGGGACGTACAGTTGAATCACAGCATTGTCGGCGACATGCGATCACATCTGACAACCACAGGGCCTGTATTCAGTCGGGATGGTTCGTCCATCCTGTGTCTAGCAACCATACATGGTAGTGTCCGCATCGCCAGATTCGCACGAGACGGCAGCAATGCCGACTATATATGGCCTGACGAGCGGGAGATTTATCAGTTTGCGGAGTTGGACAACGGGCAAATCGTTGCTGCTGTAGCCGATACGCAAAATCCTGGTGATCTCTATGTATATGAGCAACCAGAAGATTCCGAAGTAGAGCCGATTCAGCTCACCCGCAGCAATCCGCAGCTTGAGGATGAGATCCATCTCAGCACGCCAGAGACCTTCTGGTTCAATTCCTCGGATGGCCTGCGGTTGCAAGGATGGATCATGAAACCTCATGGCATGGTCGACGGGGTCAAAATCCCGACCATTCTGGAGATTCATGGCGGCCCGCACATGATGTATGGTTTTACATTTATGCACGAGTTCCAGATGCTTGCGGCTCAAGGGTACGCTGTCGTTTACATTAATCCACGCGGGGGACTCGGATACGGACAGCAGTTTGTAGATGCCTGTCGTGGAGATTACGGCGGTGGCGATTATCGCGATCTTATGGAAAGTGTAGATCATGCCCTGTCCCAATATGAGTTCATTGATGAATCCAGATTGGGCGTAACCGGAGGCAGCTATGGCGGTTTCATGACCAACTGGATTGTTGGGCACACCGATCGTTTCAAGGCCGCTGTTACCCAGCGTTCCATCTCCAATTGGCTATCCTTCTACGGTGTAAGTGACATTGGATATTTCTTCACGGAAGACCAGATTGGCGGTAACGCGTGGGAAGACACGGAAAAACTGTGGAAGCACTCCCCGCTCGCTTATGTCGGCAACGTGAACACGCCGCTGCTCATTTTACATGGCGAACAGGATCTACGGTGTCCGATTGAACAGGCCGAGCAGTTGTTCATTGCACTGAAAAGACGCAAGCAGACCACAAGGCTCGTTCGTTTCCCAGGCGCCAACCACGAGTTGTCCCGTGGAGGTCACCCTCACTTGAGGGTACGCCGTCTGGAACATATTGCCGGATGGTTTAACGAGTACCTATAATGAACTGTTAGTTCAGAGTATGGAACCAGATATGGATTCAACCCTAAAAGCCGCCCGTTGAAATCTGTTACGATTTCAACGGGCGACTTTTGCTTTTCGCCTGCTATAGGGGTACGAGCCTAATCGGATAACAGTCCGTTGTTCCATCAAATGTTAGCAATATAATAGCATCTGGTGAGAGGTTATAAACGATAAATGGACAAAACAGGACCAGGGGCGTACAAAATTAGTCTTTGTTGTATTCCCGTTGCTCTTTCGCTCGTTAAGTTGTTCTTATATGCATAAAGTCCCGAATTTCGGATCATACATATGAAGCTAATCATGCACGTTCATGAGTTGCTAAATTAACCAATGTATTAGATAATGATTTGTCGATTGTGGTCGAGGAACGGAAATTCAAGGGGGGATTCATACGATGAACAACAACAACAACAACAACAATAACAGTACATTTGACCAGTCTATTAACCGGATTTCTACCGGATCTGAGAAATGGGATGCACTTGAGGATATCTTCGGCGCTGCTGATGCGCTTCCGATGTGGGTTGCCGATATGGATTTCGCTGCTCCACCATCCGTCATTCAGGCCCTGCAAACACGGATGGAGCACGGAATTTTTGGTTACACGGTGCGGACAGGGGCATATCATGCAGCCGTGGCAGGTTGGATGGAACGGCGCCACAACTGGAAAATTAACGATGACTGGATCGTATTCACTCCCGGTATTGTGCCTGCACTCAGCATTGCTGTACAACGGTTCACCGATCCGGGAGATGCCGTGGTTATCCAAACTCCGGTGTATGCTCCCTTCTATGAAGTGGTACGTGGTCAAGGCCGTGAACTGATCACGAACCCTTTGATAGAAAATGATGGTCATTACACGATGGATCTGGAACAACTGGAATCCAGCTTGCAGACGGGTCGGGTCAAAATGCTGATTCTGTGCAGTCCTCATAATCCGGTTGGACGTGTATGGACTCGTGAGGAACTTGAAGGGCTTACGTCACTGTGTCTGCAATATAACGTACTGATGGTTTCAGATGAAATCCATGCTGATCTTGTTCATCAGCGCGGAGCTCATACACCGCTGACCCTGATCTCGGACGCCGTCTCTGACCTAAGCATCATCTGTACGGCTCCAAGCAAAACGTTCAATATTCCTGGCCTCAGCACATCCAATATCATCATCCCTAATGCCAAGTTGCGTGAATCGTTCGCGCAGGGTGTGAAAACGATGGGACTTGCCAGTATCAGTACACTGGGAGCAGTCGCAACCGAAGCCGCATACAACGGTGCCGAGGACTGGCTGGATGAGTGTCTTGCATATATCCGTGGAAATATGGAGTATGTACAGCAGTATGTTGCGGAACACATGCCACAGATTAAAATGCATCTGCCCGAAGCGACCTATCTGCTATGGATGGATTTTCGGGAGCTGAATATCCCACATGCACAACTATGCAACATGCTTCTTCATGAAGCGGGGCTTGCTTTCAATGACGGAAGTTTCTTCGGAACAGAAGGAACAGGATTCATGCGCATTAATGTAGCCTGTCCACGTTCTACGGTTGAAGAGGCGATGCGGAGATTATCTGTGCTGGTGAACAAACTGTCGGACAATTAAGCTATACGTCATATCTATCTACAGTGCTCATGAATAGGAAAAAGTGTGCCCCCATAGTCATATCCATGTTTATATTCATGGTTAATGACTGCAGGGACACCCTTTTTTTTGTATTGAATGACTATATAGACTCAAAAAACTACAGTGACGTGGGCATCGGAATAATTCTGTCACACAGCCTGTCCAGTAAATCCCGATCATGGCTTATGATCAATAGCCCCAGATTACGCTGGCGAGCCACCTCCATCACGGTATGCCAGATCTGTGCCTGAGTGATCGCATCCAGCATCGTCGTCATCTCATCTGCGATCACGTAACGTGTCGCTGTGCCGAGTGCCCGCGCCACACAGAAACGTTGCAGCTCTCCACCGGATAATTCACCCGGCCTGCGGTCCAGCCAGGTTGGCTGGATACCCAAGGCTTCGAGCAAATGCTCATCCTGCACAGACGCCTCCTGGAGCACGCGACGCATTCGCCAGCGTGGGTTCACCGCCTTCTCCGGGTGCTGGAATACCAGCTGAACCGGACATGCTCCCGTGCGGGGGAGTGGTTGACCATCCAGTAGCACTTGTCCTGCCACAGGTTCGGCATATCCTGCAAGGATGCGTCCAAGGCTTGTTTTGCCACAGCCACTAGGTCCCCACAAGCCAACCGCTTCTCCCTGTTGTACCTGCATGTTCATCTGCTCGAATACCCATGATTTCTGATCGTAACGATAACTTGCCTCCCGTGCTTCAAGTGACATGGAAACACCTCACTTCTCCGCCCCGTACCTTACGAAGCTCTGGACGTTCCCGGGTACATGCAGCGGTTGCTGCGTTGCATCGGGGAGCAAATGAACAGCCTGCCGTAATCTCTTGACCCGCCAACGGCTGGGAGCCTGGAAGCGGCTGAAATCCATTCTGTGGCAGTGCATTCCAGAGCGCTTTCGTATATGGATGACGCAGACGTTCTCCATTCCCCGTAAAATCATCAATCTGCGCCGTCTCTACATTGGCCCCCGCGTAAAATACAGCGATGCGATCCGCTGCCGTCAGCGCTGTCGTGATATCATGAGTAATCCACAGAATGCCTGCACCTTGATCTGCGAGTTTGCGAAATTGCTTCATTGTCTCGGCCAGCACTTCAGGATGAATGCCTGGTGTCGGCTCATCAGCAATGATCAGCTTGGGCTGACCCGTGGTCGCTGTCGCCATCAGCACCCGCCTCGCCATACCTCCGGACAACTCAAAGGGGTATTTCCCGGCTGTTCCTTGAGGAAGACGATATCGCTCGGTCAGCTCCTGCTCCGTCTTTTTCAAGTGGGATCGAGTCATGAATCTGCGCTTCCGTCCCGAATCTCGGGTTACCGGCTGAACTTGTCTTCCCACCTTCATCAATGGGTCCAAATAACTGACGGATTGCGGGATTAACACTAGTTCTCCTCCACGCAATTGAAGTTGCCGCTCCATCGTCAAAGGTTTCTCCGCATAGCTAATGCTGCCTTCCATCTTGGCATTGGCAGGCAGAATGCCCATAATGGCCTGTGCCAGCACACTTTTGCCTGATCCGCTTGCACCTACAACAGCCACAATCTCTCCCTCATGTACGGAAAGATCCAGATTCTGAATGACATACGTCTGTTCATGCCCAAACCATCCACGAGCACGCCGAAATGACACCGAAACTCCCTCAATATCAAGCAGAGCCATATTTACCTCACCTCCCTCGAACTACCTGTACCCGTCAAAGTCTTCAGACTATTGCCCAATACATCAAACGCACGAACAACCAGCAACAGCGCGAGTCCCGGGAAAAAGGCAAGCCACCACATGCCAGCAGATAAATATCTCATCGACTCTGACAAAATAATTCCGATGGCCGGTTGTTGCGGGGACAACCCCAGCCCCAGAAACGTAATGGCTGCCTCATGCAGAATCGCATGAGGGAAAATTAACAGCACGCCCACGAACAGCTGCGGAACTAAATGCGGCAGCATATGCTGCATGGCAATGCGTAATCGGGACTGGCCCAACTTATGTGAAATCTGAATATATTCTGCGGATTTCAGTTGAATCATCTCCGCTCGGACAATCCGAGCCAGATTCGGCCAGTGCGTCAGCGCGATCGCTGCCGCCACTCCTGCCAGACCTCCACCGAATACAAAGGCCAGCATGACCAGCGATACCAGATGAGGCACACTCAGGAACAGATCGATGATCCATGAGATCACCCGGTCAGCAACCTTGCTGGAAGCCGCCCCCAGACCCAGCATTAGTGCGATCAGTCCACCACCACACGCTGCAAGCAATCCAACTTGAATGCTGGTTGCCAATCCTTTTAACGTGCGCATGAACATATCTCTTCCGAGCCAGTCAGTGCCAAATGGATGTTCCCAGGCAGGAGCCATATTCCGATCCATTAATGAGGTTAGGGTAGAACCAGCGAAAAGCAGCCTGCCCGTCAACCACACGATGACAATCCAGATCAATGCAAAGCTTCCCCAGATCACAGCCCTTTGGCGAGGATTGCGAAAAGGTTGGTTGCTGATACCCGCATAACCTTTTCTTGTTTGGCTTGTTAGTAACCCCGTATGAATGTTGAACCTTACCTCTTGATTCTCCGTTTTCACTTTCTGTACTTCGGCTGTTTCTGCCGTCTGCTCGGAGGCACGTTCGATCATCTGTTTCATGACATCAGTTCCTCCTTCATCCGTGGATCGATCATACGATACAGAATGTCAGCCACCATATTACCTGTAAAAACAAATACTGCACTGCACATTACAAGTCCGAGCAGCAGTGGAACGTCACCGCGCAACCCCGCCTGGACCGTTGCCTGACCAAGCCCAGGGTACGAGAATACCTGTTCAGCCAGTACGGCTCCCCCGAATAGTTCACTGAACGAAGCAAACTGCAGTGTGATAGCCGGCAAAACAACATGTCTGAATCCATGTCGACGAAACAGCTGAAACCCTCGCTCACCTCGTGCTCTCGCGAACAGAATATAATCCGACTCCAGCACATCCGTAAGCTTCTGCCGGGTATGCAAAGCGATCGAAGCTACCCCGGTCAGGCTGAGGGTCAACGCTGGCAAAATCATATGAACAGCCCGATCTCCCCATGTCACCTGATCAGCCGACATCCCTGCGGGTACTCCAAGGCCAACCGGAAGCCATCCGAGCCAAACCCCAAATACCATGAGCAACAACAACGCAATCCAGAATACCGGCGTGGAGGCCAGCGTATAACAATACCAGCAGATCAGGCGATCCAGCTTCGAATCCCGTCTCATGGCAGCAACTACGCCAAGGGTGAACCCAATGATACCTGACAGTATCCAGGCTACAGCCATAAGCGCTACAGAATTCATGAATCGCTCCTGAATGATATCTGCTACAGGTTGTCTGTAAATCATTGATGTTCCCAAATCTCCCTGAATCAGCGCTTGTCCCCAGGTTAGCAATCGTTCTGTAGGGGAATCATTCAATCCCCACCGTTCTTCGATAAGACTGCGCTGTTCGGCGCTTACCCGGATCATGTCTCCGCCAATGTAAGCCTCGATCGGGTCCACAGGAGAGAATTGCATTAATATAAAAGACAATACACTGACTCCAACCAATAGAGATAAGAGTCTCAACATTTTAAAACCAACAAATCTGGCCCATTCATCCCTGCCTGTCATCCCAATCTCTCCCCAATTCAGGCTAAAGCTACCGCTTCGTTACCTACTTCGTACTGTTATCCCACGACCATTCCTCCAGATTGGTTGTCACCGGCCAGCCGTGACCATGGGGATGGATCTGTTGCTCACCAATATTCAGGCCATTCGTAACCAGATACAGATGATCTATGTTCACGAGCCACGCCCATGGCGCATCCCCCTGATAACTGAAACCTGTTGTTCCATCCCATTCCGCTTTCTGCCAGAACGGCAATGCCTCTTCTTCACTGGTTGCCTGAAGGGCCTTCTCCATCCATGAATCCACGACAGGATTACTGTACAGTCCCACATTGTAATACCCTTCTCCCTTGTGGGTGCTGCTATAGAGGTTATAGGTCTCTATGGGGTCATGACTGCCCCAGCCAAATAATACAGCGTTGGAGTACGCCAACTTTTTCGTGTCTTCACGGCTTTTGCCTTCAACATTGATTTTGATTCCCGCTTGGGCAACCATATCCGCAGCAGCCAGCGCCAGAGATTGTCTTGTTAAATCACCTGCAAAATAAAGCAGATTGAATTCGGCCTTGATGCCGTTTTTCTCAACGATACCGTCACCGTCCGTATCTACCCAGCCGCCAGCCGCCAAAATCCGCTTTGCTTCTTCGAGGTTCGCATCCGTAAATACAGCTTCCGCATTGCTCCAAGGCAGATCATCACTGACGGAATAAGCTGGACGACCGTATCCCTCCAGTACACCCTCAACCAAAGCCTCGCGATCAATCACGTCATTTACCGCTTGGCGAATCGCCAGATCGGACGTCACATCATTTCCTGCGGGAAGACCCTCGCCCGATTTGGCACCAGCAGGCTGCAAGGGAAACATGATGCCCCGGTTATCTACGGTTTTCACGGCCTCCAATGTCATGCCATTCACCTGTTGCTTGCTAAACGCTGCCGGAATAGCAGCGATATCCACCGTACCTGCCTGCGCAGCGGCGTAGGCTGCATCTTCATCCAGATACAGGAACGTGAGTTTGCGGAACATGGACTTGTTTCCGTAATATTCTTCATTGGCCTCAACGATGGCCTGTTGTCCTTTGTCCCACTGAACCAGCTTGTACGGTCCCGAACCGACCGGATGTTCTGCATAATCGGCACCATAGGCGTGCTCAGGCACAATGCCAAGTGTCGTCAGCAGACTTATAAACGTGGACTGCGGCGTCTTCAGTGTAAAAACGACCGTTCTATCATCGGGTGCCTGCACATCAGCCAAATTGGTTAAATCAATCACAGATCCGCTCTTGGCAGCTGTATCAAACGTAAATTCAACATCCTCTGCTGTAAGTGGCTCGCCATCAGAGAACTTCACATCATCTCGAAGCGTAACTGTCCATTCCAGACCATCTTCACTAACAGAATAGGTAGTTGCCAGATCGTTAACCAGTTGCAGCTTGGCATCCCTCTTCAGCAAGGTACTCTGGAAAAGTGGCGAACCATATTGCCCCCATCCGGTTGTCGGATCAAATCCGCCTTCCGGCTCCGTGCCTACAGCAAGTACCAATTCGTCTTTGGTTGGGGTACTCCCCGGTTGCCCATTCTCTGTTGATGACGCTGGTGGCGCTGTCCCCTGTGCACAACCAGATAATCCAATGGAACATATAAGCAGAATGCCTAATCCTGTTATAGCTGTTCGTTTTCTCCATCTCCATGAAAATGTCCCCATTTTCGCCGTTCCCCCTCTACATGTGCACTGCACCTATTCATTTCGTGTTACTTTTTACGAAAATTGTAGCACAAATATCAAAACATATGTCAACAAAGTTAACTTCATAATCCATATATTTTCATATTTCAGATGAAAAACCTGATATTTATATCATTAAGGATTTCGATCATTCTCTAAAGTCAGGTATTATAACAAATAACAAAAAAAAGACGGTTGGTATCTAACCAACCGTCTTTTTTGATTACATTCGCTATTTTTTTGAAAATCGCACTCGTATTTTTCCTAATCTGCATGGCGATGATGATTGTGATTATGAGCATGAGCCAGTTTATTGAGTTCATCCACATAAGTCACGGACAGTTCCGCATACAATACACCTTTTTGCACCTGAATCTGTTGATGAAGATGACGCAGCCTTCCCAGGTTTCCCCGTACAGCAATAACTTCCAGACACTGGTCATGATTCAGATGCACATGCATATTGGAAATGATGTCATGATGCGCCTCATGCTGAAGCTCCATTAAGCGAATGGGAAGATCACTGATATGGTGATCATAGACCATTACAATGGTACCCGCCACATCCTGATCGGATTGCAGTACGGAAGGTTGAAGTAATGTTTTTCGAACAAGGTCACGAAAAGCCTCGGATCGGTTTTTGTATCCCTGTTCCTCAATATACTGGTCAAACTGCTCAATTAGAGGTGTAGGAAACGCTACCCCGAACCGCGTCAAATCTTCTTTATCTGCCATGCTTCTCCTCCTGCGCCCTCATTTGCTTCGAGTGTACCACAGTCTTGTCTGCTCATCGACTATACTGCTGCATAAAACGTACAGCCGAATGCATCGCCTGTTGTCCAGCTTCACTCTCCAGATCAAATTGATAATCATGTCCCAGCTTCTGTGGTGAGGTCGAGAAAAACAAGGTTTCCGCATCGACATCAAGTCGCTTCAAGACTTGTGCCAGTTCAACCGATTGACTGGTCAACGGGTCATCATTGCCTGAGGTAATAAATGCAGGCGGGTACTCTGTTGTGGCTTGAAGCACGGTCGACATTTCATCCAAACGTGGATAGTCTTCAAATGTTTTTATTCCTGTATATGACCAGAGAAAGGCCCGGATGAGCGGAAAACCTGTATTGGTTACGGTACTTAGATTATAGGGACCACAGAATAGAAGGACCCCACGTAACTCTTCCGGCTGGGCGGTTGGCGTTATATTCATCAGCTTAGCCAGAGATGGATTTGTCACCACCGCTGCGGTCTGACTTGCAATCTGGGCACCAGCCGAGTTGCCTGCGAGAAATATGTTTTCCGGGTCACCCTGAAACTCACTGGCATGGTTCTTCACGTAAGTCAAAGCCTGATTCGTCTGAATCACGGGAATGGGATATTTCGTATCCGGTGCGAGCGCATAATTCATACTGACGACAACATAACCCTGTTTGGCTAGTTGTACCGCATAATCTGCAATATCCTCTTTGTCACCCAAGACCCATCCACCGCCATGAACCCACAGCACTACAGGCAGAGGTTCCGATGTTACGGAAGGATAGTAGATATCCAGCGTACTATCATTACGACCTTCGTCTGCATAGGGTACATCCGCAATACGAGTTATCCCTTCCGAGATCCCAGTGTCCTTGCCGTTCGTGTCCGGACTAGCAATCTCAATGAATGATTTTAATAAAAATACCGTTATTTTCGGTGTCCATTGTGTACCAATTCCAATAAAACCTATGATCAAGATTAGTACAACGCTGGGAATCCAGTAACGTTTACGTTTTAAACCTCTCGTCCCCGCACGTTTCTTTTCCAACTTTGGCTGCAATAGCTTCACCTCATTTCATCATCCTTGAAGCGTCTTCACATATAAAGTGGTGTACGTTAGGGAGAGAACCGGGTTTCCTCTTATTTGGGTCTCTTCGCGATTTCCTGTCTGACTTTCACGTATGTAGTGGATACTTTTTGCTCCAGTGTGTGGATATTTTGTTTCGAACCTGCCCACTTCTCCGCTGCAGAAGCCAAGGCGTTCAATGAGCTGAGTACACGTGACGTTTGGCCCTGCTTTGTGCTCTGTTTGAACTGTTGCAGGGCGTTTGAATATCGTTCTTTCGCCAGACTCACCTGTTTTTTAGCCGTTTGAATCTGTTTCTTCAACGTGTCGGCCGCTGCTAGCATAGCGCGTAAACGTTTAACTTCAGCGGTCTTCCGTTTACGTGCTTCGGCAAGCTCCTTTTTCTTGATCCGAATGTCTTCTCTGGCAAGCTGCACAACCGGTTTCAACGTCTCTGCTTGCGTGCGGATGGCTGCACTCCATTCCTTATTTTTGATAGCTTTGGCTGCATCCAGCTGTCTATTGACTGAACTGTACAGGGCGAATAGCGGTTCATATCGGGCTTGGGTCTGCTTTACCTTTTCAGCTAGAGCTGCGACCTTCGCATCATCGGTTTGCCTTATTTCTACACGCAATCGCTCCAATTCCGCCGTATTGGCGGCATGAACTGTCTTTATTTTTTGTTCCCACGCCTGCTCTTGTGTCTTCCAGTTCCCTACTTTCTCGTACGCTTGCTTCAGCGTTAACTTGGTTTGTGCATCAGCCTTGTTCAGAACGGAGTCCCAAGCTTTCTGCGCTGTTACGCCAAGATCAATGCCCGCAGCCTCGGCTGCCGAAGCAAAATACACCGTACCTGCGCTGAACAGAATCACAAGCCCTAGAAGAAAGCGTGACCTCACTATAAGATGGGTGAATGATCGCAATTTGTTTCTTTGGACTTTACTTTGATCCATCTTGTGACTATGGCTGGCTGCTACTGGAGAAGTGGATGAGGATGGGATGAAGTCATGTCCTCCAGCTCGTGCTAATAGGGAAGAATGGCAACATGCTTTTCCCTCCTGATCATTTATCGTTTCCTTCCACACTTCTGTTTGCATGCATTCCTACACCCTTTCTTCAAAATAGTTGGAAGATATTAATTCGTCTGATCCTCTGTGCTGTGCATTTCGAGCAACTCCACCTCCATTTCCTCGCAGCAGAAACAGCCAACGATATTAGTGAACGACAAAAAAGCACCCGCAAGTCAGGCATGTGCCTGCTCTTACGGGTGCTTCCCTTATAAGCCGTTCCAATATGAGATTCGATTGATCTAGTCGCTCGAACCTTCCCTTTTTCTAATATATTCCATTCGCTGAATAAGGTCAAGTAGATCTGGTCTCAATGGTTGAATATCAAACCTTCGATCAACGGGAGAACCCTTCCCGCTTATAGTTAACAGCTTACAGCTCAGCTTTATTGATTGACCAAAATAGCTTTCATCTCCTCGGTCAGATCCTCTTCTTTCAGCATCATGTAGATGTTCTCGCCACGAGTTACATTCAACTTGATCTGATAGATGGTATCTTTCTCTGTTAGATAACCAGACCGTTGACGCTTGAGCAGATCGCTAATGATTTCTTTGTTTTGGGTTGCGACCTGTTTCTTGATACTTAGACTCCCATCGATATATTCTGGCTGCGGAGTCGCCCACTGAAGCGAACCTGGGCTGTTGATCTCCTGCTTCGCAAACTGTGCGGAGACAATTTCGTCTGCCTGAACAAGCAACTGATCGTATAATTTGTTCTCCTTCAGCCAAGCCAATACTCGATCATAGCTAGGTTTGATCTCGAAATTCCACATCTCTTTCGGTTGAAACGGATCTTTTGAAGGCGAATCCTGATTCATTTCCGCGTAGGCAAATGACTGCCACGGAGAGCGCTGTTCTTCATAGGTCTGGTCCAAAATGTCCTGTTTCAAGAGTTCCTTGAATTCACGGACTTGCTCTGGATTGCTAATATACACCTTTCGATAAGAACTAGTGGCAGAGCGTATGCCAAAACTTAATGCATCCTCTTCCAGCTTATACGTCTCAAAGGCGACTCTTTTATAATCTTGGGACTGTTTCAGAGCCATTAATTCCTGATGGAATTCCGCTTCTGGGATGTAGTATTTACGTTTCATCACCTTGCCGTTATCCAGCTTGTAGTTAATAAATACATACTCATCGTTACGCATACCTGGATTGACCGGATCATTCAGTAAAGGAAGATCGGAATCCACGATTTTTTGATGAAGAGCAACTACTGCTCCCATATATTCCGGATCATTAGAATAGAGGTGACCGTCATCCATCTTCTGATTGACACCGTTACTATAGATGTAACGCTCTCCGCCAAGCTTGATACTTTTAACCTTGTTCAATTCAGGCACTCGGGCAGCGTATCCATTCCAGTCGGCAATAGGTACGTACAATACCAGACCAGCGATGATACCATATAAAATCAGCTTGGGTAGCAGCCTGCTGCTCCAGATCAGCCACGTTTTGCGAATAATCATCTCGGCAACGATATAACCTACAACTCCACCAAGAATATATCCGAAGATTCCCCATCCGGCTGATCCTCTTGGAGCAATAATCGTGAAGTAAGCTCCGCCAATCAGAACCAACGTAAACATTAAACCGAATCGGAATATAGGTTTCACAAGAGTAAACGTAACTGCTTGCGTAGCAGATTCAACCTGTCTTCTCGCATAGAGCACATAAGTCAGAGGAATAAACAGGATTGCGAATATCGAATAGATTATAAGTTCTCCATTAGTGATAGGAGAATAACTGATTGAAGCCATGCGAAGAACAAGTGACATTTCCGCATTACGTCCCAATTCATCGTACGGATATCCAAGCAAGTAATGCTGGAGATGAAGTGACATAATGAACCACACAACAACAGGTAACAAGAGGAGCGCGTACACGGTGAGTCCCTGCAATACAGATTGACCAATACACATGCCGACCGCCACAGTTAGCATGAACATAAAGAGCGAGTAGATACTCATGCTCAAGCCCCACATCCAGATTGTACTGCCATCGAACAGAAAAGCCGGTTGATCCAGTACCGCCCACACCCAGCCGGTAATCGCAGTTGTAATCCAGATTGGAATCAGGATCATGGCATATCCGGTCAACAGATTAATCGTTAATAGATGTTTACGACGTAACGGCAAACTATGGAACAGATCCGAAGGTGCACCAGATTGAATGTACCGAAAAAGAAAGATTCCAGCCGCTACGGGCAGTGTGATAGCGAACAAAATCTGCACTTCACCATTGGCCTGAAACAAACTTGTAATCTGCTGTGGCACGTCCCTGTACTCGGTAGCGATATATAACGGAAGTGAGAACAACAATGTGATGAGATATAAAATGCCTATCCATCCATGCTGTCTGAAATTTTGGATCAGGATGCCCCGGTTACAGAACAATCGGTTGAATATCATACCCTGCGTCCTCCATTTCATAGATAAAGATTTCTTCGAGCGTCAGTGGCAAAACATCCAGCAGATACGGATCATGTATACGGAATTGATCCGTTACCTGTTGTCGGTTGCCTTTGACAATGTACAGGGATACGCTTCCCCGTTTCTCTTCATGCAAAATATCAATCTGCTCCTCCATGGCTTTGGCATGGTCCGGATGGCGGAAAGCAACCTGGATTTTATGCGTATCCGCCTTCAGATCATCGAGATCCTTCTCTACAATAATTCGGCCTTTATGCATAATCGCCACATGGTCACACAGATCTTCGATCTCACGCAAATTGTGGGACGAGATGACAATGGTTACTTGACGCTCAGCTGCTTCTTGGAACAGCAAGTTTTTAATCTGCTGGCGCATGACGGGATCAAGGCCATCGATCGGTTCATCCATCAGCAGCACTTCAGGCATACAGCTAAGTCCCAGCCATACGGCTGCCTGACGGCGCATGCCTTTGGACATGCGATGCAGCTTTCGTTTTACATCCAGTTTGAACACGGTAGCCAGTTGCTTGAACCGTTCCTCATTCCAGCGCGGATATACGGAACGATAAAATGCAGCCATCTGAGTAATTGAAGATTGCGGGAAAAAGTAGGGCGAATCTGCCATGAAAATTGTGCGGCCTTTGAGATCCATATTTTCATAAATTTCAGTATCCTCGATACGAACAGTTCCGCTGTCCTGACGGTAAATGCCTGCTATCATTTTGAGCAGCGATGTCTTGCCTGCCCCGTTGGAACCGAGCAAACCATAGATCGATCCCTTATGTATGTGCATCGTTACGCCATCCACTGCCTTCTCCTGTTCAAACGCTTTGACGACTTGATTCAGCTCAATCATGAGGCTCCTCCTTCTCTATACGGGCCATCGCTTCCTCAAACAAAAGCGTCATATCTGCCTTGGTCAAACCGGAATACGAAGCTTCCGCAATCAGCTTCACCAGAGACTCTCTGATCTCATCTCTCATAGCTTCATTCGGATGTTCCACAGACGATGATACGAAGCTCCCTTTTCCCTGCAAAGAATAAATGTAACCTTCACGCTCAAGCTCACGATATGCCTTCTGAATCGTATTCGGATTCACAGTCAGCTGCGTGGATAATGCACGAACGGAAGGAAGCTGCTCATCAGGTTTAAGAATTCCGTATACGATCATTTCTTTGACTTTGTCCACCAGTTGCTCGTAGATCGCCTTACGGCTGCGTACATCTAATTCGAACATCCCGCACCTCCTTTCGAAAAATGTGTTTATGAGTGTAGCCAACGTCAAGGTGTATTAACTGTACTACTATTATTAATACAGCAGAACAAGATTGTCAACAGTTGACTTTGACTTCTGGTTTTATTCGGAGTAGGTTAAAGAGAGACAGAACATATGGTTAATTAGACATATAAAGCTAGTTGGATTAGATATATTTCGGCTAAGGCCGGGGTATGATCAGGGTGGTATTCACATGAGATGTGGCAAAACGGGTTATTTAAAGCAATGCGGTTACTTGAAATGATACGTCTACCCAAAACCTTTGCTTTACCGCGGTTGACAGGATTACACACAAAGGTTGTTCAGGTCTTTCCCCTTCCGTTATGATGGAGATGAACTATTGTTCGATAATCACTGGCTTTAAGTTCGGGTTTGCATAAATGAGCTACTATGTAGGGATCGGGTGTAGACTCGGCCCGTTATTCATTTGGTTTGTTGGTAAAAAATCCGAAGGCCGATATATGATTAGTGTTGATTCGGTCGGGGCAGTCTTCAGCCTTTCCAATCGTTAATCTGTTCGTTTGAAGTGCAAGCTCTTACTGTCCGCACTGAGCATACATATTGTTGATATGTCTTTCAAAGGGTGGACACGGACATGAGAAATCAACTCGGAATTGGTATTCTACATATAGATTGTTTATAACTTTATAGCCATAAACAATCTATATATAGTGTTTTATTTTCTTGGATGGAGATAGCACCTTTTTAGAAAAAGTGTCCACTCTTTGAAAGACAAAATTGCGAGAAACGTCCTTTCCACGAGGACAATATATTCTCGAATTTAATTTATATACGTTTAAGGAGAATCCGAGATGAATGAACATAGACAGGATGCAGAGCAGAATAATAAATCAAACGCATCACTCCACACCAGTGACCAACAGGAAGAATTAAGCAGGGCAACGACTTCAGATACTAGTCTGGTCCAAGCAAGTTCGTCACAACGCGTGTTAATTGTCACCGCGGTTGATGCGGAGAAAGATGCGGTCCTCCGCGGTTTGGGAGATACGGCCGCGGAACGATTTGACGTCATTGCTGCGGGCGTTGGCCCAGCCTCGGCTGCAGCGGGAACAGCCGCTACATTGGCATATGCCGTAGCGGCTGCAAGCACGAGTGCATTGGCGCAGGGTGCCACCGCGCCAAGCACATCCGATGTGGCACAGACATCTGCCACATCTTCAAGGCCGGGGCCCCTTGCAGGAGCCGGATATTCACCAGCCTACATGCTGGTGATCAGTGCCGGCATCGGCGGTGGGTTCCCCGGCCGGGCAGACGTCGGCTCCCTCGTGGTAGCTGACGCCATGATTGCCGCCGATCTGGGCTCGCAGACGCCAGACGGCTTCCTAAGCGTGGACGAGCTCGGATTTGGCTCGTCCATTGTGGCGGCGGACGCGGAGCTTGCCGCTCGCCTGCGCCATGAGCTGCAGCGGGCTGGGCTCGCTGTCAGCGGAGGCACTGCGGTCACCGTATCCACGGCGACCGGAACCGCAGAGACGGCCGCGGAGCTATTGCGCCGCGTGCCGGATGCCGCCGCCGAAGGCATGGAAGGCTTCGGCGTGGCCACGGCTGCCCAGCAGTTCGGCGTGCCAGCACTCGAACTGCGGGCCATATCCAACGCGGTCGGTCCACGCGACCGCGACGCTTGGCGCATCAAGGATGCCCTCGATGCGCTTCAGGCTGCAAGTTCCATTTTACGGGAGGTTATTACATCATGAAAATTGCATTTTCCCCTTGTCCAAATGATACATTTATCTTTCACGCGTGGGTGCACGGATTGATTCCGGGCGCACCTGTGCTGGATGTCCGTTATGCTGATATAGATATTACCAATGGCCTGGCGGCGAATCCGGATGGACCAGATACACCTGAAGTGATGAAAATATCTTATGCAGCACTGCCATATGTGCTGTCTGAATATGCCCTGCTACCTGCTGGAGGTGCACTCGGCAGAGGATGTGGTCCGCTGGTTCTGACCGCTAACGGTACCACGGATCCCAGCTATCTGTCTGGACGGCGGGTTGCTGTGCCTAGCGAACGCTCAACAGCTTATCTATTATTCCGTCTGTGGGCAGCGCAAAACGTTCCTGGCGGCGTAGGCGAAATTGTTATCATGCCATTCGACCAGATCATGCCTGCTGTTCGGGACGGCAAGATCGATGCCGGACTTGTTATCCATGAAGCACGCTTCACGTACCAGAACTATGATCTCAAGCTGATGACAGATCTCGGTAACTGGTGGGAAAGCGATACGGGCCTTCCGATCCCGCTTGGAGCGATCATTGCACGCCGCAACATGGATGCTCACGCCCTCGCCGGATGGGCACGTGCCTCCGTTGAATATGCTTGGGCGCACCCGGATGAGTCGAGAGCATACGTTATGGAACATGCACAAGAAATGGATCCTGATGTAGCTGCACAGCATATCGGCCTGTACGTTAACGAATTCAGCGCCAACCTGGGTGATGATGGTTATGGTGCAATTACTGCTCTGCTTGGGCGTGCCATGAAAGAAGGACTTGTTCCCGAGTTCGATCTTGACCTGTTGCGAATCTAACATTTATTTATCTTTGAGCTATATCTATCTGAAAAACTTAAATCTAACGAACCCTATACACCTTATATAGCCGGATAACATGCTACGAAAATTCTAACGAATCTCAGACACTCTATTCAGCTAGAAATTGGTCATATCGCCGACAAACTCGCTTAACTCCACACAATAACGCTTCTACGATTCGTTAGAAATTGGTATGTGCGTATTTAGAGTCTAATTTTTAACTAGGCGAAATACTTGCATCAAGATACTTACTGCAAACTAGTGGCCTCACTAACCATTTTGGCTACACACGACACACGAAATAGAAAGAGCTGTTCCTAACGTCAGACTTATGACGATGGGACAGCTCTTTTTTACTTTATATTTCAACTTCATATTTATACTCATATCTATCACTTTACCCAACCCAAGATCGAAGCAGAAAGAAACCTATCCTACTGCTCTCCCTTTCACAACTGTGGTCTACGAATCCAACCGTCACCTATTCAGCACAACCTTGCCTACTCTCGCAACCATCCCCTACGAATCAGCCACAACCGTGCGGATCATGATTCGCAGCGCATCCAGCATCATGGGAATAGGCAGCGACGGAACGGAAGGCTGCAGCACAGCCATCTCTGTTGAGGCTGGAAAGTGTACAAATCCGGCACGGATCGGAAGCTGCCCTTCACGAATGTAATCCAGCACCCGGTACATCGTGTTATTGCATATATACGTGCCTGCTGTATTGGATACGGTAGCCGGAATTCCTGCTGCGGACATGTCATTCACCATGGCACGTATGGGCAAGGTGGAGAATAGGCCGTCCGGACTTCCTTCCACAATCGGCTCATCCACCGGGCGCTGTCCCTGGTTATCCGCGTAGGAGCCAGGAGGAATATCTTTGACATTAACGGCAATACGCTCCGGTGTGATGGACGTTCTGCCCTTGGCCAGCCCACAGGCGATGACCACATCGGGCCGATAGGCTTCCATCTCTGCGATCAGCAGATCTGCACATTCATTGAAGTGCACAGGCAACAGTACTGTTTTTAACTCAGCACCCTCCATCACTTCGTTCGCAAGAGCTTCCATTAACGCACCCGTCGGATTCACCGCATCCCCGCCAAACGGTTCAAACCCGGATATCAGAATCTTCACCATCACACGTCCACTCCTGTCTGTTTACTCCGATTTGTAACGCAATCCCCACTGGCCTCGAATCGTGTCCATCAGCTTCATGATTTCCAGGGATTCGTCCAGTTTAATGGTATGGCTCTCCGTCCGGCCTTCCAGGATACAGCGTCCCGCTTCTTCCGCCTCAAAAGCATAGCCAATACACGTTCGATCATCCGTGAATTTCTCGGGCTCATCCTGCCCGTTCACATGCAGATAGGCTTCTTTGCCCGCCAGGAATAAAGGTAAACGTATCTTGCCTTCCGTTCCGTATATGACCGCTTCATTGCTGAGGTTCAGACGAATAGCAGCACTCAGTGATGCAGAACGCCCCTCGGAATAGGACAACAACACCGAAAACTGCTCATCCACGCCCGTTTCACCGATATTTGCTGTACTCCATACATGCTGGGGCTGTTCGCCAAAGATCATCGAAGCAAAGGAGATCGGGTATACCCCTGCATCCAGCAATGCGCCCCCACCCAGATCCGGGTTAAGTAAACGCCCTTCCGGTTCCCAGCCGATACGGAATCCAAAGTCCGCTTGAACCAAACGAACTTCACCAATTCGGCCTTCTTCAATCCACGCTCTGGCTTGGGCAATTGGCGGCAGAAATCGTGTCCACATGCCCTCCATCAGAAATAGCTTGCGCTCCCGCGCAGTCTCCACCAGCTGCTCCAACTGACGCGCATTCATCGTAAATGGCTTCTCACAGAGAACCGCTTTCCCTGCCTCCAGACAAGCCATCACATTCTCTTTATGTACAGGATGAGGTGTTGCCACATAGATAATATCCACCTCAGGGTCTTGCAGCATTTCATCATACGAGCCGTAAGCGCGTGCAAAACCATATTCAGCTGCGAACTTCTCCGCGCTTCCCGCTGTCCGCGAACCTACCGCTGCCTTCTCCGCGTTCCCCGCATGCTCCAAATCCCTTGCGAACTGGGATGCAATCCATCCCGTGCCCATAATGCCCCAACGTACTTTGTTCCGTCCCACTAATTCTGTCATATTAAAGCCTCCCTACTGCTAATTGAGTTAAAAAGGTTATGATTCAGATCAGGCCAACATGGTATCCCCTTTATATTACCAAAAAGAAACGCTTACGTCAGAAAACGATTTCGTTCACATCCGAACAGGTATAAATACATCGTATTCGCTTGACGATATATCCAATCAAACTTATGATTTAGTTAGTCGACTAACTAAATGGATATGAACGGAGTGGAATATATGAACCCAGTCCAGAATGATCGGTTAATGGGACAATTATCCGAACTCGTGAAGCTGAAACGCTACAAGGTTCATGAGAAGCTCGTTAACCACCCCGAGTTATACCCAGGGCAGCCCCCGTTGCTGTTCCAACTAGAACGGGAAGATGGTCAATCCCAGAAAAAACTGGCCGAACAACTTCAGCGCAGTCCTGCAACGGTAACGGTGATGCTCAAGCGCATGGAAACATCCGGTTATGTGAGACGCGAAGCCGACCCGAAGGATCTCCGCAGTCTGCGGGTATACCTGACGGATCAGGGGCGCTCCGCGCTACAAGAATTGAGAGAAGTGGTTCAGGAGCTGGAACAGCAGGCCCAGAAAGATTTTACCCCGGAAGAATCCCGAATCATGTCTGCACTCGCACAGCGTATGCTCCAAAACCTGCGTGAAGCCTGAGGTGATGCAGATTCGCGACATTGCTAACAACAACTTTATGCAATTAAAACTGAGGTGATTTCCTATTGTGGACGTTAAAACGATTCTTGACCCCGTATAAGTCGGCGGCGATCCTCGCCCCGCTGCTCATGGTACTTGAGGTTGCCATGGACCTGCTCCAGCCCAAGCTGATGTCCAGTATTGTGGATGATGGTGTTCTTGCAGGCAACCTATCCCATATCGTAACTACAGGTCTGATCATGCTACTTGTTGCGTTAATCGGCTGGGTCGGCGGCGCAGGCTGTACACTCTATTCAAGCAAGGCTGCCGTTGGATACGGCACGGATCTGCGCCAAGAGCTGTTTGACCACATTCAGACCTTCTCCTTCCGAAATCTCGATACGTTCCAGGAAGGATCTCTGATTACTCGTCTGACCAGTGATATTACCCAGATGCAGACCTTTGTGCAGATGCTGCTGCGGATGTTTATCCGTTCGCCGATGCTGATCATCGGTAGTATCATCATGGCGTTTACGATCAGTGTGAAGCTGGCTTTGATTCTTATTGCGACTGTGCCGGTACTGTTTATTATTTTATTTATCCTGATAAAAGCTTCCTATCCGCTGTTCGCCAGCGTTCAGAGCAAGCTTGATCAGGTCAATGCCGTTCTTCAGGAGAATCTTGCCGGCATCCGTGTCGTCAAGGCATTTGCACGTGCGCGTCTGGAGAAAAAGCGGTTCAAACAATCCAATGAAGATTACACCTCAACCGCCGTGAAAGCCTGGCGTATTGTCACACTGAATGCACCCGTGCTCAGCCTTATGCTGAACGCTACCATTGTAGCGGTGTTATGGTTTGGAGGTTTTCAGGTAGTCGGAGGTGATATTGCCGCCGGGGATCTGATTGCTTTTATCAACTATGTCACGGTTGTACTCTCGTCCCTCACGTCGATTGGCATGATGATGATGAGCTTCTCCCGTGCCAAGGTATCTGCTGCCCGAATCAACGAGGTGCTACATACACAGCCGGATATTCAATCGGGAACGGATAAGTCCGAGAATGTACAGTCACTCCAGATTAACCTTGATCCTTCTCCATACCAACCGTCTCCCCTTCACTCAGACGCCATGGGTCAAGTGGAGTTCAGAGAGGTATATTTCCGTTATGACGGAGAACACACTCTCACCGGAATTAACCTGATCGCTCGTCCCGGTGAAAAAGTGGCTTTGCTCGGTTCAACAGGATCAGGTAAAACATCACTGGTGCAGCTAATTCCACGTTTATATGATGCTTCGCAGGGTGAAGTGCTCGTGAACGGAGTGGACGTCCGCCACTGGAATCTTCAGGATCTTCGCAGTCGTGTATCCATTGTGCTTCAGGAATCGATCCTGTTCAGCGGCAGTATCCGGGATAACATTTGCTTCGGCCGGCCCGGTGCAACGGATGCTGAATTGCGTGTTGCGGCACAAGCTGCGGTGGCGGATGATTTTATTATGAAACTGAAGGATGGCTATGACACGGAGCTGGGTCAGCGAGGGGTCAATCTGTCCGGTGGACAGAAACAGCGTATATCCATTGCACGCGCCCTGCTCATGCGGCCGGAAGTGCTGATTCTGGATGATAGCACCAGTGCGGTCGATCTACGTACGGAAGCCAGCATTCAGAAGGCTTTGCAGTCCTTGATGAAAAACAGCACGACCTTTTTGATTGCACAGCGAATCTCTTCCGTGAGGGATGCCGACTGCATATATGTCATTGATGAAGGGCAGATCGTTGCTAGCGGTACACATGATCATCTCATGGCTCATTCATCACACTATCAAGCCATCTATTATTCGCAGCAACGGAAGGAGGATGTTCAATTTGGATAAACCTGCATCTTCCTCCCCTCAGCAAACCGTCGTGCCTCCGATTGGAAGACCCGGACCAGCGGGCAGAGGACCTGTCCCCAAAGTCAGAGCCAAAAATGCTCGCCATGCCTTAATTCGGGTATGGTCCTACATGGGGCGTCATCGCAAAGGAGTTATTGCTGCATTGGTGCTGACTGCTCTCGGAACACTGCTCAATCTGGCAGGACCTTACCTTCTCGGGCGTGCCGTTAACGAACATATCGTTCCCAAAGTAACAGAGGGCTTGCTGAAGGAATGTCTCCTCTTGCTGAGTGTTTACGTCTTTGGCTCGCTCCTGATGTGGGCTCAATCCTATGTCATGATTGGTGTGTCCCAACTGACCGTCAAGGATCTGCGACATGCATTGTTCTCACGGCTACAAGAGCTGCCTGTCCACTTTTTTGATAAAAATCAAAGCGGGGACCTGATGAGCCGGGCCACCAATGATATCGATAATGTATCCACAACGCTGAATCAAAGTGTAACCCAATTGATGTCGAGTGCCATCCTGCTCGTCGGCTCCTTGTCGATCATGTTTGCGCTCGATGTTCGCCTTACATTGCTGAGTCTGGTGACGGTACCCTTAATCACCATCGCCACTCGCCTGATCGCTTCAAGAACACGCAAACACTTCACCGCCCAGCAGAAGTTACTTGGTGAACTTAATGGATATGCTCAGGAGACCATTGCTGGACAGAAAGTCGTGGCGGCCTATAACCGTCAGGATCAGGCACATCAACATTTTGAGAACTTGAACGAGAAACTGCGCACATCCAGCACACAAGCCCAGACCGTCTCGGGTCTGGTTGGCCCTACAATGAACGTGATGAATAATATCGGGTTTGCCATTCTCGCTTCCGTAGGAGGATGGATGGCTTATCATGATCTGACGTCTATCGGACTAATCGTCAGTTTTCTCGCTTACTCCCGCCAGATTGAACGGCCGCTCAACGATCTGGCCAATCAATACAATTTGATTCAAGCTGCCATTGCAGGTGCGGAACGCGTGTTTCACATTATGGATACACCTGGTGAGTATGGGGAGGAACAGAAGAAACAGTTGGATCAGATTCAGGGTAAAGTCATATTTGAAGACGTCTCCTTCGGGTACAGTGCCGAGAGAGACATTCTGAAGAAGGTCAGCTTTACCGCCAAACCTGGCGAGATGATTGCACTTGTTGGACCGACCGGTGCAGGTAAAACGACCATTATCAACTTGTTACCTCGTTTCTACGAGATTACAGGCGGACGGATCACCATTGATGGATGTGACATCTCGGAACTGGAAAAGGACCCGTTACGGCGGCAACTGGGCATTGTGCTTCAGGATGCCTACCTGTTCTCGGGTACCATTCGCGACAATCTTGCCTACGGCAAGCCGGATGCAACCGATGAACAGATCAGGCAAGCAGCTATACTTGCGAATGCACATTCGTTCATCCGCAAACTGTCACAGGGCTACGATACGCCCATCATTTCCGGGGGAAGCAATCTGAGTCAGGGACAGCGGCAACTGTTAACCATTGCCCGGGCAATTCTGGCTGATCCAGCCATTCTTATTCTGGATGAAGCAACAAGCAGTATCGATACTCGCACGGAGATGCAGATTCAGGAAGCGATGCGCACGTTGATGAAGAACCGTACCAGCTTTGTCATCGCCCACAGGCTTAGCACGATACGAGAAGCCGATCAGATTCTGGTCATTGATGATGGACAGATCGCTGAACGGGGAAGCCATGACGAGTTGATGCAGCAACAAGGATTCTACTATCAGTTACATCAAGGACAGCTAAATAAGTCGAACTAGAGATTCTTTACACAGACACTACGATGACAGAATAACCTTCCAATCGCTGTTATCCCCAGATTTTATCGATTCCCTTTTCACAAGGGGAAAATCCGGGGATAGCGTATGCTTCCGATGTAGCTTTCATCAGAAAGCTTTTAGGCGAACGCTCGCTTTTTCAGGTTTTTTCTGTCCTCTCCCGTTACGTGTAAATGATTAGTTCAACCAAATATAGCTTAATCTTATACGATGTGGATTCTATACTTTAAGTTAATCGAAATACTAAACGCCGCATGGGGTTCTCCAGAACCCATGCGGCGTTTTTTTTGATAAGTGATTTTGTTGCTGCTATTTCTGGGTCTGTTATACGAGTTACATCTCCATTGGCAGATGAAGTGTGAAGGTGGAACCAATCCCCAGTTCACTATGGACAGTAATTTTTCCGTTATGATCTTGGGCGATCTTCTGGCAGAGGGCCAGTCCAAGTCCTGTACCTTCTTCTTTAGTCGTATAAAACGGATTAAAGATCGTAGAAAGCGAATTTTCCGGAATGCCACTTCCCGTGTCTGTAACCGAGATGAGCACTGCGTCCCCGTCCTGTAACAGATCCATACGAACCTCACCGGGGTCTGTCATCGCTTCAAAAGCGTTACGAATCAGATTAATTAATACCTGCACAATCTTATCCCGATCCATATTGACCACGACTAGCTCACTAGTCATTTCGAGCGTAATTCGATGGCCTCGGGATGCCGCATCCGACTCGGTCAGCGACATGACTCGTTCAAGGCAGTGTCCGAGCTTTTCGGGCTTCATATGGTTGGCTTGTGGTTTGGAAAACTGTAAAAATTCAGCCGTCAGATCGGTTACCCTCGTTACCTCGCCCATAATCACTTCATACCAAGGCGCGATATTGTACGCTTGTCCACGTGACAGTTGCAGGAATCCCCGAATGGCGGTGAGGGGGTTCCGAATTTCGTGAGCCATACCAGCGGCCAATTCACCTACGGCCCTTAGCCTTTCGGAACGGAATACTTCTTCTTCATTTTTCAGCCATTTACTCCGCTGCTGTTGAAGCAATCTGTCCTCAGCAACCGTCATGAATTGCTGCAATGTCTCTGACATTTCCGGGTACAACGAGATGCTATAACTTACTTGCAACCCCTGAAGCCGATCTGATAGTAAGGACGTCATACGTTCTTCAATATTTTGTATTTCTGGCAAAACAACCGCAAAACGGTCCCCCGCATACCGGGATATACCATAGGCCTCCGGGAACTGATTGGTAATAATTTTGCCTGTACCCGTGATTACTGAACACCAGGGATCTTCTGACTCTTTCTTAAATCCGCTAAAATTATTGACATTCAAAAGAACAAGCAAAAAGGAACGTTGTTCCTCCACCGTCTTCCGCAGCACCTCCATATAACCTTCATAGTTCAATAGTCCGGTTAGTGGATCATGAAGGGTAAGAAACCGGTTTTTCTCTCGAAGTCTGCGCTTCTCAGCCTCACTGTTAATCAAGGTATGATACAAGAAAATAATCACAACCGTAGTTAACAGATCGAATAACGAAACCAGCAAAGTATATGTATCTATAGGCACGTAGGAGAGCCGAATCACAGTATATTGCAGCATGAACAGTAGTGAGATCGGTAATGTTTGTGCCACACGTTGTTTGTCCTGAATCATTGAAATGATCAGCATATAATACAGCATGTTGCACCAGTTCAGTTGACTGAAGTAATGAAATATTCCGAGAAAAATCCAATGAACATTTCGCAGCACAGGATATCTTTTCTCCCCATAGATACTTGCAACCAACAGGGCACCCGAAATCAACAATAATGCCAGATTAGGGGTAAGCTTTAGAACATAAGAGGACAGAATGACAAGCAGACAGCCCAGCGGGAATATCACCATTTTCATCGTGTAATTTAGCAAATAGCCTCGCCCCCTTTGACAAAACTCACATCTAACAACTTATGTACATGTATTATATCGATTATGATTAGCTGATGTTGTCGATTAATGGAGGTTCGTCAAATTCGCACGAATGTATAATTTATGAAGGCAATAGGACATATGCATGAATTGTAATCGACAAAAGTGAAACAATTCCTCTACGCATGGATCACTATTATGCTACAATACATTTATGGATTAATTTAGGATAAAATCTTGGTTATGGAGGAAGCTGTATGACAACACAACGAAAACCACTGGGCCTCGGAACGCTCTCTCTACTCGTACTGGCGATGGGATTCGCCTTTAACTACGGGTGGGGAAAAGCAGATTTTATGATCAGTCATTACCTATTCAACTTAATAAACATGCCTATTTATAGCAACGGAACTCAAGGACTTCACATTCCTTTTGTGGTAGCAGCCCTCTTCTGGATTCCGACTTTCTTGATCGCTAAAAAATATCGTGCGCACTTTGGTACAAGTGTATCTTATAACGTCGCCGGATTTATGCTGCTCTTATGCATCATTGGACCATTTATCCCCGCTATCGATTGGATGGTCAATGGTTAAACAACTAAAGCCAGCTCTCTATATCCGAGGGCTGGCTTCTTTGCTGCTCTTCCATATAAGATGAACAAATTATTTATACGATAACGTAGAGGACAGAAATAACCTGAAGAAGCGGAGCTAAAAGCTTTCTGAAAGAAAGCTACTTCGGAAGCATACACCTCGCCTTTATCCCCGGATTTTCACTTCTTTAGAAGGAAATCAAAAAAATCTGGGGATAACAGCGATCAGAAGGTTGTTCTGTCATCGGAGTGACTGGTGTAACCTTTTTAGGTCATCTTATTTCTTCGCCATATACTTACGGATATCAAAAGCCACCGCAGCAACAATGATCAATCCTTTGATAATCAGCTGCCAGTATGGACTTACACCGATAAACGTCAGACCATAGTTAATGACCCCGAAGATCAGCACCCCCGCCATAACACCAGGCACCGTTCCAATACCACCAGCCGTTGATACACCACCTACCACACATGCGGCTATGGCATCCAACTCATACATGTTACCGTAATTGTTCGTAGCTCCACCTGTCCGTGCAGCCTCAAGCACACCACCCAGACCATACAACGCACCCGCAATGGCATACAGGGCAACCAGATTACGTGCTACATGAATTCCGGATACATGCGCTGCCTGAATGTTGCCACCAATCGCGTACATGTTTTTGCCGAGACGTGTTTTGTTAAAGATCACCCAGCAGATTAACGCCACCGCAATAGCAATCAGGACGATATAAGGAATGGAATACCCACCGCCCAGATCAATGTATCCAGAACCAATGACGGTGAAGTCTGGTCTCAATCCTCCAATTGGCTGCGACTGATTGGGTTCCGTATCAAAATAAATCGAGTTTAGTCCATACACGGCAACCATCGTACCCAGCGTTGCGATAAAAGGAGGCACATGTAATTTGGCGACAATGAGTCCATTCACCAATCCCACGAACAGGCCAACTGTGATTCCAACCAGAATCGGCAATAACACTGGCAAATGTGGCAGATCAGGGAAGAAACGGTTGGCATACTCGTCAATCTGAAGCATCGATGCCGATACGACAGCCGTCAGCCCGACAACCCGACCAGCAGAGAGATCGACCCCTCCTGTAACCAGGATGAAGGCTGCACCGAGTGCAATAATGGCTCTTGTGGAGGACTGCTGTAATATATCCCGTAGTGTGGAAAAAGCAAGGAAGTTCGGATCAGCGATGGCAATGCCAATGATGAGCAGAATCAGTACGATAAAGATGGCGCGCTGTGTTACATATTGTTTCACTTGATTGATCACCTGTGTGTTCATCTGTTTCCCTCCTGACTAAGCCATCCGCTGCTGCGCGGCCAGCCTCATAATATCCTGCTCTGTTGCCTCGGCTCCGTCCACGATTCCGGTGAGACGCCCTTCGCTCATCACCATGATGCGATCCGACATGCCCAGAAGCTCAGGCATCTCTGAGCTAATCATGATAATGCTTTTGCCCTGACGAGCCAGTTCCGTAATAATGGTGTAAATCTCGAATTTGGCCCCTACATCGATTCCACGCGTCGGTTCATCCAGCAGCAGAATCTCCGGGTTGGTCAGCAACCAGCGGGCCAGTAGAACTTTCTGTTGATTACCACCAGACAGGTTTCGAATTAGCGTGTTAACCGAAGGCGTTTTGGTTCTAAACTTCTGTGTCTGCTCCCTTGCTTCCTCGCGGCCCATTTTCTCATTCAACAAACCTATGCGATTTTTGTAACGCCCAAGACTTGCGATAATTGTATTCTCATACACCGACAACACAGGGAATATCCCTGTCACCCTTCGTTCTTCCGTGAGCAAAGCAATGTTGTAACGCTTTGCGGCAGCGGGAGAATTAATCTTTACTTTGCGTCCATGGATCGAAATCTGACCTGAAGCGAGACCGCGCAGTCCGAACAAAGACTCAATCAATTCTGTCCGCTGTGCTCCAACCAGGCCGCCAATGCCGAGCACTTCGCCTTTTCGCAGCTCAAAGGATACATCCCGAAACGATTTCGACTGATTCGATGTCAGACCCTCTGCCTTCAGTATGACTTCACCGGGTACGTTCGTCCGTTCCGGGAATCGTTCGTCCATGTCACGACCCACCATGCGTGTGATGATCAGATCTGTTGTTAAATCAGCAGCATCCCACGTACCAACAACGAAGCCATCACGCATGATCGTGACTTCATCCGAGATCGTCAGGATCTCCTCCATCTTGTGGGAAATGTAGATAATGGACACGCCGCGACTGCGTAGTTCATTAATAATGGCGAAGAGCTGGTCCACTTCCTTGCCTGTCAGGGAAGAAGTTGGCTCATCCATGACGATGACTTTGGATTGAAAAGAGACCGCCTTGGCGATTTCCATCGATTGAATCTTGGAGACAGACAGTGTTCCGGCTTGAGCCTTCGGATCAATATCCAGGTTCAAGTCCTTGAAAAGAGCCAGTGTATCGGTATACATCCGTTTCTCGTCCACCAGTATTCCCCTCATCGGAAAACGACCCAGCCAGATATTCTCCATCACCGGACGATACGGGACCGGATTCAGCTCCTGATGAATCATGGATATCCCTTGCTGAAGTGCTGCTTTGGAATTGGGAATATCCACGTCCCTTCCTTCGATGCGTATCGTTCCTTCATCTGGTCGATACATGCCGAACAGACATTTCATCAGCGTGGATTTGCCCGCTCCATTCTCTCCCATCAAGGCGTGAACCGTTCCCGGCTTCACCTTCAACGTGACTTGACTTAGTGCCTGCACACCCGGAAACGCTTTGGAAACTCCATTCATCTCCAGCAGGTAAGGTGATTCCATCTTGTATCCTCCCCTTCCATATGACCGGCAAAAAAGGGACGCTACCCGAATGACGGACGTCCCTGTCTACTGCTGTTATTGGGCGTCGGCGATGTTGTCTTTCGTAATTTTTTTGTATGCAATCCAGACGTATTTCCCATCTGTAATATCATATTTGGTATTTTCCTTCGTTGGTGTCTCCCCTTTGGCAAGTACAGAAGCCAGAGCAACCGTGGCTGCACCCTGATTCTTGGCATCATTAAGTACCGTGCCCAGCATCGTACCATCCTGTAGAGCCTGAATGGCAGGGGCTGTTGCATCCACACCTACCACCGGCATTGATTTGCCATCCTTGAAGTATCCGGCTGCTTTCAATGCCTCAATGGCTCCAAGCGCCATGTCATCATTGTTCGCGAGAACGGCTTCGATCTTGTCGCCATGCGAAGCCAGGAACGCTTGCATTTTCTCCTGACCTTTCACGCGGTCCCACATCGCAGTATCTTCCGCCAGTGCTTCCACTTCGATACCGGCATCCTGGATCGCCTGAACCGAATATTTGGTTCGAAGCTCTGCATCCTGGTGGCCCGGTTCCCCTTTCAGCATGACGTATTGCAGTTTGCCATCACCGTTTTTGTCTGCTTCCGGATGTGCTTTCCAGTAATCCACAATCAGCTGTCCGGAGATCGTACCGGACTCTTCCGCTTTTGCTCCTACATAGTACACTTTATCCCATTTGTTCATGTCTTCCGCTACCGGCTCACGGTTGAGAAACACGACTGGAATGTTCGCTGCCTTGGCCTTGTCAATGATGACGCCTGCCGCCGTACGGTCTACCGGATTCACAGCCATTGCGTTATATTTCTTGGATACAAACAGATCGACTTTCTCATTCTGGGTGGGCTGTGCATTCTGACTATCCACGATATCCAGGGTCGCAATACCTTCCGCTGCTGCGTTCATCGCATTACGTACACCCGTCATGAACGTATCATCGAATTTGTAGATAGCGACACCAATCTTCGGTGTTTCCGTCCCGGCTGCTGTCTGACCTCCCGTATCTGTTCCCGTACTGCCACCTGCGCTGTCTCCGCCGCTGCTACAACCCGCCGCCACAACCATACATGCCGTAATCAACAGTGTCATCCACGTTTTCTTCATATCCTAATGACCTCCCCCAAGTTCATTCGGCTTCACCGATGTCTTTATTATGAAAGGGTTTACATTAAATTCGAATACAATATCTTCACCTGTTCTATCGAAATCTTCCTCAAGTTAAGAAATGGCTTCATTTCATCATTCCGCATTCGTTTATTGTACAAAAGGAAACAGCAGCTTCTGGTTATCCATCCAGAACATATTGTCTGTACTAACCAGCTTCGTCTCAAGTAGCACTCTCGCCTGCACCTGTTCATTGTTCAGCCGCGCAACGGCTTGATTCAATCCCAGATAACCTGCACTGTATCCATTCTGGACGATGAGATGCTCAAAGACCCCTTCCTGCAGCTGCTCCAATTGCTGTTGTTCACTGCCGAATCCAACAATCTTAACCTTATCCGCAGACTTGCGTCGATTCAGTTCATCCGCTGCTCCCAGAGAAGCCGGTTCTTGAAGGGCAATGAAGCCATCTACCTGCTGTTGGTCCAGCAGCTGCTTCGCCGCCTGCCAACACCCGTCCCGGGTATTGCATACCGATTTGGGTTCCACTTGGATGTCAGGATACTGTTCCAGGACTTCCATAACACCCTGCTCTCTGTGAATCAGACCGGAATTAAGAGGATCTGGACCCAATAAAGCCACATACCCTCGTCCTTCCAACAGCTCCGCCATGGCCTGCCCTGCTTGCCGTCCAGCCTCTACATTATCCATGGAGATGACGCTGGTGATGCCTTTCACGGGAAATTCATCGTTAAGCACAATGACGGGAACGATGGCTCCATCGGAATTCGTTGCCTGCGCCTCCTGAATAATGTCGCTGAGTGCCGTCTCGCTCAGGGGATCGACTAATAGAGCTGATGCTCCCTGCTTCAGAGCCAAGGCGGCGGCTTCCACCTGAGCCTGCTCCCGCGCACTGCGAGACAACGTTCGGCGGTCTGCATTGGCCTGCTTAAGCTGTATCTGACTGCCAACGGAGTCCGGAATGGAGGGCGTGTACACATTACCGTCGGAAGGGTAGGCTTCCACGGTCATTAGTTCTGCCCCGCTCTCTTTGGCAGCCGCTTCGGCACCAAGCCGGATGGCTTCCGCAAGTTCCCCTGTCCCAGCTGGCGTAATTAGCGCGATACGTGGCGGTAATGTACGATCATCGGGACCCGATATGCCACAGGCCGCGCATAGTAGCAGACAGCAGCTTGCAGCAGTCAGGATTACCAACCGACGTTTCCGAATTCGCCGGAAGCTCGCACCAATCTTTTTCAAAAACGCACGGATGTTCAATCTTTCAACGCTATGGGCATCGTTCCTATTCACTTGATTGACCGTCATCAGACTCGCCCTCCTTCTGCTGCAATTGAATGGGAATCCGCATCCAGACCGTGGTGCCTTCTTCCAACTCACTTGCAAATTCAAGGCCATATGCCTCCCCGTAATAGAGCCGAATTCGATCATGTACGTTGCGGACAGCTACGCCTGATCCTGCACCGCTTTTGACAACCGGACTGCCACTCAATAATCCCGACATCTGTTCTTCCGTCATGCCGACCCCATTATCTGTAATGCGAAACACCAGCTTGTTATCCTCACGATAGACATCGACCTTAATACATCCCTCATCCATGTGGTACTCGATGCCGTGAACAATAGCATTCTCAATCAAGGGCTGGAGCACCAGCTTCAATGTCAGGCAATCCAGAAGTGCATTATCGGCCTTAATCGTAAAGTTGAATTTACGCTTGAACCTCATCTGCTGAATCGTCAAATAATGCTGCGCATGCTCCAGCTCTTCCCTGATCGTTATAATTGTTTTGCCTTGACTCAGACTGATGCGGAACAGGCGCGAGAGTGACGTGATCATCGTAATCACTTCCTCATTACGGCTCATGCCTACCATGCGCACCACAGAATTAAGTGTATTGTATAGAAAATGTGGATTAATCTGAGCCTGCAAAGCCTCCAGCTCCAGACGCCGCTTTTGCTCCTGTTCATGGATGATCTCATCCATTAGGGTTCGGATTTTATTGACCATCAGGTTAAAGCGGCGGGATAGACGTTCCACCTCCAGCGGCCCTTCAATAGGCAACTCCACGTTAAAATCCCCACGCTCCACGGCCTTCATCTTGCGTTCCATTCGCCGGATTGGGCGAGTCAGACTGGAGGATAGAAACAGGGACACGATAATAACCAACACCAGGACAACGACCAGTACACGAATGAGATATCCGTTCACTTCCTGACGGGTGGTCATTATCTCATCCAGATAGGCGACACCAACGATTTTCCACCCAATATTGGCAACGGACTTCACGGTATTCAGCCTTTTCTGCCCATCTGCCTCATCTTCATAACTGCCGGTAGCCACCAAAGCCTGTTCGATATTCTCACTTTTGAGCCCCATATACATCAATTGCTGCTGCGGATGGTATACAATATTGCCTGCGCTCTCATCGATGATATAGACATATCCCCGTTGCCCCAGACTGACTCGGCGGCTCAGTTCATCCATCTGTTTGAAATTGATATCGACCAGCAGGATGACCTGTCGGTCCTGACCATTTTGCCGTATGGTTATGCCTTTGCTCATGGAAACGACCCATTTGTATGGGCCTGTGTACATGTTCTGAATATGAGGTAGCGAGAAACTAAGATGATCTGGCACGCGGAGCGCAGACTGAAACCACCCTTGTTGTGTCACATGGGCACTGGTTTTTAATTCAGCTGTAGGTCTGTTCTTCAGCAATTGCCCCTTGGAATCAAGCAGAGTTATGGAGATGATATCCTCACGACTGCTGAGCAGTGTGTCCAGCTGTTTGTCCACCTGCTCCCCTTCCCATGTCCCGTCACGCAGCATGTGTTCCTCAATGGCACGGTACAGATGAGACATACTGCGGACGTAATCCTCCAGATTATAGCTAACCTGATCCACAATCTGTCTCGTCGTCAGTTCCGCGCTTCGTTCGGCAGCCTGAGTGAACTTGTCATGCAGAAGCAACGCCATGATCGTCAGCACCAAGACGATGAAGACGGAGAAGGACCATGTAATAATAAACCGGATACTGCTGACCCTGGACGAACGCAGACGAGAGCGTAACTGAAGTCCCATAGACTTCACCCATATGACCAATGATCTCATCGGATCGAACCTTCACTTGCTGCCAGAGAAGCCTGTTTACGATATTCTTTGGGCGAGACACCGATATGTTTTTTGAAACAAAAACTGAAATAATTCGGTTCGGCGAAGCCAACCTGCTCCGCAATCTGAAACGACTTCAGCTCTGTCGAGCGAAGCAGTTCCCGGGCTGCCTCCATCCGGATCTGCATCAGGTATTGCAGGAAGGTGAGCTGTACTTCTTTTTTGAAAATGCCACAAAAATAACCAGAGCTGATGTGCAGATGTCCGCACACTTTCTGAATAGACAGGTCCGGGTCAGCATAATGCTCTTTCGTGAAGACTAACGCCTGCTCGACAATATCCTTATATACATGCTGGCGTCCGCTAGCAATGCGATGTTGTACAAGCAGACAGACCTCCCGCACCTTCCTCTGTGCCTCAGTAAGTCCCGGTAGTCGGAACAGATCCGCATATAACTGGAACCCTGCACCGAAGATATCTTCCATCTCTTCTCCTGATGCCTGCGCTGCCTTCCATACCGTCGTTAACACTTCAATCAGATACAGTTGAATATCATTTCGACTATGTTCGACGGTAATTTCCCGGAAAATGATCTCTAGCCCTTCCTCCAGCTCCGCCTGCGTACCTGCCTTCAGACAACGTGTCAGCGTCTGCTGCTTCAACTCATCAAACCGTAGCTTGCCAGCCGTCTGACGCTCCACATCCGCAATATATATAATAGAATCCGTTCCGGGTACAAGCCGGTAATCCAGTGCCAGCATGGCATCTTCATAGGCATGATTCACATCCGCAAGTGTATTCACGATCTGCCCAGATCCTACCGTCGCCGGGATGCGCAAATAGTGGTTGATGCTTCGCATGACATTTTCCAATGCCTTCTGTTGTCGCTTCGCTCCATCTGTACCGCCCCACCGATCCACATAGAGCAGGACGATCGTCTCCTGATGCATAAACGCATGACCAGCGTCGTGTTCCGCCCATACTTCTGCTGCAATGTTAAGTGCAGCAAACCGTTTCAGTTCAGCATCTTCGTCCATGTGCAGTGTCAACACAGATACGCCATAGCGTTCTCCTGTCAGATCCAACCCACATTGTTTGGCTTTACTGTGAATGTATGTGGAGGACTTCTGACGATGGAGCAAGGTCGCCATCAGATCTGCCTGTAATAGCGGCAAGCTGGTATGATAGTGCTCACGCAGCTGCTGTACATCTTCACGCTCGGCTACTTCTGCCGCCATCTGGGCACGCAGCCTTGTCAGCAATTCGGTGAGATGCCCTGCCGAGAATGGCTTCAGCAGATATTCATCCACACTTAGCGAGATGGCTTGCCGGGCATAATCAAATTCATCATATCCGGTCAAAATGACCACCTTCACGAGCGGGTTTCGCTTCCGCAATCTTTGTGCGAGTTCCAGACCATTCATGAACGGCATGCTGATATCGGTCACCACAATGTCCGGCTCTACCCGCTCCGCCATCTCCAATGCTTCCCGCCCATTTTCAGCCAAGCCGACAATCCGCAGATCGAGTGCTTCCCAATCGACCTCCACCACTAACCCTTCACGCACATCTTCTTCATCATCCACCAGCAGTACCCGGTACACGTGCGGATTCCTCCCTTTTATATGACGGGCCCTATCCCGATTAATAATATAGATCTCAGCCTTTTACATCATTTGATATTCATCGCTCATGGGATCTATGCAAAATGCTCATGTTGATACGTTCCAAGGTTGCCATCATAATATACAATATTATCGGGAATATGTAATCGCTTTCTTCATTAGAAGTAAGGCAACCCTGACGGGCAGTGCCTCTGTGACATGTTAAGGATAGTATATGAATGCTAAGGGTAGGTTAAAGTAATACAAACATGGTAAATTTCGAAGTACTTCTAAATAAGAGGAGTTTTGTTTCTACCTAAAATTTTGATCCTTCATTCTGGTTTCAATGATGATTCGCACTTAAGGCTTTAACATAAACCATTGTCGTATCGGGATTGGTGTGTCCCATGATTTCCGCCAGAAGGTGAAGCGGCGTATGCTCTGCCATGGCATAACCAAAACGATGGCGCAGGTCATGTGAACTCAGTCCTTCCAGCCCTGCTGCAATCATGACTTTTTTAATGAGGTGGCGCAGTGCTCTCTCCGTTAAACGATCATTTGTCTTCTCTGAGGGGAACAGGTAAGAACTGTCGTTAGCAAGTCCGGATAAGTACTGAGTCAATATTACGATACACTGCATATTTAAAGGGATCTTTCGTTGTCCATTGCGCTTGTCAGCTCTTACTGTCAGGTGACCACTCCGTTTACCAAGCTCGATATCATAAGGCGTGAGGTTGCATACCTCCATCGTGCGCAAGCCTGTGTGAAACATAAGGGTAAGAATGGTCTGGTCTCGAAGGGAGTTGATGCACTCCACCGCGGAGATGAATGCTTGTTCTTCTTCGACTGTCATTCGGCGTGGACTGACTTTGTCTTCCGGAATGAATTTCAATGCCTTGGAAGGATCACTGCTGAGCCTGGCTTCCAGGACAGCCCATTTGAAAAAACGCTTCAACGTAATCAATCTCCGGTTAATGGTAGCTGGCTTCAAAAGCATAACTTTGTGTGAATCTTCACGATAATTGACTAAAGTGGATGTGTTCACGTCTTCAATTCGCAATGTGAATTCTTCGCCGAGCGTGGTGCTTTCCTTATACCATTCGATAAAGTGCTTCAGATCACTTGCGTATTCCTTCACGGTTTTGGGATGCAAATCTCCCTCATTGGCAAGCACATATATGAATTCCTCTATCGTCGGTTTCCGCTGCACCGATATCACTGATGACTGATTCATTAGAAAATACCTCCAAATCTTGACTTATATTAGCGGACATGGTATTATCATATTAATCGATACATTAGCGGACATCAAGTCTGTGGTTTAAATGCACCAGGTGAGTGTCAATTTTAGTTTATACTCGTCATAATGATCGGCTAAAAACTTATTTTTTGGAGGAATCACATGCAAACAGGTACAGTGAAATGGTTCAACGCGGATAAAGGATTCGGCTTTATCGAAACTGAAGAAGGAACAGACGTATTCGTTCATTTCAGTGCAATTCAAGGTGAAGGTTACAAATCTTTGGACGAAGGTCAACGCGTTCAATTTGAAGTAACTCAAGGCAACCGTGGACCACAAGCTGAGAACGTTACTAAACTTTAATTATATGAAAGCTGCCTTATTAATAAGGCAGCTTTTTATTTACTCATATTTTGCACAGTAAAGATTTCACATCCCAAGAATGAAAGAGAGGTATTCCCCATGGATAAAGAACAATTGATCACAGAAGTAGCTAAGGCTGGTGGTTTCTCCAAAAAGAATGCTGAAAAGGCTGTAACCGTTGTACTGGACTCGATTCTCGAAGCTCTCAAAGAAGGTAAAGAAGTTCAACTGGTTGGATTCGGGAAATTTGAAGTGCAGAAGCGTGAGGCAAGAACCGGAAGAAGCCGGAAAACAGGCAAAGAAATTCAATTACCTGCAGGTAAAGTTCCTGTATTCACAGCAGGCTTAAGCATGAAAGAAGCTTTAAATTAAACAACGCAACAACCCATTGAAAAGAGGTTTTTATTCAAACACACAATGATAATATGGATGTAAATGTCGTCTTTTCTACCGTTGATGATATCATTAACTTTTATTCAGGTAAGCAGACGAACCCGGATCATACAGAAGATCACACTCACTCTAAGTCCCCATCATCAACAAAGTCTGATTGTATCCTACGACCACCCACCCGCTAAACTAACATTTCATCTTGGACAACAAGAGGCCCTGGTCCGCTCAAAACGGTCCAGGGCCTGATTTGCTTGAAAATGGCTCCTTCAGGAACCAGCCATTTTCTTGTCTTCTTTTCACACCTGTGCTACTTGCTGTTCAGAAGTTCGCGCAACGTCTGTGAATCATAGGAAGAGACAAGGCGTTCCAGATAAGTATCCAGCCATACCTCATCCTTCTCCCACCACTTTAGTTCGAGCAGCAGTGCAATTGTTTCTTCGTCAAAGCGCTTTTTGACAGTCTTGGCTGGATTTCCACCAACAATCGTATAAGGTTCAACGTCCTTAACAACGGTCGAATTGGAAGCGACAATGGCGCCATCTCCAATAGTGACACCAGGCATGATCGTCACATGTTGTCCAAGCCAGACATCATTCCCCAGTACCGTATCACCCTTATATGGAAGTTGCTCCAGTGTGGGTGTCACGCGCTCCCATCCTCCACCGAATATGTTGAAAGGATACGTGGTCATGCCCTCCATCCGGTGATTGGCGCCATTCATGATGAATGTCACTCCTTCTGCTATCGCACAGAAATTGCCGATGACCAAACGATCACCAATAAAGTCATAATGATGCTGTATCCTGTCATAGAATTGCTCTGGCGGATTCGTGTTATCGCTATAATACGTATAATCACCGATGTCCACGTTGGAACGAGGCGGCAGGTTTTGTATGTAACATACCGTGCGGATATTCTCGTTCGGGAAAAGTTTTGTTTTATCAGGGGCCATAGGCAGTCCCTCCTTTTCCCTATTGTAACAGATATTAAATTTTAAACGGACTAAGTGAGGTCTGCAGCTCTGTCGACACATCGGACAAAATAGCCGCAGATGCCTTGATCTGTTCTACCGACTTAAGCTGTTCATGGACAGATCCAGCTGCCTGTTGTGAATTGGTACTAGCCGTCTGCGCATGGCGAGCAATCTCATGTACGGAAGCAACGATCTGCTCCACGCCTGCGGACATCTCTTCACTCGTCGCAGCCATGTCCTCAATTTCTGTGGCTATGCGCAGGTTCGTATCCCGGATCAGGCTGAAGTTTTGTTCTGTTTCGCGGGTCAAACGTAGTCCTTCTTGTACTTCGTCCTTCACGCTCGACATGGCCGATAGGGATTGCTTCATGTCTTGTTCCATGGCTTGAACTAATTCTTCAATACGATCCGAAGAGTCTCCAGCTTGTTCAGCAAGCTTACGTACCTCCGTAGACACCACGGCGAATCCTCTGCCATGCTCCCCTGCTCTTGCCGCTTCAATGGATGCATTGAGCGCAAGCAGATTCGTTTGATTCGCGATCTCATGAATCGAGGTAACCATCTGGCTAATCTGTGCCGACTTCCCTTCCAGCATACGAATGACTTCATCCGTTGTGGTAACGGAGGATGCAATTGTAGACATCTGCTGAACGGTCAGCTGTACAGCTTCTCCTCCGGTTTCTGCCTGTTTGCGTGAATACAATGCTGAATCGGAGATGCTCGAGGCCTTGTCTGCCATACGTTGTACGCCTATAGCTACTTCTTCCATCGCCTGCAGATTCTCTTCCGCACTAATCGTCTGACTCTCGGCTCCTTGAGCCACTTGTTCAACGGAAGATGCAATCTGGGCCGATTCATTGGCTGTCTGGTCCGCAATCTTCAGTAGCAGCCCAGTCGAATGCTCTGCTCTCTCCGCAGCCTGAAGTCCACCTTGAATGATGACCTGCAGATTACTTCTCATCTCATTGTATCCCGTGCCCAGCAATCCGATCTCGTCTTGGACGTTGTCCACAACCGGCTGTGTGAAATCGCCCGTACCCGCACGCTTAATCGCCATGGATACCCGTTCGATTCGTACTCTTACCCTGCGAACATACAACAGAATCAGGGTAATCGCGACCAACATCGCGAGCAGGAATACAATCAGGAACGTCTTGAGGAACGAGGAAATAATCACGTCAATTAACGACTGAGAAGCGCCTACATAGAAAATTCCGATTATCTCTCCCGATGCATTCTTGATTGGTTCATAGGCCGTTTGATATTTCTGACCTACAACCACAGCTTCACCAAAGTACCTTTCCCCTTGCTGCAAAACGGTCTGAGCGACCTCTTCAGACACCTTCGTGCCTACAGCACGCTTTCCGTCCACCATGACATTCGTTGCGACACGTTCATCACCTCGGAAGATTGTCACGGTGTCACCAGAAGCTTCTCCAATCTCATCCACCAGTTCGAAGTTGCCTTCCAGCGCGGTATCTCCCTTGAATAATTGCCCGTCCTTAATGGCCCAGTCTCCTGGATACTTATATGAAATGATATGATTCGCCATCGCGAGATCTCGCTTCGCCTTCTCTGTAGCGAACGTCGTAATCCCCTGTCTCATCTCCAGGATTACACTTATCGCCACAGCTGAGGAGAAGACGATAAATATACTGACAACGATCAAACTAATTTTGGTACCGATGCTCATGCTTCGCATGTGTGTGAGCCACCCTTTTCCCTATGTAATTGTGGGGATATTCAAGCCGATTTCGATTCCGTTTCGAATATCACATATAGTCTTATCGGTAGGACAGATCACATAATTTATAATGACGCAGTGACTTTTATCACAAATCAACCCTCTTAAGATCTAATCTTTTACGTTTTCTCCGTAATCATGTGAGAATGTCCTTCGGTTTGGAAATTTATAGTGACAATCCGTATATAAATATCTATATTGTGTTGCCAACCACACAAAATGATGATATATTTTAGTTGCCGACAACATAAGTAAGAAAGTTTGGGCACAGTATGACATCTACAGACGAATAAAGACGAAAAGATATATTCATCTTCAACCTAATTCCTTAACGACTGGAGCGTGTAAATAATGCATACAACTAGTATGAAAGCTATCCAAGTTTATCAATACGGGGGCCCAGAGACATTACAGTTCGAACAGGAAGTCCATATGCCCCATCCAGCTGCCGGAGAAGTTCTGGTACGCATTCAGTATGCAGGAGCCATTCCGCTGGACTGGAAGATTCGTAATGGCTGGTTGCAGAACGTGTTTGTCAAAGAGCTGCCTTATACACCCGGAACGGCCATGTCAGGTATCGTTGAATCCGTGGGGCAAGGTGTCGGTACCTTCCAGCCAGGAGATCACGTCTTCGGTAATGTGAACGGAAGTTATGCTGAATATGGCATTGCTCCTGCTACGGATGTGGTGCATATGCCGGCCGACCTTCGTTTTGAGGATGCTGCAACCATCAAAGGCGGAGCCGAGTCCGCGTGGAAGGTACTGTTCACTGAAGGTGAGCTGGAAGCAGGGCAAACGGTACTGATCCATGCGGCTGCGGGTGGTGTCGGACAATTCGCCGTGCAGCTCGCAAAATGGAAAGGGGCTCATGTGATCGCAACAGCTTCAGGAGCCAATGTTGATTTTGTTGCTTCGCTGGGTGCTGATCAGGTGATCGATTACAAAACATCCGTGTTCGAAGAACTGGTAAGCCATGTTGATCTGGTTGTTGACGCTGTGGGTGGAGAGATCGAAGACCGCTCATGGGGTGTTCTGAAACGCGGAGGTAAATTGGTATCCCTGACTCAATTACCTTCCTCCAAAAAAGCTGAACAGTACGGAGTTACTGCCAAGTTCAATTCGAAATTCCCTACGTCAGAGGATCTGTCTACAATCGCCAAGCTTATGGCTAACGGTACCATCCATTCGGAGATCGACTCGGTCTTCCCTTTAAGTGCAGCGGATCAGGCGCATGCCAAAAGTGAATCCAGACATGGGCGGGGCAGGATTTTGCTGGACGTGCGATCGGTCTGATTGGCCCTCACTGGAATACATGGACGAAATTTAGACGATGGTATGGAACATGTGGGAAAAGCAGAACAAAAAGTAGCCCGTCAGGCCAGACACCTGACAGGCTATTTTTCCGAATGTTACAGTTCGGTTACGGTCACACCCGCCGCCTTGTAATAATCCTCATTCAAGTTGCTCAGTATATTGGCCTTCAGCAAAATGCCGACGCCGGCAAATAGACCGATCCCGTTCGTATTGCCTTCAATTCGGTTATTCTCAATCTGAACGTTCTCGGGGTCACCTTGGCCGACATTGCCCGCTCCGGCATCGCCGTTGTCGTGATCAAGCCGCACGGCCCAGTAACCGCTGGCAGTATTATTGCGGATCACATTGCCACGAATCACCGTGCCAGGTCCGTTCAGCACCTTAATTCCTGCCGCATCCGCGATTGTCGTTGTGTTCTCTATGAGATTATCCTCAATTAATGTATCTGGCGTACCCATGATCACCGAAATCCCGGTTTGGCTGTTCATGATGATATTGTCATGGATATAGTTTCCTTTGCCAGACTTGCTGTGGTTGCTGGGTGCTGAACCTCCTGTATTGCCGAGTCCAATCCCAGCACCTGCAAGTACATCCGTAATCACATTGCCTGAGATTTCATTGAAATATTCCAGTTCGCCATGGAGATCGATGGCATCCAGCTTTGTTCCGTTAAATGTATTGCCACGTAGCACGTTGTTGTGGGCCACAAACTGGATCAGCGCCCCGTGCCTGAGATAAGGACCCTCAAATGTGCTATCCTCCACCACGTTCCATAACGTATCGTTGTCAAAACCGAGCCGGTCCGTTTTGGCCGTCCCCTGAATGGAAATACCATAGCCTGAACCTCCAGGCCCCAGGTCGGTCGCGTTGCGGAACGTTGTATGCTTCACAACGACATCCCGGCTATGTTCAATACGGATAGCCATCCGTTTAAACTTTTCCACAATCACTCCATCAATTGTAATCTCATAGGATGGGGCCTCGCCGTAGTTGGCGATGTGGATCATGCTATCCGGTCCCCCGGCGGAGGGATTATTGGATTTGTGATCGGTTGTGTAACTGCCTGACCAGGATGAAGTAACCGTCATATTGGACACCAGAATGCTATGCTGAGCCGAGGCTTTCAGGACAGCGCTGCCCTTAACCTGATCCAGCGATGTCTTGAGTACGGTTCCTTCGCTGCTCTCTCCTCTAAGGTTTACCCCTGACTTAAGCATCAAGTTAGTGGTCTCATCCGGCCCGGATAACAAATTGTACACACCGTCGGGCAAAAACACTTCATCTCCTTCACTTGCCCCATTGATGGCGGCCTGTATAGCGGGTCGGTCATCGTTTGCATTGTCAGCCGGATCTGCCCCGTAATCCCGTACATCAATCACACGTCCGGTTACGGCATGTGGAGAATGGACCGCATGCGGCGTTCCATCTGCCTCGGTCAGGCCGGGAGCGATAAATGGCACCGTACCCTCCGGCGCTTGCGGCTCGACGTAGGGAATCAGGGCAACAGGGGTTCCGCCTCCTGCAAAGGGTGCATACAGATGGACATCGGTCAAACTTGTATAGATACTGGAATCCGAATTGCCGTGCCCGGTGATCCGGACATGACGTGCAGAAGTATCCAGGATATCAAACGCCTGCATATCTGTGGTATCCCCACTGCTTTCCCCGCTGAACACCTGTGTCCACAGCTCACCGTCAACAGATGTTTCCACCTCAAAGAAGGTCTGCCTCACATCCCCTTTGTAAAAGCCGATGCCAACATATCCGACTTGTTGTTCCTCACCCAGATCAAAGGCGATCCATTGCCCATCTCCGGCAGCTGACCAGCGTGTATAGCTGTTATTGTCGATTGTATTGGTCGCCAGATTGCCGTCGCTGCCGCTGGCCGAGACCGAAACAACCGACAGCGGCGATACGGGACTTGCAAGCGTGGTAAGATCGGTCCTTAACTCACTGCTCACGTTGCCTGCCTTGTCAATCGCCTTTACTTGAAACGTATAGGGCGTTCCGGCTGCAAGTCCGCTGTCCCGGAACGACAGCTTCTCCTGTTCGGCCAGCAACGTGCCATTCCGGTATATCCGGTATGCTTCTACAGCCGTATCGTCGCTTGCAGCATGCCATTTCAGATCCGCAAAATCGGTTCCCCAATTGCGTACCTCCAGCTCGGCTCCCGGCTCCCATTCCGGCGCCTTCGTATCGCTGCCAGCTTCAGTTAAAGCAATGACAGATAACTGTGGACGAGGATTGCTCGTTCCATTAGCTTCCTTGGTATACACGTTTACAGAGACACCTGTACCCGCGGCGTCTCCGAGCAGAAATGCCACCTGCGCGGAATCCGGACGACTCTTCACATAATCGGTCACATCGACTTCATAGACCGCCGGACTACCGCTGCGATCCGCCGTCACCTGGAATGTGCCTAGAAGCGCACTCTCGCTGAGGGTCGTGACGGGGGCATTTGACCAGGTTAACGATGATTCGTTCCAGTCGGTTGCATCCAAACCGTACAGGGACAGTTCCGTGTCTGTATTCGACGTGCCTTTTTTGGCGGCAATTTGCAGTCGGTATCGATCTCCTTCACTCTCATTTCCGGTCATATCGAACTTGAAATACACATATTTCTTGGTGGACGACGTGGAGGAAATGCTGAGCAATCCGGTGCTGGAGCCCGTGGCCTGATTGAAATTAAGATCCGGCTTGCCACTGTCTATTGCTGCATCATCACTTGGCAGCTTGCTGGCTATCACTTTCTCAATCATCGGTGGATCTTCTTCATCTTCTTCCTCGCCAGGTGTAGTGTCTTCCCGATCTCTTTTGAATATAATTGGCTCGGTTACGACCCGGTTCTTCACATGCTCATCAAGAAACGCCCACGCCTCTGCATTGGCAATCTCGGAAGCTGTTCCCGTAAATCCGTGTCCCTGACCGGGTACGATTTTCAGATCCACAACCGGTACACCCGCGGATTGAAGCTGGCTCGCCAATGTAACGCTGTCCGTATAGGGAATGGTGGCGTCGGCATCGCCATGCCGAATCCAGATCGGCGGATCATCTGGTGAAGCGTACGTGCCCGGCATCGCAAGTCTGGCCTGTTCCGGTACATCCAATGCTCTATTTCCGCCAAGCAGGGCAGTAACAGAGCTATAGTTATTGGCAAATGCAGTCGTAAAATCGGCTGGACCATACCAGTCGGCTACCGCCTGCACCTTGTCGGAATACTCAGGCCATCCACCGGAGCCTTCAAGATCAGGTACTTGTACGGTTGCTCCTGTATCCAGCTCCACGGTGTCGTCGGCAACCATGTCCCCTGTTGTTCCGAGCAAAGCAGCCAAATGGCCGCCTGCGGACGACCCCCAAACTCCGATACGGCTCGGGTCCAGATTGTACTGGGCCGCATTCGCCCGCAAATATCGGATGGCGAGCTTCACATCCTGAATCTGCGCAGGAAACGGCGCTTCAGGTGTCAGTCGGTAGTCCAGAGATACGCCGATGTAACCACGTTTGAGCACATAATTGCAGATTGAGCCAAGCGCCTGCTTCCGATCCCCGTGGTTCCAGCCACCACCATGGATGTAGACCATGACTGGCATCGGTTCAGACGCGGGCGTCTCGGGAACGGCAATGGATGAATACATCGCCCGTCCGCCGGCCATGCCAATCTCCACATCCTCATATAAGGTCACCCCCTGTGGAGGCGTAAATTCAATGTTCTCCTCTGCAGGTGGCACAGGAGATGGAGGCGGGGTTATTCCGGGAATCGCCTGACCGAAAATGGCGACATTGTCGATATACATGTTGGCCTGCATGGCATCTCCCGTCCGAAAACGAATTTTAACGGTGCTGTTATTGTTCGCTTCCGAACCCAACAACCAGCTTTTAAGCGTATTGCCTTCCTTGTTTTTCAGATCCGGGGTGCCTGGAGGAAGTTCGAAGGTCTCCAGCGTCGTCCAGGAAGTCCCACCGTCCTTGGACCATTCCATAATGATACTTCCGCTTATATAGGAAGAGGCACGGGTGTAATAGCTCAGCCGGATGTTTCCGTATCCCGTCAGGTCAAGCGGCAGCGCAAGTGCATCCGTTCCATCAATCTTGATCATATTGGGCAGCGATGGTGCGGTTGTCGAGGAAGACGTTTTGGCCTTGCTTCCTCCTTCTCCTTCCTGTATCCATGGAGCCTTCAGCGCAATTCCGCCAGTAGAGCCAAAATTGTCCGGGTCATCGAAGTTTTCCGCGTAAATTTCAAGTTCAGGGCCATCTGGTTCTGCAATATTCCCTACCTGTAGTGCGTTTAAGTTAGAATGAGGAACGGCGTCTTTCATGGCCCGGGCTTCCTGCACCGGAACGGCGGTACTGCTAATGAGTATAAGAGACATGGCAACAAGTACAACCCGCTTCTTCCACGTTTTGAACAAGACCTTCACCTGTATCCCCTCCATATTCACCTGACTCACTTAAACTGTTTCCCGGACACCCCTTGAATCTAGCGTCGGGGTGCGGAGACACCTTCGCCATTTTTGAATTTCTGCGTAGCTTCCTCAATTGCACGATCGCCACCTTTGGCTTTCCATTCCTCAACCACCTTAGGCCAGTCGGAAATCGGCTCTTTACCGTAAACCATCTTGATCATGTGCGTGAGCAGTACCTGGGGAGGTGTATCCGAATTGGGCGCAATATCGGGATTCTGTACAAAGGCTTCCAGACGCGGGTCAAAGGTGATGCCATCCCGGCCCTCTTTGGCCAAAATGGTGTCGTAAATGTTCATCAGCTTCCTGCCTTCCTCCGTCAGCGATAACGAGCCTTTGTTGTACGTTGTGTCCTGTACGAGCCACAAGAATGACTGGCGGTAACGCTCCTCGTCCACACCAGCGGAGTCCGTCGGGGCGGTGTACGCAATCTCGCCATTATCCTCCGTGTAGGTCTCCCCTTCCGTGCCGTACGTGAAAAATTTCTCCGCTTCATCTGATACCATCCAGTTAAAGAAACGGATGATTGAAGCCGGATCAGCCGCATCCTTATTAATAAAGTAGGCACGTGTCACCGGACCATACAGGTAATAACCACCCTTGCCGTCTGGACCGACGGGCGAAGGGATAATCTCGATTTCTGCATCCGGAACCGACGCTTTAATCTGCTTCTCCCACTGGATCAGTTCGTTTGCGTTCATGGACCACATGCCCGCCTTGCCGGAAAGAATCGTATTTTTGAATACCGTTGAATTGATGGTCGCGAACTCTTTGTTGATCAGCCCTTCGTCGTACATCGTCTTGTATACAGTCAGCGCTTGCTGCATATTCTCGTTATCCATGAATTTGGGTACAATCTGATCGCCCTGCTGCTCCATCATGGACAGGAACTGCTGCACGTCATAGGCTCCGAAGAACGTATCTGCATATTTGAAATCTTCGCGCCCCATATAGGGATTCTCCACCCCAAGTTTCTTGAAGGCGCGGAGAACCTCCAGTGTTTCCTCTACCGTTGTGGGCACCGGCAATCCGGTTTTCTCCAGCAAATCCTTGCGAATCCAGGTGGCCCGGCGGGATGGATTGGATAAATATTCAGGGATGGCGTAAATTTGGCCGTCATGGGTCACTTGATCCCAGGCTTCCTTCGGCACGGTCTTGAGCAAGTCTGGCCCATACTGCTTCAGCAGATCATCCAGCGGCTGGAATACACCAGCTTCGACCGAGCCGGCCATCTCCTTGCCGTTGACGCCACCATCGCCCTGTACAACATCAGGAATATCATTGGTGGCAAACATCTGGACCATTTTCTGCTCATATTCCTTATGAGGCACCAGGACGATTTTCAGATCGGTATTGGTCAGATCCTCCAGCTTTTTCACCCATTTATCCTGGTTGATGTCCGGCGACTTCTCCACATACGTATACGCCAGCGTACGTAGTGACATGGAGAATTTCGTTTTGCCGTCTCCCCCACCCTCACCAGATGCCGCTCCGCTCCCCTTGTTGCATCCCGTCATGACGGCTGCCGCCAGCAATAGCGCCATACCTGAGACCATCCACTTTTTCATGCTACCCCTCTTTTCATCCTGATTTAGATTTAGGTACCACTCATTGGTGAAGCGCTTTCAAATAGATGTTAAAACATCCCCACCGCCTGCAACAATGGGGATGTTTTAGATGAGATTGCGTTTTCTTTAGGTAGAGTACTAGTATGCTTTGGATACCTCAATCTTCTTCGTCACACCGTTGTCGGTAAAGTAGAGATGGATGCCATGATCCTGGTCATCAATGAAATAGGGCACATACTTCGGCTCCTCGCTCCGGTACGGCACAAGTAGCGTTACAATCCTGTGGCTTGAGGCAGGCCTTGTTTCCGCGCTCAGATGATAGTGCCTCGCCAGACCTTCGTACTCTACCGGGTCCACGCCTGCGAATTGATCCGTCTGGCTGAGCGACAGCTCGCCGGAGGAAGCGTAGACAAACGTACCCTCCAGCCCCGCCTTGCTTCCGTTTACACGGAAACTCTGTCCTTTCAGCTGTAACGGGTGCAATGCATGGAACAACCACTGAATGCTGTCCGGCTTTTCCAGGTCAATGTGATCCACAATGACAACGTATGACGATTGCAGAAAATGGATTTCTCGCACAACCCGCTGTACATGCGGTACAGTGCTGGCGTAGGCATCGGTCGCTACCGCACGTACATAACCATCGCCGTCCCGCCAATAGGCTTCTTCGATCTGCCCGGTTGCGGCCATGTTCAGCACCTTGTTGTTCTCGGCATACTGCCCTGCTCCGCCGATCAGCACATTGTTTTTGGAGCGTGTCTGCCTTCTCCATTCCCGGTGGAAAGAGCTGCCGTGGGCGATATAATAGCCGGTATCGGCCGCAAGCGGCTCGCCGAACGCATGCAGTGTGAAGCTGTTTTGATCCGCATGGCTATGGCTGATGGAACCATAACGGCTCGACTTGAGCAGCAGCATAATATGCTCTTTTGGATCATCCATCCGGTGATGCATGGCCACCCATCCCACATCCCGGAACCACTTGAGCGGTTCGATACCTTCAGGGGGCTCTTCCTCCACCTGCGGATAATCGTGGCGGTATACCAGATCGTCAAAACGAAAGTCCCACCAGCCGTAGTTATAGAAAGCGCCCTCGGTCCCTGGGTCGTTGCGCCGCACATTTTCAAAGTACCACTGGTACCAACCGTTGCCCGTCACACCGGCGAGCTGGCGGACAAGATAACCGGTTTTCAAGTTTACCGGATCGCCCAGGGTAGACTGATCACCGAAGCTGGCTCGCCGTGCATCAGGTGGGTACACATAGAGCGGAAAATCCCCGGTACGCTGGAAGAACGGACGACGGAAGAAGTCGATACCCGCATAGTTTCGCAACAAATTCATCGCCTCGGTCACATACGCCATGCCTGTCGTCCAGTACATTGGGCCCTCCGCCCAGCCGCCATCACTGCCTCCCCACGGAGAGTATAGACAGGCGTAATAGTCGACGGCATAATCCAGCCATTGCGCTGCTTGCTGTTCCTCATGCAACAAGGCAATACAGCAAGGTACTAGCACGGAGGACAATGAACGCACCGCATGGCTGTCGTAGGGCACATGATGGATCTTGGAGCGGACCATAACGTGCTGTGCCACCTGCTCCGTCCGGCGAAGCAAACTGCGTCTTACCACATCTCGCTCCTCGCTGTTCAACTCGTCATACAGCCAGTCGTAGCCCCAAGCCAGCCCGGCAGCAACCCGAAAGGCTGCCTCGTCGTTATAATCGCGGGATGTCGTTCCCTCTGTATCCCAACCCGCGACATGCAGCAGCCAGCTCTTCCCGGCTTCAAGCAGCCGCTCGTCACCAAGCACTCGTCCGGCGATACTGAGATGCCGAATCGCATATAATACTTCCTGACAGTCCATATACATTTGCCGCCATAACACAGCGACACGTTGGTTATCCGGATAAGGCAGCGGTTCGCTGATCAGTTCGCGGGCTGCCCACGGTTCCACGGAATTCGACATAAATGCATCCCAGCCGCAATACGTGGAGTCGGACGCCACACCTTCCGCAAGTGCCTTTAGCCCAGTCTCTCCAAGCCACAGCCGGGGATGGGTTGTATCTGTGGATGCGTAACGCTGCGACCGTGACGGTAATGGCGTCTCCGGCAAGCCAGCAGGCACCGTGAATCGTCGTACTTCACTCCATGCCGACTTTTCCCTCGGCTTGCCCTCCAAGGCATCAGCTTCAACTTCCGTTCCTTCCTGCACCGGATGCTCCAAAAGCAAGGCATAACGCCAGTAATAGTCCCCCTTTTCAAATACCCGGTCCGGCGTGAAAAAGTTATAGGGGAGTGGCGCAAACGTCATCGTCTCTTCTTCCTGAAAAGAAGGCCCTGCCGACACTTGCAGCATATAAGCATTCTCATCCTCCTGCTGTGCCGCCATCCATGTAAATCTCGGCGGATTCTCTTGCAGAACGGAGTGTTCGTCAGGTGCATAGTCAACATGGAACGGCCCGCTCATCGGTTGGTATAACGGTCTTTCTGCGGGCATCCGCTTAACTTTCATTGTATCGTCCCCTTCCTTTTCGCAAGTGGTGTGGCATCAACGCATATACATTCCGCCATTGATTTCAATCGTTTCTCCGGTTATAAAAGCGCCCAGCTCGGAGCAGAGATACAGCGCCGCCCCCGCCACATCATCCGGATTCCCTTCCCGTCCGAGGGGGATGCTACTTACGGCAGAAGATCGTCCTTCTTCCGAGGTAAACGTAGCATGGAACGCCGTCTGGCCGATGAAGCCCGGCGACAGGGCATTGACCGTAACACCGGCAGGAGCCAGTTCCTTGGCCAGGCCTTTGGTTAACGCAATGATTGCCGCTTTGGAGGCAGCATATATCGCCGCACCCGGACCGCCTCCATTATGAGCCGCTACCGAAGTCAAATTGATAATTCGGCCGCTTCCGCCCGCTTTCATGCCTGGAATGACCGCTTTAGAGACAAATACGGCGCTCTTCAGATTGACATCCATAATACGGCTGTAAAGCTCCTCGCTCATTCTTTCAATCGGGCTTCGCTCCACCAGATGACCTGCATTATTGACCAACAGCTCGATCGGTCCGCCGAAGCGGGAAGTGATATCCCCAATCATCGTTTCAATGGCGGCCGTATCCGTCACATCTGCCCGGAACGCCGCTGCTTCACCCCCGGAAGCACGGATCGCTGCCACGACCTCCTCGGCCCGCTCCATATTATGCAGGCCATTCACGGCCACCTTGGCCCCGCAGCGAGCCAATCCCCCAGCAATGGCAGCGCCAATGCCTCCACTTGAGCCCGTCACCAGCGCAATTTTGTTCTGCAAATTGATATTCATCTTCTATATTCCTCCCTTTAATCGTGTTAGATCCGCTTGCTGTGCTGATCTGCCGGAAGCGCCATCGTAATGGTGGTTCCCATGCCTTCCTCACTCTCAATCATCAAGCCATACGTTTCTCCAAACACAAGCTGAATCCGGCGATGGACATTCATGAGTCCAATACCCCCGCGATGATAGACAAAATCCTGATCCCCGCCTGCAAGGCGATTCAGTTCAAGACGGCGGCGCAGCTTCTCCAGCCGTCCCTCGTTCATGCCCATGCCATTATCCTGTACAATGACAAGAAAACGATCTTGAATCCGCCTTGCATCGATGCGGATGAAGTGGCCGGGCTCCATGCCCTGCGGAAACGCATGTTGGATCACATTTTCTACAAGCGGCTGTAGTGTCAGTCGAACCATTTTTTCAAGCAGCAGATCCGGCGCAATAATCACCTCAACCTCGAGTTCCCGACCCATGCGATGTTTCATGATCGAAAGGTAGGCCAGCACATGTTTCAGCTCATTGGCCACCGTAATTTCTTCCAGATTCGTCTGAATGGAATAACGGAGCATATGCGCCATGGATTCCACCATCTGCGTAATTTCTTCCGAATCCTGTACGACTGCGTAACATTTGATCGTCTCCAGTGTGTTATAGAGAAAATGCGGATTGATCTGCAATTGAAGTGCCTGAAATTCCGCACGGTGCCGTTCCAGCGCCTCCTGCTGAAGCTCGATCTCCGACTTCTGGCGGCGCAGTTCTGACTCGTATACACTCTCAATCATGTCCGACAAGCGGCTGACCATCAGATTATAACTGCGGATCAGCACACCAATTTCATCGCGCCTTTCCTTCATCTCCACCTTGTTCCAGATTCCCTTCTCGGTCTGTCTCATCCCGTTCATCAGCACCCGAATCGGCTCCACTTGAGATGCTCCAATCCGGTAGGCCACGATAAGTGCAGCGAGCAAAGTTCCGGCGCCAACCCATAGCGTAGCCGAGCGGATCGTCGCAATCGGCCGTTGTAACTCCGACAGCGGCACGGAAGCGACAAAGCGCCAGTCCGAATACTCAGAAAGCTCAGAAATGAACAGCCGCTTGGTGCCATCTATATTCAGCTCCAGTGATCCCGCATCCGTATGCATAAGCCTGCTTACGATGCTGGACGGCATGGCTGCCTGTGCCTCTTCCTGTCCGGGTGTGTAGATTACAGTTCCGTTCTGGTCCATCACATACTGATAGCCGCCCTGACCCAGGTCGAGTTCTCCCCAGATGTTGTCAAGTTCAAGCACATTAACCTCCATCGCCAGTACTCCGCTTGGCGTATAGGAGGACAATCCCCTGATCCGGCGGGCGATCGTAATCACATTTGCACTCTGTCCACCGCGAATACTGCGGGTAAGCAGCACCGATTCACCGTTTGCAGGCGTTGCGGACAGCAGTTCCTTATATTGTAGCGGCGCGTCGATATCCGGTATGCCGGCAGAATTTTGGCTGTCATCTACAACAACACGCCCATTTTCCCCGATAATATACAGGAACTTAATCTGCGGATATAACATAAAAACGGGCGGGAACACGTTCTTTTTAATCTGACGGCTGTACTCGTAATAGGCATAACTATCCTCCGGATTCATGTCGAGGAAATGCTTGACGCTTCCGTTCGAGAGAATGGAGTAGGTTGCCCGATCGTAATTTTGCAAATACAGATCTGTCTGGTACGCGGTGTTGCGCATCGTCTGGGCAATATTGTCCGCAAGCTGCTCATTCATCTCCGTAGAGGCGTAGGTATAGGTAAACAATCCAATGGCTGACAACGACAGTGTAATCACCACAGCAAAATGAAAGAACAGGCGGATCGCCAGGCTGCGCTTCATTATTCAATGCCCAACCGATTGCGGTACTCGGACGGCGTCAGTCCGGTGATTTTCTTGAACGTCTTCGTAAAATGGGGATGATCCGCATACCCCACCTCGTAGGAGATATCCGTAATCCGGTTTCCCGGCTGTTCCAGCATTCGCTTGGCCAGTTCCATTTTGCTGCGTATCCGGTATTGAATAAAGGTCTGACCTGTCGTCTGCTTGAACAGTTGGCTGAAATAGGACGGGTTAAGCCCCAGTTTGGCAGCGATCTCGTCCAGTGACACTTCGCGGCGCAAATGCTCCTCCAGATATGCTTTTGCTTCTTCTACCGGATGCTTCCGCTTGCCGCTGCGCCGCTCCTTGATCCTATTCATCAACAAGTCGACGGCACTGACCAGGGCATCGAAACACCTCTCAGGGGAAGCGCTTACAAGTGTGTCGTGAGACAGATTCACCATTCCGCTGCCACGTGCATTCATTCGGACCACAATCAGTTCCAGCAATTCCTGAAAAAGCTCTGCGGTCTGCTCAGGCATCAGGGAAAACGCCGGATACCTTCTTAACCATGCTTCCATCAGTTCCGCCACATCAGACTGTCTTAGCTCCCATATGGCATCTTCCAGACGCATCGCCCAATCATTCAGCTCCCTCACGGGAACAAGCGATACGGTAGGTTTGTCATCCTCCGATGCCCTCAATTTAAGAAGAAGCTCATGAAGCTCCTGTCGCCCTACAGGCTTCAACAGATAACGCTTTACACCATAATCCATACAGGCTCTTGCGTATTCAAAGTCTGAATAACCCGAGACAACAATAATGCGGATTGCACTGCCTTGCTCCGATAAGCGTCGGCACAATTCGATGCCGTCCATCGTGGGCATGCGAATATCCGTAAACAGGATGTGCGGCTGAAATGCCTCCACCACCTGAAGGGCCTCTTCCCCATGTGTAGCCTGCCGGATCTCACAGTCAAACAGTCCCGCTTGCTCGATCATTTTCGCCAGACCCATCCGAATCATCGGCTCATCATCCGTAATCAAGATTCTGAACATCGCCATCCCCCGTTTCCGCCAGATCTGTGTGCTTCTTGTACTTAAGATTTGACGGAACCAACCATGATTCCTTTTACAAAATGCCGTTGCAGGAAAGGGTAAATGATAATGATCGGTAAAGTAGCGATGATGATGGTCGCCATTTTGATGCCTTCCGGCGAGGTGTGTGCAAGAGTGCTGTAGACGGCGGAACCCGGATCGACGGAAATATCGTCGCTCTCAAACAGCTTCTTGAGCGTCACCTGGATCGGCCACCAGGCCGGATCATTCAGATAATAGAGCGCAGTGGAGTAAGCGTTCCAGTGCCCCACCGCATAGAAAATGCCGAGTGATGCCATTGCCGGTTTGGACAGCGGGATCACGATCCGCCAGATGATGCCGAATTCCCCGCAGCCATCGATGCGGGCGGCGTCAATCAATTCCCCCGGCAGCTGTGCGAAGAACGAGCGCATGACGAAAAAGTTAAATGCGTTAATGGCTCCCGGCACAATTAGAACCAGCGGATTGTTGACGAGATGAAGCTCCTTCATCAAGATAAAATTCGGAATCAAGGGTGCCGAGAATACGACGGTCACAAGGACAAACATGACGACCAGGGAGCGCCCTTTGTACTCTGGACGGGAAACCGGATAAGCCAGCGATGCCGTTGCGGCGAGATTGACCAACGTGCCGAACAGCGTCACGCCAACCGATACTGCGAATGCCCGCCAGAATGCTGCATCTCCGAATACATATTCATAGTTGATCCAGGTAAAAGCAACGGGCCAGAAGCTGACCTTACCGCCCATTATCGCTTCCGAGCTGCTGAGCGACTGGGCCAGGACATTAATGAATGGCAGAATCATCGTCAACGAAAGCAGCGTAAGAAACGCGAGATTTCCAATGCGGAATATACGGTAGCGGACACTGGGGGTACGCATGATCTCGCCTCCTAATACAGGCTTTCGCCGGTTGTTTTTTTGCTGATAAAATTACCGAATAAAATAAGCGCCAATCCGACTACAGACTTGAACAACCCGATGGCCGTTGTATAGCTGTACTGCTGCGAGAGCAACCCGGCTTTGTAAATATACGTATCCAGGATTTCACCAGACTCCAGATTGAGTGGATTCAGGAATACAAACACACGCTCAAAGCCCAGATCCAGAAACTTCCCGATGTGCAGCAGCAGCAGGATCATAATCGTTGGCAGCAATGATGGCAGCGTGATCGACCATATTTGCTTCAGACGCCCGGCTCCGTCCACCTCTGCCGCTTCATACAGATCGGGATTGATGCCCGCAATGGCAGCCAGAAAAATGATTGTGCCGTATCCGGAGTCGCGCCAGATCCCGGAACCAATCAAAATGGAACGAATGTACGAGTCTTCTCCAAGAAAGTAGATCGGCTGCATCCCCAAAAATCCGAGCCCCTTGTTCACCACCCCGGCATCCATCGAGAAAATGCCCATGAAGATACCACTAATGACGACCCAGGACAAAAAGTGAGGCATATATACGATCGTTTGCAGCATTCGCTTGAACACAATCATCCGCACTTCATTTAGCAGAATCGCCAGCACGATTGGTACCGGGAATGCAATCACCAGATCATATAGTCCAAGCAGAAGGGTGTTATTGAGAATTCGCAAAAAATCATAATGGCTGAACATCTTCTGGAAATGCTCCAGACCTACCCAATCACTTCCGGTGATGCCTTTAAAAATGTTGTAGTTCTGAAAGGCAATGACTGAACCGAACAGGGGCACGTACTTGAAGAGGAAAAAATACAGTATGCCCGGTACCGAGAGCAGATAAAGTATCCGGTATCGCCACATATAACGCCCCGCATCCCCGAGCCGAGCGCTCAGGCTGGACGAGTGGTGCACTTCGGTTGAGCTCCGGCTTGACGGAACCATGTCCGCGGGCTTCACGTCTTCTCCCCTCCCTGCTTCTGTGATTGCATGATTCTCAAATTATCAGGAACGTTCTCGTCCCATGGGATCTCATTGAAGGAAACGGAAATGTACTCCGGCTCACGGTCGATAATACGCGAGAGCTCGCGCGTGAACACCTCCACTATCTCCTGCTTTTGCTGATCCGTCCTGCCTTCATACAGCCTGATCGTAATTTCTGGCATCCGAGTTAAGCTCCCTTCACCACATAATGTAAACGCTTTAACGTCTTTATCTTATCCTTCCCTCTGAAGGGTAACAATGGACTGTCTTTTCATTCACTTGTGTTTTCTTTAGGTCGAAATAGGGGCTTGAAGATATACAGCAATTCATTGCATGGATAAGCTGGCCTGTCATCCGTTTCGCTGGAGTAAGCTATTGCACCATAAACGAGATAATGAAGGAAAAACGAAAAACCAGCCCAAGGAACCAGTACCTAAGAACCATTTTTAGTTGTAAAGCTAACATTAATATGACTTTATAACGATATATTTTAGGAAGTAACTTACCTGGATTTCCTATGCGTGAAGTAGAAAAACCTTTGTAGAAACATGAAGAAGAATCATGAATCGGAGATATGCCATTCGCAAAAATAGAAGAACCCAACATTTTAGAAACAGAACGATTTCGATTACCCACCATATTGACGTTAGATTACATAGTGTACTCAACGTCCAGGTCAAGTACATTTTCATATTTTAGAAGGAGTGAACAATCTTGTTTAATAAGCTTCGCTGGAGTACCATGCCTTTCTTTGTTAAAAATTTGGTGATCTCGTTCGGTAGCATCACCTTAATTGGTATTATCCTGATTACCGCGGCTTACCAGCTGCAAAAGAACATTCTGGTGGAACAGTTGCATGACCAAGCCACTGTCATCACCCAGAAATCGTATAACGATCTGGACATCGCCAAAGTCGCCCAAGCCGCCAGTGAAAAAAGCTACGCTGGTCCTGTACAGCAGGAGATGAAAGCCTATCTCGATTCCATCCATGAGTTCTATCCAAACATCGCACAAGCGTACATTTTCGGTGCAGAACTGGAGCAAGGAAACGGAACGTCCATCATCGCAATTCCAACCAACCTGCTGGAACCATTCGAGCAAGACAATCTGCCCGCAGGTGCCATGTACCCACTGCCCGAGAATAACGTTGTGGTGCTGGAACAGATGAAGAAGGACGGAAAGCCGGCCTTCAGTGATTTCTACACCGATGACTACGGAACTTGGACTACACTAATCTATCCGATTAATAACGCAGATGGCTCCATGTACGCTGCTCTTTTCTTCGATGTCGATGCAAGTGCCGTTCCAAAAGGTCTGAACAAACTGCTTACGTACGGATTAATGTTCCTTGTCGGTTTCCTGATCCTGTTCATGGTGTTGCAATTCATTTTGCTAAAAAGAACGTTGCTGCCGATTCGCAACCTGATGAAGGGAATCGAGGAAGTCAGCACAGGCAATCTGGATGTCACCATTGATACAGGACGAGATGATCTGGGTGTCATTAATGAGAAGTTCAATACAATGATCGAACGATTCAACACGACGATGTTCAAGGTGCAAGCCACATCTAACCACCTCTCGAACTCATCCAAACAACTATTGGAGATTTCAGCGAAAAATAATGATAATATTCAATCCATCAGCAACAACATTCGTGAAATATCCACCGGCATGGTATCTCAGGACAAAGCCTCGGTGGAGAGTGCTCGCGCGATGACTGAAATGTCAACGGTTGTCCAGACGATTGCCAGCAGTTCAGCTGATGTGGCAGATGAAGCACTAAGCATGGAGCAACGTTCCAGTGCCGGTAATGAAGTGATGCAGCAAGTCATTGAGCAGATGCGCCTCATCTCCGGTGCAGTGCAACATACATCCGAGTCCATTCAGTCTTTGGAAAATAACTCGAACCAAATTAGCAACATTGTCAATCTGATTACGGAGATTGCCGGACAAACCAATTTGCTGGCCCTCAACGCTTCGATCGAGGCCGCCCGCGCAGGTGAAGAAGGAAGAGGATTTGCCGTGGTTGCAGGCGAGGTACGTAATCTGGCAGAGCAATCTCAGGAATCAGCGAAGCAAATTCGACAGTTAATTGAGGAAATTCAGCGCGATATCATTCAGTCTTCCGAGGCCATGCAACTGGGTTCCAAGGAAGTAACCAAAGGCTTGGAAGTCACGCAAGAGACTGGCGTATTCTTCGAGAATATATTGACTGCTACGAATAAAGTGGCGAACCAAATTCAGGATATCTCCAGCTCTACCGAAGAAATCTCGGCAAGCACCCAAGAAATGTCTGCCACGGCCGATGAACTCTCTGCCAATGTCAGCAAGGCAGCCAATAGCAGTAAACAAATTGAGCAGTCCATTGAAGAGCAGGAAGCCTCCATGGCAGCCATTGTGAGTGCCTCCGACGAGCTCTCGGTTGTATCCGAGCAACTGCAAGAACTGATTTCGTTCTTTAAAGTACGAGCAGAATAGAATTAATAGGATACAGATAACAGTCATAGATACAGTAAAAACCAAGGCTCATGAGTAACTGAACTCAAAGCCTTGGTTTTTTTGTTGTTACCAGAGTAAGTTCTGTACTTTCCCGGTATCATTTTTTAAATGACAGTATTTCTTCTGCATTTATCATCATCTTCTTCTCGTCACTGTAGCCGGAATGTTCGGATCGAAATCCGGCATTAAGAACAAGATCGACCTCACCATTCGATATATGTCTAACCTGCTCAGGTGTGAGGGTTATTTCAACTTCTTCCGAACACCAACGACCTTTCGTTAATTCTGTTACCAATTCTTCACTGGTACTCGACCTCGGCGGGAGAATCGTCTTTCCATCCATTTGCAGATCGATATCAAGAAGCTGTTTCGAATGGAAAATATCGTGGTTGGCATCTTGTCCTATATATTTGATTTCCGGTTGAAAAGTGAAGGTATATTCACCTTGTTGTTGGACGTTTAATCGAAGTTCATATTCACCCAGTTGCCTGGTTGCCGTCATCGTCTGTCCTTCTCTTTGAATTCGGTCTGGTGCTGTACCGTTGCTATCCAATGAGGCATCTGAACAACCGAGTAGGACAAAACACATCATAATGATATAGGAGAAATATTTCAATGTCGGCCTCCTTTCATTCTGATTAAGAATTGGGTTCTTCATTTTTGGACGTAGAATCGTACCAACAAGTTACATTGTTCATAAAATATATAGAAAATTCTCCCCTTAAGAGAAAGCATATCTAAACAGCCCATAGTATAAAGGTCCAATCCCGATAACTAATGTTATCAACATCAAAACTCTTCTCATCATAATCGGTAATCCTCCCAAAATTTCTTTCCCTTCGTAATCCTTTAAAAGCATCGCGAATAATAAATCCCATAACAAAGCTGCCACGGTAATAAATTTCCACACTGCAGGATTTAGAATAGCCGTTTCCGTAACATATCCTAGCAGCCCTATCCATGTAATGACGGATACGACAAAATCTATTTTGCTAAGTTTTGACTTGTACTTCCCTTTTAAAAAATACGAGAGTGATGCTGTGCCCAGCAACCCAAGATAGATCGTCCATAAAACGTGTTCCATACATATTCCTCATTCTTTGTTGAGTTTTATATTTCACTGTTTCTTCGCTACCCCTTTGCTATTATAGCTATTCAACTCTATAACTGATATATTCAATATTTTCCACATTATAGTAAATACTCATTCGTACTTCTTCTACTCATTTATTGTTTTCATCTCTCAGCTCACACCATGACAAAGATCACATCCACCTCCCCTCCTCAAGTGCTACAGTTATCAACGACCAACTGACCATAATGGTAAATCGGTCACCAAAGGGTTACCTTACCATTAGCCTTTCAACCTATAAGGAGGTGTATATGTCATGAAAACGATAGATCGAAGGCAACAGGTGATGGATTCTGCCGAGAAATCCTTTGCCCTGTTTGGCTACAAAGCCACAACGATGGAGCAGGTTGCGAGACTTGCCAATGTAGGCAAGGGAACGATCTATACTTTTTTCGAGAATAAGGAAGAATTGTTCAGCGAGATTCTGCGCTCAATCATTGCGGATATGAGACAGATTACGGAGCAAACGGTGAAGGAAGAGAACTCCTTTCTGGATAATGTGCATATGAGTATGGATTCTTTGCTGGAGTACCGGGAGGAACATGAACTGTTGATCAAGCTCTTTCAGGAGGTTAACGAGTTCGGCACGCCGCAAGCCAAGGAAGGTTTGCAGAAAGTGGAGACAGCCATTCTCGAATATCTGGAGCGTCAGGTGAGCCGTGCCATGGAATTAGAGCAGATTCGCAGAGAAAATCCCAAGTTGGTTTCTTTTGTCCTGCTGAAGCTATATGTCACCTTAACTTCGGATTGGAACAAAGCGCATCCTACGCTGCACAAGGATCAGATCAAGGATTTTGTGGGTCTCTTTCTCAAGAATGGCTTATCCCCCACGTAGAGATCGGCGTCCCACTAGATTCAAAACATAATAGAGATAGAACGAACGGATTAGCGTAAGGATAGGGAGAGAACATGATGAAATCATTCCACATATTTGGGCAGGATCTGAAGTCCGCCTTCAAGAAACCAAAAGTATTTATTCCGATTCTCGTCGTACTGTTCATTCCGGTGCTGTATAGTGGCCTGTTCCTGAACGCATTCTGGGACCCCTATGGCAAAATGAATGAGTTACCTGTGGCCGTGGTCAACACGGATCAGGGCGCAGTCTACAACGAAAAATCACTGGAGGTCGGTCAGAATCTGGTCGATGAATTGAAAAAAAGTGATGATTTCAACTGGCAATTCGTCACTCGCGAACAAGCAGAACAAGGTATGGAAGACAACACATATTATATGACGATTGTTATTCCAGAGGACTTTTCCACCAAAGCAACAACCCTGATGGATGAGCACCCTGAGCCGGCAGACCTGATCTATGAACCCAATGAAGGATACAACTTCCTCGCGGGTCAGATCGGCGGCACGGCGGTCAAACAAATTCGTTCCAAAGTCGCTGCCAAAGTCACAGAATCATATACCGAAACGCTATTGGATCAGGTAGAGAAAATTTCAGGTGGTTTGGCGGATGCCGGGAATGGCGCAGGTCAGATTCATGATGGTGCGATCAAGCTGGATGAGGGTGCTGCTACATTAAAAGAGAACCTGTCCAAACTGGCAGCAGGCACCGACAAGCTGGAAATAGGCGTAGTTCCGTTAAAAGAAGGTACGTCTACTCTCGCCCAAGGCATAGGTGATCTTCATACTGGCGCGAGCGCCCTGTCCAGTGGGCTGTCCCAATTGGCAGCAGCAGCCACGAAGCTGAGTGATGGAGCAACTCAGGCTGAGACAGGTAGCAAACAGCTACAGGCTGGGCTTCAATCTGCTCAGGAAGGCGCAACTAGGCTGGATGCAGGACTGGCGGCTTCCGAGGAAGGCAGTGCGAAGCTGACTGCTGGGCTGCAAAACTCTGTCGAGGGCAGTGGCAAAGTAAGCGAAGGTGCCAAAGCGGTTGCACAAGGCCTTGCCCAATTAGCAGAAGCCAGTCCGGAACTAGCCGCAAGTCCGGCTGTACAGCAACTCCTGGCAGCCAGTCAGGCCGTAGCAGCAGGCAGTGAACAGGTGTATCAGGGCGGACAGCAATTGGTCGCAGGCAGTCAAAGCCTGTACGCTGCACAGCAACAACTGCATCAAGGCAGCAGCCAGTTGGTACAGGGTGAACAACAACTGGTACAAGGAGCAACGCAGTTATCGACTGGACAAGAAAAGCTTGCGACTGGTCTACAACAATTCAATTCCAAATTATCCGAAGCAGCCGCTGGAGGAGCCCAACTTGCGGATGGTTCAGATCAATTGAATGCTGGTGCAGACAAGTTGGTTGTCGGTGTAAGCCAGCTTACAGACGGCATCTCAACCCTTGCAAATGGTTCACATAAGCTGGATGACGGTGCTGGTCAGTTAAAAGAAGGTACGCTTAAGCTAACAGACGGCTCTGGCGAACTTGCCACCAAGCTGAATGAAGCGGCTGAGCAGACGGGTAGTGTGAAAAAGACCGATGAACTGGTAACCATGTATGCAGAGCCTGTTCAGGTCGATGAGCATAAATATAATGAGGTACCTAACTACGGTACAGGATTCTCGCCTTACTTCCTGTCACTCGGGCTGTTTGTCGGGGCATTGATTGCCACACTGGTTGTGCCAACACGAGGCAGCACGGTTAGCGAGGCAAGTGGCTGGAATCGTTTTGTAAGTAAAACGTTGGCTTTCACGCTGATGAGTGCTGTACAGTCCCTGCTTGCTTCATGGCTGGTCTTGTACGGCTTGGGTCTGGATGTTCAGAGCGTTCCATTGTTCCTCTTGTTCAGCTTTGTTACCAGTCTAAGCTTCATGTACATCATTCAGGCACTGGTGACTTGGCTGGAGAATCCGGGACGTTTCCTCGCGATTCTGATGCTGATCTTCCAGCTTACTACCAGCGCGGGCACTTTCCCGCTCGAACTAATTCCAAATTGGCTGAAAGTATTCAACCCTTGGCTGCCTATGACCTATTCGGTAACGGGATATAAAGCAGTCATCTCAAGTGGACAGTTCGGCGTAACCTGGAGCCAGATCGGCATTCTGTGTATCTTCGCCGTGATCGGTCTCGGGGGAACCTTAACGTATTTCCTGATGCATCGCACCACGGAGGACGAAAACGTCAGCAGTGAAGTCACACTTCACGCATAATACGGATACAGATAAATTTAAATAAGCAAAGGCATATCCCCTGTCCTGACTCGCTGAATGACAGCAAGTCTGGCGTAAAGGGATATGCCTTTGTTCTTTTGTTAGTTTCGATATTCGGATTAGTCGAGATTCTTCAAAATGTTTTGGTTTATAAATCTACTAAACTCACCTAGTGATTAATAGCATCGATATTATTCCTATTCCTTTTCCTAGTATGTAGAGTACATATCAGAACTCGAGATAGCGAAAGTAAATAACAGCACGAGCGCAATCAGTAATAAGTATAAAGCTACACTGATGATTCCACAGACAAGGCCAGCAATGGCTAATCCTCTCCCCTGCTCCATGCGGTTCTTAATTTCTTTGAGCGATACGGAGGCAATGATGATAGCAACAATACCAATCAATAATCCCACGTATGGAATCATGATGGACAGTATACCCAAGACAAGAGCTGCAATCGATTTGCTATTGGTTTTTGGTGCTACATAAGGTGGTGGTGGCAATGTGTCACTATAATAACGATCTACATTATTAATATCTCGTTGATCCAAAGTAATTCCTCCTTCTTTATTAAGTAACATCATTATAATGTTTCAATAGAAATATTTGTTCCATATTTTTCGAATTAATGAATCTGACTTCGTTATTGACTCTGTAGATATCGTGTAATGGTATCCATAACACCAAAAAAAACACGTAATGAGTATATATACTCAATACGTGTTTCGATCATCCATTTTTTTCAGTTCATCATAATAAATCACAGATTTAGTGCTTGTATCACCTCATCACATGTTCCTATTTGGAACCCCAGATCGATTGATTGTTGGAACCAATCAGTGAGAAAGTCATCACTTCGTTATGGCTAGATAACTCATTCTTCTGTTTGAAGAATATACCTTTGTACGTCACTCCGTTAATGACCATCGTGCAGTAATACGTACCGGCAGTATTCGACCATGTACCGGTTACCGCGCCAGATATCGTTCCGTTAGCATTCAGTGTTACACTTTGGGTGGGAATCATACCTACGTTGCTGGTGGACGCATCCAGCCCCATATTAACGAATTGGTACGTTCCCGTCATATCGGTTGCACTATACCCAGTGGGAGAGATTTTGCTTCCCAAAAATTCGTACACTGCTGTCACCGGCCATTTGTCGACGTTCAGGAATTGCTGATGCGCACGAACCTCATGATACTCAGATCCGTTATTGAATCGGGTATGGTAGATCAGGTACCTCGCCCCATCCGTGTCAACAAATGCGGAGTTGTGCCCTCCAGATTTGTAACCAAGCGGTATACCGGGCAGCGCATAGTTGCCGAACAACTTCACACCCCGAGTTGACTGATTAACCGAAGCAGATTCATATACAGCCTGATTTCCGGCGGCATCGGTATATGTTCCATCAATCGTGGTGGAGCGATACACGCGAAGATGATAACCGCCTTCACTGGACAGCCAGCCGTACGTTACATACAGATAGTAATAACCTGCATCCTTGTCATACACGATATAGGGAGCTTCTCCCGTTTTCCCATAACCTCCTGCAATACGCTTGCCAAAGTAACGGTCCGTATTGCCACTATCCGATCCCGGATATATCGGCTGGCCTGTGTCTGGATTGATTTGAAGGATATAGATTCCCCCTGACCAGGATCCGTAACTCATCCACAGTTTGCCGGAGCTGTCGTAAGTCAAGGTAGGATCGATCGCGTTGGGGAAAAGTGTATTATTAAATCCACCATTGTTCAAGAACCAGCCGCTCCGTGTGCCGGACAGATTCCCTTTGTCGATCAGCTCGGGAATGTTGGTATTCTGAACCCAGGTGTTCACGGTTTTGGTTCCAAGCGACGACGTGGTCGTGATCGGATTGCTTCCACTCGTGAATCCGGAGTAGACGATCGTATCAATGTATTCGTAAGGCCCCTTAACGGATTTGGATACGCCAAAACCGATGGCTGAGCGAATATAGGTGGACGATGTGGAGTAATACAACATATAGGCACCCTTGGAACCGTCCGCCCATGTATATGAAGCATTGTAGATCGGCGATGCTGGCGCCCATACCGCATGACCGCCGGAGCTGTCCTGATCATTATAACCGGCCCACGCGTAGGATACTGCCAGAGCTGATGTCAGCGCAGCCCCCGAACTTCGGGATGCATTGCCGGTGCCACCTGCTTTGACCAGTTCCCATTTCTGCATATCTCCACCCCAGTAATTCCATTGCTGTATACTTGCACCGGCTGTCGTACTGCCGTCAGCCACATCCAACGCACTGCTATATCCGGAAGCCTTGGTTAACAATGCAACCGTTCCGTCATCGTTTTGCTGAATTCGAAATAACTGCATGGTTCCACCCCAATACGCCCATTGCTCAATACTGGCACCGTCGGCTGCTGAACCGCCATTGACGTCGAGAGCGCTGTTGTAGGCCGAATTGGCGGTCAGAAGATAATAGTCCCCGTTGCCGTAGTGCATTATTCTGAACTTCTGCGCGTCCGATCCATTATAGGACCACTGACGAATGCTTGTGCCATCGGCAGACGAGCCATCGGAGACATCCAGATATAGGCCGCTGTTTTTATTTTTAATGTAATAGTAGCCTTCGAAGGTAGATGGTGCGTACAAGGTGCTGTTCGCATACCCTTGTGTTCCCTCGTATGACCAGTTTCTGAGATCTGTGCTGCTGGCCTGAGCCATATGCGAACCGTATATGTAGTACTTGTTCGTGGTTGAATCGTAATAAATGGACGGGTCGTGTACAGATACTCGTGTTGTATTCGAAGTGGTCGATGAACTTGCTGCGCCTAATGCATTTCCACTGCCTACGCTGGCGGCCAAAAGAACAAAAACGAGCAACATCATCCCCAGCTTGTTCCATAACTTGTGCACAATTTGCATGATCGGATCAATCTCCCTTCCTATTGGGTTACTTATATATCAAATTAAAATTATGTTTTGGTATACCAAAACTAGTTAAGCGCTTTCATGAATTAGAATGAATAATCCATCCTAATTCCCAAATTCACTCTTATGGAATGCGCTTTCATTATTTTAGAATGTATATTAGCCTCCTTTCATCGTGATAAGGTGTCTATCGATTAATAGCTTCCAAGCTGTATACACCTCATATTAATGGTATTCCTTTGTCGAAGTAAGGGTTTTTTTGTCGTTTGTAAAAATAAATAAATATGTAAATAACTTCTTTAAATATGAATAAACCCTTCCCATTCCAACTCTAGTTATCACCTCTTGATCCAAAAAAAGATACCCCAAACTTAAATGGGATATCTCTCTTTTTGGTTTCCTTTTCCGTCTATCCTTCCACTTCCACCCGCTGCAAAAATGTCCGAGTGCGTGCAAGCTTTGGATTGCCGAAGATCTGTTCTGGTGGACCTGCCTCTGCGATCTCGCCGTTATCCATGAAGAATACGCGATCCGCAACGTCACGGGCGAAGCCCATCTCATGCGTAACAATTATCATCGTCATATTTTCCTGTGCAAGTTGTTTGATTACGCGTAGTACTTCCCCGGTCAGCTCCGGGTCGAGTGCCGATGTTGGCTCATCGAACAGGAGAATGTCCGGCTGCATCATCAGTGCCCGCGCGATAGCAACACGCTGTTTCTGTCCACCGGACAGATTGGCCGGATAGACATCGGCCTTGTCCGACAGCCCTACTTTGCCGAGTAATTCCAGGCTACGGTACCGAATGACACTTGAGCTTTCTTTTTTCAAAGTCTTCGGTGCGAGTTCCAGATTATCCTGAACGGTCAGATGCGGGAACAAGTTGAAATGCTGGAATACCATACCCATGCGATCCGTCATCTTGCGTATATCCGCAGCACCCGCGTAACGGCCATTATCAACCAACGTCTGATCCTGAATGCGAATCGTTCCGCCCGAAATATCCTCCAGATGAATCAGGCTGCGCAGCATCGTACTTTTCCCCGAACCCGAAGGCCCAATCACCGCAATCACCTCGCCTGGTTCCACGTTGAAGGATACCTGCTTCAGTACATCAAGTGTACCGAATGATTTTCTCAACTGATTTACTTCTATTATATGTGTCATATGCAGACAGTCCTTTGATTGATCAGATTTAATTTATTCAAATGAAAACCGCTTCTCAAGTGCCTTGAACAACAGCGTAAGCACAAGTGTCATGAGCAGATACATCATCGCTGCCACGAAGAAAGGGATCAGCTGCAAGTCGCGATTCACCGCCGCTTGGGCGTAATACAACAGCTCAGGTACAGCCACGGCGTAGAGCAGTGCCGTATCCTTGATGAGCGTAATGGATTCATTGGCCGTTGCAGGCAATACTACACGAATCATCTGAGGAATGATGACTTTGGTCATCGTCTGCCATTTCGTTAGTCCAAGTACCTTTGCTGCCTCATGTTGCCCTTTATCAATGGACAGCAGTCCGCCCCTGAAGATTTCAGCAAAGTACGCCGCATAGTTCAGGATGAACGCAATTCCCGCTGCTACAAAGCGATCAAACACCAGATACTCTCCAATCACCGGAAGCAACGGTAAACCGAAGCAGAAGAATAGAATTTGGAGCAGTAGCGGTGTTCCTCGCATCACATATACATACGTATGGGCAATCCATGCTAGCGGTTTAATCTGGCTTCTCATGGCGAGCGTTACCGCAAATCCAAGCGGTACAGAGAGCACGATGGCGAGCAAGAACATGAAAATCGTGGTCTGTGCACCTTCTAGCATAGGTTTTAAAATGGTCGATAGATAATCCCAACTCATTATTTTGTCTCCTCTAATCTGTTAACCCCGCATTCCTCTGAGGCATAAATCGCTCCAGCATGGAATACGGGGTCCGTTTTGTTTCAAACTATATATCAGGTGTGTAACCTGCCTATTTCAGAACCTTGTCTTCACCCAACCATTGGGTGGAGATTTTAGCTGCTGTTCCATCTGCACTCAGCTCATCAAGTGCCTTTTGCAGCTGATTCAGAAGCTCTTCGTTGCCTTTTTTGATACCAATGCCGTATTGTTCCGGTGCAAGAGATTCATCCAGCAGTTTGAATGTTCCCTCTTCTTTGGACATGTAGTATCTCGCTACCACCTCATCGATGATGACCGCATCCAGACGTTTCGTCTTCAAGTCCGTCAGCGCAAGCACGTTATCCTTGAATTCGGAAGCTTTTACTTTATCCTTCAGGGGACTTGCTGCCAATGCATCTGCCGCTGAGGACAGCGCCTGCAATCCCACATTTTTGCCATCGAGTTCATCCAGCTTCGTAATTGGTGAGTCTGCCAATGTAATGGCTACCTGACTGTTTTCCAGATAAGGCTTCGTGAAGAGCACTTTTTCTTTGCGCTCATCCGTAATGGTGTACCCGTTCCAGATCATATCGATCCGGCCACTGTTCAGCTCTGATTCTTTGGAAGACCAGTCGATCGGTTGGAATGTGACTTCTTTACCCATTTTCTCCGCAGCGGCTCTAGCGTAATCAATATCAAAACCTACAATTTCATTCTGCTCATCCCGGAAGCCCATTGGAGCAAACTTATCATCAATTCCTACAACGATGGTGTTATCATCTTTGCTTGCGGAACTGGAACATCCCGCCACAATCAACACACATATACTAATGAATAATAGTAGAATCGCTTTTTTTCTCATCTCTCGAACCCCTCCATGTCTATAACCAAAACCCAAACGCTTTAGTTCGTTACCACGTTATCAGAGATTTATAATAACATAGCATGGGAGAAGAGTCGAGTGTCTTGCCTATTTCCTTCTATTTCATACAGCTTAATTGTCAACAATCTGTGAAAAAGCTTCTTTCACTTGTTCCGACTCTACTAGTCTATCGCGTACAGTTGAATTCCAAAGATCCGGCTTCTGGAGCTTCTTCAACTCCGTACCCGCCCATTGACGAGCAGCCTGACGAGACAAGGTATGACTAGTATTCTCAAACTGGTAAACGACCTGCTCCAGATTATCGATCATAACAAAGTTCGCAACCGCATTATATACGAGTATCCGTTCAAGTTCCTCTGTATCCATCTCACGAGTATCCAAGCTGTAATTCACTTGAGCCGTGAACGTCTCCGGATACAACTGGTAACCATTCAATCCTTCACGTAAAGGTAAAGCCTGATTCAGATGACTAAGATTCGAATTATCACCCATGTATGGACTACGATATTTCGCTAAAGCGGCAAAATCATGAGTCAGCGGATTCTGCTGCTCTGCCTCGTATTGAGCCTGCTTCGCCTCGATCTTCGGATTAACGATACCCTCAACAATCACTAAGCCAATGATCCCCAACACAACAAGTGTTATAATCCATATGTTTCTAATCCTCATAGCGCATCACTCACTTCATACTTGCTAACGATTCGATACGCCCGGTGCACCACCAAAGGAACAATAATGCTCAGTAACGGGATAGCAAAGGCAATGGCCATCACAGCAAACTGGTAGGGACCATTGACCTCAATCGGGCGATTAAACCAGATGTTGCTCCCGAATCGCAACGCCGCCTGCGTTCCCCACAGCATGATCATGAATGCCGCCCACAACCACCACACTCTGCGATTCCACTGCATTAATACATGGGTTCGAATAACCGTGGTTTTCTCCGAAGTCGCGGGATCGCTTGTCCTATGAGTCAACATATACAATACATACGTTCCACCCACAATGAGACTCACGACCATGAGCAACGTGTTCATGACGGAGCCTTGCATCAGCACTCTCATTGGAATGGTAACGATCCAGGCTATGAGGCTATAAATCAAGGTAGATTGCAACAACGCCGTCCAGTAAGGAATACGCTGTACCTTCCGATGGTCACTCATCACCTGATCCATACCAGCGATATGCTGAATGGCGATCTGGAACGCCTTCTCTTCGCTCATTCCCTGCGAGATATAATCGTCAATCCGCGCAGCGAGATTACTGTGAATCTCTTCTTTTAATTCTCGATTGTCCAATGTATCTTGTGCGTGAGCGAACAACCGATTCACATGACGGGTGATGCGAGCTTCCAATCTCATAGGTCTTCATCTCCTTTTTCTCCAGTGACAATCATGCAATCAATCAGTGCCTTGGCTGCCTGCCAAGCCTGAACCTGCTCTCTATATGCTTCGAGACCTTGCACGGTAATTCGGTAATATTTGCGTCGTCCTCCCTGCGTCTCTTCCCCCCAGTAAGACTCCACATATCCACTCTTCTCTAGCCTTTTCAAACTGGAATAAAGCGTAGGTTCCTTCAGTTCAAACTGTTCTCCGCTCTTGCGATAGATTTCCTTAATAATGCTGTAGCCATAGTTATCGGCTGGTATAAGTACACTTAGAATGATGGGATCAATGTTGCCCCGAATCAGATCACTATTAATCACTTGCGTATCCATCTGCGAGATTCACCGACTTTCTTCCGTCCTGCGTATACTATAAGACATATTACTATGTCTGTAAAGGTAATATGTGTTGTGTGGTAATGATGCATTGCAATGAGCAATATTCCTCTCTCGCTTTTCGTCTGGAAGATTTGGAGTCTGTGTTATCAGTGGTGTCGACGGAAAAATAAAAAAAACAAACAGGGCCCCTCCAATTTTGGAGAAGCCCTTACTCATTTTTCTATTGCTGTACTTTCTCGCGATCTTTCCCTTTATCGGATTCACCCGCATTTTTGTTGGCGGCATCCCGATCCTGCTGCATTTCTTCTACCGTCTTCACTTTGAGACGAGCAGCGCCCTCATATTCCTTCGTAGGAATCAGGTCACCTGCAGCAAGTCTCGCTTCTGCGGCAGCAATGGCTTCACCATACTGCGGTAACCATTGGGCCTGCGCAACCAGCATCTCGTCGACCATCTGCCAGATCTCTCTCGGATTACATACGGCACCCACGAGTGGATCCATCATGAACGCCTGACGAAGCAACTTGTCGTCTCCATGTACCGCTGCTTCAACTGCGAGCCGTTGCACGGAAATGCTCACATTACATACCGCAGCCGGACCAAGTGGCAGATCGCCTACGTGCGGCATGGAGATCCCGTTGCGGTCCACATATCCCGGCGCTTCAATAATCGCATCATCCGGCAGGTTCGAGATTACCCCATTATTAACGGTATTGAAGTGTCCGCGATAGACCCGTCCAGTCTCCAGCCCTTCGATAATATAGGAGCCGTGCTCCTCGCCCCGTTTTTCCGGAACGAATTGCATCGGTTCATCCTTCATCCAGTTCGGAAAATCGGTCTCGAACCAGTTGCGTCCCTCGGTACATACCCGCAAATACCCACCTGTTTCTCCGTTAATCCAATTGCCGAGGTCGATCCAGTCGTTGATCTCTTCCGGACGTTTGCGGTACCACGGCACATATTCACTCAGGTGACCATTCGATTCCGTGCTGTAGTATCCGAAGCGGCGTAGCATATCAATCCGCACTTTCTCGGTGCGGCTGTACTCTGGATGTTTCTCGAAGGCTTCGAGCAGATCACCTGTAAGGTCTTTGCCCTCATGAGACGCTTGAATATACCAAGTCTGATGATTGATGCCTGCACAGATAATATCCACTTCACTCTTTTTCAAGCCAAAAGCTTCCGCAATCTGATGATGACCATGCTGTACACCATGACACAGTCCGATCGTCCGCACACCGCCATACTTATTGCAGGCCCAAGTCAGCATTGCCATCGGATTAGAGTAGTTCAAGAGCAGCACATCCGGTGCACTCTGTTCACGAATATCTTTACAGATATCCAGCATCTCGGCGACTCCGCGTTGTCCATACATAATGCCGCCTGCACACAGCGTATCGCCAACACATTGGTCTACCCCATATTTCAGTGGAATATCCACATCGGTTGCAAATGCTTCCAGTCCCCCGACACGAATCGTACACAATACGTACTTCGCATCTTTCAACGCTTCTTTACGATCCGTGGTCGGCTGAATCTGAATATTTAATCCATTCTCACGGATATCCCGCTGACACAGCTCAGTCACCATGTCCAGATTGTGCTGGCTAATATCGCAGAACGCAATTTCAATGTTGTTAAACTCCGGTACCGTGAGCAAATCCCGTAGTAACCCTCTTGTAAATCCAATACTTCCTGCCCCGATAAACGCCACTTTAAACGACATGCTATATCCTCCCCTAATCCGAATTTCCCCTTCGGTTAATGACTCTCTTCATGAAATCATTGTACCAACGGCAAAAGGGGAAGCGTTATCAAAATCATGACCTGTTCAGCAGGGGGTTGTCAAAAATCCTAACTTTTTTCGCACCTATTCCAATCATTCAATACTCATTTATATTAAAAGAACTGCAATCGAGACTCATTCATCCCGCGGGTATTGACTAACATGTCGTTCCATAGAGGAGCGAAATTCAACCGGAGTCATGCCCGTCGTCTTCTTGAATAACATATGAAAATACTGACGACTGCCTACCCCAACATAATCGGAGATCTCCGAGATCGGAATATTCGTCTGCTGAAGCAACATCTTGGCTTTCTCCATTCGTAGCATCGTCAGGTAGTCGGTAGGTGTCCGCTGCGTATGCTGGCGAAAAATACGATGTAAATAGCCTGGATGCAGATTAACGACTGCTGCGATGTCCTTCATCTGAATGTTGCGATCCATATTGTGATGCATGAATTCAATGGTTCGTTTGACATACAGCTCCGCCTGATCTGGGGCACTCCGGCTCATTTCTCCGCGCAGACGTGCAACACGGACCAGCAATTGGATAAAGAGTGTACGTACCAGCATTCCCTGCTCGGGAGACGACAGATTCCGGGCTTCGCGCTGTTGCGCCCTCTCCTCTGTAGGAATAACTCCTATCGATACAGACGACCTTCCTTGCTCCAGCAGACCACGCTGGTCGAGTTCCAACACCAGACTTTTCATAATGTGATATACATCTTCCGGGTCAGGCAGGACCAGATATGGCGAAGTATTAGTCAGTAAAGCGTGGACTTCTTCCTCTTCCAGCGCGAGCTGGCGGATGGATAGCTGTCCGGGAGACGAGGTGGAGAATCCAAACTCCACATTGAGCATCCGGCAAGGCACGCCATCTTCCACAAGCAAACGATGAGGGACACCTGCATCGAGCATAATGAACTGTCCTTTTTTCAAAACGGCCTGCTCCGAGCTCCCATCCGACATCTGAACATCTACCCGGCACATTCCCGAAATAATGTACATGATCTCCGTGGAATCATGATGGTGATAGGACATACGGTAATCGTCCCATTGCTTGTAATAGTACGCATAGAAACGCGGTCCACAGTCCTCCGTTCGTAGTCCCTCCTGATACAGGCTTCCTGTCCAGCGCTTCATGACACTCATATCCATACCTCCATTCCTACAACGATCGATCCCTCACTTTTCTCCATTGTAGCAATTCTATCGGGTGGATATAAACTGTCCTGACTCAAATGATGATTGTAATATCTAATTAGACAAATGCTACCGAGCATCTAAACTTCAACGATGTAAAAGAATAACGTAACATGGATCGCTGGGAACACGCCAAGCTCGATCCGCAGATCCTAATGTGCAAAAAAGCTCTGAAACCTCCATGTGCCGAGACACATTGGGATTCCAGAGCTTCTAAGCTTCGATGCCAACTCTTAAAAATGACAACGCTGCTTTACATTACAGGTTGATCCGATGTTATGTTATGTTGTTTTGTTACTGTTGCTAACCCGGTCTGCTTACTTCCCGCCCTTACCTGGCGTATAGAACTTCGGCAGCGTTACTTTGGACCAGTCGATATCCGATGCCATGTAGAAGGACGGATAGGAAGGCTGGTTATATCCACTGTTCTGTCCAGCAATGCCCGCACGATACATCGCATCATGCATGAGCGTGTACAACTTGCGATCTGTCTTCTCGGTACTCATATAGATGCGGATAGCCGAACTGTCCGCAGTTCTTACCAGCATCTCTTCTCGCCAATCCCCGAACACATCAGCCACGAGAGCAGGTGTACCTTTGGTATGATTGTTGGTCAATGTGCCTGTCGCCGTCAGCAACGTGCCACGATTCCAATCCTTGATCGTAGGCGTGACGTCGATCGCACCATCTACGATCTGTGTCGTCATATCGGCAGCCCAACGGATATTCATATTCGTTCCCGGCATCTGATCACTGATTTTCTCACCCTTAGCTGTCCACAAGCCTACAGCCCATGCCTCCAGTCCACGACGAGTCGGATCTACATCCCCCACCATGCCGCGACCGGTATCTTTCCCTGTGTACCCACCATAGATTACTTCTCCGGTCTTCGCATCCCGTAGGGAATAGCCATATGGCGCCCAAGGGCCACCCTCGTGAACCATGAAAATCTCAAGTCCCGGACGATCCGGGTCGATATCCGCCACATGAAGAGCATCTCCATGACCCAGACGGGCAATCGTTCCCGGTGCAGCACTCTCGGCAGGCATCAGGTCTGTGGAGCTGTACAGCACACTGCCGTCATGATCAATCGTAGCGGAGCCATAGATGATCTCCTGTTTGCCATCGCCATCCACATCCGCCACACTGAAAGAGTGTGCACCCTGGGTAGTAATTGAGCCATATTGCGGATCAGTACCATCCACGCCGTGCGGTCCGTCATTGAACGGGTTCTTCATTGGCGTCCAGCCGCTGTCCACGTTCCATTCCTTTGTCAGCTTCTTGCCGTCCCAATTGTAGGCAACCATCGTCGAACGTGTGTAGTATCCGCGTGCAAAGATAGCAGACGGTTTCTTGCCGTCCAGATACGCCACGCCTGCCAGGAAACGGTCCACCCGATTGCCCGGTTCAATCCGTGCCATCGCATAATCGCCCCACATCAGGCCATCATCATGACGCTCAGGCTCATATGGAATGGTCTCCAATTCTTTGCCTGATTTGCCTTCAAATACCGTAACATACTCAGGCCCATCCACGATAAAACCTTCAAATTTGCGCAGCTCATTTCGGTTGCTGCGTTCTACCGCATATACGTCAATGAAGTAGTCGGCCAGACTCTCGGCATCCTGCTGAGATAATGGATAGTTATATTTTTTCTCAATCCCAAAAGCCTCTTCCAATGTCGCAGGCCAGTTCCCCTTCACAACTTCATCATGTTTATGCCAGTTCCTGAACATATCCACCACATGATCGTAGTAACCATCAGCACTTAAACGATAATCATCCTCGTTCGAGTACCCTGCCTTGCGATCCTGCTTGGGAAGCGTGATGTATTTCTCGGAGGTCACTTTTCCTTTTTTGTTGTATTGGATAATCTTCGTACCCGGAGCGGTCTTGAACATCATCTCGGCCTTGCCATCCCCGTCAAAATCGTAAACGAGCATCTGTGTATAATGAGCACCCGCCCGGATGTTAACCCCAAGATCGATCCGATACAGCAATTGTCCGTCCAGGGTGTAAGCATCAATGTAGGTTTTACCGGTGTACCCTTTTTGAGATACGTCCTTGGCGTTCGAAGGGTCCCATTTCACGAAAAACTCATACTGGCCATCCCCGTCTACATCGCCCACGCTCATGTCATTGGCGGAATACGTATAGGCTTCTCCCGCTGGCGTCACGCCATCAGCCGGTTTTTGCAATGGAATGTCCACGTAGCCGTTCGCCCAAGGTTTGACGGATGCACTGCGTTTGCTCTCCTTGCCCTTCTTGTTCACCGCTGCCACTTCATACCGAGACGATGATTTGCCTGTGGCATCTACATAGTTGGTGCTGTCGGTGACGGTTGCGATCTTTTTGCCATCACGATAGACATTAAAGTCCGTACCTGTCAGCCCTTTGTCGCTATACCCAGTGGCCTCGTCACCAAGCAATCTCCAACTGAGAAACACCCCTTCAGATGTTGAAGCAGCCACCAGCCCCCGATCCAGATATTCCAGTTGAATCTCTTTCACGTGACTGCCTCCCTTATGTGATTGCAGGCTGGCCTCCGTCGACCCAATACCGTTCAAAGCTGCTGCTCCCGTAACGCCAGCTGTTCCTCCAATGAGCAGAGCTACGCTGAGTGCCGAAGAGAGCACCTTGGCTGCAAGTGGCATACTTGCCTTCCTGCGACCTGATTGCCGACCTGACACCGATCCCTTATGTACCGGCGCTGTTGTTTTTGAGTTCATCCACCTTCACGCTCCTTGAGACAGAATAGGTGACGCATATTCACATCGATGATGATTGGAACTTCGATAATCCACACAGACCTCTTCAACGGAAGATTCCACCCCATAATGATTACGCTTACAAAATAAAAAAAGAGAAATCAGCTTGCCCGACTACCGGAGTGCGGTCCCCCTTCCATTCTCTTTCCAATCCGAGCGAGGCGATCTCGCCCATCGGGTACTATTATAGACATCCTGCCTGTCAGACCCTAGGCAAATATCCGTCTAAAACGATCAATAATCAGTGTTTTTAGGAGTCATTTGGGTAATAAGTACTTGCAGAATCGATTTCGTCCCCTTCACTACGTTCTCAGTTGATCAAGAATTTCAATCGTGAATGACTCTTGTAATGAATAGCAAAAAACCGCAATCCTCTAACATACGGAGGATTGCGGTTAAGACAATTACGAGTAAAGTTTAAGGCTCAATACCCCACACCAGGTTTCCACCTTGATAGAGTGTTACCTTGTTCCAATCCTGATAGGATGTTTTGGTTGGATCGAAGGAGTAGTCATTACTCTCGTCAAAGTTGGACCAGTCTGTTTTGTACATGCGAAGCTGGATGTCCCCAGTCTCTCCGCCAGCTTGAATACTGCCAGCGTCAGATGTGAAGCTCAACTCCACATACGAGTCTGTGAAGGTACGCTGGATATTGGCTCCGCCAACTTGAGCGTAATCGATGGCAGAATCCATCGCAGCCGAGCCTTCTTTAGAGAAGTAATAACGGATCTTCAAGTCACTCAGATTCACAGCGGTACTGCCTAGGTTTTTGATGTTGAAATACGGTTTGATCTGGCTATCCAGAGCATTGGTATCTCCGGCACGGTATTGCAGAACAAGATCACTGGTCGGCACAACGACACTTTGAGGTGTCGCGGAAGCTACAGCGGAATTGGCACTTTGACCTGCTGTATTCACCGCACTTACTACATAATGATACGTTGTTCCGTTCGTCAGGGAAGTGTTCGTGTAGGATGTACCACTCACATTCGCTGCAATCGTTGTGAACGGACCTGATGCACTGAGCGCCCGTTTCACATTATAGCTTGTCGCACCTGCAGAAGCAGTCCACGTCAGACTCACCTGAGCATTGCCTGCGGTTGCTGTAAGAGCAGTCGGTGCAGCTGGTGCAGTTACACCTGCAACCGGCGTAGCTGTTGCTGTTGCAGAGTTGACACTTTCACCTACTGCATTCGTTGCCGTGACCACATAATAATAGGTTGTGCCATTGATCAAGCCTGTATTGCTGTAAGACGTTCCACTCACATTGGCAGCAATCGTTGTGAACGGACCTGATGCACTCAATGCCCGCTTCACACTATAACTCGTTGCTCCTGCGGAAGCAGTCCACGTCAAGGAGACTTGGGCATTACCAGCAGAAGCCGTCACAGCTGCTGGTGCTGCCGGAGCTGTTGTGCCGCCCGGAGGATTACCTCCGCCGTCACTTGCAGGCAGCACAGGGAATGAGTTCTTTACCAATGTCACGAATTGATCATGGAACCAGTGACCCGACACCGGAGCATTAGGCAACGCGCCTGTTAATACGCCATCCCGAGTGGTGAAGGTCGGATCACACATCCGGTCGAAGCCTTTGCCTTCGTTGTTCGGAATTTCGGAGCTGGAGCCATCAGATTCACCCGGAGGTTTCACCCATACATAAGCGTCCAGGTGTGCAGGTCCCGGAGCTGCTTTAGGTGCTTCACCAATACCTGCTCCACTGTTGTTGCACCAGTTGCCACGATGGGCCCGTTTGTCGACCCTGCCAGAATTCACATAGGCATTGATATTACTTCCTGTCGCGGATGTTGGACGGTCTACCCCACCCCATCCATTACGGCTGGTATCGATCAGGAAGCCCGTGCTGCTTGGCCATCCTGCTTGTACAAATCCGGAATAGAGCGCTGCAGTGAAATCCGTCTCGTCAAAGTACGGGTTCCATTCATAATAATCGGAGGATCGGATTGGTTGTCCACCAATATTCAGATCCGGATTAGGCAGATTCGGTTCATGGGTAGGCGTCGTATTTGCAGTATTGGTGATAAAACCATCTGCACTCTGCAAGCCTGCTGCTGTATCATTTACCACGTCAGTATACAGGGCAATCGCACCGCTACGGTTGTTGTCCCATCCGAGCCAGCCGGAGTGGCCGATATCCAGGTAGTTGTACACATTGGGAATGGCATGCAGCTTGTCCAGTGCATACTTGACCCCAGCTTCATAGATGCCTGTTGAGCTGGCTTGAGCACAGGCGGGAGTACTCAGATTGGTCACAAGGTTAGGCAGACTGTCCGGCTCAATAATCGCCACAATGCGAATATCCTGATATTTCGGATCTGCGAAGATATCTGCAATGACATCAATATAATCCGTTTTGTACGTCTGCAGCGCAGCCTGTGTTAGTGGAAGTTCACCATTGGATGCAAGTGCATGACAATCCCGACCTGGCAGGTTATAGATAACGAATGAAGCGGTTATGGGTGTGCCAGGTTTCTTTTGAGCGAGAACGGCATCGAGATGCTGCTCTACGCTTTTGCGACCAGCGTTGTCGGCGCCGCCATAGATCGCAGCAATACGGTCAATCCACACTGCTGTTGGATACGATTTGACCGTCTCCATCTTTGCCTTCAGCGACGTATCATTGGTCAGCGCAATGGACGTATCCACGAGAGCCGAATAGTCCTGGTTCAGATAAGCCGTGGCTCCCACAAATGGATTATCCACATGTGCTTCAGCCGCCTGAGTCAGACCTGGAGACATTCCTGGGAAAATCCCCGCCGCGAGCAGCGTTGCTGCCAGCATTTGCTTTACACCTTTGCGTAGGATCTTCTTACCTCTCGATTTGGTTTTCAATTTAGTCTTCATAGTTCCACCTTTCCTTTAGTTAGATTGGGTTGTACTCATGTCTGATCCTCTGTGTCATTATGATGCTTAGCACGAAGAGAACGTTAGGATGAGTTGGTTGTATCGCCTCCAGGAGAATTGGTTGTGTAGCTGGAATCATGAGTGAACAAACAATGTGTGGGGTCGAACATGTGAGTATAATATGGTGGGTGTGGTTGAACGTGTGTTGGACATGAAGAAGTGTGAAAAAGGATTACGGGATACCCAACTCTCTAACTTGGTAAGCGCTTTCTTTAAGTGGTTTAAAAAAAGGTATTCGCCTACCCATCTACGATCATGATGTTCGGTGTTCACCTCCTTATGTACTGATTATACGACATGTAAATATTACTGTAAATTGAATTATATAAATTTAATTATATTTATTTCCATATTCTAAGCAGGAATCTGAACATCCCTTGCCCAAAACGACACAAAAGGCTCATCCTGGCACAATGCCACAATGAACCTGATGTTGAACAAGGTCGAACTGCCCACTCTTCTAAGGCAGAACAACGATATCTCCCGGTTTTAATCCACGAACCACTTCCGTCTTGTCCCCTGACTCCATTCCGGCTTGAATCGTCAATGGCTCTGTCTGTCCATTCCCTTTGTCCAACAATACATAGGGTTCAGTCTGATCCCGCATGATCGCCAAGCTGGACACAACCGTAACTTTGTCCTTCCGCGTCGTCTCGATATCCCCTTCCAGACTCACGCCTCCGTACATTCTGGCATCCGGCTTCAGATCAATGACCACGTCAAACTGGGAAGCCTGCTTGAGGTCCATATCCGTACTCTTCCGGGCGAATTTGGACACCTTGCTCACCTTCCCGGCGAATAGCAGGTCTTTCTGCGCTGTCATTCGCACCTTAACCGGCATTCCCACCTTGAGCCTGAACATTTCTTCCTCGCCAACAATCGTCATAAATTTCAGTTTGCTGATGTTCGTAATGGACCCCATAAGCTGTCCTTCCGTCACCGCACGTGTCTTACTGTCCTCTTCATTCATCTGAAATATACCGGAAGCCGAAGCATACACAACAGACTTGCTCATCACTGCCTGCTTTTTCTGTATCTCCTTCTCCTTAAGGACCAGCGCTTTTTGATTCAATTCATTCGTCAGGCGTTTGCCCTCCCGGTCTGCAAATGCCTTCTTGCGCTCTTCTTCCGTCACGCCAAGCGACTCGCTCATATTCGCCTGATCCAGGCTAACCTGATTCATCTTATTTTCCAGGTGAGCTTTCTCCAGATCGCTCTGCAACTGCTCTACTTCCGTTTGTAACGCGGACGTGTCGAGGGTAAACAGGACATCGCCTTTGTTCACCTGCTCACCACTTTTCACATGCCATTGCTTGATGTTGGATGCATACGGAGCGAAGATATCGGTCTGATCGGTGTATACGGATTTCCCTTTCACCTGAATCGTTTGAGTCATCGTTTCCTGTGTGACATCAAAGGTAATCGGGGGCGGGATTTCGACAGGTGCCTCCGGTTTTGGCTTGTACTTTTCATATAACCAGTACCCCACACCTGCCAAAAGTACCACCGTAATGATGATTTTAATCCATTTCTTCATGTGCCCATTTTCCCTTTCGCTGATAAAATTACATCGATTTGATCACCGTTAATGCATTGGTCCGGGATGCGCTGATTGCCGGATAGATCCCCGATACAATACCGACCAGCACAGCAAAAACGATGCCCAGCGGCAGAGCGGACTGCTGAATAACCACGGTCATCGGACCATTCACCTGGTCTGCCATCTGACTCGCGAGCAGACTGTTCACCCCGCCGAGGGCAGCAAAGGCAATCCCTACACCCGCCACGCCACCCATCAGTCCAAGCATGGCTGCTTCCGTAATAAACATCTGGCGGATCTGCCACAGATTCGCACCCAGCACCTTCATTACTCCAATTTGCTTACGCCGCTGATGCGTAGACATGATCATTGCCACAATAATGGACAACGAAGCCAGCAACATGATAAAACCACCGATGCCCAATGCTGCTTTTTGGTACATCGCCAGTTGGCCTGCCATCGCTTCCTCCTGGAACAGATTACTCTGTGTGTTTAACGTCAACTTTTGGATCTGTTCTTCAACCTGGGATACATAGCGTTTATCCTCTACCTTGACCAGAGCCGAGTTGAGATGCTTGGCCGCGGTACTGTCTGCCTGTTGTAACCCGAGCTCATCCTGCAAAGCGCGAGCTGTATCGAGCGGCAGATATACTTTTTTGTCACCCTGAGCAGTCATATCATCCATATTGGAAGGCTTCATTAATTCTCCAGATACACGTATGGAGCCGCTCATTTTGGTTTTGCCTGCATTCACAAAGTCTTCATATCGAAACTGAACATGCTGCTGGACGAGCTGATCCTGCTTCGATGCAATCGCCATATACTCTTCCAAAAGCGCATTGTTATATGGATCAGCATTCAATTGTTCGAATAACTTCTGAGTTACTTTGGGGTCTACGAGTCCGAATGCGGTCCCATAACTGGTCACCGCCATACGACCCTCTTCCGCACCACGTCCCTCAGCATACTTGTATCCAAACCCGCCCAGGGTCTCAAGCTGTGTACCAATGACTTCAACATAAGTACTGCGACCATCTGGAAGCACCATTTCCAGCGAATCCAGCTTTAACATGGGAGCCACGGCAGCCACATGGGGAAGCCTTTGGATAATCTGAATCTTTTCCAGCGTCAACGCGCCCCGTTCAAACTTCGATGTCTGACCGCTCCCCTTGCCGTTGCCCGTACGAATGCCTTCATTGGGCGTAATCGTAATCTCATCCATCTTGTAATTATCGTTTAATGTTCTCTCGCTATATGTCTGTACGGACTGCCCCACACTAAGTGCAATGATCATGGCGGCAGAGCCGATCGACAGACCCATCATACACAGCAGTGTGACCATCTTCCTGCGAATGATCTGTCCCCATGCCATACGCGCTACATCCCGTATTCTCACAATTCCTCTCCTTTTACCTCAAACTTCCCTTACAGCCTCTTCAACCAATATTCCATGTTGCAGGGTAAGCACGACCTGCATCTGCTCGGCGACCTCTGCTTCATGTGTCACAATGACGAAGGTTGTATTCATATCCCGGTTAAGCTGCTGCAAAATCGCAATAATCTCTTCCTCCGTCTCGGTATCCAAATTTCCCGTCGGCTCATCTGCGAAGATAACCGAGGGTTCGGTAATGAGCGAGCGTGCAATACTGACACGTTGTTGTTGACCGCCCGACAACTGAGACGGGAACAAGTTTGCTTTTTCACCCAGTCCAACCTGCTCCAACAGCTTTAGTGCTTTTGCTTTGCGTTTCGAAGGGCTTATGCCCATAAACACCAAAGGTAACTCTACATTTTCCCGGATCGTAAGGTTAGACAGCAGCTCATAGGATTGAAAAATAAACCCGATGTGACTGCGCCTGAACTCAGCCAGACGGTTCTCGCTGAAACGTACAATATCTTGTCCCGCGATTAGAATCTTGCCCTGATCCGGTTTCATCAGTCCCGCCATCAGATTCAGCAGTGTGGACTTGCCTGAACCTGAGCTGCCCAAAAGGGCGACCATCATGCCTTCACCTATCGACAGGTTGATATCATGAAGCACTGGAACAGTTCCCTGTGCATTACGGAACGAGTGGGATAATTGTTCAACTTGAAGCATTGCTGCATGTCTTCCTTTCTACTTGCTGAATATGTATAGATTCGCGTAGCTCATTCCCTTTTATTATAGGGTGGAGATGTATCCGGGCTGGCCGGAGTTGTATCCAACTTGTAAAATGTCATAACAAAAAGACCTTGTCCGCAAGTAGCTATCGCCAGCTCTATCCAGACCAAGGTCTTATATTCGTATACCTTTCGCGGCTTACCAAGCTCTGAAACTAAAGCGGTACATCTCACTTTTATCCGTTGTGCTGGCTACAGCAAATAGTTCATCCTCATTCCATTTCAGCTTGATGAAGTTATCCATATTGCGGTAGATTACCGTATCGGACGACAATTTGCCGTCATTCAGGTAAGCGATATGCATTTCATTCTTCTTATTCTCCATCGAGAGAACATAAGCGATCCGGGATTCATCTCCATCCAGGTCAAAGTTCCAGAATGTCCCCTTAACCAGCAGAGTGAGCTGATCTTGCTCGGCACGGTATTGATACAATCCCTGTACATTATCGACTTCTCCCTGAATGATCATATCCCCATTCTTCAGTGGCCTGAATTGCTGTATGTCATTCATCATCATATACGCCTTCACTTCACGATCCTTATCCAGAGATACGCGGTAGATTGCGAATGTGTCCTTCAACATAACCAATATATATACCTGTTTCCGATCCGGACTGACTTCGAACACATCCATAATAATGAACGTGTCGCTCGGATTATTCGCCTTACTTTTACCTGTCACCATGGTCATTAACTCTTTATGTGTGAATAACACACGTCTCTTGCCTGTACTCAGATCCGTCTGCCCGAATGTGAGATCATCCTGACCAATGTATGTGTCATTGCCAACATATTGTTTGTAATATGAGTTATCATTCCCAAGCTTGCGACGTTCTCCACTCTGGATATCATACTCGAACGTGGTCCTCTGTGTCTGACCCGCACGATATTGGGAGTAGATCAGCTTCTTTCGGTCTGGACTCAGCACAACCCCATAATCCGTATTGCCTCCGATATCTTTGACATGATTATCATCCAGATACAGCAGGGACAGTTTCAGGCCAGAATACGAAAGCTCCGGACCATTAACGACAAGCGTATTTCGATCAGCCACGTCAAAGTCATAAATAGCAAAATCATTCGGAATCTTGGTAGCTGACTCGATCTGGATTGTACTGCTCGGTGGCGGCGCCAGACGGCTGTTGAATTGCTCACTTGGCAAAATTACGGTTCGTGGCTTGAGATTTCCGATACTGAACAGGCTGCCAATCCCGAAGAATCCCCCGACAAATGCGATCAACAGCCCTGAAAGTATCAACCTGTCGCGATTATTACGCCAAAATCCAGGATGTCTCATGCGTTCATGTCCCCCGGAAGACTGATATATACTTGTGTCCCTTGACGTATGATACTCTTCATCTCCACTGTTCCTCCGTGACGTTCAACGATGTTCTTCACAATAGACAAGCCCAGTCCAGCACTTCCTTTCTCGGCTCTGTTCATTCCTTTATCCTGGTAAAAAGGTTCGAATACATGTTGGAGTGCATCTTCTCCAATCCCCTCCCCCTGATCACGAATTACGATAGCTATGACATCAGCCAACCGGAAGGATTGTACTTCAATAATCGAATTCACATCACTGTATTTGACCGAGTTGTCCAAGACGTTGAGGAATACCTCCTTAAGCTTGTCACGATCTCCCTGAAGATACAGATAATCTTCCAGCTCATAATGGATGCCTATATTGTACTTGCCTGCCTTAATCGACATGTCCTCACAAGCTTCGCGAATGATGTCCGATACATCTATACGTTCAAATCGGTACGCCTGAATGACCGCAGACGAGACCGACACCTCCAGAATATCCGCAACCATCGTGTTGAGACGCTGGCTTTCTTTGATAATATAATTCATGCCTTTGTCAAAGAAGTCCTGATCGGTAAATCCGTTATCCCGCAAAATCTGGGCATATCCCAGAATCGTCGTTAGTGGTGTCTTCAATTCATGCGTCACATTGTCAAAAAAGGCCTTACTTCGCGCCTGCACTTGCTTCCCTTCATCCCGTTCCCGTTCAATCAGATCAATCTGCTCCCGAACCCGATCAATCATGATAGTGAAGCTTGAAGCCAGTTCACCAATCTCATCCTTCGTTGTAATCTCAATATCTGCATTCAGACTCCCCTGAGCCACTTCCGCAGACCGTTTCGTGAGTACACGAATGGGTTGTGTGATTTTCCGGGAAATAAAGATCGAAGCGATAAACACAAATACGAAAATAGCAGCTGCAAACAGCTTGATCGTATTCTGGAAACGGAGGTTACGCTTGTACAGATCGGTGTAATCCTTCTCCAATTGCACAATGCCAATGAGCTGTTGATCTCTCTGGAGTGGGAAAGACAGACTGGCGGTGACTCGGCCGTTATCTACTACAGTGGTGTACGCAATGCGGGATTGCATGGCTTCTTTTACATCAGGGTTGTCAATTCGCTTAGTGACGTTAACCCCGCTACCAGCTGAGCCGTATGGAGAAGCATCCGGACGATACACCGTAATGTTCCCGCCAACGGCTGAACCAATCTGCTCCGCTAACTCGCGGTTTCCCGCTTCGAGCGAGTCTGTGCTCATACGTTTATTTTGAATCAGGAAGTACTGATTCAGTGCGATATCCAGGTTTTTCTTCGATTGCACCATGTCCTCGTGCACTTCCCGGTACATATTCTCTTGAGCTACCTTATTGGAGAGAATCAGCAGAGCCGAGAATCCGATAAAGACAATAACCGAGAACAGCACCACCATTTTGAACTGGATCGTCCACTTCATGTCTGAACCTGAATATTCAGCTTGTACCCCACACCAAATACGGTTTCGATCATCGAAATGCCTTGCACACCACTATCCAATTTCTTGCGAATCCGTTGTACATGAATGTCCACGGTTCGGGTATCCCCTGCAAAATCAAATCCCCACACCTTGTCCAGCAGTTCAGAACGGGTATGTACCTTACGGTGGTGGGTCACGAGAAATAACAACAGATCATATTCCTTATTTGTGAGTCCTGCCCGTTCCCCGTCCTTCCACACTTCCCGTTCATCCTTGCGGATCTCAATATGTTTGCCGAGCCTTACCACCTCATAGGACTGATTCTCCAGTGTCTCGCTGATGAGATCAATCCGGCGAAAGATAGCCCGAATGCGCGCAACCACCTCACGGATATCAAACGGCTTCGTGATATAGTCATCCGCCCCCAGTTCCATGCCAAGTACTTTATCCAGCATGTCTGACTTGGCGGTGATCATGATGACGGGTATCTTGGAGTTCACAGATAGTTGTCTGCACACATCAAAACCACTCATGTCTGGCAGCATCAGATCCAGCAGGATCAGATCCGGCTTCGAATCCCGAAGCAGATTCAGCCCCTCTTTACCCGTAGCTGCTTCCTTGATCCCGAATCCTTCTTTACGTAACGAATAGGACAAAATATCGCGAATGGACTCCTCGTCCTCAATAATTAAAATTTCTTTTTGTCTCATGATACCCTCGTAATCTCCCTGCTCTATGAATTTCATCTGCCTATATTTTGTATCCCAAGCCGTATGCTTGAATAGAGGGAAGCACGAAATGTTACAACTCCGATACAACTCTGAACCGTTTGGAAACAACCTCCTGATATACTTGGATGATAGAGACTCATACCAGACCGGACCCAAGCCTGATCTGTATCCAAGGGGGATTCACATCATATGAACAGCACACGAATTAATGAAGCTTATATCAACTATAAATCAGAAATCACAAGGTATCTATCCCATATCGTCAAACAACCGCAAGACGCAGAAGATCTGGCTCAGGATTGTTTCATTCGACTAATGAACGTTACCGTGGATATCCCTGAAGATCGGCTTCTCTATTATCTCAAACGCATTGCCCGTAACCTTGCGATGGACAGTTTCCGCAGGCGGACCCGTACACTGAGACGCGACAGTCGTCTGGAGGTACCTACCCATCACTTCGATACACCCCACCTTGAAATTAATGAAGGCATTCATGATCTTGTCTCCCATATTAACAACAGCGAACATCGTAAAATATTAGAGCTGCGTCTCATCGACGGATACTCCATCAAGGAGACAGCAGAGCTGGTAAATCGCAGTGAAGGTATGATTAAATCCTCTGTCTTCCATGCCGTCAATCGAATTCGGGCCAAAGTCATCTCATAAGAGATGGCTTTTTGTTTACGTAAAATCGATATGCGATGGCAGATTAATTAAATGAAGCCAGACCGAAATACCTATGGATATGTCAAAAGACCCCATTTTACAAATATCGAGTTAATTTTTACACATTGTTATGACTATGTGAGATTTTCATGTGGTAGAATATGGACGAACTCATGAATCAACTAATATTTGGGAGGGATTTGGTTGGGTAAATTAACAGGTATGCGAGGAGTATTTTTAAAATCACTCCTGGCATTGTCCATGGCTTTGCCGCTTCAGATCGGATTATGGAATGGAGATGCATCGGTTCATGCGGAAGGGCCGACAGACCCGGCACCGTTCATCCAGGCGAAGGTTGTGAACCAAAATGCAGGGAAGAAAGTACTGTTCGACAACTCTCACGGCCAGACGGCTGGAGCTGCAGACTGGGTCATTGATGGAGGTTTCTCCGACTTTGGTAATGCACTCGCGAATGATGGTTATTACGTCAAAGAACTTCGCAAGACGACACCATTTACCTATGATGATCTGAAAGAGTATAACGTATTCGTTATTGCAGAGCCTCAAATTCCTTTCAAAGCATCCGAACAGGCAGCACTGAAACAATATGTTGAAACTGGCGGCAGTATCTTCTTCGTTGGAGATCACTATAATGCCGACCGTAACAAAAACCGCTGGGATGGCTCTGAAGTCATCAACGGCTTCCGTCGGGGAGCTTTTGAAGATCCGGCCAAAGGTATGAGCACCGATGAGCGTAACTCGGAAGCCATGCAAAATGTAACTAGCACGGACTGGTTGTCCGATAACTTCGGCGTACGATTCCGCTATAACGCACTTGGCGATATCAACGCTAATATCGTCGTACCGGCAGATCAAGCCTTCGGCATCACAGAAGGCGTATCGGCTGTAGCCATGCACGCCGGTTCAACACTCGCGATCACCGATCCGGAAAAAGCAAAAGGCATTGTGTACCTGCCAAAAACCAATGCAAAATGGAATAACGCAGTGGACCAAGGCGTCTACAACGGTGGCGGGATCGAAGAAGGTCCTTACGTAGCCGTATCCAAGCTGGGTGCAGGTAAGGCTGCTTTCATCGGCGACTCCTCTCCAGTAGAAGATGCATCACCAAAATACTTGCGTGAAGAGACTGGCACACGCAAAACGACTTATGACGGTTTTAAAGAAGCCGATGATGCGGTGTTGCTCGTAAATACCGTGAACTGGCTCGCAACGCAAGAGAACTACACAAGCCTGACTGAAGTGAACGGACTTGAACTGGACACAGCTACAGCGCTGTTGCCATTCGAAGAGCCGGCTGCTTCCACAGAACCACAGGCTGAACCTTGGTCCGCACCTGCTGCCGGATACAAGTGGTACGATCGTTCCACGTTCAAAGCTGGTTCTTACGGTGGCCCTGCATCCAGTGCGAACGCTGCCTACAGCTTCGTCAAACAGGATACTCTTCCAAATGCAGAAGACTTCCAGGTTCGTGTGGTTGTGGAAAACATGCCACCCAACACAACCGTATCCGGTTATAGTGCCGGTATCTATCTGACTGGTGGAACACAGGTCGCCATGATCCAGAATGAAAGTGGCACTTGGCCGACTTCGTACGGGTATAGCTCCACATTCAGCGTAACCTCGGACAGCAAAGGTCGCGCGATCAAAGATCTGAACGTCCGCATCAAACCAGGTACAACTGGCGCTGCCAGCTTGCGTCTGCGTCTGAACGGTAGCAACCTGATCACCAATGCCGTGACCGTGGGCAATGTGCCAGCTGAACAGCTTCCGGAAGAAGAAGGCCCGATTCCAGCAGCTATTACCGTTGCTGAAGCACGCACCAAAGCGGTTGGCACTACCGTAACGATCGAAGGTGTTGTGACGACAGAGCCGGGTGCATTTGGTGGACAAGCCTTCTATCTTCAAGATGAAACTGCCGGAATCTACGTGTTCCAGCACACTAGCGGCTTCCATGCTGGTGACAAGGTTAAAGTAACGGCAGCAACAACCATCTATAACAGCGAGTTCGAGCTTACCGATATCGTTGCGATTGAGAAAACAGGTACTGCTTCCGTACCTGCTCCAATCGAAGTTACAGCAATTACAGATGCGAACCAGGGTCAACTGGTTCAATTGAAGGATGTAACGATCGAGAATATCATCAGTGCTTCACCGGTTGGATCATTTGAATTCGACGCGGTAGCAACAGACGGAACGAGCACACATATCCGTGTAGATACACGTACAGGTGTGACAGATACTTCCTTCCCTTATGCTGCAGGGGACAAGATCAGTATCACAGGCATTTCCGCTATTTTCAAAGATGTATATCAATTGAAACCTAGAAGTTTGAATGATTTTGTACCTGCTGAAGATCAAGGTGGAGGCGAAGTGCCTTCCACTCCAGCTGCAGGAGCACCGGGTAAACCGGTGCTTTCTTCTGATAATGGTTATACAACCGGCCTCTTCGAAGGTTCGTATAACGTAAGCATGAACCTCTGGTGGGGCGAAAATGGTTCCGAGTACAAACTGTATGAGAATGGCGTTCTGATTGATACGCAGAAGTTGACTGCGGCTTCACCATCGGCTCAGTCCTCCAAAACCGCCATTACAGGTAAAGCTAACGGCACATATACTTATGTAGCCGAGCTGACCAATGACAAAGGTACAACACGCAGCGACGTGCTGACGGTACAAGTAACCAATGCCGCTCCAGGCAAAGCTACGTTGTCCCAAAACAACTGGGATGGTGACGGTAACTACAACGTTTCCATGAACCTCTGGTGGGGTACGAACGCAACCGAATATCGTCTCTATGAGAATGATGTATTGATTGATACACAAGCGTTGAACGCAGCAACACCAGCTTCTCAAAGCGCTACAACAGACTTGTCGGGTCGGGCTAACGGAACGTACACGTACCGTGCTGAGCTGATCAACGCCGCAGGCGTAACCAGCACCGAGACAATTACGGTTCAAGTGACCAAAGCGTTGCCTTTGGCTAGCTAGGTCTCAGTAAAGAAGCCTAACGTTTAACGAAGCATATAAAAAAACCGAAACCAACATTGCTTGATTCACAGGGCAACATGGTTTCGGTTTTTTTCATTCATTTCAAACGTTCCGGCTCATATCCATTTCTTGCAAATAGAATGCTGTTCCATACAGCAGAATAAGCGGCCACGGCGATGACACTAATGACAAAAATCAAGTTCATCTGTGTAAACGTATAACCGCTTCCCGTGAAAATGATCAGGATTACACTGAGTCCAATATTTTCTCTGTTATGTTTTTTTAAACTTCTGAAAGACCATAAAATAAAATAATTCCATAGGTCACCTTCCTTATCCCTGAATTCAGACACAAAAAAAGACTATCCCTGCCAATATACTGGCACCGAATAGCCCTCTCCTCTTACTCTATCATCTAATATATTTATAGCTCCACATTAACTCTACACCAGCTTCTTACGAATATAACCCGAGATCAGATCGATGATCGTGATCATCACGATTATACCCAGCAGGATTATACCTACTCGCGGCCAGTTCCGTGTACTAAGTGCAAAGATCAGCGGGGTACCAATCCCCCCTGCTCCGATTACACCCAGTATGGTCGCGGAACGTACATTAATCTCGAAACGATACAACGTATAGTTCAGGAAGCCAGGCATAACCTGCGGCAGGATGGCGAACCACAACTGCTGCATACGATTGGCTCCGGAGGCAAGCAGCGCCTCAGATGGGCCATAGTCAATATTTTCAACTTCATCGGCGTACAATTTGCCTAACATGCCGATGGAGTGCAATCCGAGGGCGAGTACCCCTGCGAACGATCCGGGGCCGACTGCCTTGATGAACATCAAAGCCATGATAATCTCAGGAAACGTACGGATGAAACTGAGTACCATTTTACCTGCACCCGAGATGGAACGATGTCCACTCATATTGCGGGCAGACCAGAATGCAAACGGGATACAGAGTACCGCCGAGATTACAGTACCTAGTACGGAGATTGCCAACGTGTCCAGGAGACCTCGCAGCAAGTCTTCTCCCTCAGGCAGATATACAAAATCCCAGTCCGGTGAGAAAATCCCGGCTACAATAGCCTTCATAATCTGAGCGGCGGTTTCCTTGAAACCAGTAAACGGTACACCAGCAAGGGCCCAGGCATACACAAGGATCAGCAGTAACACAATAACCCAGCGTAGCGGGTTCTTCCGTGGTTTTGGCCGCATGCGGCTTGTTTCATTTTTCATCATAGCAATTTCTCCCGCAGCTTAGTACTTACATAATCAATGACCAGAACGATGACGAGGGTAAACAGAATGATTACGCTGGTCTTGTCATACTCCAGGAATCCAAGTGTAGCCTCATAGTAGAGTCCAATCCCTCCGGCTCCCACCAATCCCAGAATGGCAGCAGCACGTATATTAATTTCGAAGGCATACAGCACATAGGATGTGAACTGGGCAGCCAGTTGCGGCACCACGCCATACATAATCAGCTGAATCCGGTTCATACCGACAGCCGTCATCGCTTCCAGCGGCCCCTGATCAATGGTTTCCAGCGTCTCATACGTCAGCTTCGCAATCAGACCTACGGAGAACACAGCCAGTGCCAGGATTCCGGGAATAGGTCCCAGACCAAACACAGCGACGAACAAAGCAGCAAGCAGCAGATCCGGCACGGTCCGAATCAGGTTCAGCAGAAAGCGTGCCGGATAGTAGATCCAGCGACTCGGCATCAAGTTACCGGCACAGATGATCGAGACTGGAATGGCAATAATCGCACCAATGGTAGTCCCAATCAGGGCCATCCGTATCGTTTCCAGCATGCCTTGAACGATATTATCAAAGTAACTCCACCGGGGTGGGAACATATCCTTCAGCAGGTCCAGCATGTTAGGAAAACCTTCAAACAACTCCGTGAAGCTGGCATCGGTCTGCTTCGCACTGGCCCACAGAAGAAGCAGAATGATAACTAAGGTGAGCAGATGTTTCGTACGCCCAGGCGGTTTCGGGCGATTTACAACCTGAGCCGGGCTGGAACCAGGTTCCTTCCTCACTCCGCCTGAATTCTGAAGTGGAACGTTGGACTGCCCCTTCATACCACAACTTCTCCCTGCTCATGCACAGCATGCTTGTCCAGCAATTCGTCAGCCAGAATCGGCCTGCCGTATATTTCTGCAAAGCGCTCATCCGTCGCCTCTTCCACCGGGCCGTCGAAGACCACCTCACCTGCTCGCAATCCGACAATACGGGTCGCATACTCTCTGGCCAGATCAATAAAGTGAAGGTTGACGATGGTCGTAATACCAAGCTCCTGATTAATACGTTTCAGGTCATCCATAACCTGCTTCGTTGTAAGCGGGTCAAGTGAAGCAACCGGTTCGTCGGCCAGAATGATTTTCGCTTCCTGTGCCAGTACACGAGCAATAGCCACACGCTGTTGTTGTCCACCGGACAGCTGATCTGCACGGGAATAGGCTTTCTCGGAGATGTTAACCCGATCTAGCGCAGTGAATGCCAGCTCAATATCCTCTTTTGGAAAACGCCCGAGAATGGTACGCATGGTGGAATGGTACCCAACTCGTCCAGCGAGTACATTACGGAGTACACTGGATCGTTTCACGAGATTGAAGCTCTGGAAGATCATGCCGATGTCACGTCTGATCATGCGCAGCCGTTTGCCCTGCGCCTTCGTTATGGAGCTTCCGTTAATCAGAATCTCGCCCTCACTAATGTCGTGCAGTCGGTTAATGGAGCGCAGGAGGGTTGATTTACCCGCACCGGACAGACCCACTACAGCAATGAATTCACCCTCCTCAAATTTCAGATTAATATTATCCAGGCCCTTGGTGCCGTTAGCGTAAGTTTTGGTAACGTTATGAAGCTCAATCATGGCAATAATCCTTCTTTCATTCTTAATGATCATACATACCTAAGTCCTTGCTATAATGGCACAAGCCAGCGCAGCGTAGATCACGCTGAACTGGCCTGTCCATTGCTACGATTAAGCTGTTCCCATCCAAGAGAGCTACTACAAAGTGAACAGATCCCGAACTACTTTTGGATCTTAATTACTCACCTTTCACTTTTTCGCCATACTGACGAACGATCTCGAACTTGCTATCATCGGACTCTACATAACCTTCATGCGTATAGATTTCTTTGATGATCTGGTGACCTTCAGTATCTTTACCGATATCGATGAAGGCTTGTTTGATCTTCGCAGTCCAATCAGCATTCATGTCTGTACGAACGGCGATGGTATCGTTAGGAATAGGCTCAGTGAACGCCAGTACACGTGTATCTTCAAATACAGTCGGATAGTCTTTAGCTACCGTATTGCGGGCATCTTGGAAAATAGCTGCTGCGTCAACGTCACCATTCAATACAGCGATAACACCTTGGTCATGACCTTTCAACGTTACAGGTGATACATCTTTCAATGGATCAATGCCTCTGTCGAGCAACAGACCTGCTGGCCATACATAACCTGCGGAAGACGTTACGTTTTGGTAAGCAACCTTTTTACCTTTAAGTTCTTCGATGGATTGAATCGGAGAATCTTTTTTCACAATAAACATGGATTTATAAGAATCCGCCAACTCTTCCGTTGGAGCACCTGTCTCATCATTTACACCAAAACGTTGTGCTTGCAAAATAACTTGTGCAGCGCCTTTTTCTTTTGCCAGTACATAAGCTGTCGGAGGCAAGAAACCAACGTCCACTTTGTTGGAAGCCATTGCTTCAATAATCGTGTTGTAGTCGGTGGATACGCTGACTTTTACCGGAATGCCCAGTTTGTCACCAAGCAACTTCTCAAGCGGTTTTGCTTTTGCTTCTAGCGTGTCTGCATTCTGGGAAGGTACGAATTGAACCGTCAGTTCAGTCGGCACATAACCTTCGACAGCTTTCTCTGTCTCTGTCTCTGTCGTAGACGTGCCGGATGCATTAGAACTCGCATTATCCCCGTTACCCGAACCAGTTGTACTACTAGACCCACAAGCACTCAGAAACATAACCAAAATCAACAATGGTAAAAATAAAGCAGACTTCTTCAAACGAACACCCTCCAAAGAGTTTCTATTTTTCAGTACTTATCTACTATAGTTGCCAAATATTAGCGCGATGTGAAACGGAATTTGGAGTTTTGTAAAGTTTCCTGTCAGGCTGTCAGCGCGAATTGTATCTGTTAGAATAGGCTCATTATGGTTGAAGATATAGGGAGAACATCGGAGATAACTGCTTATATTTCGATTCTTCATGCTAATCTGTCTTCTCCGTTTTATAGTAATTCCATATATCTGAACTTATATATTAGAGGAGATTGTAAAATGACATCCATAACCACTCATACGGCAAGCTTCGACATCCTGTTCACCAGTGATCTGCACGGAGCGATCCGGCCCATTCATTACAATACCAATGCATACCGCCCGGCAGGACTTGCCCTGCTCGCTTCCCTGATTCGTAAGGAACGCGAACGTTCACCTGAACTGATCCTGGTGGATAACGGGGATCTTTTGCAAGGATCGCCCTTGGCCTCTTATGCAGCTTCACAAGTTTCCAAAAACGAAGTGCATCCTTTCATAACCGTTCTGAATGAACTGGGATATGATGCTGCCGTGATGGGCAATCATGAGTTTAACTATGGTCAGCATCTGTTACGCGGGGCGGTTGAAGCTTCCAACTTCCCTTGGCTGTCTGCCAACATTGTGAATGATGAGCATCCAGATGTCCCTGCCTTCGGTCCTCCATATCTAATCAAAACCTTATCTTCTGGCGTCAAAATCGCCCTGTTGGGTGCAACTACGCATTACATACCGAACTGGGAGCACCCGAAAAATATTGAGGGCCTACAGTTCCTTGATGCCTTGGAGACCATTCGTACATGGGTTCGCTATATACGCGAGCATGAACAACCAGATGTTATGGTAGTGAGTTATCATGGCGGATTTGAGAGTGATTTGGAGACGGGAGAGCCTACTGAACGGTTAACTGGAGAAAATCAAGGCTTTGCCATCTGCCGGGACATCGAAGGCATCGATGTGCTGCTTACCGGACATCAACATCGTCAGCTTACCGCTAATATTCATGGGGTAACCGTCATCCAGCCGGGATTCAGTGGTAACGGTGCGGGACATGTATCCGTTCAGTTGGAACAATCATCGGGTGGGAAGTGGCAGATTACCGATACGCAGGCTCGGTTGTTACTTCTGGATGAGTATAGTGAAGTCGAGCCTGATGCTACAGTCTTGAAATTTACGGATGAGGTAGAGAATAAGGCACAAGCCTGGCTTGATCAACCCATTGGGGAGGTGTCTGGGGACTTGTCCATCACCAATGCTACGGCCCTGCGACTCAAGTCACATCCATTCATTGCCTTTGTACATCAAGTGCAGATGGAAGCGACCGGGGCTGAGCTGTCTAATACCGCCATGCTAAGTGAAGAGGCTCGGGGATTCGGACGCCATATCACTGTTCGGGACGTGTTATCCAACTTCATCTATCCCAATACGCTTACTGTACTGGAGCTGAGCGGTCAAGACATCCGGGAAGCGCTGGAACAAACGGCTCGTTACTTTGAAGTGAATGCTTCTGGTGAAGTGGCCGTGAATCCTGCCTATATGGAGCCAAAACCTCAGCATTATAATTACGATATGTGGGCTGGCATAGAGTACGAGCTGGATATCTCCCAACCTGTGGGCAGTCGAGTTATGAAGTTGGAACGTGAAGGCAAACCTATGGACATGGATGGCAAGTACTCTGTTGTGATGAACAGCTACCGTGCTGCTGGGGGCGGTGATTATGCGATGTATCCGGGCAAAAAGGTACTGCACGAGGGTGCCACGGATATGGCCACACTGGTGGAGGATTACATCCGCAGACATCAGCCGTTGATGGTTGAGCAGACGAATAATTGGAGAGTTATCGGCAGTTAAATGAGTAAGAGCAGATCCTGATCACAGGATCTGCTCTTTGCGACTTAACCCATAAGTTTTTCATTTGGTAAACTTATGCTTCCAAAAATTTATGGCAACCTCTCGCAACGGTTCAAAATCTTTTGGGTCCAGAAGAGCAGTGAGATCTGGATACCCAAAGCGATAACAGATTTCTCCATGCTCCCTCAAATCGAAAATACTAGGCCGACGTCCTTGTTCGGCTACGTACAGCATTTAGCGAATTGTATCCTCCTGAACGCCATTTATTCCAGGCGAATTACGAGTAGAGTTACTAAATAATTGGAGTAACAGCTAAGCTCATCGATAGGGCCATTAATGTAATACCTTCCCCTTTCTGATGATTCAAGAAACTACTTATAATTTATAAGCTTATTCGAATTTTCTTAAGATGGGGGCCTCATAATTCTTAAGAATTCTTAAGCCAATTAGTGTCTGAAATATATGGGCTGTTTACACTTTATAGACACAAAGAAGCCGCTTCTTAGCGACTTTGGTGGTGTATGTTCTTGCCCTGCGACAAGTTAGGTGCTCAAAGAGAACGTTATTGGATTTATCAATCAAAAGTCTGTACTGTTTTTTTTAAAATGACAGGTAGCGTAACCTGAAGTGAAAAAGTATCTTTTCGTTGCGATACGGTCAACGTCCCGTTGTGCTGCTGTATTATCTTCTGACAACTAACGAGCCCAATTTTGTTGCTATCTTCCGTTTTGCCCACACGTAAAATCTTATTCTCGACCCCAAGATAGACCCATTGTTGCTTCAAGGAAATCTGGATATGAACGGGATGCGTCGGATCAGCATACTTTCGAATATTCGAAAAAATGTTATCGAATACACGGCGTATGGCGACCAGATTGATTTCTAGTAAAAATTCCTCATGATATGCATCTGTCTGGACCTGTACATCAATTTTGTCTAAAACCACCAGTTGCTCATCAATGAGTTGATCGATAAGCGCTCTGCCCTCATAGATTTCAAATTCCACATCCTCTTCTTCAGCGGCAGAGGATACCGTAAAATATTCGAATAGTTTGTCCGATAGCGCTTTGATTTGATAGGCCTTCTCCCGGCTATTGTGAATATACTGCAACAGATCCTCATGCGTCTTATATTTGTTAAGCTCTATGATGTCCATATAACCCAATAGAATCGTGAGTGGAGTGCGCAAATCATGGGAAATTGCCGTGATCAATTCGCGATTAGCCATTCTCACTCTCTCCTCGCTACCGAGTCGCTCAACAAAGGATTTCCTCATCTCATCAATACTTTTGGCCAAAGAAGACAATTCATCCTTTCCCAATATCGTAATTGAATAATCCAAATTTCCACCTTCAAGTATTTTGATCTCTTGTTCAAGCACGCCAATATAAGATGTTTTCTTATTAATCATCAGTAGAAAGGAAACAATGAATATAACAGCTGTTATGAAAACACCAATAATCAGAATGAGATTGTAGTATTGATACTCATAAAAGCCAACCAAGTAGATCTGGGCATCCTGATCCGCAAAATGGATGGTGGTGATGGGTACTTTCGAAGGCACGAATTGAGTTAGAAGCTCTTCATTAATAGCAGGATCAATCTCTGTGTTAGAGGAGAAAATCAACTTGTCTTTTGCAAAAATATACAGATTCAAGTAGCGCTCATGACTGATCCATTCATACAATTTCTCGTGATCACGGGTTGACACGTTCTGGTTATTCACGAATGCTTCGAATCGATCAAGCGCATCTTGCTGCCTATTTTCCACAAAAGTGGATTTGCTTAAATAACTATTGAGTACAGTCTCGCCAATCAGTTGTAAAATGACGAATACACTTATAGAAATGACCAATGAAATTATAACTGCCAGAACCAGTTTGATCTTCAGCTTTTTTCCCATTAGTAATCTATTCAATTTTGTACCCCTTCCCCCAAACGGTTTTCACATATTTAGGGTTCTGTGGATCATCTTCCAGTTTGCTTCTCAAATTACGAATATGAACCATGACCGTGTTATTACACGTATAAATGTAGGGTTGTCCCCAAACACTCTCATATATGTTTTCAGCCGAAAACACCTTACGTCGTTTCTTAACCAGCAGCAGCAAGATCTGGTATTCAATTTCAGTTAATGCGATTTCCTTCGCCCCAACAAATACGGTTTTTGCATCCTGGTGAACCGTAAGATCCTTAACGATAATTTGGTCCGTTTCTTCCGTCTTCTCCTTGCCCCGATAAACATAATACCTCCGCAGTAAAGCCTTCACTCTCGAAACGAGTTCTGTATAGGAAAAAGGCTTGGACAAAAAGTCATCACTGCCTGAGGAGAATGCCAATTGTTTGTCAGAATCCTGCGTTTTCGCGGTAAGAAACAGGATCGGTGCGCTTGTTTTTTCACGAATCTCCAAACACGCCTTCAGTCCAGATTTATTGGGCATCATCATATCCAAAATAATGAGATCCGTCTCTTCACTCACTTTATCAATCGCATCTTGACCATCTATTGCTTCAATCACATCATAATTCTCGCTCTCTAACAAAATCCTTACAATCTCACGAATCTCACTGTTATCGTCAGCAATTAAGATTTGCTTGTTCATCTGATCCCTCCGTCTAATAGCAGTATAATATGCGCTATTAGCAACTACCAGCAAATACAGTCGACTTAAGAATTCTTCAGAAGTTATGTAGGTAACTCTTAATGATTTCATTTTATACTACAAATATGTAGAGGTCATTATACAAAGGAGGGAGTCGTCAGCTATGCCACAACCTTCGAAAAAAGCAGTGATAAACCTATTATTAGGTCTGATATTCATATTGTCCATTGGTTTACTGGTCTATTATTCTCCTGCCCTTATTAAAATTATGTCGTCCATGGACAATTTCAGAGCATATATTCATTCAACAGGGCATTGGGGTCCGGTCATGTTTATTTTATTCCAGATTCTTCAGATCGTAGTTGCGCCTATTCCAGGAGAAGTGGTACAGGTTGCAGGCGGTTATATCTATGGGATTACACTGGGGTCCTTGTATACTACAATAGGCTTGATACTAGGCTCAGGAATTGCTTTTTATTTTACTCGTTTTATCGGCCGCGCTTATATTTCACGGCTGCTGCAAAAGAAAAATTATAAGTGGATGTCTTTTATTCATGATGAGAAGAAGTTCTCTGCCTTTTTATTTATCTTTTTCGTTATTCCCGGATTGCCGAAAGACCTGCTCGTATATGTTGCCGCTCTTACCTCCATGAGTTCGTTAAGATTCTTCACGATACTTATAGTTGGTCGCCTGCCGTGGATCATCGCATCTGCCGCTGTGGGGTCCACCATTCATATGCAGCAATACAGCATCGCAATTATCATATCCGTCATCGCTGTTTTTGGTTTCGTTCTCGGATATATCTATAAAGATAAATTGATAAAGTTGTTTTCAAAAGTGGAGAAAACGAAAGGGAATAGACCTACTGCCAAACCCGTCAAAATTAAAAAATTTGGAGAAGAACCGAAATAAAATAACTAGTTCATATCTGAAGGTAGTACTCTTAGAAACACTAGAATTAAAAGGTGGGATATAGTGATAAAAACAATTGTAATGACAACCCTCTTAGCCTCTCTAATTTTCTTGGTGGTATGTAGTGGAGAAAATCTGCCAACATACTATGCTTCAATACGTCAAAACCACGTTGAGCCTGCTTCCTGAACGAACAAATTCACGAAACTTACTTTTGTCACCGACAGCTCAACAAAAAATGAGTAGCCTGCTAATCTGCAAACTGCTCATGTCTTTTCAACTAACGTTTCCCGTTAGCATAACGAGTTGTACTCTGACTTGTCATTAATCCTTGATAAAATACTCACTTACCAACACTATCAAGCCAATAACAAACAATATAACACCCACAATGAACGGGAAACCCAAAGATAAACTCTCTACTACTTCATTTCCATACTGTTTTGCACCGAAAATTGCATACCATAACTTTGATCCACTCCAAGCAGTAATACTTGGGACATACAAAGCAGCAGCCAGTATAATAGCTAAAGATATCAATGACCCCGTAAACAATAATATTCCACCTATTATTACCTTCTTCATTAAAAACCCTCCATTCGTACTAACTAATCTAGCTCTCCGTAATACAGTTACAGTATGACGATTAAATAGAAAAGGGCTGCTAATACAAAACGGTATAGAGCAAACCACTCCAAGCGAAGTCGCTTGATCAGTCTAATAAACGTTACTACCGCAATCATAGCCACAAGGAAGGAAGTCATAAAGCCAATTAACATTAGATACAAATCGTCTAAACGAAGTAAATCGCGGCTATCGTATAAGTCCAACAAGGTAGCACCAAACATAACAGGTACAGAAATAATGAACGTAAAATCTGCGGCAGCTTTTTGGCTAGTACCGAGCAAAAGTCCACCTGAAATCGTCGAACCCGATCTCGAAAAACCCGGCCACAAAGCCAGACATTGGAATAAGCCAATTCCAAAGGCTTGTTTGTAACTAATCATATCAATTGTATCAACGCTGGTAGTTCTCTTACTCCGTGCTGCGATGATCATTAATAAACCACCAGCAACTAAACCAAATAAGACAGGTGTAGGGCCGAATAATTGGCTTTTTATAGTGTCCTTTAGTAGAAGATATACGATTAATGCTGGTAACATAGCCAAAATCATATGTATTACGTTTAAACCCTTACTTTTTGAAAAATCCATTTTAATTAAGTTTGACCCCATCTCCATGTACCTTTTCCAGTAAAGAATTAGAACTGCCATCACTGCACCCAACTGTATAACAATTTTAAAGGTTATTGCCGCGTCTCCCTCAAAGTTAAGTAAATTGCCTGCTAAAATAAGATGTCCAGTAGACGATACTGGTAAGAATTCAGTTAACCCTTCCACTATGCCAAGTATTATTGCTTTTATTACATCATTCATTAGAAGATATCCCCTTTACAAAAATAAACTCGCTTAACAAGTTCAAGTATAAGGGTGAATGACTATATATCCCCATCGATTAGCATAACAATATTCATTTCAGTGTGACATTATTGTCACTTCATTTAAATGATATACAGATCATATTGATGTATCTTGATAAACTATCCTGTCCCGTTATCCGACATATTGAAGGATTAACTGATATAACGCTATGGAAAATCCTAAAATACTTGCTTTCATCTTAGATGGATGATTTCTTTCGCTGCGAAACAAATAAAAGAAAACCACCATAAACCCTGCAGGGATCCATAGCTCAAACACACCTTTTGTTGTACTTTGAGAATAAATTGGAGTAATGAACGTACTAATCAAAAAGTAAAAGAAAACCGTAAAACGCCTTGTTTCTAATTGCTTGCTCCACCTTACCAGAAAGAAAAGAATAATGATTGCGATAATCGTAATGTGTACAGGGGGTAGAAGAATAGCACCATTTCCAAATCTGAATTCCATTCTGCATTGCCCTCCTCTCTTTTAATGCATCACTTGACTGGCTAAAGACATACGTCTGGCGACCTTCCAAAAACGGACCTATTCCAATATATCCATATTTTAACACACAATCACAGTTCCATTTCCCACGTTTCTTCAATAAAATATGCAAAAAGAGCAAAAATGAGGTGCATCGTGCCCTCATCCCTGCTCTTTTTACATACCTACAAGCTTTCTAATACATGTCACATATTATCCAAAATGACTACTGAGCCTTCTTACGCAGCTGACTGTAATACAGCTCGCTGTAGAAACCGCCTTGTTCCAGCAGGGCATCATGCGAGCCTTGCTCCAGGAGATGACCATCCTTCAGCACCAGAATTCGATCAGCCTGGCGGATCGTGTTGAGCCTGTGGGCAATGACAAAGCTGGTGCGGCCTTGCATGAGACGTTGCAGCCCTTCCTGGATTTTGATCTCTGTGACGGTATCGATGCTGCTGGTTGCCTCATCCAAAACGAGGATGGACGGATCGGCCAGAATTGCCCGGGCAATGGCGAGCAGCTGCTTCTGCCCCTGACTAATGCCGCTTCCGTCGGCTTGGAGCACTTTGTCGTACCCGTCCTTCATCCGCACGATGAAGGAGTGAGCATTTGCCAGCCGGGAGGCTGCTTCCACCTCTTCATCCGTCGCGTCCAGACGACCAAACCGAATATTTTCCCGAATCGTACCTTGAAACAGAAAAGAATCCTGCAGTACAAATGCCATATGGGATCTCAGATTCTCACGCCGAATGGTGGTCATATCCCGTCCATCAACGGTTAACGTGCCACCCGTCGGATCATAGAAACGGGATAACAACTGAATTAGCGTCGTTTTCCCTGCCCCGGTCGGACCGACAAGCGCAATCATCTCACCGGGCTTGGCTTCAAAGCTGATTTCGTGCAAAATATTACGTCCTTCATCGTATCCAAAGGATACTTTGTCAAAACGAACAGCTCCCTCTACCTTATCCAGAGATACCGCTGCCCCTTCATCCTTCGCTTCCTCATCTTCGTCCAATACCTCGAATACACGCTCAGCCCCCGCAATCGCGGACAATAACGTATTCCACTGGTTCGCCAGATCATTCAGCGGACGTGTGAATTGACGGGCATATTCCACAAAGATAATAATCACCCCAACCGTAACCGAACCCTGAATCGCCAGAATACCACCGATGCCCGCAACAATCGCAAAGCTCAGGTTATTCAATCCATTCATCAGTTTCGGGATAAAACCGGAGATCGTCTGTGCCCAGAAACCGGAAATCCGGATGCGGGTATTGCGTTCCTCAAAACCGCGAATCACCCGCTCTTCTTGGGAGAATGCCTTGATGATCCGCTGTCCGGATAACGTCTCTTCGATATAACCGTTGAGTTCACCCAGATTGCGTTGCCGTTCCTTGAAGAGCGGCCCCGTTCTGCGTGTAATCCAGCGCATGCCGATTGCCATCAAAGGCACAACGATAAAGGTAAGCAGGGTCAGTAGTGGGCTGAGCCACAGCATAACGCCAAATGTCCCAAGCAGGGTTAATACACTCGAAAAAATCTGGATCGCCGAACTGTTCAACGTACCGCTGACATTCTCGATATCGTTGGTCACCCGACTCATAATTTCCCCCTGCTGGCGTTTACCGAAGAATGGAATCGGCAATTTGTGCAGATGGGAGAACAAGTCATACCGCATGCGGAAGACAGTTTCCTGTGCGATTTCAATCATCCATATATTCTGGAGCCAGGATGTGAGTGAGAATAAGACATAAACTGCCGTTAATCCAATCAGAAACCGAGTCCAGCTTGAACCGGCTTCGCCCGCGATGAACTCATCCACGGCCACCCCTACCATGTAGGGACCAAGTAAAGCGAGTGCGGAGCTGGCGAACACCATCAACAGTACCATGGACAGCTTGACCTTACGCCGTGCCAGATACGTCCAGATCCGACCTAGCGTACCAGACCAGTTCTTCGCTCTTGCCTTGGGTTTGCGGCCAACACCTGACCGTAACGTCTCAGGATCAATCGGTGGCGGTGGCTGACGGAAAGGCTCAATGAATGCTTTGAACATGCTGTGCACCCTCCCCGTATTGTGATTCATGGATTCGACGATACAGCTCTGACGATTCCATCAGGTCTTCATGTTTTCCCTGTCCAATAAGTTGTCCATCATCGAGCAGCAGAATCAGATCCGCTGAAGTCGTCGAACTGATCTTCTGGGTGATGATAAACGTAGTACACGACAATTCCTCCAGCGCATCCAGCAGTCTGCCTTCCGTAGCCACATCCAGTGCACTTGTGCTATCGTCCAGAATCAGAATTCTTGGTCTTCGTACCAGTGCTCGTGCAATGGAAAGTCGCTGTTTCTGTCCACCGGAGAGATTAACTCCCCGTTGACCCAGCAATGTATCATAACCGTTTGGTAAATTTTCAATGGTTTCATGGATCTGCGCACGCTTCGCGGCTTGCACGATCTCCTCCAATGTCGCATCTTCCCGGCCCCAGGCAATATTCTCCCGTACAGAACCGGTAAACAGGATGACCTCCTGCGGCACATAACCAATCGAACCACGCAGCATGGACAGATCCAGCTCTGCTGCATCGGTACCATCAATCCGTACCTTTCCTTGATCCTCTGTGTATAAGCGCGGAATGAGCTGCACTAGCGAGGATTTGCCTGAGCCTGTTGCTCCCATAATGGCAATACGCTCCCCCGCTTTTGCAGTGAATGTGATGTTATCCAGTACTGTAATATCACTATTCGGATAACTGAAGCCTACACTGCGGAATTCAACCGCTCCCTGCACAGCGCGCTGTTTCTTCGCTGAGTATGAAGATTGCGGAGAATGCGAAGATTTCACAGATCCAGCAGATGGTGCAGACGCAGATAACGCCTTCGTCTGTTCAGTCTCCGACGTGTCCTCCGTATTGAACACTTCATTCAGACGTTGCGCCGAAGCGCTTGCTCTGGAGAAGGTTACCAGAATCCATGACAACGCAGACATGGCACCAATTGTGCGAAGCAGATAGTTAATAACGGCAACCACTTCACCCACAGTTGCATTACCGGAGGCGATGTCAACTCGTCCAAACCATAGCACGGCGATGATACAAACGTTCATCATCAGCAGCATGAACGGCATCGTCGTCTCCGTCAGGCGCAGCGCGGAGATCGTGCCTTTCATCAGCTTGCCGCTGAAACCGGCAAAGCGTTCAATCTCATGGCCCATCCGTACGAAGACACGGATCAGCCGAATGCCTGTCAGATTCTCCTGGATGACTCCGTTGACGGCATCCAGTCTGCGCTGCACATTGCGGAACAGCAGCGCTGCCTTTTTGATCATCCACACCACAACAATGAGCAGTACAGGCACCATGACAACCAGCAGCAGACCCAACCTCGGGTTCACGATCACTGCCATAATCATGCTACCAATCACCACCAGCGGTACACGCGTCATGAAGCGCAGACTCATGAAGACGGTGTCCTGTACCTGGGTCACATCCCCTGTTAATCGCGTAATCAGAGACGACGTTGCGAAACGATTGAATACGGCATAAGAGAACGTTTGCACTTTCTCATATAACTTCTCTCGCAGATCGTATCCGAACCCCAAACTCGCATGAGATGCAAAGAACGAACTTGCAATTCCGGCAGCAAAAGCCACAACAGCACTGCCCACGAGCACGCCGCCCCACAACCAGACGACTGACAGGTCTCCCTGTTGAATGCCGTTATCAATGATCTTGGAGATCAAGTAAGGCTGAGCCAACTCCACCGTCAGCTCAATTAACATCATGACTAAGGCTGCAATTGCGGCAACTCGGTACTTCTTCAGGTGATACAACAGCTTGATCATAAGCATTCCTCCGGCTCGGAGCCCCCTAAACCGATACCATGTTCCAGCTCAGAGTCTCCATTAGACATGTTGATTTCTCCACTTCGTCCAATATCTAATCATTTCTATGTACACATATGGTTATTATAGCGTATTTTACAATCCCGCTCCTATTCTTATTACCCTACTTTTCCCTTTACAATAAACTTGTCAACATTTTGACAGTAAAAAAAGGAAGGTCTCCCTTCCACACGCTAGTTAGGCACTTATAGCTGACCTTCACGAATGTCATTGTGCAACCGATTTACCAAGGGCATAATCCGCTTCTCTGAAAAAGCATTCATGACACCTGCAAATCAGGATGATCTGCCTGACTTCGCAGAAATATGTTATCTGTTTACATACTAAAGCGGGATTTTTTCACTACCATCTTCTGCGTCCACGATCACCCCGATTGTGATCATTCAACTCGCCCAGACGATCGTATGTCTCCTTATATATTCGAATCACAGCCTGAACTTTGATAAAATCGGCATCGTCTGGCCCAAGTCCCTCCATAAACATTCTCTGAATGATCTGTTGGAAGAACTGTACTCTGGCCTCCATCTGTTCTTGCTCAAGCTTCAATACTTCTTCGAAGCTATGGTTCCCTATGTAATCCATCAACTCATCATCATGACTGGAATACTCTGCGTTTCTTCGATCTGCAACCCATTCATCCGGCTCATTGGATTGGAGGTTAACACTGGTACGCAGTTGAGATAAGATGATTTTCTCTTTGGCCAACATGACATGGAAATCTTTGTTACGGAGCAACTCCGATACAATCAGACTACACATTTCACGATTTTGGATCAGTATGCCGTCAAATGGATGCAATGTCCAATCCCCGTTCGCATAATACAGGTTAAAGTTAAAGAACTCACTGCCATATTTGTATTGAATATTAATCTTGGTCTCATCAATAATCTCGAATGAAAAGTCCAGCATGTTCAGCAAGCTCCTTCGCACAACCCCAGATTTTACCTTCATTCTATCAAATAAATGAAACAAAGAGACGCACTCAGCGTCCCTCGTAGAAAATAAATACATGTAGCCATCTCGATACGATATGCAGCGAGTCTTACCCTAATCCAGGAAAGATCCTAATGCACTGGAATCTGGTTTGTTTTTTTCTGGTATGGCAGTAGCCTTCGGCCCTTCCAGACCCAGTCGATCGCTCATTTTGGCGTTAAGTGTCGTCATCTTGTTGGTATAGTCATTACAGCTCTCGATGATCCGGCGATTGGACTGCTCGGACAGATCCAGCGCAGACATCAGATCGCCCATCGCCTGATTGACCGCTTCAAGGGACATGGCCGGTTTGGACAACAGCTCATTCGTTTTCTCTGTCGTTGTCTTCAACAATCTGGCATTCTCCTTGAATTGATCTTCAATCGTCTTATTCGTAGCTTCCACAGCAGAAATGACCTTCTCCTGATCATTGAGTGCCATCGCAATCATGGCCGAAACGGTGATCAGATTCGCTGTTTTATCAATGGCGTTATTCACTGAATCAATCAGCTTGTCATTGTTATCATTAATGATGTCAGTAGCTGCGATCGCCTGATTGTAGAGCATGATCATCTCTGTCATGGATTGGGTACGCGTAACCACTTTGCGCAATCCACGCTCCAGATGTGCTTTACGATTCTCGTTCTCAGGCTTGGCGATCTCGGTTTCAAACAACGCTTTTAACTGATTACCAAAGGAGATTTTCGTCTGCAGGTTGTAGATCTCCTGAATCGAAGAACGTTTCAGCTGACGCATGTTCACGATACTTTCTTCCAGGTTATCCTTACCGTCGCGCAACCCGTTAATGATGGCATCAATGTTCGTGCGAACGGATTGATAACGGTACACGTAGTTTTTCAGTGGGCTTTTACGTAACAACTTCCCGACAAAACTCACATTTTTACTCTGCTGCAGACTCTCACATTCATCACGGAGCTTCAGGATCATGTTCGATACCTCAGCCCGATTCCCCGACATCAGTTCATTGACTGGACGATCAAGCAGCTTGAGGGTCTGTCCTGCTCTCTCTTGTGTTTTCACACCCAACTTGCCGATATCATCCATTAAGGTATCCAGGTGAGCCGGATCACTTTGGGACACTTTCTGAATAAGCTGCGTTGCTTCCTGGTTAATCCGTTGCTCATCTTCCTGCTTCAACTGAGCCCATTCCGTTGCCATGCCAATCCCTCCTATAATTCAGAGCTGTTATACCGTTGATGTATTAGTTCCGCTTTGTTCTGGAGCTCCATTAAGTCTTTATGTTCAATCGTTGATACAATATCCGATATCTTGGAATCCACGTCTCGAAGACCATTCAGAAGCATACGCCGATTGTTGCGTTTGGCTTCTCCGCTCAAACGTAGAAATGGATTAATAAAACCGTTCAGGTCTTTCAAAATCAATCTGCGCACCGTATGGTTGATATCCCCATTGTTCAGCTCCTGAAGGGAAGGAATCACACGCTGCAGACGAGCAAACAACGCCAGTGATTTCTCCACGATCTCATTATCCAGCTCGTTCTTCTGACCTTCGGAGATGATCATATCCTCCAGAACTTCCAGGTACTCAATCACCGGATCAAATACAGGATCTGGTTCAGTCCGGGAAGGCTTCGCTTGTTCTGAGCCTGCATGTTGAGCGGGAGTGGAACTCGAATGGGGCTGTGCCGGGGAAGCTTCTATAGTCCCTGCTGGCACTGCGCTCGGCGCTTGTCCACCGTTCAAGCGAGATGTTTCATTTCCAATGTCTGTAGTAGGCACAGGTGCTGATGACGAACCCTCGACCTGTGTACGTGGCGTGGAACGTGAAGGAATCAGTCCCCCCACCACAGTTGCCAGTGCCGGAATCGCCCACGTGATAACATCCGGTAGAAAGGGACTCGAGATTGCCGCGAGACCATAACCGACCAATGCGCCTATACCTATCTTCGTTTTCCGTAACATTACTTGTCCTCCTGCCTGTAACAACACATAAAGTGCATATTCAAAAAGTCTGGTTTTCAGTACCGAGAAGATGGAATGAAGATAGAAATGGAGTAGCGGAGCGTAGGAAAACTACGTGAGCAACCACAATGTTTCCAAAGGAAACATACTTCGTAAGCCTCCCGCTTATTTCGGCTGAATTTCATATTCGATGCTGATGATGCCGTAAGGCATTATTCGTAATCAAAAGTGGACTTTTTGAATAACCTCTTATCCGTATTGTAAAAAAACCATCCAGAAGGTGTCAATGTTGAGGGAAATTCTCAGCTAGACGTGATGTACTCCGCTTACCTTCTGAACGTCGATTATAAATGGCTGTTCGATGTGACTTCCCAGAAGACCAAACTTCGGATGAAGTGGTCCAATATCATGGCCAAGTGCAGACTTGACTGCCAGATAAGGGAAGTTCACGCCGGACAGACAAGACATGTGCAACCCACCCGACATTCGCGGATTGATCTCAAGCAGCTTCGGTGTATCCTTGCGGTATTTCATCTGAATATTAAAATTATAAGGAATCCGATATACCTCTGCCACATTGCGGGCAATCGCCAGCAATTCCTCGTTTTCTTCGAGTAAGCGTAAGCGTCCTCTTTCTTTTCTACGCGGAATAGCCGTTAATAGTTTCCCATCGCGATCCGAAAGACAATCAATGCTGTACTCGTATCCTTCCAGCACCTCCATCACCATGACATTGGGAAAGGACGGAGCAGAAGAGAACGCACGCAGGGCATCTTCATATGAAATCGAGTTAAGCGCATATCCGAACAACTCCTGCAACGGATCACGTTCATTGTTAATGACCCGGAATCCCATACCACCCTCACCATTACATGGTTTGAAGCATACATCATGTCCACGTGCACGCAGCGCCTCATAGGCTTGCTGGAATTGTGCAGCATTACTGACCGTGAAATAATCCGGAATCTCCATAATGCCCTTCTCACGTACCGATTCATAGAAGCGGTCTTTCTCCATCAATTGTTCCAGCAATTCCGTATCCGAGCATACGATAACCCGTGTACCGATCTCTTCGAACAAGGAGATATGTCTACTGATGTCCAGCATGTTCCAGCGCGGAATAAAGACATCAATCTGATGACGACGGCAAAAGTCGAGGCAAAAATCAACATATTCCCGGCCCGTTACACGCGGTTCAACCTCTGCAACATCACAGCCCTGTAATGCCATGTGTCCCGGATCAGGATGAGTGCCGTATATTTCAAATTCGAACCCATCCTCATTGTCCCGAATCGCATTCATATAATGATACGTTACAGAGAACCAACGGTTGAAGTAAATCTTCTTTTTGTTCATTATACGGTCTCCCTTATCTCGGCATGGTCTATCTGGATCTGTTGATCGTTATGGATACGGTGAACGTAATCGAGAATCTCATCTGCTGCAAAAGCACCGAATTGTTCCGTAAATTGATACGGTACCTGCTCGGGTACACGCTGTCTCTCCACATGCAGCTCTCCGTGAGATGGAGCAATGGCATGCTGCGCAAAGTCCAGCAAACAGCGATCCAGCAAGGAATCGCCCGAAGCAATTACAGGCACATCGCCAATGCGTTGCCTAATGTGCTCCACTGCGGCTCTTTTGTTCACGGCCGAGGGCACCAGATAGAGCTTCCGACCCTGAATTGAGCTCTCCCATCCCAGCGTCTCTAACACCCGGATCTTCTCCGCAATGCGTTCCATTGGAAGCTTGTCACGTTCGATCAATAGTGCATAGAACAGCTCATCACACAATCGCTGATTAATCACCCATTCCGGGCTCAGTACGTCGTCAAATAAATCCAGAATCTCTTCGGGTGTAGCTGCCTGCTGACGAAGCAAAGAACGAATATGCAGGTTCCATTCATCGTCTACCTGACCGTCGACAATGATGTTGCCACCATTGCTCGTTACCGCATATTTCGGAATACATTCGGTCTGAAAAATATGAATGCGTCGGTACTGCTCCACAGTACGTGTCGTCACGGGCATAAATACAATATCTTGTGGCAAAGACTGCAACCGCTCCAGTGCATATGCTGACATAAAAGCGGACAACTTGCCGTTAATCCACTCTGCGGGAACAAGTCCCGGTGTATCTTCGGGAATACGGAGCGCACGACGGGAGTACACCAGCGTCTGGTCCAGATCACTTGCGTAGATCATCATTCTCCTCCACCTCCCAGGGATTGAATAATGCCGCAACAGGAATAGGTTAATCCCGGATATACCTCAACCGGCACATCTCTGTCTCTGGCGAGCATCATGATATGTTGCAAATCCGGATTATCCAGACGGTCCACAAGAATCTTCCAAGGGACCCGGCGCAGCAGCACCCGGGTTGTTTCTCCGATTCCAGGTTTAATCAGATTGATGCTCGCAATGCCAAAGGATTGCTGAATGGACTCAATATCCTGCCAGCCTTTCCAGGTGATTTCCAAAGTACCGATAGCATTGGTGTCCGTACGAAGTTCCGCTTGGTTCATCACCTGTGGAAAATGCTGAGCGATGGTATCCACGTATTGGTTCGACACATCGTCAGAGGACCATTCACGATACCATTTGGCTCCGTGAAAATCTGTCGGCCCAATCAGATCATCCCGAAGCACTGTACGGCTCACAAGTCCCGAGACCGTCGAATTCAGACAAGCGCTAGGAATGAGATAATCTTCCCTTGTCCCAAAGGTGCCTGAACATTGCCCCGGATCGGCCAACACGGCAAGATCATCATCGAGGTTTACGCCATAAGTCCGTTCCATTTGATCACAAGATTCTTTCAGCACTTTGCGAATAGCCCCTTTGCCGGTCCAACCGTCTACAAACTGAATGGCTTTTTCCAGCCCATGCTGCTGTAAAATATATAAAATTGCGTTCTCATCCATACCTTTGCCACGAATAATCGAAATGCTATAATGCGGAATCGTCACCTTGTATTTCAATTCAATATAACGCTTGATCAGGATGCCAATAGGAGTTCCCGCTCGAGCCAGAGATACCAGCACAAGATTCAGGCCCCTGCGCTCCACGATCTTCTCAGCTACAATGGCGGTATGAAGTGCGATTCTTGCGGCGGATTGTTCCAACGTCTGGTGAAACAGCTGGATGTATTCGGCTGTGGGCTGATATTCCACAGGTAACATCTCTGAATAATGAACCCCGGATTGGATCGCCTGCTCCCGTTCACCTGTTCCCTTTTCCAGATCCACATGGCTGATATCCTTCAGTAGGAAAACAACGTCGGATGCAGCATAGCTGCCCATCCGCTCGGGAGACTGAATCTCACGTTGTCTGATTAGCTCCAGTGTAGTTAAGTTCATTGCTCGTTGTCCCCTGTCTTCTCTGGCAAGCCGCAATATACAATATGAATGTGTCCGCATCCCAGCTGCTCCAGTACCTTCACCATCGGTTCCATTCGTTCTTCGGACATCTGTCTCTCCAGCAGAACAAAAATCTCATCATATTGTCCTGGGGCGATGTTGTAGATAAAGTTACGAACAGATGCGTCTTCCGGTGAGGCGTATCCAGAACCACTACGAACAGCATATCCTGGAGCCGGATGGGTATGGATTGGACTGCGAGTAGTGGATTGATACAACACGCCTTCCCCCATCTCGGCAGCAATACGCATCGGAATGTACATGAACTCCCCTGTTCCCATCACCAAAGTCCGTTCTCCCGTACGCTGCGACCGAAGTCGTTCTGCAATCTGGCTAATCTCCTGACGTAATACGCCATTATGCCGGGATTGCATACCAAACCTGCCCGTATGCTGGACGTAGCTCGCTGCGCTACGGTTACCTTCACCATCCTCCGAAGTGGCATGAAGCTGATCGAAGGCATCGGCAACGTTAGATGTCTGAAGCGTCACGGCATGTTGGGGTAGCTGGTCAGTTTGCTGTCTTGCTTCCAACTGTGGAGTACCCACCACATCAATGCGACCCTTCAACAGGCTTAACGGTGTAATGGTAATCCCAAGCTCAACTTCCAGTTCGGCAAATCGATTCTCGTCCGCTTCCGTACGCCAGTCCAGCAGTGAAGCAATCACATATTGCTTCCGAGGATATCGGGCCTGAATATCCCGAATGATATTCAACGTCGTTTTGCCCGTCGTAATCTCATCGTCCACCAGAACAATTGGACCCTCTCCTGCAAAAGCTTCGTGATCCAACGCATAACAGCGATGAGCCATCGCGTGGGAATGTTCTTCTTCAAATTGAATATCCGGACGCATCGCTGGAACATATTCGCGAGTGGTATGAATGTAGGAAGCATGATCAGCAAACATCTCGTACATACTGTGGCCCAGCGCTGTAGCTGTCTCGGCAAAACCAACAAAACGAATCGTTTCTGGCAAACTCAATTTTTCTTGCAACAACATGTTGTACACTTGCCGGGCTTGCTTGGGATCAATCAATCCTTCGACCATTTCCCGTTTCCATTCGATGATCTGATCTTTGGTCTCTTCAGTCTTTTCAGTCAGGTGCTCATATAACAGAACAGCCAATGCAGCGCCGCTCAGAAGCGAGGTATACGGGTTAACCGGGATATGCTTGCCCAGCAGTCTGCTTACAAACAGAAAAGAACGTTTCTTATTGATTCGTGCAGCCATTGAAAATAATGATTCCAGTGGAAGTTGCAGCGGATTATGTGTGACCTGAACGTGCAGACTGAATTGATCAAGAATTGGAAACGTAGTTGTCTTGTTGTTCGTGCTTGGGCAAGAGCCCGACAAAATGCTGCTGTTCATGTAACACCCCATATATTTGTGATCGGATTAGAATTCGATTCGCCCAGCTCAAGTGTGGTTTAATCTCATTCATTTTGTTATAGTAATTACTTTTGAACACACCCAGGCTACCGTCATTACGGGCGATGATGTCTTGGGCATCAGAATATTCCTCATGTGTAACAACGTACATCGCTTGTACCGGCTTGATATGAGAAGGATGAATGATCGTTTTGCCAACAATTCCATTTTCCTTGTCCATCATGACTTCACGCATCAATCCATCCATTGTGTTCGTAATATATTTCATTCTCAGATGAAGCCCTGATTTGCCGAGAGTTTCTTCGAATGGAGTCTGTCGTAATTGAGGCTTGAACACGCGCTCCCGCTGGCTAAAATATTCCCAGACTGGACCCGAAATCACGTACGGCTTGTCCATCCGACCGAACAGATTAATAATATCCGAGATGCAGTCACGGATCGTGGCGATATCGTATATGGTCAGTTCAGGGCTGCGACGTAGTCCAAACAGGCTGGAGAAATCGGTCGCACCAATGCGTACATTGAGCACATATTCATCATTTTCATCGAGGATGTTTCGAATATCCAGCAAAGTCTCCCACCGTGTCTCCCGATAGATTATAGAAGCAGTCTCTAGGATAGGCATTCCATAGAGAACGGGATAATGATCCGGTTTCAGTTGATTATACTTGCGGATCTGTTCGAAATAGGCTCTTCCATTCCCCACACAGAACTTGGGCAAAGCCACGCCTGTTAGCATGGATACCAGTTCTCCCAACGTATCAATCAGACGTTCCAACTGTTGTGGTGAACGTACACGAGCAAACAGAAGAGGCACTCGATCCTGACTGAGCATGCCTGTCTCCATATAAGTCATCAGTTGAGTTAGATGCTGTGCCAGACACTGTTCGGCAAACTCCACTTGGTCGTCACCCACAGCGTCCTCCAGATCAATAATAATGGTCGTCAGACCTTCATGCTTACCATTTATAATGTCGTCCGCGATATGTGTGCGCGTCGCGGGCATATATAAAGCGGCCCCAACAGCATATGCCAGTAAATCTTTGGAAGTCCGGTGATTGAACGAGACGGGCGAAGAGAAAAATAAAGTATCTTCTTCTTCCAGACTCAAAAAATTAAAATATTTCAGGATTGTCTCCTCCTCGCACCTTTGGCAATAGCCAATCTGCATGAATTGATTCAAGCTGTCGGGGCATAAAAACCAATCCCTCCTTAATCTGGAGGGATTGAATGAATACATACGAATAATTATTTTCTTCCAGCAACCCACTGCATTCCCCAATCATGGGCCTCGTCCAACGCCTGATGCCCATTATAGAACTGCACAATTCGTTCAATACTGAATGTCTCATTGTTCACATTACGTAACATCGCAATGCCACACATGCCGAGTGGACTTCCGTATTCATTCATCCGGACAATGATATCGGGACCATCCTTCTGTTGGATGGTTACCACACCGTCTACTTGAGACCAGTTGGCCACGCCGCCATAAATATAGGTAAATACCAGAATCCGCTCAATTTCCGAAATGCGTGCTCCATTAATTCGTAGATTCTCTCCCGTTTTAACCGATCCCGTCCGGTCATCACCATCCAGGGCAATATAAGGAAAACGGTTCAGCGAACCAAATGTTTGTCCCAAGGCCTGGATCACATCCCTTGTACCATCCTTCATCTCGAACAGGCAGCCCAGGTCCAGATCAATACTCTTGTTACGACCAAATAACCCTTTGCCGCCCTGTTGATTCCAGTTCAGGTTAATCAGGATTTCACCAAGTCCCCCTGCATTTTTCTTGAGGTTAATGGTGTCACCTTTCTTCTTCAATTCAATTTTGCTGAAATTGATCGAATTCACAGGAGCAGGCGTCGGCTCAGGTACAGGTACCGGGGGTGGTGGAGTCGGTGCAGCTATCGGGGGAATGGTTGATGTGCTTGGCGCAGAATCTGATCCACCATCCACATCCACACCAAAGTTGGCACATAGTGCATTCAATCCTCCTGCAAAACCCGATCCTATAGCATTAAACTTCCATTCTCCGTTATGACGATACAATTCACCGATGACAATCGCGGTCTCCACTGTAAAACCGCTGCCCAGTTCATATCTCATCACTTCCTGACCTGTAGCTGTATTGGCAAATCGTAGAAAACCATGCTGTACCTGTCCAAAATGATGTCGTCGTGCTTCACCGTCATGAATCGTCAGGCTGAAGGCGATTTTCTCAATTCGGGCAGGGATTTTGCCAAGATCAATGGCGAACTGTTTCTTTTCTCCATCAACCTGCCCACCATCCATATACGTGATGAACGAGGTAGAAGGCTGGTTATAGAAGATAAAATCCTCATCTCCAGCCACTTTATTGTCTGAAGCCAGAAGGAATGCCGATGTGTCCAGCTCCACTCCGGAAGCTGCCTCCCAACCAATGCCTACGGTTAGACGGGACAAGCCCGGATTGGTTTTGGTCAGATCACTCTTTTGGCCTTTCACGACAGAAATCGCCATAGCAGACTCACCTTTCTTATGCCAAGTTATTGTGCATCCAGTCCGTAATGTTTGCATAAAGCAGATAGTCCGCCTGTAAAACCGCTGCCTACCGCCTGGAATTTCCAGTCCATACCTGCACGGTAAAACTCACAGAACACCACAGCTGTTTCCGTGGAGTAGTCTTCTCCCAGGTCAAAACGAAGCACTTCCCGATCGCTTGCAGCATCAACAACACGAACAAAAGCGTTGGAGACTTGTCCAAAATTCTGCCCTCGTCCATCTCCATCATAGATCGTTACCGTAATCCCGATTCGGTGAATGTGCGCAGGGATTTTGCTGAAGTCAACGACAACTTGCTCATCATCGCCGTCACCCTCACCCGTACGATTGTCACCGGTATGTGTTACTGAACCCGCACCACCGCTTGGATTGTTGTAAAAAACAAAATCATCCGTACCTTTGGCTTTTCCATCTTCATACAGCAAAAAAGCCGAAGCGTCCAGGTCAAAATCGACTCCACCACTATATTTGTTCGTATCCCAACCCAAACCAACCACAACACGGGTAAGGCCCGGATTCGTCTTAGTCAGGTCAATACGTTGTCCTTTGGCAAGACTGATCGTCATTTGTTTTTCCACCTTTCCAAGATATGTGATTAAATGAAAAGGAGAACCGTCCAGGAGACGGTTCTTCCCATCCTGTAAGTCTTACTGTACGTCCTATTGCAAACCGTAGTCGCGTGTCAGTCCAACCAATCCATCCTGGTAACCACTACCAATAGCACTGAACTTCCATTCGCCGCTATGACGATACAATTCACCAACAACTACACCCGTTTCAATGGAGAAGTCTTCTCCCAGGTCGAAACGAATCAATTCTTCGTTGTTTGCTTCGTTGACGATTCGCACATAAGCACGGGAGACTTGTCCGAAGTTCTGGCTACGTTCCGTAGCTTCGTAGATCGTAATGGAGAATGCAATTTTCTCTACATTGGCGGGTACGTTAGGCAGGTCGATATTGATCTGCTCATCATCACCATCGCCATCTCCTGTACGGTTGTCACCGGTGTGAACAACAGAACCATTTTCATTTTGTGGATTGTTGAAGAAGATGAAGTTTTTCTCGCCTTCTACTTTACCATTTGCATTGGCACAGAATACCGATACGTCCAGGTCAAAGTCTTTTCCGCCATCATACTTGTTGGTATCCCAGCCCAAACCTACTGTAATTTTGGTTAGACCTGGATTGGTTTTAGTCAGATCGATCTTTTGACCTTTGGAAAGATTAATTGCCATCGTTGATCATCCTCGCTTATTTATAATTTAGTGTAGTTATCGTTACATATGAATATCAGGATTATTGTCGAATTAGAATAAATCTTGTACTTAGGAGTACTTGCGAGCGAGTTCGTTGATATGTACCGCATGGGAACCCTCTCCAATTGCCGAGAATTTCCATTCACTTCCATGACGATACAATTCACCACAGATCAACGCTGTTGAACCTGTGTAATTATCGGATAGATTGAACTTCACCAGCTCACTGGAATTTTTACCATCCAGAATACGAATATAAGCCCTCTCAATCATGCCAAAATCTTGCTTGCGATTGACGCAATCGTAGATATTAACAACGATTAATACTTTATGAACATCAGCAGGAATACGGGACAGATCCATTTTGATCTGTTCGTCGTCACCGTCTCCCTGTCCTGTTAGATTGTCACCTGAATGGATAACCGAACGACATGCACTTTGCTTGTTGTGGAAGCATACCAGGTTGGAGTCTTTCACCAACTTGCCTTCTTCATTCAACATGATCGCCGATGCATCACAATCGATATCCGCTTGTTTTTTTCTTCCGAAGAAACCTTTGGCAGTTACCGGGTCCCAACCGAGACCAGCAATCACCTCAGTAAGTCCTGCATTGCCTTTGGTTAAATCAATCTTCTGTCCTTTGACCAAATTAATGCTTGCCACTGATTTTCACCTCCCTTCATATGTAAAATAGCTACTTAGAGATTGAATTCACCCGGATTCAGTCCAAGCACATTGCATATCTCAGCAACGACTCTTTTCTCCTGATCATCAAAGTTGCCGTCAGCTGAACCAATCGCACTGCACACACCCACAATAACGCGGCCTACATCTGGCTTGGATCTGAATTTCCCAATAGCTTTCAGGGCTTCCTGCTTCCCGATCTCCGGAGAGAACTCAAAGTTCGCCACGTAATGATTGAAGCGTATAATCACTTCTCCCATGTCGAATACTTTCAATTCCTGACTCAGTTTAATATAGCCGGCCATCTTGTTCTTCTCGGCTTCGTCAATGGAACCATCTGCAAAAGCAACCAGTGCACAGCCTGCAACTACGGCGTCCATAAAATCTTTATTTTTAAATTTTTTGACTTGCTCTTCAAGTCCTTGTTTTGTTGAATTTAACCAGCCTTTAAATGAACTCATACTCAACCTCCAATAGTTTCATACATGGTGTTCTTCCCACTTTTTCATGGTTTTCAGTAATTTTCATCCCTACATCATGATTGAATATAAGTTAAATTATTCCTTAACTATACTCTGAAATACGGCAATATTCTACATTAAAAAACAATTAATACCTTATGATACGCATCGTTCTGGATATAGTTTCAAGCAAGATGCAAGAACTTCCTATTCACTTCATTTTTCAGGCAAATATGCACGTAAAAAGGCTCTGATCAGGGGATCAGAGCGCTTATTCCTGCCAACACCAAAATTATAAATCTTATGAATGATTTGAATGCTTGAATTCACTTCGATTTTTCAAAATCAGCCTGTTGCTGTTCATAGATTTCATAGAAATCGTCCCAGACCAGTACATTATCCTTTTCCTTGCTCCACCAGTCTTTGTACCATGCTTCAATCTCCGGGCCACCGCCCTGTTCCCACTTCTGCTCTGCTTCGGCAGCAGCCTGCTCCACCGTATATTTGCTGCCGCCAATGATGGAACGGGTAAAGATATCGTTAATGGCTGTCGTCACATTGGTCAGCTTCACCTGGAGTTCCTTCGGCAACTGCGGCATATGTTCCGAATGGGTAACGCCCTCTCCCACCGGAAGATCCGTCATGTATACCTCACGCGCTTCCTTAAAAAGTCGAAGTCCTTCCTTCTGCGACGGAATCTCTTCGCTGAACAACATTTCAGTGTACCCACATTTGCCTTCCTCCAGGCGACTGTACAGCATGGCGTAATCGCCTGCCCAGCTGATCTCCTGCTTGTATTTCTCCTGATCCGAGATACGCGGACAGCCTTGATCGTTCAACGTATAATGCGTGCCTTCAAATCCATTTTTGAAGGTTCGGCCTGACTCTGTTTTGGTCAGAAAATCGATATATTGCATGACTGCTTCCGGATTTTTGGCTCGCGCATTCACAGCTGCAGTCATCTGAACCGGGTTATTCCACACCATCGTGTGCTGTCCTACGGACGTGGTTGGCAGAGCGATGACCTTTAATTTAGCCTCAGGAACATTTTGCATCAGTGTATCCAGTTCCTTCGCTGCAAACCCGGTATAATCCGAAGTCATGGCCGCGTACATACCGATTTTTCCATTCAGGAAATCCTGCTTCGCCTTGGCCCCATCCTTGTCGGTCAGTAAGTCCTTATCCACCACGCCTGCTTCATACAATGCACGTTTGAATGCTGTGGCTTCCTTCATGTTGTTGGGACCGACTACCATCTCCCCGTCCTCCACATTCACCCAGTTGGCGTTGTACATATAGCGGAATAGACCCGCTGTATCGCCGAACTGAAATCCACCGATGCCGTATGTATCCTTAGCTCCGTTTCCATCGGGATCATTCTCCGTGAAGGCCTTGGCTACCGCGAGCATCTCTTCCTCATTGGTCGGTACCTCCAGATTCAACTTTTCCAGCCAGTCTTCCCGTATGAAAAAGCTCGTCAGTGGAAACACCTCGTTCATACGTCCCACTTCATAGAGCTTACCATCGCTTTTGATGCCGGCCTTCTTGAGCTGGGGATATTTCTCCATCAAGGCTTTGTATTCCACGCTCGAGTTCTCGATCAACTCATCCAGCGGCATCAGCTGTTTCTGATTAAACAGTGTGTTACGGATGGGCGTACCGAATTCAAAAATAATATCCGGTGCACTGCCAGAAGCGAATAAAACGTTAAGTTTGGACTGGGATTCCCAGCGGGGAACTGCTGTATATTTTACATTAGCCGGCCCGTTCTCGTTGATCCACTTGGACCACATGTTATCTTCGATCGTACCCATGCCGCTTGGGACCGCGCCCCGATCATAGATCGTTGACGTGATATTCCCCCTGTTGCCTTCGCCTTCCCCCTGTTCGCTACCGTTATCTCCAGTACATCCCGCCAGCAAACCACCGATCAAGCCCAGAACGAGACCCGACTTCATCCATGCCTTCATCGTTAACGCCATAGATAAGACCCTCTTTCTCTCCTGTAATATGAACCCATGCGGGTTAACCTGCAGCCTGCCTTAACCTTTAATTGATCCAAGCATGACCCCTTTAACGAAGTACTTCTGCAAGAACGGATACACCGCCAAAATGGGTATGACCATCACAATGACAGCCGCTGCCCGGATGCCTTCCGGGGTCAGATTCGATATCATCGTTGGATCGGTAAAATCCTGTACATTCAGATTGGACATAATCATATTCTGGACGAGCACGGTCATGTTGTATTTGGACGTATCATTGATATAAATCATCACACTCATGAACGAATTCCAGTAACCTACGCCGTAAAAGAGGGCAATAGTCGCCAGCAAAGGTTTGGATAATGGCAACACAATTCGGAACAAAAGCCCCAGTTCACCACAACCATCGATGCGCGCGGCCTCGTCTACTTCCCCCGGGAGATTTTCAAAATAAGATCGCATGATCAGCATGTTATACGTGCTCACCAGGCCCGGTAGCCAAAGCGCACCGTAACTGTTCACAAGACCGAGATTTTGCACGACCAAGTACGTTGGAATGAGTCCACCGTTAAAAATCATCGTGAATACCATCGCCATCGTAAAAAAGCGCCGGTGGTAAAAATGTCTGCGTGACAGGGGATATGCCGCCATAATCGTCACCGCCATACTCAGCCCTGTACCGATCAATGTGATCTCCACACTGTTCCAGAATGCATTCAGGATCGGTGTTCCCGTAATTAGGCTGTGGTAGGAGAACCAGGTGAAATCGACGGGCCATAACCCCACTTGACCTGAAACGACCGCTCTCGCATCACTAAATGACAAGGCAACGATGTTCAGTAAGGGCAGGATACAGCTGATGGCAACCAGTGACAACAATACATAATTGATTAGGTAAAAGACTTTTTCTCCTTTGGTTTTTCTCATGCTGTTCTCCCTCCCTACCACAAACCTTCGTTAAATCGACGCGCGATATAATTGGCACTGAAAATGAGGATAAATGCAACCAGGGATTCGAACAATCCCATTGCTGTTGTCAGGCTGAACTGTGCTCCCTGAAGTCCGGTGCGGTAGATATACGTACTGATGACATCCGCTATCTCGTTGACATTGGAATTCTGAAGCATATACACCTGATCGAATCCAACCTCCATCACTCGTCCCATCGACAGGATCAGCAGGAGAATAATGGTGGAGCGTATACCGGGCAGGGTGACATGCCAGATCTGACGCATTTTGCTGGCTCCATCCATCTGTGCAGCCTCATACTGGCTCGGATCAATGGTCGTTAGTGCCGCGAGAAAAATGATGGCATTGAAGCCCATGTCCTTCCAGATCCCTGAGCCGACAAATACTGCAACCCAGGAGCCCTTGTTGTACATGAAGGGATAAGGCGCTCCTGTCCAGGCCTCAACCCAGCGGTTTACGATCCCATTTTCCAAAGAGAAGACCGTCATGATCATCATCGCAATAATAACCCAGGAGAAGAAATGTGGCATATAGACTACCGTCTGTACTGTTCGCTTGAATGCCATGTTTCGCACTTCATTGAGCATGATGGCCAGAATGATCGGAATGGGAAATCCGATAATAATGCTTAAGAGACTGAGGAACAAGGTGTTGCGAATAATCTCCACCGTGCGCGGATCACTGAACAGCGTCTGGAAATGCTGAAAGCCCACCCATGGACTATTCCACAGCCCATCATAGAAGTTATAATCCTTGAAGGCCATGACTAGCCCTCCAATGGGTGCATAACGAAAGGTAAGATAGAACATAATCACCGGCACAAACATCAAGATTAACGGAATATTCATCTTGAATCGTCGCAGTCGCTGCTGCCGAATCCGATGCTTCATCTCACTGCCCGGCGGTTGTAATCCAGACGGCGGACCTGCGGTCAGTTCCCCCTTCACATCCATCACTCCTCTCTGCTGTTGATGTACTATAGTTGTATTTTAGATAAAAATGTAAGCGTAAACATTCGATATTTAACGATCCTTTTATAATTTTCTACGCAAAATAACCCCACATGGTGGGGTTGTCCTTGGAAATGCATAGATATAGAGAGGAAGCTTCTCTGTAACTGTGATCTACAGTAGCAGATCAGGGAATTACCGATGCTAATCCGGGCACTTCACTTGGCTACTTGCTTGCGATATTCGCGGGGCGATACCCCCGTCATCTGTTTGAATACGGTTGTAAAATAACTGGAGTTATCGAACCCGGTCAGTTCCGCTATATCTGCCATGCTCTGCCGAGTGCTGTGCAGCAGCAGCTTAGCCTTATCAATTCGGCGCTTGCTGACATATTGGCTGAAGCCTTGTCCTGTCTCTTTTTTAAACAAATGGCTCAAGTAGTTGGGTGTCACATGAACATGGGCAGCCACGGCCTGCAACGTGCAGGTGCTGGAATAGTTCATTTCAATATACTGCATGACTCGTGTAACGACATGATCCTGCTGTTCCTGAGTTAGTCGCATCAGCATATCCACCCACTCTTCACTCTTGCAACGGGCCCAAGCGATGACTTCAGGAATGGTATGAATCCAGAGTAGTGGATCTGGGGCAGTGGAGTCCATCCCACCGGATTCCTGAGGCTGAAGCTGTTGTACCAGCAAGTCCGCCATGACCTTCATAAGCATATGAATCTCCGCTTTGCCTTGCGACAAGCTCATCCCGGACACTTCTTCCAGCAAAATCTCGATCCGATTCATTATCGCTCCGAATTGATGATGGAGCACCAGCGAAGTCAGTTCCTCTCGCAGTCTCTCGGTACGGTCCACCTGGCTGTATTGTTCCCTGATCCGAATGTCAGACTGTTTCCGGCGATATCGTTCATGTGCCTTTTGCAACACCTGACATGCTTCATCGAGCGAGAACGGCTTCAACAAAAATTCAATCGCCCCATAACGGATGGCACGCTGTGCATATTCGAACTCACGATAACCAGTCAAAATGATAATCATAATGTCCAGTCCACTCTCGTGTATGCGTTCGGCAAGGTCCAGACCATCCATCACAGGCATGTTGATGTCCGTAATGATGAGATCTGGTGTGCAGCTGTGTACAGCCTGCATCGCTTCTTCTCCATCGGCCGCTTCCCCAACGACCTCCCAGCCGAGGGGGTTATTATGAACCAGATGAATCAACCCCTGACGAAATAATAGTTCATCATCCACCACAAGCATACGTCCATTCACAGAACCTACTCCTCTCAGTCACCTGAATTTCCCGGCATGAGTCCCTCACCAATCTGATAAGGCAAACGAAGACGCACCAGCGTACCCTCACCCACAGTCGACTCGATCTGTACACCGTAGGGTTCGCCATGAATCAACTCAATTCTTCGAAGTACACTCCGCATACCAATGTGCTGGCGTTTGTCATCCACATGTGCCACTGGCGTCATAATGTTTTCAATGACCGATGCGTGCATGCCGCAGCCGTTATCTGAGATTTCAATGATGAGCAGATCCGGCTCACCCTCATGTCCGTTTTGCCGCGAGCCACGAATCTCCAGATGGCGGTTGTTCCTTTTGTCCGAGAAGGCATGAACAAAAACATTCTCCACGATGGGCTGAAGCAACAGTCGGATCAACTGACAACGAAGCAATTCAGCAGGAACGTTAATTGTAATCGACAAAGCTTCCTGATACCGAGCCTGCTGAATCTGCAGGTAATGATCCATTTGCTTCATCTCATCCTGCACGATCGTTAGTCGCTGCACGGGCTCCAGCGTATACTGCAGCATCTCCGACAATGCAGTGACCAGGCGAGCCGATTTCTCATCGCCAAGCATATAGAACTTCCAGAAAAACATGCTGAGTGTGTTAAACAGAAAATGGGGATTCAGCTGGGCCTGAATGGCTTTGAGTTCGGCTTCTTTTTCACTGAGTTCCCGTTCATACACTTCATGGATCAGCGTATCAATCCGGGACGCCATTGCATTGAATCGTTCACCGATGAAGCCTAGCTCATCCCGGGACTCAATCCTTACCCGTGTATCGAACTGTCCATCACGGACTCTTTTCATCGCGTTGACCAGACTCGCAAGCGGACGCAACAGTCTGCCGCTAATTACGGTAATGATAAGCCATGAGCATAATACGCTCGCTACCGCAGAGAACACGGCAACTTTTACAATGATCTTTCCCTTGTTCTGAATCTGAGCGAGTGAGACCTTGCTGACCAACGTAAAGCCCGCTTTGTCTGACGTTTGTTTCGTATACAAGTGGGTTGTTCCCTGCTCATCCCTGATCTCGGTCGCCCCTAGGCTTAGTTCGGTAAGCGGTGGTGGATCTGCATCCTGATTATGAAAGGCATATAGAAGCTCACCATCTGCGTCAAACAAGTAGACAGCCACTTCCTCATTCAGTCGCAGATCTTTGAGATAAGATTCGAACAACGAGGTGTTAAACAGAATTAACATGACGCCATAGGTCTCCAGATCAACAGACCGCATTAATCGTCCCGCCAGAATCCAATTGGATTGTACCTCCTGCAAGAAGGCATCCGGCCCCAAACGATTCCAACCATATTCGCCGTCCGTTCCTTCCAGTCTATGAACCATTTCTGCAAGATAGGAAGGGTCCATCTGTTGAAACGAGCCCGCAAAGGCGCCGAGATTAAATATGTTTTCCTTCAGATCATATATGCGGAGCCCCATGATCTCGGGTGCATCCAGCCTTACCTGATACAACTGATCATCCAGTTCATCTTCCAGCTTCATCTGATCATAGGACGAGATGCCTGAGGTCTGTGCTTTGATGGCATTTTTCACGGAGGGATTCAGTGTGATATAATCGGTGACTTTGTACATGTCGTGTACCCGAGAATCCAGACGTGCAAGAATCTGCTCAGCTGTAAGGCTATACTGGCGACTGACCTCTTCATTGAACAGGTCGATATGGATGCGATAGGTGATTAACCCTGTGATTCCCGAGATTAAGACCGTTGCCGCAGATAAAAACAAGATTAGCTTTGTTTTAAATTTAAAGCGTTTACAAAAGTTCATCCACCACATCTTGCACACGCACCTCACCTATTCCGTACATGTCTTACTTCTAAAAACATATCATACCCCTGTTGGAAAAAACCAGAAAAACCCTGACCCCGCTTCAATCGGTAGTCAGAGTTTGAAGGCATTGTGATCCAGACATGTTACCAGGATCCTCCAGGTTAACTCTATCCGGCTATTTTTATTCCCCGTAGATCTCTTTGATCCGTTCTTTCTCATTCGTAGACAACAGAACATTAAGCAATCCCATCGCATTATTGGCATCGGTTCTCGTCGTCTTATACATCTCGGCATATGCTGCTTCATCCTTCTCCGGGTCCATCTCAGCAAGCTTGCCCCACGACGTGCGGGCCTTGTCGTATAGAGTAGTCAATGTGATGTCATAAGGATGCTGTGCAACAGGCGCCATGGATTCAAATTTCGCTGTAATGCTGAAGAAATCTTTGGAATCCTGGAACGATGTACTGCTGTAATCCTTATTTTTCATCGTATCTTCGGTAATCAGCAGACCTTCACGGGCGATAAATAGCGTTTTCACCATGGCACGTTCCAGGTTGGTTGCTTCTTCCCAAGTTACATAAGATTCGTCAGGTGCTTGTACAGTTGTGAAAAAAGGAAAGGCATCATCAATCAACCGCTGCGAATCGGAATGAATTGGTACTCCCGCATTCATGTCCAAAACGGTATCGCTATAGTTAGCCACATTAATATTTTTGGAACCTTCCTCACTGACCCGACGCACCGGATGATCCGCAAGCGGGATACGGATATAACCAAGCTTATCCGCATACTTCTGCTTCAACTCTTCCAGTGTGGAGTCCTTTCCAATCTTGCCGTCGTCAGCTGAAGAAGATTCTTCTGTAGCTGAACCTGTCTGCTCACTACCATTCGAACCGGATGCTGCTGTTTCTGTGACGGTCGTATTGGGACTGCTTGTCTCCGACGAAGTAACTTCTGTACCCGAAGCAGACTCCGACGATAACGCCTCTTTAGCTCCACCACCACAAGCTGTCAAAATAGCTGCCAAACTGAACATGACGGTGAACGTCTTTATCGTATTATTCCATTTCATCGTATGATCTTCCCCTTATCGGTTGTATAACTTACAAGAATATCCTTTCAGATAACATGCTTGATTCACAATTGGACATGGTCTACATTCTATCACAAGTTAAAAATCGGTTGTATACGACGATATACCTGTGTCAAAAGCCTTTTACTATCCGTGTATTGACTACCACCGCAACACAAAAAAACACTGTCGCCCATAAGGACAACAGTGTTCGTGAAGCAAGATTATTTGATACCTTTGGCCTTCTCCATGTGTTCTGATCGAATCTGAGGGTCCGTGGAATTGACCGATGAGAGCAGAGCGTAGATCGCCTGAATATCCTTCTCTTGAAAGACAGTCTCGGGAACTTCAGTCTCAAGTCGTTCCGTCTTGCGCTGAATGGTCTCTACCAATTCATGGTCGTAGATGATCAATTCATCCGAATTCACATACCTCACAGCAGGATCAACACTGATACGGCAACGGTTCGTGAAGGTCACCATGGAGACAAGGCGTACTCTTTTGTAATCTCCGAGGTGTGCATGAATGGCTTCAACATGGGCACGATGCTGCATGAGCGGATTGTACATTTTGACCCGGCTGCTGCTGACCGACCAATTGGCTTCTCTTCGGCCGCCGCGGATCTCACCTGTCGTCAGATTCCGGGTTTCGATGACGAAGATTGCTCGCGGACCGATCACGACATGATCAATCTGCGAATAACCGGAGCGTGACTTTGGATTGGTAACAAGTAAGTCGTTCAGCACTTTATATTCACTTGGGAGACCAATCAGCTGATCTGCTGTACTAGGCTCCTCCGGCTGGCGTGTCCAATCCCCTTCCGCTTTTTTCTTGCGCTTACTACGGACCATACGCGGGGGAATGGTTGTCGTCGATGGTAACGCTGAAGCGGAGGCTGTAATCTGGTTCGCAAGCTCTGGCTGTGTCTTGAACAGAGACAGGATTTTCTTGAACATGGGCAAGCTCCGTTCTATTGTAGTGTGGGTTAAGGGTGACCGTTACAGGAGAATAACATCCTTTGACACATTCATTATGTAAACTTCTATTACTTATGTCGGATAAAGAGGGGGAAAAATAAAGGGAAGGTGACCAAAATCTCTTCATTATGCAAAATACATATGAACATTTAACCAATTCCATGACTTTAGACGCATAAACAAACCTCAAAATTGAAAAAAAACAGCGCAACCTTTCCTGAATAGAAAAAGAATACGCTGCTGTTCTCTTGGATGTTAAGCCTGAAGATAATAGGTGTAGAGTACCTGTGTACCTTTCTCATCCAGACCATTATTCGCTATTTCCTGATACAGGGATTCGGCCAGAGCCAGCCCAGGCGTTTTCATGCCCATCGCTTTTGCAGACTCCAGTGCAATGCCCATGTCTTTGATAAAATGTTTCACATAGAATCCAGGCTCATAATCGCCTGCGATCATGCGCGGACCGAGATTGCTGAGCGACCAGCTTCCGGCTGCACCGGTAGCAATGCTCTTCAGCACGTTCTCCGCGTCCAAACCAGACGTCTTGGCATAGGCAAGTGCTTCGCATACGCCCATCATGCCAGAGGCAATGGCAATCTGGTTGCACATTTTGGTATGCTGCCCGGCTCCTGCCTTGCCTTGCAGCACAATGTTGGTGCCCATCTGCTCAAACAGCGGACGCACGGCATCAAAAGCCTCCGAACTACCCCCAACCATAATGGACAGCTTGGCGTTCTGCGCTCCGATATCACCGCCCGACACAGGCGCATCCAGTGCATGCAGTCCTTTGGCTTCAGCAGCTTCAAAGATTCGTGCAGCCAGTAGCGGACTGGATGTCGTCATATCAATCAGATATGAACCTGGTTTGGCATTGGCTACGAGACCATCCTCACCGAGATAAATTTCCTCTACATCTTTCGGATACCCCACCATCGTGATGATGACATCACACGCGGCAGCCAGTTTGCCTGGTGTGTCATGCCATACGGCACCTTCCTTCACCAACGCTTCCGCTTTGGCAGCGGTTCGCGTGTAGACATGCAGCGGATATCCCGCTTGCTGGATGTGCCCAGCCATGCTTTTCCCCATCACGCCTGTACCAATAAAGCCAACTTTCGTCTCTCCAGGTGCCTTCGTTGTATTTGTCATCGCAGGTTTCCTCCCTATTTCTCTAAGTTTCGTAAGGTGCTTGTTCTGAGATAGATAGCTATATCTGTATGTTAAAGCTTTCGTACCCCGCCGTCTATCTTTTGTCTCCAAATCTAGCGAACTGACATACGGTATTGGTTCGGGGACATTTGAACGAAACGTTGAAACGCACGGTTCAAATTACGTTCAGAATAGCCTACCTTTTCCGCAATTTCTGTAATGGTACAATCGGTGTCCTTTAGCAGTTGTTTTGCTTTTTGCACTTTCATATTCATCAGATATTCGATAAAGGATACTCCCATCTCCTTCTTGAAGAGCCTGCTCAGATAGGATGGGCTAACGTTCACGAGTTCCGCACAATCCGAGAGGGATTGGACACCTTCAGGCTGAAGGTTAAGGTGCTCGCATACACGCTGCACAATATGACGGGATGAATGTGTACGGAGATCTTGACTGATCTCTATGCATAGCGGAAACAACACACCAATAAACCAATCGTGCATCTCTCGTGACGTCTGATTTTCCTGCAACTGATCGAACAGATTCCCACCCAGCCGTTCAAGCATGCCTGGTCCTTTGGTTTCCATATATTGAATAATGGCCGACAAGAGCATGTGGTAGCCCTGGATCATGATCGTATACGATTCGGAACCACGGACCCTTTTGGAAAACCTGTGAAGTACATCTTCAGCTTCAGAAAGGGTGCCATTCCATAATGACTCCATCATCTCCGTCTCCATCTCTCGTGGATACATAAACACCGGATTTCGCTCAATCGCTACAATATCTTCGTAAAACAGGACATTCTCCGCATCGTCAAATAATCGGTATTGCAGCGCCAGCTGTGCTTCCCTGAACGACTCTGCTACAGTTTCAAGTTGAACTGAACGGCCCACCCCAACCGTAGCAGAGAAGGAGAGGTACTGATTCAGTGCGTCATGAATATCCTCTGCATAACGACATACCCTCAGTCGTATATCACCAGAAGACATCGTTGCATCAAAGTGTAATATCGCTACGGAGTCACTATCATTTTTATCCACCACGTATCCTCTAAGATCATCATTCTGACCGAGCAGTTCATCCATTACATTTTTCAAAGCGAAAACAATGACGGGACCTTCACTTGGTAAAAAACGTTTCTTCTTCACCAGATTCTCTACTTTCACCACCAGCACAATGTACTGTCCTTCAGTTGAAACATCGTGTCTGGCGCATTCCTCAGCAAACGGAGTGCCTCTCCATGAACCACTGAATTGCAAGAGCTTCTGAAAGAAACGATCACGCAAATCAGGTTGTATGCCCTCAATATAACGGTTAAGCTTCTCCGTCTGGTCGTTGAGATAACTAAGTGAAGACCTGATGTATTCAATTTCGTTTCCTTGGGGAGCTGACTCCTGCCCATTTCTACGTAGGTGTTCTCCGTAACGCAACAACTGTTGAATTGGATTATAGGCGAGCCGTGAGCTGAACCAGGTAAGCAGTAATCCAACGAACACAAAGATGGACACACAGATCAGGATTAATACGCGAATCCAGTTCAACTGGGCAATCATCTCCCGCTCGGGTAACTGTGACACATAGGTCCTTCCCATTGACGCTTCCACATAGGCCACAAGTTCCTTGCCCTGAGCCCCCTTCAGTACGTCATGCCCCGACCTTTCCCTGCCCTCCTGATACGCAATCTGCTGTAATATGGCATCATCAGACGCAACTTTACCAATTGCCTGGGGTCCGTCTGTATGCAAAATAATTCGTTGATCTGAATTCAAGATCGCCAGGGACTGATCTTCCAGACTAACGGAATAACTTCGTAGCAGACTTCGCAATGCCTGTTCTTTCATCTGCAGAATGATCACACCACTCGGTGGCCCCTGACCCATGATCGGCAGTTGTCTGACATAGGAGATATAACCCGCCTCTCCGGACCCAGGCAGATACATCCATCCTGCCCCTTGGCTTCCTTCAAGCGCGATCTTCATATCCTGCTTCTCTCGGTAATCTACCAACGGGACCAATCCATAATAGTGGGATAAAACCATATCCGTCCTGGTATCAAAATAGATCATTTCTTCAATCAAATTATTGGTGTTTTTGTGAAGTTGAAACAACTCCAGCAGATCCAGATGCAGAAAGTAATCGCTCTCATAATTGGCATTCCCCAGTGCATTACGCATCAAGGGACCGCTGGCGAGCTGCATCGATTCATGCTCAATATTGGTCAGAATGTTCTCGACCCGGTCTTTGAGCAAATTAAGAGAGGCCATGTTGTTATCCTGAAACTGACCGGTCAACTTGATCATGGAGAAATGATAATACGCACTTCCGGCAAGCACCACCGGAATGACCACCGACATGCAGCCCAGCCAGATCAGCCTTTTCAAATACCCATTCGTTGCGAACCAGCGATCCAATATGGATTGGACGGTATGCATGATACGTCTCATGGAATCACCCCCGTGTGCTTCCTTATGCTCATTCCCATCAACTATTAGGGTTCATTATATCAAGAGCGGTATGCGGATACACTCCCAAACATCCAGTCGGGGAACGTTTATTTTCAATTCACCTTCAATCCATTCCGTCTTCAGAAGATTTCCGGTAATTAAGGCTTCCGCTTCTCCTGCCGGACTCCCCTCACCAGAGCCCACCGTAATCTCAATATCGTGAAGCGGTAGGACGGAAGACAATGGTCTGCGCCCTGCTCCGTTGACCAGATGAAGAAGCAGCTCGTCATCTTTGCGAAAAACCGCCAATTGTAGTCCCGGAATGGCTGTCACGGATACCAGTGCCTTTCCATCCAGCAGAAGGTCTACGGCGTTAGCGAAGAGTCTGAAATGTTCCTCCAGCTTAAATTCCTGGATTAGATTGCTAAGCGAAAAGGGGAAATAACACGCTTTCCCTCCTCCAAGTGTACGAAGCAGCGCTAGCGGAAGATCCGTCTGCTTCACAGCCAGTGAAGCCCGTTCAGGAGGTGCGCCCACACTTTCCAAGGGAGAAAATGGAGGCACCAATGTTGCCAACACCTGTACGTCTGTATCGATCGGTTGGCAGTACATTACCTTTCCGCGATGGGGGATAAGTTCGGTTTCTTCCAATTCACGCTGCAATGGGTTCGTACCTTTAGATGTGTCTTTGCCTACAGATGCCGAAGATTCGAAGCGCAAGTAAGAAGCGAATAAATACTCGCTCTCCTGCATTTCCCCGGTAATACCGAACAGATCAGCCAAAAGGGACCTGGTCTGCATTTCTTCCATGGGCAACTGTCCTTCTGCAAGCACAGCCCCTCCCTGACTCACGTATTCATGCAGCGAACTTACAAAATCAGGCGGATATGTGCATCCTTCAGGCAAAAGAATGACCTGGAACCGATGCAGGTCCACATTTGCCAACTGTTCCGGCAGAATTATATCAAACGGGATTTGCTTATGAATCAGCGCTTCAGCCAGACCTTCCGCAGAACGGTCTGCATTCCATAGTAAAGCTACCTGACATACCGGCTGTGCACCGTCCATATAAGTAGCAAGTTTTGAGGCATCCGTGTTGACTTCCCTCACCGTACGCAAGATCCGCTTATCCGTAATCGTATCCGGAATTCCGGTCAGGGAGTGCCAGAGTTGGCCTCCATTGGCCGGGATCTGTGAGAGCCAGAACCGATACTCGGCTGGTGGAAGCCCCGTGTGGCGCCAGTCCATCCCCGGACAGGAATGAATGATGCCGAAGGGATCCGGACGTCCAGGAACGGAGCGCCCTACTTTGATACTGAGCGCGGGCTGCCAGAATTCCGGTATGCGCGTATGTCCCAATGACAGGACATCCTGTGGCTCCGTGCAGAGCATATCCGTAATGGAAACCCTGTTCTCCAGATGATCCCGGTGCAGATTATAATACAGAATCATTGGTACTTCAGGTCGGATCTCCTTGATCTCCTGATACATCCGTCCCAGATTATCATCGAAGCAACGTGAAGCAAAATCAGGCTCGAGTTCGGCAGACGTTCCAGGCAGATCCGCACCATATAGACCTTTGTATTTCTCCTGACATTTGGAGCATTGGCAGAAGACATATCCGGGGGCGTTAAAGAAAACACCGTCAATCTCATAACGTTCCAGCGCCTCCCGAATGACTGGAACAGCCAATTCCTCGTTCCGATAACCCCCGTTAATGCAGGTCGACATGAGAAGCGGCCAAGCACCCGGGCGTGTAGCCCCAATAATATCCGGTTGCCCTCCTTCCTTACGTGCAAACCATTGGGGCCGCTGCAGATAGACGGAGTCCTCTGCTTTGCTGAAATCAAAGCGGGCGATAAATCGAATTCCCCGCTGATGACAACTGTCGATCAACTCCCGCAGCAGATCACTGTCATGAGGCAAATAGTCATTATGCACATGAAATTTCACTTGGGATGAATACCAGGCATAAATCCCAGCGGTATTGAACACCATCGCATTGGCGCCCATCTCCATGATCTGATCCGCAAGCTTTTCGGGATTAATCTTTGCCGTATCCTTGACCTGCATATTGGGCTGGATGATGCGTAGCGGCTGCTGCCACCAAGGACGATGTTCCTGCTCGGTTATTGGGCTCTTCATCGCTTCTCCTCTATTCCGTTATTGTAGGTTGATTGAATTGATCGTACGCTTTGGCCATCTCCTGGTACGCCTGCTTGATGTCAGGTTGATTATTCAATTGGTCTACATAGGCTCTGAGCTGTTCCACACTGGTTTGACCAACAATCGTCCGGGTTAGCATGGAACTGTATTCATCTGCGTATTTAGGCCACGTTTCTCTCCATGCTTCTGAAGTGATGACTCGATAGAAATCAATCTTGCCTATCTCATCAAAGTTTTCGACTTCCTTGATTTTGGCATCATTATAAGCCTTGTCACCAGAAGCACTGATCACCTTACCCCATTTGGCGTAAGCGAGCACACCCGCACCTTTACTGGTCGTATTCACTTCCTTAACTCCCTGTTCCGTCAGAACCTTCTGACCGTCCTGTTCCGTATAATGAACACCTTCAATTCCATAGTAAGAGAAATCCGTCATCTCCTGAGAAGCCGTCATGTCAAAATACTTCAGAAGCTGCTTCACCTTTTCTTCCGGCACCTTTTTCGAAATGTAGAATCCACCAGCTACCCCGGTTTCCAGTCCGACTGCCGCATCTCCATGAGGACCCGTCAGGGACAGATTCAGAATCTTCGCATCCGGTTGGCCCGATTTCTTCATGGCCTGCTCCCATTCGTGATCCCACCAGATTGGACGTCCATAGGAAGCGGCCCGATTGGTCTTGAAGAGTTCCTCAGCCTGGCTCTCTTTCATGACGGCATACTCCTTCGATAACAATCCATCCGCATATAGTTCACGGAACCACTCAATCATCTCGATATACTGAGGTGTTAAGCCTGGGCTCATCAATCCGCCATCATTATCATAGGTAGGATTATAAGCTCCGAATCCCGCCTGGAACATTGCTGGTGGATTGTTGATGAACAATAAGCCGACGGTATCCTTATTCCCGTTGCCGTCCATATCACTATCCACGATCTTTTTCAAGACTTCCCTATACTCTTCGAATGTCTTGGGAATCGGCAGGTTTAGCTTCTTCAGCCAGTCCTCCCGAATCTTCAGTCCGCCGTCAATACGAGAGCGGGAACGCGGAACCGCATAGATTCCTCCATCCACCGTCAGATACTTCAGGGCATCGGGAGCCAAATTCTCTTTGAGATTCGGATATTCGCTGAGATCTCCAAGGAACGGCGTCAAATCCCAGAACGCACCATTCTGAATGGCCGTAATCAGAGTTGGACGAATCTGATTCTGGTAGGCCACCACTTCGGGCAGATCACCCGACGCAAGCAGCAGATCCAGCTTCGTATCCAGATCTCCCGACGGTACCCATTCGATGTCCAACTTGGCGTTGGTACGTTTCTCCCATTCGGTCCAATATTCATTGTCCATATCGGGAATCTCATTGTATAAGCCTGCAAACATCTTGATATTCAGCGTCTGATCTCCCCCAGATTCCCCTGTACCTGGATTATTGGCTTCTCCCGATCCACTGCTCCCGCTGCACCCGGCAAGCATGGAAACCGCCAATAGAATGCAGAGCCATGTCGTCCATCGTTTATTGAGCTTGTTCATTGTTGTTATCCTCCCTTAAGATCCCTTTAGTAAGCGTTTGCAAATCAACCTAATGAACATTTCTACTTATAAACTTAAGCAGCAAGCGTCACCCTTTGACCGAACCAATCATGACTCCTTTGGCAAAATGCTTTTGCAAAAATGGATACACAATCAGGATCGGTACCATCGCCAGTACGATGGAGGCCATTCGAATCGTCTCCTGCGGCACAACACTTTCGTCACTGGCTCCCGCCTGAGCCACGGCGACCGAATTCGAATCGATTACAAGAGTTTTGATGAGCAGCTGAAGTGTCCACTTACTGGAATCGGATAGATAGATGAGTGCATTGAAATAGGCGTTCCAGTGTCCCACCGCGAAGAACAGCGTAAACGTTGCGATGGCTGGCATCGATAACGGGATTATGATGCGGATGAAGGCCGTTAGGTCACTGCATCCGTCAATCTGTGCAGCATCCTCCAACTCGGAGGGCAGCGATTCCAGAAAGCTTTTAATCACAATCAGGCTCCATGCATTCGTCAGTCCAGGCAGAATCATGGACCAATATGAGTTCAACAGCCCCAATTCCTTAACAAGCAGGTAGTTGGGAATAATGCCGGCACTGAACACCAAGGTGAAAATGACCAGCCCCATGATCCACTTATGACCGGGCAACGACTTCTTCGTTAAACCATAGGCCATTGTGAAGGATACGATAATATTCAGTATGGTGCCAACCACCGTAATAAACAACGTGCTTTTGAAAGCGTTCAGGAAGCTATTCGTTGATAAAATGTAACGATACGACTCCAGCGACCATTTTTCCGGAAAAAGATAAAACTTCAGCGGCACATACACTTTTGGATCGGTAAATGATACGCTGAACACGTACAGAAACGGGAAAATGCAGGCTAGCGAGATCAAGGCAACCAGGCTGTAATTGATCCAGTCAAAGAGTGTCAGACCTTTTTTCTGCACAACAAAGCTCATTTCTTATCCTCCTGTCCAAAAAGAACAACGACCCTCCGGGTTAATAGATTCCCTCATGTCCAAGTCTTTTCACAATTTTGTTGGCAGCCACAATCAGGAACAATCCGACCAGCCCTTTGAACAGCCCTACGGTTACTCCGATGCTGATCTTGCCTTGCAAAATGCCATACGTGTAGGAATACGTATCGAATACCTCCCCTACCGAGCGCACCAAGGGGTTCATCATCAGCAGAATCTGTTCAAATCCGGTATCTGCCATGCTTCCAAGGCGCAGAATGAGCAAGATGATAATCGTTGGCCGGATGGCCGGCAAGGTAATATGCCAGATCTGCCGGAAACGTCCGGCGCCATCCACAACCGCAGCTTCGTAACGCTGAGGATCGACCCCCGCCATCGCAGCAAGGAAAATGATCGTCCCCCAGCCCGCTTCCTTCCACATGCTCTGTGCGGTAAGCAGACCCCAGAAATAATTCGGTTCGGATAAAAATGAGATCGTATCTTTCCCACTCTGCGCAATCAGTTTGTTCACAATACCAACGTCGGTGGAGAGCAGGAAAAACGTCATGCTGGCTACAACGACCCATGATAGAAAATGCGGCAAATATACAATGGATTGATTGATGCGTTTGAACGTCTCGTGCCGGATTTCATTCAGCATTAGCGCCATCAGGATCGGCAGTGGGAAATGGAACACCAGCGCGATCAGATTGATGGCGAGTGTATTGCGCAGCATGATATAGAAGTTGGAACTGCCAAACAGTTCATTGAAATGCTTAAATCCCACCCATTCACTGCTCGTAAATCCAAGGAATGGATTGTAATCCTGAAAGGCGAGAAGTAGTCCCCAGAGGGGAACGACTTTGAATAATAAGAAGTACAACAGCCCCGGTAGTATAAGTACATAAATCATCCGGTGTTTGTACATGCGCGATAGCAGACTGCCGGATTCCAACTTGCCACTTGAGCGGTTTATCGACTTTAGCTGGGTGTTCATCGATCTACGTCACCTCTCTCTTCGAGGCATGATCCATGTCAATTACAATGGCCTCATACCGTGCCAACATAGGGAGGCTAATCCTTGTTACATTTCCCTCTTGCCTGATGGGAACAGCCTTGGACGAACACAGGGAGTACGCATGTATGGATGCGCCGATGTTGTTAAGTTCAATTGCAAGGTCGTATAGCGGTAACGCTTCCATATATGTCGTGCCATTGAACCCGGACAAGTTCAATAGCTGAACCAACATGTTGCCATCTTCCATCCGGTTCAGGAACAGCTCCACACTGGCTGGAAGGTCTGTTCTCAATGAGCGTTCTCCAATGAAACGTTCGAGTATATCCGTCACTGCATGTTTGTGATCTTCGAAACCGTGTTTGTAATACAACGCACCTGGATTCCAACCGTAATAGATGCCTGCCCCACGATCTACATATTGGGTGATCCCCAATCCGTAACTCTCTCCCATCTGATGACCATAGGCCCGCTCCGGTGGACCGAAAGAGGCTGGTTCGATATAAGGCATATATCGCTCCGTATCCGACGGATTGAACTGTATTCGCGAAAAACCGCCGCTGACCGTAATCCATTCCCGATCCTTTAGACTGGGAAAGAGATCGTTGTCACCAACATGCAAGTAGGCGGCAGGCAGCATATCTACATCCCCTGAATGGACAGCCCCAAACCATTCCTGCAAACATTCCGCATCATTCTTGAAGGCATTGCCTGTAGCAAGCAGCGCTACTCCCTGACTTTGCACTTCTTTCAATGCTTCTAAAGTTTGTGGTTCAGGACGTTGCAACCCGGGCAAGATGACTACTTTCACTGCGGCGAGTTTATGCGCCATGGCTGCAATCTGTTCTTCCACGATGACATCAAACAGTATATGGGCTTCTTTTAACATTTTGAAAAGTCCAAGATATTCGATTCCCGCCCCAGCCGCTGACGGTTTGATCAAAATGACTTCTGCCATGGAAGCGAGATGTCCATAGATATGTTCATGGTCTGCATGATAGCGGAAGATACGCTGTGCCACGGCAAAGTTCCTTCGATCCGGATATCCCTCAAATGCCCCAATGATACAGAAGTCCAGCCCTGATCCGTTCGCCATATTCTGAAGTAACCGCACTTCAGTCTCATATGGAGAAACACCTGTGAACCGGTAGGTCAGGTCGATGGCATTGATGCTGCAATTGCTGATCAACTTGTTATCCCAACTCTGTACGACAGAAGCTACATTTTCAGAAGCAGAGTACTGCCATAAAGGCAAGGCACGAGTAAGTGATGTGTTGGATTCCTTTCGAATGATATCGACCTGGTGAGGATGGTAGGTGCTGATTGCCACATGAGGCCAGCGGGATTTGACCAAGTCATGGATTTTGCTGAGAATCTCTCTGGAAGTGAACTCCTGAAATTGAAGATACGCTGCATGCAGCTCATGCTCAGAGCCTGTATAGTCCAGTAGCTCACTCTCGCAGATCTCTTTGAAACGACGCTGACAATTGTCACAGTAACAAGGACCATAATAGTTACCGCTGTAATCCCAGTGCTGATAACCAAACATATTGAAGAAAATGCCATCCACCGGATACTTCTCCAATACTTCCGTGATGGTTTCGAGCGATTTTTCCTGCTGATATGCACCGTTCAGACACGTATGCACAATCCCAAAATAATTCACTTCTTGTCCTTCACGGTCACGATAGAACCATTCCGGATGTGCTTCAAAAAGCGATTCATGCGCTTTGCTGAAATCAAAACGGGCAACAAACTTCATATCCAGCTCATGTGCCTTGGCGATGGCTTCCTGTAGCACATCCGCATGAAGATAAGGTGTGACGTATTGGTGCTCCAATGTGGAAGGATAGAAAGCAAAGATGCCTCCCGCATTCATCATCAACACATTGGCATGAAACTCCTGAAGTTCTTTCATCAACAGGTCCACGTTCATCCCCGCATCAATCTCACGGAGATTGTTCTGAATCAGGCGAAGCCGGTTCGAAGACCACCAGTTCATTCGCATCGTCCTCCTCTTGTCTGCGATGTACTTTAACCGTATACCTCGGATGACAGGCACAGTAGGGACATTTTTTGCAGAAATCGGCTAGGAAATATATGTCTGTTCTATGGAGCCAATGAACAGCATGAAGGCATACATGCCAGATATGGCAGACAATAATTGTCCGTTCATTACTTTGATGAGTTTTTTGGTTCAAAAAATATGAAATAGGAATCAACTTCCTATATGCTGTACAACCTAACGGAAACTTCCTTCATTGGAAAGGAGGATTCCCATGAGCCGGAAAAAAGGTCAAATTACCATCTGGTTGTCCTTTTCCATCCTTTTATTAAGTGCTGGTCTCGTCTCTCATGTCTTGTCCGTTCCAGCGATTCTTGAAGCTGCAGGCAGGGATGGATGGTTATCTGTCGTGGCGGCAGGCCCCTTCTTCATGTTGTTTCTATGTATGATGTACATCATTATTCGACGTGTACGTGGACAGCGATTAACCGATTGGATTACGCGAGAATTCGGGGCGGTCCCTTCCTGGATCTTCCGAATCTCCGCCTCCATTCTGCTATTCACGCTTGGCACGCATACGTTATATGAGACAACTAACTGGACCGTGTCCACATATCTTCAATTCACGCCTCCCTATGTTCTGGCCGGTGGAGGAGCACTGGTTGCCGCATGGGCAGCGGCTAAAGGCATACGCTCCATTGCGATGACTTCCAGTCTTCTACTGCCTTTTGTGGTTCTGCTCGGTTATTTTGTAATGTCCGCCAATATGAAATATAAAGACTACAGCCTACTGTTCCCGATCATGGAGAACGGCATGGGGCCCGTCTGGCGGGGCATGATCTATTCTCTTGCCGGACTTATGGAAATCTGGATTCTAATGCTGTTCCAACATGAAGTCAAAGGCAAAATTCGGTGGTGGTATGTCCTGATCCTCGGCGTATTTATGCTTAGTATGGCCATCGGACCAACCATTGGAGCCATTGTGGAATTCGGTCCTGAAGAAGCAGCAAAACAACGAAACAGTCCCTATGAGCAATGGAAACTTGTGAATATCGGCAAGCTGCTGCAGCACGTTGATTTTTTGTCCATCTATCAGTGGCTTAGTGGTTCCTTCGCAAGAGTGGCTATATCCATGTATCTCATCGTGGATCTGCTGAATTTCCGCAGGCCGAAGATACGATATATCGCCATTCTTATCATCACCGTCATCATGAGCTTCATGGCGATGCAATGGTGGCGCATTGATTACGTGGATTATTATGTGGACCATATTCAGTTCCCGGTCATGCTCGCCTATGTCTCAGTCGTTACCGTAATATTGACCATTGCTGCATTAATCCATAAAAAGGACAAGGAGGCTCCCGATCATGCCGATCTCAACCCAGCCCAAGAATAATCCTGCCGTTGAACCTTTCCGGATGAACGAGCATAACCTGACTACCTTTTTTTCCGGATCTGATGATGTGATCATCAATAGTCACATGCTCGGAGAATCTCCAATGCAGATCATTGTAGCCTATTGCAGCGGTATGGTGGACAGTGAAGCGATCTATCATATTATTCTCCCGGAACTCAAACGAACGTACGAGCACACCCATTTTGTCCGTACATCCGATATCGAAAAGTGCATCAGTTTGCAATGGAGTCGAATGGATCTGCAAGACCCGGCATTCGGAACCGAGCTGATGTCTCTCCGTGTTTTTGAAGGTCATATGCTAATCTGTGTTCCTTCCCTTCAAGCCATGTGGAGTATTGATATCTCGAACATCCCCACGCGTACCCCTGAAGAATCCACCACTGAAGTTTCGATTCGCGGGGCGCGAGACGGGTTCATTGAACCCCTTGCCGTCAATGTTGCCTTGATACGCACACGTCTGCGTACGAACCAGCTGGCCTGTAACATTGAACTGATCGGTTCACGTTCTGCAACCAAGGTGGCCCTGATGTATCTCAAGAATATCGCGAACCCGGAGCTGATCGAAGATGTGCAGGATCGGTTACGCAAGATTGAGACCGAACGTATCATGACCGCCAATGAATTAGAAGAATTACTGTCCCCTTCTATGATTACTTTGTTTCCCCTCACTCATTACACGGGAAGACCGGATTTTGCTGCAGAATGTCTCCTGAACGGGCGTTTCATTCTCATTGTGGACGGCAATCCCAGTGCCATTATTGGCCCGGTGAATCTGTTTCTTCTGCTCAAATCGCCGGAAGATGCCAGCTTTCCATTTCTTCCGGTGAATTTGGGCCGAATGCTGCGTTTTCTCGGTTTTATGATAACGGTGTTCCTGCCCGGATTCTATATTGCGCTGACATCGTATCATATGGATCAGCTTCCATTCCCCCTGGTGGCAACGATATCAGTCGGACGGATGGGACTGCCGATGGAATCAGGCGTTGAGATGTTCCTCATCATGCTCCTGATGGAGCTGTTCCGGGAAGCGGGTGTTCGCCTGCCGAGCGCAATCGGTCAGACGTTGACTGTGGTTGGAGGTCTGATTATCGGGGAGTCAGCCATCCGGGCCGGTATAGTCTCTCCACTTATGATCGTTGTTATTGCTCTGACCATTGTTGCCGGAGCAACGATCGTGAATCAGGTGATGACAAGTTCCATCCTGATCCTGCGCTTTCTCTGTTTTGTACTGGGAGCATCGCTCGGCATCTATGGTTTCATTCTGTCCCTGATCCTGTTTCTCATCTACCTGACCGATCTCAAATCATTTGGCATTCCATATCTGGCTCCGTTAACACCGCTCCATTTTAAACAGGCCGTGGCTTCATTATTCAAACTGCCGAAGGGGTTCGGTAAACGCAGACCCGTGTATCTCGAAACCCAGGAGCCCCGCAAGAAAGGTAGCGGACGATGAAACGCTTATTGCGGCGAGCATTACTGGGTTTGTTAAGCCTGGCAATGTGTGTCATGACAAGTGGTTGCTGGAGTGCATTTGAGATCCAACAGGTAGACTACGCGAAAGCGATAGGCATTGATTACAAGGACGGTATGTACCACATTTATGTGCAAACACTTGATTTTGCCAGTGTGGCCAAAAGTGAAAGCTCGACCAAAAGTGCAGATACGCCGCCCGTCTGGGTCGGTCATGCTGAAGGAAAAACGATGAGTCTTGCGGTGAACGAGCTATTTCGTACTGCCCAATTACACATCGCCTGGGGGCACGTTACAGCTATAGTACTGGCTGAAGGCGTATTAACCAGCAAACATATCAAGGAAGTGTTCGATATGCTGGGACGGTTCCCAGAATCCCGTTATACAACCTGGGTGTATGGAACCCGCGAACCACTGGAGAAAATTCTGAGCGCGACGTCCATCTATAATATGTCTCCGCTGGACAGTATTCTTCACAATCCGCTCCCGACTTATATGGAAGAATCGTTGTATCCGCCCGTGCTCAGCTTCAAGCTCATTGCAACACATAATGATCCGGCTACAACGACGTATCTGCCGAGTATTGCATTGAACAATACCCAGTGGTCAGAGAACCAGAAGAAACATGATTTGTTTCTGATCGAAGGGGCTTTTTTTGAAAGGACAAGTGTTGACTTTGAGTTCCTGCCACGCAGTCAGCTTCCCGGTTATCACTGGCTAATTAAGGACATGCGGCGTGCCCCCTTGCTTGTGCAGAAAGACGGAACAATCTATGGGGCACTCAGTGTAGGATTGCCGAAGATCAAAATCAAACCTGTCATTCATGGTGAAGAGGTCAAGTTCAACATTGACGCCAAATATCTAACTGCCCTGTACGAATATCTGGTACCCACCTCTTATGAAGAGATGATCCAGATTAGTGAAGTGAAGTTGCGCGAGCAGATCATGCAGACCTATCGCCATGGCCTTGAGCGTGGTATAGATATCTATGGCCTTCAGGAGAAACTGTATCGTAAAAATCCAAAGCTCTGGCGCAAGTTATCAAACAACGGTACCAAGATGATACTTACCGAAGAATCGATCCAGGATCTGAACATCTATCTCACCATACCCTATACAGGGAAATATAAAAGGAAAGTATAGCAAGAACGTGAAACCCCTTGCCCGTATGAAACGACGGATAAGGGGTTTTGGGTTCATGCTGTTTCTCTAATTCACTTTCACTTTTTATAATATTGCATCACCCGCAACCGAGTAGTCAGAATTAACATCTGAGGAATAAGCACGAAGATAATATACATCACTACAATTAACCATAGATGTGCAGCAAAATGTTCTGCACCGAACGATGGTTTCGGACGTTCAATCCAATACCACCAACACGGGACGGCAACAAACCATGTCAGCCCCGTCGAGAGGAACATGTCTTTTACATCGCTCCACAGTAAGCAGAACAGCGCGACAAACAAGATGGCCATAATCCATGAATCCAATATCGGTCCCCAACTCTGGAAGACAAAGATAATGGCAGGATACAGAAGATTAATGGTCCAGCGGCAGATGTTATTAGTATAAAGATTCATAAAACTTCTCACCCCATACATACCGTTACGATCGTAACTTTAATTATTTGGGTCATTTTCTCCATTCTTATCACAAGAAGAAGCATGATTTTGGATATTATAGCTCATACTACCTTCAGGAAAATTATCGAAGGAGTGACAGCATGAGGTTAAAAAGTATCATCGCCGTTGGAGCCGTGTTAACGTGCTCAACTTTGTTATGGGGATGTGGTAACGGCTCTACGAATAATGCATCCCAGCAGCAGAATGACACCGTACAATCGGAGAGTTGGAGCGATCCCAAACGACTGGAATCTTCCCACCTCGAGGCGCTTGAGCGTATGGAGAAAGATCATATTCACCGGATGGTTTCGCTTAGCGCAAGTATAGATGGAGACAAAGTGATGACCACGCTTGAACGGTCGAGCCAAAAGTTGGAGGAAATGAGACCCCTCGCTGAAATGCTTCAGCACGAAGGGCATCCCGCATTATTACAGCGAATCCAGGAGATGTCCGGTGATATCCAAGGTTCCAAATCCGTCATTGCTGAGATGAAAACTTTGCCTCAGGACGGTAAAATTAAGATCCAGTCTGAGAACTCCGATTCTTTGCATCACATCAGCAGCTTCCGCGATTACCACCAGTTTATCCAAGAGAGAATTCAAACTTTGAACAAGAATAATACTGATACACACTAATCAGTTATAGTACTGCTTACCCAAAGAAGTAAATAGTTAGGTGGGAGGATTACTTCCTATCTGACTATTTACTTATAAGCAGATATAGACAATTACTGTATCCTGCTACGATTTCTTTGATCTTCTCTGTCCGCTTCTTCCATCTTGCGAATGTATCGCTTCAATTCCTCTTTATGAGCTTCTAGTTCACTTAATCTCACAGAAGCTCCTTCAACAAAAGACTGCATCTTGAAAGTTAGCACCGATGCTGATGTCCCTACCCAATCCTGCTGCAACCTTCCATGAATCGTACGCATCTTCTGTTCCTGTTGTATGAGCCGTTGCTGCAATTGTTCGCATTGTTGAACAGCTCTTCGTAAATCCGACAAGGATACGGATATTCTGCCCATGTCCACTTTCCTCCTGTTAATCCATCTATATAAATTCCATTATTGTTGTTCCTGATCAGCTATTACGAAATTTTCTCTCTTTCTTTCAATATAATCCGCAATCTCACTTATGGATTCCTGGTACCAACGGTTAATTTGTTGCAAAGTAGCTGTTGCATTATAAGCAATAGGTGTAAAAGACTGGCTTTCGCTTGTAGCTATATGGGTCTGGAACATCTGAATAGAAGCTTTTGCATCGTTGGAAAATCCGCTCAAACTCAGTCTCATTTCCCGAGCAGACTGCGCTAATTCTTCCGGTGTTAATTGAATCTTACCGCTACCAGAACTACCTACTGTGGATATAAACGAAGCAACTGCACCAGACATCACATGAGAGAACACAGCCATTGCTTTCTGATGTGCAGTCCATCTTGGAGAAATATCAAGCGTCTCTCCCGTACTCCGATCGATTAACGGGCCAATTAAGTTTCCATCCTTATCAAACTCATATTGCTTCATGGAATGGTACCCCTTGCCTTCGTCCTTCGAAAAGGAATCCAATAATCTAACGATATTTCCAATGTACAGCTTATCCAGATCTACATCTATTCCAACATCATGAACCAACATTGGCGAGCCTGCACCGAGAGGTTGAAAAGGGACCTTTAACTGTAATTGAAACTTCCAGTTTTGATACATCGCATTAGCGGTGTCATAATCCTGTCCCTTGTACACCGTAAGTCCAACGTGCCTGTCATATTCACTTATTCCACCGGCCCCTACAGAATCACTCGGATGAACCACATTAACCATTTTGTTGTCAAAGTGACCTTCATTCACCTTAGCCAGACTTACATCATCCAGCAGATTCATTACACTTGGAGCACTGTACGTCATACCAGATACATCATGACGAGCAGCTACATATTGAGCTAAACCACCGCCAAGAGAATGGCCTGTTAGCGAAATATCTGAATTAGGATAAGCCTTCTGTACAGCCTCATACAATTCTTCAGCTTGATGAAACTGATTGTTTTCCCAACTTGAATTATCCATCATGAGTTTGAATGGACTATTTTTGAAGATATTATGACGCTCAGGGTCGGTTACGGCATCTTCAAGCCTTTTTGTTCTGCCCCCTACGACATCCAAAGCGTCCGTCTCCCAGTCCGCGATTTTATCCGTCAACTTCCCTTCCGGCTCAGTTCCGCGATATCCGATAATCACTTGGTTTGTTTTGGGATTCTCAAGAACAACTGCATCAAATCCAGAATATTTTCTGTGCAGTTCCGCTCCGTCTGGTTCAACTGTTCTCCAATCTTTATACTCTTCCTTGTCCAGAATATTACTTCTCCCTACGGGAACATCAGTATAAGCAAGTTCCGAAATTTTCATATATAATTCATCCGTTTTGTACGCGTTCATAGGGACACCCTTTCTTCTATTTAGCAAAAGTTGTATAATGCACAATATCTAAACGACAACATTAGGAATATGAGGTGATAAATTGAAAAAACCAGCTATACTTTTTATACTAATGATCTGCGCGATCACACTCACTTTAGGAGGTTGTATGTCGAACGAGCAAAAAGAAATTGTACAAAAAGCCGAGATCGCAAGCCTAGCTTATTTTAAAGAAACCTATGGAATTGATGTTGAGTTTACAGGCCACAAGTTCATTCCGTCTGACTTGTCTCATACGGTGTCACTGACAGGGTACGTAAAAGGAAATAAGACCCAAGAAATATTCTCAATGGTGGATTATGATACTTATGAAGTCAAAACAGGCTCAGTGCCCGAAGACATCAAACCTCTTAAGTAGTTTATAAGAAATATTAACTTTTAAAACTTTAGGGCCTTGTACAGATACATGGCTCTTTTATATGTAATAATAGGGATTCCACAGCCTAATCTCATCCTCTTTTTTCCAAAGAAGTAGAATCATTATAGTCCATCTTCTGTGAATCGTGTATACAACTTATAAGAAATGAGCACAAAGTCTTTATAAATTTCAGGCATTAAATCTTACACATTAATAAGTTATAGGACGTTGTTACCAGAATAAATTCAGTGATTTGCATAAATATGTGAAGTTGACTTATAATTTATAATTTTTTCAGGCAGCGACGCATTTATATACTCTTCACACTCGTCACTGCCTCTAGACTAACATCGCTCCGGCTTCTTCCCTAATCTCTGCATCATCTCTTCATTCCACCCACAACGACACCCAGATGAACATGCTAAACAACAAGACTGGTGCAAGTGCACCTGTGGCTAATATGATCCAAAGTGTCGCGGGTTTGATCTTTTGACAGTATGCATCAACCTTGCGCATTCGATCTTTGCGCCACTTGGCAAACCTGAGCTGTCTGACCATCCGACTCAGAACTATTTGCCGCTGCTCGCCCTCTTCGAATTCATCGATCGCACGCCGCAACTCCTCGTATAATTGAGCCTCTTCCTGCCCAGCCGCTGTAGGTGTAGTCATCTGATCCTTCCTCCCTTGAGAACATTATTGAGATACAGCCACTATTTAAATAACACAGCAAGGACCTTCAAAGTTTGGAGTTTTATCGAAAATGAACAACCCAAAAAGCCCGGGCATAGCCCGGACTTCGTTGAATCATGCTAGAACTATTTATCTAAGTGCTTTTTAGCTCGCGTTAGCGATCAATTCATTCAAGCATACCGCACCCTGTGCACGCACATTAACGACAATGATTGGCGTTTCCAACATGTCATGCATCCAGGACATATACTCTTCTACTTTTTCGTTCGGAAGGATCGTCAGAATAACCCCTGCGAATCCGCCACCATGAATCCGACAAGCGCCATCACCCAGGTTTTGCAGATAATTCTCCGTCACAGCCAGCGCGATGCCAATCTCCTGTTCCTTCACAGCACCACTCTGATATACATTCTGCAGCCACTTCCATGACGAGTTACCGGACGCTGTAATCAGTTTCAGGAAATCAGCAAAACGTCCATCACGCAACGCCTGCACCTGACCATCGACACGATTGTTTTCCTCCAGGAAATGAAGCGCACGCAGCACGGCACGATCCCCAGCCGCATCACGAACCTTCTTGAGGTTGGCATAGATTGCGTCAGCTGTAATTTCCCGAACATACTCACTGCCCAGCGCCTGAGCAACCGCTCTCATCTCATATGGCACAGCAGCGTAATCTTCCGTCAGATCAGCGTGGTTACCACCTGTATTCACAATGACCAATGAGTAGCCGTTTTGTTGGAAATCCCATTGAACAGGCTCGATAACCGGCTGTGCAGGATTCTCAAAATCAATGGCAATGAGTCCGCCGTACGCACAAGCCATCTGATCCAGCAGACCGGAAGGTTTGTTCCAATAGTGATTCTCCGCATACTGACCGATTTTGGCCATAGTCACTACATCTAACGCTCCACTATTATAGAAGTGATTCAAAATCGTACAGATCAGCATCTCGAATGACGCCGATGAACTGAGGCCTGATGCCGAGAATACGTTACTGGAGATGTACGCTTGGAAGCCGCCAACCGGGTGTCCAAACTCTCCGAATCCCGCGGCCATACCGCGAATCAATGCTGTTGTGCCATCGTCTTCCGTATTTGGCGTAAGATTCGTGAGATCGATTACATATTTCTTGTCATAGCCTTCTGAGTAAAACGTAATAACCGACTCCGCAGTTGGTGCTGCCACTGCAATCGTATCCAGCGTAATGCTGCCTGCCAGCACTTTACCATGGTTATGATCCGTGTGATTGCCACCAATCTCGCTGCGTCCTGCAGCGCTGAACAACTTGCTTCCTTCTTGCGCGCCAAAGTGCTCTTCGAACGTTGCGTTCAGCTTTGTGTACCGTGCAGTCTGTTCCTCTACTTGTGATTGTCCATACATCTGGGCAAGCAACGCTTGGCCCTCCGTGGATTGGATCAGATTCAATGGTTGTGTCGTCATTCATAATCCTCCTATGGATATGCAGCTTTTATTTTTAGACTGTTGGTGAACATGGTTGTCGCTCTATTTCATGCCTTATTCCTCTCCCATTATCTCAGCTTCGTAGCGGAAAAGGTAGGGTAGAATTGAAAGTTTGTAAGCGTTTTGTGAAGTTATTTGTTGTAAAAATAGGATTGAAAACCATTTTACAATAACTTAAATTTGGTTTAAGTGAATACACATTATTTTCCAACCTCAATGTTGCCATGCTTTACATCTTATTGGTGGAGGAAACGATGAAGATTAAATCGAACTATACCAAGTTATTCGGTGCATTTTCACTTACATTTTTGGGTGATGGACTTACACTTGCTGCGGTTCCTTGGCTCATATCAACACTTACGAGCGATACACTGTATGCCTCCATCACCATGACGGCACTTCGTTTACCGTGGCTTCTCTTCAGTCTACCTGTGGGTGTTCTCATCGACCGATACTCACGCAAACATATGCTGATTGGGGCAGGCTTTACGCGAATGATGCTTCTACTTGGACTGACGTTATGTATCTGGGGTGGATGGGTAAGCATTCCGATCCTGGCTCTGTTCATGTTTGGAATTGGTCTTAGCCGAGTTGTATTCGACAGTACGGTGCAGACGGTCATCCCTCAACTGGTAGATGAAAGTAAATTGGAGAAAGCGAATGGGCAGTTCACCGCCGGACAGTTAATCACAAGTGATATTCTAGGCGTTGCACTGGGAGGGTTTATCATCACCCTGCATATTGTTTTTCCTTTTGCCATAGACGCCGTAACGGCTGTTATTGCTCTGCTCTTTTTGATCAGTTTGAAGGGAAACTTCTACCCAGGGGATACGGAAACAACCAAGAAGGAAGTTCGCCCGATGAAGAATTGGAAACGTGAGATGTGGTCCGGTATTCAATATGTCTATCGTGATCGTTTTCTCCGTGGTTTGGCGATTCTGTCTGTCACCATTACCCTGATGTATTCGATCATCCTGGCTACTCAGATCTTCTTTGTACGAGATGTGCTTCAGTTGGATGCTTTTGCATTCGGTATCCTCATCTCCATTGCAACGATCGGCAGCATTGTGGGGAGCCAAGCTGTTGCTTATATGCGCAAGAAATGGAGTACAAAACAATTGATTATCTCTTCCATTTTGTGCATGGGAATCATCTACGGTGTGGTGGGTCTAACTACAAATGCGTATATGGTAGGTAGTCTGTATTTCTGTGCTGCTTTTTTCATTATTGTCTACAATGTTACCCGTTCCTCCATCCTGCAACGTTCCGTTCCTAATGAGATGCTCGGCAGGGTCGGAAGCGTGTTTCGCTTTCTATCCTTTGGCATTAGTGCCATCGGTACGCTTCTCGGCGGATTATTGGTGCGAGTTAGTGAAACGACTTTCGATCGCGTATTCTCGCTGCAACTCCCTTATCTCTTGTTAAGCCTGATCTATATCCTGTCTGCTCTGATATTCGCGATGAAGATGCAGAATCATTCAGAGAGCCAGCAGCGTAACATCAACGCTTGACTGTTACGTTAGGTCATACTTGATAATGATCTCAAGCTTACACGAAGGAGAGATTAAGGATGAAGATTACCGCGTTACGTTCAGATAAAATCTATGAGGAGATCATCCAGGCTGCACCCGATGAGAAATTGGAGTTATACCGCGAGCTTATGATGAGTCCATTCATGAACAAATGGAACATTCAACAGATCCCGTTTCGCTCTCATGAACCTCACGGCTTCGACGTGATCATGATGAATAATTTGATGAATATCGCTCCCTCAGATATCACACCTGAGATTAACGAATCGTTAGTAGCGATTTCGTCTGAAGCATTCTGGCAACAGTGTCATGAAGCTGTTCGTACGAGTCTATCGACCTTTACAGATCACGGGATTGAGCTATCGGTCTCGGAATATCTATATACGATTTTATTAGGCGATAAGAACAGTCCCTCACTCACCATGAACGAAGGCATCAGCGGAGATGGTGGAATCCCGGGTTACATTATTGCGAACCTGATCCCCAATAGGTATACTCTACCTCGTATCCAATCCGTGTTGGCTCATGAATGCAATCATAACGTGAGGTATCAATATATCCAGTGGAATCCACAGATTACGCTTGGGGAAATGGTTGTTAGCGAGGGGTTGGCCGAGAGCTTTGCGACATCCCTGTATGGAGAAAAGTTGCTAGGCCCCTGGGTAGCCAAAACGGATATGGAGACTTTGAATACCTTAATTAAACCAAAGATGAAAGACCAGCTGCATGTCACCGGTTTTGACCAGATTAATCCGTATCTATACGGCGATGAACTTGCCATACTGCAAAATTTCACGCCCGTAGGTATGCCCTATGCGGCTGGCTATGCCTGCGGTTATCACTTAATTCAATATTATCTGAACAAAACAGGTACACCGATTACCGAAGCAACCATCACTCCGGCAAGTGTCATACTTGCTGAAACAAAGGACTTTTGGAATGAAGACACCCTATTTCACCGTTAAAGATATCATTCAGATTACAGGCATCACCAAGCGCGCATTACATTATTACGATAAAACAGATCTCCTAAAACCGAGCAAAGTCGAGGACAATGGCTATCGGTATTACGATCAAGAGGCACTGGGGAATCTGCAAATGATTCTGTTGTTCAAAGAAATGAATTTCTCATTGAAAGACATTGCAGTCACGATGCAACTCTCCAAAGAAGAACAGAAAGATATTCTAAGAGAGCACCGTAGCACACTCGTTCAACGCAAACAAAAGCTCGAAACCATCATCGACCAGTTGGACGAGTATGTGGATGGAACGGATCTCTCTCATCTTCATCTGTTTGACGACTCTTCCATCCTGTCCATTCAAGAACAATATGAATTCGAGGCGAAGTTCATCTACGGGGATACCGAGAAATATCAGGAATTCGAAGCCAATGTGGGCCAGCTGTCTGTGGAAGAGCAAGAACAAGTTTACCAGCAGTTCTCGGTCAACATGGAGCAGGTATTTCGGGAATTGGCGAAAAATCAGGAGCTGTCCCCTGCTTCTGGTGAGGTGCAATCGTTAGTGCGTAAATGGAAAAGTTGTCTGGAACAGTTTATGGTCTGTGATGCTGAGATTTTGGCTTGTATCGCTGAAGCATATACGACGGATCATCGCTATGCGGGTTATTTTGATCAGTTTGGCGATGAGGAATTTTTGAGGTTTTTGTATCAAGCGATTATGGTTTTTGTAGAGGGTAAGGAAAAGTGATTTTGGGTGAAGTGAGAATACATAAATGTATGAACTAAGTTCAGGAGGTAACTTGATGCAAATGTTTCTTCATATGGCTATACACTTAATTACGGGCGGAACGATTCTATTACTTTTTCTAAATAAGCGCTTATCTCTTACTAAAGACTATATAATTACTATTGTTTTGGGTTCTATTATTGCTATCACTCCTGACATCACTAAGTACTTTGGTGATATATTGTTACATTCTCTTACTATGGTTCCCTTAATTGGAGCTGCATATGGCTGGATCATCTATAAAACCTTAAACGTTCGGTTCTTCTGGGCATGGATAAGTACGATGGCCACATTATTCATCGGCCATCTTCTTATAGACCTTCTTGGTAATGGAATTAATTTGTTCTATCCTTTTACGAACCAAGAACAGAATTTCGCGATCTTGGGATCAAATAATGAACTCATCATTTCTGCTTTGTTAGCCATTGCCACTACAATCACATTAATTTATAAAAAAGTTAAACCGCTTGCAGTAGTTTCATTAGTACTAGCGGCTTCATTTGTTGTAAGCTTAGGAATTTCTAATGCAATAATAAGTTATTCTTTGCAACAAAGTTATTCCTATAATGATCCTCAATATATTATCGTCTATCCGGATAACACCCCATTTCACTGGAACTATTATGTAAGAATTGATGAACTAACTATTATTTCCGGAAAGGGAAGCTATTTCACAGTGACAGAATAACCACAACAATTATTAATGAAAATCTCAAGACTCCATTTGAAGGTCTAAATGTAATTAAAAAAAGCTGCAGCGATTCAAATTGGAATCGCCGCAGCTTCTTTTCTACTTCCCTGTCCCCCGCTCAAAATATGCATGCAACCGATACAAACAAATTTCTTTCGTCCAGCGATATAGCAGCGCCCGTTCCTCTGCATTCTCCACCTGCACATTCAGCGAGAACACGCCACTCTCGAAACGCGTCATACTCCCCTTCGCCCCGCCCCACTTGGACATCGGCATTTCGATTATCAACTTTTCAATCTCCGTTGCCGTCCTCTCGTTCCATTCCCAGAGCGCAAGCTTGTCCTTGTCTGAAAAGTCTTTCCGTTTCCGGTATTCCTTCTCCGTCAGATAGGTATGGAAAAACCTTGCCATCTCACCCGGCGTGATTGGGTCCATCCAGTGCGCTTCGCCTCGCTCCAGCATGTACAGCAGCACGATCATCTTGTAGCTTTTGTTCATGACGGTCTTCTCCACATCACGCAGCCACGCCTCATGTCGGACGTACACCTCTCCCTCAGCCGGGGACAGCAGCTCCGCCCAATAGAGAAATCCAACATAGGAGCCAAATTCGTTCCGGTACCCGATACTTTTCGAACGCCCCATAAGATGCAGCTCCAGATACGTCGGAATACGCCCCAGCTCTCGCTTCACATCCAGAAAATCCTGATGCAACTTCTCGCGGCGCGGCAACCGTTTGCGGCTTAGCTCCCGAAGCAGATTCACCACTCGGGTCTCCAGATGAATACCGCAATTGTCCGGAACTTCCGGCACAGCCGAATCCATCGCTTTTCCGCTTCGTTCCTCGTCTCCGCGCACGTCCAGAAGACTCAGCTTCACATCCGCATTTCGGTAGTTTCCGATCAGGTCGATAATGACACAATGCGATTTGCCCTCAGCCAGCCTTAGACCACGCCCCACCTGCTGGGTGAACACCGTAAGCGACTCCGTTGGACGCACAAAAAGCAACGTATCCACACGTGGAATATCCGTTCCTTCATTGAACAGATCCACCGTCAACACAACCTCCAGTTCACCCACATCAAGCTGACGAATCGCTTCCTCCCGCGACATCTCCGATGTGCGCGAATGCAGACTGAGCACCTTCACGCCCTGACTGCGGAAATAGGCAGCTAAATAGTCCGCCTGGCGGATCGATGAGCAAAAGCCAATCGTTCTCGTCTGCTTGTGCCGCACCCAGGCCGCAAAGATCGTCTCCACATGCTCCTCTTGCAACTGAACGGCCATGAGCTGTTCTTCATCATACTTTGTCCCGATCCAGCGGATCTGCGAATAGTCCGTATCATCGAATACTCCGTAATATTGAAATGGCGCCAGCCAACCTCGCCGGATCGCTTCAATAAAATGCATCTGGTACGCTACATTCCCATCACAGAGCGCATACACATCCTTGCCATCCAGTCGATCCGGGGTAGCGGTGATACCCAGCAGAAACTTCGGCTGAAAATGCTCAATCACCAACATGTACGTCTTCGCCGCCGCATGATGGAACTCATCCACCACGATCAGATCAAAGGCATCCACCGCAAACCCATCCCGGTGCTTCTGCATACTCAACGTAAAGATCGAAGCATAGACACAATCCGCCGCTCCATCTTTATACTGTCCGTTATAGATCCCATGACTGCGCTCGGGCATGATCCGCTGAAAAGATTTCTTCGCCTGGAACAAAATCTCTTCCCGATGCGCCACAAACAACACCCGCTGGAACCGCTGCGCGAAGAAGCCCGCCAGATATGTTTTACCAAGCCCGGTCGCCATGACGACCATCGCTTTGTCATACTGCTCCTCCATCGTGCCATGGAGTGCTTCAAGAGCATCCAATTGCGCAAAGCGCGGCTGGATCGGTAAGAGTGATAACTCGGTGGCATCTTCCTCTGTTTCCTCCGGCAGCCTCGTCCCGAATTCCGCTTCTTCCATCTCCGTGATCCGCTGAATCATCTCCGGGTTCTTCTGGTGATATTTGCGATACTCTTCCTCATACAGCGCAATCGAATCCAGGTTCACCGGCAAGGTTGTCTCGTGGTAGAAGCTCTGCATGAATTTGTCCAAAGCTGACTGGAACGTATACGGCTCCGCCTCCGCATTCATCGCCAGATTCCATTCATACCCCGTCTTCAACGCAGTGAACGAAAAGTTCGACGAACCGACGATCAACAATCCTTCCCCGTTGTCGTGATCGAACAGATACGCTTTCGGGTGAAAAGAAGTCCCCATACTTCGCCACAGCCGTGTCTCGATTCGTGGATCAACCTCACACAGCGCCCGCAATCCTTCTGGCTGTGTTATGTACAGATAATCTCCTGCGAGCATCCGTACTTCTGCCCCACGCTCAGCCGCCCGCTTTAAGTGCGGGGCCAGCAGTTTCACCCCGGACTGCATAATAAAGGACGTCATAATATAAATCCCGGATGCATGCTGCATCCGGGCAATCAGTTCGTCTGCCAAGTTATCTGTAATGAGTTTAACGTTAAGCTTCGTCGACATCGATCAGATACACCCGTTCCTGGAATCCACCACGCTCCTCGGCTTTGTCTGCCCGAAGCTTATCCAACTGGGCCGCATTCGCACCATGTACCTCCGCCAGCGCCCGTATGACCTCCAGCATGTCGGCTAGTTCTTCCAAAGCTTCCTGATCACTCGCTGCATTTACGTACTCACCCGATTCTTCTTGCAACTTCGTTCTTAACTCTTGCTTATACTCCTCCGGGTCCAGAATACGTGTGCGGCATTCCTTACCACTGGATGTGATAATATGCGGAATCTTGTCCCGTACCAATTTGTTGTATGTAGGCATGTGGTATAACATCCTTTCTACTTTGGAGATTTTCCAGCTTTGCGCCAGAAGCTCCCTTTTTGCCATTATACCATTTGCTATGGGGAGGGATGGGGTGATTTTGTAAAGTAGTGGATTGGATTGAGGAGATAAAAATAGCCCATGACTACTCCGTACAGGAGTTGAAATAGGCTTATTTTTTTCGCATTATTCCTCAATGGATTGAATGGCATATTCTATATCCTGCTCCATATCCAGATCAGGATACTTCTTTTGCAATTGAAGAAGACAATCTATAAATGCTCGACTTTGGAATTCAGAAGATAGATCTTCGAATATCTCACTCAGCCAATATAAATCTTTTTCTCCACATTGATTTAGAAATGATATGGCACTCTGCTCATTCTCTTTTAGAATGTCTACCATCTCATTCCATATCGTTTGAATAGCTGGATCGTCGGGGTGTAAATCTTTTCTCTTCTTTATTAATGAGATAACTTTTTCACTGTAGTCTACCATGGTTTGCTCTCCTCACGGTTGTCTTGAGTTATCTGGAGTAATTGTTCCGATCTGACCATCGTTCTTGATCACTCCTACTCTAACGTTATTATAGTTTCCAAACATCCATTCACCGTCACCCTTAACTCTATTCTCAGGCAGATTTGCTACATGCTCACCTGACTTTTTGATATCTTCCGATGTCCACTCCTTAGGGAACCATGCTTGGCCCTCACCACTTCGCTTTGCTTTATTTTTGTGATTAGGTATATTACCGACTCGTACACCGTTTTCATATTCTTTAGTAATGTTAAATGCGATCTTATTTTTAAGTAAGTAATTAATATTATCTTGACCGTGACCACCATTGATCAATCTATTTTTAGAATTAAAATCTCCAAGCGAAGCATGGTGAATTCTTTCATTACTTACTGAAATTCTTCCACCAATCATACCTTTTGGGAATCCTAATCCTTCTTTCGGAACCTTATAACCCTTATTATACGTTCCACTAAAAGCCAATACGAGCTTAGCAGTCTGTAGACCTCCTATAGAAACTGCTGCTTGCCATGCAGGTATGGATTCTCCAGTTACGGGATGATAACCTTCCTTAAATGCACTGATCTGTTCATCATATATATCCCCGCCACTAAACACCGGTTGCTTCGGTCCAGCTCTCATTTCTTCATAACTGCCACCATTTTCCCAATACTTAACAAACTCTTTTTGTCCTGGCATCCCATCCTCTGCTTCACTGGCAGGCATGTTAACTCCAAACAAAGGATTATATACCATTCGTCTTTGTTCTTCTGTGTTACCTGTATTATGGTTCATCATTGTATGGGCAGCAATCTGTCCAGCAACGGCTCCCAAGCTCACCTGTTCCTGATCTGCTTGGTCGAATCTCTCGGCAATCGCCATTAAATCCTGAGAGGACTTCACCATACTTTCCAGGGCTCGATCCAGTACAGGACGTGACTGCTGAAAATCATAGAAAAACCGTTCCTGCGTTGCTCCCGCCCACTGAGACTGGATGAATCCGATCCGTGCAGTCAGGTCATTACTTATACCCTCCAACTGTTGCCTACCCTGTTCGATCTGTCTGGATATATGCATCAGTTGCTCAGGTGTCACTTTAATTGTATTCATATCATTCTCCGCCGTTAAAATTAGGATTTTACAATGTTAGCAGAAGTTTGTTGCAAATACATCCACCTATTATCCTGATTTTTTTTCTTCAAATGAGTACCTTTCGATACTTATAATTCTCCAGTCCCATTCCTGTGAAAGGAACCTCCAGATCATCATGGCACGCTTATATCAGAAAAACTCCGATGAGTTATCATTTAATCGAGTGGCTAACTCCTCCAATATGTCTTCTGTTCGTTGAAGGAGCTTTTCGATGTTATCAAGGTCTAAATATCGATCCTCATGGCGTTCCTCTAAAGATGACATATGTTGCATCGTGCCGATGAACAAGGCAATATCTAGTCCGGGTTCAGTGTCCGTATGCACTAAAGGCAAGATTTCATTCATGGTGAGTTCTTTGGGTGTATGAACTGAATGATACTTATGGATATAAAGCGCCTTAATCATGGAGGCTAGAGCCCAATCACATAGAATTAGACAGGCTTTAAACTGATTGTGATTACACATGATGGCGGCAAGTTTGAGATGATACTTAGCATGTTGGTGATAGGCTATTATTGTGGTACGTAGCATATGGTAAGCAGGAATGTGTTTGGACCTAGGTTGTGTGGAGATATCATGGTTTTGCAAACGTGGGGTAAAATCTACTTGGTGATTACAATGTGCTTCAGTTATGGACCAATTTCTTGCCATTGTCATCCCTCCAAAGAGTTAATACCAGTATTATACAATAAATTGATACATATAGTAATCAAATAAATTATTTGTATTCTTCGTTTGGTGTTTACCTTAAGGAAACTTGTCTACACTTTTGAACATAGAGAGGTGAATACCATGAACGAGGACAGAGAAGTTTTGAAGCTGGTCGGAGCCAGAATTCGTGCACTACGCAAAGAAAGAGGGTATTCACAGGAATCCCTCGGAGAAAAAGGTGGATTTCATTTTTCATACATAGGACAGATCGAACGTGGAGAAAAGAATGTTTCTTTGGTAAACTTGGCAAAGATCGCTGAGTCACTGGATGTTAATTTGATTCAATTATTTGCTTATATAGAAGAAGAGTTCGAGGTAACTGAAGATGAGAAACAAATCAAAGAAATTGTACAACTGCTAAGAGATTCTTCTCCTGATAATATTCGTGTTGCCAAAAATGTTATTAAAGGAATATTGATGTGAAAACAGTAAACCCTATCCGTCCATTTTATGGATTGATAGGGTTTCTCTCTACTTTGCACAGTCTATGGTGCACATTATTTTGAATTTGCTCTGCTGCATAAATAATTCATCAATTCTTTATCCCGACAGTAAACATAACAACCTTTCATACCCCGAGACATCAAGATTTTATAAATATTTTTGATAAGTTTTGTTAGTTCCTCATTTTTAAACTTAAGTCCTCGTTTTCCCATTCTATCTTTGTACTCCTCATAATCTGAATAAAGTTCCATTTTATCCGAATCATATTTTAGATCATTCCCTATAATTACGCCTACATAATCAAACTCAAGACCTTGAGACGTATGAACACATCCAATCTGGTCTATACCACTTTCATGGATAGCCCAAGTACTTGATATTGAACGAGCATTCCAAGGCATAGCAAAACGATGTTCTTCAATAGTTACATCCGGAATTTCCCCATTGCGATTACCTTCTTTATCAGCTGTCCAATTCCAAGCAAAACCTGCCAACATCCTCGCCTTATACCCCTGATCGTTTTTACTTTTGATTAGATCGTATACTTCGTTAGGCGTGTCTACTAATTTAAATTCAAAAGAATCTTGATCCCAACCATCGAAATTAGCGGTGGGACAAATCTGTAAGGCATCATCAACCCAATTCAAAAATCCTTCTGCTCCAGAACAACGGAACTGTGCTGCTAGTGAATATTCATGCACTTCCGAATCATATAGGACAGCTAAACGTTTAATCTCGTCTATAGAACCTATATCTTCAGGACGAATACGTTGAAAATCATCTATGAAAAACACATTCACTTTAGATGCCTTTATGATATCTTCGATCTGATTCTCCCCAAGATATTGATATGCTCCTTTACCTTTTAATCGATGCGCCTCATCCACAACAAGAACGTCGTACATATTAGCTGGCTCTTTGTAAAACTGACTTGATCCCGTAAATAACATCTTTGTCCTAGTCTTGTTTCTAGCTTGTCGCTGGGTCAAGGTCTCTACCATCACCGTTCGAAATGAAGCATTCGGGGCAATAAATTTCACATTCAATTTATTTTTAAGCAAGCCACCAAGTGCATTCATAGATATTACTGATTTGCCTGTTCCAGGCCCACCTTGCACAATAATGGTTCTTTTTACATCTGTTTGTTTGGCAAGGCTCATAATGGCCTCATACGCAACCTTCTGCTCATCAAGTAAAACAAAATCAGAGTTTCCTTAACCCATCAATATGATCGATTAGCTTCTTGGAAGGACGAATCTTACCGTTCTCAATTAAATAAAGTAAATTAACTCCATTCCCTTGACCTACATGCCTTTTCAGAAAATCTTGAAGTTTAGATGAATCATCAGCTAGAAACAAAGGAGCTTCACGGATGATATCCTGATATTGATTATATTGGAGAGGGTCAGGCTGAACTTTTCTGTAATTATGTAGATATGCACATGAGTATCCGTTAATATCTTTAGAGTATACAGCCTCATTCATATCACTCAGATACTGTTTGTATGACCATGCTTGATATGAAGGATGCGGTGTCTCTCTTGTTCTACCTCCAATAAAGGCCCTTACAACATCCTCACGATCCATAGCCTCTACTGCATCCCATTGTTTTAACTCAACGATCACAAAGTTATCATTCCTCTGTTCATCCTTACCTGCAATGATAAAATCTATTCGTTTACTCGTAGAAGGAATGTTGTACTCAATTAATATCCCGCAGTCATCTGCTACCTTCGAATTACGGATGATTTTCTCCATAAACTGCATAGAGTTGTTCCAAGCTCGTACTTCCCCTTGATTGGGTCTTTTTCCCATACCTTTAATAAATGCTTCTTCAATCTGAACTGTAATTTGATTGTTATCAACCGATTCTCGAAAAGCTAATGCGTTACTGCTGTAGATAATCATGATGCACCGCCTGTAATAGAATTAATTCATCTAATTTTTATATGTGATATTCTATTGATTCTTCTCCGTTTCTCAATAATCTTAAAAAATAAATTTTTTCAGAGAGTATCTCTGATCGTTGTTTTGTTCGGAATACTGTCGCTTCCTCAATATGCAACTCATTTCCAAGTAAAAAATACTCATTATCAATAGGATAATAGATATACCATGTTATATTGTCCTGAGCCTTAATGTAAAAACACTCCTCAGAGTATTTATTATATTTCTTCAATAGTTGCGTTGCTGTCTGAATTGTCAAAGCAACAAAACAAATATTCACGAAGGTAATGGTTAAAAGAATAGCTATAATAGAATCTAACAACTGTTCAATTATATTAAAGTTTATAGACAATTGACTTTCTAAAATTGTCGCAACTAAAAAACCAGGTATAAATGAGAACAAACATCCAATATGAAAAATAAAGATTATGGATACCACGATAAATTTATTGGCTTTTGGAAGTAATCTATCAAAAACATCTATCTTAAAATAAGATATATAAATTAGAACAACATAACTAGTAATAGTTCCCCAAAGAATACAGTAGACGATGGACGAACTAATTTTAATTTCGTAAAAGAAAACAATTATAAGGCAACTACACAAAACAGAAAAAATAAAATTCATGAAAAATTTAAACATTCTAACATATAACTTCTTTTCTTTAGTGAAGAATAATTGCTCGATTTTAGTAGACGTTACAGTAGTTATTAGTTGATTTTTTCTTATAAAAGCAACTAAAGTTCCAATGAAAACAATTATACTGCCCAGACCACTAATTTTTGATATTATTGACCATTCCCCAATTTGACTCCACACTTTCTTACAGCTCCATTCCAACTTATAATAATATAACTTATATTTTCAAAAAATCTTCAAACAATACACTTATTCGCCACCGCAACCATCTTCGCAGGCATCTCTTCCCGCAGTCGCCATACAAAGCTCATAGGTTTGTTTCCTTCATGACTCACATAATCCGCTTCGCCCAGAAACACAAATGGAGACGTATAGCCATGCTCTTCCTTATACTCCCGCACGAACAGTACGATCCGGTTGCCTGTCTCGCGGTGATGGATATACCGCTGCGCGGTAGCCGTATGCTCTGACACCCGGCTCTGAGTCTGCCAATGGAATAAACGCTCGTTAATCGCATAATCCTCGTACAGTGTGGATGGTGAGAAATCTTTGTCCGATTTGTTCAGTGTAATGAAGAAGATATCCGTCTGTTCATCTGCAAAATACTTCACGCCTTCACGGAAGGCAGGTGATTGCTGGGCATTCCAGTAACCGAAGGCGGCAAGCACTTGGTCGATGGAGTACATACAGTGGATATCCAGTGGACAAGTGTACGGGAACGAGTTGCTTTTATCCACAAATCGCAGATGAGCCAGATTATATTTAAAAATATCCACAAGCTCTGCTCGGAATACCCCACAAGACAGCACACGCTGCACACCCTCTTCAATGCTGCTCAGTCCTAGTTTCTCAGGCGCGGCCCGATGGAAGGTGTAATAGAACTTAATCAACATGCGCCGTTCATCGGCGGTCGTTGGTTCTTTACCTTTTTCAATGTAGTCAATTAGGAACGTCAGCCAGCTTCGGGAGTTGATCGTCAGCACAGACGGCAGTCTGCGGATGTACTCTTCGTGTTCACCTTCAATGAGGGCTGTTAATCCAGCTTCGGCCAACATGCCACGGAAATACCTTTTACCTGTACGTCCACCATACAATTCATATAGTGCCATCCCGTGATGCTCTACAAAATGAGCCAAGGTCAGCGGCAGTCCGGTGTCTTGCTGGAACGTTTGTAGCTTCTGGATCAACGCTCTGCGATTACGGCTCATTTGCTTCAAGTTGCGCATGATGTATTCCTTCGCTTGCTTTTCCAATTGAATGAACGTGCCGCGAGGCAGGTTCGAGAAGCCGTTCTCGACGTAGTGCGAGATGGAATGTTTGGTAGCGCCGATCAGAGCACGGAACTTATCCTGGAACCTGTACTCCTGATGCGCTTGCCCGATGAAGTCGAGCACGGTCAGGCACTCTTTGCCATCCGCCATCCGTAGTCCACGTCCCAACTGTTGCAGGAATACAGTCAGACTCTCGGTAGGGCGCAGGAACAGGATGGTGTTCACCTCAGGGATATCCACGCCCTCATTGTACAGATCAACGACAAAGATCATGCGCAGTTCCCCGTTCACCAGCTGTCCTTTCGCAGAATGACGTTCCTGTTCGCTCGACCCGCCATGCAGGGCTATGGATGGAATGCCGGCATCGATAAATATTTTTGCCATATACAACGCATGATCCACCCCTACGCAGAAACCAAGCCCCCTCACATCGTCCAGATCGGTTACGTATTTGTTCAGACTTTGGATGATCTGGTTGGCACGGATTTTGTTATGAGTGTAGATCTTTTCCAGTTCGTTCAAGTCATAGCCTTTACGCGACCACTTCACCTGAGATAGATCGACAGTATCGGTGACGCCAAAATATTGAAACGGACTCAGCAGCTTCCGGTCAATTGCATCGGTTAGACGGATCTCGGCGGCAATCGTATGATCAAAGTAGGCGCTAATGTCTTTGCCATCCATACGTTCCGGCGTTGCAGTGAGTCCTAGCAAAATCTTAGGTTCATAATGGGATAACAGCTTCTGGTACGAAGGAGCAGCGGCATGGTGGAATTCATCCACAATGATGTAATCGTAATAGTCTGAGCTGGTGATCTCCGTCAGCTTCATGGAGTTAAGACTCTGAATACTAACAAACAGGTGATCCAGCGCCTCCGCTCGGTGATTCCCGACATGCAGCTCACCAAAGTTCATATCCTTCAGGATATACCGGAATGTGTCCCGGCTTTGCTTCAAAATTTCTTCCCGGTGGGCAACAAAAAGCAACTTGGTTCCCGCATGGCTGGCCCGGAACCGCTTGTAGTCAAAAGCAGAGATAACGGTTTTACCAACGCCTGTGGCGGCAACGATCAGGTTGCGGGTTCGTCCATACAGCGTACGCTCGGCGTCCAGCTGTTCCAGCACTTCCTTTTGATAATCGTAAGGCTGGATGTCGAGGTGAAAGTGGTTTGACGAATCTTTTTTGCGATTCAGAGCCGCCTTCAACTGCGCCTCATGCCCTTCATCCTCAGCTACATATCGCGTAAATTCGCGGTCATTCCAGTAACTCTCGAAGGTCGCTTCAATCTTGCGCAGCACGTCGAGTGAATCCTTCTCCGTCACCTTGAGGTTCCACTCCATACCACTGGTCAGCGCCGGGTTGGACAGGTTAGAGGAGCCGACATAGGCTGTCGTGAATCCAGTATCACGGTGGAAAATGTACGTTTTGGCGTGCAGCCGAGTCACTTTGGTATCATACGAAATCTGGATTTCCGTGTTAGGTAATTTGCTAAGTTCAGTAATGGCCTTAAGGTCGGTTGCTTCCATGTATGTAGTTGTGATGATCCGCAGCTTTCCACCGCCCGCGGTAAATTGCTGAAGCTGTTCAAGAAGCAAGCGAAGCCCGCTGAACTTGATAAATGACACCAACCAGTCGATCCGATCGGCGGTCACGATCTCCTTTTGCAGCTCCAGTAACATACTCGGTTCGGACTTCGCACCTGTGAATAAAGAGCTTTGGGAGATCGGCGTATCTGGACGAACGATTTTGGTATCCCGGACCGCACGAATGCTGTTCAGCTTGGAATACACATGGGTCAGCACTTCCCCCTGCTCATCCAGTTGCAATTCGTTGTATTCTTCTTCCCCAAGCGTGCCTTTCAGGGTAGCAATAATCTCATTACACGTTCTGATCTGCGCCAACACTGCTGTCTTATCCTCCGTTTGTTCCCGTACAATCTTAAGCGCTCGCCGTGTCACCGCCGCCAAATACGTGGACAGCAGCTTACGTGCTTCCTCTACATCCAGCTTCTCAGTCCCAATGTTGTACACATCTGGGTCCAGCGCCGAAATCTCCTGTCTGGTGATAGTGTTAATAAGCTGTTCATATATGCCTTGTTTCATGAATGTACCTCGTGTGGGTGTAGGATGGTTGTGGATCGTTCTCTATGTATATGGTGAGCTAAAAATTACTTCTTCTATATTATCGACCAACCTGTGGAAGATTTCATTAGTTGTTTTGATTTCATAGGAAAAAGCACCTCTACTTGTGGTCTGGTAGAAGTGCTTAATGATATGACTTTAAATCATGCATAGATATGTGCAACTCATACCATCTTTTCACTTTATCAATTAGGATTATAAGTTAGTATGACAGTCTTCTCTCTTAAATTGAAAATAAGGTTATCATCTTATCTTTAATAGAGATTGATAAGTAATTGCTTGTTTTTTGAGTTTGAATATCAACACACAGACTAGTTATCTCCTTTTGAAGTACCAAAAGCGCGGCTGGCATAACAAAAATATTCATCTTCTTTATATTCTGATCCTCATCATCAATTTCAATCTCAATTCTCTTTATATCGTCGTCAGAACGCAAAATATCACCTAGATAATAGACAATATTGTCTTCTCTAGCCTCCTTAACTACTTTTTCTCCTATTAACCCTAAGAGAACTTGATAATTCGGATCGCCGTCTTTAAATATATTAATTAACTCAATGATTAGGTCATTCAGAGAAATGTTTCTTAATTTCTCTTCCATCCTCTCTCTTGAATCATCTAGAAACCACGATTCGAGGTCCACTGGTGTATCATCTATTATCCCCGGAACATAGGGCTTAGTGTAAAGAAAATCTTTATTCATGTTTAACCTACCTTTTAGTTCAAGCAACTCTACTTTTCGTCTGGTAGAAATGACTATATAACTTTAATCTTAACTTTGTTTGTTACGTTTCATTTGAATCAAGCTTTGGGTTCTTATAGCACCAATCTGGGTGATACGGTAACGATTTTAATTTCTTCATATCTTCCCAACTGTAGACCCAATCATAATCTGTGACCCAAAAATAATCTTCGGGGTTTAGCTTGAGATATTCGTAAATAAAATTAAAAATAAGTTCTTGAACGCCGTATATTTCCTCAATGCAACCAACTTTGCAAATTTTTCTATTTTGTTCTAATCCAACATCCTCATTATAGTAAAATTCTATACTCGGATTATCTGTTGCATCTACGTAATATATAAATGAACATCCGTTTTCTTTAACCAATTTATGACTAATATTCATTGTAGTAGATAGAAATTGACCATCCATTGAATAATTTTTACTGTTGTAAAAGTTGAGCATTGCATCAGCATTAAATGCTGCAACTATTGAATCAGCCAATAGTTTTTCAGTTGTATATTTTCTGTGATCCATTAAGATATATGCTGAAGTTCCCATTAATTTATTATCCCCTTTAGCTCTTCTAATGAGTTAACAATTGTTACTCCTTGCTTTCTAATGTCTTCTAGCATCTTGGCATTCTCTGGTCTCAAATTTATCAATGGTTTATCAATGTAAAGGACTACCTTCTTTTGTTCTGGATAAAAAAAGAAATCGTGGTTTTCATTTATTATATTGGATACGCTTCCTGTGCTTGTTTTCCTTATATAGTCGCAATTCAGGTGTATCACCGTCTATCATAGTTAATGAAATATTCACTGTGTTCAGAGTAACCCCAAAATTAAATTCACCAAACATATTTTTTCTCCTTTTTAAGGTTTTAATGTTGTTTTGGTTTCATAGAAAAAGCACTTCTACTTATAGTCTGGTAGAAGTGCCTGAATCTTAATTATTGTGTTTCACTTAAATGTTTTTGGATCTATATAGCACCAATCATTATCGTAGGATGCTTTTATCTTTTTCATATCATCCAAGTTATAAAACCAATCTTCCTCAATCCATACTTTTGCATCCGGAAATTCATTCAAGAATAAAAAAAGGAATTTAAATAACAAATCTTCATTATCATCAAAATCACCAGATACTACTGTTTTGAAGTAATCTATTTCTGGAGAGCCCCATTCAAAATTAACAAGTTTATATGGGTATGGTTCATCCGCTATCCCAAAACATAGTTGTCTGTCATAGCTATCTTTTAAGGGAATATCACTAATGCAAAACTCGCAATATTTTAATTTCAAGTCATCATCGATCTTTTTCAAGTCATGACTATGAAATAATCCTTCCCTGTTACATAACTCATCTAGACGGTGTATTAATTTATTTATTTCAACACTTTCTCCACTTCTAAATACAATAGCTGCTGATGTCCCCATTATTTCAATACTCCTCCTAATTCATCTAATGAATTTACAACAATAACACCTGAATCTTTCAGAGAATCTATATTCTCTTTTACGTATTTATTCGTCAAATCAATTGGCTTGTCAATGTAAACAATAACTTCTTTCATATCATGATTGAAAAACTTAGCATTGCCTGAATTAATATACTTATCTATCTGTTCCATGTCTAAGGCAGCTGTAGACTTTTTCACTTCAATAATTTGTTTACTAGTAACAACATCTAAATCTCCTGCAACCTCATTCTTTGTAATATTGTTTGCTTTCAATGCAAATCCAAGCACTTCAATTCTTTGTTGAACATACTCCCCTACCCTTCCCTCAAGGGCTCTACCTGGATTAGGACTTTTTAACGAACTTTCGATTGCGTTTGGTATATTTTTAGGATTTTGTTCAATCCAACTAATCCTATTTCCTGATGGATTAGTGAACTCAACTTCTATCCCTTTATTTGTTCTAATCTTTACAGGTTCATTGAGTGTGGAAGCTCCCTCTCTTTTACCACCAGACCCACCCGACCCAATGTCGTCCTTCGAACGAAAAGCTTTGCCAAACAAAACATACGCCAGGGCCTGCCCCGTCATCGCTCCACCATAATAACCCATTCCATCCTGATCGATCTGTTTCTTCTGCTCATCCACAAATTGCTCTATATCAGACCTCGCCGTTCCCGTGCCCCAGGCGGTATCCCATGCAAACTGAATTCCACGCCCAACGTCAACAACTTTGCCCACTGTCATGGCATATGCAAGACTGGTTACCGTACTGAACGGTTGATAGATGAGAGCCTCAGCCGTCTGTCCCATTCCAGTGATCGTTTCTCCAACGGATGTATTGAGCAGTCCAACTAGGAAGCCTCGTTTCAGCTCTTCCGGAATCTGTAGAGCAACCTCGCCTGAGCCATCCGTTGTTCTGAAGTTCATTGCAATAAACGTAAACTCTTTCTGGATTTCGTCCAATAGCCCGAGTGTAGTCGGGAACACTTCTTTTACCTGCATAAAATCCCAGAAGAAACGCTCTCCTGTCACACCAGACCAATCGGATTGCAACATATAGATGGATTTCTCCAGTTCTCTGACCATTCGATCGAGTTCCAATTTCTTCTGCTGGACCAATCGAGCTTTTTCGTCCAACACATCGGGATGTACCTGAATACGTTGCATTCGATCTTCACCGCCAACCTGACCATAGTAGTTATACCTAAATTTTAACAAGTGAAGAAGTCGATTGGAATCAACCGGAGGATTCATTTTCTCGTTAAAGATTCAGTAAGCAGGAAACATTCATTAGCCAGATATTTTGCGTGTTCGTGCACTTTAAATTCGATGGATGTACATCACATATAGACCAGCAAGTAAGACGTATATCACCCTCTATGAGTGTTCATCAAATTCAATAAGGAAAATGGGACTCTTACTTCTCCCCTTGTCCGAAACTGCTTGTAGTCAAAAGTTTCGATCCAAACCTCATCCTCGGATACATAATTGTAAAATTTATGTAAAATTATTGTTTTTATCCTTCTATGGAGTTATCATTTGTGGATGCGGTCAAGTAACTCTTCTCATGACTACTGATGGAGCTGCAACTAGCGGTACTTCTTGGCATGATTGGGTTAGCGCAGTGGATGAAGCAAACCGCACTAAAAGCATTAATTCCCGCTGATCCTTCTTTATTTTAATCATATCCGAAACGTGAATAAGGCTGATACCTTATTCACGTTTTCCTTACTCTGGAGGAAAATATGCGACTCATCTTTAACGAAATCTGGATTAACAAAAAGATTTTTGCAATGCTGTTTCTCGGATTTGTATTAACCATATTACCGATCCTCATTGCTCTTTCCACTCAAGAATACTATGACAAGATTTTCTACTATTCCAAGAACGGAAAATACGAACATTACTACTCAGTAACTTTGACAAATATGACTCAAGTGAACTATAGCTCACTACAAGCTATCGCCAAATCAAGCAAGCCAGATACAAGTGTGATCACCCAAAACATGTCCATATTTCATCCTGAGTTAGGTAATGTTCAAGTCGTTGGAATGTTGAATCATAACTGGTCACCTCCATTATTAGAAGGTACCAAGATATCTTCCGATACAGCCAATGAGGTAATGACAGGAAGTATGATATCGAAACAACCTGGCACCCTAGAGCTATTCGATAAAACATACAATATCACGGGAATTGCAGGAGACAACGCTGGAAAAGAGTCCATATCGGTATTCAACTATACGATATTCACATCTCTTGAGGGATTGCCGGAAGGTATAAAACGCGAAATAGAACAACAGAAATCAATTGGACTTCTTTTCAGATCAGATCAAGACCCCACAAAAGAGATTCAGCAGTTTATTACAAAGGCACAGAGCATTACTCCTGAGGTTAGAGCAACGATTGAGGATATAACCAAATCTTACGAAGAAGACAAAAAATCAAGGGCGGGCGTAAACGAAGTATTAAGTTATCCTTATAAACTTTTTATCATTTCGCTCATTAACTGTATAAATATAAGCTATCTGTGGATTTACTTGAAGCGAAAAGAAATCGCTTTGCGTAAAGCTTTGGGAGCTAGCCATTTGCAACTGATGATGCACCTTTTCAGTCAACTACTTATGTGCGCATTAGTCGCATCCGGCTTCTCATTTTTGATTCAATGGGCTCTCAGTCTTATCAGTCTCGCTATCATTGATGCCACAAGTTACGATGTGCAATTGAATTTCATGCATATTATTCTTGGCACATTCATCACCCTTATTACAGCAGTCATTACTGCAATAATTCCGCTTCTGCTCATTCTTAGAACAGAACCTGCGCAAGCCTTAAAGGAGTAGACCCAATGTATAGAATCAGAGATGCGCTCAGAGCTTTGAAAAACAGATGGGTGATATCCATACTTTTGCTAATCCAGTTTACATATGGTTTGTCCACCATCACCGGAAGCAGCAATATCTATTTGAATCTGTATGACATGAACTTCAATTCTCTGTTAGATCTCAAAAGCACCTATATCGTTGTACCTGCAAAAGGAAGTGCTACTGCTGAAAAGCTATCCGAGGAACAAGTAGAGAAAATATATCATCAATTGGAACAGCATTCTAACGTCATCTCACTAGGCACATATGTTGAAGATATTTTACTACTGGACACGTCCCTGAATCCTGACCGAAAATTAGTTGATCAGCTGATTAGAAGCTCTATGACATCGGGATTGAACGAACCCTTTATTACTGGAATCATGATTGATGAGCAATATAACGAACTGCTCAATCATCAATTTTCAGCCAGCACGGGCTTCACTTCGCAGGATTTCGAAAAATTTAGTCAAGAGCACATGCCGATATTGGTCGGTTCCTTCTTCAAGTCGTATTATAACCTCGGCGACCTCATCAATGGTAAATACAAAATTGTCGGCTTCTTGCCTGACAAATACCTGGTGCATAACAACACGTCCAACGTCTACTTGAAGCTGGACAAAGCATTCATAATGCCTATGCCTGTAGATCGTTACCATAGTAATGACGCCATCGCATCGAGATTACAGCAGACCACCATCCTCACATTGAAACCTGATTCCAATGTAGAGGAATTAAGTAACATCTTCAGTTCTAACCAAGTTAATCTGACTCTGAAGAATTTGGGTGCATCGGTGCAACAAAGTATCGAACAAAATATTTACCTCGAAACATTTCAGACTGTGCTTGGAATAGCTTTTGTTATGTTCTCCATCACTGGAATCGCGGTAACTACGATCGTCTCGCTGATGATTCGCAAAAGAGAATTTGGCATCAAACTCGCTTTGGGTGAACGTCCTTTAGGCATATTAGGTCAGATTACGATTGAAAATATCCTGATCGGGGTTATTGGCTTCGGGTTGTCTCTAATCCATTTTCAATGGAAATATAGAGAACTGCTCCAGATCTCCAAAGAGATCAATATGCTTAGTCCGTTAGACTTCAAATTAGATGGTTCCATTCTGTTCATCATTTTTATCATCTTTAGTTTCATTATCGCCGTTTCCAGTTTCATCATCTATTTATATATTCGAAAACAGGATGTAAAATCACTCATCGGAGGCATGGAATGATGGAACTTATTCAATTAAAAAACATCACCAAAGCGTATCGCCGCCAATCCCCTGACGCCCCTGCCCTGGAAGATATCAATCTTACTATACACCGCGGGGAGTTGATTGCCATCATGGGACCCTCAGGCTCGGGTAAAAGTACCTTACTTAATATACTGGGGTTTATGGATCAACCTACCGAAGGAGAATATCTTTTTGACGCTCAACCTCTGCAACGGATCTCGTCTCGTCATATTCATAGGACAAGAAATCAAATGGTTGGATTTGTTTTTCAACATTTTGCCCTGCTCAAAGATTACACAGTTCAGGATAATGTTATACTGCCGCTGACCTTTCGAAAAGGAAAACATAAAGACAGAGTAGCCAAAGCCACACATTATCTTGAAAAAGTCGGGTTAGCATCGCATCGACTCAAGAAGGCAAATGAACTATCTGGGGGCCAGCAACAGAGGGTAGCCATCGCCAGAGCCTTGGTGGGAGACCCTGAATTGATCCTGGCCGATGAGCCCACTGGAAATTTGGATCGAAGAACCGGTGAAGAAATAATGGACCTCCTGCAACAATTACACCATGAAGGCAGAACGATTATCATCGTGACGCATGATGATGAGGTTGCCAAGCGATGCGACCGAATCATTAAATTAGTTGACGGAAAAATCCTTACTGACCAGAATAAGTGCCCACACCAGTCTTAAAACGAATGATGGGCCGAATACAATCGGAGAATTACCATTAGAGTTCAATTGTTCCATAACGGTTTACATTAAATATTTACGCCAATCGCATCAAGAACAAAATACTAAAAAGAGCCGTTAACCCACAAACTACATATCATAGCGAGTGGTTAAACGGCTCATTGGTGCGTTGTCTCTTATTGATCAAAAGCTCATTTGTCGAGATATATGACTCTGAACTAAAAATGTATCATTATCTCTCAATTGTTAGTTTCTTTTACATGTGCCTAGGATCTACATAGCACCAATCATTATTGTAGGATGCCTTTATCTTTTTCTATATCTTCCAAATTGTAGAACCACTCATCTTCAATCCATACTCTTGCATCGGGAATTCACTCAGAAACGCAAAAAGGAATTTAAATAATTAATCCTCATTTTCATCAAAGTCATCAGAAACAATATCTTTTTTCAAATCTTTAAATCTCCAAGGTATATCAGATCCTAAGGAATCACTTATCATACTGGCGAACTCTAGTGTCTTTTCCTCGTTAATATCCAATACAACCATATTAAATTCATACATATAAAGCGTTATCTGTAATTCAGTTGAAAGTATGCGTCTGATGCAATTCAAGGGTTACGTTTAGATTAGGGATGCTTAGTCTGCTTAGCTTCGCCTATCTATTCACATTGCGATCTCTCATTGCACCCAAAACAATGTTGTAATGATCTGGATCTTGGATATATACGTTGATGAATTCCCAATCACCATGAGACTCACTGATTGGTTGGAACGGGATTATCCCGCCCTTGCTCCGTATGTCTTCAACGAGTTCATCGAGATCATCCCAACGTACATGAATATACGTATCCCATCCATAATCAGGGCCTTCCCACTCCGTTGGGTAATCTGTATGTTTCATCGAGGGTTTATTTGGACGTACATCTTCAGGAGATTTGGCTTGCTGAAGAATAACGATCATCCCATCCCGTTCTGCATGACCCCAACCATCGACCTTGCATCCAAGAACATCACGATAGTATTCCTTTGACCTCTCCAAGTTAGAAACCAGTCGAACCTGAATCGTTTTACCAAGCTCCAATTGACGTTCATCGATACTGCTGGCTAGCAGATTATCCAAACCTCATCCCTCCAACTATTCAAATATTGGATTAATCACTTGAATCCCCATCTTGAACGAATCACCTTTTTCTAATGGGAAAATGCAACTTGAAGTCGGCTGTCCTTCTCTCCAATCCGAAGTATAGCCCGTTGTACAGCTCAAATCCATAGGATCCTGATAGTTCATATTCGGATTGGTTAATCCAATTAAACAGGATGTCGTAAGCCTCGCCAGCTTGGTCGATATCCCCTTTATACTCGTACGCAGCATATAGTCCTGCCGGAATATCATAACTGACCAGATCACCTGTTGAGCTTTGGTCTTGCCTTACTTCCACCCCAGCGATCCATTTGAATAAATCCGTATCCGGTTTGTAGTTGGGTGGATCAATAAATACGCCATAAGTCATTGGCAAGCCTATGGGATCAGGCACTTCATTTTTTCTTTCATTGAATGACTGTTGTAACTTCGGAATGATCATTTGTTCTTTTGTATCCTTAAGAAGCGTCTCCACCATTAGCCCGATAATTCTAGTTTTTTTTCTGTGTATGATCTCTACAGAAATCATCTACTTACATACCATTAAAACATTTCCATAGGGATCTCTGATATTAAACCAATGATTATTTTGAATTGCGGTGATGACTTCCACATTTTGAGCTTGTAGAAGTTCATATGATTTCTCGATGTCGTCTGATGCCAGTTGGATCACAGGAACGTTATGTATGCTTTCCGATGAATAAATCTTGCTGTCGAGTATAATATTCGTTCCTCCTTCCATTGGCAGGACGTAGATATGCCCGAAGAAAATCTCGCCATCAGATGGCAACCCGAGCAATTGACAATACCAATCCCTTGCAGTTTCGATGTTACTTACCGGAATAAATACGCCTCTAACCTGGTTCAGCACTGACTTTACCATGCACTTTTGTCTCCATTCCATTTAGGATTTCGATTTTACAACCGGGGCCCCCTTTGAAAACTGCAGCTTGAAAAAAGGGGACATTTGAGGGTTAATAACATTCAAATATATTCCAATACTGGGGTATACCCATATCTTACCTCCTCTTGTCCATGAGCACAAGTGTTCTTATCAAAACAATGAAGGAAGAATATCTTTCCTTCCCACAAAGCTGGGTTCATGCGCATCGCCTCGGGTCAATTCACCCCCGGGATATTCTTTTCGCCATTGATTATGCCACTTTTCCTTTAGCATGAAGGGCAGAGGTATGGAAACAGACAGTAAGATATTCCCATATCACACAAGAGACAAATTCCGTGATAAACTAACGCTATGCTCCATTACAGCACCGATGCGTTGCTTGATAAGAATTTATATTGAAACTCGGAGGAATATGGATGAGAACGGCATTAATGAAATGGAACCGAATGAGTCTTATTAAACGAATTTTACTAGGAATTGTCTTGGGGGTTGTCTTGGCCCTGATCGTGCCCGGTGCAACAGGAATTGCACTTTTCGGTTCCTTATTTGTCTCAGCATTGAAGGCGGTTGCCCCAATCTTGGTGTTACTTTTGGTAATGGCCGCTATATCCAATCATCGAAAAGGTGTCCAAACCAATATGAAAAGGATTATCGTCCTTTACGTTATTAGTACCTTGCTGGCTGGGCTGCTCGCGGTTGCGGCAAGTTTCCTGTTTCCAGTTACATTGACTTTGGTATCAGGCGTGCAAGAATTGACTCCACCTGATGGCATTGTTGAGGTCCTGAAGAGCTTGTTATTGAAGTTGGTTGATAATCCGGTAAGTGCACTGATGAACGCTAATTATATCGGTATTCTGGCTTGGGCGGTACTGCTTGGTGTTGCTCTCAAAAGCTCCAGTGATAGCACCAAAAACCTGATTACTCAATTCTCGGAAGCTGTATCGAAGATTGTGAACTGGGTAATCCAGTTTGCACCGTTCGGGATTATGGGTCTTATTTTTGACTCCATTACAACAAGCGGACTTTCGTCTTTGTTGGGTTACGGCAAATTACTTTCTGTTCTTGTTGGATGTATGGTGTTTACCGCGCTTGTTATGAATCCACTAATCGTGTATCTGAATATTCGTAAGAACCCGTACCCTCTCGTCATGCAGTGCTTAAGAGAAAGCGGGATTACGGCATTCTTTACACGAAGTTCTGCGGCGAACATTCCAGTCAATATGAGATTGTGTGAAAAGTTAGGATTGAACAAGGATACATATTCGGTATCCATCCCGTTGGGCGCTACGATTAATATGGCGGGGGCAGCCGTTACCGTATCGGTCTTATCCCTTGCGGCCGTTCATACGATGGGCATTCAAGTGGATTTTGGAACAGCGTTGATTCTCAGCGTGTTGTCCGCTGTAGCCGCTACAGGCGCCTCGGGTGTGGCAGGTGGCTCTCTTCTTCTTATTCCTATGGCATGCAGCTTGTTCGGCATATCGAATGATATTGCGATGCAGGTTGTTGGGGTTGGCTTCATCATCGGAGTGTTGCAAGACTCATTTGAAACGTCCCTGAATTCATCCTCGGATGTCTTGTTTACCGCTACAGCAGAATACGCTAAGAAACGTAAAGAAGGTAAGAAAACAGCAGTTCAGCTTTAAACCAACAGCAGTTGGCCTACCATATCCCCTCCTGGTTACAGTGAAAAAAGATCGCATGATAATATGTGATCAACACCGTAGACCCGAGGGGATTTCTTCATTACAACGTAAAATGGAACAATAACTTCTGCAACATTTTTCTCCATAGAAGAAAGGCATGAGCGCTCCGTTTTCTTGCATCAGCGATACACATTATTAAAAATCCCCATCAAGTAACCACATGTTCTGAACGAACACCGTTTACTTGAAGGGGATTGATCTGTACTCTACTTCTCGAATCGGAACCAGCCGAAATCAAACTGACTGCCCGGCAGGAAGATAAAGCTTACTTTCTGTACATCTGTCACTTGCTCAAGCTCAAACACCCGTTCCTCATATCCACCCGACTGCGTGAACTCAACTAGTTGATTGCTCTGTCCGTCCGCACCTGCAAAGCGAATATGAATCGTATTCTTATCAATCGGTGAATGGCCGTAGATCACGAGCTTCGATGTGCCTTCTGCCGTAAAGTCCATGTTTTCAAACTCTAGCGACACATTGTTCCCGATACCTTCAACACGGTCACCCTCAATTTTGAACGTATCTCCATAGAGATGGTCACAGGATGCAGCAGCGTTCTGTTCAAAGGCGCGGCTCTGGCGCTCGAAGGAGAAGCCTTTAATATGAATCTTCTGCTTCAGCACAAAACAGATCGAAGTGATCCCGCTAAGACGTTTGGACAATTGGTATGTCTCTTCCTGGTACACATTCCAAATGGACTCTTTGTCATACACTACATCTGCGATCATCGTACTTCCTTCTTCATCCGGCATACCTTCCCAGATCTGAATGAAGTAGTCCTCCGTGGACAACGTAAAGATTGGAATGGTAATCGTATCGGAGCCATACGGCCCAAAGTCAATATTGCGGAAGCCTACGTGCGTCTCTCCGTCGCGACTTGTCGCTACCCCACGCTCATTGCCGTTACCAACCTCACCTTTGGTGTAATCGTACAGTCCGCCCGTGATGAACCCGTATGGATCTTTGTAAGCTGTGCCGAGACCGTCCGCCTTGAATTCCAGCTGGGAGATGAGTTTCGTTTTATCCGTACCGTTGGTACTGGTTGCGCGAAGCCGGAACTCCCCGTCTCCAATAGCTGATACCTTCACCGTATGTTGATGTTCACTGTTGTCGCCCGTTTCTGCTTGAACAGCTTCCACTTTAGCAATGTTAGACTCGATCCCAGCATCATTCACAACAGCCCACTCGATATCGCGGTAAGAAGTGTTCTCCGGATACAGCTTGGCGGTTACGACCAACTCTGGGTTGGACGGATCGAGCAACTGTCCTGCTTTACTGATGATCTCAATTTTCCGCAAAGGAATCTCCTGAGCATTCCCCGTTAGCACCGGACGTTCTTCATTGTTCATGAAGACAGGTTGTACTTGTTTCTCATCATTAAGTTCAGCCGCCACAACTAGAGATTCAAATTCAGCCGTAGCTCCTTCCAACCCTTCGGAAGAAACTTCAATCCGCACCGTTCCAGGTTCATTTGTCGCTCCGATAATGGCCATCAGCTTACCGCTGAACAGTCTTCTGCTCAATCCTTTGTATGGATCATAGTCCGTGCTGTCCCCGTTATCCAGACCCAGCAATCGTCCTGCACCACTCACCTGAACTTGCACGCGGTTGTTCGCATTGTGCACCGGATTACCCGCTTCATCTTCCACATCAATTTCTACAAAAATGAGGTCTGTACCATTCGCTTGTAGTTGCTCCCGATCCGCTTGCAGACGAATTTTCTTTGCATCGGTATAGGATCTTTGCACATCAGTTGCAATGATCTGCCCGTGCTCATCGTAAGCGATCGCTTTCAGCTCGCCCTCTTCGTATGGCACTTTCCACCAGCCAGACAGCTGTGTTCCATTGGCATGATCGATATCGTACGTACCAATGGTTTTACCATTGAGTTGCAGTTCAATCTTCGGCGCGTTGCTGCAAACGCGTACATCAATGATCTGACCCGGGCTGAAATCCCAATAAGGGAACAGGTGCACCATCGGACTTTTCTTATAATCCGTCCAAGCCGCTTGGTAGATGTAATAGGAGTCTTTCGGGAACGTTGCGGTATCCAGCTGTCCAAAATACGAATTCTTCGTATGATACGGTGTCGGCTCTCCAATATAATCGAATCCAGTCCACAGGAACTGACCCAGCGAATACGGTGTATCCCGCTCTGCCAAAATACAGTATTCTGCCGACTTCGCGCCCCAACTGGTCGTACTGTTACCCAAAGCCGAACACTGCTCATCATCATCTGCCAGAATCGGCTGTTCGAATGGGAAGTGATAGACACCACGACTCTGTACCACAGAAGACGTTTCACTACCATAGATGATCCAGTCTGGATGCTCCTCATGATGTTTGTCGTAATACTTTTCCGCGTAGTTGTAGCCTGCCAGCTTCACGATATCCGCGCATTTTTGTGCATTTTCCCATGGCATGTAGTTCGAACCAATCGTCACGCCCGCATTGCCTTTCGGATCAAATTCCAGCACATAATCCATCAGCATCCGGGTTACTTCCTGTCCACGCTCATCCGCATGCGTATCGTAGATTTCGTTCCCGATACTCCACATGATCAGACTGGCATGGTTACGGTCGCGCTTCACCCAACTCTTCACATCCGTATGCACCCACTCCGGGAAAAATCTCGCATAATCGTATGGCGTTTTCGCACGTTCCCACATATCGAAGGCTTCAGATACAACCAGCATACCCATCTCATCCGCAAGTTCCATGAACTCTTTGGCAGGCATATTATGCGCGGTGCGGATGGCGTTAACGCCCATTTCTTTGAGCAAAACGAATCTTCTACGCAGTGCCGTCAGGTTAAATGCCGCTCCCAGCGCCCCAAGATCGTGGTGTTCACACACACCGTTCAGCTTCATCTTGACCCCGTTCAGGTGGAACCCTTCATTGGCATCCAGCTTGATATCCCGGAATCCAATGCGCTGTGATACCGACTCCACTGTCCGATGTTCCTGATCATCCGAGGTCAATCGCAGCTCTGTCACCAGTTCATACAGATGCGGTGCATCCGGGCTCCACAGGTTAGGATTCACAACAATAAGCTGTTGGCTATCTGTCGCTACGACCGCATTTTCAACCACCGAAGCCGTAACATTCGCTTGGCTGGATGCCACCACCTGACCTTCATACAAGATCGTATGCACCAGCTCTGCCTGCTGATTCTGTTCCAGGTTTAGCTCGGTATCCACTTCCACCTGCCAGCCATCCGGCTGTTGCTGAATAGATACATACGTTCCATCCGTAACAATATGGTTACGGTCTCTCGTTTTCAGCCAAACATGGCGATAGATTCCGGCTCCGGAATACCATCTGCTGTTCGGACTCTGATGCACTACTTTGACCACAATCTCATTGTCGCCTTCCACCAGTGCATTCGTGATCTCATGTTCAAAAGCAGAATATCCATACTTCCACTCCCCAACCAGCTGCCCGTTCACATACACCGAAGAGTCCATGTATACACCATCAAAACAGAGCAAAAGCTGCTGCTCATCCTTCGTGTAGTGGAACGTCTTGCGGTACCATCCAATGCTGTCTTCATACAGTTCAAGCGTATTATATATCAGCCAATCATGGGGAAGTTCCACAGGTTCATATACCAGACCCGCAGGTTCCGTAACATCCAGCTTGCTTTTCGCAAATTGCCATCCATCATTAAAAAGCCTCTTCTGATTCATGGTAGATTCTCACTTTCTTCAAGTAAATTATGATTACGGTTACAACCTAAATATCACTTTTTACGAAAACCTTTTCGGAAATAATCAAGTACCACTGTAACACATAACCCGATTATACCACCAGTCTCTTCCCTGTACCTCCATTTCATAAGATTTTTTAGCCATAATGATGAACATTTTATTCCACCAAGCATCGGACGCTCGATAACAACAAACCAAAAAGGCAACCCGCTAAATGGGCCACCTTCTATATTTGTCCTATAGCACGCCACTTCTTCTCTCTACACTTCTACACCAATCATACCCAACCTCTATCCCTTGTAAAAAGGGTTCCACCCTATGCCTTTGCCCGATGGCATCGCGCCAGGCACCCCATCCGCTTCAAGCAGCGGACGGACAACTAACTTCACGGGCCACTCCTTGCTCTCAAATATCGCATGAGCAAGCGTGGCCCGATCGGATTCGGGAAGCTGCACATGTTGCAGCGCTTCCTTCCAAGCCTGCTCCGTGATCTCCCATAACTTCGTTTCCGGGATGTGATACACTTCGCTCAGTGCCTCCATGATCGCAGCCAGATTCACCTGCGTCCCCAAAGACTGCACATAGAAGATCAGCTTCTGAACCGTCTCATTATACAGGCTGTTCGAGTAGCCCGGACGAATATGATAGGCAGGGTCGGCAATGCCATGCTTGTCTAAATAAGGCTGATGTAAACGCACGGAATCATGATCGCGGAGCAAAAGACCCTTTACCTGATTATCTCGTAACACCAAACAGCAGTTCTGACCATGAATCTCAGGTACAACGCCCACCTTGAACAGACGCATCACGATATCATAGAACGTAGTAGCTATACTATTGTAGAAATGGAGCACGTCCTCACTACTCAGATCATTCCCCAGAATTTCCGTTAATAGATGATGCCCTTCCAGGTTCACACCCAGTGCGGCCATCGGGATCACTTTATATGCTTCATCCAATAGCTCTGGGGGATACACACGAATCTGTGCAGCCAGATGGCGTGGATGATCATCGAACAGTCCCATGGATTCTGGCATGAAGCCCCACCAGTTCTGCTCTTCACACATATACACCTTGTCCTTCAACGTCTCGTCACAAGCCACAGCCTGTCGTAGCATCCGTTCTCCAGCAAGACCATTCAGCAGCTTCACTACCGGAAGATAACGAGCAGCACCCAGTGACAGCACGCTAACCGGAAGCTTGAGCATTCGAGTGGACTCGTTTGACGGAGCCATCGAGCGCAGAGAGGATGTTGCCTGTACGTCTCCCACTTCCACATCCAATACAATAATGCTGTCTTCTTCGATCTCTCCAGTGAAGCGAGGCAGAATCACATGCTGCAGTTGCCACGGATGAACAGGCATCGGCAGATATTCGTCCAACGTGATCCCTTTGCGGGCAAACTCGGCTTCCAACACTCCGCGCTGAACATCGTCTAACACGTCCAAAATGGATAATCCATCTTCGCAACCTTGCTGTACGGCATCCAGTCGTATAGCCACCCAGCGTAGCGAAATCGCCTTCCCGAATTCCGCTGCATACTGTGTGACATCTTCTGCGTTGAACCCCACCTTGGCTTTGGACGATGGGTGAAATGGACGATCCCGCAATGCCGCAACGCGCTCACCTTTGATAAACCACTCATAAGCAGACGCCGGGACGTTGGTGGAAAGATACTGGACTTGTTCCCAGCCCAAAGCATACTGATCCACAGCAATGTCCAGACTAGCCAGGAACTCCGCCACTCCGCGCTGCGCATAGGCCTCATCCGACAAAGCCTTCTGTAACACGGCACGTCCAACCTCTCCCGGAGAATCAAGGAGAACCCAGCTTCCATCTGGTTTCTCCTCATAGATCGGTGAACCCTGAACCCACTGAATTGCCTGTCTAATTCCTGTTTCAACCAGACACAGCACGCCTTGCGTATGCAATCTAAAATGAGAAGTTACATCCTGATCATGCTGGCTTCCCTTTTTCTCACTTGTATTGCCGGAATCATTCGTTTCGGACAGCTCGTCCACCCTGAAGACAGACTCGTTCCCATCATCTAAAGTTGCTAAAGCTGTTCTTCCCTTGTCTTTCCTGCCTTCGCTGTCATATTCCTTGTACAATCGACGGAATGGTGCAGGTGCCGAGGCAAAATCAATGAACGGATAATCCTCCAGTGGAAGCAATTGCTCCCCCAAGAAAGCATTCATCAGATCCGCCATAATCCGGCGTTCAGCGGCTTGCAGACTGGAACGCTTCATCAGTGTTGACATGATTATTGTCCTCCGTTAGATAATGGAATGCCGGGTGCGGATGCCCCAGAAAATCATGATGCGAGATGGTCCAGCAATAAGCTCCAGACTTTTCAAACAAAACAATGTCTCCCACGCGTAGCAGCGCTACTTCCGCATCGGAATGCATGCGGTCCTTGGGTGTGCATAGCTCACCTACCACATGAACTCGTCCATCCCTTACCTCAGGTCGAGCAAACGAGTGTTTCCATCGATCCGTCGCCATAATCTGAAACGGATGGTTATGCCCCCATGAAGCAGCCAGCCGATTGTGATGCGTACCTCCTCTTAACACGGCAAAATGCTGACCATGAGAAGTTTTGATATCTGTAACCTCTGCTGCGTAATATCCGTGGTCTGCCACCAGCAGTCGACCCGATTCAAAATACAGCTGACCCCCGCGTGAAACAAGGCGCTGTCTGGCTTCACTATGCTCCAGCAGAGAAGTGAATAATGGCCAGTCGAATCCGGGGCTACCGTCGTAAGTCACGCCGAATCCGCCTCCTGCATTCACTACTTCCACAGGTAGATCATACTTGTACTGCCACTGCTCCACCTTTTGCAAATACAGCTCAATCATCTCGGCATGCAGCCTGGCGTCCATATTGTTGGACAAGGAGTGAAAATGGAACCCGCTTAACCGAACCACACCCGCGCCTTCCACACGAATGAGTTCAATGGCTTCTTCCACTGTCTCTTCATCGATGCCAAAAGGACTTGGTCCACCGCCCATAACGATCTTCGTCCGAGGCAACGTACTGCTCCGCAGATTGATTCGGAGCAGTATGCGCACTTCCTGCGCTTGCTTCAGTTGTTGCTTGTGTTCCGGATCATGTTCTTGATTCTGGCCTTGCATCAGTTCCTCGCCATACTCTTGCGCACATCTCTGCTCCGGTTTCTGCTCCCACTCTTGCTTCCGCCTACTCCCATGCATCTGCACCTGCCCATGCTCTTGTTCCTTCTCTCGCTCTTTCGCAATCGCAATGATGCGCCGCAGCTCCAGCAGACTCTCCACATGGATGTAGCTCACGCCATGCTCCATCGCCAGCCGCAATTCGCTCTCCTTTTTACCCGGACCTCCAAACAGAATCGGAACCTCTCGACTTACATCTCTAACCTTCAGCAGCTCTCCAATTGACGCCACTTCAAAGCCCTTCACGAATGGAAGCAACGCCTCAATGATCCGCGGATCTGGATTCGCCTTGATGGCGTAGAACAATTGTGTGTTCCGGGGCATGCTGTCCAGCATCTGACGTACCTGTCCCTGAATGCCAGCCAGATCATAGACATACGCACATACCGGGTCTTCCATCCCGCGTTGCAGTTCATCAATCGCATGCCATATATTAGGTTTCATATCTGCCCACCCGCATTCCTGTAGTCATTCCGTTTTTGGGCGTACGCCCGAAACGCCGTATTCCGATCATCACCAAGCACGTATATATGTACTCCCCGCTCAGCCCAGAGCGACATATCTTCCACACCTCTGGTGACCGTTGCGTAAGGTACTCCACACTGCTGTGCCGTTCCATACAATTCATCCAGCGCATGTCTCACATCCGTGTGCTCTGTCTGCCATGGCACGCCGAGGGATTGCGACAGATCCGCCGCTCCTTCCAATACAAAACTCACCTGAGGGTGAGACAGAATCTGTGCACTTTGCCGAACGCCCTCCACACTTTCGATCATGGGTACAACCATCACCTGTTCGTTCGCTTCCCCAATGTATCCCGTGAGCGGATATTTCCCGAATACACCGGGACGACCGCTATTCAAGCTCCGCATGCCAACCGGATGATAGTAGGCGTGGCGAACCGCTTCCTCCACCTGCTCCAAGTGCTCAACATGCGGAATGACGATACCCTGCGCACCACAGTCCAGCACCTTCAGGATCTCCGCTCGCTCCACCTTCGAGATGCGTACCAACGGGGTCAGGCCGACCAGTTCAGCAGCACGAACCAACTCTTCCACCGATTCCATCGATGTTGCGGCATGTTCCAGATCAATAATGACAAAGTCATATTCCGCATGTCCGATCATCTCAATGATCACCGGGTGTGGTATGGACACAAAAAGACCGTAGACTGGCTGTTTGCGTGCAATTTTTTCCTTCAGCGTGTTGATTCTCATTCGACGATTTCCTTTAATTCGGGCGTTCCATTTGATTGTAGTGCATCCTTCGATACCTTGAGCGGATTGCTCGCTTTGCGGAAATATAACTCCCCATCCCCATACAGACGGCGCTTCGTCATCTCTTCAATCAGTGCATCTTCGGCAAAAAGGTCAAATGCAGCGAATCGCTCCTCGTACTCCGGGTTCTCTCGCTGATAATCCACAATCACACCTGCGCACAGCTGCCAGAACGCTTCTTCGGACAACCCAAACTTCTGAAAGGCCAATGCAATATCTGTCATGCAGATAAAAAAGAATGCATCATACGTATAGTCACGAACTTCCGACACATCTCCGGCATAGATGAAGGAATACCGATTGAACTTGCGATGAGTTTCCGGTTCTGGGTTCAGCTTCGGTGCTCTTTCCGGGTACAATAGTTGATCGGGCACATAGCGAACACCATCATGAAGATCCTTGATAATAATTCGTTTGGGCAGGTCATCTTCCAGCACCAAAATGATATTCTGGGCATGAGATTCCAGCGCAATCCCGTGCGCATAGAGCAAATGAATAATCGGTAGCGTAACCGTGCGGACAAGGGCCTCGCTCCACTTTTTCACACCATGTCGTTCTACAGCATCCTGGATAAACGGAACACCATCCGGTTGTATCAACATCAGCGCATTCAGCGGCCATGCCGTCTCGCCTTCCTTCAGATGAACCGATACATTCTCCCGCCAGATCGCACCAAGTGTGCCGTAGGCCCGTCCATATTGGGTTGCAGGCAACTGCTCATACCGGAATGACAGTCCCATGATTTCTTTCAAAATGGCAAACTGCGTCAGCTGCAACAGCTCATCTTCACGAATGAGTTCTTCCAGCCAGTCGCTGATTAGCGGTGCGTTCTGGGTCGTATGCTGTGCCAGAATACGTGTGCTCGACGTGTTGGTGATGCTAAGGGCCAGCTTGATGTAAGGGGCTTCCGAGTTCACCCGGTTCGACAGCGAACGGATCGACTGCTGTGCACGATAGGGCGAAGACGATGGACCGAGATACACGATGTCTCCATCCATGCGCTGACGGGCAAATACCGATTCCAACTGGTGCTCCCACTGCCATGGATGAACTGGAATGAACACATATCGATCATCCGCGTCAGAACCTATTTCCCCATCAACCTTGCTGCCTTTGCTGCCAACGCTAGAGCCTATTAAGCTATCTTGTTGCAGGATCTGATGAAATCGCTGTACGTCCTCCGCGGTAAGATGCTGCCCTACCAATTCTTCAGAGCTATACCCCGCGGATACAGCGGTCTGAGCCAAATCTTTTTTCACAGCAACCCAGACTAATGCAACCTCCGTGTTAAACTCAGGGCCATAAGCCAGGTTGTCTTTCATGGAAAATCCCAACCTCGACTTATAGCTCGGGTGGTACAGATGACCGTCGGTCATGTGACTTTCGAGCGCATCATAATGACGATCTTCACTCGGAATGTTCAAGGGCAATATAGCCCGGCATTGACTGTCCTTGGCCATCGTTTCGAGTAGTTCCTGGATAAAAGCCGTCACATTCGCACCCTTCAATGAGTTCAGCACGATTTCCTCCAAAAACAGATCCAGATCGGTGCAGGCACTGCCATCCCTTTGAATCGAACCCTTCTTCACCTTCACCCGGCCAAATGAAAACTTCCGCTCGGCTTCACACGTGTACGCCACAGGTTTTCCTGACGATGTAAGTCCCTCGGTTCGCCATTCGCTCCCACTTACATGACTGTCCAGAATGCCTTCGAACCACATCGCCTCCAGCGTCTGCCGCATGATCCGTTCCTGTACACCCACGTAGACTGCTTCTGTCCTGCCGCCTGCTTCAGCCCTGTATCCCACGACTCCCACGTACTTCACTCCCTATTCGTTTCATTACATTGCTCACCGGCACGTAGGCCGGGGTCTGGCTGATCCCTTTTAGACAACTCACCAAATTTTGTTTGGCCAGAAATGCATCCGTCGTCAGCAGATGTCGCACATAATCATTGCCCGTTCGTTCCAGTTCATCCACAAGTACCTCACGTACCTGCTTCCAGAAATACTCCTCGGATACGTTCACATCTCGTGCCATTGCATGAATCAGTGATCCTAGATGGTTGACGATAAAATAGTAAGATGTCCGCGCCCAGGCTTTCTCTCGCGAATAAAACAGTAAATCGGACACGACGCGATCTTTCTCACGGATAAGTTCCTCATCCACACTGACCCCTTCCAGATCGCGAACGGTAAAAGCGACAGGCATGCCATCCTTTAAGGTCACAAGGGTATTCTGCAGATGAGCTTCAAAATGAATGCCTTTCTCACCCGCCACCCGTACAATCGGCAGCAAAGAACATGCCAGATAACGATCCAGCCAGCGCTCCGCTATATCACGTCCACCACCCAGCATTGTCATCAGTCGCGATCGCATCCCAGGAAGCGGTGCTTCAACCAGACTGGATAAGACATACGTATTCTCGACATCAAACTCAATGGGCCGATAAGCTATCGTAAACAGACTGGTTAACTCTTCATCATCAAAGGCACATGTCGCTACGCCTGTCTCATACGCAATATGCGTGTTCGGTTCAGCACCGAAACAGTCATGCTGCCTGACGTATCTGGAGGCATCCAGTGTTCTGCGCATCTGCTCTGAGCTATTGGTACGAATCATGTTGGTGATCTGCATATTCAGTGACAGCTTGATATTGCAGTTCCATTCGGGAACATAAACCGTACGAACCGAAGAGGTTGGATAGACGGTAGGCCCCGCACTACCAAGCAGAATTAATTTTTCATCTCGAAGATAAGACTGTACCTCGGTCAACTGTGATATGTACGCGTATTGCCAAGGATGGACGGGCAGCAGCCCATACATTCCACTCTTTTCTTGTAAAATAGGCACCACATGGCTCCGCAGGAGATCATGCAAATCCATTGCCGCCTCGTCATCCACCCATTCCTGCACGTAGACATCCTGCCTCACGGCGATATAACAGAGTTGAAACGATGTCCGCAACTCCGGACTGTACTGCTGTACATCCTGCTCGCTGAAACCTTTGGAGTTCTTCGGAAACGGATGGAACGGATGACCATACAACAGTGACTGTTCAGATGTGCGATAATCGTGGATGTCGAGACCGGCTGCTTGTTCGATATACAACGTAAGGTTACGCACACTGTTATCTACCTTTTGTGCAAAATCTCTGGCATACGCCGCCTCTACGCGATTCGTATTCTCATCAACTGGATGTACATTCTCCAACTCAAGTGAACTCTTCATCTCCATTGCACGCTTCATCATTCCATGTTGATCCGAGCGAGCATCTTGTTCCCCATTCCCGCTTAGCTCACATGTGATCCAGCGAACCAGTTCGCGATAATGCACCGCTTCTCCGCCAGATTCCATGCTGAGGTATTCATGCTCCCCCATGGCCGAATAGTAGGATAGCTGCCCTGTCACCGTCACCCCGCTGGCTTGAAAAGCAACAGCGTACGTCTGCGCAGTCGGATTGATCCGAATATCGCTTTTCTTCTCTAGCGCAAGCTCACGGATGTAACAGTTCAGCAGCAGCTTGCACGAATGTTCATGAGCCTGCTGCTCAGCTTCAGACCGGAGCTTGTTTTCCATCTCGAACAATGATGCCAACCTTCTTTCGGGTTATAAGTAAGACTAAGGGAAGTGTAAGCAGTATGGCGCAGCCAAGGCCGATACAGATCTCTTTGAGTGCTCCCCATTTTGCCATCTCCATGGACGTTCCTGCCCCGGCAAGCCATTGCCAGCGCATATCGTAATACAAGGTCATGCCCATCACCGCAAATGAAGAAGCCAGCCGCTCAATTGTGGTCGATAACACCGAGCCTTCATGCATGTCTTCCTCCGGTAAAGCCTGCAAACCAATAGCAGAGATACTCATGCCTGATAAGCCAACGCCAATTCCCCGGCAAGCCATAAGCATACCAATGATCCAGATCGATGCTCCCATGGGTAGAACCGCAAACGACAAAATGGATATCGACACCAGCAACGTGCCCCATGCAATAAAATGTATGGACCGACCTCGGTCCAGCAAGCTGCCGCCAATCCACATGAACAGACTTGTGCAGATGGATAAGGGAATGAACAGCGCACCGGACATGGCTGGTGACAAGTGAAAGACATCCTGGAACAACAACGGCAATGCAAAGATCACGCCAAACATCACACAATCCTGAATCGTCGAGATCAGCACGGTCAGTGGAAATACAGCATTACGCCGCAGCAACTGGTACCGAATCAGCGGTTCCTTCCGACCGTTCTCTGTCTGGACAAAACGAATGAGTAATACCACACCCAGTGCAATCAGCATCCAAGGTACCCATAACACCACGACAGGACTCGCGTACAACTGTAACCCCAGACTAAGAGCACCCACAGCACTGATCAGCATCATCACACTGGATGGATGCCATTTTTTCCTGCGGGCAGGGATATAGGTCTGAATGACTCGACCGCACCCGATGAACGAGAACACAGCCAGTGGCACATTGAGCCAGAACAACATTTCAAGCCGTCCGTACTGAATGATGAATCCACCCAGCGTAGGCCCGGCAGCCGGAGCCAGCATAAGCAGCAAGCCCCAGGCTCCAGTAATTCGCCCTCGCACCTCCGGTCCGTATACATCAAACAGCAGCACAAGTGATAACGGAATCATCAGCCCGGCGGCAACGCCATGCATGAAACGAACCAGCAAGAGTACTTCGATGGAGTGATAAAACAACGCACCTGCCACCGAGAACAGTCCATAGATACTGATGCCCAGCATGTATGTCTGCTTACGTCCCAGTCGGTCCACGATCAGGGAAGCCAGCGGCATCGTTAACGTCATGGCGAGCATGTACAGCGCGATGATCCATCCTCCTGCTGTCGTAGAGATCTGATAGTACTCCACAAAATAAGGTAGCAGCAGGTTAAATGCACTGTTGGTCAGCACCAGCGAAAAGGCACCGAGCAGAATCGCGAATAATACCGCATGCCTCTTCATCAGGGACAGTTTCAGCATGCCGCCGTTGCCAAGGCAATGGCTTCAGCCACCGATTTCTCAAAGATCGCAAGGATCGCGCTCGATTCCTGCTCTGTAATATTCAAGGGCGGCAGAAAACGAACAACAGCTGAATGACGCCCACCCAGTTCTACAATCAATCCATTCTTAAAGCATTCACGTTGAATAGACTCGGCCAGCACTCCGTTTGGTAGATAATGTCCCAGACGATCCTTGCGTCCTGTTGGATCAACCACCTCAACGCCAATCATCAGTCCTCTGCCTCGTACGTCACCAATCTCTGCATATCGCTCTTTCAATGCATTCAGTTGATTCATGAATTGCTCGCTGCGCAGATGCACGTTGTGCAGAACATCCTGCTCCCGGATATACCGAATTGTCGCAAGTCCCGCTGCCATGGCAAGCTGATTGCCACGGAACGTGCCTGTGTGCGCTCCGGGCTGCCATTGATCCAGCTCTTCTTGGTAGATGACGACAGACATGGGCAGACTTCCACCAACCGCTTTGGAGCAGATGATCACATCGGGTATGATTTCGGCATGTTCAAATGAAAACATTCGCCCTGTCCGTCCGATACCCGTCTGCACTTCGTCAATAATGAGCGGAATGCTTCGCTCTGATGTGATTCGGCGTAACTCCTTGAGCCATTCGATATCCGCCGGAATCGCTCCACCTTCTCCCTGCACCGTCTCCACAATGACCCCGCACGGTGCCGCAATACCGCTCTCGCAATCATCGAGCAAGTTCTCGATATACTGTGCACTTAACCGGGCCGTCATGCCTTCACCAACACCAAATGGGCAGCGGTACTCGTAAGGAAACGGCAGGAAATGTACATCGGGCAGCAGGCTTTGCAGATGTTGTTTCTTGCTCAGGTTGCCACTCATCGACATCGTCGCTTGGGTTGAACCGTGATAACCGCCTTGAAAGGCAAGAATGGATTTGCCACCTGTAGCATGTTTGACCAGCTTAATGGCAGCTTCTACCGCATCGGCCCCGGTTGGACCACAGAACTGAATCTTGGCTTTATCTCGCATCTCTTCCGGAAGAATAGAGAATAGTTCTTGCATATATGAAAGCTTCAGCGGTGTTGCCAAATCCAGTGTATGTAGCGGAATCTGCTGATCCAGGACATCGCGAATGGCGTTGATCACCGTGTCATGGTTATGTCCCAGCGCCAATGTTCCTGCACCAGCCAGGCAGTCGTAGAATACGCGGCCTTCCGTATCGGTAATCTTCACCCCATGCGCCTTGCTAATGACTAGCGGGAAATGTCTGGGGTACGATCTTGCATTGGATTCCTTCTCATTTTGCAGCTTCAGATATTCCGTCTGTACCTCTACTGACATAGCCCTCTAACGCTCCTTATAATCGATTCAGGCTGAACCAGCTGCCTGTGACTCTTGTTATGCATCTTTTAGCCGTTGTTATACGTCTTATATTCGAGTTGCTCCTGACACAGGTATTCCAGGTATAACCGAACCACATCACGTGTTGTTCCACCATGGGGAAAGACGTGGTGGGTCAGATCTGGCAAAGCGTTGACTTCCAGAATGCCCCCCTGTTCACCCGAGATGGGAGTTCGGATATCACGACAACGAACATCGATGCCTGCTACATCAATCTGAAGCGTTTTGGCCGCTTGAATGATCATTCGCGTATTCTCGGGATGAATGAATTCGGTACAATCCCTGTAGAACTCACTGATTTTTCCGGCGGCTGAATTACGGAGATCATATAGCTCGATTTCTTTTCCGGCGGCAGGTACCTCATCCATTGTTGTCCCTTGTGCACGCAATACCTCCAGCAGACATTCAGCTTCTGCATTAACCTCGGGAAATGCTTCATACTCGCCAATGGACGTCATCTCAATTCGATCCTGATTCAACTGTTTGATCAACGCCCGAACGGTTGAAGTCCCGTCACCCTCGACATAGACAGGCCGATACTCATTCACAGCTGCCACTTCACCGTTGATGATCAGCACTCTGTAATCAATTCCGGTCACATATTGCTGCAACATAATGCTGCTGCCATGGACACTTGCAAGACGAATGGCTGCCTCCAGTTCAGCTTGGGTTCGAACATCCAGTGTCACGCCCAAGCTGCTGCTCGCATCCAGCGGTTTCACCACAATGGAGCCGTATCTATTCAGAAAAGCTGCTGCATCGCTCCCCATCTCCGGGATCACGATAAATGATGGTACAGGCATCCCCTGCTCATGCAGCAACATATTGCATGCCTGCTTGTTCTTCGCGAGCAGTCCAGCGATTAACGGTAGACGATGAGATCTGGTTTTGTTAATGATGATCTGCTTGTCCCCTACAGACAGCTTCAGGAAATCTTCGCATCCTTCGACAAGGGGCTCACAAGTGATGCCCATTTCCGTTGCTTTTCTTATAATGAGTCGGTTTTGCAGATTATGAATCCCTTTCGGAAACACTGAAAATCCTCCTCGATCGAATGAAAGTATTCGCTCCTATATAAGTTGAAAAACTGCTTTTACACGAAACCACTGCGCGGTCAGAACCATCTTCCGATCGCTGTTATCACCAGATTTTTTGAATCCCTTATACAAAGGGGAATTCCGGTGATAAAGGCGAAGCTTATGCTTACGATGCAGCTTTCTTGCAGAAAGCTTGTAGCTCCGCTTCTTCAGATCTGTTCTGCCCCCTCCGTTAACGTGTGAAATTTGAATTAAACTTATATTGCTCATACTCTCATCAATTTTTTGTAATTTTATATTGATAATGATTATCAATATCATACAAATTCTATTTTATGGCAATTCGAGATAGGTTGTCAATAATAAACTTTTAAGGAATAATGGTGCACCTACTCCGGCGGTGAATACCCGTGAGGGAACGTCAAGCGGTAGAAAGGCCGTGCGGGCAATATTGTGGAGCGATCAGGCCTCAGCCAGATATACACCTTGTTGAACCCTGTAACTTCTGAAAACAACATTACATAAAGACATATTAGCTAAACACATATAATATTCATGAATACAATCCATTTTCCAGAAACCATATATGTAAATTTTTTTCTACAACTTAACATGCAAATTTCTCTTCTTACTTCTAGCTTCATCTAATACATGTCTTTTTTGCTGGTGAATCATTATTCAGTAACATGCATCTAATCAAGATACCTACTGTAAAACAATTCCTGTAATTTCTTGTCGTACTATGTTAGATTATCCATTGGAATAAAATCACATCTATAGATAGGGGAAATTGTAACGTGAAAAAGTCTTGGGTTTTATCATTTATTATGAGTTTTGTCTTGCTTGGCGGGGTATTCGCACCTGTAGGGTCCTATGCCGCCGCTGCAGATGATTCAACCACTACATATTCGGAAGACGAATACTATGAAGTTGACACGACAGAAGAAGAACCGGAACTTACAGCAGAGGAAGCAGAATTCCTGGACTATCTGGATGCATTGACTACTCCTGCCGTTTACGAGAAGAAAGCATTGGATGCAGTAGGTGGCAGTACGTACATTACATCTTCCAATCGCAAATCCTTCTATCTGAAACTGAACAATACAGCCATCCCTAACTACACCAAGTATGTTTCCATGCTGAAACAGATCAAACCGGAGAACGCTGAACTGAAAAAAATCCATGCCAAACTGATCAAAGGAAGCTATGCTCAGCTTGAAGGATATCAATTGTTCAAAAAGTCTGTTGCCAAAACAAAAGTAAACAGCAAGCTCCTTAAACAAGGTAATGACAAGATTGCAACGGGGATCAAAAGCATTCAACAATATCATGCCGAAATCAGAGCCTATGGCGAAAAACTGGGCTACCAAATGTAAAACAGCCACACATGTGTAGCGTTAGAATGCACTATTCTGGCGTTCACCGTGTGGAATGGAATCATCGCTTTATCCTTTTTAAATAATTTTGAAATTTAAGGAAAAAAAGTGTTTTCTTTTGCTGAGTTAGTTCGTATAATAGCACTATAATCAAAAGGCTATGCTGCCGAAAGGTACAACCTCGTGAACAATTGAGGTTGTGCCTTTTTTTGCGTTTAATGGCCACATTTATCTGAATTTCATCATCTAATGAGGAGTGATTCACATGATTCTTGAAGCCGTTTACCATCGCCCAAAACTCAATTGGTCTTATGCTTATGACCGCTCGACCATGCACCTCCGACTTCGGTCCAAACGTGGGGACCTGGATGCGGTGATTGCCATTACCGGAGACAAATATGCCTGGGATCGGACGATCACGCACATCCCCATGCATATCTTTGCTCAAGATGAAATGTTCGATTATTGGGAAGCCGAGACCTCACCTCCCTATCGCAGATTACGGTATGGATTCCAATTGATTCAGGGAGAGGAATCAGTCTGGATGACGGAGCGCGGATTCGAGCAGGCGCTGCCTGATCATCCACTCGAATTCTTTGATTTTCCATTTATGAACCCAGTCGACATTTTTGAACCGCCTGCCTGGGTTAAGGACGCTGTGTTTTATCAGATTTTCCCTGAACGTTATGCCAATGGCGATCCATCCATCAGTCCAAACCATGCAGAACCCTGGGGAGGGGAACCCACACCAGTGAACTTCTTTGGTGGAGATCTGCAAGGTGTGCTGGATCATCTGGATCATATAAGCAAGCTTGGCATCAATGCCATCTACTTCTGTCCGCTGTTCGAGGCCACTACGAATCACAAATACAATACAGGCGATTACATGAAGGTTGATCCCCACTTTGGAACCAATGAACAGTTCAAGTCCTTTGTAGAGGCCTGTCATCAGCGCGGTATACGCGTCGTTCTGGATGCGGTGTTCAATCATTCCGGCAGAGAGTTCCCTCCTTTTGTCGATGTCATGAAGAATGGAGCCTCTTCCCCCTACGCAGACTGGTTCTATATCAAAGACTGGCCGCCGCGTGTCGAGGATGGCATTCCAACGTACGATACCTTTGCCTTTGAACCGCTTATGCCGAAGCTAAATACGGAACACCCTGAAGTGAAGGCATATCTGCTGGAGGTAGGACGTTTCTGGATTGAGGAGATGGACATTGACGGATGGAGGCTCGATGTGGCCAACGAGGTGGATCATCAATTCTGGCGCGAATTCCGTCAGACGGTAAAAGCCATCAAGCCCGACGCCTACCTGCTTGGTGAGATCTGGCATGATTCGCTCATGTGGCTTCAGGGAGACCAGTTCGATGCCGTGATGAATTATCCGTTTACCAATTCGGTATTGGACTATACGGTGCATGGCAAGCTCGATGGACTTGGCTTCGCGAATGAGATCGGCAAACTTCTCGCAGCTTATTCACAGCCTGTCACGGAAGCCGCCTTCAATCTGCTCGGAAGTCATGATACACCCAGACTGCTGACCTTGTGTGATGGAGATGAGCGCAAGATGAAGCTTGCGGTTACGTTGCTACTTACGTACCCAGGCGTGCCATGTATCTATTATGGAGACGAAGTGGGACTTGATGGGGGATATGATCCGGGTTGTCGCAAGTGTATGGAGTGGGATGAGGCCAAGCAGAACCGTGAGCTTCTGGAATTCTTCACCCGTACCATTGCCCTTCGTAAAGAGCACCCTGCTCTACGCAGCACGGAACTGAAGATCGTATATGCGAAAGCCGGAGATCCCTGTCTTGCCATCGAACGATTGGATTCGATTTCAGGTGAGCGTATGCTTCTTGTGCTTAATGCTGGTGATGAACCGTGTACCCTTGAACTCCCCTTGGGAGATCGTAACATCTGGCGAAATCTGTTCACATCCAACGCCGTGCAAGCTCGGCAAAATAAACTAACACTCGATCTGGAAGCATACGGATTCTCCTTACTGCAAATGGAGATCAAACAACCTGCGAAAGCCTGATATGAATACGGCTAACAAGGGAATATAACTCTAATAGGCTGTCCCTGGTCATATTGATGACCAGGGACAGCCTATTTGGAGTCCTAAAAGTATGGATGCGGTTCTCTACTCTCCGCCTGATATTGAGTGGTGGCCGCGACCTCTTCCCCAGACGAGGCGATAGGCACCGGAATCATCGGTTTTCGTATTTTCTTCATTCTCGAACTTACGAGCACCTCTTGCGTAATCACGATTTTCTGCGGAATTTTGTATGAAGGCAGCTTGTCCCGACAATATGCCCAGATAGACCGCCGCAGATCTGTAAGAGTACACTCTGTAGCCAGTCGTACGGTCACCTTCACCCTCTGACCAGTGATACCGCTCTGTTCTCCCGAAACTACGGCTGCTTCTATACATTCCATCTGTTCCAGAACACCCTCAACTTCGGCAGGATACACTTTCCGTCCGCCTATATTAATGATCTCGGAACGACGTCCCAGAATGCGAATGTACCCCTGCTCCAACACAGCTTCATCGCCTGTTCGCAGCCACCCGTCCTCGGTAAAGGGGGATGGTGCATTCAGATATCCGATCATCGCGGTTTCTGTATAGATCTGCAATTCTCCTTCCACGACCCGGCACTTGACCCCTTCATCTTGAATGGAGAATAGCAATGAGCCTGGCTCTTTGGAGCGGGTTGGCAGAATGCCAAGTTCAGACATGCCATAGGCTTGGATCGTCCGTAGTTGTGGAAACTTCCGGTTCCAGGCTGTCAGAACAGCTTCTGGCATCACTTCCGATCCGTACGACACCACTTCGAGACTGGACAGATCGTACCCCTCATCATTTCTGCCCAACAATAACAGATTCATGAATGTTGGGGAGACTGGCAGGGCCTGCACACGAAATTTCTCAATCGTCCGGCACACTTCTTCAGGTGATCGATCCGCAATGATACACAGACAACCCCCACTGGACAGGGTCTGTAGCATTGTATTCACACCGCCGATATGATCAAACATCATGAATGGAATCGTTCGCAAGGGCCGAACCTGTCGCCGAAAACCCTGTAATAGCCGGTCTGCACGATGAACAGTCGCCTTGCTTACTCCGGTTGATCCAGATGAAAAGAGTACCAGTCCCCCAACGCCTTCCTGTTCAAGTGACGATAACAACAAAGGAACCTCTCCAGAGTAGTCACATGTTTGCCGAATGCACAACTTGCCTTCTTCAACACCCAAACGCCTCTCCACTTGTGCCAGCAGGATATATTCCTGTCGTTTGACTTCAACCAGATGCCGATCCATCGGAAGCACGATACAACCTTGTCCGAGCAAAGCAATCAATGCTGCCGCTGCATAAGGGGAATAGTCTTCCTCCAGCGTGACGAGTTGCCCTGTCAGCCCTTCTGCCGTAATCCACGCACTCATGATGCCAACCTGTTCCAGCAGCCACCGATAGCTGTACTCCTGATCCTTCCAGATCAGCGCAGGATGCTCTCCCTGTTCTGCGAATCGCTCAAGCAAGAATTGGTTCACCATTCTGCATCCTCCTCACGGGCAGGTGACCATTGCTGTGCGAGATAATCAACCAGGGAACCTACGGTCTGATAGGGGCTTTCCGGCAAAGAGGCAGCTGCCATCTCCGCCAGAGCGGCTCCCATACCCGTACCCCATCGATCTTCGATTCCCTGCTCTACCACTGCAAGCAATGACACGAGTTCCAGCGAATCCAGTTGCCCACTTCGTCCGTACAGCGGAGCGTTACCACCCTCACCCAGTGGAATCGATGTATTATGGTATGCATTCAACTCCTGGCAACTATCCAACACGATACGGAGCAGAGCCTCCCTGTGTTCTTGTCCAATCATCGGCACGGTCTGACGTTGGAAGCAATCTGCTTGAGGTATGGACTGTCGAAGTGACTCATACCATTGCCATTCATCGGTAACCAACATTTTAATTACACCTGTTAGCTGTACTTTCCACTGCTCACGCTGCTTCATCCGACTGACCTGAAGCCTATTGTATGCCTTCTCCCACCGGACGATAATTTCGCTAAATTCTCTCGCATATTGATCAAGTGGAGAACCTAGCCATAAGACTGACTCCTGAAGCAAATCCCGCAGAAAATACCGGCTCCATCGCATATCAAACAGCAGACCGGATATCAGCATTTCATTGGCCTGCTTCCCTTCATCCTCCGCATACAATGCATCTATCAGTTGCAGAGACACCGCATGTCCAAAATAATAATTGCGCTCTCCTTGTGTAATCGTCCTGCCTGTCAGAAATTCTTCAATCTGTGTTGTCAGCGCCTGGGTCAACATATGGCGATAACCCGCAGAGTCCAGTTTCACAGTCGCCCGAATGTCCATGGTGCCATACGTTCGAAGTTCTTCTTTGCGCTTGGCTTGCGCAAGCTCGGGTATGCTTTGGTTACCTTTCCAGAAGTCATGAAAGGCTGCTTGAGCAACCTTCCCCATATACTTGGAGGGAACGGGATCATAGACATGAACATACTCATCTTCCATACCATACACGGCAATCCAATGGTCTACCAGATGCAGTCGGGAGCCTTGCTTCACGTGTTTGCGAATGTACTCGGGATTCTGATAATCCTCACAATAAGGCAGATGATAACTGGTTCCTGTAGCCAAAAAAAGCTCACCCTCGCTGATATGCTGCCGGATCAGCGTCTTCCCCTCCTCGAAGCTTCCCAGCTCGCGCTGACCATACATCTCCCAGATCGGTTCTACATAATCCAGCTTGTGAAAATAAGGCTTCACCAGTCCGTTATCCCCGCATGAAGGAAGGCTATACAACCGACTTGCCGCCAGCAGCGCAAGACTTGTGATGGATCCTTGACGATGGAGCACTTCATGAATCAGAGGAAAATTGCAGGGATAATAATAGGGAATGTCCAGCACCGGAGCGAATGAGTGAATGATCATTTTTTGCCTCCTGTTCCCATTTTGGCAGACGTACTGCCCCATGACTGGATTTGGTAATGCACAGACATATCCTCTGTTGCTCGAAATACCCGATTGGCAATAGGCTTGCCGTCCATATTAGTCTCAAAACGCCGGAAACCACGTGTAAACCGGAAGGAGAACCCACTATCGCGCGGGACTTGGTAACAACCTTCATATCGACCTTTACCGGAACGAACCAGCTTCATGCCCATGCCACCATATATCGTTTCCTCCGAATCTTCGTCGGGAGCTACCTCTGCACGAATGCAGACCTCTACGTGCGTAGACAATTCAGGAATGACCGTATAGATGCGTGTAGTAGACAGTTCCCCCACAGTCAGAGTGATGGATGCACTCCCAATACCGATAGGAATTAGCTCTCCACTCGCACGAACCTGAAGTACATCCGGAGCACTCGATGAATAGTTCCCTTGCAACAGACTCTGGACGAATCCGCTTTCGTAGTGCATTCGTCCATTGATGCAGACATTCATTCCACCCCGTAGCCCGATGACATCCCTGCCAAGCAGTTCGAGTGAAGATGGCTTACCCACGTGACCGAACATGTACAGTAACGGAAGGTGAACGCGTGCTCCCCAGTCGCCTTCCTGGTGACAAGCATCCGGCTGTTCCAGAAATGCCAACTCCTCACCCGAGCTGACTCCCCGTTCAAGCAGTTGATGAGCTACCCTTCTGACCTGGGAGGGCAGAAACAAACCTTCCGTATCTCCAATATCCATCCACATTCGAACGACGGGCAACTCCTCTGGCAAGCGGTACATGTCTTCTTCCAACAGTCCGCTTTCCGATGATTCGTCCAATTGCACATCCACATAGAATGGCGACATCATGATCAATTTTCCGAAAACATCCGGATTTCGCATCCCCATGTGCAATGTACAAAGTGCCGCGGCAGATGAACCCATCAGCCCGGTATTCGACTTGTCCGGCAGTGTACGGTAACGATGATCAATGAGCGGCTTGAGCTCATGAATGATGAAATGCTCATAGGCGATGCCTGAGCACCCCACACTCACGGCCTCTCTCTCAGGAGCAATGAAGTGGTAGAATTCGTTGTGCGTGACTGGACGGACATGTGCAATACCGACAATAATCAGTGATTCAATCTGCCCGGAGGCAATCAGACCGTCCGCTGCCTGATCCATATTCCACGTTTCATTGCCTGATCCAGATGGGCCAAACGCCCGTTGCCCTGCATGTATGTACAGCACAGGATACTGCCGGTCTGTCTGCCCATGATAACCGGGCGGGAGATACACATAAATATTGCGGATATTGCCGAGCTGCGAGGCCTGAACGCCTTCCAAACATTCGATAACAGAATGGGTACTCAACTGATCATCAACCGCCTTTCTTCTCCCGATTCGACTGCATCATAGACAAATAACCCCGCCTCAGAAGAGACGGGGTTGTCCCAGAACACGTGAATGTCCCTGGAATACATAGCCCTTATATTGTGAATCTGCGAATAGTTTAAATCCCCGGACATGCTTTTGTAAACATAAAAATAGAAAATAAATGCTCTCAAAAAAGTTATTGACATAAGATCCAATATTTCTTACGATAGCGTTGTGATCATAACTCGAGGGCCATGCTTTTAAACCAGAGTGGTTTAGGACAACCCCGGTAACTCCCGAAGGAGATGCCGGGGTTGTTGGCGTGTCAAAAGGGGGGAAGTCTTCAATCCGCTGCGTATCATTCCGTTGTATTGAAAGCGCTATTATTCAAAAGCCAGGTTGGTTGTTTATCTAAACTACTACATTCACGAGAAGGGTGGATTACTATGTTTCAAATGGCCAAACGCGTACTCCTCAGCACAACACTGACACTCAGTTTACTTGCAGGGGGCGCACTTCCCTATCTGCCTGCTTCCGCGATCTATGCCGATGCGGATACCGCGGTTACCAACAAGCAGAACTTCAGCACAGACGTCATCTATCAGATTTTTACGGATCGCTTCCTGGACGGCAATCCTTCCAACAATCCCACCGGAGCTGCCTACGATGCCACTTGTAGCAACCTGAAGCTGTATTGTGGCGGCGACTGGCAGGGTTTGATCAACAAAATCAACGATAACTATTTCAGCGATCTGGGCGTTACGGCACTGTGGATCTCCCAGCCGGTCGAAAATATCTTCGCTACGATCAACTACGGCGGCGTGATCAACACAGCGTATCATGGCTACTGGGCACGTGACTTCAAGAAGACCAATCCGTATTTCGGAACGATGGCTGACTTTCAAAATCTGATTACAACCGCTCATGCCAAAGGTATCAAGATCGTAGTTGACTTTGCACCAAACCATACGTCTCCTGCCATGGAAACCGATACGTCCTTTGCTGAGAATGGCAAGTTGTACGATAACGGTAATCTTGTTGGCGGATACACGAATGATACGAATGGATATTTCCATCACAACGGCGGCTCCGATTTTTCCTCCCTGGAGAATGGTATCTACAAAAACCTCTATGACCTGGCTGACCTGAATCACAATAACAGTACCATTGATCAATATTTCAAAGACGCGATCAAGCTATGGCTTGATATGGGCGTGGACGGCATTCGCGTTGATGCGGTGAAACATATGCCTCTCGGCTGGCAAAAGAGCTGGATGTCCTCCATCTATGCACATAAACCTGTATTCACCTTCGGTGAATGGTTCCTCGGATCTGCTGCATCGGATGCGGATAACACGGAATTTGCCAATGAATCCGGGATGAGCCTGCTTGATTTCCGCTTTAACTCTGCTGTACGTGACGTCTTCCGGGATAACACATCCAACATGTATGCTCTGGATTCGATGATTACGGGCACAGCAGCAGATTACAATCAGGTGAATGATCAAGTTACGTTCATCGACAACCATGATATGGATCGGTTCAAAACAAGTGCCGTGAACAATCGTCGTCTGGAACAGGCGCTGGCCTTCACGCTGACTTCACGCGGCGTACCTGCTATCTATTATGGTACCGAGCAGTATCTGACGGGTAACGGGGATCCTGATAATCGGGCCAAAATGCCATCCTTCTCCAAAACAACCACTGCCTTCAACGTGATCAGCAAGCTGGCACCTCTGCGCAAATCGAATCCGGCTATCGCGTATGGATCTACCCAGCAGCGCTGGATCAGCAATGATGTGTACGTCTATGAACGCAAATTCGGTAACAGCGTAGCCGTGGTTGCAGTGAATCGTAATCTCTCCAATTCAACAAGTATCACGAATCTGAGCACTTCACTTCCAACAGGCAACTACACCGATGTACTGGGCGGCGCACTGAACGGTAATAACATCACTTCCACCAATGGCACCGTCTCTTCATTCACGCTGGCTGCCGGAGCAACCGCAGTCTGGCAGTATACCACGAGCGAAACGACACCAACTATCGGACATGTGGGTCCTGTCATGGGCAAGCCGGGTAATGTCGTTACGATTAGTGGACGTGGATTCGGTTCCACCAAAGGTACGGTATACTTCGGTACATCAGCCGTTACCGGTGCAGCCATTACATCATGGGAGGATACACAGATCAAAGTTACCATTCCAGCTGTTGCAGCAGGCAATTACGCTGTAAAAGTAGCTGCGAATGGCATCAACAGCAATGCGTATAACAACTTCACTATCCTTACCGGTGATCAGGTTACTGTACGATTTGTCATTAACAACGCTTCCACTACACTGGGTCAGAACATCTATCTGACAGGTAACGTGGCAGAACTCGGTAACTGGAGTACGGGTGCAACAGCTATTGGGCCTGCTTTCAATCAGGTTATCCATGCCTACCCAACCTGGTACTATGATGTGAGCGTGCCTGCCGGGAAACAACTGGAGTTCAAATTCTTCAAGAAAAATGGCGCTACCATTACGTGGGAAGGTGGTTCCAACCACACGTTCACCACACCAACCAGCGGTACAGCCACAGTCAATGTAAACTGGCAATAAGATAATCCGTCTACAAGCTAACCCGGAGTTACGCTAACACAGCGTATGCTCCGGGTTTTGCTATTGGATTATGCTATATAATTTCCTCACATTTCTAATGATAGGTTCGGATGGACTTCAATGTGGTGGCTGCCAGAATACCTGTCGCCAGCAGCAATATGCCGACCCCTTGTAGCACAGAAGCTGCCCCCCATTGATCTGCCAATACGGAGACCACCGTCAATCCCAGAATGGGTGCCGTACTGGTAATGGTGCCGACTACGCCATAGACCCTTCCTTGCAGTTCGTCCGGAACCGCTGTCCTGAGCATAATCTGGGTGAGCATTGTGCAACAGGCGAACATCGCACCTCCGCCCACAATTAACGGCAGCGCCATCATTGGCGAGGATATGTTCGATAAAAGAATATATATCGGTCCCAAGACAATCAGCCCGATAAACACCCATCTCCCTCTTCGCTTCAATCGTTTTCCCGAAGCAATCAGCAGTGCAGAGCCAATTATGTATCCCAGCGGGATACATGTCTCAATCAATCCAAACTGCACCGGATTCGCCTCCCATACCTTGACCGCCATCACTTGAACCAGCATCATCGCCGACATGAAAAACAAAATCAGGACGGGATTGAGTAATACAATGGATCGGATCAGACGATTCCGATAGATGTAGCCAAATGAACTGCGCCACTCCTGAGCAAACGTGGTCACCTGACTAACGGATCGCTGTACCTCTGGAAAGCGGCCCGCCATCAGTACACAGACTGCGGACAACAGGAAGGTTGCCCCTGTAATTAATATGGCAACGAATCCGCCAAATGCAGCAACAGCCACTCCCGCTGCGGCTAGTCCACTGATCCGGGCAAGATTATCCACCATATGAATGGTTCCGGTTGCTTGTTGAATATGTTCCCTGCCTACCATACTTGCTACAGATGCGTGGAATGCAGGTGCCTGAAAAAGACTTGAAAACATGGAGAGTGAGAGCAACAGCAGCACCACCGGGAACGGCGCATGCCAACCGAACAAGCTAATCGCAATCAGTACAGCCATTACGCCCCGAAATACATCCGAGGCCAGCATCAGTTTCCTGCGATCCAATCGGTCCGCGACCGTACCCGCCACCGATCCAAACAGAAAGCTGACGGCCATATTGCAGATCTGTACAGCCGCCATGCTCTTCGCACTCCCAGTGGTCTGTAGCACCCACAGGCTGATCGCAATCCCATTGAAGCAATCCCCAAAGACCGAAATGCCGTAGCCGTACAATATCCTGCGGAAAGTGACATTATGCCATAGTGTTCGCGGAGCTTTGGTATTATGCAACGCAGCTTGTCCATCTTGGTATCCCGTAATCTCGGGCTCACTGGACGGGTTCATGCCCATACATCACGTTCCTCCCTAATCATGATTCGAGCCCATACAGAACCAGGCACTTCCGCAGCAGTGCCAGTCGACAAAGACATGACATCACGGAAGTGCCTGGTTGGAGTGCCGCAGGTATCGCGGCTGACTATGCTGTTATGGCACGGTATTACCCTTTGGAAGCTCCTGCCGTCAGACCCTGAACAAGGAATCGTTGCAGGAAAACGAACAGCAGTGTAATTGGAATGGCGATCAGAACTGCACCCGCAGCGAACATCGTAAAGTTACTGTCCTGGTACCGGTTGACCAGATCCCACATGCCTACTGCAAGCGTCCAGTTCTCCTTCGTTCGCAGCACCAGCCGGGCGAAGATAAAGTCCATCCACGCACCCGTGAAGCTGGTCAGCGCCACATAAGTTAGCATTGGCTTGGATAAGGGCAGGATGATGCTGGTGAATACCCGCAGGTGACTCGCACCATCCATGCGCGCCGCTTCGTCCAGGCTGCGCGGGATGGTGTCAAAGAAACCTTTGACGATAAATCCGCCCAGTACCGCTCCTGAAGAATAGACCAGGATGAGCGCAGCATGGGTGTCGAGCAATTTAATTTGCAGCAAAATGATATAGATTGCAATCATGCTCATGAAGCTCGGGAACATGCCGAGGATCAGCATGGTGGAGAGAATCGTTTTACGTCCACGGAAGCGGAAGCGGGACAAGGCATACATCCCGAGTGTCACCATCAACGTGGAGAAGATCATTGTGAAAAAGGCGATTTTCAGCGTATTCATGTACCATCTGCCGTACATAAAGGACGGGTTATTGAACAGCTCGCCGTAATGGGTCAGCGTGAAAGCTTCCGGCCATAACCGTTCACTGAACAATGCCGCGCCGGGTCTCAGGGAAGAGAGAAAGATCCAGAGTACCGGATAGATGGAGACGACGGCGATGATCAGCAACAGCACATAACTCAGGCCCAAACGTAGCGGATTATTACGTGTCTTCATTGAATCATGTCCTCCTCCTTGAATGATTTGGAGCGGCGGAAGTTCCAGATGGAGAATGAAGCGATAATGAGGAAGATGATAATGCCTACCGCTGAAGCCATGTTGAATTTGTTATTGTCGAGCGTGAGCTTGTAGAGCCAGGTCACCAGCAGGTCCGTTGCCCCCGCGTACTGGTAGTCTCCCCGCAGCGGATTCCCGTTGGTCAGCAGGAAGATGACATTGAAGTTGTTGAAATTTCCGGCGAACTGCATGATGAGTACCGGGGTTGTGGCAAAAAGAATGAACGGCATGGTAATGATACGGAACTTCTGGAATGCCGATGCACCATCCACTTCGGCAGCCTCGTAGAGATCACGAGGGATGGCTGTCAATACACCCAGAATCAGCACCATACTGACCGGAATACCGATCCACATGTTCACGACAATGACGGTGACCTTAGCCCAGAACGGATCTGTCAGCCAGGGTAATCCCTCCAGCCCAAACGCTCTCATGTACGTATTGATCGGACCAAACTGACCATTGAACAGATTACGCATGAGCAGCAAGGAGATGATCTGTGGGATCGCATAAGGCAAAATAAAGATCGTCCGCCACAGCTTCTTGAAGCGTATGCCCCGCTGTTCAATCAACAGTGCTACTAGCACACCGCCAAAATAGGTGGTGACTGTCGCCAGGATGGCCCAGATGACCGTCCAGGTCAGCACGCCGTAGAATGTCTGACTCCAGGATTTCAGCTGGATCAGATCACTGAACGTCTTGAAGCCTACCCAGTCTACGAGTTTTGCTGGCGGAATATGATCCGGGGCTGAATAATTGGTAAACGCGATCGTGATCGTAAAAAGGATGGGCATAACGGTGAAGAAAAGAATGCCCAGGGCCGGGATGGACAGGAATAGATACGGAAAGTTTTTGTCCATCATGTTCCGAAGCGATGCCGCTGCGCCCAGGGTCTGCTTGCCTTCCTCCCTCGCGAGCCCCGTGACATACGCATCCCGAATATTCAGGATGTAGATCAGGATAAACACAAAAAACACCAGCAATACGATAATGCCATCAAGCAGCAAAAAGATGGAATGGTCTCCCCTTTGAAGTACAGTGGACCCATTCACTTTGACAAAACGCTGTGTATTTTCCCCCAGTGTCCATATGCCCCATACGGCTTGTGACAGGCGAGGAAGCAGGTACGCAAGCCCTGCTCCCTCCAGTAACAGTAGACAAATCCCCTTAATCCATTGTCGATTGTACAGCTGTCCAAGACCTTGCAGTATGATGGAGCATATAACCGCTGTCATCCGATGCTGTCTTTCCCTGTTCGGTCCAACAGGCACCGTGACATGCTGCTGTTGCATTCGCTCTCTCCTCCCCGCCTATTGCTAACCTGTATACATTGATCAAAAGTGTATTTACACTGACCACTCCGATGACAGAATAAGCTTCCGATCGCTGTTATCCCCCGATTTTTTTCGATCCCTTTTCCAAAAGGGAAAATCCGGTGATAAAGGCGAGCATATGCTTCCGAAGTAGCTTTCTTTCAGAAAGCTTATAGCTTCACTTCTTCAGCTTCCTTCTGTCCTCTCCGTTTTTGTGTAAATATGAAGTTCAATCTATGCAGCTCTTATGCATATCTTCGCATTCGTCGTTCGTCCTCATTGGACGGTTGCAAGGCTTTCCTGGATCTGTTTCACAGCGTTATCCAGCGACGCCTTCACGTCCTTATCGGTATCCCATATATCCGTAATGGCCGAAGTGATCGGTCCCCATACGCTGTCCATGGCAGGAAGCGAAGGCATCGGTGTCGAGTTGTTGAACTGTTCCAGGAATGCCTTATTGATTGGGTCCTCCTGCAGCTTCGGATCAGCAGCTACGTTCTTGTTTGCAGGAAGTGTACCGTTCAGGTCAAAGTTCTCCATCTGTGCCTCTTCATTGGAAAGGTAAGCCGCCAGAAGTTTGGAAGCATTCGGATATTGCGTAAATGCATTCACATAATAGGCTTTAACGCCTGAGAAGGATGTCATCGGTTTGCCATCGATTGCAGGAAGCGGAGCAACGCCAAAATCAATACCTGCATTGCGATAATCGGCAATGGTCCACGGACCGTTAATGTCCATAGCCAGCTTGCCGCTGGAGAATAATCCTTTTTTGATATCATAGTTCACGTCCCCCATCTTGAGCGGCAGCACTTCCGACTTCAGCGTCTGCAAGAACTGTCCACCCTTCTGGGCTCCTTCATTATTCAGACCGAGATCTGCACTGTCCATCCCGTTGTCCCCAAAAATATAACCGCCCTGCGAAGCCAGGAACGCATAATTATAGTAAAATTGCTGCAATTCCCACATCAGCGCATACTGATTGGACTTCACATTATTGAACGTCTTGGCGAAACTGATAATCTCATCGAAGTTTTTCGGAGCTTCCGGATAGAGTGCCTTGTTATAGAAAAGGGCATAGGTCTCCACGCTGTACGGATAGCCGTACAGGATATCCTTGAACGTCACTGCCTTCAGTGCGTTGTCGCTGGTGTTCTCTACGGTCTCTGCTTCAAATATGTCATTGGGCAGAATAAGTCCCGCCTCTGAAGCGCTACCAATCTTATCATGCGGGAAAACGACGACATCTGCCGCGAGACCCGCCGGGCCATCCGTGGTCAGCTTGGTTACCTGATCGGTTGGAGGCAACTCCTCCATTTTGACCGTTACCCCATACTTCTCTTCGAATTTTTTGGCTCTTTGCTCAATAAAGCTGCTTTGATTTTTGTCCTCCCAGATCACCAGGGTTGCGCCTTCTTCAGGCTGCAGGTTCTCGGCTGTCAGCTGTACAGCTTCCTCCGGATTCTCACCTGCCGTAGTTGGAGATGTGCTTCCACCTCCCGTAGAGCACGCAGCCAGCGTAAACGCCATCATAACGGACAATGTTGCCCCTTGCCATTTTCTCATGTAAAATGTCCCCTTCCCTCTGCTTGGTCCAACAAAGTTCGCGCTTTTCACCCTTTTGTCTGCGTAAGTTGTCAGGTTTTGCATTCCATGTTCGCGGTTGTACAAACGTTTGCTCAAATGGAAGACAAGATTACCTATCCGTTCAATATGTAGGGAGAAACAAGTCAATAAGCATGTAATTGCATCGATGTAAGCGCTACAATAACAATCACATCATACAATACTGTACTTTCTTTGCACAAACGTTTGCACAAGCCATATTCGTTCAATTTTAACCATTTTCCTTCTTCTACCTACAGTAATTTCCTGTTTCCTTGTTCTGACTCTTTCTTCCTTAATTTCACTTCGCGTACATCCCTTACTCGGCAGTTAGCAATTGATTTCTCGTATCCTTTGGATTACCATAGGAGAATATTTATACGATTGTTCAGAAGGGATTTTTTTACATGATTACGATCAAGGATATTGCCAAATTGGCGGGTGTTTCCCCTTCTACAGTGTCACGGGTGATTTCCAACCATCCCAGAATCAGCACCGAGACGTCTCTCAAAGTGAAGCAAATCATGAAAGAATTGAACTACCATCCCAACATCATGGCGAAGAGCCTCGTTTCCAAAACTACGAATACCCTTGGGATTATGCTTCCGCGTCCTGCAGAAGAGTTGTTTCAGAATTACTTTTTCGGAGAACTGCTTCGAGGTATTATAACGCATGCCACCCGTATGAATTATGAATTGCTGCTAACAACCGAGACATCATCAGACAATGAATTGCATGCGATATCCCGCCTTGTGCACGGCCGTAGGGTGGATGGCATTCTGCTGCTCGGGTCCAAACGGGACGATCCCATCATTTCATTTTTGGAAGCGGAAAAGTTTCCTTTTGTGTTAATCGGGCGCAGTGAAGCTCATCCAAATGCCCCCATGGTGGATAACGATAATGTGCAGACCGCATATGATGCGACTCATCATCTGATCGCTCAAGGGCATACTCGAATCGGATTTGTCAGCGGCCCACCGGACATTACGTTATCGCATGATCGCATGCTAGGATACCAAAAAGCGCTTGCTCAAGCCGGGCTGGATGCGAATAGTGATTGGATTGTAGAAGGCGAATTCCTGCAGGAAAGTGGTTTCAGAGCGATGTCGCTGTTCATGTCCTTACCGGACAGACCCACCGCAATTGTTGTCATTGATGACAACGTGGCATTCGGGGTACTGAGAGCACTTGCCGAGCTTCATTATCTGGTGCCTGAAGATATTAGTGTCGTCAGTTTTAACAATATTGCTTTATCGGAACTGGCTTCACCCCCACTAAGCTCTATAGATATCGGAACCTATCAGCTTGGTTACACAGCCGTTCAGGTGTTGTTGAAAATTCTAAGCGGGGAATCACAGCCTCATAATCCGGTCATTATTCCCCATCGTCTGATCGTGCGTGAATCCTCACTCTATTCCAAGCCAAAACCACCCTCAAGTTGATTCATTTCGAGCATCCGTGTAGTAATGCAAACGTTTGTCCTACACGGGCTATGATGCTGTTATCTACAATACGTAGGTGCAAAAAAGAAGCCGCATATACACATGCGGCTTCCTGACTTTACATACTATTTCTGTACTCCATGCTCGGCTGCGCTTGAATGGATTAGTAAGAGCTCCAGCCAGCATCTGCTGTAACGACCGTCCCGTTCACGAAGCTGGACTCGTCAGATCCAAGGAACAAAGCCACTTTGGCGATCTCTTCGCTCGTTCCGATGCGTGGGTTGATTGCCATGCCAAGCTGTTGCCGCCCTGCACCGAAATGGCTAATACCTGCCATGGAGGCGCTGATGTTGGTTGCCACAGCGCCTGGAGCGATCGCATTACAGCGAATGCCTTGCTCAGCATACATGTACCCTGTATTTTTGGTGAAGCCCACGACCGCATGTTTGGAAGCCGTATAGGCTGCTCCTGCACGTCCGCCGTGTAAGCCACCTGCCGAAGCGATGTTCACGATGACGCCCTTTTGTTTTTCCAGGAAGATCGGCAATACTTTACGCGTTGTCCGCATCACACTGGTCGTGTTCACAGCGAACAATCTCTCCCACTTCTCATCCGTTACATCCGCTGCTGGCTCCATGCCATCCATAATTCCCGCATTGTTAACCAGAATATCTACTGTACCGTATGTGCTCACCGTCGTATCAATCAGATTTTGCACATCTTCTTCTTTGGCTACATTGGCCAGAACGACAATCGCTTCTCCGCCCTTTGCCTTAATATCATTGACTACCGCTTGTGCGGACTCTTCGTTAATATCCGATACGACTACTTTCGCACCTTCTAGAGCATACAACGTAGCAATTGCTTTCCCCATACCTGATCCAGCACCTGTAACAACTGCAACCTTATCTTGAAGTTTCATTTCATGTATCCTCCTCTGTGTATTCGTTTACAATAAGTTAACAAACAAATGTTCATTAACTCCTATCCTTAGTATAATAAGTCATAGCGTTCTACTTCAATCAGTAAAAGCTTGTCCAGTTGTACGTTAAACAACACTTATAAGCCTAAATGTACTTTAACTATTAAAGTAAACTATATAAATTGAACTAAACATTTACACGAAACGGAGAGGACAGAAATAACTTGAAGAAGCGCAAGCGTTCGCCTTTATCCCCGGATTTACCATTTATAAATGAATCAAAAAAATCTGGGGATAACAGCGATCGGAAGGTTGTTCTGTCATCGAAGTGGCCAGTGTAAATATTCTTTAGTTCAACTTATATAGCGAGGAGGAAAATAGATGTCTGAAACTCTAAGTTCAATGGACCGAAGAATTAAAAAATCAAAAGCTGCACTGAAGGATGCACTCATCCATTTGATGCAAAAACATCCCTTTAAAGAAATATCGATTACGGATATTGTGCAGCGAGCCGACCTGAATCGAGGTACTTTCTACCGACATTATCAGTACAAGGAAGACCTGTTCAACGAGATCATTGATGATGTGATTCAGGATCTGGTGACTTCTTTTCGCAAACCCTATCAAGGGTTGAAAGTGTTCGAGGTTGGTCTGATGCCCTCTTCGGCAATCACCATATTTGAACATGTGCACCAGCACGCACAATTCTACACACTGGTTGTGCAATCCGAGGCTTCTTCCAACTTCCAGCGCATGATCTGTGATGTTCTTCGCGATCTCGCCTTACAGGATCTGAATCACATCTTCCCTCAACACATCAACCCTGAACTGCTGGCAAGTTACCAGTCTCATGCGATATTCGGCATGATCATGGAGTGGATCAGACAAGATTTCAAGCACAGCCCCGCCTACATGGCCGAGGAGTTATTCAAGATCATTCATTACAGGCCTGACAATGTTTTAGAGCGTCCCCCTGTATAGAAGTCTCCTTCTTAGCCGTTGATCCATATTGTCAAAATAAAAAAGAACGGTTGAATCGGCAGGTTACCCTGTATTCAACCGTAAGTTCTCGAATGTATCTTCCATGTACGTATTTCGCATATCCCAGTGAGTAAATTCAACAAGAAGCTGGTGCTCCTCAAGCTCTGGCCCGTTTATACTATGTGAATGTAGCAAAATGCTAATATGTATCTCTTGTAAAGTTGGTATATAAAAATCCTAGTCTCCCGTCTACCAAGTGATTACTTTGCCACTAATCCATCCGTACTTCCCATTACTTGTCCATACTTCGTACCACGTACGACCATCCGAGGGATCGTAAACGGAACCGCCCCAGTGTTCCAATTGATCTCCTTTGTCCACAACGGCAACAGCAGATCCGTTGATCGAAGGTATATCGCGCATATTGGCATGGGCCACCGATACGGACACGAACTGCGCTTTAGATGTGGAATACGCATTTCCTTCGTAATAACGACCATCCGATTGCTTGACCACTTTACTGCTCACCCATCCGATACTTCCATCCGAAATACTTACCTGATACCAGGTGCGACCGTCCGAGGGATCAAAATTTTTGCGGTGCAAATATACAGCTTCATCGTCTTGGTATAGGATACCTACTGATCTTGCATTGATACTAGGTGCAACACGTAGATTTATTTCTGAAGACGTTGGCTTCAGATAATCAATACTTTGTTCTGCTGACGTCTCAGCCACAGCGTAGCTTGCTTCTTCCTTAGGCTTCTCTACTGCTATTTCCTGAGCCGTATCTTCTTGAACCTTGTTAACTGTTTGAGCTCCACTCTTTGAGTCAACCGCTATCTCTACCTGCTCTCCGCCTTGAACTACGTCTGACTGTACAACCGGTTTGGTTGTCTCCTGTAATTCTTGACTCTTCCCTTCTTCCTTAATGGTAATCTCAATCCCGCCACAACCGCTCAATACAACAGACGCTCCCAGCAGTATGGCAAACACCTTCTGACCCTTCATCGTATCCCTCTATTTCCTGTATATAGTTAGTCCAACTCCCCGACTACAAGCCTCTTTAATTTTAATTCAATTGGCTATAATTGTATATGAAGATTCCATCAATGGTTAGATTAAAACACTAAGCAGCTCCCCATCAGCAAGAGGTAGATCGGAATGATTCTGTTCGTCGAAATTCGGTACCCGGGAGCAATACCATGAATTATGCAAAGCTGATAACAAAAAAAGACTCCCGAGGGAGTCTCTTTCAGCAGTTTATGTTTTCGCCCTTAACCTGCTCATTACAGCCCCAACTTCTGCCCTTTCTCCAACCGCTGAATCTGCTGCTCTCCGGTATCCGCAAGTTCACGGAACTGGTTAATCGTCTCGCGCATTCTTGGTAGAGCTTCCTGCTTATAAAGACTGATGGAGTCAAGCGCAGACAACACATCGGTGAACGCCTGTTTCATCGTATCCACGGAGATGCTGGCTTCATACGCTTGCTTTTGGATGGCAATCCCCTGATCCTTGAGCATCTTGGAAGTACCTGCAATCAGATCATTGGTCGTCTGGTTCAGCAATTCAATCTTCTGCAATACAATCTTCTGATTATACAGAGCACTCGCTACAGTAACGGCAATTTTCAGTGCCGAGATGGTTACATTCTTCGCCCGGTCTACCCCTCGGATCAGTTCCTTGTTATTGCGGATGACTACTTCAATCGCCATGATACCCTGCTGGTTCACAACCAACATCTGCTGCAGATCCATGACCCGTTGGCGGAGCGGGAACAGCACTTCTTCCGTGATGAAACGAACTTTCTCGGGGTCCTCATTGCGGACCTTCGCCGCTTCAATCTGGGCGTCGATGGATTCATCCATAAGCACACCAAGCTGGATTTCCTTTTGTAGTCGCTTGGTGAGCTCTCTCAGATTCTGTTGCTCAATCTCCAGCGTTGTATTATCGTTTCGGAGTGTGGATCTGCCCTTATCCAAGGAGGTTACGATGTCAGCGATGACTGTATCAGCCTTCTGATATTTCAGGAAATAAGCGCGAAGCGGATTGAACAATTTCCCGAGGAAACCGGTCTTGGCGAAATCGACCACGCTCGGGTCGAGATCCTTCAGTTGCATATGCAGCTCGGTCAAGCCTTTGGCGACCTGACCGCCCTCGTCTCCCGTCTTGGACAGATGTCCAACAGAGACTTGAAGCAAGGCGTTTTTCTCAGAAGAGGATCTCATCGTGTTCATGCCAAAGCCGTCAATGGATTGCAGAATCTCTTTGCGCTTCTCCAGGGATTCAAGGTCCAGTGTCATGATCATCTCTACGTTGGCATTCGCCACTTGTTGAAGCTCCGCGACCTCGGCGGGTACGGGTTTCACTTCTTCCTCAATGACCTTCTGAATTTCCTTCTGGCTCGGTATTTCCATTGAAAATGACATCTGTAGTTCCCCCTTTAGATTACATCTGTACGTTAAACAGGTTACCGATCTTGTACACGACATCGTCGGTATCGGCATTGATGCTTGCCGCTTCGTTAATGCTGGAGATGCTCTCCAAAGCTTTGATGTCCGCGTTGTATCCAATCGTATAGATCGGCACTTTGTACGTCTCGACCAGATCCCGGATATCCTTGAGGGTATGACCTTCGTTGGTCTCGCCATCACTCAGGACAAAGATCAACGGCTTCACGTTCGGATCAGCAGCCATATAATCTTCCAGCATCTTCATGGCCACTACGATCCCATCAAAAGTTGCCGTACCCCCGCCAGCTTGCAGACTATCGACGGTTCCGACAAACATGGACTGCTGGTTCGTATCATACTTGGCAATCGGCAGATTCACAGTTACCCCGCTGGAGTAAGAAACCAGGCCAATACTGTTCTCTGTGCCCAGGTACTTCTGACCTTTACGCAAGGACTCCTTCAGTCGGTTAAGCGGTTCGCCGTCCATGCTTCCGGATACGTCCGTCACGAACACGGCGGCAATGGGTTTGCTGCCGTTCTTCTTCTCTTTCCATACTTTCTGTGCGGACAGCAACGTTCCGCCATCCACGGTAGCCAGCTCGGATTTGTAATCCTGTAACCCGTTGAAACCGAACTCTTCCGCCGATTGTTGGTACTTCGCCTGAGTTACGAATTCCGCGAATTTCTGGATAATCTCCTGTTTGTTCTGTGGCAGTTGTCCCAATGCATACAGCGGGCTGTCATGTCTCACGCCAAATGGTGTAAAGACGTAACCACTCTTCAGATCAGCGGTATTCATATACGTCTGGTATTCGAGTACAAAGGCATCCAGTCTGCCTGACTTGGCAGCTTCCCGCATCTGAATCGTTGTTGAAGCGGTAAACGGCACATTGGTCTGGAACTTTTCGAACCCTTCAATGGCCTTCTCGCCAAGTGGATTGGTACTGTCATACGTATTCAGTGCGGTCACCAGGAAGTTAAGTCCTGTAGAACTGGCAAACGGATCGGTATATCCCATCGCGAGTTCATTGTTCGCAATCGCTTCGGTTACGGTTTTTACATTAACGGAGCCGTACGTATCAACCAGTGCGTCATATTTGGCTTTGGAAATAACAATTCCCGGAACATTCCCGACCAGTCGCTCGGACACCATCTCGGTCTTCACCCCACTGGCCTCAACCATCTCGCCCCACAGTTCGTTGGAGGGTGTAAATGCATCAGGTATATACTTGCCAGACTTGATATAATCGGTAGCCGTACCGGAGGCAATATTGCGAATTTTGACCGATACCTGTGTGCCACCAACGGTAATATTGGCCTTGTTGAACTCCTCACCCACCTCGGTTAACCAGCCGTCTACCCCACTGCCCGACTTCTCTGTGGAAGAGAAGATTTCGACATAATCATTCGTTGTATTCTCTACAGCAATCGGAAATTTCGAGATATCTGGCAGTGATTCTGCCACATCAACCGGGTCGAGATCAATCTGCCCTTTGACGGGTTCCGCCGTTGCCGGCGCAATATCCGAGTACAATTTACCAAGCGTTTTACCTGCATTCTCTGTGCTCACCTGTGTAGTCGACTTGCCAAAGTTCGATGTTAAAGTAATTCCTGCATAGACCAGACCAAATACGAGTACCAGCATTACAATCGATATGAAAAAAAACTTTCCCTTCTTCGCCATACGAGCAACCCCTCACTGTCTGTATAATTTGGTGTGCTTGATTAACTGATCAATCTCCTGCATACAAGGCATCTGTTCGATATCTCCGGCTTCAAAGCTGTCGAGGCGTGAAATCTCCAATAACAACTGATCGAGCTTGAGCAAAATTTCCTCATTGGTGTGGAGTGCATTCTTCACATAAGACAGATAATCGTTGTATACCTTTGTTTTTTCCTGAAAAAGCTTCTGGGGAAGTGTGGAGGACTTGGCTTTCATCATGTTGGCATAGTCGGCTTCATCGAATACATTCAACCGGTTCAGCACACTGCGGATATTCAGGTATAACAGCTTCTCCACTTCCAATGTGACCGAAGCGAATTTCTTGTAACTCAGTTCCCCTGGATCAAAGCGTTGATGAAGCACGTTCAGGAGAGTTTCTTTTTTCTTTTTCATCCGGCTCAGTTGGGACAGTCCCAGCGTGATATCTTCTTCGAGGATTTTGATGCGTCTATAAAAAGATAGTGCTTCCACATATTCTTCATGTGTTTCGATATGCTTCACGGGCAGAACTACCGGCTGTCTGAACAGCAAGGTGTAACTGCCATATAAGAGTGCCATTGCACTGCCGAACAGAAGGGTAACGGATAGCGCAGTTGTGAATGCACCCTCCTCGAAATTCAGCCCGATAAAGCCGGGTGAGAATGCCAGAACATTCACAGCCACAATACCGAAGATTAACCCCAACCATTTTATGTACTTGATCATGTTCAATCATCCGACCTCCTTTCATGTTATATTTTGGTGCTTCATGTCGTTATTTTCCTAATCAACTTATTCTTATTGTACATGATGTTAACGCTCTCAGGTGGATAACATTGGATATTTGGATACTCATAATATACGTGGTTTGGGCTTATCCCATTTCATATTTTTAGGGACAACGTGGAACTTGGCAGGAAATTTTGTGGAAAAAGAAATGTTATCAGGTAATACGTGGAAAATAGCTACGCGTGTCATTTTTTATATAAGACTTGTCTGAAAAAAGAGCAAAATAAATACCCCGGCTATGGAGCCGGGGTAACACGTACAGCTGGCTGACACCGTGCACTACCGAAGCTTAAACAACGAATCCAGCGGAATGTGCAAGTCAGGATACACGACGGATTGAATTGTTTCCTGTTCTGTATACAGATGACGGGTCTGGTAACTGCCACCCTCCAGCGTGTACACATGGACGGTCTGATTGCCAGGATCAACGATCCAGTATTCATTCACGCCATATTTCTGATACAGGTTAAATTTTTCGTTAAAATCCTTTAACGCAGTTGAAGGCGATAACACCTCTATAATTAAAGAAGGCGCACCGTGGCAGCCACTTTTGGATATCTGGTCTTTGGTGCACACCACAGATAGATCAGGTTGTACAACTTGATCTGGTACGTCGTATTGTTCATTTTCGCTAAAATACACATCGAAAGGGGCTACAAACACGAAACATTCTCGGTTCTGAAAAAAAGTCCGTAAGGAGAAGTGCAGCTCACCCACAATAAACTGGTGCAATGAGGTGGGCGCTGTAGACATATTAAAAGCTTTGCCATTAATTAATTCCCATGACCCCTCCCATGTTAACCAATTCTGAAAGCTATGAGTACCTTTATTATCTGGTTTGGCCACACTTCCAACCTCCTCTTTTACCTAATCCGTATTTTTGCTTTCATTATACCATTGTGTTTGCGCCTTTTCACACAACGCCTCTTTTCACGAAAAGATGGATTCCGGTTTGCTTCGCGTGGTGCGTACCTCTACGACTTTCCCAGCACAGCCATTGTCACCCAACGCTTGGAACACCACTGTAACGCTATCTTTACCCGCTGTAACGGTATCAGGAATATCATAGGTCACATAAAATACGTCGCCGATTTTGTTCATATGAATTCGCTGCTCTCCGATAACAATTCCATCCACGGTAATGCTGAATCGTCTATCATATAACGTACCTACCCTTTCAAATGGGGAATGATCTCCGCCCCAATAGGCCACACATAGATAATTGGATGCCGTTCGATCCACTGCCAGTTGGTAACTAAAATAAGCCCCACTGACACCAAAAGCCTCCCGCCACATATGCAGCTTGTTACGACTGTCCGTATACGACCCGTTGTGATGCTCCCCACGGCAGTTGCTATCCAGTTGATGTCCGATCTCATCCTGCTGACCATCCGCCTGAACCCTGTCGATCGTAATATCATTTAATTCTTTCTCAAGTGCATCACCCTCATCGTTAAACGGCCAATACACCGTATAGAACTCATGATGCACATCATAGAACGGAACAAGCTTCACGGCTTCGCCCGTGGAAGTGACATCCTTGCTAAGTTCAAATGTTAACGTGCCTGCATCCACGACCTTGATCCACTCTCGTACATCCTTCTGCTTCGTCCAGATCACAGGTACGGGTGCGGTCTTGGGGTTCAGAGCCGTTTCGTCCACGATGGTGTCCTCGGGCAGACCCTCGCTTCCGAGTGCACCGGCGAGTACAATCGGGCCGTACAGGAAGGCTACTTTGTGCGCATCATCCCGGGAAGTGTACTGGTGGAGTGACATCGGCAGTGTGATGGTAATGACATCGCCTGCTGTCCAGGTGCGGTCGATGGAAAGATAGCCGGGTTCCATTCGTGTATACGGATGTTCCGCATCCCCGTTGACGTTTGCTGTCATTGGCTCTTGCAGCCATGAGGGCACGCGTAGTCTTAGATGGGCCGAGGCGCTGCCTCCGGTGATCGTCAGGGTTACCTTTTCCGAATAAGGAAAGTCGGTTTCGAGCTTCAGGGATATTCCCTGAGACGTCCAATCCAGCTGGGAAGCGATATACAGGTTGACGTACATGTCCTGTTCGTCTTCGAAATAGATGGCCTCGGCATATTTGCCCGGGTTCTCCATGCCTGATCCTGTACAGCACCACCAGGCCGTATCGTGTGTACCATAGATTTTGTAGTGACCTTGCAGCGTTGAGGCAAAATACGTCTTGTTCCCGGTATCCGGGTCCTGCGTGCCCAGGATGTGATTGTAGATGGCGTTTTCATAATAGTCCATGTAGGCGCTATCGTGATTCCAGACGAAAAGTTGTTTCGTCAGATGCATCATGTTGTGGGTACAGCAGCTCTCTCCTGTCTTGATCCCGAGACTCTCCATACCCTTCGCTTCATAATGCTCCGATATGCTCGTCGCGCCAAAGACGTAGGAACGATGATGAATGGTTGTATCCCAGAAAAATTCTGCCGCTGTCCGGTAACTCTCGCGGGAGTGATCCTGATTGTAGATTTCGGCTGCACCAATCACTTTGGGAATCTGGGTATTGGCGTGTCTGCCTTGAAGATCATCCTGCTTGTGTTCCAATGGTCTAAGGATCAATTGATGAGTGAATTTATTAGCGATCTCAAGGTATAAGGCTTTGCCCGTGATCCCATACAAATGTGCAAATACTTCATTCATGCCCCCGTGTTCACTTTGAAGCATCGTCTGCATCTGTTCTTCTGTCATCGGAAGCAAGCCTTCTACTGCCCAATCTGCAAATCGAGTAACCACCTCAAGTGCCTGTCCGTTGCCAGTCAGTTTATAGGCGTCAATCAGACCACGATAGATTTTGTGCACACTATACCAGGGAACCCAGTATTCACCGATGTTGAATCCACCAATATGTTCGGCGCGGAATGCGATGTGGAATGCTTCTTCGGACAAACCGCCGATATATCCGCTCCCCGTAGTCTGCTGGATTCTCGCCAGTTCGGTAACGGCATAATCCAACGTTTCTTTTAATGTGATATTCCCGGTCGCCTGATACGTTACAGCCAGCGCCGACAGATAATGTCCGAGGGAATGCCCGCTGATGGTGCGTGCCTCCCATCCCGCGTAGCGTTCTTTTCGGGCTGGTAACCCATGGGCTTCGAAGCACGGAGCCAGAAATCGATCAATATCCAGCGATAACAGGTAACGCTCCCCAACCTCTTGTGATGTTTGAAAAACACCATTTAACAGATCTACATGTTCCGGTCCCAGAAATCCTTTTTTCGTATCAATCATTACATTCACTCCTTCTCGGGATGTAATATATAAGTTGAACTAAAGATTATTTACACTGACACTACGATGACAGAATAACCTTTACCCCCAGATTTTTTGATTCCCTTTTCCGAAGGGGAAAATCCGGGGATAAAGGCGAACGCTCCGCTTTTTCAGGTTTTTTCTGTCCTCTCCGTTATCATGTAAATGATTAGTTCATCTTATATAGATATAGATATCCATTCATTCTTGAGGGGTAAAATCCGTGTTCTGTTCCATATGACTAATACTCATCAATCTACTGCAGAGCTTGAATATCCTCATATTATCAAATAAAATACAATTACATCAGACTCATAATCCAAGAAAAGGTGGATAAATCCGTCCTATGCAAAAGCCCCTGGAACATTACCTGTGCGGCAAGTTCATATCCGAAGGGAACTGGAGCCACATGAGACGCAGCATGCCTGTTCACGAGATCATTTTGATGCTGGAAGGTGAGATGTACATCGCGGAAGAAGAGGAACAATATGTGGTTCGTGCCAACGATCTGTTGTTTCTGCGCGCTGGTCGCACCCACTATGGCTACCGGATCAGCGACGCACCTGTTAGCTTTTACTGGGTTCACTATGATGCCTTGCAGGCTGAATTCAATCGCTTTAGGACACATGCCACCATTCAGGTGCCTTCCATGGCCAATCAGTTATTTAAGCAATTGCTGCATGTGTCCTCCTTTTCACCGGAGGAAGCAGACGCAGCTTTGCTATTGTTGTTCAGAGAGCTGGAGCGTAATATAGAGGCGGATTATCGCCCCCACAATGCGATTGTGGACCATATCTGCAAGTGGGTCGATATTCATCTGCATACGAACATTACGGTGAGTCAGATTGCGGAAAATTTTAATTTTAACAAAGACTATATCTCCAAAATGGTGAAACGCGAGAAAGGTACTGGACTTAAAACCTATATCCTCACAGAACGAATTCGTCGGGCGAAACAGTTGCTGCTGAATACCAATGCCAGTGTAAAAGAAATTGCCGGACAATGCGGTTTCTCCGATTACAAGCTGTTCCTGCGCATGTTCAAGCAATACGAAGGCAATACGCCAACCGAATATCGCAATCACCTGTATTCTACACAGCTCAATCGTTGAGTCGCTTTGATCTATAGAAATGACTGAGTTAACTATAGAAAATTTGAATTAATCGGTTTGAGTCAATTGTGTTAGAATGCAAGAAAACTATATTCCATACTTAACCTATAAGAAAAGAGGAATTATACGATGACAACGGCTGCCGTTACAATTCAACCTGCCACAGAGACTGACCATCCAGAGATTGTTGATATCCTTGTTGCAAGTTACGCCGAGTACCGGGAAACATTTGAACAAAATGATCGATAGGAAGCATACCTGAAAGACATTAGAGAGTCTCTGGACAACCCTCATCTCAAACAATTGTGGATTGCCAAGATTGAGGATCACATTGTTGGGACCGTTCAATTATTCGAAACCGCGCACAAGGCTTATCCAACCTTTGAACTGCCAATTGATTATCCGTTTATTCGGCTGTTGGGTGTGGATCCACAATGGAGAGGCCACGGAATCGGCAGAGAATTACTTCAGCAATGCGTAGATTCTGCCAAAGAGATGGGCAAAAATACGGTGTACTTATATACGGGCGGTCAGATGGTTAACGCCATCCGGTTATATGAACGTTTCGGTTTTGTAGAAGATGCGGAATTCAGCTCTGAGGGTACTGGAGGAAAGGCCATCTGCTATCGGTATGATTCCTAGTGGAGTGTAACAGCGCACCGCGATCAGCGAGTGGAGAATGAAACGTAAAACAGACCGCTCATCAATATGAACGGTCTGTTTTATGTTTATAAATGTCAACTATATAAGTTGCACTAATCATTTATACGATAACGGAGAGGTTATTCTGTCATCGTAGTGTCAGTGTAAATAATCTTTAGTTCAACTTATATAGCATTTGAATGTCAGCAATACTACACTGTTCGTCCATTCGTCTTCCTGAATCGAATCAGGGACCAGATCATCAGCAATGCGAGCACGGCAAGACAGATGCTAATGCTGAACCGATTACCTGCATCAAACACAAACATGACCGCAATGACACTGAGACACAACACGACGACTCCGGTTATATAAGGAAATCCCCAGACTTTGAATGTCGGTTGAACCGGATATCTCTTCCGCAGTTTTAGCTGCGATGAGGCAATACAGATCCACACAAGGATTACCACAAACCCCGGAACCGCAAGCAATATGCGGAACAGTTGATCCTGCGCGAACAGGCCAAGCAAGGAACCTCCAAGCAGGACGACCGAGCACACCAGAAGTGTGTTAACAGGGCTGCCGTTGCGATTCGTCTGTGACAATGCCTTCGGAGCTTCCCCGCCTACAGCCATGGAGTGCATCATCCGGGATGCACCGTAGATCCCTGAGTTTGCTGCAGATAGGACCGCCGTCACCAAAATAAAGTTCATAATATGTGCCGCTCCCGGCAGTCCCGTGGAGGCGAGCACCTGTACAAACGGGCTGCTCTCCGGCCCAATCTCATTCCATGGAATGAGACCACAGATGATGAGAATCGGCAAGGTGAAGAACAGAATAATTCTGAGCATGAAATTGCCTACGATTTTGGGCATGACTTTTTCTGCATTTTCCGTCTCGGTCAGGGTCAGACCAATCAGCTCCGATCCCCCATAAGAGAACATGACCACAAGCAGTGCCGAGAAGATCGATGACCATCCATTCGGGAAGAACCCGCCTGCTTGCGTGTAATTCTGTAGATATGGCGTGTTATCACTTGGAATAATGCCAAAGATCAGTCCTGCGCCCAGAAAAATAAAAATAATGATCATGGCGATTTTGATCCCTGCCAGCCAAAATTCAAATTCACCGAACACACCCACACTGAGCAGATTAACCAGTATAATGAACGCCGCACAAGCCAGACTCAGCATCCACAGCGGTACTTCACTGAACCAATACTGCAAAAAGCTCCCGGCCGCAATCACCTCAATGACACACACCGATAACCATAGAAAGCAGTACATCCATCCCATAACAAAGGACACTCTGCTACCGAATGCTTCTTGTACGAAGTCTTTCATATTTTTGTTCTTGTACACCGTAGCCATCTCCGCCATCGCGGCCATAACAACCAGCAGCAATAATCCGGCAAAAATGTACGTGACGATCACGCCCGGACCTGCGAGTCCGATCGTCTCTGCACTGCCTTTGAAAATTCCCGTTCCAATGACACCACCCATAGCCATAAAACTGATGTGTCTTGGTTTAAGCTTCTTCTGTAGTGTTCCTTCTGTCTGAGCCAATTCAAGTCCTCCTGATGTAAAAAACGTCTGTAATGCTGTCTTGTTTCATATTTTTGCACAATCTCATAAACATAATGTCCAGTATACCCTATTGTCCATCAATCAGCCCAGAAGTTCCTTATGGCCAATTCATCCCAAACGTATAAGGACATAACCTATGTTTTATACCCCACAATGGCATCAAGCAATCTATGTACAATCCAGCTGATCAAACTGTACACTGCCCCATAGATGAACCAAGCGCCTATGTTACTACCCCATGTTGAAAGATCACTCGCGATATACAACAAAGGCAGCATAAAAGATATAACCAGCGCTACCCAGAGTCTAAACCAATTGGCAAAATAACTGCATACTCCAAGCACCACAGCAATTATAGGACATAAAACTAAGACGGCAAACAGCGGATTCATCTGATCAAACCACCAATATATCATACACGACTCCCTCCACCCTTTTCATAGCATGGTCCAGGTTTCATCATTGAGTTTATTTTACTCTTTTTCCAAACTTCAATATGTGTGATATGTTGCAAATAAAAAAACCAGCATTCTGTAACAACAGAATACCGGTTTCTCATGCGAATCCATTTAGATTGTCTTTGTCATAAACGCGCTGTTCGGGTCCAAAATATAATCTGCGAATGGTTCGCAATATTCGAATCCGAAGTCTTCATACAACTTCCGTGCCGGGATGAATGAATCCATTGAGCCCGTCTCCAGACTGATTCGCTTATAACCACGTTCTACTGCAACGTTCATAATATGGGACAAAATCTTCCTCGCTACACCTTTTCTCAAGTGAGCCGAAGCGGTACGCATCGACTTCAACTCTGCATGCTCTGGATCAAGTTCTTTGATAGCCCCACATCCGAGCAGGTCGTCCCCTTCCCATGCACACCAGAATGTAATTTCAGGCTTCTTGAGTCCATCCAGATTCAACGCATGAATACTCTCTGGAGGCGAATCCGCTGCCATCCCTTGCAAGTGCTCTGCAATTAACGCTTTGACCTGTATTCCACTCAAATCATCCACTTTGATCTCCAAAACGTATCACTCCTGCCGACATTTTTAGTCATTGAATGTATATCGATTATTTCATATTACTACCATGTCAGGTTTCATGACAAGAGGCTACTTGTATCCACTGAAATACGCTATTGTGATTCACCTATAATTTCCAGATGATGGGGCTATTCATAACAACAAAGGGAGACTCCTATGACACTAACAACGGATAACCTGTTCTATAGCACACGATTGAAAATGACGCCACCACGTCCTGAAGACGTGCAAACGATGCTGCTCTGGAACGAAGACCCGGAATACCTTCGGAATGTGGATACCGATATGGCCATCCCCTATTCGGAGAAACAGTTGGAAGATGAGGGAGATACGAAGAACAAGGAAGTGTACTTCAGACTTCGCACGCATGAAGACGATACCCTGATTGGTTTTGTTGTCATTCACAGCATTGAGTGGAATAACCGCTGCGGGCAGCTTGCCATTGGCATCGGACTTGCCGAACATCGTAACAAGGGATATGGCACCGAAGCGTTGAATCTTATTTTACGATATGCATTCCATGAGATGAACCTGGACCGGGTTGGCCTTGATGTCATCGCCTACAATGCCAAAGCAATCCGTTCCTATGAGAAGGCTGGTTTTCAGTTGGAAGGTCGGGCACGCTCAGCTGTATACCGTGATGGTAAGCGTTACGACCGCCTGATGATGGGAATTCTAAGACCAGAATGGGAAGCACACAATCAGATCCATACGGAGGGTGAACCAAGATGACCAAGAATGCAGAAGTCACTGAGTTTATTGAACAGATTCAGATTCCCTGGCAAGTTCAAGTCGCTGATCAATTGCGGCAGCTGGTACATGATTCCATCCCTGATGTGCAGGAACGGGTGCAATACAAGAAACCTCATTTTCTGAAAAATGGGAAGTACGCTGCGGTCATCTCGCCATCCAAACAGGCCGTCTCCTTCACCATCTTCCATGCAACCGGACTCGATCTACCCGATGGGATATTTGAAGGCCCGGAAGAGCGTAAAACGATCAAGATCAAGGAAAAGGATACGCCCGATTATGAATGGCTGGGCGGTCTGCTGACGCAGGCATCTGCAGAATTGTAGGAAAATCTGACGTACATTAAAGAGGCATCCCATGAAGTTCAAGAACTTACGGGATGCCTCTTTATGTCATAGTCTGTATACTACTGTCATTACAACCTAATTGGTCTTGTAGTACTATAGATAAGTTAATGGCTTATCATAGCTTCCACCATCAAGATTGTTGATAGGTTACGGCGGTCATCTGGCATGGCTCGCATATGAACATGTAGTACATTCCTTCACCGTATTCCTCGACCTCGCCCCAATCCAGTTGTGCGACAGCCTTCAATCGAGTAGAACAGCGTGGACATGTTGGGTACTCCGCATCCTGAACCCATCCCGGATGGCCGCCGACCTGAGATAGAGATGGCTCCATCGCCCACTCACTGGCATGGAATGCATGACGTGGTGCGTTCGCAATCCGAAACTGTCGGCCCGTATCCAGTGTAAGCTGAATATAATCGTCCGGGTCAATGTCGTCCGCTCCCACGGGCATGACATTATGTGAACTCCATAACGGTTCCCCCGCTGCATCCATCTCCATGTAAACCACACCGTAACTGCTGCATATCACGCAAGTCTGTATCTGAAGTCGCGGGGTATGCCAAGACACGTCCTGCAGAGCTGGATGCTTAACATCCAGATTAATTAAGGTCGTTAACGTACCACCACACCATGGACAGCAATTCGTGCTCGGAGTCAGCATTGAGATTGAATCTCCGGTGATTGCCGCTTTATTTGCTTCACTCTCTTTTACTTTATAGAGTGAATAACTTGGGGTGGTGAATAATTCCCTGCGTTGCCCTTCTTTTGTGAGTTCCCAACCAGCTTCCGTGGTGTATTGCTCCGGGGCCACGTACAACTCACTCGCCCAAGAGGGCGGAGATTGTCTCCATTGCTGGAACTGCTGCTCAACAACACCATCCCCGATATGGGCCAGCATGAGCAATATGTGGTTGCGATTCTCGTCATCGGTGTTCACCTGCTGCAAAAGATGATTCCGCACTTCTGCCGAGGCACTTTTATATAAAATCGCCGGATAATAGATCTCCTGTTCCAACAACTCAGGAATTTCGGCGGTCAACGATACATCATGATAACGGACCAGATACAGCAGAATATCTTTGCCGGTATCTTCATCGCCTGTACGAATCCGTTGCATCGCATAATCCTTCATCTCATCTTGTTGTTCAACTGACAAAGACAGATACACCCGTTCCTTGGATTGTTCATATGGCACATAGCGAATTAATGGATCGCGAACCTGAGGTTCGTGCATGATTTTCAAAACTTCAACCGGGTCTGTGATGCCCGCATACAAGTTTACGTCACGCCGATTCGCTTCAATGTATCTCTGACGCTCTTCACGCTCCAACTCCTGCTTGCAAGGCATGCAATACCCACCTGTTCTAGCAGCCGTTGTTGGCAAAATGGTATTTGCACACCCTTCCCGTATACACAGAATTCGTTCTGTCATCCCTCCACCTCCTCTACGGTCTGATCGCTTGATCATGAAAAACACGCCACAACGTGGCGTGCTTGTCTCATGATCGTACACTAGTTACCCGTCTCTTATCTTAATAAGGAGATCAGTGATGTCCCAGCTGGTCCTTGGTGAACTCATAAAAGGCAAGCGCATCTTCACTGCTCGCAAAGCCTGCCTGAGCCATTTTTTCACTGCCCCCACCTTTGCCCTGGTAGGCTCCAAGATTGCCTTTGAAGAAAGGTCCACAAGCCCATTCAGGCGGTTGTCCATTCTGTGCGAGAACAACTTTGGCCTCCGAGATACTGGCGAACAGTACAAGCCCTTCATGTTCTGCTGTCAGCTTGGTAGCCAGGCTCTGCATATCCTTGAGCGATTTGTCTTCAAAGACCTGAGCAATAACCAGCCCTTGCCGAGCAGCCAGCAGTTCCTCCGCATAATAGGCATCATTGGTTGTTTTCACTGCATTCAGCTCGGTTTGCAGCTGTTTTTGCTCCATTTCCATTTTCTCAATGCGCTCCAATAACTCGTCCTTACCGGTCTTTAATTTAACCATGATGCTATTGAGCACATTTTGTGTGGATGTGAATTCATTCAGCGCCCTTGTTCCACATTTGAAATAAATGCGGGTGCCGCCCTTCACTTTTTCGGTTTTCAACAGTTTGATGATACCGATCTCGCCTGTCGCCGACACATGGGTGCCGCCGCAAGCATTATACTCCACACCCTCGATCTCGACGATGCGAATGTCTTCCGTTACCGTAGGCTGCTTCACCAGTGGCAATTGTGCGGCCTCTTCTGCTGTAACCCATGAAGTGTTGATACGAGCGTTACGATAGATCTGGCGATTCACCTCTTGTTCAATGGCAGTCAATTGATCCGCTCCGAGGTCAGCCGCAGCCACATCAATCGTGTCATACTCCGCTCCGAGGTGAAAACTGAGCGTCATCGCTTCCGTCAGCTTGAGCGTGATTGCCGATAACAAATGCTGTCCGGTATGCTGCTGCATATGATCGAATCTTCGCTCCCAGTCAAGCTCACAATGTACTTCAGTCTGTTCAGGCGCGCGTTCCAGCTTATGCCACACGTCACCATCTTCAATGTTCACATCCAGAACAGTGATGCCACCAATTTGTCCCAGATCACAAGGTTGTCCACCCCCATGCGGGTAAAAAGCAGTCTCCGCCAGTGTGACATATACGCCGTCTTCCTTGTCCACTCTGCCTGTAATATGTGTATTCCACTCCCGTGTGTAAGCAGAGTCATAATAGATTTTTTGCGTCATTAATGATCCCAATCCCTTCTCGTTCATATGGATTATCATAATCTCCAGATTACACTATCTGGAACCCTCAATCCAGTTTATGGAATACAAGATCGCACTTCATATCCAAAAGAACGCTCTGTGAGCGAAAATACCTTCTGATCAAGAATGAAACGTTGCAGGGGGATGCTTCTGGTCGGGGTATGCTCGACTTTTATCAAAAAAAAGTAGAGTGAAATGATCACTCTACTTTCGAAAACCGTTTTAACTAACAACTTCTTATTGCGCCTGTAACTAATAGATCGCTATCGGTCCATAGGGCCCATCAATAATCTCAATTTTCGTTTCAAAAATATCTGTTAAAATTTCTGGGTCCATCACTTCTTTTACTGTTCCAAAAGCGGCGATTTGCCCATCTTTCATAGCACATATTCGATCTGAATATTTGGCGGCAAAATTGATATCATGCATAACCGTCAGAATAGTTCTGCCAAATTCATTAGCGGCATATCTCAAATGCTCCATCATCCGAACAGAACGAGCAACATCCAGATTGTTTAGAGGCTCGTCCAAAAGTACGTATTCCGTCTCTTGGCACAACACCATTGCGACATAGGCTCTTTGCCTTTGACCACCAGAAAGCTCATCTAGATATCTATTTTCCAGAGCAGTTAAGTCTAGAAAATCAATATATTTAGATATAATAGCTTCATCCTCATCCGTTAATCTTCCCTTAGAATAAGGAAAACGTCCAAACCCAGCAAGTTGTCTAACGGTAAGCCTTGTAACAAAATGATTTTCTTGTCGTAAAACCGTTACAATTTTGGCCAAGTCTTTTGACTTGGTCGTGGAAACATCCATATTGGCAACCTTAATTTGACCTTCATCCAAATCCAAAAGTCTTCCGATCATCAGAAGTGTCGTTGACTTCCCCGCACCGTTGGGTCCAATTAAAGAAGTAAGACCGGCTTTGGGTATATGAATATTCAAAGGACCTATCTCTACCTCGGCTGCATAGGACTTTTTGACATTATTGATCTGTATCATAAAGAACCCTTCCTTAAAATCACAATTAAAAATGTTAGTCCGCCAACCAATTCTATAATGATGGAAACAACACCTTGGGCATTGAAGACATGATTCATAATAAAGTATGCACCGGTTAAGATCACAAATCCTATCGCAAGTGCCATTGGGAATACATATCTGTGATCATAGGTTTGCGCTGCCTGATAACTCAAAATCGCAACTAAAAATCCATAGAATGTAAGTGGTCCAACCAAAGCTGTCGAAATGGCCATCAAAATGGAAACCAGGACCAGCGTATAAATCACACTACTTTGATGTTTAGTTCCCAAGGAAGTGGAGACATCCTTACCAAGCGACAGTACATTTAACCTCTTGGCATTAGCAAGTAGGAGGATTGCTGCAATGATGACGATAGGAATCGCAATCGGGAAATAGGCAGAATCCGCATTATTCACGGAAGCAAACATTCTTGCCTGCAAAATATCAAATTCGGACGGTGCAAGAAGTCTTCTCATAAAAGAGGATACAGACCTCAGACCGGTCCCGATAATAATACCGACCAGAAGCAGAAGTTGTAAATTGCCGTACTTTCCGGAAAGCAACCATCCATAAAGGATTAAACACATGATGACCATTGCAGCAACTTGATATAAAAAGGAATCAACACCGCTAAAATTCACAAATACCGTCGCACCAAGGAAAAATATAGTGCTCGTATGAATGGTTGAATAAATAGCATCAAAACCTAAAAGGGACGGAGTTATAATTTTGTTATTCGTAATCGATTGAAAAGCAACCGTAGATAAACTTTGGCAAATTGCAGCGATAAGCATTGAAACCAGAGCGACTACTCTTCTTGTAACGACAGGTATGAAAGAAGGAGAAGATACCGGGACCGGATTCTTATAAACCAGTAGTCCAATCGATGCAAAAACGCCCAGAACAATCAATGTTATCAGCAAAATCCAATAACGCTTTTCTTCTTTCTTGGTACGGAAGGCTCTAGCTGATCTTTTTTTAGGACGACGGCTAGAATCGATTTCGATATTTAGTGGATTTCTACTTGCTAAGTCGCTCATCTTACCCTCCTTGTTGACCTCCTTTGTCTTAACAAAATGACAATAAATACGACGGCTCCCACTGTTCCAAGGATCATCGAGACAGGTATTTCAAAAGGCATGATAATGACTCGAGACAGGATATCACACACAATGATGCTGCCCATCCCTAATAAGCACACCCATGGCAGATTGCTCCTGAGATCGTCACCTCTAAACATGGAAACGATATTGGGGACAATTAACCCTAGAAAAGGCAGGTTCCCAATGACAGCTGCAACGATTCCAACGGCTAGTGAAATAAGCGCAGTCCCCATAAGAATGATCCTGTCATAATTTACGCCAAGACTGGTAGCCACATCTTCCCCTAGTCCGGCTAAAGTCAACCGATCAGCAAAAATAAAAATAAGAATAGTCACCAATACAATGAGCCATAGATATTCATACCTGCCAATTTGCACAGATGAAAAGGAGCCTGCAAACCAGCTTTCGATATTTTGAGTCATTTGGAATACAAGCCCAACGAAAGTTGAAAATGCAGAAATGACTGCTCCAAGCATCATCCCAATAATGGGGACAACTAAAGACGAGCGGAGTTTAACTTTCTTTAGAAACATAAAAAAAATCATCGTTCCTATAAAAGAAAAAATGATTGCGCCGGTCATTCTTAGTGTTAAACTCGGGGCAGGAAAGACCAGATAAATAAACATGATCCCCAGACCTGACCATTCCATTGTTCCTGTTGTGGTCGGTTCCACCAAGCGATTCTGTGTAATAAGCTGCATGACCAGGCCTGCCATGGCCATTGCGGCACCGGTAAGCATTAATGCAACAGTTCTTGGGACACGAGTGATGAAAAACATCTCCATTCCATCCGCTTGTCCCCGTATGTCATAGACTCCAATAAGCAGTGATGTAATGCCTAAAACAATAGTGGCTATAATTGCAATGATAAAAGGCAGGGTCCATAACCTTTTGTGATTATGACGCTGGGGTTGAGAATTCTCAACCCCGGCTATTTTTGGTATTAAATTTTTCAGCACTGCAGTATGCTCCTTTTACTGTTTAGCTAAAGCTTTCGTAAGGTTGTTAATCAACTCCAAGAAAGTTTCGATAGATTCATTAGTGTACGTATCGTTTGGAGCATAGACCAGTTGCTTTTTAGTAATAGCAGTGGTGTTTTGCAGAGCAGGTGAGTTATCAATAACGTCCTGAGCCGGAACCGAACCTTCTTCAGCAGATACAGCTGCATCACGATCCAGTACGAAAATCCAATCCGGATTACTTTGGGCGATCGCTTCAACAGAAATATCATCACCTTGATGATCAGAAGAAGATTTGTCCACTTCTAGTGCCGGAACCCAGCCGAAAATGTCATACAATGGTCCCCACACGCGTCCAGTAAGAGGAGCCGAGAAACCAATGTTTCCACCAGATACGACAACACTCATAATTTTATCTTCACCGTTATAAGCGGCCTTAGCTTCTTCAATAGCCTTATCAAAATCAGCAATCAATTGGGCAGCTTCTTCTTGCTTCTCGAAAATTTTACCTAGATTGGTTGTTGCATCTTTAAGACCATTAACAAAGTTTTCTCCAGGTGATGCAGTTTCTTCAAGCTCAATATTAAGGTCAATTACTGCTGCATTAGGCACTAATTTTTTGATGTCTTCATAAAAGCCAGCAAATCTTTGACCAACAATGACAAGGTCAGGTTGTATAGATGCCAATAGTTCAAGATTTGGTTCGCGATGATTTCCAATATTTTGTACCGATTCATCGGCCACATATGGTGAATCTGCTGGCATTACATCCTTCGGCGCTGCTGCTAGTTTGACTCCCCAATTGGACAGAGTCTCAAATGTTCTGTTATCCAGAGCAACGACCTTCGTTGGATTTACAGGTACAGTTACTTTTCCATGAGCATCCGTAATTTCAACGGTTGTAGCTGTAGTAGCAGCATCGGAAGTTGCAGCCTCTGTATTAGCACTACCAGAAGTAGCAGGTTCATTACTTGAACATGCTGCCAACACCAAAGTTAAAGCTGCAACCATGATAAACATTAATTTTGAAGAAATAGACTTTTTCATTTCATTTATATCCCCCTAGAATTTAGAAAATTTCGGCCAAATGCAGCCTATTGTATTTGGATAAAATCAGTATCATATACCTCCTCAGCAACGAATGATAGTGATTATCAATATCAATAGTTTACATTATAACAAGTTAGCAGGCATTTTCAATACCTAATCGTTAATTTCATGGTAAAATTATGAAACAAATATTAAATTTTATGTATTTAGATGCATAAAAACCGACATTTCAACACAAAAAAGAAGTATCACTATGGGATACTTCTTTGGCATTAAGAACACTTTATAAATTTATATTTCTCATCGAGAACACTATTATTTCATCGACTCAGACAGTTCTGTGAAAATAACGCCCAGCGCATACGCGCCAGCGTCAGGGTAGCCCAGACTACGATCGCCGACGGTACCTGCACGGCCCATACGTGCCACAATATCTTCAGTTTTCTTCGCACCTTCAACAGCTGCTGCTGCACCTTTGGCAAAGGCGGTTTTGAAGTCATCTCCAGACTCCGCACTTTGCGTCCAGGAATCGGCACATGGAACGAGTGCATCGATCAAGGTTTTGTCGCCTACAACGGCACCACGTCCGAAGGAACGCTCTCCAGTAGACTGAATCCCTTGCACAGCTGCATGGATCATCTCCGCAAATTCAGCAACGTTCAATTGCTGTTTATCTCCTACAGCTTTGCCAGCCGAACGGAATGCCGAACCCCAGATTGGGCCGGATGCCCCGCCACAATATTCCATGATGACCAGTGAGCATGCATCGAGGAATGAACCGATATCTTTTTTATCTTCGTTAATGATGTGATTCCATTCGCGTTTCAACTGGCGGAAGCCTTTTGCCACACTCATACCGAAATCGCCATCACCCGCATGGGAGTCCAGTTCACAGAATGGTACTTCATTCTTGATGATGATCTCGCCCATTTTATCGATCAGATAAACGATGTTGTCCAACGAGAATTGATTGTTGCTAATCACCGCAGATGTTGCAGGCGTCTCCACTTCGTAGGATACCGGAGCGTCTTCACCCACGACAGCTTCAAGAGCCTCGGAATACGCCACTTGTGCCACTGGAGGACCGGATACTTTAAACGCAGGTGTATCACTTTCCTTGAACAACAGGGTTTTCAGCTCATCATCCAGTTTCAGGATCGTAACCGACGCACCCGCCATATCGATGCTTGTCATGTAGTTGCCGACAAACGTTGTAGCGACCTTCAGACCTGTATGTCCGGCAAGCTCACGCTGAACGGAATTGTTGAGCAGGTACAGTTCTTGCAAAGGTGTTGCGCCAAAACCATTCACAAGCACGGCAATCTCAGCAGAAGCATCCGTATCCAGCTTCATATCTGCGAGCAACGCCTCTACCATACGCCCTGCCAATTCATCCGCAGAAACGATCTTCTCCCGGCGAATTCCTGGCTCGCCATGTATCCCTACGCCGAATTCCATTTCATCTTCAGCAATCTCGAATGTAGGCGTGCCTTTGGCGGGTACGGTACAGGATGTGAATCCAAAACCAATACTGCGAACGTTCTGAGCTGCTTTCTCAGCAGCGGATTTCACATCGGCCAGACTGCGACCTTCTTCCGCTGCTGCTCCGGCTATCTTGTGAACCAGTACAGTTCCAGCAACGCCGCGACGTCCAACGGTATACAAGCTGTCTTGGACAGCGATGTCATCCTCAACACGCACATACTGTACGTCGATGCCATCTTCTTCAGCCAGATGCGCTGCATTCTTGAAGTTCATCATGTCGCCGCTGTAGTTCTTGATGATCAAGAGTGTTCCCTTGTTGCTGGCTGTTGCCTTGATCGCTTGGTACACCTGGATTTGGGAAGGAGATGCGAACACATCTCCACATACCGCTGCATCCAACATGCCTCTCCCCACATAACCTGCGTGAGCCGGTTCATGTCCACTGCCGCCGCCACTGATCAGGCTGACTTTATCGGCCTGAATCTCTCTGCGCTTGATAACTTTATATTTTTTCAGGAATTCCAGCTCCGGGTGCGCGAGCGCAATTCCGTTGCACATTTCCATAACAACATGTTCTGCTTGGTTAATAATTTTCTTCATTATTTTGCCTCCCGGCGAGTTGCTTTGTACTCACGGCCCATGCGGTCAGCCGCTGCAATGGCAGCAGCCACTTCAGGAACGGTGATCGGGAACGGCATCGCGTGAATGGATTCTTCCGGAATACAAGCGATCTCTGCAACTTTCAACAGCTCTTCCTGACTAATGGTGTCTACACCAATGTCCGCCAAGCTGATAGGCAGTCCCACTTCGAGACAGAAGTCCATGACTTCGTGCAGCTCTTCGGTTGGTGCATTTTCGAGCACGAGTTGTGCAATCGTACCGAAGGATACTTTTTCACCATGGAAGAAGTGATGTGTTCCCTCCAGAACAGTCAAACCGTTGTGGATTGCATGTGCTGCGGCCAGACCGCCACTTTCGAATCCAAGACCAGACAACAGAATGTTGGTCTCAACGATGTTTTCCAGCGCTTGTGTCACGACGTTGCTGTCACTCGCAACTTTCGCTTTCGCACCGTCAGTCAGCAGCATTTCATAACACAGTTTTGCCAGTGCAAGTGCCACATTCGTCCCTACTGCAGATGGGGTATATCCTTCGCGGGAACCCATTGGCAGACTTGCGTTTACACGGGAGTAGGATTTCGCTGTTGCTCTTGCTTCGAAGTATGTAGAGAGCGCATCTCCCATACCGGATACGAGGAAACGTGTTGGTGCATTGGCGATTACCGTTGTATCGACAAGAACCACACTTGGGCTTTGTTTGAAGTAAGCATAGTCATCAAAAGCACCTTCCGGTGTGTACAATACAGCAGAGTGACTTGTCGGTGCATCCGTTGCTGCAATGGTTGGGCAGATGATAAGTGCTTCGCCTTCAGCTACACATTTGGCAGCATCGATCGCTTTACCGCCACCTAGACCAATGGTAGAGTGACATCCTTTTTCCTTAGCAATCTCTTGCAAACGCGCAACTTCCTCACGGGAACATTCCCCTTTAAAACCGCTTTCAACAAACGTAATATTGAATTTCTCAGCAGTTGCATCGAGCTTCGCTTTTACACGCTGTACATCATCCGGATGTGCAATCAGTAAGGCTGATTCTCCGAAGGATTTGACAAAGTACCCCAGGTTCAACAACTCATCTTCGCCTTGTACATATTTGGTTGGGCTGATAAATGCTTTTCTCATATTAATATATGCCTCCTAAGGATATGGAATGGTGTAGTAAATACATTAAATTTTAATTTCTTGCAATTGACCTTAATATAACGCATGGGCAGCAGCTTTACAGTGGACTTTGATAACAAATTATTATAATTTACAATCGTAATTTTTTGCTTTTTAGTGCAATCATGGTATGTTATTGTCATGAGATGGTTGAATTTTGACCTCCCATAATACATTACCCGTCATCATTACATCTTAATATGTACAACTTGCTAACTTTTAATGGCCTAAATCATGAATCAGGTTAGCTATGGAGGTCTCGTCCAATGATTAAAGAATATCTGCATATCAATAAAATTCTCGACCTTAATAAATGGAAGCGTCTACAAGATTCTCTTGCTACAGTAACCAAACTGGCGATCCTCACCGTTGATTATAAAGGCATTCCCGTAACCAGTCACAGCAGCTGTCAGGCCTTCTGCCAGAATGTACGCAAAGACCCCGAGCTTCTCCCCTACTGCCAAAAATGTGATTCGCGTGGTGGTCTGGAAGCCGTTCGGTTAAATGAGCCCTATGTGTATCTATGCCATTTCAATATTATTGATATCGCCATTCCGATTACGATCGATGGCAAATATATCGGTGCCGTAATGGCAGGACAAGTAAAACTGGCCGACCCGGACAAGGGTAGTGATCTGGAGCAGATTGTCACGTCCAAGAACGTACCCATGCATGCAGCCAAGCTGGAGGAATTAAAAGACGATTACGCCCAGCTGCCTGTGATGACCTATGAAGAGATTGTGAAAATCTCCAACATGTTATCCCTGCTCTGCAACTACATTGTAGAAGAAGCGCTCAACAAAAATCTGTTAGTTGAAATGTTCGAGAAAGCTTCAGGTCATCAGGAGTCACTGAACCTCTCCACCATTCTGCCGGGATACTCCATTCGTAATATCGAGTCGATCAAAAAAGAGATGACGAATGCGATTGCGGACGCCTATCTCAAAAATAGCCCAAGTGACACGGAAAGCTCCAGCCCAGTCCTTCAGCCTGCTTTTGAATACATTCACAGTCACAAAAGCGAACAAGTTTCGCTCAAACAAATGGCCGACCTATGCCACCTGAGTCCGAGTTATTTCAGCAGGCTCTTTGCCAAGGAAACCGGTGAGAACTTCACAACCTACCTGGCACGGCTCAAAATCAAGTGGGCCAAGCAATTGCTGGAGGTCACCGACATGCCTGTCTCACAGATCAGTGATGAGCTGGGATTCAATGAATCGGGATATTTTATCAAAATATTCAAAAAGTTCGAGGAGATTACGCCCGCACTCTATCGCAAATACATCCAGGAGAATATTCACTGACGTGCACAAAATACCCTGTCCAGCATGTGGACAAGGCAGGTATACATCTTTTCGTTTATTTCGTACATCATTTCTCTCTTAGCTTATTATCTCACCTGTTTACGCAACTCGTGATCTAGCCATACCAATGCTGCACGCAGTTTGTCTTGAGGAACTTGCTCATACCGATCGCCCGCAGAAAATTCAAAGGCGCAGCTGTTCCCACTCGTCTTGTTCAGATATGAAGTCATTCCTATGCCATACTGCTGAGACATTTGCACCAGAATTGGTTCAACTTCGGCAGCAGCGAGCGCAAAGTGCACATGGAACATATTCGATACCGGTATCTCGGGCAAGGTATGTATCCCATGACACACATTTAATAAGGCGGCCAGTTCTAGAGTCTGCTCGTAATAACGCTCCATTTTGCCAATCCGTTCATTGAAGTAATACTGGGAACTCAGAATATACGGATACAAACCGATCAGATCGCCCCCGTGCCGACGTTTCCATACTTTCGATTCCTGCATCACATCCGGATCACCCGCCAATATAGCACCCGCAATGCCTCCGATTCCTTTGTAAAAGGAAACATACACGCTATCAAAGAGACTGCAGATCTCCGCAGGTGTCTTCTGATAATAGGGAGTAATCTCAAACAGGCGCGCCCCGTCCAAATGCAGCTTAATCCCGCGCTCACGGCAATAGGCCGAGATCGCTTCCAGTTCTTCATATGCTGGCAATTGCCCGCCAATCTCGCGTTGCGGAAGTTCCAACAGCAGGCAGGCAATGTCCTGATCGAGCGCCTGTATATCTTCCAATCGAATCAAGCGTTCCTTGTCCGCAAGTAAAATCGATTCAATCTGGTGAAGCTCTTTCAGTCCGTCTTCCTCATGGATTTCCAGATGGCATAGAGGGTGGTAAGCTACTCGCTTTACCCCTTTGCGGTCACACCAGATCCGTAATGCAATCTGCTGTGCCATCGTTCCACTCGGGAAAAATACAGCCGATTCCTTTCCCAGAACGTCAGCCATTTGTTGCTGAAATTCTTCAATGATGGGGCCGTTACCGTAGTGGTCACTGAACATCTCCCCATCGATCTGCTCCAGTACGTCCTGAAGCACCTTCACTTTGCGACTGCCATGACCCCCTACAATAAATTCTGCCTGATTAAAGGCATCAGCCAACGTTAACGCAGTTTCTTTCAAGATCACTCACTCCCTTATAGTGCATGTTCATAAACGGACTTTTGAACAACCTCTTATAGTTCTGGTTCTGTAATGATCTCCACCAAAGCGCTGAGCGCACTAGATATATGTTCACCACGGGAATACACAAATCCTACTTCCAAGCGGCAATAGGGATCAGGCAAAGACATCACTGCAATCTCACCTCTTGATTCTGCTTTGGTAACTGAAGACCGTGGCAGCAATGATACGCCTAGCCCGGCAGATACACCATTCAGAATCGTGTCCAGTGTTCCATATTCCATGATGTTAAGTGCGTGGATACCCTGATCTTTCAAAAAGGATTCTGCTTGATCGCGATGTGTGCATCCGATCTCAAAGAACAACATCGGTCTGGACAATAACGTGTATAATTGATGTACTCCAGGTTCGGCGATCAGCACCATTTCTTCGTCATACATCTTCATATAGTTCAGCTCAGGATGATCAATCGGGCCATATATTAAGGCACCATGCAATTCATGTTGAATGACCTTCTGGTTCAGTTCATGGGTCCCACCCGTGACAAGCGAATGCTGTACTGCCGGGTAGCATGAACTGTATTCAGCCAAGAGCGGCGTCAGAAAAGTGGAAGCTGCTGTCTCTATGGCACCCAGACGTAGCATGCCAGCTGGTGGGTTACCCACTTGCGTGGCCTGCTCTGCTTCATATAATAATTCCAATATTCTATCCGCATACCCAAGCAGGTTCTCGCCCGCTGGTGTGAGCGACATTCCTCGATTGGAACGATGAAAGAGCGGTACTTGCAGTTGAGTCTCCAACTGTTTAATCCGTGTTGTTACATTGGACTGCACATAATTGAGTGAGAGCGCAGCTTTACTGATGCTACCTTCGCGGGCAACCGCCTGAAATATTTTCAAATCACCTGCATCCATACCCTGATCACCTGCTTGATATCTATGATTTTATATGATACTGACATTCATTTTTGTTCATTTTACGTGAATCTGTCCGATCTGTACAATGAGGCTCAGTAGTGAAGTACGGCTACATAGACAGGAGGAATATTGATCATGAAAGCTATCGTCCATTCAGGCCAGAGCGGCCTTGGAAGTCTTCGATATACAGAGTCGACATCTCGTAAACCAGAGGCAGGGGAAGTGCAAATCCAACTGAAAACTGCTGGAATTAACCATCGGGATCTGTTCATCATGGCAGGACGCACCAGTCAGGATGCCCCGCTCATTCCCGGTTCTGATGGGGCAGGTATCATCGTTGACATTGGCGAAGGCGTAAGAGAATTCACAATAGGAGATGAAGTCATTATCCACCCTACGCTCGGTTGGAACTACGCATCTGATGTACCTCTCGTGCCCGATATTGTGGGTGGTCCTACGGATGGAACGCTCGCACAATATATTACGTTGCCTGCTGAAAATGCTCTGCCTAAGCCAGCCCATCTATCCTGGGAGGAAGCAGGTGTGTTATCGCTTTCAGCGTTGACTGCCTACCGCGCTTTGTTCACTCGCGGCGAACTGAAACAAGGCGAACATATCCTCATTCCCGGCATTGGCGGCGGTGTAGCGACCTATGCCCTGCTCATGGCCGTAGCCGCTGGTGCACAGGTTACCGTCACCTCCAGAAGTGAAGCCAAAAGAAAAGAGGCGCTGCGCCTGGGTGCTTCCCATGCGTTGGATAGTCATGGCAATTGGAGCATGCAGAACGATTTGGAATCTGTGGACATGATCTTGGACAGCATCGGACAAGCCATGTTCCCAAAATATTTTGATATAATCAGACCAGGTGGACGTATCGTGATGTATGGTGCAAGCTCAGGGGATGATCTAACCGTTCCGATTCGCTCTATCTTCTTCCCACAGGTCAGTCTGATCGGGACCTCTATGGGCAGCCGTGAGGAGTTTATCCAGATGCTGCAATGGGTGGAGCAACATGATATACATCCTGTAATTGATGGCGTATATCCATTGCAAGACGTAGCAAAAGCATTCGAACGCATGGAAAAAGGCAAGCAGTTTGGCAATCTGGCTATAATTATGGAGTAACATCTGTTTCAGATGAATGGGGTGAATCTATCTGATCCGTATCGTTAAACGTATACTCATTGTTCTTGTCGCTATTATGCTTTTGGCCCAGATTCCTATATTGAAAGAAACCTTTGCCCGAGGAGTAACTACGTTATATGTGAAGATAAAGTATCCCGAACGTTCCTTTCAATTCCAGGATTTCATCTACGAATCTCATTTCGGAAGCTATATCATTTCTTATGCAGATCAAGACGGAACACCCATTCACCTGATGCTTGAACCAAAATTATTGCCTATTATGGTTACATATGATCCATTAGATCAGCCCATGAAAGACTAATCATTCTAAGACACTACGTGGCCTGTACACCTTACCCAAGGTGAAATCAATGCATTGCAAAAAGTCATTCTGTTCCTCAAGTTTGAATCCGAGGAGACTCATTCCCTGCTCTATGCGGAAGTTCCCTCTGCCCAATTTCCATAATTTCGTTATAATGGTAAGCAAGACATCATGCTATTGGAGGAGAATCATGGAAACGGAAGCTTTGCGCAACGTGGAACAGTTGGCTCTGAAGAAACACAAGATTTACAAACAAAGCTTAATCAGGTACCTTGCACGCTCCATGCTGGCCAGTATGTTTATCGGATTCGGCGTCATCGTGGCGTTTAAGACAGGTAACTTCTTTTATATGGAGCAGTCCCCTTTCACCTATCCTATGGCAGCAATTACGTTTGGGGCGGCCATCATTCTGATCGCGTACGGTGGCGGTGACCTGTTCACAGGCAATACGTTCTATTATACGTATGCGGCGCTGCGGAAGAAACTTCGCTGGTTCGAAGTGGTCAAGCTGTGGATTGCGAGTTATAGCGGTAACCTGATGGGCGCAGCCGTATTTGCCCTGTTAATCTACCTAACGGGATTGTTCGACTCGTCTGAGGTGAATGGTTTTCTGTTAAGCGTGGTGGAGCACAAGATGGAAGTTCCGACCATGCAGCTCTTTTTCCGGGGGATATTGTGTAACTGGCTCGTATGTATGGCGTTCTTTGTGCCGATGTTCATGAAGGAGAATGGCGCGAAAATGTTCGCCATGATGCTCTTTGTGTTCTGCTTCTTCATCTCGGGATATGAGCACAGCATCGCCAATATGTGTACGTTCGCGATTGCGCTCGTGCTGAACCATCCGGGGACGATCTCATTTGAAGGCGTCATTCACAACCTGGTTCCCGTGACTTTGGGTAATCTGGTGGGCGGTGTGCTGCTGATGGGCTTTATGTATTATGCCGTGAACAAACCGTTTCTGGATGAAGAGACGCATTAATCTCTGGCAAAAAAATGAGCTCCTTACGGCCCGGTCCATCGACCATGGCTGCTCGGTAAGCGAAACCATAAACACCCCGGTAATCTTCCCGTCTCAGGGAAAGTTGCCGGGGTGTTTATGTATGGACAGGCTCACGGATAAGCAGCCTGCCCTCCTTGCTATTAGCCATGTGTCACATTAACCACATGGCTCCATACTGTGGGTCTTCAAGCAGGCAGCAATCAGATAGCCCTGCGTTGCCCGCTTGTCGACCCATCCGCGGCTTAGTAGTAATCCCGCCACGGAGTATATTCAATATCGTTGTCGCCACGCGTGACCACGATCATATTTTCCATTTTGCCCGTTTCCTTATTGGTACGGTAGATCATCGTACGCGTCTCGCCTTCCTCCGGCACAGAGAACAGGAATTTGTCCGCGACGAAGGATGAACCGAGTCCTGTCGCATGTTCCGTGAAGGCAGAGCCCGTCTTGCTTGTGAGCAGCAGACCAATGCCGTAGGCTGTAGCCGTTTGTGCCACTTTGCCAAAGAGATGCTCGCCTTGACTAGTCGTGTGCGTCTGCTCCGAATACTTATACTTTTCCGTATCTTTGCTATAGTCCACCACATTGCCCTGTTTATCCAGACTGATGCTGGTCGTTTCGCCCTTGTCGCTTTTCACCTGATACGTACCCACGATGGAATCCTCGGTAATTTTCACCGTCTTGCCCGTATTGGGGTCAGTCTGATAAATTACATCTTCATACTGAAGCCGAATGATATTCATGCTGGCCTGAATCTGCTGCGCCAGTTGTTCGTCGCCCATCTCTTCGGCTTTCTTCAGCATTTCTTCATAGTTTTGGTATTTCTCGGCATCCTTCTCATCCCATTCCTCCATGTTCTTTGGTGGGCCTGACGTTTTGTCTAGACCTTCACCTTTATTTTTGCCCATGGTGGATAGCGCCCGCGCTGCGGTCAGCGCCGTCATGATTGCCTGGCTCACCGCCTCTTCATCTGTCGTGCGGAAACGCTCGGCAATTTTCTTTAGCTCTGATTGGATGGACAGAACCAGTTCCAGAACAGATTTCATTGTGCCTTGAGCCGTTGAATAATCGCTGTAAAAACGCTCCCGCTCCATGCCATCCCAGTTGCTGCGCATGACACTCATCTTGCTGTCCAATGTGGACATGAATCCCGATAATTGCTGATGTGCCTGAGCGAACTGCCCACTGACCGTCTCCAGTTGTTCCGGTGTCACCTTAATTTGTGTCATCCTGCACGCTCCTCATCCTGGTCATTTATAACTCATGGTCTATCAATTACCGACGATCTCTCGGCCTGTTCCTACTTGATCTCCAGATGCAATAGCGGAAACGGATTACCGGAACTATCCAACTCGGACCGTCCTATCTGTACAAATCCCATCTTTTGATAGAATCGGGCTGCTCCACTATTCTGCTCATTAACATCTACCTTGAGGTGACGACCTTTGATTTTGAAGGGCTCACCACTTGTTGATAGAACAGAATGTGATGCTCTTCCAAAAACGTATGTGTTGCCCGCACAGCACTCTCCCAGATTCCAACCAACTTGTCATGATCCTGTTCCCGATATGCAACGATTAACATGTCCAATGTATTCTCCCTTTTCTAGTAAAAGGCTATGTAAAAACCCGATCCTGAGATCGGACTTATTTAACACATCAAATTTGAATTAACTCTACGTATATTTTACCATGTCCATTATTCAATCTGTATCCATAATTTCAATCTTGAGTCAACGCTCTACCCCCGTTTTCGTATTCCAGCGGAAGGTTGCTGCCGATTGGGAAGGCAGTACATATCGAAACGAATCTCCATCCATGACTACATCAAAGGAAACTTCTGCCTCACCCGTGTTAGCCGCAACCAGCACCATCGTTCCATCCGGATTGCGGAAGGCTACGTTCTCAATCTGACCCTGTTCTTGCGTGGAATCCACTCTTACAGCTCCTGGACGCACATAACGGCTGATGTGACCTAACGCATAATACTCTACATTTCTAGTGATTTCATTATCCTCCGGGTCAATCGTCACAACCCCACGGCAGTTCTCACAGCCGCCGTTCGTGGGTCCACCTTGCGGATCGAGTGCGATGTTCCAGAGCAGCACATTCTTCGCCCAGTTGCGAGGTGCACCTATGATGAGATTGGACATCTGCCAGCTCAGATTCTCGCCAAAATCAGGACTCCACTCCCCACCACTACATTCGGTAAAATAGATATTTTTGTCCGGGAAGCGCTCATGCACTTCCGACATGGCAGATGGATCACCTGCATAACAGTGAAAAGCAGATCCATCGATATAGGCAGCAGCCTGCTCATCACCAAGCACCTTGCTGGTATATTCGACCGCCTGATCCCAGTTATGGTCATACGCGATGATTCGCGTATCCAGTCCCGCGTCCTGTAGCGCTGGGCCGAGATAATCCCGAATGAACATGGCTTGTTCTTCGGCTCCCATACTCATACTCGGATATTTATCCGAGGTGAACTCCGGTTCATTTTGCAACGTCATCCCGTAGATGGGAATGCCCTTCGCCTGATAAGCTTCGATATATTTCACAAAATATCTCGCGTACGCTTCATACACCTGGGGATCGTTGTAATCCAGATACCAGCCGTTAGTCGTCTTCTCCCCATATTTCATCCATGCAGGGGCTGTCCACGGGGTACCCAACACTTTAAGATCTGGTTTCAGCCCTGTCACACGCTCCAGCATATTCACAACTTCCTGATCCTTTTCAATCGAAAAGTGTTCCATGTCATAATCCGTGCCGGACTCGATATCATTATAGGTATAACTTGAAGCCGCGCCTGATTCATCTACCGAATAATCGGAGGCACCAATCGTATGACGTACCATGTCCATATTTACCCCTTCCGTCGAGAACAGTTCCTTTAGTAGTTGTTCTTGCTGTTCCTCCGGAAGCTGGTTGATCAGATGCGCAGATGAACCCGTCATCGCTGCGCCGAAACCATCCATGGTCTGATAGGTCTTGTCCGGATCAATCTGTATGCTAAACCCCGACGGGGAAGGTTCAGGCTCCTGCGTTGTAGAATCTGAAGAGCTTGTGTCTGTATCATGATGATCTGCAATTGGAATGGGGTTCTGTGGTGTAAGCAGACTTTTCTGATCTCCCGTTGTTAACCAGACTTCGGCCGCTCTCTGCTTGTCCGCAACCTGTGGCGGAACGGGTTGTTCATCTCGGTTGAGGATCAGCCAGATTCCTACACCGACACAACAAACAGCGATTAACAGGATGATCCATCGTTTGGAATGCTCTCGCCAGCCTATGTTCATCACGCTTCACTCTCCTTCCATTGTGGAAAAAGCCGCGGCCACTAGGCCACGACTCATTTTCACTATATATATGAATTAGAACAAACTGCATTTCACACCGATGAATTCAATGGGGAGAACCACTTTTCGATCTCCTTTATTGCACTTTTATTTACCGGATTTGCTTCCAATATTCACACTACCTGTCAGACGAATATCATCGGATGCACTGCCGACATACACTTGAACTTTACCCTTAGGCATTACCCATTCATGCGATGCTTCATCCCAATAGGACAGTGCGCTGCGATCCAGTTGAATGTTGACCCGTTGCTGCTTGCCTGCTTTGAGATCGACTTTCGCCCAACCAGCAAGTTGTTTCTTCGGAGTCTCGATTTTGGTTGGCAGATTGCCGACATAGACCTGTACGACTTCTGCACCGTCAACTTTACCGGTATTACGCAGGTTGAGGGATACTTCTACGGTTTCCTTATCGCCTTTACCTGTATTTTTCACATGCAGATTACGATAATTAAAATCGGTATACGACAGCCCGTGTCCAAAGGCAAACGCTGGTGTCATACCTTCTTTGTCATATCCTTTATACCCTACAAAGATACCTTCGGAATAGGTGCCCACCCCATTCACACCCGGGAATTGTTCCGCAGTGGATACCGGGGTCTGGGAATCATCTGATGGGAACGTCACCGGCAACTTACCGGATGGATTCACATCACCGAACAGCACACGTGCCACTGCATTACCTTGTTCCTGACCTGCATACCAAGCCTGAACGATGGATGGCACTTCTTTTTGCCAGGAATCCATTTCAACAGCACGACCACTCATTTGCACCACGATCGTTTTTGGATTGGCTGCCGCTACTTTACGGATCAGCTGTTCCTGGTTATTTGGCAGTTCCAGATCGGAACGGTCCACGTAACCTTCACTGTCATACGTACGTGTCACGACAACCGCGACATCTGATTTTTTGGCCAGATCGACTGCTTTTTGCATTTTGGCATCCACAGCATCTTCAGGAGCTTCCCAGCCGAAACGAACTTGGGCTCCCATGTCATTACTGGATTGTACCGGGAAATCTGTACGATATTCAATCCGAATGTTGTGAGACTCGCCTTCTTTAAGTGTAATTTCTTTCTTTGTAGTGCTCAGTGTCGTACCTTGATTGTCTACCAGCAGCTGGTCATCCACGTATAGTTTTGCAGAACCCAGACTGGTCAGAGACAGTTTGTAATCACCTGTTTTCGGTGCCTTAATGGAACCTGTCCAGCGGGCGGACATTTTGCCATTGAACTCCGTAGGCGTCGTTGGAAGCTTGGAAGATTGTGCGTTAAAACCTTCATAGTTGTAAAATCCAAGATTCATGTTGACCTGATTATCTGTACGAACCAGAGAAGGATTGCCTTCCATATCTTTGTTTGTCCAGTATTCGGCACGCAGGCCATATTCGGCACGGTCTGTACCATAGTCTCTTTCACTTTCCTGAGCATCCCCAGGCGATAAAAGAGTCGAAGGTACAGCCGATGGTCCATTAAATGCATCTCCTGCGGAGATTGGATCCGTTCCGGCTGCATATTTTACATCCACATCATTACCGGCACGATCACGAATGCCTTGCAGTGGACTTACGGTATACGTTGGATTAACCAGACTGCTACCTCCACCAGCAGCCGATGCGTTATCAGCATCCGGTCCGATGACAGCGATGGATTTCACGTTTTTATTGGACAGCGGTAGCGTATTATCGTTGTTTTGCAAAAGAACCATGCTCTCTTCTGCAATTTCACGTGCTTGTTTGCCGTCTTTCTTAGCATTGATTTGTGTATTCGTTACAGGGTTATCGAACAGCCCTTTATCGAACATTTGAAGCAAAATCCGTCTGACCTTTTCATCAATGGTTTGTTCGCTGACTTCACCTTTGTTTACGGCTTCAAGCAGCTTGCTTCCCCATTTGCCATATGGTTCACCCGGTGTTTCCAGATCGAGACCCGCGTTCGCGGATTCCACTGTACTGAAGTTGGCACCGTAGTCACTCATGACGAACCCTTCGAAGCCGAACTGGTCCTTAAGGACATCGGTCAGCATCTCCTTGTTCTCACAAGCATATGTACCGTTCACCTGGTTAAATGAACACATCGCGGAACCGAGATCCGCTTTTTCAACCATGGCTTGGAATGGACGCGCATAGACTTCCTGAATGGCACGCTCACTGGCTGTAGCATTGGTGGTGAAACGCTCTGTTTCCTGATTGTTCAAGATGTAGTGTTTCGCCGTTGCAATCACCGGGTTGCTTTGAATCCCGTTGACATACGCTGCACCCATGCCGGAAGCCAGCAGCGGATCTTCACCCAGGGATTCGAAGTTACGGGAACCCCACGGCGTACGTGCAATATCCAGTCCAGGACCCAGAACTACATTATGTGTTGTATCATGTGCTTCCTGACCGATCAGATCGCCATATTTCTCGGCAAGATCAGTATCCCAGGATGCTGCCAGCGCGATGGGTGCAGGCAGTGCCGTGGACTTTTTGTCCTGTACATCCGGGTTCGCAACCCGCACCCCTGCTGGTCCATCCGCCATCTGTAATGCCGGAATGCCGAGGCGCTCCAATCCATCATTATAGAAACCATAATAGTTATTTACTTTACCAGTTACGAATCCAACTTTCTCCTCCAGCGTCATCTCCTTGAGCAGCAGCTCGGTGCGTTCTTCCGCAGATAGAGATGTGTTCATCCATGGCCGATCGGCCCCGGATTCCGCCTCCGCGGCGAAGGCGTGTAGCGGCATAGCCGCAACCGCCACGATGATTAATAGCATAAACCATCGTTTGAGGAAAATCAGATTGAGTCTTCTGTTCATGTTGTAAGCTCTCCTTCTCTCTTGATCATTTTTCTCGCATACATCCTGAATACATGTATACAAGGGAATGCATACTGGTTGATCCCAGCCTTTCAAGCATTCAGGTCGTCCTGCACATGGCTTCTGAAACCGCAGCCTGCAAGCAAGTCAGCAGATTTCGCTTCCTAACGATAGCCGACCTGTTCATGAATTACATCCCCTTAAATTTGGTAAAAGCTTGATTGGAACGAGCCTAGTCCTTTGGAATCATCTCTATTTGAATTCAGATAACAGAATAAGAAAACGAATTATTTACATTTCCGTAACTACTTTAGAACAGATTCTTTACTTTTAAAAACAGTCAGTTCGACCCACTCCCGATCAACCAGTTAATGCAATTAATTATCAGATTAAGGAATATATTGAGATGCTTTGGGTCCTAAGACTTTTCTAAATCGGTTTCAGATTCACTCCACGAGATAAACGAAAATAAAAAAGCAACTGAAGTCCCCTTTAACAGGTTCTTCAGTTGCCTTTTATGATCCAAACTATAGTGATTAACCTTCAAGTTATACGCCGCCCTTAATAGGGCGATTCAATCGCTTCCTAGTTCTGTAATTGAGCCAGAATCTGCGGATCCTTGATCTTCTTATCTTCGGCGATCTCTGCAACATAGCCTGCCAACTCAAGCTGCACCCCTGTTAACGACTCGGCTCTTTCCAGCAATCCATCCATATACACCTGTACTCGAAAGGGCAGTCTGCATCAAAATAAAATAAAAAATACGTACATATGTACCCCTAATGAACATCATAACTAAAATTCAATCCATATCCATGAGCCAATCCTCATGTTTACGTGGAACCACGGAACTATGGCCTACTTGCGTACATATACGCAAAAAACCGCACAGTCTCATATAAATATGGACTGTGCAGCTGCTAAGTTACCATTAGAACAGCTCATTTGGCTAATCGCAACGGTCGAATGGTTACGGCCGCTGTCTTGAACCCAGGCATACGGCAGAACGGGTCCAGTTCCGGTCGGGTTGCCCGATTCACATTCTGAACGCCGCCCCAATGCATCGGCACGAACAAGGTATCCTCCCGTATGGAATCCTTGATTCGCGAACGAACCGTGAAGCTTCCATACACCGATTGAATCTCTACCCACTCCCCATCGTGAATGCGATGACGAGCAGCGGTAGCCGGATGAAGCTCAACGAAGTTCTCCAATTCACGGGCTGCGAGTGCCGGGCTACGATGTGTCTGCACCCCAGTAAGATAATGAGGAAGCACACGGCCATTGGTCAGAATCAAGGGGAATTCCGGAGATATATCATTCCATCCCGGACTGGATTCGAATGTGAATGCCGCTTTGCCATCCGGGTGGGCGAATCGTTCCCCAAACAGCAGCCCTTCTCCCTTCTCTTCCGGGGCAGAACACGGCCAGTACACACCTTTCTCGTTACGCAAACGCTCATAGGTAATGCCATAGTAATCCGCAACTCCACCACGGCTCGCCACACGAAGCTCATTAAAGATATCCTCAGCAGTGTCATATTGAAAGTAAGAGGCTTTGCCCACTTTTGCAGCAATTCGGCATAATATATCCCAATCATCGAGCGTTTCTCCTGGCGCAGGTCGCCCCTGTTCACGGAGTAGAACACGCCCCTCCAGATTGGTGAGTGTGCCTTCATTCTCCATATAAGATGTGACCGGCAGAACCAGATCGGCCATGCGCGCTGTCTCGGACAGGAACATATCTGCCACGATCAGAAAGTCCAGCTTGCGCAGACCTTCTTCCACCAAACGCACATTGGGATTGGATACGACCGGGTTGGAGCCCATTACGAGCAACGCCCGTATCTCCTGATCATGGACCTTCTCCATCATCTCATAGGCCGATACCCCTTTGCCTGGCAAACTTGCAGGGTCCACACCCCAGACGGATGCCACATAGGCACGATCGGCTTCATTTTCAATGGATCGATATCCTGGCAGCTGGTCAGCCTTCTGCCCATGCTCCCTTCCGCCTTGCCCATTCCCCTGACCTGTGATGGCGCCATATCCGCAGCCTTCTCTGCCGATTTTTCCAGTCGCCAGTACCAGATTCAGAAAGTGCCTCACGGCCATATGCCCATCCGTCTGCTGCTCCACACCACGTGCTGTCATGATCATGCCTGTCTTTGCCTCACCGTAAGCCATCGCCGCCTGACGAATCAGCGCCAGATCAACCCCGCACGCTTGTGCCGCCAGTTCGAGTTGCAGATCAGCCAACCCTTGTATTAATTGCTCGTAACCATACGTTCGTTCGCCTATAAAATGAGGGTCCACCAATCCGGCATCCATAATCACTTTCAACATGGTATCCGCCAGCAGAGCATCCATGCCGGGCTTCACCTGCAAGTGAAGGTCGGCAATGGCTGCGGTTGCCGTCTTGCGTGGATCAATAACAATAATGAAGGCTCCGTTCTCCTTCGCCTGATTAAAGTACGGCAGAAGGGTAGGTTGACATTCTGCAATATTGGTACCTGCGAGTACAATGCAGCCTGCCTTGGGAATATCAGACAGTCGGAACGTCAATCCGCGGTCCATCCCGAATACTTTACTTCCGGCAGAAGCCGCAGCTGACATACAGAACCGTCCATTATAATCGATATATTTCGTCCCCAACGCAACCCTCGTGAACTTGCCCAGCAGGTAGGCTGTCTCATTCGTCAACGATCCGCCTCCGTACACCCCGACCGTATCTGCTCCATAAGAGTCTTTCAAGTCCTGAAACCGCTCTGCGATGGTCTGAATGGCTTCTTCCCAGGAACAGGGTTCAAGCTCGCCATCGCTACGAATCAGCGGATGCATTAATCGTTGACCACTGAGCGCATGCTGATGAGCATTCATACCCTTGATACACAGTCTGCCCTGAGAGGCTTCATTCGGAACGCCCTGGACCGTGTACTCACCACGACGCTGGCCTGCAACAGGTGCAGCCAGTTCTTCAACAGTCATTTTGCATTGCACACTGCAATACGGACACTGGGTCTCCTTTACATAGAGCTTGGAGGCTGTTGGTTCTGAACTCACGGATAATCCCATCTTCCATCCCTGCCTTTCATCTATATATCAGCTTGAAGTGTAGCTGCAAGTTCCTTCTGCAACTGATCATCCAGCAGCGTTTCCCGAATCGACATGAATCCCAATCGCTCTGTCCATGCCCATAACGGCTCATCATACCAAGCCGTTTGGCGATACCACTGAAGACAGGCTGTTGCAAGCATATCCGCTTGCCACTCCGTTTCAGCCACTCCAAGCAAGCCACCTTCCTTGACCGGATGCTCTGCATGACCGCCTGCATAGATCTCCCACCCAGCTGGTGAAGCCAGCAAGCCGATACCCTGCACCAGTGCGCTCACCAAGGACCCCGGTCCTGATGCGACGCCTATATTCACGGGTGCTGGCATCGCTGCACCGATCCAACGCGTACGAAGCTGTACAGCCAAGCTCCCTGCAGGCCTTGCATAGGATGAAAGCGGGATATGATCATCCCAGTGCACCTGAACCTCTGAGTGGCCTTCGATCTCATCATCCCTTGAAAGTTCAGCCTGATTTCCATTTTGTTCAACTAAACGATATCCCGTATTCATGATCTCTCTGTCATTAATCGATCGATTGGATACCTGTAAGTAATAATGGATTACGGGGCGACATACCGCGCAGCCTTGTTCCGACCCCCAATCCATTTTCTGCAGAATCAAAGGTATGTCTGGTAGGTCAATCTCCATACCAACGATGTCGTCCAGCATTTCCTTTAGTTCTGCATGCCCCAGCTCCGTACAACTGCAGACCGGCATTGAAGCAGGTTTATCCGGTGTAGCCACTGCACCACCGCTTTTTTTCAGGTTATGCGTATGTTTCAGCAGAGCAGCCACCATCGGGCGACAGCCACCGCATGAACCAGAAGCCTTCGTCTGTTCCTTCACCTGATCTGTCGTCTCGAGGCCCTGTTCCTGAATAGCCTTCATAATGGCAGCCTTGGTCACATTGTTGCAGGCACATACGGTCTCCTGAGCAGGTAATGCCGCAGCAGCCATCTCAGCCGGGTCCGGGGCCCCTTCACGCGGAGCCAATTCCGCTACATCCGCACCTCGTTGCACCAGTCCAAGCAATGCCGTTCCTTCAGCTGTATCTCCAAATAAAATGGCGCCGCGTACTTTGCCAGCCTGCATCAGTACTTTTTTGTATGTGCCTCGAATGCCATCCAGATGTTGAATTGCAGTCTGCATGCCTTCCCCGTTAATCTCACCCGCCGAGAAAACATCAACTCCCGATACCTTCAGTTGTGAGTAAGGAATTGAACCTTTGTATTCAGGCGTTTCCTGTCCACAGAGCTTACGTGCGAGCACTTTCCCCTGCTCGTATAAAGGGGCCACCAGCCCATAACTGATTCCCCGATGTTCGGCACATTCCCCAACTGCGTAGATATCCGGTACACTAGTGCGCATATAATCATCCACCATGATTGCCCGATTCGTAGCGATTCCGCTTCGTCTGGCCAGGTCCACATTCGGCCGAATCCCAACAGCGACAATGACAACCTGAGCTTCAAGCTTGGAACCATCTGTGAACAGCAGCCCTTGGGCCTGCGATCGCCCGGTAATTTTCTGCGTATTTTTGGCCAAAAGAAAGGACATGCCCTGCCCTTCGAGTTCCTGTTGAAGCATCGCGGCAGCCTTCTGATCCAACTGCCGATTCATAATGTAAGGGGCGTTATGGACCACCACAGCTTCCATGCCCAGATGCAGTAACCCACGCGCAGCCTCTAGTCCAAGCAATCCACCACCAATAACGGCGGCCTTGCGATATGCTTTGGAATAATCAGACATGCGCGTACAATCATCAATCGTTCGGAAGGACATGACCCGCTCTTTATCAATTCCCGGAATCGGTGGGATAAACGGTGAAGACCCTGTCGCCAGAATCAGAACATCATAGGTTTCTTTTATTCCGGATTCCGTCTCTATATATTTTCCACGGGTATCAATGCGGTGCACCGTCTCACCTGTACATAGCCGTATATGATGCTCGGCATACCAGGTCCAATCATTGATAATGATATCCTGTAACGAATGCTCACCCTGCAATACTTTCGATAGCATGATTCGATTGTAATTGGGACGGGGTTCATTACCGTAGATTACAATCTCATACGTATTAGGCTCCAGTGCGATGATCTCTTCAACACACTTCACTCCAGCCATGCCATTCCCGATAATCACCAGTTTGCTTCTGCTCATGGGCTGCCCCCTATCTCTCTCACTCCTGAAAATAAACAGAAAAATCCCTTCTCCATGATTCGGAAAAGGGCACCGTTGCCTCCGGAATCCACACGCCATTGTGTGGATTCATATTAGATTCAGATTAAGGGAATCTCAATCATATGTCAACATAATTAACACGACAGTCCCGAAACATGCTTCAAAAATGCATTATTTAAAATCGTGTGTAATTTTTGTTGACATCTCTATTTTCTCTTGATTATAATTTGAATCAAAATCACAGTGCTGTGATCAACTCAGATGCGGGAACACAATGACGTGTACCGCCTGTCGGCAACGGGGCCGCAAATCGTTCATATCTGGACGAATTGCGGCCTTTTTCTGCCTCAACACGCACATAGACAAATCACGAAGATCTCAATTGGATGAGGAGCGATGATGGATGATGGAGAGCAAAAGTTTTTGGAAAAGCGGGCATAAGCCCACCCTCTTCGGGGCGTTTATGTATTTTGACATCAGTTTTATGATATGGGGGATGCTTGGTCCACTCGCAGTTGTCATAGCATTGGACTATCCGATGACTCCGCTGGAAAAGGCTAATCTGGTCGCGTTGCCTATCCTTGGTGGTTCCATCCTGCGGCTTGTGCTTGGCTTCATGTCTGATTATATGGGTCCGAAACTGACCGCACAGATCGGGATGCTCGTCACGCTGGTTCCTTTATTACTCGGCTGGTTATGGGTTGATTCTTTAAGCCAACTATACGTGGTAGCACTCTTGCTGGGTGTGGCAGGTGCCTCCTTTGCCGCTGCGCTACCTCTGGCGGGTCAATGGTATGGCAAGGAGCATCAGGGTCTGGCCATGGGTATTGCCGGGGCGGGTAACAGCGGAACCGTACTCGCGACGTTGTTTGCCAATCGCTTGGCTACGCATTTTGGCAGCTGGGAAGTTGTGTTCGGACTTGCTATTATACCAATTGCAATCGTATTTGTTCTATTTTCTCTCTTTGCCAAGAATAGCCCTAACCGGCCTGAACCCAAGAAATTGTCCCAATACGGAAGTCTGCTCAAACAAAAAGATGCCTGGGTATTCTGTGCCTTCTATTGTGTAACCTTTGGCGGCTTCGTTGGATTATGTAACTATCTCACCATCTTCTTCAACACCCAGTACGGGCTCTCTCCTGTTCGTGCGGCAGACATTACCACCTTCTGTGTGATCGCAGGCAGTTTCTTCCGGCCTGTCGGGGGTTACCTGGCGGACAAAATTGGCGGAACACGTATGCTGACTTTCCTGTACACAGGAGCCTGTATCATGCTAATCGGTGTATCCTTCATGCCACCGCTTCCTGTTGTAGTCGTCATGTTGTTCCTCGGCATGATGTGTCTGGGAGCTGGAAATGGCTCCGTGTTCCAACTCGTACCCCAACGCTTTGGCAACGAGATCGGTCTGATGACAGGCATTGTAGGTGCCGCTGGCGGATTGGGCGGATACGCACTGCCGCTAATTCTCGGTCAACTGTATAGCAGCTATCAATCCTACACACCAGGCTTTGTTATTCTTAGCCTGATTGCAGCAGCTTCCCTGATCCTTGTGCTCTTCATGCAATCCCGCTGGCGTGTGAGCTGGTTGAGTCGAGGCAGCAAAGGCATGGCAGAATCGACGTCCCTCTCTTCGTGACGCATACAACAACTCGGCTGTTAACCACGGTACAGTGTTTGCGGGTGATCCATAAGTAACTAAAGGAACAGCGCAGCCCCGTCGGGGCAGCGCTGTTCCTTTGGTTACGGCTGTTCTTTCCACTTAAGATAAATACTTTTGAAGAACAATAACGGCATTATGGCCTCCGAATCCAAAGGAGTTAGACATCCCAATCCGTAGCTCTGCTTTTCTTGCCTTGTTAGGTACGTAATCCAGATCACATTCGGGGTCCCTCTGCTCTTGATTGATAGTTGGAGGAATGATGCCATGCCGCAGGCTTTGAATAAGGGAGATAGCCTCCGCACCACCCGCTGCACCAAGCATATGTCCCGTCATGGATTTGTTGGCCGTGACCGGTATGTCATAGGCAGCTGTCCCGAAAAGTTGTTTGATTGCCCTCGTCTCGGACAGATCACCCGCCTCTGTACTGGTGGCATGAGCATTAATCACATCGATGTCTTCTGGTCCAATCTGAGCCTCTCTAAGTGATGCCTTCATCGCCAGATATGCACCCCGGCCTTCCGGATGGGTAGCTACCATATGATACGCATCTGAACTGGCACCATATCCAATCACTTCAGCAAGAATATTAGCCCCTCTTGCCCGTGCATGAGACAGGGATTCGACGACCAGAATTCCAGCGCCCTCCGCCATGACAAAACCGTCTCTCCCCGCATCAAATGGACGGCTTGCTGCTTGGAATGCTTCATTTCGTGTAGACAACGCTGTCGCATTACCAAAGCTCGCCAGTGACACTTCTGTAACAGCCGCTTCTGTCCCTCCAGCAATAATAACATCTGCTCCGCCATGACGGATTAACCGGAAAGCCTCTCCTATGGCTGTATTGCCAATGGAACAAGCCGTTACTGGCGACAATGTCGGCCCCCAGCAGCCAAACCTCATACTGACCATAGCCGCAGCCATATTGGAGATCATCATGGGTACCAGGGTTGGGCTGACTCGGGTGGGTCCCCGATCGGACAGAACCTTGCCTTGTTCCATCAATGTCTGGATGCCGCCTATGCCCGAACCAATATATACCCCTACGCGTTCGCGGTCCAGTTCGTCCATCACGAGGCCTGATTGCGATACAGCCTGATCCGCAGCAGCAACAGCAAATTGAACGAATCGATCCATGCGCCTTGCTTCCTTGCGTCCAAAACGCTCTTCACCATCAAAGTCACGGACCACACCAGCGATTTTCGTTTTGTACGAAGCTGTATCAAAATGTTCTATATGCGATATCCCTGACTTGCCCTTAATCAATCCGTTCCAGAATGTATCTACATCATTTCCCAAAGGAGAGATAACTCCCATCCCCGTAATCACGACTCGTTCCATGTCCATCCTCCTTCAGTGCTGTTGTCTACCTTACGCTTACGCTCTGCTACTAATAGTGCACTTTCGAATATCCTATTACAAGTTGTCAATTATAATAGTATAATGACTACCATGATAACGAGGATCGAAGGTGATGGATTGAACTATGATGTCAGGTTACAAGCCCTGTCCACTTTTCTGAAAACACAGCGTTCCAAAATTTCTCCGGAATCAGTGGGTTTACCCACAGGAAGTCGGCGCAGAACGCCTGGTCTGAGGAGAGAAGAGGTCTCCCAATTGGCAGGGGTGAGCACAACATGGTACACCTGGCTTGAGCAAGGTCGGGATATTCAGGTATCCCATTCCGTATTGGATAACATTGCTTCAGCACTAAGGCTTACTGCGGATGAGCGAAAGTATCTGTTTTCGCTCGCCATGGAACATCACTCGGAACTGCCGACACTGGAAGAAGAACCTGTTCAACTTCCCCCTTCCTTACAGAAAATTTTGCAAGAACTTCATCACTGTCCTACCGTGATCTCGGATCGACGTTGTTACATCGTCGGCTGGAATGACGCAGCCAGACATGTTTTTATGGATTTTGAACAGATTCCCCCCGAACAGCGGAATATGATCAGTCTGTTATTTGATCGAAAGGAATTTCGCAGGCTCGCGGTGAACTGGGAGGATTTTGTTAGTGGATTTTTAGCAATTTTCCGAGCCTATTATGGTCAGTATGTCGATGATGAATGGTATAATTTATTTCTGGATGACATGATGAACAAACATTCTGATTTTCATACGCTCTGGAAACAAAGCAGTGTCAGCAGTGCACCGGATGTATTAATCGAATTCAGACATTCCAAAGCAGGCAAAATGTTGTTTGATCTGACTTCGTTGCAGGTTCAAGGCAGCTCCGATCTGCGTTGCAGTGTCTACACCCCGGCACCAGAAACTGCTACCGAACGCAAACTGATGCGCCTGATCGAGCGTGAAGCTGATTCACATCTTGGCAAGCATTAGAATCTCCCCCCGCTTGTCCAAGTCATGTTGGAACTTGGTATCCTTTTGTTGCAAGTTTTAATAATCAGGGTATACATTAAACAGGTATATTACGTTAACACATGGATCGTAGACCTTCTACACGAAATGGATTCAGAAAGGAATATCATGAACAAAGTGCTTATCATTGAGGAAGCAGGATATCAGGCCGCGCTTGAAGCTGTAGAAGACCATCTCTTACGTTATCGACGCGGATAACATCATACCCCTCACCCTGCAAATACAGGGATAATGTATCTCCTAACATGTTATCGTCGCATACGAAGCATTTCGAGCATCTCCTGATCCCTTTGAATGACCAGGTGCCTGTATCGTTGATTTTGATTCAAATAGTACAGAAATAGGACAACCACAAAGAGGCAAATACACTGAAACAGCATAATTATCCCCATAATTGAAAGGGAAGGAGAATATGTCTTCACCACAATCGACTCATAAACAGTAATTAGCAGCAACGCTCCCAATACCCATTTGAGTATAAATCCCCTAATATAGTTAAAACTCAAGCTTATTGCGACAACAAACATCAGCTCTAACAATGCATACTGCCAATTCTCAAACAAGGGGTTAACCCCCATGTTCAATCCTGAAAACCCACATGCCTGCAAAAGTAGCAAATATGACCAAATTGTTAACTTTCTAAACACTTGTTAATAGCCTGCGGATTCCATAAAAAAAGATCCAAGCGTTATCGCTCAGATCTTCAAATCTGTTCACATTAGGACTACATATTCACTATTCAAATGCCGGGATAGCAATATCTGCATATTTCTCTTCAAAGAAAGCTTTGACCTCTGGACCCGCCATACGCTTAGCCAACTTCTGAATGGCTTCAGAGTCCTTGTTATCCTCACGGGCAACCATGGTGATCGCAAAATGTGAATCATCCTTCTCGGTTAACAGTGCATCCTTCTTCGGTGTAAGACCGAGCGGACTGGCATATGCCGGAGTCATGGCTACCAGATCAGCATCATCCATCATGCGAGCCAGCATCAGCAAGTCCACTTCCTCGAACTTGAAGTTCTTCGTATTCTCGGTGATATCTGCCTGTGTGGCGTTAAAAGCTGCGCCGTCTTTCAGCTTAATTAATCCGTTTTGCTCCAGCATCACAAGAGAGCGACCAATGTTGGAAGGATCGTTCGCAATCGCAATGGTTGCACCTTCTGGCAATTCCTCAATGGATTTGTACTTCTTGGAGTAGCCTCCGTAGATGGCGTTATAGATGGGTTGTACTGCCACCAGATTCGCATTGTTTGCTTCATTATATTGGGTCATGTAGGGAACATGCTGGAAGAAGTTTGCGTCTACTTCCTTGTTCGCCAGTGCCGTATTCGGCTGAACGTTATCGGACAGTACAACAACTTCCAGATTGACGCTATCTTCCTTCAACAACGGTTTTACAATGTCCAGTACGTCTGTCATCGGTGGAATCAAAGTTGCTACTTTCAACGTAACTTCTTGTCCTGCCTGATCTTCCTTTGTTCCTTCTGCCGCAGGTGTTTCTTCTTTTTGTCCACAAGCAGCTACAACCAGCATCACTGCGAGCAACATAAGCATCATTTTTGCTTTCATTTCATGTCTACCCCTCATCGTATAATCTGTATTGGTTATTCTTAGTCTTGCTGAGTCTTGCTACCGACTACTGTACTTAGCCTGATTGGATTCAACCCTGTTCAGGATCTGCGATCCAGCCAGTGGGACAGTCTGCTACCTGTGAATTGGATCATCTGTACCAGGATAATCATAATGACGATCGTAAATACCATAATCTCCGTTTCGAAGCGCTGATAACCGTAGCGAATGGCAAAATCGCCAACCCCGCCGCCACCTACAATGCCCATCACCGTCGAGTAAGAGATGAAGCTGATGGTCGCTGTCGTAAGTCCAAGTACAAGGCCAGATCGTGCCTCCACATATAGGAATTTCACGACAAGCTGCATCGTCGATGCCCCCATGGATGAGGCGGCTTCAACCACTCCCTTGGGTACATCGAGCAACGCTTGCTCCACCAGTCTGGCGTAGTAAGCAATCGCAATGACCGAGAGTGGAACGGTTGCCGCCAGTGTACCGATGGACGTTCCCACGACGATTCGTGTGAATGGAATCATGAATACAACCAGCAGTAAGAACGGAAACGAACGAACGATGTTGACGACACTGCCGAGGATAAAGGACAGCGTTTGATTCTGATACCGTTGTCCTCTACGGAATAGGTACAGCAGTGTACCCAGAGGTAACCCGATCAGAACCGCTGCCGCAATGGAGATGCCCACCATGACAAAAGTCTCCCCAATCGCCTGCCATATCTCATGCTGATACTTCAGCACAGACTCAGGTAACCTCATGGCTTGTCCTCCTGTTCTGCCGGACGTGATAGAGTCGAACCTGTCATCCCGTATTTGTCACCCGCAAGTAAGGAGGTCAGCAGATCAGGCTGCGGGGCGGGGATACTGCTCACTTCCGCCTTAGACAATGTTCGAACGAGTCGCCCATCCTTCATCACGGATATCCTGTGACATAGTCTGCGAGCCACTTCCATTTCATGTGTCACTACGACAATGGTCACGCCCAGCGTTTCATTGATATGACGCAGCACATCCAGTATGCCGTTCGTAGTCTGTGGATCAAGCGAAGACGTCGGTTCATCACAGAGCAGCACATCCGGACGACTGGCGAGCGCTCGTGCAATGGCCACACGCTGCTTCTGTCCACCACTAAGCTGTGCAGGATATTGATCTGCCTTGTCTTCCAGTCCAACAAACCTCAGCACCTCAAGGCCACGTTCGACTCGCTGCGCACGGGATATACCCGCGAGTTCCAATGGCATGCAGACATTGCCACTCACCGTTCGGTTACTGACAAGGTTGAAGTGTTGAAAGATCATGCCAATGGACCTCCGTGCCTGACGCAGACTCCGCTCATTCATCTGGGTCAGGTGCTGCCCATTCACAACAACCTCACCATCATCCGGCTTTTCCAATCCGTTGAGCATCCGCAGAAGCGTGGATTTGCCTGCACCACTCGATCCTATAATGCCATGTATTTCTCCTTGTCCTACTTCGAGGGACACCGAGCTTAATGCTTCGAATCCCTGATCTGCACGAGAACCGCGCTCGTTATAACGTTTGCTTACACCATATAATGAGATCATGGAGAGTCCTCCCGTGAATGATCATGCATGGTTCTTCAAGAACACATGAAGAAAGCCCGCACAGCCGATAACCGGAGCGCGAGCAAGCCTGTTCATTTATAATAAATCAACATTCCATACGAAACAAGCTTTTAAGGTGAGATTGCCTCCTGCAGATGGCTAGCTTCATACAGACGAAAACGTCCGTTGGACGACCCCACATACACTTCATTTCCGATTCGGTTGATCATTCCATTCTTCGCATCCCGATCCCTGTGCTCCGGGCTTCCGATCACAACGTCATGTACACGACCCAGCAGCGCTCCATTCTTTTTGTTCAATACGAGCAGATTCTCATCCATAGGCAGCAGCAACTGATCACCAATGACCAGATAACTTCCCTGATTCGTTGGATACCTCAGAGTTGAAATTGTATCTTTGGCATTCCAGCGGGTCTTACCTGTCTTATAGTCCAAAGCTGCCGGGTAACCGTTTTTAATTACATATAATTGATCGTCCTCCACAAGTCCCCGTTCAATCTTGTTGTTTAACGTCCAACGTTTTTCCCCACTCTTGGCATCGTACAGGGTGGTTGTAAAGTCTTCATATTTTCCGTAATGATCGCTGTTTTTGTTCTCACGGATCAACAGCATGCCATCATTCAGCTCTTCAAATCTCTGTCCTGCCCGAGCAGGAAATTGTGCAAGCTTCTTGCCCGTGTTCAGATCAAGCAGTTGCCACTGATTATCTAGCGACAGCCATCTTTCCGTATTCGCGGTGGCAAATGGATCAAGGCGTTCAATTCCATCAAAATATGCATCATTCACAATTTGTTCTACCGTGGATCGTTTGGCCTTCAAGCTCCACACCGTTCGCCCTGTTCGAGGATCAGCTGCAACCAGTTTATTCTTTTCCCAGTACAGCACATAAAGGTCATCTGCACTCTTGTTCAATAATTCATAACCCGTAGCCAATTTTCGCGTCCACAATGTTTTTCCGTTTGCACTGTCCAGAACCGTCAACCAGCTGTTGCTTGAACCCTCAACAACCGGGCTATCCACAACCACAACGTTCTTCGCAGCGGTGATGCCATTCAGTCTGAATTTCTGCTTAGGATTATACGTCCACATAACCTGTCCGTTCTTCAAGTTCAGATGACGAATACGATCCACGTATTTTTTCTTGTCAGAATCATAATCGGTGTAGATTGTAACGTATTGGCGTCCTGTATCCATCTCTGCCTGCTGTCTTCCAACCCCCCCGTTAATCCCCCATAATTTCTGGCCGGAATGTCGGTCAAGGGCATATATAGAACCTTCGTAGTAACCCCCGCTAAATCCACCGTCATCCCCTTTCATCAGGAGAACATCATCCGTGGCTGCTTGTAAAAAAGTGTAGTTAATATCCCCCCGGTTGGTCCATACCGGTCTCCAGGGGATGGTCATTGGCAGCGTTGTGCCATAGATTTTTGTCGTGAAATTATATTCATCTGCCCGACTGATGTTCCCATCGGAAACGACAGCATTTCGATCATTCTGTGGTAGATTCCAGCGTGTTCTGACCAGCTTGCCATTCTTATTGAATGTGACCAGATACTGCGCATCTTCCCGCTCATATCTCCAGGTCTGGCCGATACTCATCGCATAACCCGTGTCATTCAAATTGGCCGAACTCTCTTTCCAATCCGGTTCACCAAGCCATTGTTCGACTTGTTTGGAGGCGATTCCTGGATTTAACTTGATATCCGTCAAATGACGAAGAACCGAAGTCGGCAACGATGCATCCTGTTGGAACCAACCATCATTCACATTCATCTGCTGTTCTACAGCCTGTGCCTTGATCCAGAAGAGTCCTGGCCGATACGTGGAGGATTCCTTATTCCAGATTCGCGGGGCAATGGAGACCCCATACCATCCTTTCCACTTCGCAACAATAACAGCCTTATCTGTTAGCGCTTTCTCAAAAGGCCAGGTTGTAGATCTTTCTGGAGCCAGATACAACTTACTGCCTGATTGGAGCGTGAAGCTCTGGGGAGCCATTTTCGTCATACTTCTGCTCTCCTTCAGCGCATACCACCTTGGCAGCCAGAAGTCTCCATGATCAGATGACTTGAGCTGTACCCACTCGCCACGATCCGATGCCAACGTATACTTTTCGCTTTTCGTCGTATAGTATTCAATCCTCATCTGGTCAGCAGCCACACTGCCGTCCCTTCTGTTTTTGAACAGAGGGATGTCATTCATGAGCGTAACGGTATCTCCTTGTCTGTAGGCCAACTTTGCAGTTAAGGCTTGGGAACTTGCCCCCAACGCTTGTGGCGTTGTAGCCGAAGCTTGTCCTCCAAGGGCGACCATTTTGGAATCCAGCAGCATCCATCCCGTCAACAGCACAGCAGATACTCCAGTCAAGGTAATCCATTTGTAGCCTATTCTCTGCCAGTCAGGAACCGTCTTCACGCTCGTTCATCCCCATCCATTAGAATTTATTTCCATATAGACGTCGCAAACAGGAAAAAGTTACCTTTCACCTCAATATATTTCTCGCTATCTTCCAGTATTACCTTACATCCAACATCGTAGCATGATAAGGAAAGGTGACCCCCATGTAATAAGCAGCTGTTAAGGTGAGGATATAATAAAATACGAACCACAGATCTGCCCGGGAATAGCCGATCTGAATGTAATATGTTCGACGCGCGCCATCCGCGAACCCCTTCGCTTCCATCGCTACCGCCATTCGTTGTGCACGGCGAATACTCTGTGCCAGCAGCGGAATAGCATAACGCTTGAGTGTACCATACACGTTCCAGCGTGAGCCGCGTTGCCTTGTTCCACGAATACGAATGGCGTAACGGAGCGTCTGGAATTCATCCAGCAGAATCGGGATCATACGCATCGCGGCCAAAAAGCTATAGGCATATTTGGCGGGAAGCTTCCACTGCTGCATTAGGGAATAAAATAGTCTAACCGGCTTGGTTGTCAGTCCGAACAGCAAGCCAGCCGCTGCCATGCTCAGCGAGCGAAATCCCAAGTGCAGTCCGCGATAGAAGCTCTCTTCTGTAATATGAATCAGTCCCCACTTATACCACGTGGTCTCTCCCTTACCAAACATCATCATACCTGTAGATGTGGAGATAAATACCAGAATGAATGGTGATGCATACAGCATCAATCTGTACCACGGGTGACCAGTCCAGCACAGTAACAGCATCATAGCCACAGCAACATTGGCCATTACATTCAGGTTATGAATGAGGATAACGATGACAAACATCATCGTCAGAATAATCATTTTCAGTCCGGGATTGACGGTATGAAGCCAGGTCTCACGATGAGGAAACGACAGCTGCATCAGATAACCTCCCCTCATCTACCGTCCAGATTCGGGTGCAATATCTTTTTACAATCTCACGGTCATGGGTAACCATCACAATGGCTGTTCCTTCACGCCGCAATTGCTCCAGTTGTGCTAACATGGCGAACGTATTGCGGGCATCCTGCCCAAATGTAGGCTCATCCAGCAGCAGAATTCGCTGCTCTCTGACCAGTGCGGAAGCCACGCTCAAACGCCGTTTCTGTCCCATGGATAATTGGTAGGGATGACGCTCGGACAGGTCGATTAGTCCAAATTGCTTCAGCATGTGATCCGTTTTGATACGTCTTTCTTCCGCTGTAAGCCTGCCTCCAAGCAGGGAGAATCCCACTTCTTCCGCGACGGTGTTGGTCACAAATTGAAATTCAGGATTCTGAAATACAAACGCAATTCGATCTGCAAGTTGTTCCGTCCTGCCGGAGGGCTGACCATCAACCTGGTAATCACCTGTCGTTTTCAGAATATTCATCAGGGATAATAACAACGAACTTTTACCAGCTCCATTGGCTCCGACAATCCCAATCCAATCCCCATGCCATACCTTGGCCTGTTCCACCTGGATGAAGGGCGTTTTCCCACGCCATCCAGTGAACTGGTGTAAGTCCAGTGCAGGCTGATGTGGCGGTGATACAGGCGATAGGGATGATACGTGAGATATCGGGGATATACCCGTTGTTTCGGATAAACCAGATGCTCGCTGTCTTTCCAAGCTCCCAAAGCCCTGATCCGCACAGGCCCGGAGTTCTCCAGCAATACTTCCCTCTTCCTCCTTTGTTGCCTGCTCCTGTTCCCGCTCTTCCCACACGCCTGGATACCAAATTCCATAAGCCTTCAATTTTTCCCTTTCCTCCGTAAATACCTGTTGCGAGGGGCCATCCGCCACGATCTCTCCCTCTGGAGATAACACAATAATCCGATCAACCATATCCACAATCTCATTAATTTTGTGTTCAACAATGATTAACGTTTTGTCACTGGCAATCCGTTTGACGGTATCCCACACCTGGGAAGTCCCTTCATCATCCAGTAATGCGGTGGGCTCATCCAGAAACAGCACCTCCGGGTCCATCGCCAACATCGATGCAATTGCAAGACGCTGCTTCATGCCCTGAGACATGGATTGGATCCATGTCCGATTCTGTTCAAAGGATAATCCGACCTGGTTCAGATAATATTCAATCAGATCCGCCATTTCTTCACGCGGTATATTTCGGTTTTCCAGCACAAATGCGATCTCTTCATCCGAATAGGACATACAGAACTGGGTGTCCGGGTCTTGAAAGACTACTCCGGCTTTGGCAGGAATCTGAATATCATCACATTTCATCGGGATCTCAACCGAACGTGGTATCAGACCGCTCAGTATTTGCAACAACGTCGATTTACCGGAGCCGCTCGGACCAAGCAACAATACTTTCTCCCCTTGACGCACAGAGAGAGACAAGCCCTGAAATACCAAGGCTTTCTCTCCCGGGAACTTGCATCTTAGATTCGTTACACTTACCGCTTGCGAATTCCCTTCCCCGTTCATCTAATCCAGAGCCTCATAATCCTGTTTGGATACCGGTCTGAGTGAGCGTGTTACACCTGTCAGTTCCAATGCTTTGGCGAGATAATAAGCGAACACTCCGGCAATCAGGATACTTCCAATGAAGCGGAAGCCGATAAATAACGTATAGTTCCATGCCGAGAGTGAATCAATATACCCGTACTGGTAATCCAGCACAAGCGAAGCCGCCGCCGCACCTATGGCTGCAAGACAGGTGACGAACAGATTGGTTTTTCGATACAGAAATGCGGCGAAGAATATCTCGGCTCCCAATCCTTGCAACAGACCATACACCAATGTGGACATGCCCCATTCACTGCCCAGAAAAGCACTCACCGTTGAAGCTGCAACCTCAGCAAGAATCGCCACACCCGGCTTACGAATGATGACAAAAGCAAACGTGCCGGCCATAAACCACATGCCGTAGATCATCTGCTCTGCATGAACGCCGAATGGTTTCATCAGGTCATATGTAGGTCCCCATATCTTATAAATCACGCCAAACACCACTGCGATCACGATGGTTACCAGAATATCTGTTAGTTTCAATCGCTTGTTGCCTGCTGTTGTTGCCATCTTCTCTACTTCCTTCCTCTGCTCCCCGTCGGGTTTATTAAAGTAAACAAAAAAAGCCTCCCCGGTTCCGGGCAGGCCTTACGTACAGTGTACAATTCTCACAATCATGTATTGGATGGTTGACGCAAAGACGGAATATCAATCCTTCTCCTGTTGTAGCAAAAAGTTCACCACAGCCGAAAGAAGTCCTGTTGTTATCCCACGTTAATTTTGCACAATTCACCCTTACACATTGTAAATCCATGTTCTCTACGCTGGCATTACCCAGATCAGATGTACGGTCAGCGGCACAAGGCCACTCTCTCAGCCCAACTTCATTGAGCTCCCGGTTCACTTTATTTCATTGCTTCTAATGTACATCAGATGGGTATTTGTGGCAATGCCTTAATATTGCGTATTCCCGGACTGACTCGTTTTTCCTGAAGCGAAACCCTTGAACAACGTTGGTACTTTGGAATACCGTGTATTCGTGATTTTTCCTTGTGATGTACTGCTGTCTGTACGCATAATTGCATCTTTCACATTGGAAATGTTGGAGTTATCCAGGGTCATGTTAACTGCGAAGGAAGTTCCACCATTTTGGCGAACCAGCTTGCCAATATCATCTGCACGGAAATTTTTGATGTTAATCGTTCCGGCTGCATTCATCTGGAACACTTTATCATAGGCCTTGTACGCTGCTCCGCCGGTAATATTGACCGTTCCGGCCGACTTCAATGTTAGTGCATCCTCGCCCACGTCCTGCCAAACCACATTCGATATATTACAGTTTCCATAACAGTGAACACCATCGGCAGCAGGTGATCCGATATTTACATTTTTGAGCGTGGCCCCTGCCTCCAGGCGAAAGACTGGCTTTTGACCCTCTGCTTGAGATCCGTCGCCCAGTGTGGAAGGATTGGCTACAAAGGTTTTGCCTTGACCGTCATAGGTCGTATTCTTTGGAACAATAATAGTTGAATTTACAACCGTAGGTGCAGCCGCAGCCGGAACTGCACCAAATATGGAAGCAACCAAACCAGCGGACAGCAACAACGTCAACATTTTTTTCATAACTTTATTCCTCCCTTATTCTCGTTTTTTGGTAGTACTAGCCTGAGCTTGTACTGGAATTTCGCCAGAGGTGCACCTCTGTCTGAAATACAACCTAATCCTACCAAATAAGGAAGGGGACAAGAATAATCATTAGATCACTTTTACACTTCCCAGCATAGAACCTGATGTTTCAGCATGCTTTGTGGTCCCGTGTTTACTTGTTATGTACCGATATCAACTTCGGATATGCTCTATTTACAACCTCAATATACACAACAAAGACCACATCATCTGTTACAGACAACGTGATCTTATGAAAACATGATTGTATTCACTTTATATTCTAGGCTCCAAACCGCTGACGATACCCGCACTTCCGGCACAACTCTTCCACTGCTTCCCGCTTGGAAAAACCATACACCAGATTGTTGGCTCGCTCACCCTCAATAATCTCCGAGAATGACTTCTCGTGCACGTTACCGAGGTTAATGACACCCTCACCATCAAGACAGCATGGAACCACCGTTCCATCCACTAGCACAGCCGCCTGACCGCGTAGTGCATGGCAAAATCCTTTCCCGTCATCTTCCGGTGCATCCAGACTCGGCCACTGGAACTCATGATCCTGGTTCAGGTATACATTTGGGGCGATTTTGACCCCGCTGCCTGGAACCACTTTTTCTTCAATACGAAAGTCCAGATTGAACTCACGTTCCAGCACTTCAAGGGTCTCCCGATTTCGATTCATCTGAGCATTCGTAAAGTTATCCTGCGTCAGATTCCATAGCCGGAATGAGATGATAACATTGTGCTTCACCGCTTCATGTACAAAAGACAGGATGTTGCTCAGGTACCCGTCACGATCAGTTGAACCTTCATGCCCATCGAAGCTGTGCAGAGAGAAGTTCATCTGTCGCAGCGCCGGTTTGCCGAGCAATTTATGCTGAGTCTTGGGCAGCAGCGTACCATTCGTTGTAATGTTCACCTTGAGTCCCTTCGCATGTGCGGAATCAAGCAGCAGATCTATTTTGGGATGCAACAAGGGTTCACCTTTGACATGTAAATAAATATGGTTGGTATGTGGTTTAACTTGATCCAGTATATTGTTGAAGACTTCAGGGTCAATGAATCCTTTGGCACGCTGTGTCTGCGGACAGAAGCTGCATGCCAGATTGCAGATACTTGTGATCTCAATATATACTTTTTTGAACGTTTTCAACTCGGGTCCCCATTCTGCTTAGGAGGGAGAAATCCCACCTGCATTTGTGATCCGGCCAATATGCGCCATCCCTATTATATCGGGTTCTTGAGCCGAGGTAAATTGTTCGATTGTTCTAAGCACAACGAGGGACAAAAGAAATTCATTCCAACTGAAATTTGTATGATTACAACCTCGCTCCTCGGATCTGACTCCAATTCACCTCAACAATTCCATCATGCTGCCTCTTTACAGTTCATGTTCAAGTGATATATGCTGAACACACAACTGCATATCTTGTACATTTGCACTAGGGGAGCCCTGCGGCTGAGACGAATATGACTATTCGGACCCTTTGAACCTGATCTGGATCATACCAGCGGAGGGAAGTGGAGCGGCCTTTTAGTAAGCGGAATTTTATCATGTATATGTGAAGATAAATTGCGGATCTAACTTACAGACCCACTCATTTCTCCGGAAATGGGTGGGTCTTTTTTGTTTCTTTTGCAGAGCACAGGATGTCGTTGTTATTTCACCAGTCTGACATTAAGGGGGTGAGGATCAGATGGCCAACCATGTAACCATTCACAACGTAAGCTTCGCTTTTCCCGAAAAAAAAGATTCACCCGTACTCTCCAATGTGTCGCTTCAGGTTCAACAGAGAGAATTTGTCTCACTCATTGGCTCCAGCGGATCAGGTAAAAGCACGCTCTTCAAGCTGCTCGCAGGCTTGCATGAGCCAACCGTCGGCACCATCGACATTGCCGATGTACCGCAAGGACAACGGCTCGGACGAGTCGCCTATATGCCGCAGAAAGATCTCCTGTTGTCTTGGCGGACCGTCTTGGAGAACTGCATGCTACCTGCTGAGTTGGCACCAGGTCGACAGAACAAGGACAAGCTGCGGGCCGACATCATGGCTGGATTAGCCAGGTTCGGCCTGTCAGGTTATGAACATTCCTATCCGGATGAGTTATCCGGTGGCATGCGGCAGCGGGTAGCACTGCTTCGTACTTTGCTTACAGGCGGACAGCTCATGTTGCTGGATGAACCCTTCGGTGCGCTCGACGCCTTAACCAAACGAGAAATGCATCGCTGGTTGTTGGAGCTGTGGGAGGGCTTTGGCCAAACCGTCCTGTTTATTACACATGACATTGAAGAAGCATTGCTTTTAAGTGATCGTATTATTCTACTAACTCCAGGCGGACAAGGTCAGCAACTGTGGGAAATGACGGTTCCTTTGCCACGTCCAAGGCATTCGGACCTGATCTACGAACCGGCTCTCGTGCAGATGAGACGACAACTGGAGGAACAATTGCATGCGAAGCGATAAGGTTAGCGTCCAGACGTGGCTCTCGAAGTGGTTTTCCCAATATGGTTTGTTCATTCTGCTCATGCTCTTTTTACTGGCGATCTGGGAAACGATTGTACGTATGGGATGGGTGCCTTCCTTCATCATTCCTGCACCCACGGCCATCGCAGGCTCACTGGTTGAGCATCGTCGTCTGCTGCTGACCATACATCTGCCTGCTACCTTTATGGAGGTTGCTGTTGGTTTTGGCTTGTCCATAGTGACCGGAATTGCGCTGGCGACAGGCATGCATATGAATCGCTCGATTGAAAAGGCCTTATATCCCTTCATCGTGATCAGTCAGACGATCCCGCTGATTGCCCTGTCCCCCGTATTCATCCTGTGGTTCGGCTACACGCTGTGGAGTAAAGTCGCCGTGGTGTTCCTGATCGCGTTCTTCCCCATTGTGGTCAGTACCTACGATGGACTCCGCCAAGGCGACCCAGAACAGCGTGAACTACTACTCACCATGGGCGCCAGCAAATGGGATATTTTTCGCAAACTCCAGGTTCCGCTGGCACTCCCTTCATTTTTCTCGGGGCTAAAGATGTCTGTGGTGTACTGCGTGGTTGGGGCAACGATTGGCGAATGGCTCGGTGGCAGTAAAGGGCTCGGCTACTTCAGCCGCCGCATGTCCAGCAATATGAATACGGATGCGATGTTCGCCGCTATTGTGCTGTTATCCTTGCTGGGAATCATTTTGTTTGCACTGATTGCTTGGCTGGAGAAACGGTTTAGCTTACGGCGTCATCGTCATGGAGCCAAAAGGAAAGTTGGATAGAACTTAGACAGAAATTAGATGTAAATACAGGAGTTACGATTTTCAAAATATACCTTATGCACAATTTCAGCAGTATCTTCAATCAGTACATTGTCACATTGTCCGTTAACATGCTGCTGTCCATTTTCTACAAATCAAAACGATGAAATGAGGAACTTCATTTATGAATAACAAAGGCATATATTCCCTGCTTCCCATCATGCTCATAAGCCTGTTGCTGATTGTTAGTGGATGCAGCACCACGGGTACTAACAAAAACACAACAACAACAGATTCGGCAACCAACGCAGAGCAAACAGACTCGTCTGTAACAGAACCAGCATCAGACGCCAAAGATAAACTGTCCATCATGCTCGACTGGTACCCGAATGCAGTACATTCCTTCATCTACGTTGCTCAAGAAAAAGGATACTTTGCAGATCAAGGTCTCGATGTCGATATTCAGATGCCTGCGGATACCAATGATTCACTCAAACTTGTTGCTGCCGGGAAAATCGATCTGGCTCTAAGCTACCAACCCCAAATATTGCTCGCGCGTGGCGAGAACATTCCTGTACGTTCCATTGCTGCTGTCGTTCGGCATCCGCTGGTGCATCTGTTGACCGAAGCGAATGGCAACGTGAATTCACCCAAAGATCTTGAAAGAAAGACTGTCGGTTATTCCTCCATTCCTCTGTATGAAGCGATGGTGCATACGATGATTAGCCACGATGGCGGCAACCCCGACAACATGAATCTGGTCGACGTCGGGTTCGATCTGATTCCTTCGCTGGCTTCTGGACAGGCGGATGCGATAATGGGTGGTTTTATTAACCATGAGCAATTGATTCTGGAGAAAGAAGGACATGCCATGAGATCGATTAACCCCGTCGATTATGGTGTGCCTGATTATTATGAATTGGTTCTGACCGCAAGTGAAGCTGGCATTGAAGCGAAAAAGGACCAGCTTACCCGGTTCGTCAAAGCGATCCAGGAGGGCCAGACATATGTAACGGAGCACCCAGAGGAAGCCTTGAATATTCTGCTGGCTCATGAGAATGAAACATCTCCGCTAGACGCCGAGATCGAAACCAAAAGTCTGGCTATTTTACTGCCACTTATGAATGAAGAAGGTCAAGCGTTTGGTCGGCAGGAAATGGAGTCGTGGGAGAATGTACGTGCATGGCTCGTTGAAAACGAATTGATTCCTGAAACAGTGAAAGCCGAGGATGCTTTTACTAATTTGCACGGAGAGTAAGTAAAATTTGAAGCGATCTCAGAAATCTAAGGAACCTGAGCCATGCTATATCGGAATAAACAACCGTTTGTAGCTTTTTAGTCAGAGGATTCTGGAAAGCATACAAAACAAGGAGGAAATTATATGTCTTATCTGGAACGTGTTCGTACGCAAAACCCGTTGGTACACAATATCACTAACCTTGTCGTGGCTCCCTTTACAGCCAACGGTCTGCTTGCACTTGGTGCGTCCCCTTTTATGGCCTATGCTCATGAGGAAGTTGCCGATGTCGCCAAGATGTCAGGAGCCGTGGTACTTAACATTGGTACACTCGATGACAAAGTCATTCAGGCGATCCGATTGGCTGGTCAATCAGCTAATGCGCATCACGTGCCTGTTGTACTCGATCCCGTCGGTGCAGGTGCAACCACCTATCGTACAGAAACCGTTCAGATGCTCGTTCGTGAACTCCGCCTCACGGTCTTGCGCGGCAATGTGGCCGAAATCGCCAATGTCATCGGTGAGAGCTGGAGCATCAAAGGTGTGGACGCAGGATCAGGTGAGGGTGACCGGATCGGCATTGCGGAGCGGGCAGCACATAAGCTCGGCTGTGTCGTGGTCATTACGGGGAAAGAAGATATCATTACCGATGGACAATCCACCTTCCTGACGAGTAATGGACATGCCCTGCTCACTCAGGTGACGGGTGCTGGCTGTCTGCTAAGTTCAGTGATTGGCGCTTTTACAGCCATAGCGGAATTAGAAGTCGATCTTCTACGCAGTGTTGTTGAAGCGCTCGCTTTTTATGGCGTGGCGGCTGAACTAGCGGCAGAGCACACCGCACATCTGGGGCCGGGCAGCTTCCAGATTGAGTTGTTGAATCAACTGGCACAAGTGACACCTGAACTCTTGGCAGAGCACGCACAGATACGTCAGATCCGTGGAGGTGCAGTATGAACATTGCTCAAGCGCTAACCATTGCAGGCTCTGATAACGGGGGCGGCGCAGGAATTCAGGCTGATCTGAAAACGTTCCAGGAGCTTGGGGTATATGGCATGACCGTCATCACCGCTATTGCTGCTCAAAATACAACAGGTGTGCAGGGTGTCTTCCCCATCCCTTACGATGGTATCAAACAGCAACTGGACTCGACAGGTGAAGACTTTCAACCAACTGCAGCGAAGACCGGCATGTTATATAGTGCTGAGATTATTCGGCTAGTCGCTGAAAAATGGCAGCAATACCGTTGGTCTAATCTGGTCATCGACCCCGTGATGGTCGCTAAAGGTGGTGCTCCTCTACTTCAGCAGGAAGCTGTACAGGCGCTGGTCACGGAGCTATTGCCTCATGCCCTGATCACAACACCCAATATTCCGGAAGCAGAACTGCTCACTGGAATGTCCATTACGAATCTGAGCGCCCGGGAAGAAGCCGCAAAGCAGATCGTACAGATGGGCTCGACGTATGCTTTGCTCAAAGGAGGCCATGATGAGGGTAGCGGTATGATTATTGATGTGCTCTACGATGGACAGACTTTTCACTATCTGGAGAATATTCGTGTGATCACACGCCATACGCATGGAACGGGGTGCACGTACTCTGCTGCCATCACCGCAGAGTTAGCTAAGGGTTCCTCGGTTCTGGCTGCCGTCACGACCGCGCGAGCATTCATTCAGGCAGCCATCGAAGATGAGCTGGGGATTGGGGCCGGACATGGGCCGACGAATCATTTTGCGTATCAGCGCAGACAGCGGGGGGAGCAGTGATGCGCCTTTGGGATGCAGAAGCCGTGCGACGCGCGATGCAGGTGTATTTGGTGATGGGCAGCGTCAATACGACGCAAGACCCGGTGGAAGTGCTGCGCCAGGCCATTGCTGGCGGCATCACGCTGTTCCAGTTCCGCGAAAAGAGAACTGGCGCCCTGGTTGGCGAAGCTCGCATCACGCTTGCGATGCAGCTTCGCGAGGTGTGCAGCCAGCACGGGGTCCCGTTCATCGTGAACGATGATGTGGAGCTGGCTGTAGCGGTGGAGGCCGACGGCGTGCATGTCGGCCAAGGAGATGCGGACGCGGCGCTGGTACGCGCCCGCATTGGAGAAGGGCGGATGCTTGGCGTATCCGCCCACTCTGTGGATGAGGCGCGCCGTGCGGTGCAGGCGGGCGCCGACTATCTTGGCGTCGGGCCACTGTACCCGACGCGCTCCAAAGCGGATGCCCACGCTGTGCTGGGCCCCGCAGGGGTAGCGGAACTGCGCGCCGCAGGCATCGCAGTTCCGGTGGTGGGTATCGGCGGCATTACGCCCGATACCACGGCCGCCGTGATGGCGGCTGGAGCCGACGGCGTAGCCGTCATCTCCGCCATCGCGGGCGCGGCTGACGTGCGCGCAGCGGCTTCGCAGTTCGCTGCGGCAGTGCGCGGGATGCAGGCGTAGCCATGCTCTCCCTGCACTGCCAGCCCGTGGGCTGCACCGAATGCATATGTGCAGCCCACACAACTGCTCGCTCTCCTCTCCATAACAGAGGAGCCTCACAAGCCTCCGCCGGTGCGGCAGTCTATGTCTTCGACTCAGAAGCGCATCCGCTCCCCTTAAAGTGACTAATAGAATAATCTAGTCACATCTAGTCACCAATCCATGATCAAGATGCAGCCTCCATGCTTGCATCTTGTTTTTTTTCATTTTCAACTGTTGACTCTCACGTAACGTGACACTGTACAATCGGTGTTGTAAGGAGGTTTCACACATGGCCATGAAGGTAAAAGAAGTTGCCGAACTCGCCTCGATCAGTGTGCGCACACTGCATCACTATGATGAGATCGGACTATTAACCCCGGACGAAGTAACTTCTGCCGGATATCGATTATATTCAGATGCCAATCTGGAACGGTTGCAGCAGATTTTGTTTTTCAAGGAACTCGACTTCTCTCTGAAGGAGATCAAAGACATTATAAACAACCCCTCCTTCGATCCGGAGGAAGCGCTAAATATGCATCGACTAATTCTTGTGGAGAAGCGCCAACGCTTGGACCAGATGATTGCCACCATTGATAAAACAGTTTTACATGTGAGAGGAGAAATTAAAATGACAGCCATAGAACAATTCGAAGGATTTGATTTTAGCCAGAATCCGTACGAACAGGAAGCGCGGGAGCGCTGGGGAGATCATGCCGTTGATCAGGCAAACCAGAAGCTGCACAGTCAGTCGGGCGAGAAGCAGAAGGCTCTATCCGATCAAATGAACGAAATCTACAGACATCTGGCTGCACTTCGTCACACAGAACCAGCATCTGCGGAGGCACAGGCCGGCATCAAAGAGTGGTACACTTGGCTGAACCAAATGGGAAACTACTCACCTGAAGCCTTTAGAGGACTCGGTCAGATGTACGTGGACGATGAACGCTTCACACGCAATATTGATCAATTTGGCGATGGTTTGGCAGTATTTATGAGAGATGCCATGGCTGTATTTGCGGACCAAAACAAATAATGTAGACCTGTCTGCGCCCATTGCAGTATTAATCATCACTATTTCCATATGCAACGCCATTGTCATCAAGGGAGACATCTGATTCATGCTGTTTCAATAATCATGGACACGATATCGATATTGCCAATACTGTCGCCCATATACAAAAGGGACGTACGCCCTCAGGCGTCACGTCCCTTTATGTATCCAAGTAACTCAGCCGCAATGTGAACAACTCATATTGGTGTTCACTCTGAGCACTTTCTGAATATCTGCGATTGTTACCTTTACGAGTTCTCCGTGGTTTTGCCAACGGCAAGTGCAACATAAAGTAGATTGCTCTTTACTACGTTTTTTCTTCCACTTCCTGCGTCCACCGTCTATCGAATTATGCTCTTGGTGCGTGATCCGATGACGACGCGTCCGAAGCCGGGCTGGTTCTCGCCATCCGGCCAGGAATCTGCCATGCAGACACAATCGCAAGCACAATGAATAACAAATCAATCGGTTGACTGAAATACTCCTGGAAGGTTTCCACAAACGCACTGATCATCTCGCTATCAAACACGAGTTCCATCACGCTTACATCACCAAACAGTTCCGAAGTAAAGTATACCACCGTCAGATATTTACCCAGCAAAATGCCTACGAGAGCAAAAAGTACAGCTATGATCTTATGTACTGTCGCAATTTGTTTGTTCGAGAACAATACAACTGCGTAGCCCGTGAGCGCTCCAATCAAAATGGCAATGAGCCCTACCTCATACTCGGTCATTGCAGCAATAGCTGCCCATACAATGCCTCCCAGAATGGCTGCAATTAAGCCACCAATGATCGGCATACCGATTTTAATTCCTTGTTTCTCTTCCACGTTGTCTTTCCCTCCTGAGTCATGCTTATGCTTATTTTCCAGAATTCACCTTTCCTATGAAACCACAAAAAGACCTATTTTTCAACAACTTTCTACTTTTAGTGACCATGTATCCATTATGTTAGAATAGATATATTGGGTGTCCATTTCCATATTCCCTTAGAAAAATGATGTTGCATTTGTTCAAAATGTATCCCAGGCACTCTCATGATACGAAAAAACATCCCTTTTAGCAGCCTAATAGCCGTAAAAGGGATGTTTGCCTTTGTTTGCATCTTATCTTTATATTTGAGCTTCCTTGGAAGGCTGAATGACAGCCGCAATCTGTGCCAAAATGGCATCCACCGATGCCGGATCATGCACATCATACTCATCAATGTTCAGGCGTAACACAGGGCAGGCCGTAAACTGGTTAATCCATACCGAATAGCGCTCATGCATGTGCTCCCAGTACGAACGATCCGTTTGAATTTCCATCTCGCGTCCGCGTTCGGTAATACGGCTCAAAATCGACGGCAGACTGCCTTCCAGATAGATCAGTACATCTGGATGTGGGAAATACGGTGTCATCACCATCGCTTCAAACAAACTGCTGTATGTCTCGAAATCTGTAGCAGACATGGTTCCTTGATCCGCATGCATCTGTGCAAAAATGCCCGTATCTTCATAGATGGATCGATCCTGTACGAATCCTCCACCCAGTTCAAAAATCTTCTTCTGTTCCTTAAAGCGCTCCGCCAGGAAATAAATCTGCAAATGAAAGCTCCAACGCTCGAAATCATGATAGAACTTCTCCAAATAAGGATTGTGATCGACTTGCTCCAGAGAGGTCTTAAAATTCAAACGCTGTGCAAGTGCAGCTGTTAACGTGGATTTACCCACCCCAACCGTACCTGCTACCGTAATTAATGCATTCGTTGGAATGCCATAGTTATTCATATGATATACTCCTTTACCTGATTAACAATCTGCCTGAAGTGCTCAGGATGTTCTACAAAATCGAGTTGCTCCGCGTTGACTTTAATGATTACTGGCGGATTCGAGCTTTTGGCCAAATAGTCCATGCCAGTTTTGTAATCGACGATCAGTTGTTCCATATATGCCGGGTCCATGTCCTGCTCAAATGAGCGTCCACGTTTATTAATGCGGTACATCAACGTTTCGAGTTCAGCTTCTATATAGAGCACCAGATTGGGCTTCGGCAGATCATCCGTTAACAGATGATAGATTTGACGGTATTTATCCCGTTTCGTTCCCTTTAAGGTACGATCGGCAAAAATCATATTTTTATAGATATGGTAGTCCGAAATGACAGGGGTATTCTGCTCTACGTAGTGAGCGCCCGTGTCTTCCAGTTGTTTAAACCGATTACACAGAAAAAACATTTCCAATTGGAAACTCCACTCGTCGATATCCTGATAAAAGGAAGCCAGAAATGGGTTCTCTTCTACGATTTCTTTAACCAGCGGAAGGTTCAATTCATGGGAAAGCATCGTTGCCAGCGTTGTTTTCCCCGCTCCGATCGGACCTTCCACGGCAATAAACGGGGCTGATTTCATCGTGTTCACTGTTCCTCCTCGTACTTATGCGTGTTTCCGTTTCTATATAGACCTCACCTATTGTATCACAGCTTTAAGGATTGGGACGCCAGTATTTTATGTATATAACAAGTCAAATCGGAACCAATACGATGCAAACCTTCTGTCACATACGTAATTAGTTCTCTATCTATTAAAATAACACGTTGTACACAATGTAATAAAAATAAAAAAAGACACACTCGAAATCATTCAAGTGTGTCTCTGTGTTGCTTGGCGGCGTCCTACTCTCCCAGGACCCTGCGGTCCAAGTACCATCGGCGCTAGAGGGCTTAACGGTCGTGTTCGGGATGGGTACGTGTGGAACCCCTCCGCCATCGCCACCAAACGCATAGCTTAGCTTACATTTCAGAGATCATTCTCTGAAAACTAGATTCGAAACGAAACATGCGAATTCAAACTTGCAAATTGGATAAGCCCTCGACCGATTAGTACTGGTCAGCTCCATGCATTGCTGCACTTCCACCCCCAGCCTATCTACCTCGTCGTCTTCAAGGGGTCTTACATACTGGGAAATCTCATCTTGAGGGGGGCTTCACGCTTAGATGCTTTCAGCGTTTATCCCTTCCGTACATAGCTACCCAGCGGTGCTCCTGGCGGAACAACTGGTACACCAGCGGTACGTCCATCCCGGTCCTCTCGTACTAAGGACAGCTCCTCTCAAATTTCCTACGCCCACGACAGATAGGGACCGAACTGTCTCACGACGTTCTGAACCCAGCTCGCGTACCGCTTTAATGGGCGAACAGCCCAACCCTTGGGACCTACTTCAGCCCCAGGATGCGATGAGCCGACATCGAGGTGCCAAACCTCCCCGTCGATGTGGACTCTTGGGGGAGATAAGCCTGTTATCCCCAGGGTAGCTTTTATCCGTTGAGCGATGGCCCTTCCATGCGGTACCACCGGATCACTAAGCCCGACTTTCGTCCCTGCTCGACTTGTAGGTCTCGCAGTCAAGCTCCCTTATGCCTTTGCACTCTTCGAATGATTTCCAACCATTCTGAGGGAACCTTTGGGCGCCTCCGTTACTCTTTAGGAGGCGACCGCCCCAGTCAAACTGCCCACCTGACACTGTCCCCGCACCGGATTACGGTACCAGGTTAGAACCTAGATACGATCAGGGTGGTATCCCAACGTTGCCTCCATGCAAGCTGGCGCTCACACTTCAAAGGCTCCCACCTATCCTGTACAGATCGTACCCAAATTCAATATCAAGCTGCAGTAAAGCTCCATGGGGTCTTTCCGTCTTGTCGCGGGTAACCTGCATCTTCACAGGTATTAAAATTTCACCGGATCTCTCGTTGAGACAGCGCCCAAGTCGTTACGCCATTCGTGCGGGTCAGAATTTACCTGACAAGGAATTTCGCTACCTTAGGACCGTTATAGTTACGGCCGCCGTTTACTGGGGCTTCGGTTCACAGCTTCGGGATTACTCCCTAACCACTCCCCTTAACCTTCCAGCACCGGGCAGGCGTCAGCCCGTATACTTCGCCTTACGGCTTCGCACAGACCTGTGTTTTTGCTAAACAGTCGCTTGGGCCTTTTCACTGCGGCCCCCTCGTGCTATTCACACTACCGGGGCACCCCTTCTCCCGAAGTTACGGGGTCATTTTGCCGAGTTCCTTAACGAGAGTTCTTCCGCGCGCCTTAGAATACTCTTCTCGCCTACCTGTGTCGGTTTGCGGTACGGGCACCATCACCTGGCTAGAGGCTTTTCTTGGCAGTGTGAGATCATGACCTTCGCTACTGTAATTTTCACTCCCCATCACAGCTCAGCCTTACAATGTGCGGATTTGCCTACACATCAGCCTTACTGCTTAGACGGACATCCATCAGTCCGCGTCACTACCCTACTGCGTCCCCCCATTGCTCATAACGGCTTACGGTGGTACAGGAATTTCGACCTGTTGTCCTTCGACTACGCCTTTCGGCCTCGCCTTAGGTCCCGACTTACCCTGAGCGGACGAGCCTTCCTCAGGAACCCTTAGGCTTTCGGCGGATCAGATTCTCACTGATCTTTTCGTTACTCATACCGGCATTCTCACTTGTATAATGTCCAGCGCTCCTTACGGTACACCTTCAACCCTTATACAACGCTCCCCTACCCCTGATGCAAAGCATCAAGCCATAGCTTCGGTGGTGTGTTTAGCCCCGTTACATTTTCGGCGCAGAGTCACTCGACCAGTGAGCTATTACGCACTCTTTAAATGATGGCTGCTTCTAAGCCAACATCCTGGTTGTCTGTGCAACTCCACATCCTTTCCCACTTAACACACACTTGGGGACCTTAGCTGATGGTCTGGGCTGTTTCCCTTTTGACAATGGATCTTAGCACTCACTGTCTGACTCCCGGAAGTAAGTCTATGGCATTCGGAGTTTGACTGAGCTTGGTAACCCTTGCGGGCCCCGCACCCAATCAGTGCTCTACCTCCACGACTCTGTTTTCCGAGGCTAGCCCTAAAGCTATTTCGGGGAGAACCAGCTATCTCCGAGTTCGATTGGAATTTCTCCGCTACCCCCACCTCATCCCCGCATTTTTCAACATGCGTGGGTTCGGGCCTCCAGTGCGTGTTACCGCACCTTCACCCTGGACAGGGGTAGATCACCCGGTTTCGGGTCTACGTCCACGTACTATGTCGCCCTATTCAGACTCGCTTTCGCTGCGGCTCCGGCTCTTCACCTTAACCTTGCACGGGAACGTAACTCGCCGGTTCATTCTACAAAAGGCACGCCATCACCCCTAAAACGGGCTCTGACTTTTTGTAAGCACACGGTTTCAGGTTCTATTTCACTCCCCTTCCGGGGTGCTTTTCACCTTTCCCTCACGGTACTGCTTCACTATCGGTCGCTAGGAAGTATTTAGCCTTGGCAGATGGTCCTGCCGGATTCATACGGGGTTTCACGTGCCCCGCACTACTCGGGATCCGTCTCGGAGGGAACAGACTTTCAATTACAGGGCTTTTACCTTCTTTGGCGGGCCTTTCCAGACCTCTTCGCTTAACCGGTTCCTTTGTAACTCCATGTGAGACGTCCCACAACCCCAAAGAGCAAGCTCTCTGGTTTGGGCTTCTCCGCGTTCGCTCGCCGCTACTGACGGAATCACTATTGTTTTCTCTTCCTCAGGGTACTTAGATGTTTCAGTTCCCCTGGTATGCCTCTGCACAACCTATGTATTCAGTTGTGAGTAACTGGAAATTACCCCAGCTGGGTTTCCCCATTCGGACACCCCCGGATCAAAGCTTGCTTACAGCTCCCCGAGGCAGTTTCGTTGTTCGCCACGTCCTTCATCGGCTCCTAGCGCCTAGGCATCCTCCGTGTGCTCTTAGTAGCTTAACCATATTGCTCCGGTTTTGACTGCTCGCTTCCCTTGTTTTGCTTGCGCAAAGCCAAAAGTCACTCCGATTCAATACCATCGCAAAAGCAATTAACTACCGTTTTTATTGAAACTTGTTTGCACAAGTTCAGCTAAAAAGGAATGTTCTAATTCGCATTTACTTTCGTTTCGATATCTAGTTTTCAAAGAACAAGCTCCATGCAAAAGCAAGCTGTTTGAGAGTTTGAGCTCTCAAAACTGAGCAACGAGTGAGTGTTTTTGCTCTTCATTTCATCCACACCAAGGTGAAGGACCGAAATGAATCGCTGTCGCAGGTTCTAAGAACCTGCTTATTTGAATGTTTCCACGCGGGAAACGATTCTCCATAGAAAGGAGGTGATCCAGCCGCACCTTCCGATACGGCTACCTTGTTACGACTTCACCCCAATCATCTATCCCACCTTCGGCGGCTGGCTCCTTGCGGTTACCCCACCGACTTCGGGTGTTATAAACTCTCGTGGTGTGACGGGCGGTGTGTACAAGACCCGGGAACGTATTCACCGCGGCATGCTGATCCGCGATTACTAGCAATTCCGACTTCATGCAGGCGAGTTGCAGCCTGCAATCCGAACTGAGACCGGCTTTGTTGGGATTGGCTCCATCTCGCGATTTCGCAGCCCGTTGTACCGGCCATTGTAGTACGTGTGTAGCCCAGGTCATAAGGGGCATGATGATTTGACGTCATCCCCACCTTCCTCCGGTTTGTCACCGGCAGTCTATCTAGAGTGCCCACCCGAAGTGCTGGCAACTAAATATAAGGGTTGCGCTCGTTGCGGGACTTAACCCAACATCTCACGACACGAGCTGACGACAACCATGCACCACCTGTCTCCTCTGTCCCGAAGGAAAGGTACATCTCTGTACTGATCAGAGGGATGTCAAGACCTGGTAAGGTTCTTCGCGTTGCTTCGAATTAAACCACATACTCCACTGCTTGTGCGGGTCCCCGTCAATTCCTTTGAGTTTCAGTCTTGCGACCGTACTCCCCAGGCGGAGTGCTTAATGTGTTAACTTCGGCACCAAGGGTATCGAAACCCCTAACACCTAGCACTCATCGTTTACGGCGTGGACTACCAGGGTATCTAATCCTGTTTGCTCCCCACGCTTTCGCGCCTCAGCGTCAGTTACAGCCCAGAGAGTCGCCTTCGCCACTGGTGTTCCTCCACATATCTACGCATTTCACCGCTACACGTGGAATTCCACTCTCCTCTTCTGCACTCAAGTCACCCAGTTTCCAGTGCGATCCGGGGTTGAGCCCCGGGATTAAACACCAGACTTAAATGACCGCCTGCGCGCGCTTTACGCCCAATAATTCCGGACAACGCTTGCCCCCTACGTATTACCGCGGCTGCTGGCACGTAGTTAGCCGGGGCTTTCTTCTCAGGTACCGTCACCTTGAGAGCAGTTACTCTCCCAAGCGTTCTTCCCTGGCAACAGAGCTTTACGATCCGAAAACCTTCATCACTCACGCGGCATTGCTCCGTCAGGCTTTCGCCCATTGCGGAAGATTCCCTACTGCTGCCTCCCGTAGGAGTCTGGGCCGTGTCTCAGTCCCAGTGTGGCCGATCACCCTCTCAGGTCGGCTACGCATCGTCGCCTTGGTGAGCCGTTACCTCACCAACTAGCTAATGCGCCGCAGGCCCATCCCCAAGTGACAGATTGCTCCGTCTTTCCAGTTTCCTTCAGGCGAAGAAAACAACTATTCGGTATTAGCTACCGTTTCCGGTAGTTGTCCCAAACTTGAGGGCAGGTTGCCTACGTGTTACTCACCCGTCCGCCGCTAACCATCAGAGAAGCAAGCTTCTCTTCAAGTCCGCTCGACTTGCATGTATTAGGCATGCCGCCAGCGTTCGTCCTGAGCCAGGATCAAACTCTCCAATAAAGATGAATCCCAGTAGCGCGGTTAAACGCTATGAAAATCATCTCAAATATTTGAAAAGAGCGATAAGCTCATTTTGAATCTGACGAGATTAAAAATCTCATTTGTGCTCCAGTCGATTCAAGCCAAGGCTTGTCTCAAACTTTCGCGTTCATTCTGCAAGCAGAATGTTTACTCACTCGTTGTTCAGTTTTCAAAGATCAAACTTGTTTCGTTACCGAACGTTGTTCTCTTCAGCAACTCTTATATATTACCATGTCCGAACCAACTTTGCAAGCTCTTTTTTTAAGTTTCTTTCGAAGCTTATTTTATTCGCTTGCCGCACCGTGTAAACCGTGTTTTCTTGGCCGGATTAATAATATATCACGTATAGATATTAATTACAACACTTAATTTAATTAAATTCAATTTTGAAAATTGACTACCTTTTACTGTGTTGATCTCCATTTAGATTTATTAGGACTAAATCTCCTCTGATATATTTTAGCTTCATTAATAAGCTCAATTAAGCTTATCCTTTTATCAACGTCATACAAGATTACAGGAGTACACTGAGTTACCACGTGTATAAATAGCAGTATTATAGAAGATAAGCAAAAAAAGTGATGCACGCATATAACTATACGTGAACCACTTTTTTGTGTGTTATTACATTATATACCCTTTAATGCTGTGCCTGTGCTGTTGCTGGAGGCGTCATCGTCATTTGTCCATTACCTGCTTTTTGCATGCCAACTCTCAGCAATGTAATTCCCCACGTTATAATCGAGATCAACAGAAGATGAACCACGTATCCACCCACAGCTTCTCCACTATAGATCAAACGCATAAATCCCTGTACCCCATTGGAAGCGGGCAGGAAGTTTCCAATATAACGGTAGAATGGAGCCAGCATCTCGGCTGGAATGATATTTCCTGCTGTCATCAACTGGAGCGGAACCATCGCTACATTAAATAGAGGGCCTGCATTGCCAAACAGGGCAAAACTCATTTGTGTAAAACAGATACAAGCCAGACTTACAAGCACATGATACAAATACAACGCGCCGAAGGAGCTCGCAACATCCGTGAACTGAAGAGCTACTGTATCCACAATTAGGGGAACGATCACCGCTATACACAATAACAGCATTTGCCGTCCCCAGAAGATTTCCCATTTGGAATGGTTACGCTTCATGATATTCGACGTAATATTGAACTGAATATTCATGGTCATTGAAGCAATGTAGGTGATAAAACCCAGAATCATGGGCAGCATCGATGTTGCAAAATCACTCACACTGTTCGTTTTATTAATTTCAGCCTTCACAGGCCCTTCATTCATCTTCGCCATCGCTTGTCCAATGGCTGCACTTAAATCGTCGCTGTTTATACTATCGTTATTGAGCGTCACTTGAACCTTGGATTCCAGAATCCCTTGACCCATTTGTGTAGTCATTCCGGTCGCAGCATGTTCCACAATGGATTTGGCTACATCCGCATTGCCCTGATTGATATAAAAGGACAAGCTCGCCTCTGTACCGCTACCAATCTGGTCAGCGAACCCTTCCGGAATCACAATAACCATCGCATAGTTACCCGCATTCATCTGTTGCTCGGCTTCCTTCGCAGAATCCAGCACATGTACCTGGAACGGGGCGAGCGTCTCAATCTGCTTCTGCACTTCTGTTCCCTGTGTCCCATCTTCGTTCACCAGCGCTACTTGAAGCTGATCTACTCTCTCCGTAGCTTGATGATAACCCGTCATCCAGATCACAACAAATAACAACGGAACAATTAGTGCAAAAACCAATCCTATTTTCGTCTGTGGTACTTTCAAAAATTCTTTGAAGCTTTTCATTCGTTCACGACTCCCAATGGTTAAAATTAAAATAATTGCACTACATATATATGCACATGCACATATTTGGCCAAAAAAATTTATTTCATCTTCTCATAGATTCGATTCATCACATTCATGAATGCTTCAAGCTCTTCAGGGGAACATTCGGCGAGTGCCTCTTGCTCTTGTTGTTTTGCCTTGGGTGTCAGAACGTTATTCATTTCCAGTCCTTCCGCCGTCAAACAAAGCAAAACCGCTCGGCGATCCTGCGGATCTTCTTCTCTGGTCACCAGACCTTTACGAATCAACTTGTCTATAATTTTCCCCACAGTTGTCTGGTCCCGAACGGTTAATTCGGCCAGTTTCTTCTGTGATATATGACTCCCCGCCTTGCTCAATTCATTCAAAACTGCAAATTGTTCCGGCGTAATATCCTGTTCACTCAGATTTCTGGTTGTTGTTTTTTTATATGCCAGATACGTACGTGACAAAATCAGCCCAAGTGGATTTTCATCCATATTTACAGGCATGCTGATGCTCCTTTCTCCATATAGTAGCACTACCATCTAATTTGCGTAAGATCTATATTATTACCAGATCTACAATACTGTCAATTTAATTTTTTATAATTCCAAACAAAAAGAGACCCACCCGATAGTCAGGCAGCTCTCTCCTCTGGCATCGTCAAGCCACACTTACTCGGGCTTGCCACTTGAAGTTTCGGTATCATCCTTCTTCTTCGTGCCTTTACTTTTATAAGGCTTCGGGGCACTTTTCGCCCGGTTAGCAGCTGCTTGCCAACGGTTCCAGCCTTTTTTGCCAGTACCGCGGCCGGTGCCGCCTTTTCCTTTTGCTTTGCTCATGTTATCACTCCATTAATCCTGTATATGCTTAAAAATGACCGTCCTCGGTAACTTATTATGCAACCCAGCCCATCTAATTCACTTCCAGCAATCTTATTATACCAAAAATCCACGTCTTTACGTCCATTTCCAGAAATCAATGTATTGTTATTCTGCTATGAAAGCGGTATAGTGGACATAATTGAAAGAGGAAGCTGTGTCTTCTTCGGGATTGTTACTGGTTAGCAGGCGATACCCAAACCAAGGCTGTTTATTAAGCCTTAGTTTGGGTTTTTTTGTTATTATTATGACCAATTGAGGTGATCAAGCAAACGTTATGGATTCATCTATGTGGACCGTGAGGAATTCGATATCAAGGAATTGAGACGTATCCGCAAACAGAGCTTCCACTGGTATCAAAAACTGATTGAAACGAATGGAGAAATCCGTTAATACCGTAATATCAAAAAAGTCGACTGCACATGTTTTTCCAAGTGTAGTCTACTTCTTTGGTTAATGCATTTATTTCCCAAAATGAAAATTACATTTCAGCCTTCGGTTGTTTTACCGTTTTGACCCCTCTGAGTACCCGTAAGGATAAAAGGAAACAGATTGCCAGAACGGCAGCTGCCGAAACGTAAGGATAGTTAATATTGACATCAAATAGTGCTCCAGCTACGATTGGACCTGCGATATTCCCCAAACTGGTGTACGCCGAGTTCAGTCCGGCCACAAAGCCCTGTTGTTCTTGTGCCAATTTGGACATCTGCGTACTGATTGCCGGACGCAAAATATCCATACCCAGAAACACGATGAAGGTTACGACAAGAATGAGCCAGTACGTATGCACGAACAAGGTCAACAGTACAAATACCGCTACAAATAACAGACAGACCGAAATGACCATCTTTTCACCAAACCGGTTGAGCAACCAACCGATCAATGATACTTGCACAACCGCGCCCGCGATGGAACCAAATGTAATAATGAATGCAATGTCTTTCGTCGTGAAACCAAACTTGTGATCCACAAACAGTGAAAATACCGTCTCATAGTTCGCCAGACCAAATGCCATAACAAACACGATAATCAAGCTGAAAAAGTACGGTTCACGGTACGAATTCAGCAATTGTGTTACCATACCCGGACCTTTAACCTTCGCTGCGCCAGCCACAGGTTTACTTTGCTCTCCTGTGCTTCGTGCCGATTCAGGCAAAATAATCATTGTAATGATCGCTGCCAATAAACCGGCAACCCCTGCAGCATAGAATGGAATTCGAATGCCAAAGTCTGCAATGTATCCACCAATTCCTGGACCAATGATAAATCCGGTTGTAATGGCTGCATTAATCAATCCCATACCTTTGCCGCGTTCTTCCTCTGTCGTAATATCCGCGGTGTAGGCCATAACTGCCGGGAAGATCATCGCGGCTCCAATACCCCCCAGCATACGGGCTGCGAAGAGCAACACCGGTGCATTAACTGCACCAAACATGAACTCCGATACAGCAAAGATCAGCATGCCGCCAACTATAATTTTCTTACGTCCCCAGGTATCCGACCAACGTCCTGCAAGAGGCGAGAACAGAAACTGGGTGAAGGAGAACGCCGCTACTAGCAAACCAACCGTGAACCCCGTGATATGCAGTAGATCCATATATGCAGGCATGATCGGTACAACCAGACCAATACCCGTAAAAACGAGAAAAATATTAAACATTAACAGCAGCAATGCGCCCCTGTTCCGTGTTAGTAATGCCATGATTCCATCCTCCGTAGTTGTCAGAATGTTGCTTAATCTTTATCTTTTGCAATGCCGTGCAAAAATACACTGGCAGCTTGACGGTACAAAGCGAGGGCCTGGTCAGACTCCATACCCCGTGACATCTGACTAAGACCAATAATGGTACTTTCTAAAATCAGTGCGAGATGATCTACATTGTCTGGTTTGAACTCACCGCTCTCAATCCCTTGTTCTATCATTTGTTTGTTAAATTGAAGATGCCGCTTGAACATCAAGGCAATTCGTTCCTCGATATCATTCTCTTTCTTCTCCCCGGTGAAGAACTCATCTGCTGCTTTGGTCAAAGGATGATTCATGTCATCCAGTATCAATTGTTCCGCCAAGCCGTAAATCTTCTCCGTGGAGGTGCGATAAAGATGCTCTTTAGCGGCCCAACTCTCTTCCCACTCCCGATCCCACTCATCGATTAGATAGAGGAACAGACCTTCTTTACTTTTAAAATGGTAATATATATTGCCCTTGCTGCTGCCCGTTGCAGCTACAATATCCTCAATGGACGTTGCTTTATAGCCTTTTTGTACAAAAAGGGCTTTGGAAGCATCCGCAAGTTTTTTCTTGGTCTGCTCAGTCTGAAGTTGTTTTTTATTCATATTCATTCGTTTCACTCCGTTCCATCCATACTGAACATTCGTTCTGTATTTTAACAGATACACTCAATATATGCAATCAAATAAAGGAGAATTAGCCATAGGCCAAATCTCCTTCAGCGTCTGATGGAACGGTAACGATAACTTTTCATATTTGAACCAGTCATCGTGGATGCAAAAGAACCTTCCTATTAAAGGAAGGCTCTACTCATTTCATTTTTTCACTCTGAAGGAAAAGCACTTAGATCCATATAGGAGACTTCCCATAGGTGATCATCCAGATCCTGAAAACTCCATCCATACATGAATCCGTGATCCTGCGGTTCGTTGTATGGCTTCGCTCCTGCATCTAGGGCAGCTTGTACAATCACATCCACCTGCTCACGGCTATCCACAGACAGGGCAACGATGACTTCGGTTGTATCGGCAGCATTGGAGATTTTTTTCGAGATGAAGGATTGAAAACGCTCCTCCACCAGAAGCATGGCGTAAATGTTATCTCCGATGATCATACAGGTAGCGGACTCATCCGTAAAATTGGCGTCAAACTCAAAACCCACCTTAGTAAAAAAATCAACGGATTTCTTCAAATCTTGGACAGGTAAATTGACAAAAATCTGCTTAGCACGAATAGTCACCATCGATCACCTCGAACTTATAGAATAGATTCCACCTCAAAATAACATCTCGCGTATACGCTGTCAATTGAATATAATTAGTGATATTCCAACCTGTGAGGTGACTCGGATGTTGTTCCGAATTGTTCGAAGTAAGTAGTCGTCGGGCTGGGTCAAAACGCGTACCAGCTATCAAGGGACACGTCTGTCCTTTTGATCCTGTTCGACCATCTACACTAGAATGATAACGCACAACACTCCTGTCCTGTTCAAAAAAACTCACATTGGAGGAATACTAAAATGAAGAACAAAATAAACTATGCTGATTTTTATGAACGAGTAGGTCGCAAGAATGGCTGGAACTTCAGCTCTATGAACGTGGTCTCGGAAAATGTCGGATGGAACTTCTATGAGGAAGTTGTTCGCCATACGCGATCGTCCGATCTATTGTTGGATATTGGGACGGGTGGTGGAGAAGCTATTCTCTCCATTGCCAAAGAAGCCTTGTTATTAGTGGGAATCGATCTCTCTCAAGGAATGATTGAAACGGCACAGCATAATCTTCAGGCTGCGGGCCCTCATCCCAATGTACGCTTTGTGCATATGGATGCAGAGAAACTGGCATTTCCCCAAAACTTTTTTAATGTGGTCTCCTCCAGACACTCCGGATTCTCTGCTTCAGAAGTCTTCAGAGTTCTTGCTGAGGGTGGGATATTTCTAACCCAGCAGGTCAGTGAACACGATAAATCCAACATTTCAGAAGCTTTTGGCCGTGGACAAAGCCTTGGCATTCGACCTGGCACATTGATGGAACGGTACAAGCGTGAACTTCAAAAAGCAGGTTTCCATGACATTCAAGCCCGTGAATATAATGTAGTGGAACATTACGCTACACCCGAAGATTTGATGTTTCTCCTGACCCATGCACCAATTATTCCTAATTTCGGAGAAATTGAAACTGACTTGGAGCGCTTCCAGCAGTTTGTGGAAGAAAACCACGACGAGAAGGGCATCCGCACCAATTCGGCACGCTTTATGATTACTGCAAGAAAATAAATGATTTCATATCTATAAAATAATATAAAAAGCCCGGTCACATGTGAGAACCATAACATGATGGTGACCGGGCTGTTTATTATAATTGCACAACTATTCTATTGATTGCATCAGACTACTGCCTAATCTCCAACTTTTCCAGAAAAGGCTTCAATTTATCCACGACATAATGGCTTCCGCCCCGGCCGTTCACTTCTTCAATCACAGCGGATAACAGGAAGTCCCGTGACTCGGTATCAAACACCACGAAAAATCCGTTCTCTTGCCCCTTCTCGCCTTTCTTCGCTTTCAGTTCGGCTGTTCCTGTCTTACCGGCGAGTCCTCCAGGTATTGAGTTTAAGATATGTGCCGTGCCTCCCTGTCGGGAGACAACTTCTCCCAAAGCATCCTTAACCGTATTCGCAACTTCGGGAGTAATAACCACCTCTGGGTCAGAAGTTTCTTTTCCCTCGATCAGGACAGGTCTCACCAATTTTCCTTCATTAATAAAAGGTGTAAATGACGACGCCAGATGAATCGGCGACATCAACATTTCTCCTTGTCCGTAGGACGTGTCAGCGAGCAACACCTCGGATGACAGATCCAGATTCGCTTCGTTAGCATACTGGCTCGGCTTCAGGTACAGTTCATCCAGTCCAAAGTTATCGCCAAAACCAAACTTCTGGATCCCCTCAATAAACTTGGTGCTGCCCATCTCTATGGCTTCCATTGCAAAGTAAATATTGTCCGAATACACCAGTGCATCGACCATATTCACCGGGGATAAACTCTTCACACGCTTGACATAATAACCGCCCCAACTATCGTCTTTACGCCATTGCAAGCCAGAGATATCATGTGTTTTGTCCGCTGTGGTCACCTTTTCCATTAGTCCCGCTGCGGCTGTAATCGCTTTGAAGGTTGATCCTGGTGCATACCGGGTAGTGACTCTGTTGATAAAAGGAAGCTTCTCATTCGCCGAGTAAGCATCCCACTCTGCCTGTGTAAGTCCTGTAACCATCTTGTTCGGATTATAGGAAGGCGCACTGACCAACGCCAGCAGGTTGCCGTCCGTCGGATTCATCAGAACCATCGCTCCAGCGTCTCCTCCGCTGGATAATGTCTGATACAATTTCTTTTGCTGCTTGGAGCTAATGGTCAGTTGAACATTCTGTCCATCTACAGCATCTTTTCGAATAAGCTCAGAAAGTGAGTTACCGGATTCATCGGTGATTTCAATCAGACCACCACGCTCACCGCGCAGCTGCTTCTCCATGGACTGCTCCAAACCTGCTTTGCCGATCCAATCTTCTGCACGATAATATCCTTCCGTATCCTTATCCAGATCTTCCTTGGTGGCTTTACGTACGTAACCAATCAGATGCGCCGCTGCCTCGCCGAGTGGATAATAACGGATTTCCTTGCTTTGCATTGTAACCCCACTTAAAGACGCCGGCACGTCAAACTCCTCTGTGGATGCAATCGGGACAAAATATTCCGGCTTCACCCATGTCTGCGCAAGCGCCTTGTGAATGGCATCTTCCGAAACCTGATAATGGCTCGCGATTCGGGCAATCATCTGATCCGGGTTATCACCGAGTTTCTCGGGTACAATGCCCCATTCATTCATCGTGCCCTTGGTAGCCAGCGGCAAACCATCACGATCCACAATGTTTCCACGATCCGGGAACAGTGTCCTCACTCGTACCTTACTCCCCTTAATCATGTCACTCAGGATCAGCGAAGGCTGCCAGTTAATTTGCCAGTTTTTTCCCCCATCCTCAAGCTCTTGTCGGACCAGTTTCAGTGTATGCGTCTCGCTGACTTCTCCCAAAAAAGTTGTCAGTTGCAGGTTATAGTCCACCTCATACGTATCCGTGTTTTTATCCTCAGCATCTGTCTTACTGCCATCGGCGGCCGTTTCGGTAACTTCCACAGGCTTAACCTCCGCCTTGATGGTGGATACTTCCATACCCGAATAGATCGCATTGTATTTCTCAACAAATTGTTCTTTGTTCATGCCCGACTCTTGCAGTGAAGCAGGTGTCATCAAGGTATATAGCTGATCGAACTCTTTTTTCTGCAGATGCTCTATGTACTGATTCACGGTAGTCTGGGGCTTCGCTTCTGCTTCTTTGTTATTCTGCATGTATAGATACATTCCGATGCCACCTGCAAATAATATGGGTAGTAGTCCGTACATTAACTTACGTTTGGATTTCATGGTTACATCACCTCTAATATACACTATAGATTTCCAGAGCCATTTAAACAATGAAACAAATCTGACGAATTTATCATTAAAAATAGCCGAAAGCTCACATAATATGTTTAAATAAGAAGAGTGAGATTACATACTAAAGCTTTTTTGCTATGCAAAAGGCTGAAAAGGAGCCCGATGATGGAAATCAGCTATTTTTTACTCCCCAAAGCCGAAGTGGCCTATATCAAGTCTACCGCTTCCATGAAAGATGCTATTGAGCAATTGGAATCGCAGCACTACACCGCCATTCCCGTGATTGACCAGGATGGAAAATATGTTGCTACTCTGTCCGAAGGCGATTTGTTATGGAAAATGCGAAATACACCCGGCTTGACTTTCGATAATATGGATCAGGTTCAAGTCCATGAGATTAACAATCGGGTATATAATGAATGTGTCTACATTGAGGCTGAAATGGAGGATATGCTGACACTTGCAGCAGACCAAAATTTTGTACCCGTGGTAGATGTCGATCGTGTCTTCCTGGGTATTATCCGTCGTAAGGATATTATTGAATATTATACGCGCAACATTTCGGATTAGATTCAAGCGGACATCCCGTAATAAACGAATATTCAACTCAAAAGGGTACGCCTATGGTCAATGATTGGCCAACTGGGGTACCCTTTTCGTTTCATGCTATGGTCAAAATCACTCTACTTGCGCTTAGCCCGCTCTCCCTTGTAATAACTCAACACGTCTCTTGGGCTTGGTGTTAGATCTTTCATTGCACCGTCTCCTCCTCCAGAACGAAGTACCACTCCAGAAAAGCATTGAAATCAGCCCACTGCGGCTTACTCTCGCCATTGAGAAACCGTTCGATGGACTCACCCAGTTCCACCAGCACCACTTCTTCCGTCTGACGGTTGTAGAAAAATCCACCTTCACCTTCAAAACTGTCCATAGGAATATACGCCTCGGGTAGCCCCAATGTGAGCTGTGCTACATTCACGTCTTCCATATATACGGTGTTCTCCATAAACCAGCAGATCTGATACAACTCCTGATGTCTGCTGTAAAAGGTTGGTCCATCCTCTGCATGTAAATAAAATTGTGCAAAATCCGACTGAAGATCAATCTCAAGCTTTCGCAGTGCTTCTTCGTATGCTGCGGGAACATCTTCATGCCACCAGCCTTGCTCCTGGCAATGATCAATCACTTTATTGGATAACATTGTAGGCCTCCTAATTCAATTTTACGGGTATCCAGACTTGGGGGGTGCGCCATGACCTCCGTACACTTCAAGTTCCGGAATCCCTGCATGCTGATATGAAGTGGAAGGAAACCACTCAAAAAGGTGTGCTCTTCTGCACGCGCATTGTCCTACAGATACTGTATCAAAAGGGCAAGACGATTGGAAATACAACTCCATCTCCTAATTCTGGTGCAACTTTCTCCATAGTCATTCGTCTAACTACTGATTAAATCTAAAGGAGATGACTATGCGAATAACTTGCAGCCCCGGTTTCCCAGGAAGCATGATTGGATCGATTGATCTCCAACCATCGAAGTATTACACCGCACCCTCCATGAACAGCAAGATCACAGATCATGTTCATCCTGAACTCGTTACCATTCCCTATGTGGAAGATCCGGAATTGGGATCACACTTTGACAGCATGAAGGTCATGAAGGGGACGTATAAAAATGAAATGCATGTGAGCTATGATGTGGAGTTTACGATTGATGTGGACAAAAAAGGGTACATAACGCAATTTGAGCATACGTTTCAGCTGGAACGTTATCTGGATCTGATCCGCACACAGTCCTATAAAGTAATTAAGACGAACTGGCGTGGACAAGCCTTTCACGTGATGACATATAGCTATCTGGAGGAAGTCATTAATCCGAAGAATGTTCTTTTTAAATGTAATCGCGCGGAGGATGTGTTTGTGGTAGCTGAGCTTGTCTCCAATCGCTCCGATGGAAATATGGCAGAGCACGATATCAGGGATCTTCACTTCCGTGCATTAATCTCATCCCGAGATGATCTGTATCCTATTGATTATATGTGTGAACCTGACTTCGATCTCAGTCTCGACTGAATATAATATATACATGCCAGTTTTTTTCATTTTATAAAATTAGAAAGCATAGTATCCACTCCAGTTAATGTGATTAGTCGAATAAAGCCCCTGATCCTGTTGATCAGCGGCCTCCCTTGGTTTTATAACTATTGTTTCCCGTTAGTTGAATGACAGGTCGTCAGAATATTGCATGCTAAGCGTTCCATTGATTCTTATCGCCAGATTCTTGTACTCCTAACAAGCAGTAGAAATAGGGGTACACCTTGTAATATTTCTATAACTCGGGAGATCCAACATCATCGAAAACCATTAAGGAAAGAAGCTGTGTATATCTCCGCTTGAATGTTTGTCCTGTATAAGTCATGAAAAATGCACCCCATAGAATTTCATCGGATAACCTAAGGAGGTTTTTCCAATGTCTATTCTAAGGAATGCACTTCATAGTTTGAACCGTGGGTTTAAAATTCGATTTTCTGGAGTATTCATCGACGTATTTTTGTAATTACTTATTTTCGTTTTTTCTGGAATTTCATAAATTAATATCGCTATCTTTTGTGGGTGATTGAAACGAAATAAGTGCCCATTGCCCCTCATACACTTTCAATCACACCGTTCATTTAAGAAGCCGAACATTCACAAAATCCTTGCGATCACCTCCGAATGTCAGGATGCAGGTTGTAAGAAAATCGATCGAGGCAAGCCCAATTCGGCAAAGCGTAGTGTGCCCCTTTGAGCCTAGCTGAGCGCTTAGAGGGCGGAAACGACGAGTGAACAACTTCCCCCACTGTCAATCTCTTTGGCATAGGAAATTAACTGCTCAAAGTATCATTTATAGTATAAACCCCACCTTGTCCCTCTTCTACTAAATAAACATCAAAGTCATTTGATCCCAACATGACAAATCTAAATTCCTTGCCCCGAGGAGCTCTCAAATGCACGGTTTTAAAAGGGTTGGCTGTATCGCTTAATTTGCCAAGTAAGGAAACTGTACGGTCTGCACCTGCTAATAGTAAACCTTTATCCAAACTTTCGGTATCGTTATAGAAATGAAGGATATGATGCGTATCAGCAGTATTGTCCGAAACGGCTCTGACGGATACACCACCATCCACCGTGTTAGCAATGGTGAATTTTTTGCCATCCTTCAGTTCCAAGTAGTGTTCATGCTCGGAAACATATCTTTCTACACGACCGCTTTCGAGGTTGTAAAATAAATCGGCTGATAGTGTATTGGGCCACATCCCATTAACCTCGGAACCATCCGCTAAAGTCGCCTTCATGAAAAATAAAATCGTGGTTTCGCTGGGCATTCTCCTTGTAGGTGCCAGCTTTGAGGTAACATCGCTAATCCAGTTTTTTAATACGCTGTCGTTTAGTTTCAAGTCCTCTGACCCCCACCCTAAACGAAGCAAAGCGATCTGAGCTTGAGATAAAGCATAGTACATTCCAAGCTGAGGAATGATACGTTCAAATACGTTATCGTTTTGTCCATGGCTGTAACCGTCTCGGATGCACCTACTGCCGTATTTCCGTACGTAGAACCCACTTCTGCTTTGAAATGAGAATCAAGGAACATAAGTGAGCCTTCATTCTTATTAAATGTAACTTTCAGTGTTGAGTGTGCAGTTCCTTCATTAACAATCCCTAAAGCCCTGTTAAAGGCATAAGACTCTCTATACTTACCTGTATCGGAAATTATACCGAATCGTCTCGTCAATAAAGCATTTAAATTTTCAAGCAAAAGATCTTTATTAACTTCATTGCTTATTGAAGCGGCGTCAAGACCCAATAGTCTGACAATCCCCTCAGGCTGGAAAGGGTCAACAGGATAGTTGATCGTTTTAGCAAAATGTTCTTTAAGTCGTTCAGATAATAATATCAGTTCTGACTTCAGCAGCAAATTGCAAAGAGATAACACATCCTCGTTCAAATACATATATACGAAACTTCCATTTGCAATAATCGTTTCCAGAATATCCGCAAGAAACATATCACCTACCAGAAAATCAGACCCTACTCGCACAGTAAGATGACCATCATCTGAAAATCCGGCTCTAATAGGAGGAAGAGGAAGTTCAAAATGATGATCTAATCTCAAAACGATTCCAGGTTCCTTTGACGTATCATCATTTTCTTCAATCGCTGACTTTAGGATCATACTCATCTTAACTCCTTTATACATGACTCCTTCGTAAGGAAGGCTATTTAAATGGTTGTTTGCTTGCTCTCGCGAGCAATCTCTTTTCGAACGATCGGTGCGACGCGGGTGCCAAACAAATCGATGGCGCGCAAGACTTCGCGATGCGGCAATGTGCCGATGTTGAGATGTAAGAAGAAACGGTTCGTCCCTAGATTTTTGCGGACGAGAAGAATCTTCTCAGCGACATATTCAGGATCGCCTACATAAAGGGCTCCATTAATACTACGCGCAGCATCGTAAGATGTACGGCTGTATGGCGGCCATCCTAACACTTTGCCGAGTTCATTCATTTGAACCGAAGTGTAAGGATAGTGTAGCTCGGCAGCCTGTTTCGTTGTTTCTCCAACGAAACCGTGTGAGTGTGTCGCAATTCTGAGCTTATTCACATCGTGACCAGCCTTGGCGGCAGCTTGTTTATACAATTCGACTAAAGGAGCAAATCTTTCCGGCATTCCGCCAATGATGGCGAAGACGATGGGCAGCCCCAGCTCTCCTGCTCGAATGGCCGATTCAGGGCGCCCACCAGTTCCGACCCACACCGGAAGTGGGTCTTGGACGGATCGCGGATAAATGCCAAGATTTTGGATCGCGGGGCGATGACTACCTCGCCATGTGACTATTTCCGAAGCTCTAATCTTTAGAAGCAACTCAAGGTGTTCTTCAAACAATTCGCTGTAGTCATTCAAGCTATAGCCAAACAATGGGAACGAATCAATAAAGGATCCTCGGCCTACCATAATTTCTGCCCTACCATTACTGATGCTGTCCAACGTGGAAAAAGATTGGTATACACGAACCGGATCATCCGAGGAAAGAACGGTAACGGCACTCGTGATCCGAATTCGCTTGGTTAAAGCTGCAGCCGCTGCAAGCACCACGGCTGGCGATTCAGAGGCGTAATCAAACCGCTGATGCTCTCCGATTCCAAACACATCAAGGCCGACTTGATCGGCAATAACGATCTCTTCGATCCCGTTCCGGATCCGCTCGGGATGGCTCATCCTCTTGCCCGTTACGGGATCCGGTGAGTTCTCTAGAAAAGTATTGATGCCTATTTCAAAGTTGTCTGTAAATTCAGCCATCGTTGATCCTCCTTCATTTCCTGCTGCTAACACCTTAAATGGATTAATTTCTACTTGATAGTAAAAACTGCAGTTGATCGCAGGCAAAAATATATTAACGATGACCTGCAGCAACGTTCTTTGGCGCTACTTCATGGATACGTTTAAGATCCGATTCCGTAAGCTCAACCTGCAGGGCGCCTATATTCTCTTCTAAATATTTTCTTCTTTTCGTTCCCGGAATAGGCACGATATCGCTGCCTTGCATCAATATCCATTTCAACGCCAGTTGAGGGGCAGTGCATTCCTTTTCAGCAGCCATCTCTTGAATACGGGCGACGAATTGAAGGTTTTTCTGTAAGTTTTGTCCTTGAAATCTGGGGAAATTACGTCTAATATCGTCGTACCCCAAATCATCGTATCGTTGAATTGTACCGGTTAGGAACCCACGTCCTAGCGGACTGTAGGCTACAAAACCGATGCCTAGCTCTCTAAGGGTAGGAAGAACTTCGTCTTCAATGTCTCGGGACCATAAGGAATATTCCGTTTGCACTGCCGATAATGGGTGAACTGCATGTGCTCTGCGTATCATATCTGGCGAGGCTTCTGAAAGGCCGATAAACCGAACCTTCCCTTCCTTCACCAGATCAGCCATCGCCCCCACAGTCTCCTCGATTGGTGTATAGGGATCGATACGATGCAGATAATACAGGTCGATGTGGTCAACGCCTAATCTGCGCAAGCTTGCTTCGGCGGCAGCTTTAACATATTCCGCTCTTCCGTTATATTCCCACATCGGCCCTCTGTCGCGTACTACCCCAAACTTGGTAGCCAAGGTGACCTCATGACGTCGATCTTTGATCGCTTTTCCCACCAATCTTTCATTTTCGCCGACCCCATACATATCCGAGGTATCCAAGAAGCCCACGCTAAGTTCTAATGAACGATGAATCGTCCGTATGGATTCTTGTTCATCCCGGTCGCTGCTGTAAAAGTCGGACATGGTCATGCAGCCTAGTCCAAGAGCTGATACTTCCAGCCCACTTGATCCAAGTGCTCTTTTTTCCATTAAAAAGTCACTCCTTATGTTCAATGTTGCAAAACAATACAGTATGTTTTGCATATTCGATATTTTTTTCTTATACGCTTTTGAGTTGTTCCGCTACATTCTGTTTATTTTTCAAAGCAATCGAAATCACTGCAAATACAGTTGCAAGCAATACGATTAGCCCTCCGACCCAACCAATCGATGATAGGGAGAGGTGTTCGACAACCACACCACCTAGAACTACCCCCAAGGCGACACCAAGATGGAATGCAGAGGAATTCAAACTCAATATAATATCAGTGGATTGAGGAGCCATTGTAACCAAACTAAACTGCTGTGCTGGGGCCGTTGTCCAAGCTCCAAGCATCCAAAGAGCTAGTATGAACAAGGCACCTGCAAAGGTAACGGCAGCAATCGGGAGAAAAAACAGGGCAACCACATGAAGGAGCAGACTTGCAATCAGTGTACGAGCAATTCCCCATTTATCGGCTCCGTAACCGCCTACACGCGATCCTGCAACAGCCATTAGTCCCATGCCGAGCAAGACAAAGCTGATTGTATTGGAGTTAAGACCTGCGTTTTCGCGCAGCAATGGAGCTAGATACGTAGAAACAACAGAATAACCTGTAATAAAGAACAAAGAAGTTAACAAGCCACTTATTACTTTGAATTCTTTGAGTACGGCCAGTTGTTTAGATAGCGGAATCGCTTCTTGACCGGATAACTTAGGAACGGATTTCACGATGGCAACAGTCATTATTATGGTAATTACGCCAAGTATAGCGAAGATCCAGCGCCATCCCATATACTCCCCGATCAAAGTGCCTACAGGAAGTCCGATGACGAGTGAAAGACTTGTTCCCATTAAGACAGTACCGATCGCACTTCCTCTTTTCTCTGGCGGAGCTATTTGTGCAGCTACACCCAAGGCAACAACGGCAAAAACGCCTGCGCTTACTCCCAAGACAGCCCGGGAAATCATTAGTAATGCGTAATTAGGACTTAGAACAGCAATGATATTGCCGATAACGAAAATAAATAATGCTGCCAATAATAGCTTTTTTCGATCTAATTTTGATGTGAATGCAATTATAATCGGCGTACCCACTGCGTAGGCAATGGAATACACAGTAACTAATTGTCCGGCAAGACTTATTGATACATTTATATCAGAGGCAAGCATGTCAAGAATTCCAGTAATAATCGATTCGGCCGTACCGACCACGGTCGCACCTAGTGCAAGAAAATAAATAATCAATTTGTAGCTCTGCATGTTGTAGTCCTTCATAAATGCTTCATTTCCCCCGTTTTCCTAATATAAAATGGATATTGAATCTAAATGAATAAAAATAATTCTTCAGCAGGCATTCCTATGCATCAGGAGGACCTTGACCTTTGTTAGAAAGCAACGGCATCCACCTCCTTTCAATCGAACGATCGATCAATTTACTTCAAAAAAATATATATCGAATGTTCGATCGGTATATCTCAAAATTTTTATCGAATGATCGATCAAATTACATCAAAAAAATGGGCTGTTTATGCTTTTATAGCATCCCAGCTCATTTGAATCATTTTATCGATATTAGCAGAACTGAATTCATATTCGCCATTTATATACTCTTTCCCCATTTGGACAAATGGCAGACAAGAGTAGGTAACTAAAAGATTGGTCTCCGAATCCTTGAATAGTCCTTCTCTGATCCCCCTCTCAAATAGAGCATACATCGGCTTGAACACACCACCGTTTTGATCCTTACAACTTTTGCGTATAAACGGAGAGTCAAGAAACTGTTCCATTAACAGAAAATTAGCTTTATTATTCACAATATAATTGGAATAATTACGCAAGACCGTGTCAAAACCATCCTTGACTGACATATCCGCCGTTACACCTCTAAACATCATCTGATGCATTTGATCCTTGAGATTAAAATATAGTTTAATTAGCAAGTCTTCTTTACTTTCAAAATAAAAGTAAATGGATGATGAAGAGATGCTTGCCCTCTTCGCAATTTTGGACATGGATATATCGGATAGCCCTATTTCATTAAGAAGTGCAATGGTTGTCTGATAGATAAGTTCCATTTTGTTTTCGGATTTGTTTTTCATGAACCGATTATAATCGATCGATCGTTCAAAATCAAACTGTTTTTCGAGAACGGTAAGCAATTCTTGCAATGCAAGTCGGAAATGATTCGGTTCCAGCACCGCGCTATCGTTTCTACGTTAGCGTAATCAGCGATAAATAAATAAGCTCCAATTTTTTTTAATATACGCGGCGGATATATTTTTGTTCAAATCTTGTTTCTCTACTTATTGTGTAGAAACAGCCCTTTATGCTTATTGAAAAAATCAAAGTACACTTTTGGGTTTTCTAATTCCCACCATTGCTTTATGTCGACTGGATTAGCTTCTAAATCATATATTTTTGTAAACTCCATCGCCAGTAAAAACGGTGAGTGCGTTGCAATGATAAATTGACATCCGCAATAGTGAGCCATTTCCTCTATCATTTTGACAAGTTCAAGCTGCATTTTAGGAGATAGACTGTTCTCCGGTTCATCCAAACAATATAATGTGTCATTTTTAAATTTGGAATTAAAATAACTCAGGGCTGTCTCCCCATTGCTGTTCAGTTTAATTTCGGTGCCGGCGACTCTGCGAATAAACTCCCTGCGTGAAATTGATTTTTTTCTTGAGAGCACCTGTAACCTCAATGCTTCATAATCATCCATGCTATTCATTTTCACTGTATTGCCGAATTTCAGATTTCCCCATTCCGATCTTATATCTTCTGTGCTATCCACGATTTCATCGTTGTTTGTGCGGACTGTAAGCATATAATCAAAAATATCATCACTTGTAATTATCCTGCTTCCATTTGGAATTCGATGTTTAAATCCCTCGTCGTCAAGTCCAAGTTCAAATTTACAATGTTCAACATATGAACTGAACAATTCACTTGAATTGAATGGTGCAATACGATTTAGTTCCAATTTATTCGCTATGAGATTTAGAAGTGTGCTTTTCCCCGAGCCGTTTCCTCCATATAAAATTGTGATTTTTGAAAAGCTCAATTCGGAAAACCGATTTTTTGAGAAAATGCCACATGGGTAAGTTTCGTCGACATATCCAAACCTACCGCCATTGTATGCCATTCTTTGTTCTATCAATGAGGATTCCTCATCTATAGGCAATATGAATTTATCTAAATACATTTTCATTCCTCCGTAATTCATCTAACCTGCTCTTATGTTTTCTCTTCCGTTTCAATTTGAAGTTTTCAAATAGTAAACCTCCCTCAATAATGTGGGAGCTTCCTCTTCTAAAAGCATTGATTGCTCAATCCCCTTCCATTCATAGTCGATGTAGGTATTATAGCAGACGAAATCTACTTATCTTATATTGGTTGTGCTAACCTGCCCGTTAGTTCAATGAAAAAGACAGCCGATTACTTGCCGGCTGTCTAAATTTAATTATCATAAGTCGTCCTAATGGGACTCACTGCAACTTTATGCTTACAATTTCGACTTATGGCAAACTTATGCTTTCAAATACATTTAAAATATAACGAAAACACCAAAATTCTAAGAATTTTCTGACATTATGGGTAAATATCTGATCCCTTTATGGCTTAAGTCTCAATCTGCACTAGAAATTAAATCGGATGACCGAATTGCTCCGCCCTTTCTGTCATTTTTCTCTCCAACCTCGCTCTTAGTCCGCTCATCCACTCCGGCTCATTTGACCACTGCTCTGCAACAGACCGAAGCACACGCACATAACCGTACAAGTCGGCAAAACGACGACATGCGGGGAACAACCTCTCCAGATCATAACGTTCTCCTGCCTTGGACCAATACCCGTTCAGGAAAAGTTGCTTCTTCTGCTCCCATTGCTCAGGCTCGATCTCCTCACGTAAACTATCCAGACTCTGCTCTACATCCATCGCGTACCAGTGATACATCGAGTCATCAAAATCAATGGCATAACAAGCCTGGCTCCCTTCGTCATAGAAGACATTGTCCAGTTCAAAATCGTAGTGGATGAGTCCGAAATTATGCTGGGTTATCGGCCAAGTCTGAAAGTACGTTCGGAGAAACTCTACTTCGTTCAGAGCAGCCGTCTCTGTTGGAAAATCCTTCAGGTTCTCCTGCATCCAATTCAATACATCCATGTAACTCCAGCGCCGCTTCTCCTCCTGCTCAGGCGTGAAAGTACGCGATAGCTGGTGCAGCTCGCCCAATGCCTGACCATAGCTGTACAGGATGGCATCATTCAACTCTATGCCTCCTAACTGTGATCCGGGTACTCGCTTGAAGACGGAAGCATAGTACGTTCCCCATGGCGTGTGGGCCTCTACGAGTTCTGTTCCAGAATGGGAAGGCACAGCCTCCATCGCTCCATAATGATTCATTCGAAGATATCGGAGGAACTCCAGTTCCGCGCTAAGATTGATTTGATTTTTTTCCTCTACCGGGGCAAAACGAAGCAATCGAACTTCCCCCTGATCTCTGAACGGATACACAGCATTGGAGGATATACGATAATACTGAAACATGTCCAACGACTCGGGATCGTAACTCCAATTCTTCAGAATCATCTCGGCAAGATCGTTATTTTGAAATAAATATTTTAATGTTAACATGGGCATTTCTCCTTTTTGATCGTTCATGTGCATTCCTTGTAGCCTTCGAATACCTATTTTTGCGCGCAAAAAGCCACAGGCTATGCCTGCGGCTTTAAAAAATTCTGAGTGTATGAGAAATTTGCACAAGCAAATAAACCTCGCATACGCCAGAAAAAATGAGCAGTTATATCCCTATATCGGCAGATCTCAGATCGACTGGGAAACTGGATGTGTTCCACCCTGCATCTGATGGTCTGCCGGAATTATTCAGTTCGTTCTTACCTTCATTGTAGTAATAGAACATACCATCTTAGACCGTCGTTTCATGACGCTCACTCCCTTCAAAAAACAGCTGTTTCCATAATAACCCATAGTCCGAATGTAAGCAATTACAAAATGACAATATTCCCAGCATCTTTTACTGGACAACCACCATCCGTTCGACCGTCTCGGTGTTGTCCTATTTCCATTCCGGTATTCTTCCATTCCCTGCTCGGAGATAACTCTACCTGTAATGTCGGCATTCATCACTCCCTGCATCATATCCGGTCTGCCTGTACGGTCATTCATGCTGGCGGCGCCTCTTTCACCTCTAGGGAGTAGTCAACAGAGCATACAGTCCGACACTTGAACCAAGAAGCAAAGAATGACCGGGAGAAAAACGCTCCACTGCTGCATACCCAAAATGGGATTGTCCCCATACAAGGCATAGTTGTACTGTGCCCGAACCAACAAGGACGAAACAATAAACACCGCAACAAACACGAGCAGAATGAGATAAAACGATTTTTGCAGCATCTTAGACATGCCAATACTCCTTTTCAAATACAGGATTCCGTGAGTATTATAATGGCTCTGGCTGAAAAATCGCTGAATTCAAACAAACTATTCAATTCGAAAACTAACGAATTATCCCTATAATGTCGATAAAATACATTGGATACATAATATTAATATTTTTAACTAAAAGGAGATCAGAACATGGTTATTCAAAAAAGGTACATCCGCTCGTTACTCTCTCTTCCTCTGGCAGGCCTATTATTCATGCTGCTCGGGACCCAGCAGATCACTGCAGCCCCTGTCGACAGTCTGCTGCCTGAGCGAAGTGAGCAAGAAATTAGTCAGAAATGGACGCAATGGATGAGTGGTAAGGACCAGACAGCCACCTTCACACAGAACCCCTCGACCAAGGCACCTTACGTTGCTGGTGTAGTAAGTGATTCCACATTGGAACAGGCTCTAGGCGCAGCGAACTTTTATCGTTATCTTTCCGGGCTAGAGGGCGATCTTGTTCTGGACGCTACGCTCAATCGTCAAGCCCAACATGGAGCGGTTGTTGTTTCTACCGGAGAATTAACTCACTTCCCGGCTCGTCCGGCAGATATGCCGAAGGACTTTTTTGATCTGGGTGCCAAGTCGACTTCCAGTTCCAATCTGTACGCTTCTTATACTGCTACCGGCAACCTTGCTGTCAAAAGCGTTGAAGCTTATATGGATGATTCGGATGCCAGCAACATTGCTGCCCTCGGCCATCGCCGCTGGATTTTGAGTCCGCAACTGAAGAAGGTCGGTTTCGGGATTGCATCCCGGGACAACAAAAACTATGCAAGCCATTTCAGCACCATGCAAGTTATGGATACAAGCCGCTCAGGAAACCTCAATTACAATTACAACTTGTATCCGAACAAAGGGGCATTCCCTGTTGAAGCATTCCATGTGTCGCAAGCCTGGTCTGCACAGCTGAACCCGGACGTCTTTGCAAAACCTACCAATTCCGAGGTACAGGTGGAGATCGTCCGTTCATCGGATCAGAAAACTTGGGTATTGGGATCTAAAACCCCGGTTAGCAGTGATCCTGCCAAAGCATTTTTCAACGTAAATACTGATGGTTATGGATATAACTATGCTGTCATTTTCCGCCCAGATAACTTGAAATCCCTGAAGGCAGGCGATACGTTCAACGTTCGCATTACCGGTTTGAAAAAGAAAGACGGGTCCAAAGCAGAAATTTCATACCAGACTCAATTCTTCTCGGTTAGCAACCCTTCTCAGGAGCCTGTGACCGATCCACAGAATCCCGGAACAGAACCACAAGACCCTGGAACACAGCCACAAGAACCGGATACGGGGTACGAGGATTACCTGGATAATCATCTGATGCAGTTCGAATATACAGCGGATCGTACACTGAAAGTACGGGGAACACTCGCGGCTTATGCGAATAAAACGTTCTCTTTCCAAATCCACGGTCCTTCACCTGATGAAAAACATATTCGTACCGAAACGGTGAAGCTGGATGCTAACGGTCGATTCAGTCTGACCGTCCGCAATCTGGGTGTGTCTGATCTGACTATTTACTTGCAAGTAGACCCAAGCTTCATGTATTTCATCCCTACTGCCAGCAATTCAAACGTCACGTATTCCTTTGAATAGAAGTGAAGCAAGAGAATTGGAATAGAACAAAGTAAAATGAAGTACCGACCACAATAAAACCTAAAATCTAAAAACAAAAACAGTCGGAATGCATAGGCATCCGACTGTTTTTATTGGTTTATGATATGAGTTTTAGTTGTAGGAGCTCAGTTCTTACGTTTCTTTTCCAGCACGATCTCCACATTTTCTTTCACCCGAAACTCCACAATCCGGCGGATGAGATCCTCAGGCAATGGCTGATCCAGCGGAAACTGTACAGATCCTTTCGCTCCTTTATACTTGGAGAGTTCTTCCTTGAACGCCAGGATTCCACTGGGAGCAGGGTAAAACCCAATATGATGCTGGTATGCGGCGAAATGAACCAGATTCCCATGCTGCGCATACGTGGGCATCTTGTAACTGATCTTCTCCTCGGCGTGTGGAGCCGACTCCCGAATAATCTGTCTTAGCGCCTGTAATCTCACCTGTACATCGGGGGCAAATTCCGAGATATACTCATCTACCAACACAGAATAATGGTTACTCTCAGCCATCTGGGGCTCCTTCCACCACGGGCACATCCACTGATTCGTGGTACGGGTATATTTGCTTATATTGTACTCTAAATGTACAAACAGAACAGCTATTGCGGAGAAAAATCCCACTCATCGACGTAACTTGCTGGACTGAGGTGTTCAATCAAGCGTTCCGTACAGTAGAGCAGGAAGAACTTCATGCCCTGTACTCGTAAAGTATCTACCTATGCACTCGTCGGATTGGTCAAAACTATAGTGTCATGGCTCGACCATTGCACATCAGATAATCTTCTTTCGTTTTGTAATCCGGCATGATGCTGCCGATCCGCCGCCAGAAAGAGCGATCATGATTCATGTGGTGAATATGACACAGTTCATGAATGATGACATAATCAATCACTTCCAGTGGCGCCATCGCCAGGCGATAATTGAACGTAAGCTTTTTGTCCCAGCTGCAACTGCCCCACTTGGTGGGAGAATCTACGATCTCTACTGACTTCGGCTTCACCTTCAACTCCTGCTGATAGCGTCCGATGCGCTCCCCAATCATGCGTTTACACTCGGCAAAATAAAACTTCTTCAGATTCGCTCGCAGCTCTTCTTCTGTAAGCCCCTCTACAGGAATTAATTCATGCAGTGCATGCTCCTTGCCAAAAAGCAGAAACTTCCCCTTGCCCTCATCTTCGTATTCCTTGGCTTGAGGACCATCAAGCGCCCGCTGCATCAGAGCGGATTTCTTCAAAATCACATCCCCATGTTGCTCCACAAGTTGCCGGAGCATGTCTTCACTGGTACCATTGGGTGCTTTGATCGTGACCATGTAAGGCAAATCCATCGTGATGGAAACTTTTTTTCGTTTGCCGTATTCAACATGACAGTTAATACTGTGATTATTTAATTCTATAGTTAGCATAATGCGCTCCACTTCTAAAGTTATTCATTCAACCAAACAAATTGTATACTATCTCCGGCTATAATGCATACTGTTCGGCGATATGTATGTTCACATTGTATTTTTATACATTAATGTGTATTATTATTTAATTATGAAATCGGAGGTTTGATATGACGCAAACAATAGATACAGAACACAAAACCATTGAAGAACTATCGCTTAACCACTGGCAACCCTTGTCCACCTTACTATATGACGGCTGGGTACTGCGTTTTGCCAAAGGATATACCAAACGTGCCAACTCCGTTCAACCGATCCACTACTCCACGCTGGATGTGCATGAAAAGATTGAGGAATGTGAGCGTATCTATGCTTCCAATCAGTTAAATACCATATTCAAAATCACGCCGTTTATTCAGCCGGATCATCTCGACCAACTTTTGCAAGACAAAGGGTATGCTGTTGTGGATCTCACCCACCTCCAGACTCGGAGTCTGGAACATATCAAAGAGCCTGAGCACCATGCTGTACAGATTGAAGAACAGTTAACCGGAGAGTGGCTGGATCACTTTTGCAGGTTAAATCAAGTGAATGATCTGCAACGGGAAACGACAGAACTAATGTTACATAACATCCGCACACAGGCAGGTTTCATCTCGCTGTTGATTGACGGCCAATTCGTCGCGTGCGGGTTCGGTGTAATCGAACGTGGTTATATTGGATTGTATGACATCATTACAGATACTAACTTCCGGAATCGGGGACTTGCTGAGCAGATGATCCTGCATCTATTGCATTGGGCAAAAAAACAGGGTGCCACGGCCAGTTATCTACAGGTAGTAGCCAATAATGCACCTGCATTAAGGCTCTACGCCAAGTTGGGTTATTCGGAGATTTATAGCTATTGGTACAGAGTCAAAGAAATGAGTCAGTCCTGATCAAACTGAAACCAAAAACTGCCCTCCTCCTATAAAGGAAAGGCAGTTTTTAATTTGCTCCGTGATTCTGAATAACTCTTCACACCGTTCAGTAGTTACTCCGTGCGCTTTTCTACAATGGCAGCTTCACCAGCACCTCATATTTCACGCCCGCCTGTATATTCTTGATGATGTCGCCTTCAATTCGTTGACCATCAACATGCACTTCAACCGTCTGGACAGTTGCATCCTTCTTCATGTTCACGTTCAGCTCAGCCCCGCGGAACAACCGCGTAACCGATGCCTCGTTCCAATCTTCGGGCAACTGCGGACGCACTTGAAGTCCTTGTGCATGACCTTGCAGTCCGAACAGGCCATCGATCAAGCAACGATACACCCAGGGCACCGTGCCGGTGTTGAACAGATGACTGGAGCGTCCAGCTGTACGTGGGAATTGACGATAAGCTCCGCGATAATAATTCGGGATAAATACAGGTAGCTGACCCCGCTGGAGAATATCCTCGGCATCGGGCCCCGGAATCATTTTACGCAGCAAACGATACGCCTTCTCCTTCTCCCCTACCAGGTACAACGCATAAATATAGAAAGCCGCCGCGTGATTGTACACTGCACCATTCTCTGCACTTCCCGGATGTTTCTGCGTAACACGACCTACATCCTCCCGCATGGCTGTGAAGGACGGCGCGAGCTTCTCGACACCATATGGCGTCTCCAATTGCTCCTCTACCGAGCGGATTAACTTCTCCTGTTTCTCCTGATTCGCAGCACCGCTCATAAGTGCCCAGCTCTGAGGATTGATATAGATGCGTCCTTCCACGTCTTTGCTTACACCAAACACGACGTTATCATCCGTAATGCCGCGTGCATACCAGTTCCCATCCCATAGATACTCATTCGCTACCGCATTGGTCTGGTTGGCTTCCTGACGGAATTCCTCTGCAACTTCGGCATGCCCTGCCTGTTCACCAATATCTGCCCACACATTAAATGCATATGCCGTCGCAATGGTTAACCAGCCAGATACGCCTTTGCCTTTGTATCCCACCATGTTCATCGGATCACACCAGTCACCCTGATTGATATAATTCAACCCGCGCGCATCACGCTCATGGATCAACCAGCGCATCGCAAGATTCATATGCTCGAGTACAGTAACCTTCTGTTCACTGTCTGTAAAAGGTACCAGTTCCTCCAGAATGCTATAGTCATTCGTTTCATCCAAATAGGTCTTCATACAGACCGGAAGCCAGATACAATGATCGGTATGAGGAACCTGGTTGATATATTTCAGTTCTGCGTCCGGGTGTAAAATAATACCGTCTGGCATGGCGCCGCTTATATGCTGTTGAGACAGAGCAGTCAAGAACGCAGCCCGCGCAATCTGTGGCTGTATGTAACTCATGCCCATGTTGTCCTGCAAATAATTCCGCGTCTGCGGATCGGTTGTGAGACGATTGGTTTTGCCATGATAGTACATCTGGCGAGGTAGCCAGTGATTCACGACATTATCTAGCCAGCTGTCCGGTGTCTCAATCTGGATGTTCCCTTGCCCTTCTGCAATATAACCAGCATATTCCTGCTCGGCTCTTGCGAAACCATCCTGTCCATCCTTATTCTGTTTCACAAAGTAATGCTGACGAATGCTCTCAATTTCTGTCTCATCATGAGCCGGGCCAAAGATAAATCGATACGCCTGCTCAGCTCCCGCTTCCAGCTCTATTCTGTATTGCAATGCAGCCACAGGTGTCTCATATCGCGCATCTCCACCAGCGAGTGTCTCCGACTGAAGTCCGGAAGGATTATGAAGTCCTCCTTCGCCTTCAAAGCTCTCATGATTCACTTCCCACGCGGTCGGTTGGTGATCTGCAAGCAGATAGGTTTTGTCACTGTAATTTTTGATTTTGCTATAATCCTGATATTTCTGATACGGCGTAATCGCTGAACAGACAATGCCCTGCAAATCTTCCACATATGAACCGGATTGGTTCATCCAGGACATATAACCGACCGTATAATACGGGTAGATACTCAGCTTGCGTTTTCTCGAAGACAGATTGGTCACCTTCACACGCCACAGCTCCATCACATCTTCCTTCGGCAGACGCAGGGACATCTCGACGCAAATGTCGTTCTGAATCACTTTCCAGTGAATATCGTGTTTACCGACAGCGAACGTATAGCTATCCGCCTGCTTGCGAACTGGTTCATACGGGGCGGAGAAGAGTTCGCCATTTTCTTCATCTTTAATGTACACAAATCGTCCCGGATGGTGGGCATAGTATGGCTGCTCTGGTTGCATAAAGGTCTTCGCTTCCAGGTTGGGCGCATACGAGTATTTGGCAGGTTCGGGCTGCATGAATTGGGCCACAGCGTACCCCCGGCAATTCACATGAATCATCATCTTTTCATTCCAAAGGAATCCGGATGCCTTCGGTAAACTTGTCGGGCTGGTCAGTTCAACATATTGATTATCTTCCGTTGCTTTAATCATCACTGAACCTCGCTTTCAGATTTTGGAGTCAAAAGACAGAAAACGTTTTAGGTAACTTGTATACAACTTTGTCCATTATAACACGGGAACGCTTACAAAGGGCTGAAAACTAAAAAAGAGCTGAGAAACTCAGCTCCGATTACGTTCCAATTGTTTTTCGATACCCAACCTGTCGATCTGTATCCAATACTCTGCAATTCGTTCGTCCTCTACTCGGTATACTGCGCTCGCAATTTCAATAACCGGGAGGTTCGTTGGACTGTATCCGTTCACTTCGCCAACATGGGTACCCGTTTGTCTCCAGCGCACATAGACTTTATCGCCTTGCGTCAGCAACTCCTGAATTTCGAGTGAAAATCCCCCGTAAGCTTCGATCATTTCTCGCACATGATCCGCATAATCGGAAGGTGTTCGGGTCACCGTGACCTCTTCTTCAGATATCACTTGATGAGCCAGTACCTGTTCCGCCATCACGCTGCTTGCATAATCAGGATTTCGGCCTGATCGGACCTCTTCAAAAAAGGTTCTGACAATCTGTTCTGCTGTCATACGCCACCCCAGCCTCCCCAAATTATTCTTTTATATATATAAATATGTAGTAACTCTTCTATTTTACCATTGAACTCAAGCTACGGAATTACAACTGTTCTATTGTTCTACAGGACTTAAAACCTATCCTCTCACCTTGACAATGAGTCAATATGACCATAAACTAGCAAAGGATGTCAGGAAATTAATAGGAGGTTTGACCGTTAAGAGGTTCGAGTATGGGTTTTAACCATATCTGATAATCTTTCGGTGTGTAGAACGTAGCCATTAGAGCAACCCAGAAAAACAAGAAAGCGGTGTATCATGAAACGTCTATTTTTCATTATGTTTGCGCTCACCCTGTTACTGGCTGGATGCCAGAGTAATGAACAGGAAAGCAGTCCGTCCGAGAATAACCCTACAGAAGTAGTAGAAGGTTCTACCATTTTAAGTTTGAAGCAGAAATACGGCTCCGAATCGGAACAAGCGATCATGCCGATGTACAACGTAGCTCAGGATGAAGAATTTACGTTCAAGTTTAAAGCAGATTTACGTAAAAATAACCTGTCAGCTAGTGACATTATTAGTGTACATACCGATATTAAAGCACTCAAAGCAAGCGATGTATATGCCATTCCCGAGACAAACGACAATAGTGTTTCCATTAAACCTCTTGGGTGGGGCGTATTGAGTTCTGACTCAATGAAGGCTACTGGACAAAGTTCTTGGGGCGGTGCTCCAATCTACTACATTCGCCTGAATTATGATCCGGATGCTGAGAACCTAACACTGCTCGATCAACCCATCATTATTCCGTTTACAGTGAAATCGGAGTTACCTGCGCCCAACCTACGATACGAGATTGATAAAGACAGACGGTTAAAGTTGGTCTGGGACAAGGTTGAGGGTGCAACCGAATATAAAATTTATAAACGTTCTGACCTAACCAACTTCGATACAAATGTACCTCTAACTGGCGCAGAGGACGCTTTCAGTAATAGTCTGCCTTTAGATATTGCGGTAACGACAGAGACGTCCTTCAATGATTTTTTGAGAGACGGAAAAGGCGGGCTCGGCACTTATAATGATCTGATAACTACTCATCAGAACCATGGTATACGAGGAGAATATTACGTCACTGCAATCGGTGGAGGCAAAGAATCCAATTTTAGCAGAGGTGTCCCTACAGCTCCGCTTGCTTCCCAGTTACCAACAGCTTTGAAAGAACAATTGTATAGGGAGAAATTAAAGAATATAGATGTACTTCCTCAGAAAACAACAGTTGAGTACAATGACGGCTCTCTAGCCCGTGAAACCATTGTCTATGATACCGCTAACGTAGAGATTTCAGAGTTCAATGAAACGAATATTCCATTTCACGTTAAAGGAACAGCTCTGAAAAGTTATGTACGCGTAGAGAATGTGACTCAAGCAGACCTGGACAAACTTGCTCAGCAAACCGTAGCCGAGTCCAGTAACGGACTGGTGGAACCGAAGAATGACACACCTTACGTTCCTGCACCTGACGTGCCAACGATCATCAACAATCATGATGCACCTGAGTCTGCAACGGAAACAGAAGAAGCACCGGCTTCGGAAACTCCAACTACAGAGTCCGCAACCGATACTGAGACTACAGAAGATGCAGCTGATCCTGTATCCACTGAGGCTTCTGATAAGGCTTCCGAAGAAGTCTCCAATGGAGCTCCTACACCAGCTCCTGAAGCTGAAGAAGACAACCTGGTAGATGAACAGAAGTCCAATACACAACAAAATGTAGAACAAGGTAATCAGGAAGCCGTGCCTCAGCCTGCTACAGGCGATGCAATGATCAATGCAGATTCCGCATTGGAAGAAGTTTTAGCCAAGAACATGATTGCGGCACAAGATAAAATTTCGTTAAAAGCTTTCCCCGAGGCTCAAAATTTCACGACACTCTCGGATGTTGTCTTGAAAGTGATGTACCAGAATCCATTAATTCTTGGTGTGGAAGGTTTTGAATATAACTATGGTACGCTTACCCTTACGATTCATTACAATGAATCGGCTAGTGGTATTCAGAAGAAACAGGATGAGATTATTGCCAAAGCGAACGAAGTCGTGGCTTCTATCATTAAAGATGGTATGAACGAAGACGAGAAACGAAAAGCCATCTACGATTATCTGAACGATAACGCGAAGTATGATGATGCAGCGCTGGAAAATGCCGAGCAGAACAACTTCAAAAATGTCGATCCGCAGTTCAATGACTCGTTTACCACATACGGTATTCTGGTCAAAGGTGTTGGGGTATGTGCCAGCTATGCCTCCGTCTACAAATTGCTCTCCGATCTCTCGGGACTGGAAAGTATCGTCGTAACGGGAGCTTCGAGCGGCGTTCCACATGCATGGAACAAGGTCAAAATCGGGAACGAATGGTTCCATGTAGATGCCACCAACAACCTGACGAACTCCGGCATCCCATACTTCCTGTACAATGCCAACGATGAGACTGCTGCAAGTCAGAAAACGATAGCGGATAAGGATTACTGGCTTGATTCCGAGCTCGCGATGTTCAATGGCGAGAGCGATGCCAATGATTATTATGTGCAGAATGATCTCGAAGTCGCATCCATAAATGAGTACAAAACTAAGGCTGAGACTGAACTCAAAAAAGGAGAGAACCGGGTCATTCTCCGTTTCGCCTCACCTGTTGACTCTGATGAGCTCATGACAGCTGCTGGCGAAGCCCTTGCTGCAGTGGATGAAGCCCTTCTGAATACAGCACAATTAGCCACGCTCGGCAGTTATGCCATTTTGGAACCGAAACCGGATCAGAAGTAAATCCATAATCACAAAAAATAACATAACCACAAAGAACTCCATTCACCTTCATCGGGAATGGAGTTCTTTGTTTAACTGGCCTATAATCGCTGGTGAGGATCCATAGGCCTTTTAAATTCAACGTTTACGGACTAACTGTACCGCCGTTAGCATTCAGTGTCTCGCCACTCACATAGCTGGATTCCTGGCTCGCCAGGAACACAAAGGCTGGAGCCATCTCGGCAGGTTGTCCTGCACGGCCAAGTGGTGTATTGGAGCCAAACTCAGCCAGCTTCTCAACTGGTTGTCCACCCACGACCTGAAGCGGTGTCCAAACTGGACCTGGAGCAACAACGTTGACACGAATTCCTTTGCTACCCACCTGTTGAGCCAATGCTTTGCTGAACGTATTGATCGACGCCTTCGTAGTAGCATAATCCAAGAGGATTGGGGAAGGACTATACGCTTGAATGGAAGACGTGTTGATAATGGAGCTGCCCGGCTTCATGTGTTTTACAGCTGCTTTGCAGAGCCAGAACATGGAATAAACATTCGTTTTGAACGTCGCATCGAATTGCTCAGTGGTCAGATCCGCAATCTGCTCCACAAACTGCTGCTTACCCGCCACGTTAGCGAGGATATCAATCCCGCCAAGCTCTTTTACCGCAGATTCAATGAGTTCCTCGCAGTATTTCTCATCCTTCAGGTCACCTGGCATTTTGATCGCTTTACGCCCAGCTTCCTCAATCAGCTTCACGACTTCCTGCGCATCTGCTTCCTCTTCCGGAAGATATGCCAGAACAACATCTGCACCTTCACGGGCAAAAGCAATCGCTGCCGCCCGGCCAATTCCGCTGTCGGCTCCGGTCACAACCGCTTTGCGTCCTGTTAGACGTCCGCTGCCTTTATAACTTTTCTCACCCGCATCGGGAACAGGAGTCATCTCACGCTGGAGCCCCGGCTCATCCTGTTGCTGTTTCCATTCTGGTGTAGCCTTCGGATATTGAGTCGTTGGATCTTGCATGGTGTGCTGGTCTTGATTCGCCATGATCAATTTCCTCCTCTGTTATTTACACGATACCCACCGTATAAACGTCTTTTTATTATTTGTTCTGAATTTCATTTACGTAAAAGTTGCACTCTTTCCTTTGTAACCGAGATGGGTGGAATTTAAACTGGACCTGCTACATTTCCTTGGCAACTATTCCGGCATTGAATCTCCCCTGACTGGAGATTGTATAATAGAACATGAGGTGATCTCGTTGAATACTAACAAAGTATCCATCGGTGAAACAACCAAACTGATTGGCTCCACGGTGAAAACGATCCGTTATTATGATGAGATTGAACTCTTACAACCCTCCAGTCATAAGGAAGGCGGGCATCGACTCTATACAACACAAGACCTATGGCAACTCGAACTGATTACAACACTTCGTTATTTGAATTTCAGCATACCGGATATTCGAACGCTCATGTCTGGTGAACTGGCAGTAGCACAGGCACTGGATCTGCAGATTGAAGCTTTGGAAACCTAGATCGGCACAATGAATTCCATGCTCTCCATCTTGCAACAAGCGAAGCAGCATGAAGAAGAAACCTCACTGCATTCAGAACAGTCTCTCACCTATATCTCCAGTCTGGTAGAATCCCTAACGGCCAATGCGAGTAGACGGAAACCGAAAACAATTCGTTGCTACCAAGGTGGATGAATCTCATCTACTGGACAGCATTCCACAGGTTTGGAGAGTCTCGTTCCTGCACTTTTTCGACAAATACATGATGAAAGATACGAGACTGACGGTCCAACAGACACTGGCCTGGGAGGAAATTCAGGAACTAATCAATGATCCGGCCTATTGGGCCGATCTGGCTCGGTTGGAGGTTCCCTTCTTCATCATGGCGAATTAGCCACAAGTCGAAAAAGACGTCTGGGTGAAAAAAAATGGAGGCAATTCGCATTCGTACTACCGAAGCTCTGGACAAGCGTTGGGACATCAATAGCCCTGCTGTGCAAAGCATGGGGGGACTTTGTGTTGATGTATGCCAGTACTGAGTATGCCGAAGCACCTGAAGTATTTTTTCGCAAACAGGCTCAATATATGCTGGACTCCGTGACGGATCGCATTCTGCGTTTAACAAGCTGTGTAAGGTGATGAATCCCGAATGGAGCCAGATTGTAGATGGCATTAACCTGTTGCAGGAGGGGATGCGATTACGCTTAAAACAAATGTTAGAAGACTGAACTCCAGTCTCCTCCCATTTTACGTTTAGCCTTTTTTAACGAATAGGATTCGTGCTCTCCCACTTCCTTATCCATATGGAGCGGTTGCCCTTTCAAGTAGTGGTTGAAGAAATCAATCGTCGTATCGTTGACCAACTGTTGCGTCCCCCGCGCATCTACACCCTGCGTCCATTCGAGCAGTGGAGAGATCAGGTAGATATCCGAGAAACTCAGATGTTTGGTGTTGTTCAGCTCCATCCAATAGTTCCCACCTGCGGTTACCGATTCATAGCGATCGTACACTTCCTCATAATACTTCTCGGCTTCCAGACGGGTCGTGCCCATCGCAGCAATCTCTTCGTCACTCATGACACTTGTCCCTGCAACGGTTGAGTCTGCACTCATCATCAGCAACGGCTTGCCCACACCTTCGGCAGGAATACGCTTCTCACCAAATAATACGCCGTCCATATTCATGCCTGCTTTCACACGCGGATCATCCATTAACATCTGTACTGTCGTTGCTCCGCCAAATGAATGCCCAAACATGCCGATGTTGTCCAGATCCTTATGTCCGGTAAAGCGTCCACTTGGGGCTCCCTCAGCCAACTTCTCCACCCCATCCAGTACAAACTGTGCATCCTTTACCCATGTCTCATTCAACTTGTCCATGTAACTGAACTGCAGCTACTCAAAGCCTTCTTTCCCTTCGGATTCAAACTGCGCCACACGTCCATCCGGGAATACGGACACCAGACTGCTATACGTGTGATTGATGCCTACAACAATGTAACCTTGACTGACCAGTTGCTCGACCTGGAACGTATTCTGATTTTCATAGCCATGCAGACCATGGGAGAAAAGAATAACCGGATATTGGCCTCCGCATCAGATAATTGTGCTTCCTGAATCGCATGCGTTTCAACCTGACTCAGACTGGAAAATAACAACTTTGGCAGTTTCAGCACTTCATTGAAGGCTGTCCCATAGATATCCGGCTTATTAACATAAGGGGCTGTAGCGCCCTCTGCGTCTGGATTCGTTGGATACCAGATCTGTACCATCAGCTCCCGTTGGTCACCGGCAATACTCGTCAATAAATTCCTCCCGGCTGTTATCTGTCCAGGCGTAGGATACCGTTCCGATTCCATAGGGACCTGCTGGCTTGGCAAACGAAAAAATCGGGAACAGTAGCGGCAAGCCAATGCTTACAACAGCGTATACCAACACCAGGAGAGACTTTGCGATGATTCGAACACGTCCGAATTTCCCCACCACAGTCGATCTGGAAGTGGATACCTCGGAACGTTGACTGTTCAGTGAGGTTACACCGGACTGTTGCTGGCGTCTTGCCTTTGTAAATAACACTACAAGTGGAACCAACGTGAGTAGATACGCTGGAATCATCGACCAACGTAGTCCTTCGACCACACCATGGATGATCAGCAGCACACCCGATATGGCGAATCCGCCCCATACCATTATCCGAAACTTATGATTCTCTCTCCCGATCCCGATTACCCCTACGAACATAAGCAGGTTGAAAATAAGATAAATCCATTCTACTGTCCTCATATGCTTAAAGCCTCCCTTTCTGCCGCGAAAAGAATTGGAATGATACTATTGTGCGGCAGCTCTTCTACCTTCAATCTTAAAACCTCCAGTTACAGGAGATTCAAGCATGAATTTTGCGGATAAAAAAATGCACTCCCTAAATGACGCTGAATCACCCGCAGGTTCTCCATTGTATTCAAGGAATGCATGTATGATATTACGATATAAGTTGAATAGGAAATACGAGACTAGCGATCCTCGACGCCATCTATACGTGGTCTTTATCCGATACCAAATGCAAAATATCCGGCCACCACTAATTAGGTTTAGTAAGATGGAAAAAAATTATATTGAAGTAGGAGAAGAGACATGCCTGACTTTTTACTCGTCTTATTTTTGTTTAATTTATCTTTATTTCTGCTTCATGAAATGGATGCCATCAGGCGATCCGAATGGAAATTGTTTATTGTGTTAAAAGATATGGAAGATGATAAAGCCTACAGGTATTTCACTTGGATTCATTTACCTATGTACACGATCATTCTTTCTCTACTTTTTAGCTCGTATCAGACCATTACATTTTGGGTGATAGATAACTTTTTCGTCATACATACCGTGTTGCACTTCTTTTTCGAGAAGCATCCTCGAAATGAATTTAAGAATGGCTTCTCCAGATCGTTGATCTACCCTATAGGAATGATCGCTTTAATTCATTTGATACTCCTGACGATCAGATCAGATCTGATCTGATCCACTATTTACATCTGTATTTTATTGGTATATAGTATAGCCGTTAGGAATGTTAGCGCTAACATAAACTGAATAAGGAGGGGCTCCAATCCGTTTCGAAAAGGTTTTTGGTTTACATCGAGTTAAACTATAAAAACACTTCATTTTTGAGAGGATGGGCATTCTATGAAAAAACGCATTAGCACATTTTTTGCACTTATTCTAGGTATCTCCCTACTGTTTAGCCTGACCGCTTCCGCTAATCCCGCCATCGTAAGCTATGGTGGCAGTTATTCCAATGCGCTCTCTGCCGGACAAGGATACGCCTACATTCTTCCTAATGCCAAAACGACGGGGACCAGCGTGAAAGTCACAACAAATGCAGCCAATACCCTTCAACTGCACTATTACTGGAGCTACAATAATACGACACTGGACCTCGGTACAGCCATCGTAAACAAAAACATTTACTTCGGCGGTTCAGCCTACTACAACCCAGGAACGTTGATCACTGTAGTGGAACGTGTTCCAGGTTCGACGGCGGCATACCCTAACGTAGCCTACTCGATTTCTTTCAATTAGTTCAGACCTATATCACTGATCAATCTAACCTACGACCGCTAATAGCGGTCTTTTTATATTCAACAACTAGACTCTCTTGTCTGTGGAAGTGACACACCTTGAATTAAAGGGTAATGAAGATACAATAACCTATTATATCTATTTTTTAAATGGAGGTAGTAACGTGGATTACGCCAAATCAAAATATGCCATCGTAGACGAAGCAGCTTCATACATAGAGAGTCATCTCAAGTATAAATGGTTTACCCACCCGGTTCCGTCTATGATCTGGAAACCCTGGTTCTTCAGGATATCAAATCCATTACCACGTTTGAGCCGTTAAAGGAATTTACGAAGCTGAAAAGCCTGACTTTTGGCGTTTCCAATAGCCGGATGACCATCCCCGACCTGATTGGCCTGGACCATGCCACAAGTCTGGAAAGTCTGGCGTTCTCAAGCAAAACGAAGATCAAGAAATATGTAGAAATCATTTCACAGATGAAAAATCTGAAATCTTTGCAGTTGTTCAATGTAGAGCAGACCCTACCGGATCATCTGTTATCTCCTTTGCATTCATTGCAAAACATCAGTTTCTCCAAAATAATTACACGAGTCAGAGCGTTCTCCCGGATCGCTTGGAGCATATCACTATGCCATTTAATGATGTTGAAGTTATACCCGACTTCGCCCCTGTATCCAGTGTACGCAAGGTTTCGCTAGGTTCTCAAACCTGCCAATTACAAACACTGGATTCTTTCAAAGCCTTTCCTGATGTAGAAGAAATCCACTTAATCGCACCCAAGAAACATCCGTGACCAATTCCCGCAACTGGAGGTCCTCTGGATCTGGGAAACTAAAGTGAAGGATCTGCATCATCTGGCGGATATGCAAACATTGAAAAACCTTGATGTGACAAAGCTTAAACCCAAGTCATGGGATTTCATCTCGACACTAGCAGGTCTGGAGATATTGGATTTATGTAAAACATCGTTCTCCGATCCTAGTCTGCTCCTGAATCTACCTAACTTGAAGAAAGTACGATTGTCTGGCAGCGAGGTAGACTCCGAATCCAGCAGCTTCAAGGCATTGGAGGAACTGATGTTGCAGCGTGAAGGTAATCTGATCATGAAATAGAGCTCTAGAAAATAATAATGAATAAAGTTGATGTATAAGCGGTACTGAAAACCACTCTTTTTGAACATTCACTTATATAGTAAACTGTTAAAAATGTCTATATTCAGGAGGTCGACTTATGCAGCAGCATCATGCAGAACGAGTTGAATTATTCGTTTCCAATACCCAGATCATCAAGAAGTCGTTCAAATGGCAACATTCGATGATGCATCGTCTGGTCGCCTTGCTCTATGCAACGGAGAATAAAGTTGCTGATGGGGAAGCCATTCGTCACAGCCATGAGTTGATTAAGCAAAACACGAAACTCTTCTCTGCATTCAGAGGTAATTCTTCCATCAGCATTGCTGCCATGCTCTCTCTTACCACAGATGAAGACACGAAGCTGGCAGACACCTTACATGTCTATGACTTAATGAAAGAGATCAAATTCCGCAACTCTGATTATCTGGTTATTGCTGCCTATCAGATCGCTACTCAGGCATCACCTGACCAGTTTCAGCATATGGTGGAGCGGGCCAAATCGTTTTACGACGGCATGAAAGCGGAGCATCGTTTCCTTACTGGACAGGATGACTACATTTTTGCTGCCATGTTAGCCCTTTCCGATCTCGACGTGGATTCCGGTGTGGTACGCATGGAACAACTTTATCACGAATTAAAACCCGAATTCTCCTCCAGAAACAGTGTGCAGGCGTTAACACAGGTGTTGGTTCTTGGAGATGACAGCCCGGATGCAAGCGCTCGTGTGATTGCTTTAAATGAAGCTTTTCGCAAAAGGAATCTCCGAATGGACAAAACGTACACGTTACCCTCTCTCGGAATACTCTCCCTGTTGCCTTCTGACAGAGATTCATTAGTGGATCAAATTGTCGAAACACAGGACTGGTTACGGACACAAAAGGGCTTCGGTGCCTGGTCGATCGACAAACAGGAATTGCTCCTGTTCTCCTCTGCATTGATAGCCATTCAATATGTGGAGAATCTGCGAAACGGTGTTCTCACTTCGGCGATCTCAACCAGTATCACGAATATTATCATCGCCCAGCAGGCCGCCATGGCAGCAGCTGCCGCAGCATCGGCTGCAGCCGCTTCTTCATCATCATCGAACTAACCGAATAGAACTAACTAACGACTTGATAATCATTTCTCTGCAGTAGTAATGTTCATCTGAAACTCATAGCTCAGGTCGGCAATGCGATGTCCAGCCTGAATTTGTCCTGAATGGTATAATTTCTATTCAAACCGAAAAAAGCCGCCATATTGGCGGCATGATGATGACTTTATTCTATTTTTCTTTGAATGATTAACCAACGAGACCTGCATCTCGGAACTCTTCCACGAAACTATCCAGCCAATCCGAACCATAGTCCAGCGCACCCATATCACTCTCAATAAAAGCAACATCCAGACCCATCACCCAGAATCTGCGAGCGATAATAAAGAGATCAACCGCCTGCTCATCTTCCGAAGAGAAACCTCTGACTGAACGATATCCCGCCATCAGTGCTTTCCATAACACTTCTTTTTGCTTACCGGACTGCCTCTTTCGAGCTTTCACTTGAGCTAAATCATAGGCACGCCAGCTATTGGCTGCCCACTCGAAGTCATAATAGATGAACTGATGTTCCTGTTGAAACGCATTGTTATTCCCATGCATATCGCCATGACACAAGCCGAAGTCGAGACCTTGATTAGAGACGGCAACAATGCGCTCTTTTAATGTTCTCGCAAACGTTTGAAGAAATGCTGCTGCTTCATTGTTCTCACCGATATAGTTGATAATTCGCTCAAGAGGTTCGTCTATAAGAAACTTCAGATCCAACTCATATCGTGACAACTCCACGGTCACCTGATCCATGGCCATATGCAATTCAGCGGCAGATTGACCAAAAGCGTAACAGGACTCTTCATCCTCCAGATTATTTTCCGTACCCTCAATGTACCTAAACATCACACCCACCCGCTTGCCTTCCGCAGCCTCTAGCACAGTATATCCAGTGTCATCTTTCTTCTCGATGTATTCCCCAATGTCGGTGTGTTCCGCAGAAGCTAGAGTGTCCTTCAGTTGAGACAATAATGACAGCTCGTACTGAACATCTGCCTCCGTAATTTCAGTACGGTAGATTCGTAGAATATACAAACCTTTCGATGTGCGTACGCGATATGTATCATTCAATCCTCTGAGCCAAAATAAACATTCTTCCCACGTTCCAATGTCATACTGATCCCTCAATGCAGACTCCAGGTACCTGGGGTTAAGCACTGAACGTAAAGCAGTCGGTTGAGTGGACATATATATACTCCTTCAGTTTAATATACTATTTCTTTTTTGAGGAACGATGACACCTATTCACCGCCCAACCTATAACATAGTATATTTTTAATCTATTTTCCAGAATATATATTTTAATCTCACAAAATGCTATACTCCTATAACTCTTCTCTATTCATCCGATTAAACAGGGGTATTTGCACGGACTCGATTTCCAGATTTGAGAGCCCTCTTTGACTCTGAATCGGCATCAGCGTTCGACAAAGCAGCACATTCACGAAAGGCAAAATGTTTGCATCCCCTGCATTTCTGATCATCCAGATGCTTTAATGCAAAATGGATAGCTTCACCCGTGTGCTCAAACATATGATGCGTACCGATTTTTTCAACCAATCCCGTTCTCTTCAGCATCTCCAGAGGTTGCGTCTGAATGCCTGAAAGTAGAACCCTTCCCCCAAATCTCTCCATATGTTTGACAACATGGGCCAGATTGGACTCACCTGTCGTATCCATAAAGGGTACCTTGCCCATTCGCAACAGCAAAATACCTGGTCGCCGATGAATCGAATCCATGACCGACTTCTCAAACCTATCCGCTGCACCAAAGAATAACGGCCCTTCAACCGTATACAGGTTTATTTGCGGACAATCATGTCCTTCGTGGACCATGTGGGCCATGACTTTCTCATGTTTATGATTGGGATCGGGCAGCACTTTGGCAACCTTCATCATCTCACTCATCCGCTTAACAAATAAAAGGACGGCCATTATCAACCCAACCTCTACAGCCGTCGTTAAACTCGTGAATACGGTGAGTAAAAAGGTGGTGATCAGAACAAGCGAGTCGCTCGTTTTGGTTTTCATAACATACATGAACGACCTCCGTTCACTCATATTCCAGGCAACCATCATCAGGACTGGAGCCATACTGGCAAGTGGAATATGGGAAGCATATGGTGCGAACAGAAGAAGTACCAGTAGAACCACGATGCCATGAATAATCCCCGACAATGGTGATACAGCTCCGGATTTAATATTCGTAGCTGTACGTGCAATCGCTCCTGTTGCAGGAATACCACCGAATAGCGGGGCTACCACATTAGCGATCCCCTGCCCAATTAACTCTCGATTACTGTTATGTCGACTTCCAGTCATGCCATCAGCAACAACAGCAGACAGTAACGATTCAATTCCGCCCAACATGGCGATAACAAAAGCCGGTTGCAGCAAGCTCACAATTCGCTCCCAAGTGATCTCTGGCACCTGAAACTGAGGCAAGGAGTTAGGTATGGCGCCAAAGGATGATCCGATCGTCGCCACCTGCCCTTCAAAAAACAAAGCTGCAACAACTGTCGATAGAACCAACCCGACCAGCGACGCAGGCACCTTCGGCGCAAACCTCGGCACAAGCAGAATAACAGCCAGACAACTGCCTGCTGTCAGCAAACTATATATATTAATGGTTGAGATATGCATCCCGATTTCTTTCATATTAGACCAAAAATCTTCATGCTTCTCAATCCCGCGTAGTCCCAGAAAATTAGCAATCTGCCCACTGAAAATAATGACGGCAATACCCGCCGTAAATCCAATGGTCACGGGTCGTGGGATAAATTTAATCAACACCCCAAGTTTAAACAGCCCCATACATACAAGTATCAATCCGGCCATGATTCCAGCAATCAATAAATTCTCATATCCATACTGCATCACAATGGCGAAGAGGATCGGAATGAATGCCCCCGTCGGCCCGCCAATCTGGAACTTCGACCCACCCAGCAAGGAAATGAGAATCCCAGCGATTACCGTTGTGTACAAGCCATACTCCGGTTTGACGCCGGATGCGATAGCAAACGCCATACCGAGTGGAATCGCAATGATACCTACAATTAGTCCCGATAACAGATCCTTACGAAAAGCAGAACCATTATATCCTGCATATCTCCCCGACCATTTCATCTGACTTAACCTTCTTTTCTTTATATATTTGAATATTTGAATATAATAAGAAGACTACGCCCCTGCGAGCACTCTGTCAATCGTAATGCTCACACCTGAGGCGTTGATTACATGCAAAAAGACAAGAAGTTACCTGAATATTTCCGGTTCCTCTTGTTTAGCATGTTTATGTTTCTTTTCGGATATCTTCCAACATGGAAATGGCATCGACCAGATGATTGTCAAAGATCTGTTTGGCAACCTCCAGCAAGTCTTTAATCAAAGGGTCCCGCAGAGAGTATATGACCGTAGTCCCTTCTTTCAGTCCCTGCACAACATTTTTGCTGCGTAATACAGCTAACTGTTGCGAAACGGCGGAACCTTCTGACCCCAGGATACTTTGCAACTCGTTGACGTTCTTCGCCCCTTCACTCAGCAACTCCAGAATCTGAATCCGCATGGGGTGAGCCAAGGCTTTGAAAAAATCCGCTTTAAACTGTTGTATGCTCTGATTCATACGTTATACCCCTTCATTCAAACTTTTGAATATATAAAGATCATACCATAGTTGTGATCAAAAATTTCATTCTATGGATTACTATAGGCGCTGTATCATAGGAATAGACAGGAATCAGCCTTGACCTTTAAGTATACTTCAACCTTTATACTACACATATAAATTAGCCAAAGACGCTAAGCGCAAAATCATTGACATTATCTCCAAATGAAAAGATGTCGGAGGGAAGCGACATCGACACTTGTCATAGCAATAAGCCCACGTCTCGGCTAAATCACCACAGACCTGGGCTTATTATAAATATACCAATGGTAGGAGCTCTGACTGTCCTACACTAATTTCAAATCTCCAATCTTGGTAATCACCGTATCATATGGATCTAATTCCACAGTTTGTTTCCCATGCTCCGTATCAATCGACGTGGATTGAACCTGATCGCTATTATTGATCACGACCAATATGTTGCTCTCAGGGTAATAGGCACACTCGGTATATAAATTATCCGTGATATACTTCTCGTCACCGACTTCATTACCAGCAAAACGAATGAGATTATGCAGCAATCTTGTATTTTCCCAATTGAATTCGAACGAAGACAGGTAGATTCCTTGGCCTTTTCCGAAGGCGTGTGTGGTCAACGTAATGTTGCCATCTGTCTCGTGCAATACCTTGGCTGTACCATCCGTAAGATATATGCTACCTGTACCTTTTGACGCGATATTTGCAGCTTCCGGCACCAAACCATGCTCATCGTGAGCCTCATACGACCACTTTCCATGAACAACTCTTGCACCTGTATCCTCATCTACTCCAAGCACATGCGCCATTCTGAAAAAGTTGTCGTACCCTTCAACTGCTGAAGGCTGGTTAATGCCCATGAAGGTACCACCTTCGTACACCCACTGGGTCAGGATGTCTACACATTGGTGGTCCTTCCAGTGCTCTCCACCACTCCAAGCAGATCCAGCGGAACCGGCATTAATGACAACATCCACATCCTTCAATGCGCCCTGACGAATATCTTCAAAATCAATGAACTTAACCTCGATCGGTAAACCGGATAACGCCTCATTCACATGAATCAGATCATGCATATGTGTTTCATGAAAATGACCGGACAAGGTCCACGATCTTAACTTGCCCCAGCTATGCAGAACGGCCACCTTCGTCTTGATCTGATAAGGCTTTCCAGCCTGATGCAGCTCTTTCATTTCCCTGAATTCATGGGCAATCTTCTCGATGTAATCCACAAAGTCCGGGTAAGGTTCAACCAGATGCAAGTATCCACCCAGTCCAATCCGGTCAATCGACTCACGCAGCAGCGCACGTCGGATATTAATCCAATATTTCTTCGCATCCAGTGTAGGATCTCCGCCCTCTTTGAAGGTAGGAAGCCCGCCTAAACCAACTGGGAACAAGTATGGATGTAATCGAATCTCATGGGTTTCCACCTTAACGCCTGAGCACATTCTTGCCTCATAACCGGAAAACACACATTTGATCATGCCGTCGAATCCAAATTCCTCAAAGCGATCATTGTACGGCTCCATGCCTACCCAGCTGTCATCATAGAAGACATACGCCAGCTTGTCATGTTTGTGCACAATATCAATCAACTTTTTACCGAATTCAATCACAAAATCATTGATAAATGCCATCCAGTCCAGTTTGCGCTGATCCGCAGGCATATGAGTGACCTGATATTTACCGCCATTCACAAAGTCTTCGGCAGAGAGCGAGTATCCATATTTCTGAGCAAACAGATCCAGCGCTCTCGAACTTACCGTGAAATCGTATGAACCCCAATCCGAGAACAGATGGCGATTCCGCTCATCACTGCCCCAGATCCAGGCGAAATTATAAAATAGAGACGTAAAACGTACAACCGTTGTTTCCGGATGATCTTGACACCACTTTTCCATCCAATCCAGCAGATAGGTTTGTGTGTCCGTATAGATCGGGTCAATCTGCATCAGGTGCTCTTTGTCCCAGTTATTGGTCGTATGATTGTACATGGAAATCTCTTCCCATATCCGATAAACCATGAAACTCACCGTGTATTTATGCCAAGGAGCAACCCCAGTAATGACAACATTGCCAGATTCCCTTTCATAATTCCACTGTCCTCTAGGAACTTCTTCCCCAGTCGTTCGATCATAAACTTGCCAATATTTAAACGCTTCTTTGGAATCATTCACTCTGAATTGTTCAGCGAAGAAGTCCTCCATCAGATAGATGGATACATAATCTTGCACAGCGACCTTGGGATTCGTAATGAGAAAACATTGCTGCAGCTTATCCAGATTACGGGATGCCCACTCATTATGATCCCGAATAATGCAGATGGTTGAATAGATACCATATCCGGCATTGATAATCTCATCCGATAATTTTGTACCGTCACTGTCTCGAATCACATCGGCTCCCCAGCGATCGGCAAGTTCCAGCGTCAGTGCCTCATATCCGGATTCTCCCGGTAGTGTAAAGGAGCCTTTGGTTGGTTTGGACATTTTGGTTCCCTCCCTATCTCAACATATCGGACAGAAAAGCGAGTGCCAGGCCCTGACCCCAGCCCTGAATCCAGTCTTTTGGAATATTGCGATAGCCATCCCGATCCTTCATCACTGCTGTACCGCCAGAAACACCAAGCACGCGTCCATCTTCGCTAATGTTGCTCAGGATGCCTTCCAATGCCTTTTGCACATATTTGGTATGCAGTGGATTGCCATTATTGATCATGGCTGCTGCAATGCCAGCGGAAGCCGATACCTCTTCATACGAATCTTCGTCATCCAGAACCGTACGCCACAAGCCATTCTCGGTTTGCACCAGCTTGAGAGCCGCCAATTGATCGCGAAGTGCACACTCTACATCCATACACTGCGGATACAAATACCAGTCGTTCAGTTGCGGTTTCACTTGAGACATCGTATAGGCTCCCCAAGCGTTCGCTCTTCCCCAGTAAAAGCCGGACATGTGGTCCTTGTTGATATTGTTATAGCCGTGATACCACAGACTGCTGCTCGGATCTTGCAGGTATTTGATATGCCAGTAATACTGATTCAGCGCATCCTGAATCATGGCTTCGTCTTTTAATTTACTACCTACGCGGAGCAGGAAAAATGCCGCCATAAACAGGGTGTCCGCCCAAGCCTGTTCCGGAAAATCATTGGAAACGGATACCGTATGCTGAAGCACATGGTCGCCAAAGCGAAGCGCATGATTCTGGAGATAATCGACTTTGCTGAGGACAATATCCCAATATTTCTGATCCCCGGTTTCTTCATATAAAGTGATGAGCACATGGCCCATGGCACATGTATTTACCGTCCAACTCGGCAGCCCCAGCTCGATATATTCGTCTGCCCATTTCACCAGCCTGTCCAGAATCTCTTGGTTGCCTGTCGTTTGATAGGCTCTGGATACTCCATAATAAGCCACACCGCCGGGCCAATCCCATGTCAGATCCATATCCAGTGTTTTCTTGGTAACGTTCTCGATTACGTGTAGAATCTGTTCCCTGTCATATTTCACTTGAAGCATTGTTATTCCCCTCTCCCTCCGCACACGCCCCCAAGTGCGCCCTGAGAGGTGTCCGTCCATTTTTGTAAACGCTTTACTTATTCCATTGTACGCAGTAAAATAGTCTCAATCTAAGCATATTCACAACAAAACTGCGCAATTTCAATCATTTATGAATGGGAGTACCGAATATGCCCAAAAAAAAGAAGCCTGTCATTGAATATCGGCACTATAGTCTGCCGATGAATTTTCCTATCCTGTTGTTAAGCGGAGAGCGTTGGAAAATTTCCGATATCAAAAGCGAACATCTTCATTTTCATAACCTTCTGGAGATTGGTGTCTGTCATTCGGATAGCGGCATCATGGAGATTAAGGGTGAATCCGTCCCCTTTCAAGCAGGTGATGTGACTTTTATTCCCAGATATATGCCTCATACGACGTACAGTTCACCTAATACAGCCAGCCTGTGGTCCTATATCTTTTTTTCGCCAGACGACCTCTTTCAGCATACATTCAAAAGTACATATAGCGACTTCGAGCCAAATTTGCTGGCAGTAACGGGATCTAACTGTATCTTGAACAAGGAACAACATCCCAAGGTATACGCCCTTGCCGCATCAATCATTGCAGAATTGGAACAACAAGATTCGTATTATCAGGAAAGTGCCTATGGACTATTATTGTCCCTTTATATCGAACTGCTTCGGATCCATTCAAAGAAGGAAAATAGGATTGGTTCCGAACCCGAATCAGAAGGCGTAAACGGGGATCTTGTGATTTCCCCGGCTCTGGAGCATATCAACAAACACTATATGACAACCATATCCATCCATTCTCTGGCGAATTTATGCCATTTGAGTACCACTCATTTTCGCAGAAAATTCCATGAAATCATGGGTACAACTCCTCTCGATTTTCTCAACAGCACCCGAATTGAGGAGGCTTGTAAGCAATTAAAAAGCACAGATGCTTCTATACTTTCGATCTCCGAACAGGTCGGTTTTCATTCCATTTCCAGCTTCAACCGTTGTTTCAATAAACTCATGGGGATGTCTCCCAAAGTATGGCGCAAAGGTGCACAATCCGAAGTGCAATCCGCGAAAGCGTCGATATTAGAATTTACGGGGTGGGTGTAGCGTATGGAAACTATCTTCATGCAATTGCTATTGACTTACTTTTGAACTGCCTGGATTGACAAAAAAACAGACCACAATCCAACGGAGGGATTACAGTCTGTTCCATTCTTCTTGTTGTTTTGCAAAACATCATTGCAGAGTTGTCCTTGGATTGAACGTATTTAACTCAAAGCGTCTCCGTAGTGAGTGTAAAGCCTTCAATCACGACATCTTCGTCCACTTCAATCATGATGCACCGTCTGCCTTGATGATTCACCTGCTTCACATACCTCAGATCTTGCGGGCTAACCGTAATCGTGGCAACCTTGGTTTCAATCTTGATGGACTTGGACGTAAACTTCGGCATAACGCTGGTTGCTTTCATTTCATAATTCTTGTTGTCCACGATGGTCTCGAATGCACGTTCCACTTTCTCTGTCGTCAGATCCTCTACACCGCTTGCGGTCAGTACACGCTCCAGATCTTTATAATCCAGCTTCGGAGGTTCTTCCTCATGGGACTCTTCGTTAATTTCGATGACTCGGTTAATCTCCTCGTATACATGTGCAATGGTGGCTGAATCGAGCTGTTCACCAGCCACTTCCTTCACGATATCTTCGAAGATCGCCCGCTCTTCCAGTGCGGTCACGGATCTTTCTCCATTCAATACATTTTCAACGAAATGCGAATCCGGGAAATTGGATTTTCCTGTGCAATATAGTACACGATTCACATCGGAGTAGTTGTCCGTCACGCTAGGGTACAGGAATCCTTGCTCTGGCGTGCTTAATTTGATAATCGGATCGACAATAACGTTGTATTTGAATTCTCTCTCCACGTAATCAAACAAGAGCGTTTTTCGCTGCTTCTCCGTGGAGTTTACACTGCACAGGATGAATGGATGGGCGAACACTTCATTCTTCTCGCTCTCTTCCGTAGCTTCGTTTCTAGCCTTCGTCGGCAGATAGTACTGTCCACGCACGAACGTGGCCACCATGTCCCGCTCATACTTCGCATCCACCAACATTCGATCCACGATCAGCAGCATCAGATCCTGCCATTCATCCGGATCACCTGTTACCAGAGCCTGGTGAAGCAGCACCTGCGCCGGGTCCTCCGCCGCTTCCTGGAACTTCAACTCAAACAACTTCTGATCCAATTCACCCATCAGCAATTTTTTGAAATTGCCCATGTAGAGCTCCTGCTTCTCTCTGTCCACCAGTTCGAACGGGTGACGCTCCCAGTGATAGACCTCATTCGTTTCCTTCGTAATGTACACGTTGAGAATATCGTAAATATTCAGTAGATCATGATCCAGTTTAAACTGCTTGCGTATATGCGCGACTTCTTTTTTATTCATATTGGATTCGGCAACTCCTTAGATATGTTTCTGGCTTTATTAGTATAAAGGATCGACAGAGAATTTGTTGACTAACTTGTTGCTTGACGGTTACTATATTTGGGTTACCCAAGTACGTGATATTCACAACAACACAAAAAGGGAGACACTCTCTACATATACGAGCACCTCCTGTATGTGTTACATCTCCTGAAGTTCGAATCTATTGCAGCAATTACTATTTAACACCTTACATATTTGCGTTTGAAACCCGTCCGCCCTTTATCCACTGCCTTTTGGATATTCTCAGAGGCATTCAGCAGCTTGCTCTTGGGCTTGTCCTTGTTCACTTCGACAGGGCCAACAGCCTTGGCTATCTCCACCGCCTGATCATGCAACGGTTGATAGGATGTTGCAACGGTAAACAGGAAGTTGTTCATCGAATATTTCGTTCGTTCCGGAGATTCATGAATTGTCTTTTTCACCTGTTCGAGCATCGCCATAATTTTATTTTCGGAAAACTCAGCATCCTTCCGGCTTCCGAGCAGCCAACAGTAACAGCTCCATCCCGCTGACATCCTCAGCTCGTCACCACTTGCAATCCACGCATCGGCTACCTCTTGCGCAATGTCTGTCTCGGATAACGTCACAGCAACGATGTAGTCGGAGATCATGTGAAAATAAGCGGCATCGATCCAGCGATCAAAATCGGCTGGCGTCATCACTTTGGGATCGGCAATTACACCTGCAAAGTACATCGCATCATAATTCCCCGTCGCGTATAGTTGCTCGGCCAAGGGTTGATCCTTTTTGATCCGCTTCGCGATTGGTTTCATCGCACCGGTTGCCACGCCAAAGAGCGGCTCATGCGCACCGTTGGAGATGTAGATTTTTTTCATTCGTTCTTTACCCAACGCTTCAAGCTCTTGCATAACCTCTTCCAAATTCATTTTAGCTGGCCCCTTTCTTTTGTTACTTTCCGTTACTACTGATCTAGCATCAAATTGTCTTCATTGTATCACAGCCAGTAGTCATACTATACTTCCAAATCCTCACTATAAGATTACTTCACGTATAGATCTTCTTGGACTAGGGTGTGTTTCTTTTAACGGGTAACCACATCTAAAAATAAATAATCCTCCCCATGAAGGATCGCCAGCAACCTTTTTGAACTCCGTTCTGAAAGGTGCCGGTCCACCAAGTTTTGTTTCACGGTCAATCATCTCATTTAATTGATTTAGTGGTTGCATGGCTAGCCCGAGATTTGTCCCGTATAGGTGAATCCTTTGCCATGCTCTACCTGCTCTTGCACGTTGTTCATTATCATTCATGTTTCTTACTGAGATTAATCCATAGGCTGTGGCTGTAGCTGTATGCGTATTTTTAGTTGATGATAACCAAAATTGATTATTTCTTTCATGTGACATGGGGGGTAATATTTTACCGAGTGCCCTTATCAAAAAGGAGCTGCCTTGTGCATCTAAAGTAATACCATCTCGTTCATCTTGTATGTCTTTCCAATTCTCTTTAAACCATTTATTACTTTCTACACTCATTTCCTCATCAGCTATAATGGCTTCGGTTGCTTGGACAATTAAATTTCCTATCCTTTTCTTTTCTTCAGAGGTGGAGAACCACGAGATTTTCACCGTTTCCTCATCGGCAATTAGATCTATTATATCTGTAAGTATTGATTTAGAAATCAATTGGTTAGGGTCATATTCTCCTCGGTGTGTATGTCTATGGGGAATGGCTTGATATAAGGGAGAGTCATATTTGGTCCCTTGAATAAGGTCAATACGAGCAATACAGTAGGGCTCAAGCTTGTTTGGTGAATAGGTCAATTTTGGATCATACCCATGTGCATTTGCAGATAATAGAAGATTCTCAATGGCACATCCGAGACCAATAAACATTTCCCTCCTCAACGGATCAAACGCTCCAAGATTTCTGCTCTCGTCTGCATATAATTCGATATACGTATCCGTTACTTTAAAGAGCCATGGTTGCGTGTTGTGTGGATTAGAAGCTAAGATTGCATCACTTACCAGGGCAAGTGGACCTTCTTTTACTTTTTCTTCACTCCTATTCCAGGGTTCATAGGCAGGACCTTTTCCGGTGCTAAAGACACCTTGGTCAAACATCCTCCACGTTAACCCTGCAAATGAAATGACGAATACGGCTCCCCCTAATTTCTTTAAAAAAGATCTCCGAGTAACTTTTTCAGATTCAGCTTTCTCTGTACTGCTCATCTGATCTCCTCCAATCTCATTTTATGTATGGACCAATTACCGTCATAATGAGTTGAATACCCTGTTCCATTTGCTCTTTAGAGACAGTTTCATTATTGGTTTCAAGAAAAGCAAGCCAGTAGTTACTTATAATCCAGCATATGGTTAATAACGAATCCATCTGTGATGGGTCTTCAGGTAAGCGCAGAACACCAACTTCTATAAAAAGTTGAATAAATTCTTTTTGTTCATCCATGCGTTGTCCTTGTATTCGTTGATGTCTGTCTTTCAGGAGCGGATCCATCTTCATCAACACAATCAGTTCTCGATAGAAAAATCGGTATTTCCACTGTAATTGAAAGGTATATCTAATGATTGATTTCAGGTCCTCCAAGGTAGGCTGCCAATTCGAAACGGGAACCTGCCAAACCATATCCCATTCTTGAATCATTTTTTCTAATATAGCCCTAATAATTTCTTCTTTATTTTTGAAATGATAGTATAAATTCCCTGTGCTAATTCCCAATTCCTTTGCGATATGGTTTGTCGATACAGAACTAGTGCCTTCTAGATTAAACATGGCAATAGCTGTCTCCATAACTTTTTCTTTCGTCTTATTCAACTAACTCTCCCCCACCACAAAAATAGAGTAAATACTCTAATGTTAAATTTAGAGTATTTACTCTATTTTGTCAATTGAAAACGAATTAAGTGTGCGTTTTGAGTATTTCACTTCACATACATAGCAGCCTATGAATTAATTAACTTTTGTTACATTGAAGATAATTTTCTACTCCAATTGTGGTTGGGGTAAACAAATGACAATACTGTCGCTCCAACAACACTTGGTAGTAAAATAAATGCAAAGAATCGAAGCGTAAAAACTCCACTCACATCGAAGTGTCCGTGAATGGTGCCTAAAATTTGTGTTGCAGTCATAATTGCAACATGAAATCCAATTGATGTCCATACATTTCCCGATATCGCCCTAAACACTCCTAGAATAATTGCAAAGCCAGGAATAAATTGAAGCTGTTCCACTGAATACATCGCCCCTATAAAATAGGCAAATATTGAGAAAATCAGTGATTGTAAAATGATTACGCCCCAATGAGGGACTAATTCATTTAAGTAACGATATATATATCCTCTAAATATATATTCTTCAGGTAATGCTTCTAATAAAAATATAGTGATGAATAAAATCAAAATACTTAGCAATAGGTGATTCCAATCTGTATTTACTTTTATTTCAACCCACCCAAGTATTAAACAAAAAAATAATCCAATCGATGCGGGAACCGTCCAGAGAAAGAAACCTAGACAAAATGAAAAGAGGTTCGTTCTAACATCTGCTTGCCCAAGTTGTTTCCACGGAATTTTGTCAATGTTCAGTCCCACTTGTATAAGAATAACGGTTAAAACAGTCGTGATTACAGCAATTAGAAAGTGCTTTAGAGGACTATATTCTTGCCCAATAAATGTGTCACTGAGATATGTTGTAAAATTCCAGATACTGATACCTAAAATCAGTACAGCAACAACTCTTATTAATATGTCTTTCATTTTTAAAACCTTCAATCTATATCCTCCTTTAGATTTTAATTTCCTAATTATAGTTGGTGTCCACCATTCATTCTATGAAATTCTTCAATAAAAAAGAGCCTTTCAATTGCTTAGAAAGGCTTTAAACTCACTGCTAGATCATTTATTTCCCATAATACATTAGTTGTTACAGCACTCCACATGTGTCGAAAGCTCAATGAGATTATCCCTGACACGATACGCTGTGAATGAAAGTGATTGAACTTCACAACGTACTTCGCCGTAATTCATAGAAATACTGCACAGCTGGATGCTTTAACTTCACCTGCTCGGACATGTTCAGAATTCGCTTTTTGCCAACTCGTCTATCCATTAAAGCCAGAATATTAAACAAGATATCCTTGCTCTCCAGATTATCTTCTATAGAAGTAGATAAAAACGTTGTAGCGACCACGGTAAAATTAGTTTTACTTAATGCGGTCTGTGCCAACAAAAGCTCTTTAGCATGTACGGAGATTTTTCTGCTTCTTGCTATGACTTCAAGACGATCCTCGGGAACGGGTCCTTTGACCTCTTTTCGTATAGCTTCAATCTCTTCATTGTTGACAGGAATCATGATCTCAGGATCGTTCTTGATCTCCTGCTCCGTCTGATACCATCGGATTGGGGTAGTTGCATCGCTCATATTGAGAACATTTTTTTTATCTACAGTAATATAACAATTGCCTGATTTATCAAGTGAATACCGATAGCTGGTTGCACGGTACTCTACTCTCCCAATTAACGCCGGACTAAGGAAACTCTCCAGTTGTTGCTTCAATTTGCTCCAGGACATAGATCCTCCTATTTTCAAAAGCCTACCGCACGAATTGCGGCGATCATTTCAAGTATCTTTTTTTCAACCCATCCCCAATATGGACACTCATCTAAAATTATAACACAGCCAAACTGAGCTACTCTCATGTTGATTTGGAAGCAGACCCTTTGCTCACTTTGTTCGTTTAATAATACCGTTGAATCCAGTTATTGGTTTTAAATTCCCCCATGTGATAAACTTGCAACAAATTATCTGCTTTCTATCAATCTATCATTGCCCATCATTACGAAAATATGATGTTATTCAGAAGGAGAGGGATATTTTAGTGGCTAAGAAAAAGACAACCTTACCTGCCCATATGGAGCAACTTATTAAAAATAATGATATTTCTGCTGTAAAAGAGGTCTTTGAGCAATGTGAATGGAATGCCTCCGGGGGCTACAGTAAAGGTACAGCTCTCAGCTTTCGGCAAATTTCGGATGAATTGGTCCGCTGGCTGGTGGAGCAAGGGGCCGATATCAACGCACGGGACAAATATAAACGCACGCCATTACACGCCCATGCCTCACACTGGTCAGGAAATGTACCCCTGTTCCTTGAATTAGGTGCGGATCTGGACGCTGTGGATTACCAAAATGAAACACCGTTACATGCAGCGGTCAATGGGTATAGAACCAAAGTGGTTCAAGAGTTGGTAAACCAAGGCGCTACTATTAACGTAGAAAATAAACAGGGAAATACGCCATTAGCTAAGGGGTTAGTCAATTGCAGGAATAGCGATATAGTCAGTATGTCGAAAATTTCAGCGATTCTGCTGGATGCTGGCGCAGCAGTCACCCCGGAAATGAAAGAGTCTGTGAAGCGGATCGGTAAGGATTTTCAATTCGTCCGTGAAAAGTTCAATAAGGACAAGGTAGATGAAGTTTCAGACGCGCTGAACAAACTGTACCAGTTATTTGATGTCGAGCCGGTAGCGAATCGGATCATGCACGATGGGACTGCACCCATTCAGGTAAAGGCAACCACTTGGCCTAAGCAACACCAAGAGTTGTGGGAATATCTCATCCCGGCCCAGGGACATGCGCAAACAGTGCAGGGAGAGGTCATCCGCATCACAGGGCGCGTATCCCATGAAATATTGGATAATGGCGGTGGAAACTGGGATGCGGAATATCGCAAGATGCTGGATGCACTGATTCGTCACCTGGGTACTGGCGCGCCACTATCTCCTGCACTTCTCCAAGAGGCAACAGACTTGGTCAGCAGGCTTCGCAATGGATCAGATTTTGATGCACCTGCCAGATTATCCGAGTTGGCAGTATTATGGGTGCTTGCCAATCCTCAGCCCGTGGCAATGGCACAGCCGGAGTATACGCGATAAATTCTAACCAAACATAAGTACAATAGCTAAAAAAGAAGCGGAATCGTTCCCGCTTCTTTCTTTGTAATTTTCCAACATCTCAATTATTAACCAACTTGGCAAATTAGTTCCCGCGTTCCTCCGCCACATCATGATCCTTACTCCCAAATTCATTAAGTAACGTACGTACTTCACTTGTCGACTTGGCGTTCATTAAGCTGTTTCTGAGCTCACTTGCCCCTCGAAATCCACGAACATAGATTTTAAAGAAACGGGCAAGCGCGCTGAACGAACGTGGCGCCTGTCCTGAATATTGATCATGGAGATCCAGATGCAGCCTTAGCAGATCAAGCAACTCCTCACTGCTGTGTTCCTTCGGCTCCTTCTCAAAAGCAAACGGATTCTGGAAAATACCGCGTCCAATCATAATCCCATCCACACCATATTGCTCCACGAGTCTGAGGCCTGTCTCACGGTCAGGAATATCCCCATTAATCGTCAGCAGTGTATTGGGCGCTATCTCATCACGAAGCTTCTTAATCTCCGGGATCAGTTCCCAGTGAGCGTCTACTTTGCTCATTTCTTCTCTCGTCCGCAAGTGAATAGACAGATTCACAATGTCTTGTTGCAAGATATGAGTTAACCAGTCGCGCCATTCGTCTACAGCTGTGAAACCGAGCCTTGTTTTTACACTGACAGGTAGTCCCCCAGCTTTCGCTGCTTGAATAATATCGGCTGCAATTTCGGGACGGCAGATCAATCCGCTTCCTTTTCCATTCTCCGCTACATTCGCTACAGGGCACCCCATATTGATATCTATCCCTTTAAATCCTTCTTTTGCCATACCGATACTCATCTCACGAAAGAATTCAGGCTTATCTCCCCAGATATGAGCCACAATCGGCTGTTCATCCGCCGTAAATGTCAACCGCCCTCGCACACTATGGTGCCCCTCCGGGTGACAATAACTCTCTGTGTTCGCAAACTCCGTAAAAAATACATCCGGTCTGCCCGCTTCACTTACGACATGCCGAAACACAACATCCGTCACATCTTCCATCGGTGCCAGTATAAAAAATGGGCGTGGCAATTCACGCCAAAAGTTTTCCTTTGTCATATCCAAAACTCCTCTATACATACCAGGACAGTCTATGTCCTCATTAATAGTAAAAAATCGTAACTCATGCCTCTGCATGCTTACCATCTACATTAGAATTATCAGTTTCGTTGCAATTGACATTATGGTGTCCTAGCTTCTTCTTCACTTATACCATGCAAATGTAACTTTGTTCAAACAGCAGTATCTGTTATTACTTCCATTAGATCTTCAGATTATTGAACGTTCGATGATTTCGAAATTGCCCTTTCCCGATTTTATCACGTCTTTATTAGATTTTCAGCCCGATTGCTCTTGCCGAACTGGAAAAGCTCCTCTAAAATGAAGCTCGGCAGGCTTTTAACCTGTAAATCGTAATTTGGAGGAGGCCTGGATTATATATGGAAATTTCACTGGATATGATTAAAGACAAAGTCGAATGCTTGCAGGCTTATGACTTCCGTGAACTGGAACGAGCGATCGAAGAACGAATCGGAATGAACAAGGCGCTGCTGCTTCGGGTGAAGCAAGTTCAGCATCAAGTGACGTTGGACCCTTTTCGCAACAAAATGTTATATAGTGCAGTCGTACATTTTGCCGTAGATTGATGGACTAGAGTAGGGAATATGCGATTTCGCAAAAAGGAAATGGGCAGGTTATCCAATGGATAACCTGTCCAGCCAAACCAACGTGTAGCTAATCAATGCTCGCTGTTTCAGTTAATAAGGGGGAATACATCATGAGTGCATTGTTCTCTGTGATGAATTCATCTCTAATCAGTTCGCCCTCCTGATTGAAAATCTGCCGATGAATCACATTTCTCCTCACGTAACCTCCCCAATGCTGCTGCTCAATGCGGTGCTGCTTCTCATAGATTTCATAAGAATGCAGTGCTTTCTCGTCTGCACGCCATTCTCCTCGCAGCACATGATCTTTCAATTCCAGATGAAGCTGGTAACATGTTGTCGTCGGATTCGAGATCATCAGATCCAGATAATTATAAGCACACGTTGCCCCGCTTCCAAACGGTTGTGTGCGGTTAGAATCCGGGAATACATCATAACTGTGCCGATGACGCTCAACAACCGCGAGCGGTGTGTGCAGCGTCATCCAATAGATCAGGTTAGAAAGCTGACAGAGTCCTCCGCCAACCCCAGGTTTGAAGCCGCCATAAAATAATACCATGCCCGGAACGTAACCTTTGCGTGCTGTAGTTTTACCAATCAGCTTCCAGTAGGACATCGTTTCACCAGGCTGAAGGAGAAGTCCATTCAGACGTGTAATTGCAATTGACAGATTGATTTCTTTGTTATGCTGAAGCCACATATCCACGTCCTTCAATTTTCGAAGGGTTGGTGTGTCATGCTGAAATACAACATACGGGAGCTTTTCCTGCGAGAACGATTTAGCGAATGAAGTGCCGTCAACCAGCCATTTGGCATACCTTCGCCAAGTATAGTATGTTTTTCCCAACATCAGCCGCAGCTTGGATCTCGGAATGGGTTTCTTCATTACTTCATCAATCCTTCCTTCATATTCTTACACCATCTATCTCTTATATGACGTTCTACTTTTCACCTCTGGTTATGACAAACTTACAAATCCGAAGTATTTTTTTACATAGAGAAGCTTTCATAGGAATAGACCGGGTATAATGAAGTCAAATGACAGTTCAGCATGATCTTTATTATCATAATGAAGGAGGAGCATCCGTGGCATTTATTCCGTTAAACTGCCCCAATTGTAACGGAAGAATTGAATACAAGGAGGATGAAGTTTTAAAGTGTCCCTATTGTGAAACAGAGCTTTTATTGAAACAAAATCATGTCTACTATGTGGATCAGACCATTAACCATTACCACGGAACGCCTCCCAAGGCACCGCCGGAGCAGACCGTCTCCGTAAAGCTAATGCTAATACTGATGTTAGTCCTAACTGGCGCCATCGGTACTTATTTTTATTATAGCAACAGCTCCACTCATCCAAAAACAGAGGCCAATCTGCCTGTACGGAAAATGCCTGAAAGCGAGGTTCTGCTCTCCTTTTTGCGGGATATCTTCGATAAAGGATCTGCCTTGCCGACAGAAGAGGAATTGGCTCGTCTGTGCTATTTGATCGTAGAGTATTCGGATAATGACCAATGGCAGTTTACCTACAGCTTCTCCGATCCCTTCAGCGATGAGCAGGCCGAGAAGATCACTTATATTACTCAGGACAAGAAACTGAATACCCAGAAGATCGATCAGAAAGATTTTGAAGCCTTTACGGGACTGACGGCATTGGATCTGAGCGGAACCTACGAAATCTCGCAATCGAATCAAACCACTTTCGCCCATATATCCGGTTTAAAAAGCTATGGGGGTGCTTTTAACGAATCCTTTAGCAGTTTTTCTGGCTTCTTTGGTGACAAGTCTACAATTACGGAGCTTTCCACTCAACTTCGCAGCAATCAGGAATTGGCCACGTTGCTGGAATTTCCTAATCTGAGTTCTTTATCCATTACCTATGTGGATGAGTCCGTAACGGATTTTTTTCTGTTAAACAAGCTGCCGCTTAAGTCTCTGTCACTCACCTATGTCAATGAACTGGGATGGTTGTCGTCCATGACCGGGCTGTCATCTTTGTCTATACATTACAGTGAAGCTACAGACCTACAGCCGCTGTATGCCTTAACCCAGCTTCAGGAGCTTCAGCTTTCCTATTTAACCAACGTAAAGTCCATCGACTTTGTGCAAAATATGCCTGCTCTACAAACGCTAGACATTGAAAATGTAAACTTTTCCAGTCTGGAGCACTTGGCCGATAAAAACTCCATTACTACACTACGCCTGGCTTCTCTAAGTCTTAGCTCGGTAAAGTCCATAAATAGTCTGCCCTCTCTGCGGGATTTAACGTTGTCCGGTTACTACGAGAAAGCAGAAGCGCTGACATTGCCTAATGTAGAGCGGATAGAAATCCCAGGCTCCTTTCTCCCCGGGCTGAAGGCGTCTGCCGTAACCAGCCTGACGATCCGGGGCGGAAGCGGAGAGTTAAATTTGGCGGCGCTAGGGAAATTTCCGAAGCTGAAGCAGCTTTCCCTCTGGGAGATCAGTGAAATAACTCATCTTGACACCCTGGACAGTTTGCCACACCTACAGACCCTAAACATTTATGACTCTTCACTGTACAAGGAGAGCGATGCCTTATTTCGTTTAAAGCAGGTTAAATCTCTGATGTGCTCCGAGTGTAGGCTGAACTTTGAACAAAAGGCGGCCGCGGAGAACAGCGTGCTTGAACATCTGACCTTAGAGCAGCCATATTTCAGCATAAACAACAACTCTGTTACTGAAGTTGACCAAATGATGCCTTACTTTGCCAAAATGTCCGCTCTACGTTCCTTCACTCTGCAAGACAGCAATTTGGCTTCTCTTGAATTTATGAGTAACTGGCAGGCCATAGAAGAGCTTCATCTCGAGAACAATGCCATTTCCAATATCGAGACCCTAAGCCGACTTCCTAATCTGCAAAAGGTATTTCTAGCCGGAAATTCCGTACAAAACAAATCTGTGGTTGGTACGGGTGTGCGCGTATATTAATTACCGCCTGGGATGATGGGGAGTTTTAGACTATTTTAGTTAATGGATGGTATTAAAACAAAGACAAGAAGGGGTTCGAGAATCATGTATAAATTCTCGAACCCCTTCTGTTTATGTTTAGCTTCTCACCAACATCGCAACCGACTCCACATGCACGGTATGCGGGAACATATCAACCGGCGTGAGCTCAACCGTACGATACCCGCCATCCTCCAGCACACGCAGATCACGTGCCAATGTGCTTGGATTACAGCTCACATATACCACACGCTCAGGCTTCATCTCCAGAATCGTATCCAGCAAACGTGGATCGCAGCCCTTACGCGGTGGATCGACAACGATCACGTCGGCTTCGATGCCTTGTTCTTTCCAGCGCGGAATAACGTCCTCGGATGCACCAACTTCAAACTTCACGTTCTTCATGTCGTTCAACATCGCATTGCTGCGGGCATCTTCAATGGCTTCAGGCACAATCTCTACCCCGTACACCTGATCCGCATGTTGCGCGAGGAAAAGAGAAATCGTACCGATGCCGCAATAGGCATCAATGACAGTCTCTTTACCACTCAACCCTGCGTACTCTACCGTTTTCCCATACAGTACTTCCGTCTGCACCGGATTCACCTGATAGAACGAACGTGCTGAGATGGCAAACTGCACATCACCGATATAATCGTAGATCACATCACGGCCCCACAGAACGCGGGTCTCATCGCCAAAGATGACGTTGGTCTGCTTCTTGTTCACGTTCTGACAGATGCTCGCCACATGCGGAATCGCTTCGCGGATACTGCCAATCCATTCATCCTTGTACGGAATATCTCGGCCATTGGTGACCAATACGAGCATCATCTCGCCTGTACGGAACGCCTTCTTCACGACTACGTGGCGCAACAAGCCGCGACCTGTCTCTTCGTTATATGCGCTGATTCCAAAATGACTGCCGATCTCCTTAACCTTCGCAACCACTTCGTCATTGTGCTCATGCTGAATGAGACAGCTCTCCATATCAATGATCCGGTGACTTCCTTTAGCGTAAAATCCACCTACCAAACCGCCCTCGGTCACACCAATCGGTACCTGTGCCTTGTTGCGATAGCGCCATGGCTCGTCCATGCCCATCGTAGGAAGGACGCGAATGCCCTGCTCCGCATCCTCCACCATCACGTTCAATTTGCCAATCCGCTGCAAATTATCTACCACCAACTGGCGTTTCCACGCAAGCTGTCCGGCATAGCTCATATGCTGGATCTGGCAGCCGCCGCACTGATCGTAGATCGGGCAAGGCGCAGACACACGATCCGGGCTTGCCTTCACGATCTCCAGCAGTTTGGCGTAACCATACTGCTTCTTGGTTTTCATTACGCGCACGCGAACCGTTTCACCTGGAAGCGCACCCTGCACGAAGAGCGTGTATCCACTCGCACGGCCTACTCCCTCACCGTCATGGTTCATGCCAATGATGTCGATGACGGTCTCTTCATTTTTGCTAACGGGTAGTCCTTCGACTGATGCAGATTCACGCGCTCTCCCCTTTGGACGAACGCCAGAAAGAGATGCGCCTTGTGGCCGCACCTCTTTTCCTTGCTGACGTGGTGATGGACGAGATGATTGACTTGGCTGACGGGACGCTGAAGCGTTCCCTTGCCCCTGAGAGGCAGCCGAATTCCGGCGGTTTTTTCCACGACCGCTGCGGTTCGTATTAGACAACGTACATTCACTTCTTTCTTTTTAGTATTTAACGATACAGCATCAAATGATGACGCAAATTTGTAAACGTAGCTGGCAGCGTGCCACCCAGTTCTCCATCGAGGTTCAACTGCACATAACCCGGCGACGTAACTTCCATATGACTCGTCTGGAAATGAACCACTTTCTTGTCGTTCAGATGCTCCCCACGTAGCGCGAGCGTTACAAGGCGGATCATATCGGCCAGATTACATTTGCGCACACCGATCACATCGAACAGACCATCATCAATGGTTGCACCCGGAGCCAGCTTCTCGAAGCCCCCAACCGAATTGGTATTGGCGATGAGGAATAACATGAATTCATCATGGATCTCCTCCTGACCATCGGCGCGGATAATCAGCTCCTGTGGAGACAGGCTTGCCATTTTCTCAATACCCTTCATATAATAGGCCAGTTGCCCAATCATCGTTTTCAGACGACTCGGTACCTCATAGGTAAGTTCAGTCAATGATCCGCCACCGGCGATGTTGATAAAATATTTATCATTCGCTTTGCCCAGATCGAGCGGACGAAGCTGCTGGTTAATGACCAGATCCACGTAATCTTCCCACTGTCTAGGAATGCCAAGTGCACGTGCAAAATCATTCGTCGTTCCCAAAGGAAACACACCCAGCGGAGGACGATTCTCCCGCTCGGCCATACCGTTAATGACTTCGTACAATGTACCATCGCCGCCAGCAGCAATAATCATGTCATATCCGCGCTCAATTGCGAGTTCGGCTTCCCGGGTTGCGTCACCTTCACCCGTTGTTGCGTGACATGAAGCTTCAATACCACCTTGATCCAAACGCTGCAAAATATCAGCCAGACGTTTCTTCATTTCTTCCCGGCCTGAGGTCGGATTATATATTAAGCGAGCTTTTTTCATCTCATACGCCACCTATTCCACATTATCCATGAGTCTGAACGACCTCATAATCTTACGTTGCACGAGTCCACAGAAGGGCATATTTTTTACACCATCATGATCTTCCGTTAATTCTGCTCGAACCTTTCGTCTTACCTATATCTATGCATTAGGAATTCCGTCTCATTCCAAAGCCTTTATCTCCTATCATATCATCAAATGTAAAGATGTCCTAGCCTGTAATATATAAGTATATTTTTTCATATCCGTGCCTACTATTCCGTCCATTACCCAATAAACCTCTCGCACCTATCTTGAATCTGTCCCACTTACTTTTCTGTAAAATAGTCTCATTAATCAACCATTCTGCCCGCTTGGGCAGGAATTAGTCTTCGGTAACCTCATATTATTATGACATAAATATGCTACAAATTTACAAATCTTAAGATGAAAAGATAAATAAAACAAATCATTTTCCAATATAGTCTTATTGAACCTCAACCCAGTACCACATCATACCCGTGAAGGAGAAGTGTAAATGAAAAAAATCGTGTTAATGTTCATGGTTTCGCTTATGGCCTGTATTCCTTGGGTCACCGTTATTGAAGCGGCAGAAATTAATCATGATCAGGTTGTCGGATTCCAGGAAGTTACGCCTGTCACCGTAACGCAACAAGCAGCCAAGCGTTTTCAGCCTTTTCTGAAAGTCTATCATGGTTGCGTGCCTTTCCCCGCAGTGGATCAACAGGGCAATACCAGTGCTGGCTTGAACACATCCGGGTCATCCAATGGAAACTGTAGCTCAAGTACAGGCCAGGTCTACTCCCGTTCCACCTGGCACAATGGGGTATGGGCCATTATGTATTCGTGGTATTTCCCTAAAGACTCCCCTTCCACTGGACTCGGCCACCGTCATGATTGGGAAGGAATCGTCGTGTGGGTAGATAATCCGGCAGCGGCCAATCCTCAAATCCTCTCCATCGCGTATTCCGGTCACGGACAGTTCACTAACGTCACACCGAGCAATACCAACACACAAGGCAATAATCCGTTGATATCCTATAATAGTACCTGGCCACTGAACCATCAGCTTGGCGTTACCAGCGCTGTAGGTGGAACACAGCCTTTAATCGGGTGGGATGACCTGACACCCGCAGCCCGTAATGCGCTCAACACCACGGACTTTGGCAGTGCCAACGTGCCCATGAACGATAGCAATTTTACGAACAATTTAAACAAGGCCTGGTTTAGGTAAAAAAGGGAAAAATCCCCTTCAAGCAGACACGGAGCTTGGAGGGGATCTCGTATGGATTGCTTTACCCAGATTCGTTCGAACCTGCTATTTCGCAGTCACACTGCGGGGACTTCAACTTATTTTAGAGCAGAAACTGCCTTTTTAAGCTCATCCCAATGAGGTGTGGGCCTTTGGGTTGCCTTTTTCCAATCGGTAAATGCATCATTTAAAGCTTCTATTTCGCCAAAAGAACCCGCCATCAGCTTATACATCGGAAGCATGCTATAGATTTTCAATATCAGATACAGCATCCGCTTATGCTTGCGGATCAGCTTGGCCTGTGCTTTCGGGATCATGGCGATGCCCATCGCCTCCAGTACAGCCATTCCCTCGTTCATGGCCCCAATCATGTGCAGGAGCTGTTTTTTGTTACCCTCCGGCTTCTTCAACTCTCGCTCTTCATTAAAACTCACCGCATTCAGCATCAAAATCGGGATGAGATGGCTTTTCAGCCAAGCATCGATATCTTCATTCACATCCAGCTTGTATTTTGCATTAACAAATGCCTGATCCAGCAGAGGTTGAAAAGGAATCTCACCGTCCAACGCGCCGATCACCATCAGTCCCTTTCCCACGCCTATGGATAGCATCCGATTGCCGTTCCGCTTCCCACCGCTAACGTGAAAACCAAACGCCACTCGCTTTTCCACCCGGCTATTCTCTTCCAGAAACGTCTGCATGCTTCGCGCATCCGCGTTGTTGCCTACAATCACAATGTTGTTACTCTTATTTTCAGCGAGAATGGGTAACACCAATGGAAAATCATTATATTTCATGACGACGAAAATAAGATCATAGATATCATCCTCTTTTAATTCTCTTGTTACACGAACCGGATCGACTGTTGTTTTAAACTGAAACACATGACGAATGACGATGCCATCCCTCTCCAACTCTTCAGCCCGTTTCCCTCTAGCCAGAACCGTAACGTCATTTCCTCCACGTACCAGAACGTGGGCCAGTTGACTGCCCAACACACCTGCGCCATATACTAAAATTTTCATTCGATATCCCTCTATTTCGAATTTTATGAATAATCGTTGCTTTATGAACATTTGTTGATAAAATAAGATTAACAAAGCACCTGTTGTGCTTCAATCGTTAAAATATCTGTTTCTGTTGAATAATCAACGAAATGCACATTATTGTTGAAAAGTATTATAGAAATATGAGTAGGAGGGGCCATGGACAGACGCGTATTCAAGACAAGAAAGGCCATTATGGAGGCTTTGGTGGGGCTACTGGAAGAGAAGGATTTCGAGCAGATTACGATCAATGACATTGCTGACCGTGCCAATGTCAACCGTGGCACCATTTATTTACACTACACGGATAAGTTTGATCTACTGGACCGATGCATTGAGACGTATTTGCAGCAATTGGTGGATACCTGTCTCAACGATAGTCCTACATCTCCGGTTACCGCCAAAGATGCGCTGCTGCGCACCTTCCGCTACCTTGAAGAGCATGCGGCAATTTATACCACACTTCTAACGAAAAAGGGGATTCCCGCATTCCGAAGCAAGCTGATGACACTTATGGTCCAGGGAGTCGAAGAACAAATGCACGCATGTGGCATCCAGCAGGGCATGAAAATGGAGATTACCGTGCAATTCCTGGCTTCAGCCGCCGTGGGCCTGCTGGAATGGTGGATCATGCATTCCATGCCTTATCCCGCGGAGGAAATGGTTGAGCAATTAATATCTTTGCTGGAGCTTCATCTGAGTCTGCATGCTCCGGTAAAGGGTTAATATCGCTTTAATTCCATGATTATTAAGGAGCCTCGGATTGAATGAATAGGAGATCATAAGTTGCAGAGACTCCCCCCTGTATGCTGAACTTATCTTCGTACTCCTTATACATATTGATGAACAAACGTCGTAAACTGTGCCCAGATATCGATACTGCTTCTGAAGCGCTAGCTCCCATTCCTTTAACCGAATATAGAAAATCTCTTGCGGAAGCATACTTTTCCATATGAATCGAACGCTCACAAGCGAAACTAGAATATCCGGTTTCCTGAAGCATGATTTCCCATTGAACAGGCGATTGAAACGAAAGTCCATGCCGCTGTGCTTCCATTCCATTGGCTCGATAAACTTCATTAAATGCCTCATGCATCTCACGAAATGTATCAGGCCCAAATGTCGTAAATATCAGCAAGCCCCCAGGGCGTAGCATTCGCCGAAGGTGACCCAGTGTTTCCTGCGGAGAACTTAGCCATTGAAAACAGGCGTTGGAAACAATGATATCCACTGAGCACTCCGGGGCATTTACTGCCCACATTTCGATATCTGCTTGTAGAAGACGTAAACGATCCGTTGTACAATTCCCAGCACCTGGATGCTGCGCTGATAGGAACCGTTTTGAAGCCACATCGATCATCTCGGGTGCAATGTCAAGTGCAGTAATATTCGCACTAGGCCATTCATTTACTACGATTTGAGTCAAAGCCCCCGTGCCACAACCGATCTCAAGAATGCTCGGATCACTTATGAACCCTTTGTTTTTCCATCCTGCGAGAGATCTTGCTAGCTGATCAGCCATAGAACGCTGAACATGAGCATGTGCATCATAAGAAATGGCACTACGGTTAAATTGGCGTTGAACAGCCCTACTTCTACGAATGGTCATGCCACCATCTCCTCCATTCATCAGCTATGTGTACTTCCTTTCCCAAAAAGGGCGCATGTCCGCAGGCGGTTAATGTAACTAACTTAGCTTGAGGTAATTGAGTCATAAGCTCCAATCCAGCACCGTAAGGACAAATCACATCTTCATTCCCGTGAATGAGAAGAACCGGACAATCGATATTTGACAGTTGAGACAAGCATTCCTCGCTTCGTAAAATCTGAAGACCTGCTAATAGTGCTCGAGTTGTCCAGCTACCCATTTGAGGTAGACGTTCAGCAAGGCCTGTCTCCCATTCTTGCTCCGTAAACATGATCTTTCGAAATTTGGTTTCAACTGCATATCGATCCTTTAAGATCCCTTTGATCATCTGCCTAACGTATGCATCTGCCAAGCCGCGGTCAAACTCTTCTTCTGAGCGGGTAAAACGAGCCGTTGCACCGAACAGTACAAGGCCATCCACGTAACCTTTAGCCGCTAGTCTGAGCGCCAGTAAACCTCCGAGCGACCAACCTGATATCAGAAGCGGACGGTGAAACATTCTTTCCCTGCAAGCTGATCCTTCAATAAATAACATATTCCTAACTGCTGTTTCAGTTAAGCCCAGCATTTCCTCTGGAGAATTGACAGCACTGTAATCTACAGAAATATGGCGAAAATCAGGCAATAACAGGCGAAGACGGTCAAACACCACATCTGGCATACTCCATCCCGTCAGCCATAATATGGTTCCGCTTGACTCTTCGTCAATTTGCAACGAATTATTATCTGAAGCATTCATGAGCTCAGCACCCTAACTGAAGCCCGATTTTGCAGATTAGTGCGCTGGCATCATTCAGTTCCTCAGGGGTATGGTCGGCTGATAAGGAGAAGCGAATTCGCGCGGTGCCATCAGGAACGGTAGGCGGCCGGATGGCGACCCCAGCAATACCGCCTGCTTCAAGTGCCTCACTGAAACGAAGAGCCCTTTCGTTATCACCGACCATTAGCGGTACAATAGGAGAGTCCCCGGTTCCAACGTTAAACCCGGCATCATAAAGCGAAGAACGAAATAATCTACTTGCCGAGTGGAGGCGTTCGCGACGCCAATGATCCGCCTGTACCAAAGTTAACGCTGTTGAAATACCAGCTACGAGAGAAGGCGGCAATGCCGTTGAATAGATGAGCGGCCTGGCTTTGTTGATGAGAAAGCGGATTAATATTCGGCTGCCGCAGATATAAGCTCCATATAAACCGAATGATTTGCTAAACGTCCCCATATGCACATCTACATCATTTTGCAGACCAAGCTTAAAGCAAAGTCCTTCGCCCCGTTTCCCGTAGATGCCCCCGCTGTGCGCCTCATCCACCATCAGAATTGCCCCGTACTCATGTTTGAGGGCAACGAGTTCAAGCAAGTGTGCTTGATCACCATCCATTGAAAAGACGGCATCCGTAACAATCAGCTTACGTGGTTTATCCCGATGTTTGTTCAATAACACCTTCAGATGCTCTATATCATTATGTCGATACCGAGCATGTTCTGCACGGCTCAGCACAATACCGTCCACTATGCTGGCATGGTTTAATTGATCACTAAAAACCACATCACCCCGGCCTACAAGTGCACGAATGACACCAGAATTAGCCATATAGCCATTTGCAAAAACAAGCGCGGCTTCACTATGCTGCCAAGTGGCCAGTGCTTCTTCCAAGTGACCATAATGCGGCCGATTTCCAGTAACAAGACGAGATGCCCCCGAGCCTCCTCCTTCGGTGAGAAGCATCTCGCGAATCGTATCAATGATCGCGGGATGTCGTGCAAGTCCTAGATAGTCATTGGAGGCCAGGTTGAGGAGCACTCGGTCTCCCCTCAACGTATAACCAGGACAATCTGGAACCGCGGCACTGTCACGCAAGTAACGTTCATTGGAGGCATCAGCCAATAACCCAAGTTCTTTTTCCATCCAGTTCATATTCCGTACCGCCCTAAAGTGCATTTAACTCAATCTCAAAACCCAAATCTTCAATCATTTGATAATCGTTCGATATTTCTTGACCTGCAGTTGTTAAATAATCACCTACAAAGAGTGAATTTGCAGCATACAGTGACAAAGGTTGCAGCGTACGGAGGTTGATTTCGCGTCCACCCGCAACACGAATCTCTTTAGATGGACAGATGAACCGAAATAGTGCCAGTACCTTTAGCGCCTTCATAGCCGGAGTGCGTTCTTTTCCTTCCAGAGGGGTCCCTGGTATCGCATTCAGGAAATTAATCGGAATCGAATCCGCATCAAGCTTACGGAGCGCGAAAGCCATCTCGACAATTTCCTGATTACTTTCTCCCATACCGATAATGACACCGGAGCAGGGGGACATGCCGTATGCTTTTACCTGTTCCACTGTTTCAATTCGCTGATCATAGGTATGAGTTGTGGTGATCAACGGATAATTGGTCTTGCTTGTGTTCAAGTTGTGGTTGTATCGGTGCACACCTGCTACCGCCAAACGTTCTGCTTGGCCTTCCTTCAAGATTCCTAGACAAGCACAGATTTTAAGTGGCATCGTTTCACGGATTTCTTTTACCGCGTCTACAACTTGATCCAGCTCCTTATTCGTGGGACCTTTTCCTGAAGCTACAATGCAATAGGTTCCTGCTTTACGCGCCATAGCTTCGTGTGCTCCTGCAAGCAACGTTTCTTTGTCGAGCAAGCTATATTTTTGGATGGGTGCGGTGGATACGATGGATTGTGAGCAATAACCGCAATCTTCGGGACAAAAACCGCTTTTGGCGTTGATGATCATATTCAGCTTCACTTTTTTGCCGTAAAAATATTGTCTCACATGAAAAGCAGCTTGCATCAGCGGCAATACCTCATCGTCATTTGCTTCAAGCACGGCAAGCCCCTCTTCAATGGTTAAACATCCACCATTCAACGATCGATTCGCAATCGACAACCATTCTAGATTACTTACCGTTGTTTTCATATTTATTCATCCTCCCATGGATTGAACTGTTATTGCCTGTCTGATTGGTGTTAAACGGATCTTTTCTCGAATCACTTGGATCAACAATTCCGTATTTATTTCGTCCATTAAGCGGGGAATGCGTCCAAGAAAGGATATGCCGCAATAACGTTCAATCAGATCCGCGTTCGTTGCGATGCTTGAGTCGTTATATATCTCATCAGATTCACCGTCGTTCAGAATAAAACCTACGATCGGAATCCCATGCTGCTGCAGGTATGACACAGTAAGAAGTGTGTGGTTAATCGTACCTAGACCCGTCCGCGCAACGATCAAAGCCGGTGTCCGAAGCTTCGAGATCAAATCCACTACAAGAGAGTCTTCGGTCAGTGGAACAGCGACGCCGCCTGCCCCTTCGATGAGTACCCATTCGTATCGATCTGCCAACGACTGACCAGCGCTGATTATCTCCTGCAACGTAATAGCAACCCCATCCTGCTTGGCAGCGAGCATCGGGGTAAGAGGAGCTTTGAATGTAAATGTCGCAACATCCTCGGCACGCTCATGAATTCCGGTGTATTGCAAAAGACGTTCCGCATCGGTTTCTCCGCTGCCAAGAAGTCCACCGGACTGCACGGGCTTCCAGACGCCTATATTCCGCTTTTCAGCACGAAGGGCGGCGACAAGAGCACCTGTAACGATTGTTTTCCCAACACCAGTGTCCGTACCTGTTACGAATAATCCGCGAATTACATTCATGTTTCCGAACCACCTTCGGTGACGTCAAAAATTGATTTCATTAAGATATCGATCATTGCATCAAGCTCTGCCTCTGTGCTAGCAAGAGGAGGAATGAACACAACAACATTACCAAGCGGTCTTGTAAGCATGCCAAGCTCTCTGGCCCGCCCGGTTACACGAACGCCGATACGTTCGGCCCAATCGTACGGTTCCCGAGTAGCTTTATCCCGCACAAGCTCAATTCCTAACATCAGTCCCTTTTGCCTGATATCACCGACGTGCGGAGAATCTTTAAGCGCTGAGAGCTTGTACTCTACAAAAGACGCCTTTGCTCTTACACCTTCTAACATGTTGCGCTCTTCAAACCGTTTCAAGCTAGCCAAAGCAACGGCGCAGCCGAGCGGGTTACCTGTAAAGGAATGACCATGGAAAAATGTTTTTTGCTCTTCATAATCGGCATAAAATGCGTTGTACACCTCATCTGTTGCCAGTGTCGCTGCCACAGGTAAATAGCCGCCTGTAAGGCCCTTGCCTATCACCATCAAATCAGGTGATACCTCTTCGAGATCACAAGCAAACATAGCGCCTGTCCTACCGAAGCCTGTCGCCACCTCATCGGCTATGAACAGTACGCCATAAGTACGGCAAAGTGCCACCATCTCGCGTAGGCAACCCTCGGGCATAATAAGGATGCCACTAGCCCCTTGCACAATCGGCTCCACGATGATAGCCGCGATTTCATCTGCACTGGTTTCAAGTAAATTACGTAATGCGATTAACGTAGCTTCCATTGCTTCCAGTTCGCCGTCCTCATGTCGATATTCGTAAGGATATGGAATGACATAAGTAGGAAACATCATGGGACGGAACACAGCATGGTACAACGGAATTGCACCGACACTAACCGCACCAATCGTATCTCCATGATAGGCTTGATTCATCGTAATAAACTTCGTTTTACCGGTTTCTCCTCGGTTCTTCCAGTATTGAAACGCCATTTTCACTGCGATCTCAACACCGGTTGCTCCCGAATCGGAATAAAATACTTTATTTAATCCTTCTGGGGAAATCTCTACTAGTTTCTCTGCAAGCTCAATAGCGGGCACATTAGCCATTCCGAGTAGAGTAGAATGTGCGACACGTTCCAACTGATCCGTTATTGCTTGGTTCAGCTCCGGTACGTTATGTCCGTGAACATTAAGCCAAACCGAGGAGAAGCCATCATAATAGGCACGTCCTTGGACGTCATACAGCATGATGCCTTCGCCTCGTTCAATAATGAGAGGATCGGAGTTATTGTAATCTTTCATCTGCGTAAAGGGGTTCCATAAATGAGCCTTATTTATAGCTGCAAGCCGTTCATAATGCGTCACAAGATATCACCTTCCGTTAGATCTTTTCAATTGTTAACCAAATTACTTATTTAGGTTAACAATTGAATGTTGACATCTTATCAGACAAAAACGTACCTGTAAAGAGAATCATTTCAGGATTTGTTTTGATTTATCCCCCCTAAAATTTACTAGATGAAACCTACGTGAGTGCGGACTGGCGGACTTCGAGAGATAGATTCAGACGATAATATTCCTCCATTAGAACCCTGATCCTTCACTCTCTCTGCGCGGATTGAACCCGGAATTTCGCCTCGTAGAGGGTTTTGCCAAACACAAAAAAAACACGCCTGATTCGGCGTGTTTTTTTGTGTTTGGCAGAGATTGAGCAGGAGGTACGAATCCTGATTATATAACTTAGGAGAATATTCGAGGACTATGATATAAGCCGTATCTCTTGACTGATTTCGCAGCCTTCATACTGAGCACTCCACATGTCTAAAGTGCAACAAAAACAAAAAAAACGGCATCTCTGCCGTTTGTGTTTAAGCTGTTGTTAAAGCTGCAGGGAATAATAACCGCTGGCAGCGACCTGTTTTCCCTAAACTAAACCTTGACCTCATTACATCTCTCCAGCAAAATCTGGATCTGGCGCTCCAGCCACTGTCCAAGCAATGGATGCGGCAACAGCGTCTCACCACTGTACACATAGTCCAATTCCTGCAGTCGATCCGGAATTACATTCCTTGTGAAGTAACCAGCACTCAAAAACAGCGGCGCCACAATGACTCGGTTCCCCCGCTCTTCGCTCCAGTACTTCACTTTGTCGTGCACGCTCTCTGGATTAAGCAACGCATAATCGGTATGAGCTACACTACTCAACTCCTGTACGCGCTGTGCCAGGGAAGAAATCCCGGCTTCCCAGCGCTCGCGAAATCCATCATGAATACTCCCGTGCCCAACCAGCAGAATCGTCTCCTGCTCAGGCAGTTGTGAGAGTAACTTGACCTTGTCCCACACCATCACCGCGATATCCGGATCGTTATCCACTGGATAACCGAAGTGAACCCGAGCCTTTACATCAAATGGTTCAAGATCCGTTTCCCGCTCCGCTGCTTCCTTTGCGCCAATCGCAAATTCAATTTCATCCACATGTGTACTGCCAGACGAAACGAACAGAGGTACAACCAGAATATCGGTTACACCTTGCGCTTCCAGTCGGTCGATACCGTCCTGGATCAGGCGTCCTTCCACAAGTTCAAGAAATCCCGCTTCAACTGGCAACGGGCTGGGCAGACTCAACCGGGAGATCGCGTCATCGACGGATTCCACCCAGGTCTGCTCCTGAGAACCGTGACTGATGATGAGTACACCCGGCTTCTTCATATTAACGTCCCAGGCGTTCCAGCGTCATTTTATAACCATCATTGCCGTAATTCAGGCAGCGTTTCACACGTGAAATCGTGGCTGTACTCGCGCCTGTCTCTGCTTCAATCTGGTTATACGTATTGCCTTTACCCAACATACGTGCCACTTCCAGCCGCTGGGACATGGATTGGATCTCGTTTACCGTGCAGAGGTCATCGAAAAAAACATAACACTCTTCAATATCTTTTAGAGTCAAAATAGCCTCAAATAGTTGTTCAATGCTTTTATCATTTAGCTTTTTCAGCTGCATTTCATCATCATCCCCTAGCGGTTACTGTGTACCTACATTGTACTCACCCTGAGTTGGTATTTCAAGCGTTACCGATTTCACGCACTACAGAATAAAAATACATGTTACCGCTTACAAAAGGTACTATTGTCCTCCCCTCGCGGACATCCAGCGAGATTATAGCGCTATATCCCAGTTTTCACCTGTATATTTCCGATTACTTATGTAGGAGTTCGACCACCCCAAATGTTACAAATTTGTGTCTAAACTTCATTTTCCTGTATGGAAACCTGCCAGCATGTCTACGCGCCCAAATCCGCAAATATCCCGTTTTCCGGGATACTCGCCTACGCCGTCTCTCCGCGAATGACATACAGTATAGCAAAAGGGAGTTCCACTAGGGTCTATGATGTACATCTGTCATGCAACTCATGGAACGCAATTCCGAAATCCAACATAGAAGGAACGTGATCGTTCATGCCACAGCATTATTATCACCGCCAGCCAGCACCAGGGCAGCGTCCGTCTTCTCATGCTCATCGGCAGGCGCATACTTCTGCCTATATGCCACACGGTGTGGTCCCGCGGTCTTTGAATGAAACTCAGATCCAACCGATGTATCCTGGCGTTGATCCACAATACCCGAATTTTGGCGAAGTCGAAGCATCTGCAATCGTACCGTATGGGCAAGGGGCTTCCGGCGGGAACTTTTATGGAGGGGGAGCTCAGGTGGTACCCCCAGTTCCGGTACAGGCGCCTGCTGCTTCAAGCAGTTCCGGATTTTCATTAGCCAACATCGGTGAGTTAAAAGGAATGATCGACCGCTTCGGCGGAATTGACGGAATCATGAGCGGAATAGGCAAAATGCAAAAGGTCGTCGGTGGCATCCAGCAGATGGCTCCGATGATGAAGCTCGTTATGGGCATTCTGCCTTTTGGAAAAGGAAAAACGAATAAAAGCGCGGCCGATGCAGACTATGAAGAATATACGCCGCCACGAAAACGTACGCGCAAGCGTCGGAACAAACCAACAAGTCCCCCACGTCGCCGCAATACGACTCCAACCCGTCGCAAATCCAATTCCACGAAGCGCCGTCCCAAAAGTCGCAAAGGTTAAAAAAATCCAGGCACCCCCTTATAGAAGGCGGGTGCCTTAACGCCGTTTATCCATATGCATAGAAAAATTCAGGAACTTACGTTCTTATTCCTGTGAATTGAGGTATACTGGATAATAACGAAGGAGGCGGACCATGGAACTTTTCAAAGACAAATACACTCCCGCATTAATCGATCGGACCGGTGAACTGTTACGTCAATTCTATCCTAAGCTGGATACACAGCAATTTCGTGAATTGGTTTTCGCTGAAGGCTGGGGACAGTTGGAGTTCAAAGCAAGGATTCGCCGAATCACACTGGCCTTGACCGAAGTGCTGCCCGACAATTATGAAGAAGCATTACATATTATCGAACAAGCAGCTCCCCATATGAGAGGTGTTGAATATCTGTTTGTACCGGATTATATCGAAGTAAACGGACTTGATCCCGAGGACTACGAGCTATCCATGAAGTATCTGACCGTCTTCACACCTTATTCCAGCTCCGAGTTCGCGGTACGCCCGTTTATTGAACGTTATCCCATCCAAACCATGAAGCACATGATGGCGTGGGCAGATAGCGACAACGAACATATCCGTAGACTTGCCAGTGAGGGTAGTCGGCCCCGTTTGCCATGGGGTGCCAAACTTCAGGGATTCATCACCGACCCCACACCGGTACTTCCAATTCTGCATGCGTTGAAAGCGGACGAGTCCCTGTATGTTCGCAAAAGTGTGGCCAATCACCTGAATGATATCTCCAAGGATCACCCTGAACTCGTCATGGATCTGGCCACGACCTGGTACGGACAACATACACACACAGACTGGATTGTCCGGCATGCAAGTAGATCATTACTGAAGAAAGGACATCGCAAAGCGCTTAGTCTTTTTGGTTACAATGAGCAGGATTCCATTCACATAGAGCAGCTTCAGCTTGCTCACGATACAGTCGCTATTGGCGAGGATCTTCATTTTTCGTTTGATGTGGTCAACGAGAGTGGCGAGTCACAGATGCTCAGAATTGAGTACGAGATGGGCTATATGAAGGCAAACGGCAAACAGGCCCCTAAACGATTCAAATGTTCCGATAAAATGTACCCGATAGGCAGAACCAAGGTAGCCACTAAACAATCTTTCAAAGTCATTACAACGAGAAAATATTATGCCGGCCTGCATACGCTAACCATTCTTGTGAATGGTAAAGAGGCAGCAACGACTTCTTTTGTTCTTGAAATGGAATAACAGGAAGACATCGCAAGTTATACACAGCTGCTTGTAGCGGAATAGTTATTCACATGTGGATATCATTAAAAACATATTTAACCGAATGCAAAAGTCTGATACAGACGGGTATTCGGTTATTTGTGCGCTCCCGTCCCGATTGCTTCTTCCAAATTCCCCTGTTGACTTGGAGCACACTCCAAGTTGTACCATTCGGAGATCACCACCCCACATGCTTATACATTACTCATGAAAAGAGGAATAACAGATGCAAACGAAAAGGTACGCTCTAATTACTGGAGCCAACAAAGGAATCGGATTTGAAACCGCTCTGCAGTTAGGAAAAATGGGATATGTCATTCTCCTGGGAGCGAGAAATGAACGAAAAGGCGAGGAAGCAGCTCAACTCCTGGTTAACAAAAATATCGAGGCTCATGCAATCGTGCTTGATGTAACCCGCCAAGCTACCATTGAGGCAGCTGTCCGTCAGATTAAGCAAAAGTTTGGCTCCCTGGACGTGCTGATTAATAATGCAGGAATCTCTGTTGGAGGGGCCACTCCGCCCAGTCAGATCTCTCTGGAGGACATTCGGAAAACCTACGACACCAATTTCTTCGGTATGATCTCCGTTACTCAGACGATGCTGCCTTTATTACAGCAATCCTCTGCAGGCCGAATCGTCAACCTGACAAGTGGCCTCGGCTCACTTGCATATAATAGCAATCCCGAGCACGAACATGCCCAATTTAACCTACTCGCTTACAACAGCAGTAAAGCAGCCGTTAACATGTTCACCGTTACGCTTGCCAAAGAATTCAGAAACACACCGCTCAAGATCAATTCTGCTGATCCCGGCTTTACAGCAACCGACCTGAACGGCTTCACAGGATTAGGCACCGTGAAGCAAGCAGCTGCTATAGTTGTTAAGTTAGCTGTCCTGGATGAAAATGGTCCCTCAGGAGGATTCCATGGAAACGATGGAGAACTACCTTGGTAATTCCAATACTAAGGAGTCTGATCTCATGCAGAACATTCCAGACATCGTTACTTCCATCCGGGAAGCAGCCAATCTAACCGGTTTAACTGAAGATACCATCCGATATTATGAAAAAGTTGGCCTACTACCTTATGCAGAGAGAAAAGCGAACGGGCATCGACAATATAGCAAGGATCATATCCTTGGCATTATTTTTTTGACAAGACTCAAGGCCACCGGGATGACCATAGAACAAATGAAGCACTATCGAGAGCTATCTGAACAGGGACCTGAAACTCTGTCTACGAGATACTCCATCCTTGAAGAGCATCAGCGTAAAATTCAGCAGGAGATATCGAGACTGCATGAAACCTCAGACATTATAACGTATAAGCTCCAGCATTACCGGGAGATTTCAGAACATCCCAATCTTGATGACCCTCACTGTGACGCTAAATTCTAGAACATCCAGCGGCCTGCTGGAATTTTGGAGACCATAAGCGATGATCTTTTTTTGTGCATCCACATGTGCCAAAAAGATCATCGCTTGTTACATTATATACATTTTGATAACTGACACATTTGCCCTACTTAAACCAACCGCGCCTTACAAACCAGGCCACCATGCTGCCACCAAGCACAAACATCAACAGCAGCACCGCCCCGTACCCGAACTTCCACTGAAGCTCAGGCATATAGGCAAAGTTCATGCCATAGATTCCGGCGACCAGTGTGAGCGGCATAAATACAGTCGTTATTACCGTGAGTGTCTTCATGATCTGATTCATCCGGTTGGAGTTCAGGGAAATGTAACTGTCGCGCAGATCAGCCGTCATCTCCCGATCGGCTTCGATCATGTCCGTCAGCTTCAATAAATGGTCATAGATATCGGTAAAATAAGCCGTATGTTCCCCTGTTCGCTGCACATGCTGGGAGTTTACCACCCGATAGAGCAGATCCCGCATCGGTACTACTGTTCGTCTGAGCTTTAGCAATCGCGTGCGCAAGTCAAACACCTGGTTCATTAAGTCTTCAACCGACTCTTGTCCACCCCGGTTCTCCAGTTCAGCCAGTTCATCCTCAATGGCAAATAAAGATGGAAAATAATGATCGACCAACTTGTCCATCACCGTATAAGCTGCCGCCACCGGACCTCGCGCCCAGATGGTTCGTTCATGTGCATGGTGCAACAACCGTTCCCACGCTTCATCCACTTCTTCCAATACACCATGATGAAAAGAAACAAGGAAGTTCGCTCCGAGAAACAAGTCCACCTCCTCGGCTTCCAATGTGGATGGATTCAGTGCATGCAGCACAAGAAACTGCAAATGTTCATAATAATCGAGCTTAGGCCGTTGCAACACATGCAGACAATCCTCTATAGCTAAGGGGTGAAAATGAAAATATGTATCCAGCAAACGGCTTTCCTCTTCCGTTGGCTGGTTAAAATCTGCCCATACCCAGGCGTAATCGTTCAGGTCCAGCTGTGTAAGCGGAACGTTAACGAAGACTTGATGTTCTCGTGTAATGGCGAGTGTACGAATCATAAATTAGACCACGTCCTTGTCCTGTATCTTTACGTTATTGTACACAGGTACCTTCAAACTCGACAACAAAAAAAGCCAACCCTGTTGGCTTCTCTCATTTCCCTATCCACAGTTCCCTGTATCCACAGGAATATCTTCTTTTGGTTTATCATTCCACGGATGGCTATCCACATATCCAGCCTGTCCACACGTTCATGCACAGGCGTCTCTTGATTTTGGTTGTATAATTGTCCACATATCCCGATATTCACACAGTTATGAACAGATTGTCTGGTAACCCCGAATTCGTTCGGGATAACTTCTGTATTTAGAAAATAATCCAGTAGAGCAATCCTGCCAGTCCCGCAGTAATCGGAATCGTAATGAACCATGTAATAATGATACGTCCAGCAAGTCCCCATTTCACAGCAGAGAATCGTTTCGCGGAACCTACACCCAGAATAGCGGATGTGATCGCGTGCGTTGTACTCACTGGAAGGTGAAGCAACGTTGCTGAGAAAATAACGGATGCAGCTGACAGATCCGCGGCAAATCCGTTGATCGGTTCAATTTTAAAGATTTTGGTACCCATCGTTTTGATGATTTTCCAACCACCAATGGATGTACCCAAAGCCATCGCGGTTGCTGCTGAGATTTTAACCCACAGCGGAACATCCAGATTATCCTGCACACCTGCTGCAACCAGAGCAAAGGTAATAATCCCCATCGCTTTCTGTGCATCATTCGTACCATGCGTGAATGCTTGCAGTGCTGCCGTGAAAATCTGTACCGTACGGAAACCTTTGTTCACGTTATGCGGACTGCGTTTGGCGAAAATATATTTGAGAACCGTCATGACCACATAACCGATCGCGAATGCAATCAGAGGCGATAACAACAACCCTCCGACAATATCCGTAAATCCGCTCCACTTCAGCTTATCCGATCCGGCACCTACGAATACCGCTCCTGCCAGGGCTCCAATAAGTGCATGTGACGAGGAAGACGGAATACCAAACCACCATGTAACCAGGTTCCAGATAATCGCTGCGATCAAGGTGACGATGACGACCTCGATCCCGTTATCCAGCGTGGTGGGGTCGGTCACACTCCCCCCAATCGTCTTCGCAACGCCTGTAAACATCATCGCACCGACAAAGTTCATCACCGCTGCCAGAAGGATCGCACGACGTGGCGTTAGTGCCCGTGTCGAGACCGAAGTGGCAATGGCATTGGCTGTGTCGTGAAAACCGTTGATGAAGTCAAACGCCAGTGCAAGGAAGACGACTATACCTAATACCCAAATCGTTGTTTCCATTATTCTCTGGCTCCTTAAGAATTACGCATAATGATGGATTCGAGCACATTCGCCACGTCTTCACAAGCATCCGTTGTCGTCTCAAGACGTTCGTAAATTTCCTTACGCTTGATCAGTTCAATCGGATCAGACACGGTAGCGAAGAGATGTTTGATACACATGCGCAGCACTTCGTCGCCCTGGTTTTCCAGATCATTCAAACGAATGGTGTACTCACGGATGGCCAGCAATTTTTTCTGTGACAGCAAATGAATCGCCTTCTGAATTTCGTAAGCCGATTGGCGCAAAATTTCAGAAAACTGAACGATAAATTCGTCCGGATCCGTCAGTTGGTACATATAGAAACGGGAAGCCGTTGCTTCGAGCCCGTCCAATACGTCATCAAGAGTTGTTGTCAGCTCCATAATATCATCGCGTTCGATCGGCGTGATAAATGTTTTGTTGAGTTCTGTAATGATCGTATGCACGTAATCATCACATTTCGACTCGTACTTCTTCATTTCATTGGCAAAAAGAGTCACATCCTGAAGGTTGGAAACATGCTGGGAGAAATAATCTGCCGCTTGAACAACCGTATCTGCCATGTTCTCCAGTGTCTCAAAAAATATATCCTTCTTCTTCTTAAGCTTCATTACTCTATCCCCTTTACGAGAAATTGCCGATAACCGATGAAACATGAAATGACAACCTTTGATATCTTATCATATTTGTTTCATGGTTTGTACAAAAGGTGCGATCCTTTTTTATATTCTTATCACATTAATCTGAAATGAATCTTAATTATTTGGAATAATGGCAAATTCAAGTCAAAAATTTTACACTGCGTTTACAATTCGACACCAAAATTCAGATCGACACCATTCTGCTTTTCACGCAAAGGTAGAATTTAATGCCTTTTTGACGACAAAATGGATCCTTCTTTCATCGTTTTCTTTCATTGCATTCGACTTTATTGAACTTATTGAACCGCCAACTTTACATGACTCGCAAACTCAGGTTGATTCGGAACAATGCTGATAAAGGTTTTGCCTGGCACAAGAGCCACTTCACTGCCACCCTGAACAAAACGGATAATGTCCCCCTGCTTCTTTACCCACTGTCCACGGATCATTTTGCCCTTCTGAAACAGCATGGCCTCACCGCCCTGTTCCAGATTGACGGACAACCTGCCTACGCTGTCGAGCACCTTATGATCTGCACCTGCCACTATAATGTTCGCTGCACCAAGCGGATTCCCGTTATCGAGATCCTGATCTGCTTTACCATTTACCATTCTCATATATCGTCCGCTAACTTCATCATAATCATACGTCACTCGATAACTATCCAATAAATAATGGATATCGAATTGCTTCACCGTCTCACCTGCGGACGTCGCGCCTTCTTCGTTATAGATGTATACCGGGGACTTGAAGTCATGGCTGTATCCCTTGATATCTGACCCTTCTCTTAGCTTGTCCGCTGAAGTATACAGATTATGTGGAGCTTTACGATCAGAGGAACGCCAGAAATATGGTCCACCATTCGAGATCTCGTCCATATGCTGTTTCTGCTGCCTTTGCAAAATGGAATACGCCTCCGGACTGCCTCCGGCATGAACAAGTACTCCATCGTAACTCTCACCCAATTCAATCAGATACGGACGTATGCTGCGTACAGGTCCAACCGTCTCAGCACCACCTTCACTCTGGAAGATGGCTATGAAACGGGTAATGCCTCCCTCTGCGAGGACTTCCAGAATGATATCCGCTGAACTCAGACCCGATTGGGGACGAGCTGCAGGGGCATTATTAATCATCACGGCGAGTGGACGCCGCGTAATGGCTTCATCTACAGGTAGACCAGTTAGAGGTGCTGTGAAAAGAGACGTGCTGGGTTCCTCTACAGTCTGTTCTTCTTGCACAGGTGCAGGTGTCGGTTCTGGCTGAAGTGGCATCTGGGTCGCCTCTTGATTTTGGCAGGCAACAAGACTCAATGAGAGAATAAACAGCGATGCAGCCGATGTTGCTTTGTTCCATTTAAAAAGCTTCAATATAGGACCTCCTGAACGATATGGCCTAGTTCTAAGTTGTGATATATGTCTCATGTAGGCAACCATTTCACGTATTTCTTTCCATTTAATCACACACGATCTGATTTGTCTGCGCCCAGAAGGCCTTGATACATCATGTAATTCATATTTGAAACAGCATATCGCGGGGAAAATATGTCCTAAATGTGAACTTCTTAAACCTTACTTAAAATTTGAACTAGATTGTGATTTTAATCACAAACAAAACGACTTTTGAACTATACAATAAAGACATCAAAGGTGATCACTTAGAAAAACAAAAAAACACACACTAGATTCCATGAAGGAGTGGTTCATATGTTCAGCTTCAACCAATGGCTTAGAGAAAACAAAGTGGCAATGTGGATTTTGACAGTACTTCGGGTATACATCGGGTATGATTGGATGACTCACGGATGGAGCAAATTGACTGGCGGATTCCAAGCTGGCGGGTTCCTCGCCGGAGCAGTCGGCAAAGCAACCGGTGAAAACCCTACAGTTCAAGCATGGTGGGGAACATTCCTTGAGAAATTCGCTGTACCGAATGCAGGATTGTTCGACTTCATCATCCCGCTCGGTGAATTCCTTGTAGGTGTAGGACTCTTACTCGGCTGCTTTACAACACTGGCTGCCCTGATGGCTCTCGTGATGAACTTCGCGTTCCTCTTCTCGGGTACAGTAAGCACGAATGCTCAACTGGTTCTGATGCAAATCTTCCTGGTTGTTGCTGGTGCAAATGCAGGTAAAATCGGTCTGGATCACTGGGTACTGCCTTACCTTCGCGGATTGATCACTCGCAACAAAGGCAATCATTCTAAAGACACACCAACCATTAGCCCAGCTCAAAAAACAGCTTAAGCAATCATTCATAGCATTCTCGGCCCTGCTCCCAATCCCCCTGGAGAGCAGGGCTTTTTGCTTTCCAAGATCATCCTGAATGCCCTGCCTGACTTGCCCATCCATAGAAAACCGTATTATGATGAACGTAAAGTTGAATATCAAAGGAGTACACGATATGCCGACACAGCGACGTCTTGAGACTGATGCGGACTTTCAGGAAGCCATGAATATGAAGTATAAGGTTCGCGTTTTCAAAGATAATCACCAGATTGATTCCGGTGGCATCATTATCCGTTTTGACAGCAACACCGTAGTTGTACAATCCAGTGTCAGTGAACTCGCTTATCACTCGCGTACCGACTGTGAATTGTTCGAAATCCGCGAATAAGGACCCATTGCATAAATAAGGCTTCGTATCGAAAAAAAGGTTCCTGTAACCCATCCAGTGGGTACAGAAACCTTCTTTTGTTTATTTATTATAATCGTATACTTTAAAACACGTTATCCTTACACACCTATCTTGTTAGCCATAATCAGGCTGTTGTCTGTTCCAAGTTACACGCCGTCTCCAAACTGCCAGCAGTTCAAACTGAGCGTTCCATAAGGGTAAGACTGGAATAGACGCTTCGCTGATCGGGACATATCCGCTGTGCCCATGGCGTAGAACAAAGGCGCAAGATGTTCAGTACCATACGATGGAACTGCCGTACGTGCATGAGGGGCTTTTTTCTCATATTGAAACAGCTCTCTCGTGTTCCACTGCTCCAAGCGCTCCCCGATCCAGTTATCAAATTCCACTGCCCACTCTTGCGGTTCATCATTATTGCCAAGCAATCGTAAATTGTGAACCGTTCCACCGCTACCGATAATCAGGACATTATCATGACGTAGCTGTTCCAGCATACGGCCAATATCATACTGTTCCTGCGGCGTACGCAACGAATCGACCGATACGGCGATCACAGGGATATTAGCCTCGGGGTACATATGCAGCAGGGGTACCCATACGCCGTGGTCCAAGCCCCGGCCTCGAATGGGCTGATGCGCCAGATTGCTGCGGGTGAACAACGCACATATCTCGTTCGCCAGATCCGGCTGACCAGATGCTCCGTACTCCATGGTATACATCGTAGAGGGAAATCCGTAAAAATCATGCAGGGTCTGATGTGTATCATCCATCGTCACAGACGGTTCGGGACAATCCCAATGCGCCGTAAATACGACAATGGCTTTTGGAGCCGGCAGCCTGCCTCCAAGCTGGTTCAGAAAATGAGTGTAGTCATTGCTCTCCACCGCCAGAGCGGGAGAACCATGCGCAATGAAAAGTGCGGGTAATGTCATTGCTGCCAACCTCCAGACACGGATAGAATGCTTACTCTTCTATTTTACCCTTAAGAAGGCGCTTTTCCAAGCTGACATCCCCAAACAGTTGCAATCCTTCACTTATATCATCCAGTGCTGCCAATCCTGCTCGATCTTCTGGCGCTCGCCCAGCCACTCTCTGGTACGCGTAATCAGCTGTTCCCGCTCTTTACCTGAAGAGAAGGTGTGATCGCCCTGGAAGATGATCTCCTTGTCGCAGCGGCCCTCCTGGCGCATCCAGAATACCTTTTGATACAGGAATGCGTAGTCTACAGGGATAATCTCATCTGACGTACCGTGCACGACGAGTACATCGCCGCTAAACTTGACTGCTTCCTGGAATGGCTGTTGTTCAGCGAGAGACTCGAAGAAGGTCGGTGTGAATTTGTATCCGAGATAATCAGCCGCACCCAATTTCACACCTTGATCGTATACTTCCCGCCCCGTAATCTTCACGATATCATTAAATGGATAACCTACGGAGGACCACATAACCAGGTTCTTGACACGTTTGTCACGCACAGCAGTTAGTAATGCAACAGCACCACCCAGACTATGACCAATTAGTGTGACACGAGTCGGATCCACATCACTGCAATTGACTGCGTAATCTAGCACCGAACGGGTCTGTAGCACCATGGACTCCAGTCCCTCCGCTCCATACTCACCACTGCTCTCTCCGCAACCGATATAGTCGAAACGCAGAACCAGATAACCGTCTTCAGCCAATTCACGGGCAGTCTTCACAAACAGACGATCCACGCCGATGCGGCTACCAACAAAGCCATGGCAAATGACCGCCAGAGGTACTCGTTGCTGGCTCTTCTCCTCCTTGATGTCTTTCACGACCGGATAATGAATCGTGGCTGTTAATTCTTCCTGTCCATGACGGATACTGATCTGACGTTCCATGCCGATTTCCCCTTTCCATTCGTTGCTTGTCTATGTTCAAATTGTTAATTATATATAATCCGATAAGTTTAGTGTGTATTAAGATTGTATTCATATATTATCATTCCGTAACCTGCAAGTCAACGTAAGTAGGAATCCTTTATAAATCTATTGCTAGTCTACATTTTATCGGTTAATGAGCGCAAAAAAATGAGCCGAGCTGATTACAGCTGGCCCATATGTTTGGACTTTAACCCACTTGGTAAAGGGTCTCTATTCGTAGCTTCTACGGAACATCTCGTGAGTTTCCACCCGTCCATTCCATTCATGCTCATGACCGGATTCACTGTTATCCCAAAAGCTTCTTCCTTGCAGATTACCGTCGGTCAGTTCTTCTGAGTATTCGGTATCCTCCAAGTTCTCCTCCAGAGGCACAACCTCGTCCAGCACTCCACGGGAGTTGCTGTTTAGCAGCAGCTTACGCGTCAAATCTGTTTGTTTATCCATAACAAGCACACTCCAATCTCGGATTTCTGTTGGAAATGCTACTATTGTGATGGAATCGGCTGCTCTTTATGCATACTTCACACAATCGTTAGAACTGGAAGGCGTGAGGGTATTTTTTTACATGAACCGGGGAAAATAACCATAAACAATGCAGGCAGCATATGCCTCGGAATCCTTCCGCCGAAAGGAATGAATTCATGGAACATCTACTGGAGTGGATTCAACATCACGGAAAACTGGTGCTGTTGTGCACCTGTGTCATCCTGGCCTGTGTGTGGATATGGGCTCACCATGAACAGCTTTTTTATAAGGAATGACTTTGCGAAACGAGAGCCCTTCCCGTATACTAAAATACCGTCAGGGTCTTCGGACTTTTGGAAGATCAGAACGTGTGTAGACAGGGGGAGCAGTCATTGGGGATTTCCTATAAGAAGCTTAAAGAAATACAGAATCGGCAAATTACCGAGATGAGTCGGATGACACCTGAAAATGTGAAACTGTATGACCAGATCAGCACGATTGCGCGCCATGCGCCAGCAGACGAGAGAGTACAGGAAGAGTGGATTCTCTCCGCAGGAAGAGCGATCGTACAGGCTCAGAAAGATAACAAGCCCGCTCGTGAGCTATATGGAGCTGATCTGGAGCAAGACATCCATACACAGCTCGGGGTAACAGGTACAGCACCCGAGAAGACGGTTGTCGTTGAGATGGGTAAACCGGGTCCATCCCGTAGTACAAGCTCATCAACTTCAGCGAAAAAGAAAGCCAACGTTGCAGAACCGCAACCAACTGAGAATCCAGCACCAGTGAAACGGACACCGAAATGGTATGCCATGATCGCGTGGGCAGCGTTGTCTTTTGTCATGCTGATCCAGGGAGGTGTCGGACTGTTCGTAGGCTGGACTGGCGGAGATACCGAACCTTTCCAACATATTAGCCTATTCTCACTGATCGTTGCCGCTATAGGCGGGATTGCTCTGGTTGAGATGCTTCGTCGGCTTGCAGAGCGACCGGATGATGAAGGAGCGGACAAGAACACCATACCTAAGGTTAACCTTAAGGGAATCATCATCTATATCGTCATCGTGGTACTTGTGCTGTTTGTAGGGTATCCACTCCGTGATAAACTTCCGGTATTTGCGCTGGCTCCATGGGTGAGCACTGTAATCGGAGTTGTGGGACTGGCAACGTTACGTCCGTTCTTTGGAGAGAAGAAAAAAGCATAACATGGTATATGATCGATTCAGGGGCTTCACGAATTCGTGAGGTCTTTTTCCATTTGGAGCTGATTGCGATGCTTGATTCCTTGGCCTGGCGTCTCTCCAAACTCTCGCTTGTACATCCGAATGAAATAGTTCACTTCCATGCCTACGGTCTCTGCCGCCTCCCGTACACTGGCTCGTGGATGCTTGTCCAGCCAGTCCGAAGCCTTCTGCAAACGCAATCGCTGCATATACTGATGTCCTGTCACACCATAATGCTGGTGAAATAATCGGTTGAGATGCTGCACCGAATAACCCACTGCGTCAGCAACATGTTTCAATAACAAGTCGTCCTGGTAGTGCGTATGCATCAATGCTACTGCTCGGATGAGCGCCTCCTTGCCAGAATCGGACTCCTGATTAGAACGTGTTACAGCCACATCCTCGGCCATAGATGATCCAATACCTACGATACCAACATCAGAGGGGATTTTGGATTGTGCTATATCCAAAATAAGCTGGTAGATTAGGGCTGATGTGTTCCACATCTCCGTTGCTCCTTGATCCAGTGCATGCCATAGATCTGTCATGCGTGACCAGATGATTTCAAAACCGGAAATGTGACAAGGCTCGATCTGAAGCAAACCCGCGGATTGAAGTACCGATCCCGCCGATGCACCGCCAATACCGATATAACCCAGTTCACCACTTGTTTTGGCATGTGGCACATACTCATGCGCAACCCCAGGTTCCATAACGAACAACTGTCCGGCTCCCATAGTCCATGCTCCTTTTCCAGGTAGCCTGAACTGCCCTTCGATGCCGCGTGACAAAAACAGCTGATACACCGGAAACCCATCCGGTCTGTGCCGTACTTTCTCTTCCTGCGTGCCCACACAATACAGGTATAGCGGCAACCGGGAATCCGGCAGGCCCGTCAAACGAAATGCAAGCATTCCATCATTCCTTTCGCCTCATAGGCTTCTACATAAAGTGAACTAAAGATATTTACACTATCCACTCCGTTTCGTGCACATGTTTAGTTCGATCTATATAGCCATTTTCCCTTTATTATCCATTATTTGTTCCCGAAGTAACAATGGTCTAAGGAACCTTTTTGGCGACAAGATTTTCATGAATCAGGTGTCGTAGTTATGCCAAGATCGTTGTTCCAAGGCAGTTTGTTCCAAGATGATAAAAACTCCCTTTCCGTATGGAAAGGGAGTTTCTTCTTTTATTAAAATAGTGTTAACTCTGTACTGGTGTACCTTTACTGCACTGGAGGAATGGATGCCGGATTTTGAGCTGGCGCGCCAGTCTGGGCTACTAATTCAAGCTTAACCGTATCTGACGGGCCTGAAAGAGCATGTTTGTTCGTTGTTGGATTTGCAGCAACTGACAGAATATATACCTTGTACTCGGCTCCTTCCACAAGGTTGGCTCCGCTTGAATCTTTAGCTGCTGTAGTTAAAGTAACTTCAACCGCTTTAGGATTTCCAATTTGGTAGCTAGTGTTAAAGCTTGCTGTAGTCACATCCAAACTATCTGTTCCTTTAACAATAAAGAGTCGGTATGCAGAAATTCCAGTTTCAGAAGATGGTTTAGTAAAGGTAAGCTTATAACTTGCCTCCGTTACTGTACTGGTATTTAGCAAATCTGTAATAGTAGCAGCCTGAACGAATTCTTGTTGTGAATAGATATTAAATTCATTGGATGCCGGTGATAGATTGGACGCGCGAGAAGTACTGTTGGACAAGGACATAACAAACACTCTGTATTTCTGTCCAATAGAAAGTGGGCCGTTGTTAATATCACGGTATCCACTGTTCAATACGATTGAAGTGCCCGCACTACTTGTATCCAAGTCAGTATAGTAATTAATACCAAGTGCTGTACTTGTAGTGAACCCACTTACCTGATTCGCGGGCACGATGAAGATGCGATATTTAGCAATTCCCGTTTCATTCGATGCTTTGGCAAAATTGATAGTTACATCGGAAGGGTTACTTGCCTGTTGTCCCTGATCTTTGACGGTCACATTCACATTACTCACTGCTGCCACGGCAGACGTTGTGGTTAATTTGATTATGCCTGACGCTGAAGACAGCGCGTTTGCCAGAGATGAATTATTATTCACCGCCATTACGAACACTCGATAATCCGTGTCATTCACAATGGCACTTCCATCCGTTGTTCTAGCGTTATTCGGTAAAGTAATCGTCTGGTTACTTCCAGTTCTACTTACATACGTATAATTGGAGCTATTCACTGCATTGGCTACGTTCAGATTGAAACTGCCTACATTTGCATTTTTCACCACAAACACCCGATAGTGATTCACATTTGTCTCATCTGCGGATTTATTAAACGTCACACGCAGATCACTACCATTTCCAGCATCCCCAATATCAGATGGCACCACATTGCTCGGAGCGGTTACAGCAGCGTTTGCCCACAATGTAATCTGTGAAGAGTAAGAAGACAATGCGTTCTGACTGGAGTTTCCGCTATTACTCACAGAAAGAACAAACACACGATACGCATTACCATTAGAGATTCTATACCCATTCGTATCTACCGCATAGTTCGGAAGCGTAACTGACAGGTTACCGCCCGTTTTGTTCACTTGCGTGTAGTTGTTCGATGCATTTGCTGCGCTCAGCGTAAAGTTGCCCACATTACCGGAGCGTACAACGTATACTCGATATCCAGAGATTCTGGATTCGTCGGCTGCTTTGTTGAAAGAAACCCGCAGATCGCGCCCATCACCGTAGTCGCTGATATCTGCAACAGCCAAGTTGCTAATGACTCCCGCATTACCGTTCGTTGTCAGTCTCAGCACTGTGGAGGAAGCTGACAGCGCATTGGTATATCCATTCTGCTGGTTGCCCACCGCCATCACGAAGATGCGATAATCTTGCAGATTCGTTACGTTATAACCACTCGTGTCTTTCATGGATGAAGGCAATGTTGTTGTAATGTTGTTGCCTGTTTTGTTCACCGTATAGTACAGACTGGAGGACAGGTTACTTGCCGTCGTCAAGTTAAAGCTGCTGGCAACCGAGTTGCGCACCACGAAGACCCGGTAGTTCGCCACCTTGGACTCATCCGATGAACGGTTGAAGCTCACCTGAATATCACGGCCATCTCCATAATCCGAGTTATCTCTCACCTGTGTAATCACTGGAGACGTTGCTGTGTTCACCGACAGCGTAAGTGAAGATGATGCTGCGGACAGCTTGCTGTCTGTCGTTGTATTTGTGCTTACCGACAGGATGTAGACGACATACGCTGTACCGCTTTTAATCAATTCGCCGGACGTATCCCGTGTCGAAGAAGTCAGCTTGCTTTTGACTGCAGAAGTGTTGCCTTTGTATATGATAGTGGAGTTCGCACTGGACACTTTGTTCGCTGCAGCCAGATTGAATGCGGAAGAGTCCTTCGCTTTAACAACAAATGCACGATAATACGTAATGTTCGATGTCGTGCTCGGCTGGGTGAAATTAATCTCCAGATCGCGTCCATCGCCATAGTCGCTAACATCTGCAGCACGCAGGCTTGTAACCGCCTGTACTGTGGATTTCACATTATTGAGCTTCAATGCTTGGGAAGACCAGTTCAATGCATTTTTATAGTTATTGCTGCTGTTTCCAACAGTCAGTACATACAAGCGATACGTTTCATTGCTATTGAGCAAATCCCCGTTCACGTCACGTGTCTGTGCATTGAGCGTCAGTTTCGGGTTGTTGCCATTCGGTGTAACCGATGTATAGTTCGCAGAAGGTACGGCAGACGCTGCCGACTCCGTAAAGCTATTCACATCGCGAGTTTTCACCAGCATAATCCGGTAAGCAGATACAGCCTTCTCTGAAGTTGGACGTGTGAAGCTCACGGTCAGGTCACGACCATCTCCATTACTTCCAGATACCGAACCGTAGATGTTCCATGCAGCATATTGTGTCTCATCCACTGGAGGCGTTGCCGTTGTCTTGATATCTACACGCTGATTGCGCGAGTTCCAGAACACTTTCTCTCCAAAAGCTTCACTGACAAAACGAATTGGAACCATTGTGTTACCCTTAATCGTGTTCGCAGGTACATCCAGCGGGATCGCTTCCCCGTTGATGTATGCCGTTTTGGAACCAAGTTTCAAAGTAACTTCCTGATCATCGCGAGTTGCAACAATCGTTTTGGTTCTGTTGGTGTACGATACCTTCGCGTCCAATCCTTCAAAAATCGACCGAAGTGGAACCAGTACCCGTCCACCTTTCATAACAGGTGCCTGAGCAGATGATAACTCTGCATCATTAATATATATACTGATTCTCGCAGCTGCATCCATAACCGACGTTGGAAGTGCGGACATCAGCATGGCCGATACAGCCAGCGCTGACATTACCTTCTTCACTTGTTTTCCTCCCGGTTTCCTCATGTCCCATATCCCCATTCTCGCATTAGTTAACATCGAAATAGATTCGCTGTTCATTTCATTAATTCCTGTATTTTCCTATGCACAACTAAGACGTTCCGATCAGCTCAAAAGTTTCCAGTTGTACAAAAAATATTTTCGCAGAAACATTCCTCTATCTTCCACCCTCCAAAAGTTAAAAATAACAGAAGAATTTGTCACCATTCCGCAACCACATCCTGCCCCAATTGGGTTAATGTAAAGTAACTAGTGAACAACGCCTATCATTTTCTCAACTACGGGAGGTTCATATCTATGACATCATCGTTCCAATCTGCCAAACGTAAAGGCATACGCACCTTCATTACAGCTACCGCCATCGTCTTGCTGCTCCATACGGCTGTCTCTCCATTATCTGGAGTCGCTGCTGCCGCTTCTTCCAGTACAGATACCAAAGTCACAACTGCCAGTTCAACGACGATATATAAAACATTTCAATCCATGCTCTACAAAAAGAACGGCTTGCCTGCCGCGGATACCTATCTCGAATCTCATATCAATCAAGTCACCACTCATCATGCAACCCTGATGGTCTTACAACTGGAGAATGCTCGCAATAAGGCGCTGACAGCCATGACGGACCGCTTACTCGTACCTAATGTTCAGGACAAGATGATCAAGGCCTACAAGTGGAATGACAGCTTCACCCAACTCATGTCTCGCACCAAAGACACCAGTCTGCGTGCACTACTTCAACATGCACGGGATAGCGGCTATCGCCTGGTCATGCTGGAAGGTTCTCTTTATCCAATCATGAACTATATGTCTTTTCAGAAATATATCTCGTACGTGAAGCCAGACATCAAACAATACATTAATATCATGGCGGTCGAAACCAGTAACCTTGCCGCCGACGATGGTGCACTGGTTATTGGCTACCAGGAAATACTCAATCGCGCTTTGAATCAGGAACGATTCCTGAACGAATATCCCAAGTCCAATCGGGTACAACAGGTGAAAAACCTGATGAATAACTATACCTTGTATACGTTTTATGGCCTGAACAACACGCCTCTATTTGACTATGAAACGAACAAAATGACTGCTAATGCCCAGAAAGGTTACAAAGCTGTCTTACAACGTAACTCATCCGAAGAAAGTACCTTGCTGACCAAGCTCGATAAGTTCATGGACATCGTAACCGAAGCCCAATTCGAGAAAACGGCTGCTGTCGAGAAATGGCTGGAGCAGAATGTACCGGTTAGCAACTATGCGAATTATTGAGTTAATCCGTTCCCAGGATTAACATCCGGGCCAAAATACAGCTAAGTTCCAAACAGATAACCACGACAAAAACCGCCACAGGATTCGCTCCTGTGGCGGTTTCTTCTTGCTTCTATCGTCAAAACTGCTTAACACTTCAGCGCTCCGCACTATTGAATCGGTTTGACCATATGATTATACTCATGTCCCGCGATGACAATCACATCGTCTTTGACATATCCCTGCCGTTCGTACAGCATTAGCGCACGGCCGTTGTCCCGTTCTACAATCAGGGATACCTGCGAGTGACCCAGGTCTCTGCCCTGCTGCTCAAAAGCAGCCATCAGTGCCCTGCCGATACCCTGCCCCTGATAAGCTTCACTTACCGAGAGAGTATCCAGATAATACTCCCCCGGACGGGTTTCTTTGACCAAGGCATACTTCTCTTCCCGACTTCGTCCAGTTCGATTCAGAATCGGCTGATCCAGACGATCTGCTTCACCGCCATCATAGGCTACCAAAATCCCCGCAATCAGCCCATCCTGCTCCATCACTGTCACATGACGATAGCTAATCCGATTGTCTTCCTGCACATAGAACTCCTGCAAAATTTGCATCGCCTTCTCATGATCCGCCTCACCCGCAAGCGCGTATGCAATGTCCCCTATCGCCTGATACAACAATGGAATGACCTGATCTGCATCTTCTATGCACGCAGGTCTGATCAGAGGAGATGTTTCGTGGTGATCTGATTGCATCTTGGAATCATTCATCAGATTAACATGTTGAACAGATTCAGATTTTTGTTCAGCTCGGTATAGGCGATACCTTTGCGGTTCATGCGTTCAATGAGCGGGTGGTAATCTTCCTTGTACATCAGCTCGATGCCCACCAAGGCAGGGCCATTTTCCTTATCATGCTTTTTCGTATATTCAAACCGGGTAATATCATCATTCTTTCCTAGAACTTCCTCCAGGAATTCACGTAAAGCTCCTGCACGCTGCGGGAAATTAACCATGAAATAATACTTCAGACCTTCATAGATGAGGGAACGTTCCTTGATCTCCTGCATCCGGTCAATATCGTTGTTTCCGCCGCTAATCACGCAGACTACCGTCTTGCCCACAATTTGCTCACGATATTGCTCAAGCGCCGCAACAGCCAAGGAACCGGCAGGCTCGACTACAATTGCATTTTCATTATATAGCTCCAGAATGGTCGTGCAGGCTTTGCCTTCTGGTACTTTCACAATATCATCCAGTGCACTGCTGCAGATCTCAAAGGTCAGATCACCAACCCGTTTCACCGCGGCACCATCCACGAATTTATCAATATCATCCAACGTAACCACATGTTTGCGGAACATCGCCTCACTCATGGAAGCTGCCCCAAGTGGCTCCACACCAATGATGCGCGTCTCCGGACTCACGGTCTTCATGTAGGTTCCCACGCCGGCTGCCAGCCCTCCGCCGCCAATCGTCACGAACACATAGTCGGCATTCTCGTCGAGACTTTCCATGATTTCCATCGCTACCGTACCATTACCTGCAATAATTTTGGGTTGATCAAAAGGATGGATGAACGTCATGCCCTGTTCGTCACATGCACGCATAGCTTCTGCGTATGCATCGTCATAGGTATCCCCGATCAGCACCACTTCAACGTTGTTTCCGCCAAAGCGACGTACCTGCTTCACCTTTTGATTCGGCGTTGTACTCGGCATGAAGATTTTGCCGTTAATTCCGAGCGCATTACAGCTAAAAGCAACACCTTGAGCATGGTTGCCTGCACTCGCACAGACAATACCTTTCTCCATCTCGGCTGGTGTCAGACTGCGAATCATATTATAAGCGCCCCGAATTTTGAACGAGCGCACCACTTGAAGGTCTTCCCTTTTCAGATACACATTACAGTTATATTTGGCCGACAATACAGCATCCCGCTGCAACGGCGTTCTTACAATGACCTCACGCAGCACATGATGTGCGCGCACGATATCTTCCATGCCAACACTGGCACGACCGGGACTTGTGGTTCCCGTTGGTTCTTGTTCAACTGGTTTCATGTTGTCTCCACACTCCGCTTTTATGGTCTATATAAGTTGAACTAAAGTTTAATTACACTGACACTACAATGACAGAATAACCCTCCAATCGCTGTTATCCCCAGTTTTTTTCGATTCCCTTTTTCCAAGGGAAAAATCCGGTGATAGCGTATGCTTCCGATGCAGCTTTCTTTCAGAAAGCTTTTAGGCGAACGCTTCGCTTTTTCAGGTTCTTTCTGTCCTCTCCGTTATCGTGTAAATCATTAATTCAACTTATCTAGCAATGTCGCGCACTGCTTTTCTTTGTATTGTATCACTTTTGTTCTGTTCTTGCGCCTGAGCTCTTATCATTTATCATTCTTAAAATTTCATCAATAATGACCTGTGGGTCTGTATATATAACCATATGACCGGACTGATCGGCTGCAATCCATCTCGCATTGGACAACTGGCTCACTGTATGGCGATGCGCCGTGATGAGGGCCGGTCTGATTTTCCCCTCTCCCTTGCCCGGTTTCGTACCCGAGATCACGCTGACTTCCAGATCACCCAGAGCCGGAGGATGTTCCAGCAATACTGCCATGTCATTCAGAAATGTTTTGCTTTCCGCAAGCATCGTGCTGGCTGCCCGTACAGTGAAATCCTCCTTGAGGTGATCCGCCGCCACATCGTCAGGCTGCACACGTCCAGCTTTGCTGCCGAGCAACCGGTATAAGCCCGTTCGCGCCATGATTGGAATGAGGAAACCATTGATGGCAAAACTCTTTTTGGCCGTGTTCGAAAAATACAATTCACAATGCTCGTCTGATGGATCCACCAGAATAATGCCTCGTAATCGAGACCGATGTACAGCCGCAGCAGCCCGTACGATCGGACCTCCCCAGCTATGTCCAACCAGAATGAATGGACCCGAACCAAGAGCCGTCAGCAGATCCCCAAGATCCCCTGCAATGCGTTCAAGGCTGCGCGGAGCCGAGTCGACATCACTTCGTCCCGCCCCTGCCCTGTCATACACGACTGCGCGTACATGCTCAGCAATGGCTGGTGCAACCAGTCCCCAGTTCGATCTGGAGGCGCCCATACCGGACTCAAACACCACCGTCAGATCGCCTGTTCCCCTGGACATATAATGTAGTTTGCGACCATCGCGGGTCTGAACAAACGCACTTGAACCAAACGTATGTGAACTAGGGTTAGGATTCATGTTCCCCTCCTGATTACATGCATAGTCATCTTTCACCGAATCTAATTGAAAATGATTATCAATTACTTCATTATAGAATAATCCATGCCTTACGACAACCATGTTGCTCAGCAAGTTACAGCCGTCCTGTCGCTACTATCACGTTTCAAGGATCATTCCCCTCTCCACCGTTCTGCTAGCCTCCTTTTTCCTTGTGAAAAAGAAAACCCGATCCATGATTGGATCGGGTAACTGTACCAGCCGCATAGTGGCTGGAGCTCACATAAACATTCTTACACCTGTGTCTTGAACCAAGCTGCCGCGGCTTCTGCCTCGGTACGAGTCAACTGATGACCCTGACGCTCCCAGTGCATGTTTACCTCTGCACCTGCACCGCTGAGCAGCGAAGCAAGTTCCTCGGTTTCACGTCTTGGTACAATCGGATCGTTCTCGCCCGCACCAATGAACACAGGCAGACCTTTCATGTCCGGCAATTCCAGTCCGCGCAGCGGTACCATCGGATGATGCAATATTGCACCTTTGAATACATCTGCTTGATGGAAGATCAGGCTTGCCGCAATATTGGCACCGTTAGAGTAACCCAGTGCATACACGTTGGACCGATCGAAGTCGTATTCCACCGCAGCTGCATCGACAAAAGATCCCAGCTCAGCCGTACGAGCAATCAGATCCTCTTCATCAAAAATACCTTCGGCCAAGCGGCGGAAGAAACGGGGCATCCCGTTCTCCGATACGTTCCCCCGTACCCCAAGTATGCCAGCTCCTGGTGCGATCATCTCCGCCAGACCAACCAGATCATTCTCGGTTCCACCTGTGCCGTGAAGCAACAGGATTGTTGGCGCATCCGGCTGAGCACCTGCTTTATAGATATGTTTCATTGTATTGGTTGTGGTCATGATTTAGACTCTCCTTTCCATTCACGTACTTCAATTCGTGGCAACAATTGTTCGATCTGTTCGCGCTGTGGTTCATACCATTCAGGCAGCATCAGTTTCTGGCCCATGCTCTCTTTTGGTTCATCCCGTGCAAATCCCGGAGGATCCGTCGCCAGCTCGAACAGTATACCTCCCGGCTCCCGGAAATACACAGCGTTGAAGTATTGACGGTCAATGACCGGCGTTGGATGATATCCCGATTGTTCAAGATCCTGCTGAATTTGTTCATGCTCCGCGTAATCTTTCGCACGCCATGCGATATGGTGGACCGTTCCGGCTCCGCCAATCCCGCGTTGGATGCCTGTAGACTGAATATCGATGATCTGACCAATATCGCCGCTTGCCTGAAGACGAAAAAGTCCGTTCTCTTCACCGACCTGCTCCAGACCCAGTTTGCTCACCAAGACGTCCATGGTTTTCTCAGGGACGTGACTGAACAATACGGCACCGCCAAATCCTTTGATGGCATGCTCGGGTGTCACACCGTTGAAAGTCCAGCTGCTTGGCTGACCACCTTCGCGCTCAACCAGTTCAAGCAGCAGACCGCCTTTGTCGAAGAAACGAATGTACTGCTCACCGAATCTGGTTTTATTTTCATATGGAATATCGAAGGAAGCAAGACGTTCTTTCCAGAAAGGCAGGCTTCCTACAGGAACCGCATATACGGTAACTCCAGTCTGACCGGAACCAATGACACCTCTTCTTGAATTTTGCTGTGGGAAAAAGGTAATGATTGTGCCCGGTGCACCCTGCTCATTCCCGTAATACAAGTGATACACGTCTGGTGCATCAAAGTTAATTGTTTTTTTCACCAGTCTGAGCGCCAATACACCTGCATAAAAATCAACATTTTTCTGTGCATCGTCTACAAACGCTGTAATGTGATGAATTCCTGAAGTTCTGAACATAATCTCCACTCCCTTGGTTTATTTACACAGACACTACGATGACAGAATAACCTTCCAATCGCTGTTATCCCCAGATTTTTTTGATTTCTTTTCCTAAGGGAAAATCCGGGGATAAAGGCGACCGCTTCGCTTTTTCAGGTTTTTTCTGTCCTCTTCGTACGTTTAAGTTCGACTTATTTCGCTTCTTTTATTTATTGCTTTTCTTATTTATCTTTAAATTAAGATTCTTTAAATTTATATTAGTCCATTAAACCACAATATGCAAGCTTTTATTTTAAAATTAAGGTTTAATACAAAAAAACAGGCCCCGATCACATCGGGAACCTGCTTAGCGTTAGAACGATTACGTTGTTTCGTGATTCTTGTATTACATTTGTCTCACTGCTTCTTAAACCAATTTCATTCTTTTTGGTGGATTCACCAAATCTTTGTGCTCATATTCATCCTTAATATCTCCGACAATCTCTTCAAGGATATCCTCCATCGTAACCATACCTACCGTAGCACCTGCCTCGTTTTTCACGGTTGCAATGTGTACACGGCTTTGCTGCATCTGGATCAGTACATCCTTGATTGGAGAACGTTCGGAGAAACTCGGCGTATTGTGAACAAATGTCTCCATATTGAAGTCTCTGCCCGCAGCCACACTCGTCAGCATTTCTTTCGTGTTAATGAAGCCAACAAAATGAGCCTGATCCCCATTCGCAATAACAGGGTATCTCGTGTATTCGTGTCGATTCAGCATCTCAATGATCTGATCAAGCGGCATTTCTTTATTCAAGGTAACGATTTTATCTCTTGGAATCATAATTTCCTGAAGCAGACGCTCATCAAAAGCAAAAATGTTTTTGAGGTAGTCCAGCTCCGTCTGGTTGATCTCGCCACTCTCATAGCTCTGTGCCATAATCAGCTTCAGCTCTTCTTCCGAGTGAACGGTATCATGCCCGGCAGGTTTTACACCGAATATGCCAAGCAACAGACGAGCAGCTCCATTCAATGCATAGATGAACGGATTCATGATTTTACCGAACCAGTACAGTGGTGGTGCCAGCAACAACGTCATTCTCTCTGCAAACTGGATCGCCAGGGTTTTCGGTGCCAATTCACCAATAACCACGTGCAGGAACGTAATGATTGCCAGAGCGATACCGTAGGAAAGCACGGTAGACAACGCAGCCGGTACTTCCATTCGCTCAAACAGCGGATGCAGCATTTTCTCAACGGTAGGTTCACCCAAGGCTCCCAATACCAACGCCGTGATGGTAATCCCCAATTGACACGCAGATAGATAATAATCCAGGTTGTGCGCCACTTTTTTGGCCAGTACTGCCTTTTTGTTCCCTTCCGAGATCAATTGATCGATTCGGGACATCCGTACTTTAAGAATTGCAAATTCGGCTCCAACGAAAAAGGCTGTCAGACCTATAAATACGGCTACTAAAAATAAATTCAAGGCTATTATTCCGTCCAATGATTTCCCTCAGGTTGAGGGATTCACCTCCAAGTAAAATTTATATTAAGGTTGCTCAGAACACTCCGATGACAGAATAACCTTCCGACCGCTGTTATCCCCAGATTTTTTTATTCCTTATATAAAAGGGGAAAATCCGGTGATAAAGGCGGACGCTTCGCTTCTTCAGTCTATTCTGTCCTCTCCGTTATCGCAAAAACATTTAAAGTTTCAAGAGATTTCCGAGCAGATCACGCCAGATCGCTTGTAGCTTCCTCAACCTGCGCACCGCTCACTCGTTCCAGAAGAACTTGTTTGATGTGATAATTTTCGGTGTCCACAACGGTCCAGACATAATCACCATGTTCTACCGTGTCGCCTTTTTCCACACCTACACCCTTCTGGTACTGAATCCATCCGGCCACGGTGTCCATCTCTTCATTACCTTCGAAGATAAGTCCGAACTGCCGCTCCACTTCATCCAAAAGTACCCGGCCGTTGATGAGATATTGATTCTCTCCAGTCTCCTGGATATCGGCCACCTCATCGGCGTCGAATTCATCGCGAATCTCACCGACAAGCTCCTCCAGAATATCCTCCATTGTAATGATTCCCGAGGTACCGCCGTATTCATCCACGACCACGGCCATGTGTACACGTTCCTGCTGCATTTTTATCATCGCATCCTGGATACTTGTAACTTCGGAAACGAACGGGATCTCGCGAACGAATTCACTTAGTTGATACGATCTTGCAGCAACCATGTCAGGCAAAATCTTTTTCACATTCACGACGCCGACAATACGATCCTTGTCCCCATCCTCGATGACAGGGTAGCGTGAATAGTTATGTTCATCCAATATAGGAATAATATCGTCATAGGTCATATCCTGACTTAATGTCACCAGTTCCGTTCGCGGGACCATGATATCTTTAGCATCACGTTCATCGAACACAAATACATTTTCCAGATATGAAAGCTTGGTCTTGTTGTTCTCGTCACCTTCATAACTCTGGTTCATAATGATTCTGATCTCGTCCTCCGAGTAAGCTTGATCATGTTCCGCAGGTTTCACACCGAATCCCCGCAGAAGAACACGTGAGGCTCCATTCAGCGCCCAAATGAATGGGTACATGATTTTACCAAACCAGTATAATGATGGGGAGAGCATCAATGTCAGTTTTTCCGAAAACTGAATTGCCAGCGTTTTGGGCGCCATCTCACCTACAACCACATGCAAGAACGTGACGAGTATAAAGGCGATCGCATAAGAAGCAATCGACGAGACTGAAGCAGGTACGTCTAAATAATTGAATACCGGATATAACAATCTCTCAACCGTCGGTTTTCCGAGTGCACCCAGTCCCAATGCGGTGACCGTAATACCGAGCTGACAGGCTGACAGATAATAATCCAGGTCCGAGACAACTTTTTTGGCGAGTACTGCCTTTTTATTGCCTTCCGCAACCAGTTGATCCACTCTTGATGTACGAATTTTGACTACAGCAAACTCTGATGCTACGAAAAATGCAGTCAATGCAATCAAGATAATAAGTAATGCGATATTCAATATGGTAATTATGTCCAATGATTTCCCCGGTTCTCAGGGATTCACCTCCAGAGATAGTTACAGCGTGATCCGTTAACTACGTTAACCATTCATCCGCTGTTTGTCGTTCATCATGGCTTATAGCTTATGCCTTATATGAAATCGAATAATGATCATATTTGTAAATGTCGTACGGTTTGACCTTGTAAAATACAAAACAGGAATTCAAGATGAAGTCAATGACTTGCAGAAACTTCTCCATTCAAATCGGGTTACCCCTCATGCTGTCAATTGTTCCTCGCTTAACTCCACCTAGATTCGCCATTTGGACAATTTACAATATCGCCTACCCAATAGATATCCACCTCCCCTCATACTCATTCCTGTTTCCGAAAAGTATACCACGATTCCAGCACAACCATCCAGTTGCACGTTATGGTTTGGCACAAGCTTACAGTTTAATGTTCACAAATTAGTCTTTATGTATGTTATGTGCTTTATATAATATGTTTAGTATTACCTTATAATGTGATATTCTTCACATAATTAGTATAGTCCAATTTATAAAAATACTACCCTTTACTTTGGGTCATTAAACATGTGTGTTTACATAGCATACATCTATATACGCAACAAAGAGCCCGCAGGATGCAACAACCTTACGGTGCACATCTTTACGGGCTCTTCTATTTATCCTACACCAGTGCTTTAGCAGCAATATCCGTCCGCTGATGTTTGCCATCAAAACGGATACGTTCTGCCTGTGCATAGGCTTTGTTTCTAGCTTCAGCAATATCCGCGCCAAGGCCAACTACGCCCAGGATTCGTCCACCATTGGTGACCCAGTCTCCTGCTTCACTACGCGCTGTACCTGCGTGGAATACCACGGCATCATGTACTTGATCCAGTCCTTCAATGACTACACCTTTGGCATAAGGACCCGGATAACCTCCTGAAGCAAGCACCACACATACTGCGGCTTCATCGCTCCATTCAATTTCAATGTCAGCCAGCTTGCCATGAACGGTGGCCCAGAAGATATCGAACAAGTCACTCTTCAACCGTGGCAAAACAACCTGTGTCTCGGGATCACCGAAACGTGCGTTGAACTCAATCGTTTTGGGTTTACCATCTGGTGATATCATCAGCCCGGCAAACAACACGCCTTGGAATGGGCGCCCTTCGGATACCATGGCCTTGGCTGTTGGTTTGATGATTGTCTCCACGGCTTCTTCAATAATGGATGCAGAGATATGTGGCAATGGTGAATATGTCCCCATACCGCCTGTGTTTGGCCCCTGGTCATTATCGAATACAGGTTTGTGATCCTGTGCTGCAGCCATTGGACGAACCGTCTCACCATCGACAAAAGCCAGAATCGACATTTCCTGTCCTGCGAGGAATTCCTCGATAATCACTTTGGCTCCTGCTTCACCAAATACTTTCTCCACCATGATACTGCGAAGTGCCTGATCAGCCTCTTCACGGGAATAAGCTACCGTCACACCTTTGCCCGCTGCCAATCCATCTGCCTTGATGACAACCGGAATCGCTTGCTCATTCAGGTAAGCCTGTGCCTGTTCGTAATTATCGAATTTCTCATAGGCTGCGGTTGGAATATTGTATTTGTGCAGTAGATCCTTCATGAACGTCTTGCTACCTTCGATCTCTGCTGCATTACGACGTGGACCAAATACCGGAATACCTGTCGAATCAAATGCATCCACGATCCCATCCGCCAGCGGATCATCCGGACCAATAACCACCAGACCCACTTTAAGCTCTACAGCAAGAGCCTTTAGTTTATCGAATTCATTCACCGCAATGGCATGACACTCAGCGAGCTGAGCAATGCCTGCATTTCCCGGTGCACAGTGAATCTTGCCTGTCTTTGGACTCTTCGCCAGCGCCCAGATGATTGCATGTTCCCGGCCACCGCCGCCTATTACCAGAATATCCATTCGCTCTGTTCCCCCTCCGTGCATAACTGGATTTGTTATATTATTACGTGTTGAAATAGTCTAAAAAAGAAGGGGTGTACCATAAGTCATTAGCATGACAGGCGACACCCCTTATTAAACCTTTTTCGCTCTAGTGTTTGAAGTGACGCACGCCTGTGAAGACCATGGCAATTCCATATTCATTCGCTACTTTAATGGATTCTTCATCCTTGATCGAACCACCAGGTTGAATCACTGCTGTAATTCCGGCTTTTGCTGCCAGTTCCAGCGTATCCCCCATTGGGAAGAACGCATCGGATGCCAGAATAGCACCTTTTGCTTGCTCGCCAGCTTGCTCAATCGCAATTTTGGCTGCACCCACACGATTCATTTGTCCAGCGCCCACACCTACCGTCATATCATTCGCAGCAAGTACAATTGCGTTGGATTTCACATGTTTAACTACTTTCCAGCCAAACAACAGCTGTTTCAGTTCTTCTTCCGATGGCGCACGATCGGTTACCACGTTCAGCTCGCTCGCTTCAATGGAGTGCACATCGGACTGTTGCACGATCATACCGCCGTCGATGGACGTTACCACGAATTGGCTCTCCCGTTTACGAGCAGCATTCAGTTCGCCCGTTTTGAGCAAACGAATGTTTTTCTTCTTCGTCAGGATATCGAGAGCCTCTTGCGTAAAGTCAGGAGCAAGTACGATTTCCAGGAAAATCTCGCTCAATTTGCCTGCTGTATCGCTATCGATAATGCGGTTCGCTGCCACAATGCCACCAAAGATAGACGTTGGATCTGCAGCATATGCTTTGCTGTAAGCTTCATAGATACTTACGCCAATGCCCACGCCGCATGGGTTCATATGTTTAACCGCGACAACGGCCGGTTCTTCAAATTCCTTGACGATCTGCAGAGCTGCATTCGCATCGTTGATGTTATTGTAAGACAACTCTTTGCCATGCAATTGCTCGGCTGTTGTCAACGTATCTTGAGCAGCTAGCGGTTTGCGGTAGAACGCCGCCTGCTGGTGTGGATTTTCACCGTAACGCAAATCCTGGAGTTTTTCGTAAGTAACCGTCAGACGCTCTGGCAGTGGATCGCCATTTACGTTGGACAGGTAGTCGGAGATGAGTGCATCGTAAGCCGCCGTATGACGGAACACTTTTGCCGCAAGCCGTTTGCGAGTTTCGAGAGTGGTATCTCCATCGTTGCGCACTTCCTCCAACACTTGGCTGTAATCAGATGCGTCTACAACGACACTGACAAAGGCATGGTTTTTGGCTGCCGAGCGAAGCATCGTTGGACCGCCAATATCGATGTTCTCGATGGCATCTTCGTAAGCTACGTCCGGTTTCGCAATAGTCTCTTGGAATGGATACAGGTTCACGACAACCAGATCGATATAGCCAAGACCTAGTTCTTCCATCTGGCGTGTGTGCTCTTCGTTATCACGCACAGCCAACAACCCACTATGAACTGCCGGATGTAATGTTTTGACACGTCCGTCCATGATTTCCGGAAATCCGGTCACATCCGAAATTCCGATGACAGGTACGCCTTCCTTCGACAACAGGCTGCTTGTACCTCCTGTCGAAATAATCTCCACACCCATTTGCGACAGCTCGCGGCAAAAGTCCACGATGCCTGTTTTATCCGATACGCTGACCAGCGCTCTTTTGATACTCACAATATGCTCCTCCTTTAATGTCCCATTGGCTTCGCGTTTCATGACGAAACACAGCCGATTTATTTCCCGAGAAATATCACAAAATGCGTACCAATATTCGACTTCTGTTATATAAGTGGAACCAAGATGTTTACACGGGACACTCCGATGACAGAACAACCTTCCAATCGCTGTTATCCCCAGATTTTTTGATTCCCTTTTCTTAAAGGGAAAATCCGGTGATAAAGGCGAACGCTTCGCTTTTTCAGGTTTTTTCTGTCCTCTCCGTTAATGTGTAAAAAAATTTCAACTTATATTAAACCGGTTTCTGTACTGTGACGTGACGTCCGTCTAACTGAACCAGACCTTGAGCGAACCAGGATACCACTTCAGGGTATAACTGCTGTTCGGCCGCATGAATGGAACGGCTGATTGATTCAGCAGTATCCTCTGGTAAAATGGGAACGGGATGCTGGGCAATAATAGGTCCTGTATCCATGCCACCGTCCACAAAGTGCACGGTCACACCTGTAACTTTCACGCCATAGTCGAGAGCCTGTCCAATCGCATCCTTGCCTGCAAATGCCGGTAGCAAGGACGGATGAATGTTAATCAATTGCCCTGCGTAACGATCCACTACAACCGAAGTCAGCAATCTCATATATCCCGCAAGAACGACCAAGTCGATCTTTTTGGATTCAAGTACTTCCACGATCTCTGCCTCATAGGCTTCACGAGAAGCATAATTTTTCGGAGTAAACAGATGACAATCCACGCCTGCATCCTGTGCCCGCTGCACAACACGTGCATCCGGTTTATCACACACGAGCAGATCAACGGATGCATTCAGCCCACCGTTTCGTACTGCATCGACCAATGACTGAAAGTTGGACCCTTCACCCGACGCAAATACAGCTATGCGGTAGTTCGCCATTAAACATCCGCTCCCGTGAAGGTTACTCGCGCATCTCCTTCAGTAACACGTCCAATGATGTACGCTTCTTCACCAGATGATTTCAGTTGTTGCAGCGCTTCCGCTGCATCTGCTTCGTTAACAACCAGTACAAGCCCGACACCCATATTAAATGTGGTGAACATGTCACGGTTCGAGACAGCTCCCTTTTCCTGTAACAGGTTGAAGATCGGCAGGATCGGCCAAGAGCCGTAGTCAATATCCACATTCACGTTGCTTGGCAACATACGTGGGATATTCTCGATGAAGCCGCCACCTGTAATGTGAGCCATACCTTTTACTCTTACCTTTTCCAGTAGGGACAACAGAGGTTTAACATAGATCTTCGTAGGTTCCAGCAGGGAATCACCCAGCTTACCGCCCAGTTCTGCTACTTCATCATGCAGATCAAGTCCCGCATCTTCCAACAACAGTCTGCGCACCAGCGAGAATCCGTTACTATGCACACCGCTGGAGGCCAATCCAATCACTGTGTCGCCAGGGGCGATGGTTGTGCCGTTGATGATCTTCGCTTTGTCCACGATGCCCACCGTGAATCCGGCAATATCGTATTCGCCTTCACTGTACATGCCCGGCATCTCCGCCGTTTCGCCACCGATCAACGCACAGCCCGACTGATGACAGCCTTCAGCGATTCCCGCAACAATGGCTTCGATCTTCTCTGGAATGACTTTGTCACATGCCAGATAGTCAAGGAAGAAGAGTGGTTCTGCACCCTGTACCACAATGTCGTTCACACACATCGCTACCGCGTCGATTCCGATGGTATCGTGACGGTCCATGGCAAATGCAATTTTCAGCTTGGTGCCTACGCCGTCTGTACCGGATACAAGCACAGGCTCATCGTATTTATCTTTGTTCAAACCGAACAGGGCACCGAATCCACCCAGATCTGTCATCACTTCCGGACGGAAGGTACGCTTCACGTGTTTTTTCATCCGTTCAACCGCTTCATTACCTGCCGCGATATCGACGCCGGCCTTTTTATATGCTTCAGACAAGTGGAATCATCTCCTTTTTTTCGCCCCTCCTAAATCCTCCCGCCTGGGAGGACCCCCTAGGACCTTGGCAGGCCCTCTGGACACCCGCCAAACAAGCGGTGCAGGGGTGGCTGGTGTGGTCTTGCTATGGTTGATTCGTACGTGTGCTCGCGGAGTTGTTCGCTGACCGATGGCCGCAGGCCATCGGTCAGCGAACCCCGCGCGGCTGCGTCGCGAGGCAAGCCCGCAGGGCAGCTGCTTCACCTGGCTGCCCTGGCCCCTGTTGCTCCGCAAGGCGGGGCTTAAGGGCTCGGGCTATGCCCGGGGGCAGCTGCTTCGCGCGGCTGCCCTGGGGCCCCTGTTGCTCCGCAAGGCGGGGCTTAAGGGCTCGGGCTATGCCCGGGGGCAGCTGCTTCGCCTGGCTGCCCTTGCCCCTGTTGCTCCGCAAGGCGGGGCTTAAGGGCTAACAGCTGCAGCCGAATTTTTCCTCGCCGCCAAAGTCGAGGCGGGTTGGGTAATCATTATCAAAACATGCGAGGCAAAGCCCGCCCTTGGGATCATTCTGATTATCTCCCTGTATCGATGCAATCAGTCCATCCGGACTGAGGAACGACAGGGAATCGGCATTAATTTCACGGCAGATTTCTTCCACCGACAGCTGTGAGGCGATCAATTCGCGGCTGTCAGGCGTATCAATGCCATAGAAACACGGGTTTTTGAAAGGTGGTGATGTAATGCGCACATGGACCTCGGTTGCTCCTGCATCACGTAGCATGTTCACGATCCGCCGGGAAGTTGTTCCCCGTACAATGGAGTCGTCAATCATGACCACACGTTTGCCTTCCACCACGCGACGCACAGCGCTCAGCTTCATCTTCACGCCTTGTTCCCGCAGTTCCTGGCTCGGCTGGATAAACGTACGTCCAGTGTATTTGTTCTTGATCATACCCATTTCGTAAGGAATACCCGTTTGCTCCGCATAACCTATTGCCGCGGAAATACTGGAGTCCGGTACACCTGTGACCAGATCCGCATCCACAAATGCCTCAATCGCCATCCGGCTTCCCATCCGTTTACGGGCAGCATGCTGGTTCGCACCATTCATATCACTATCCGGACGGGCAAAATAGATATACTCCATTGCACACAGCGCCTTGCGGTGTTTGTGATGATCGAAGCGATCCTCGTGCAGACCATCGGCATCCAGCACAAGCAATTCACCTGGTTCAATGTCACGGATCAATTCTGCCCCGATCGTTTCGAGTGCACAGGTCTCGGATGCAAACAGATACGCATCACCCAGCTTACCCATCGTGAGCGGACGAAGTCCGTGTGGATCAGAAGCAACAAGCAGCTTGTCATTGGTCATGATCAGAAATGCATAACCGCCCACAATGCGCTGGAATGCCTCTTTTGCCGCTTCCACAAGCCCTTTGGAGGATCGTGCAATTAGATGCGCAATGACCTCGGTATCACTTGTTGTTTGGAAAATGGAACCACTCTGCTCCAGCTCACGCCGGATCGTTGGTGCATTTACAATGTTTCCGTTCGTCGCTACCGCGAGATCACCATCACGGTATTTGAATACCAATGGCTGTGCGTTCGTCAATTTACTGTCACCACTTGTTGAATACCGGACATGTCCAATGGATATATCGCCGGTCAACGTTTGCATCAGGTCTTTGGTGAACACTTCTTTCACCAGACCCATGCCGCGATGATAATTAAACTGGCTTCCATCACTCACACACATGCCTGCACTTTCTTCGCCCCGATGTTGAAGCGCATGCAGTCCATAATAGGAGAGCGAGGCCGCATCAGGGTGTCTGAACACCCCGAACACGCCGCATTCTTCCTTCAATTTGTCGAGTCCTTCCTTGCCGGACCCTTCATTATAATAATCGCCTGTCCACAACGGTCCTGTCGTCAGTTCATGAGACATGGAATCGCATCCTCCCAGACCTGAGCCAAACCTCCTACAGGTTCGCTCACGGCTGATGTTCCGTTCAATTCAATCGTCAGGTTACTTCCTTCTACACGTCCAATCACAGCTACAGGTACACCGCGCTCACGTACAAATGCTTCAAGTTTCCCCGCTTGCTCTGGCGTAGCCGACAACAAGATACGGGATTGGCTCTCACTGAACAGAGCGTGATCTCCACGCAACGTCGTCTCCACATTTACCTGTGCTCCTACGTTACCGCTGATACAAGACTCTGCGAGTGCAACAGCCAAACCGCCTTCAGACAAGTCATGTGCCGAACGAACGAGACCGGATTGAATAGCTTCCAGCACCGTGCTGAGCAACGCTTTTTCCGTTTGCAAATTCAGCTCTGGCGGACGGCCTTCCGTTTGTCCATGAACCGCGTATTGCAGCTCGCTGCCACCCAGTTCAGCTTTCGTTTCACCGAGTAGGATGATGACATCGCCTTCGGATTTGAATGCTTGTGTCGTGATATGATCCGTATCATGAACGAGACCTACCATACCGACAACTGGCGTTGGATAGATGGAGCCTTTGGCATTTTCGTTATACAGACTTACGTTACCACCGATAACCGGCGTATCCAGCACACGACAAGCTTCTGCCATACCGTCTACCGCTTTCTCCATTTGCCAGAAAATATCCGGCTTCTCCGGGTTACCGAAGTTCAGGTTATCCGTGATCGCCAGCGGCTCTGCACCGGAACATACAATGTTACGCGCTGCTTCACTCACAGCAATTCGTCCACCAACTTCAGGATCAAGGTACACATAACGTCCATTACAGTCCGTTGTCATCGCGAGACCTTTGCGTGTTCCACGAATCGTAACTACGGCTGCATCCGAACCTGGACGAACGGCTGTGCTTGTACGCACCATGTAGTCATATTGATCATACACCCATTTTTTACTTGCTACCGTTGGTGAAGCCAGCACTTGTTTCAAAGCCCCGCCGAGATCCGACACTTCGTCGTAACGAAGCGTGTCGATGGAAGCACTTTGCTCGTAGTATGCAGGTACAGAAGAAGGTTTGTCATACACTGGACATTCGTCAACCAATGCCGTTACTGGCATATCTCCGACCACTTCGCCGTGGTGGATCAATTTCAGGCGACCGTCATCCGTTACTTTACCGACTTTGGCACAGATTACGCCCCAACGTTCAAAGATTTCCATCGCCTGCGCCTCATCCTTCGGCTCAACGACGAACAGCATCCGTTCTTGTGACTCGGACAACATCATCTCGTAAGGCGTCATGCCTTCTTCACGCTGTGGCACCTGATCCAGATACAATTCCAGACCATTACCCGCTTTACTTGCCATCTCTGCACTCGAACATGTCAGACCCGCAGCACCCATATCCTGAATACCGAGCACGATGCCCGTGTCGATCAATTCCAGACAGGATTCCATGACGAGTTTTTCCATAAACGGGTCACCGACCTGAACCGCTGTTCGTTGGGACTCGGATTCTTCCGTCAGTTCAACCGATGCAAAGGTTGCTCCATGAATACCATCTCGGCCTGTTGGCGGCCCCACATAGTAAACTGGGTTTCCCACACCTTTAGCTACACCGCGCTGGATCTTGTCATGATCAATCAGACCCACACACATAGCGTTAACCAGCGGATTGCCTTCGTAGCTCTCATCAAACATCACTTCGCCACCAACGGTAGGAATACCGATACAGTTACCGTATCCAGCAATACCGGCTACAACATGTTCGAACAAATATTTAACGCGATCGCTCTCCAGCTTGCCGAAACGAAGGGAGTTCAACAACGCTACCGGTCTAGCGCCCATGGAGAAAATATCACGGATAATGCCGCCCACACCTGTTGCCGCACCTTGATAAGGCTCAACCGCGGAAGGATGGTTATGGCTTTCAATTTTGAATACAACGGCCTGGTTATCACCGATATCCACGATACCGGCACCTTCACCAGGTCCCATCAGGACACGTGGTCCAGTGGTTGGGAAACGGCGCAGCAATGGCTTGGAGTTTTTATAAGCACAATGCTCGGACCACATAACACTGAACACACCAATTTCCGTGTAGTTTGGCTTGCGCCCCATGAACTCACAGATCAGCTCATACTCGCTGTCAGATACGCCCATTTGTGCGTAAAGTTTATGTTCTGCGACCTGTTCTGCTGTCGGTTCCTTAGCGGATAGCTGCTGCGTCATGCCGATCCCTCCATGCTTTCAAAATAGATGTAAACATACGTTTGCCGTCTTCCGAACCAAACAGTGAATCCACTGCACGCTCTGGATGCGGCATCATGCCGACCACGTTTCCAGCTTCGTTACAGACTCCTGCAATATCACCCAGGGAACCGTTCGGGTTGGTACCATACGTAAATACGATCTGGTTGTTCGCTTGCAGACTCGCGAGCGTCTCCTCGTCGCAATAATAGTTGCCTTCACCGTGAGCAATCGGGATGATAATCTCTTCGCCCGGTGCATAGTCACGTGTAAAAGGAGTATCCGCGTTCGCCACTTTCAATACCGTATCGTGACAACGGAATTTTAGGGAGGTGTTGCGGATCAATGCACCTGGAAGCAATCCCGCTTCCGTCAGGATCTGGAATCCGTTGCAAATACCCAGAATATATTTACCTTGTTCAGCAGCTTTCGCTACCTCGTTCATTACCGGTGCAAAGCGGGAAATCGCTCCGCAGCGCAGGTAGTCACCATAAGAGAAACCACCCGGAACTAAAATACAATCATAAGCCGATAGATCTGTAGCCGTGTGCCATACATAATCAACCTCTTGCCCAATAGCATCTTCTACTGCCTTGTAACAGTCGATGTCGCAGTTGGAGCCAGGGAACACAAGAACTGCAAATTTCATGAGATTAACCCTCCAATTCGTAGCGGTAATCTTCAACAACGGTGTTGGCCAGCAGCTTTTCACACATGACTTTCAATCGTTTCTCCGCTTCCGCACGATCTGTTGTATCCAGGTTCAGTTCCATGACTTTACCGATCCGTACACTTTCCACTTCGTTGAATCCCATTGAATGCAGGGCTCCTTGAACAGCTACGCCTTGCGGGTCGAGTACGCTTTGCTTAATAGTGACATATACGGTTGCTTTGATCATGATCCTTATGTTCCTCCTCAGTAATGAACGGGATAAATGCTTTACGCTGTTAAAAAAGTGACTCTGGAGCTTGCTCCGGGGCGGATTGTTCTTCCGGTCGCTTGTTGTCCCCAGGTTTTTGGATTGTTTTGAACCGCTGTGCGGTCAAAACCCGGGGACAAAGGCGAACGCTAACGCTCCTTTAAGAACAATTCCGCCCCTCCGCTAGTCCATGCGACGTTTTTTAAAGGCCCAAACCTTTTACGTTGCACGGTGTGTAATGGTAGAGACTGACCATTACGTGAAAGCAGCTAATGGTCTTTACGTTACATGAGTGTCCAATGAAATTGAATCTCGCAATCTTTCAGGCTTCCCTACCTATGGGAAGCTACCGCTCTTAATTGCCTCATCCCCCAGTTTGACACTGGCGGAGGGAAAGATTTGAGCTAGAGAAGCGTAAGCGTTCGCCTTTGCAACCGGAATGTTTCCTTTTGAAAAAAGGATCCAATCAAAACATTCCGGGGGCAACAGCGATCGAAAGCCAAACTTTCTCGTAGCACGCTCAAACGCTAGTCTCCTCAAACTTTCCCGAAGCTCACCTCAAACGTTAAACTTTATTATCTTGTTAAACGTTTATAAATATCGACGTATCTTGCGGTTGTTGCTTCAACCACCTCTTGTGGGAGTGGATCAGGTTTACTGTTCTTGTCCCAATCGGTTCCGGCAAGAAAGGTGCGCACTGGCTCTTTATCCATGCTGTCGATCTCGATATCCAGCTCATAGTTCTCTTTAGCCCAGAAGCGTGAAGCATCTGGAGTGAAGATTTCGTCAATCAGGATGACCTTGCCATCCACGATGCCGAACTCGAATTTGCAGTCTGCTAGAATAATGCCACGCTGATCGCAATAGTCACGGGCGAATTCGTACAGGCGCAAGCTTTTTTCCTGAAGCTCCATTGCGAGTGCGTCTCCCACCAGTTCTTTCATGCGATCCATTGGAATGTCCTCGTCGTGACCTACATCATTTTTGGCTGCCGGTGTGAAAATGGGAACTTCGAGCTTGGCGTTCTTGCGAAGTCCATCAGGCAGCTGAATGCCATTCACTTCACCGCTTGTCTCATATTGTCTCCATCCACCACCAGTGATGTATCCACGCACGACACATTCAATATCAATGCGTTCCGCTTTGCGGGTTACCATGATGCGGTCTTTGAGCAATTTAGGGTTTGTGATGAGATCACCCAGTTGATTCACATCGGTATGCACCACGTGGTTCTCCATCATGTCACCCGTTAGTTCGAACCAGAAGCTGCTAAGTTTATTCAGTACGTTTCCTTTCTCAGGAACCGCCGGGTCCAACACGTAATCGAATGCCGAGATTCGGTCGGTAACCACGATCAGAAAATGTTCACCCAGGTCGTACAATTCACGTACTTTTCCTTTATATAACAGAGGTGCTTTAACGAGATCTGCCGCAGTGGACAGTGCCATGGGCTCACCTTCTTTCAGGAGATGTAAAGTATACGTCCAATTCCCCTCATCACGCAGGGCCACTCCGAATGCAGAAGAACCTTCCGATCGCTGTTATCCCCGGATTTTTCTGATCCCCTTTCTCAAGGGGAAAATCCTGTGATAAAGGCGAGCGCTTTGCTTCTTCAGGTTTTTTCTGCCTTCTCCGTTCCAGCGTGAACACATAATCAACCTATACTTTAGTTAGTAAAACTTGTTCTAAATTTGATAAAGGCGCAGCGTATGCTTCCGAAGTAGCTTTCTTTCAGAAAGCTTTTAGCTTAGCTTCTTCAGCTTATTTCTGTCCTCTGCGCTCTAGTGCTGAACCATCATTCTGCGCTATAGCCTATGGGAGTATATATTAATCGTTCAAGCCGAGCTTTTTGAAGATCGTATCCACGTGCTTCAGGTGCCATGACGGGTTGAACGCATCTGCGATTTCTTCTTCGTTCAGCACTTCCGTGATTTCCGGCGTGGATTTCACGATATCCTGGAACTGACGTTGTTCTTCCCATGCTTGCATCGCACGTGGTTGAACGGTATCGTATGCTTGCTCGCGGCTGAAACCTTTGTCGATCAGCTTCGTCATGATGCGACCGGAGAATGGTACCCCGTAGGTACGCTCCATGTTGCGTTTCATGTTCTCAGGGAATACCGTCAGGTTCTTCACGATGTTACCAAAACGGTTCAGCATGTAGTTCAGCAACATCGTTGCATCCGGCAGAATGATACGTTCTACGGAAGAATGTGAGATGTCGCGCTCATGCCAGAGCGTTACGTTCTCGTATGCGGATACCATGTGTCCGCGAATGACGCGGGACAGACCTGAGATGTTTTCACTCCCAATTGGATTACGCTTATGCGGCATTGCAGAAGATCCTTTTTGACCTTTAGCAAAAGCTTCTTCCACTTCACGGAACTCACTCTTCTGCAGTGCACGTACCTCAGTAGCGAACTTGTCCAGGGACGTTGCGATCAACGCCAGTGTAGCCATATATTCCGCGTGCCGGTCACGTTGCAATGTTTGAGTCGAGATCGGCGCAGGCTTCGTGCCCAGCTTCTCGCAGACAAACTCTTCGACAAACGGATCAATGTTCGCATACGTTCCAACTGCGCCTGAGATTTTTCCGTATTGTACATTGTCTGCTGCATGACGGAAACGCTCCAGGTTCCGTTTCATCTCTTCGTGCCACAACGCCATTTTCAGTCCAAATGTTGTTGGCTCTGCATGTACCCCGTGTGTACGTCCCATCATTGGTGTGTGCTGATAAGCCAGTGCTTTTTCACGAAGAATTTCAATGAAATTCACGATATCCTTTTCCAGAATCTCATTGGCTTGACGCAGTACATAACCCAGAGCTGTATCCACGACATCTGTGGAAGTCAGTCCGTAATGCACCCATTTCCGCTCTGCTCCCAGACTTTCAGATACCGTACGCGTAAATGCGATAACGTCATGACGTGTTTCCTGTTCAATCTCATAGATTCGGTCGATGTCAAAAGATGCGTTCTGACGAAGCAATGCCGCTTCTTCCTTAGGGATTACACCCAGTTCGGCCCATGCCTCACATGCACAAATTTCAACTTCCAGCCACGATTGGAATTTGTTTTCTTCTGTCCAGATGGCTCTCATTTCGGGTCTGCTATAACGTTCAATCATGAATTTGTATTCCTCCAGAGATTAGTTTGTTCAATCCATTGTAATCCTTCTTCAACATCCTGACAGAGCAGATTCACATGCCCCATCTTCCGTCCTGTTTTCGCTTCGGTTTTACCATATATGTGAAACTTGGGAATCACACCGAGTTCTATCGCTTCCGCATCAGGTTGCCCTGTTCTTGCGATAATGCCTTCCAGATGTTCTCCAAGCACATTGACCATAACGACCGGACTCAATAACGAAGTGTCACCCAGCGGTAGTCCGCAGATCGCACGGATATGTTGTTCGAACTGTGATGTTGCACAGGCTTCCATCGTATAGTGTCCCGAATTGTGAGGTCTTGGTGCCAACTCGTTGACGTACAGCCTTCCATCCGCCGCTACAAACAATTCCACAGCCAGCAGTCCAACAGCCTTCATCGATTCTGCCACTGCCGCTGCCAGTTTCTGTGCTTCAATCTGGATGTCTGCTGCGACTCTAGCCGGCACGATTGACGCATGCAAAATGTTGTTCACATGAATGTTCTCCGCTGGCGGGAACGTCTTGATCTCCCCATTTGTGCTACGCGCTACAACGACCGAAATCTCGCATTCAAACTTGATGAATTGCTCCAACACCAATTCCGCACCAGTAGCTGCAAGTTCTTCGTATGCCGCAACAGCCTGACTCGCTTCCCGGATGACCCGTTGGCCTTTGCCATCGTAGCCTCCAGTCACCGTCTTCAGTACACATGGAACGCCAAGTTCGCTTACAGCTGCAATCATTGTATCCGCACTTGTGATTTCCCGATAAGGCGCGACTCTTACTCCAGCCGCTTCAATCGCTCGTTTTTCACGCAACCGATGTTGTGTGGAGTACAATAACGCACTTCCTTGCGGAACGTAGGACTCACGTTCGAGTAACGCAGCGACTTCTGCATCTACATTTTCGAACTCATACGTAATGACATCGCATTGCCGAGCTAGCTCAAGCGCAGCTTTGGCATCGTCATATCCTGCTTCGATCTGACGAGCGATTTGACCACAAGGTGCATCCGAGGCGGGATCAAGGGTAACAAATCGATAACCCATTGCCGTGCCTGCGAGCGTCATCATGCGTCCGAGCTGTCCGCCTCCAAGAATGCCAATGGTTGTTTTCCCGGGCAGCAGGACTTGCTGTAGTTCTCCTGCTATACCGGATTGGTTCCCGGCTCTACTCATAGTTCTTCACTGCTTTCGAGTACTTCTTGTTTGATGCGCTCTCTTCGAGCTTCAGAGCGACGTTGGACATCCGGGTCAAATGCACCGATCATCTGAGCTGCGAGCAGCCCTGCATTGGTAGCTCCCGCCTTACCGATTGCAACGGTTGCAACGGGAATTCCGCCAGGCATCTGAACAATGGACAACAAGGAATCGAGACCATTCAATGCTTTGGACTGAACCGGAACGCCAATGACTGGAAGCATCGTTTTGGCTGCTACCATCCCTGGTAGATGTGCTGCCCCGCCTGCACCTGCAATGATCACCTTGAATCCCCGATCAATCGCTTGCTCTGCGTATTCAAACATCAAATCCGGTGTACGATGGGCGGAGACCACCTTTTTCTCATACCCAATCTCCAGCTCGTCCAGCACCTCGCATGCATGTTTCATCGTTTCCCAATCCGACTTGCTGCCCATAATTACAGCGACTTGCAGTGACATGAATACATCCAACTCCCGTCTGAGCTTTTTTGATTACATCTGGTATTAATGAATTCATTTTACATGTGAAATGAAAAAATCCGCTACCCGCGAAAACATCACATTTTCTCCGGACACCGGACTCCAAGAAATACGTATCCCTCATTTGGGCATGCCAAAAGGGGCTTGCTGTCCGCATCTAATTGCATGCGACTCTCAGCCGTATCTCCTCGTAGTCCGGAAATTTACGGTTCCCGGGTAGATACTTCCGGGCCCTATTCCCGGCGTTATACGAGCAAATATCTATTCAAACCAGCTTGATTCGTTTTGTTATATCTTATTACACATTTCGTTCCTACTCGACCTTATTCTTACCTGATCGACACATCTAACATTCTAACAATCCCCTACAGCTAATGTCAACTTAAAGACGAACATTTAACATATTGACAAATATAATGTTCGGGAATTGCTTCATTAAATTCACTTAGTCATCCATTTCATCCCATAAAAGAAAGCCGGCTCCTCTTCAATCTCTCGAAGACAACCGGCTTCCTGCTTTTAGTGTGTTCACACACTTCATCTATTATTTTACGATTAGTACTGGAACCTGAGCATGCTGAACTACATTGTGACTGACACTACCCAGGACAAATTCCCGAATTCCACCCAGTCCGCGGCTACCAATAATAATGATATCAGAATCATTTTCTTTGGCAAAATCAAGCAGCACTTCTGCAGCAGCCCCTTGAATCAGGTCTACGTTGGCCGTTACACCAGCAGCCTGGATTCGCTCTTTCGCTTCATCCGTCGTCTGTACCGCCAGATTGTAATAATCATTATTAAGTGAAGGTGGCAGCGGGGCCAACCCCTCACCAATGAATATACGCGGGAAATCAAAAGCATGAATGACATCCAATACAGCGTCCGGGGACACTTTGGCTAGCTCAATCGCACGATCAAGTGCTTTATTTGAAGCTTTGGAACCATCATAAGCCACTAATATTTTGGAAAATAACATGTGAATCCCGTCCCTTCCTTTATATGTAGAACACGCGAAGCAAGCTTCGGTCTGACATCCAATAAACTAACAGATAAATAACAGGAACCATATAACTCCTTAAACGTTCGGGAGCTATTATGAACCATTCATACTAATAAATTTACATATCAGACCAAGCAACGATACACCTTTCACTCAGCTGGAAGGAATGGTTACGCATGTGCTCCATGTGTTCATTGAATAAAGTAACCATAGATTACTGCATTCAGGAACAACAACAACGGAATACCAATGGTGAAGCTGGGATGTTTGGTTTTGTGCCTCTTTCGATACATCGCGATCCAGACTCCCAGAGCTCCGCCTATAAATGCAAGCAAGAATAACGTCCGTTCAGGTGTACGATCACGACGTTGCTGTGCACGCCTCTTATCATCCGACATCACCAGATAACCAACTACATTAATAAATAGAAACCACAATATAAGTCCAGTTTGCATAAAATTCTAGCGGTCCCCCTATCCCGGGACATCTCCCTGTCTCCATTATAGTCCTCAGCAGAGACATGTTCAACGCGGGCAGGGAACCGCATCATTTTGAAGAGACACGCTTGTTAGATCGACAGTTTAGATAATTTTAGGACTCCTGCTTGGGAATACCATTCAGACTTGGCACTCTTTTGGCTGCTTTGGCTGGACGAACAGCGATGTTCTCTTCCCGAATGCTATCTTTGTTCTGCTGGTTATGGATCTTTTCAGGTTTGTTATGCGGCATATGGGTATCACCTCCTTGGCTTACGTTGCCTGAAAACAGAGGATCTTATACCGCATCACATTGTATGATTAGGGATACGCACAGCAATCACTCTCCATAACGTCAGTTATTCGCAACTAGCGTGAAATGCATGATACGATCCCCACTACCTCAGAGCTTGCTCTACTTTCCCTTTTTCTCCATAGCCGCCTTCAGCAGATCTCCAAGGTTAGACCCAATGGACTCCTGTTTCGCATATTGTTTCACCAGCTTTTGCTGATCCCGCTTATTCACATGCTGTTTGTCCTTATCCAATGTTTCTGTAATACCGCATGGTAGACATTGCACGTATAGCCCCGCCTTGCCTTCTTTGATTTCCATCTTTTTGTGGCACTGCGCACAACGACGATTGGACATTCTTTTCTCTGCCGAACGACGATAACCGCAGTCCTCGGTAGGACATACAAGGAATTTGCCACGCTTGCCCTTCTTCTCCAGTAATCGTGCATTACAGTCCGGGCAATGGCTATTCGACACATTATGTGGCTTATACTCCGCTTTGCTTCCTTTCACCGTAGACACAAGCTCTTTCGCCATTGAACGGATACTATCCAGGAATGGTCCTGGTTGCCCTTGCCCACGAGCGATGCGTTCCAATTCAGCTTCCCAGCGGGCCGTTAGATCCGGTGTACGCAGCTGCGGAGCAGCCAGTTCAATCAACTGTTTTCCTTTGCCGGTTGGATGCATGCTGTTGCCTTGACGATCTATGGTATCGGAACTAACCAGCTTCTCAATAATATCCGCTCGTGTCGCCGGAGTACCCAGCCCATACTTCTCCATTTGGGAAAGTAAAGCAGCTTCGGTATACCGTTTGGGCGGCATCGTCCGGCCACTTTTAATATGACAACGCTGAACTGTCACGGACTGTCCCTGCTGCACATCTGGCAAAAGCGCACGCTCATGGTCGGATGTATCATCAGCCCGGTCATCGTCATCATCGCTGTAATCACCGCCGTAGACTTCACGCCATCCACTTTCTTTCACCGTTGTGCCTTTGGCATGAAATGAGTCGTTCCCCACCTGAACCGTGATCGCAACCGAATCATACTTCGCTGCCGGATAGAACAGGCTGATAAAACGGCGTACGATCAGATCGTACAATTTCCGTTCCTCGGGGTTCAATTGATTCAGAAGCACCGTCTGCTCCGTTGGGATAATCGCATGGTGATCGGTCACTTTGCTGTCATCTACAATACGTTTGGTGATATTCAGATTTTTGCGCAGCAAAGGACGTGCGAGCGATGCGTAAGGTCCAATGGCTACACTGTCCAGCCGTTCCTTCAACGTTGCTGTCATATCCGAAGTCAGGTACCGACTGTCCGTACGCGGATATGTCACAAGCTTGTGTTGTTCATACAAACGTTGCAGGACATTTGATGTTTGCTTCGCCGAGAAACCGTATTTCCGGTTGGCATCCCGTTGCAGTTCCGTCAGGTCATATGCCAGTGGATGTGGTTCTACCTTCTCGCTTTTCTTCACTTGAGCAATCGTGCCCTTACGCCCGTCTACCCGTTTCTTTAATTCCTGAGTTTCTTGAGGGTCGAAGATTCGCGAATCTCCTCCAGCCGCCCGCCACACAGCCTGAAAACCTCCCAGATCTGCCGTCAATGTCTCATACTCCTGCGAGCGGAAACCGTTAATTTCATTTTCCCTGTCCATAATCATGCCCAAGGTTGGCGTCTGAACCCGCCCAGCAGATAACTGTGCATTAAAACGAACGGTTAGTGCCCGTGTCACATTAAGTCCAATCATCCAGTCGGCTTCCGCCCGGCAACGTGCTGATTCGTAGAGACGGTCGAACTGACTGCCTGGCTTCAGCGATGCAAATCCGTCTTTGATCGACTTATCCGTCTGGGATGAAATCCACAGGCGCTTGAAAGGTTTTTTCCACCCCGCCATCTGCATGATCCAACGGGCCAACAATTCTCCCTCACGGGCCGCATCCGTCGCAATGACTAGCTCACCTACATCCTGACGCTTCATCAGCTGTTGGACCGCTTTATATTGATGGTTGGTCTCTTTGAGTACCTTCAGTTTCGTACGGTCTGGCAAAATTGGTAAGTCCTCCAGATTCCATGTTGCATACTTCTTATCGTAATCCTCCGGCTCAGCTAATCCAACCAGATGCCCAAGCGCCCAGGTAACGATATATTTCGGGCCTTCCATATAACTTTTATGTTTATCACGCGCACCCATGACTCTGGCTATTTCGCGTGCTACCGATGGTTTTTCTGCGAGTACTAATGTCTTCACTTCATATCTCTTCCTCTCTGATCAAACCTTATGTCACTTTTATTCTATCTTTTCATTATATCATTTCGTGGTAAAGGTATGCTCTGTCTCCGTTCTTGCCTGTCTATTTCAGCATCTAGCCTCATCAAGTGTAACATACATGTTATATTTAGTAACCCATACGACTTTAATAGTTTTCCTGAGTACACGTAATCGGAAGCATCCATAAGAATTAATACTATAAAGTATTGATGTATACGTTTTTTTGGATAAATATAAACATTGTAAGATTACCTAACATAACTATAGAATGTGTCAAAAGCATATAAACCAGATTAACGAACACACACATCAATGGGACACACACATCAATGGGACACACGAAGGGAGCGTGGATGCATGACTTATCATGGATCTGTATTGAAAAAAAGTGGGGCTTTGTTATTGGCGGGAGCTGTTGTTGCCACAACATGGGGAGGAACAGTTCCATCGGCATCCGCCGCAACGGCAACGCCTACGAGCAAAACTACGGTTGCAGCTGTAACCTCAGGTAAAGCGCCTGCGACTGCCGCAGCATTTGCTAAGGCCATGGAAGAAGCCGCAACACTTGCAGGTGTTCCTTTTACCATGGACAAGCTCTCTGGCTCAAGCGTGCAACGTAAAGATGCTGCGGTCGCCTTGCAACAATGGCTCGAACTTGATTCTACTGCGGAATCATTCAAAGATGTTCCAGATCAAGCTTCCTACGCGGGTGCTGTCGGTGCATTGAATACCGCAGGTTTAATGAGAGGTTATACCGAATCCCTCTTCCTTCCAAACGCTGTGCTTACGGAGAATGATCTATCTGTACTGAAAGACCGAATTTATAATTACATAAAACCGTTTGTCCTGGAGGAAGCAACCATCATGGATCTCCAGGCCGCTATGACGCAAGGGAAACTGACATCGAAAGAGCTGGTTCAGAAATATCTGGACCGCATTGAAAAATACGATGATCAAGGTGTAAGCATAAACGCCGTATTAACATTGAACCCGGATGCACTCCAAATTGCGGAGCAGTTGGATGAAGAACGTGCAGCTCAAGGTGCTCGTGGACCTCTGCATGGCGTTCCGATTCTGGTCAAAGATAACTTCGATACCAACGATATGCCGACAACCGCAGGCTGTATCTGTCTGAAAGATTCCATTCCTGCTCACGATGCTGAACAAGTGAAGAAACTCAAAGCAGCTGGCGCCATTATTTTGGGTAAAACCAACCTGCATGAATTCGCATTTGGCATCACGACATCCAGCTCATTGGGTGGACAAACATTGAACCCTTACGCCCTGGACCACTATCCAGGTGGCTCAAGCGGTGGAACAGGTGCTGCCATTGCATCTAACTTTGCTGCAGCTGGCATGGGTACAGACACTGGCGGTTCGATCCGAATCCCGTCCAGCTTCAACAGCCTTGTGGGTATCCGTCCAACCATCGGACTGTCCAGCCGTGAAGGCATTATCCCATTGGCTTTGACACAGGATGTAGGTGGACCTATGGCTCGTACGGTTAGTGATGCTGCAATCATGTTGGATGCTACAGCCGGATATGATAAAAAGGATGTGGCTACAGCTTACGCAGTTGGAAAAATCCCTACCAGCTATACAGACTTCTTGGATGTAAACGGGTTGAAAGGTGCACGCATAGGTGTGGCCACAGAACTCATCCCAAGTACCAAAGCTGAAGAAAAAGCCGTAGCTGACGTGATCAACACAGCTGTGGAAGAGCTGAAGTCACTAGGTGCTACCGCAGTTCCTATTTCCATCCCCAACTTGGCTGAGATCAACAAATACCCAAGTCTCAGCGGATATGAATTCAAATTCCAACTGAATGACTATCTGGACTTATTGGGTGCAGATGCTCCATATCACAGTCTGTCCGAGATCATCGCTTCCGGAGAGTTCGACAGATCTCAGGAGCAATCCATGAAGACGCGGGATGCTCGCCAAACGTTGGAGACTACCGAATATAAGGATATTGTTCTGAAGCGTACCCAAGTTACACGTGAGTCCCTGCTTAAAGTTATGGCAGACAACAACCTGGATGCTATCATTTATCCTACGTCTACACAGGCTGCTGGTGTTATTGGTGAAGGGCAATCATCAGGTGGTAATAACCGACTGAGTCCTTTCTCCGGCTTCCCGGCGATCACGGTCCCTGCTGGTTTCACAACCGATGGTTTGCCTGTAGGTATGGAATTCCTTGGCCGCGCCTTTGATGAAGGAACCTTGATCAAGCTGGCTTACAGCTACGAACAAGGAACTCATCACCGCCAAGCCCCTAAGCTTACGCCATAAAGCATTTATGGTATTAAGCAATTCGTGTTAACTCAAAAAGAAACATAGCCATAATCGCATTCCTTCAAACGAACTACCTCACAAAAGAGACCACCTTCTTCATGTCTACATGAAGTCCGGTGGTCTTATATTTTTTCTATTTATCTTTGTTACATATTGTTTAAGTCATTCTAACCCCTATCCGGCACGCCCCATTTGAGCACCAGACCTGCGTAAGTCAAGCCACCGCCAAAGCCAAAGAGGGCTACGCTCTGTCCTTCTTTCAACTTCCCTTCATCTACTGCAAGTTGCAGCGCCAGCGGAATGGAAGCGGCAGATGTATTCCCACGATACTCGACACTGGTTAACGTACGTTCCAAGGGAACAGGTCCACGTTCGCAAACAGCCTCAATCATTCTCATGTTGGCACTATGCGGGACAAACCAGTCAATCTGCTCAGGACTTAATCCAGCTTTCGTTATAAGGTTACCCAATTGCTCTGGAATCGTCCGTACAGCCCACTTATAAATCTCTCGGCCATTCTGAACTAAACAACCTTCACCCTGTAATGGTACACCATTCATCTCTGAAGACAGGCCACTCTTATAGAGATGTACACCACCATCTCCATGCGTACCTGATATGGCTGCCATAAAGTCACCTTCTCCAGCCGCCGATCTCTCCACCAGAAAGGCTCCCGCTCCGTCACCAAACAATACGCAGGTCGTGCGGTCCGTGTAATCCGTAATTTTGGATAAAGTCTCTGCTCCAATAACCAGTACTTTACGGTACATTCCACTGGTCACCAGACTATCGGCTAGCTGTAGCCCGTAGGTAAAACCAGCGCATGCAGCATTTAAATCCAGTACGCCCGTGTGTGGGATTTTAAGGTTAGCTTGTACCCTGGATGCTGTACTTGGAAAAGCATATTCAGGTGTGCTGGTAGCCACAAGGATCATGTCCACATCTTCTACACTTACTTGGTAACGGTGTATCATGTCTTCCACAGCCTTCGTAGCCAGGTCAGATACATATTGATCCTCAGCTGCAATTCTCCGTTCTCTCATGCCTGTACGCTGTACGATCCATTCGTCACTTGTCTCGACCAATTTCTCCAGATCAGCATTCGTTAATATTCGATCCGGTACATACGTCCCCATTGCCGTGATGGTTGCCTTTGATTGATGATTCATACCGGTACTCACCTCATTTGTTTTTTATTATTATAGCACTAAGTCTTAGAACTTGGTACTAATTTATGAAAAGACAGCTCAGAGTCAATCTTGCCTTCAAGTAAAATACAAGATACATCTGCTTGTGGAAGGATGGAAGCATCGTTCAAGAGCGTTCAACACTAACTTGTGCCCGACTGCTGGACTGTGGTTGTGTCCTGGCATATTGGGCAGCCATGCTTGAGGAAACGGATACGATATCACATAGAGAACAGGCTATCGCAGAATCGGCAGCCTGTTCTCTAATTATAATAGCTAGTTTACGAACTTCACCTCCGGAAAGCGGCTATCCGGTCCTTTCATTAAGTTTCCGCCTTGATTTTTCAGATACATATCGAAGAAATCCAGCATATAGGCATTGATAACGGAGTTCGCTCTTTCGGGTGCAATCTTTCCTGTAATGCCCAGCATGTTGAAAATCGGAGAAATGAACTGTACATCGGCAAAATTCAAATGCTCCGTATTATCGATATAGAGGACTTGTCCCCCTTCGTCGACCGTTTCGCGCATCCGTTCAAGCTCTAACTTTTTATCTTCCGTTACTTGATCCTCCCACTCTCTTGTCGAGCCCATACGGTTAAGCTCTGCATCTGTGTAGACCCGGTTATCCACCACCCTTTTTAATTTTTCGGAATAGCTTTCCGAGTTGATGAACAAAAACGGCTTTCGCAGTCCCTCTCTTTCACGCAGTCGATAAAGCCCTCCATCTAAGTCTATTCCAACCGTGATTCTCGGATCGTAAGAAGCGTCATAAGCCGTCGCTCCGCCTATGGAATGACCGAACACCCCGACATGACCGAGATCGATCCTCCCTTTTAGATGACTTGGAATTTGCCCCGATTGAATGAGCTCGAATTGGTCCAGCGCAAATGCCACATCTTCGGTTAAAACTTTTCCCAACTTGTCTCGAACTCCCCTTCCCGTCCGGTAATCATGATCGGGCGAGAATAAGTTGTCGGTTGTGCTGGTCGTGATTCGACCGTCCGGAAACTTGGTCGCAAATGTATTGTAGGTGTGGTCGATCACAGCCACGATATATCCGTGACTCGCGAGATTTTCGGCTTGCGACGTGTGGAGGAACCTGGAAGAGACATTTCCAGGATTTGAAAGGATCAACGGGTATAAGGCCTGTTCCGAGGAGACTTCGCCCCCCGAATATGAATGACTGGATACATACTTCAGGTGTTGAAAAGTAAATGCAGGAAGACCAAAGTTCTCCCCCATATAAGATAAAATCCGGATATCAGGGATAAAGGGAGCGTACTCCCCAGTGCCGGCTTCAGTCGGATACCATACCTGAACCATCAATTCTCTCTTGCCCGTCGCGGTTTTTCCAAATGTCTCCTCCCGGTTAGGATCGACGAAATGGAAGACTTGCGTACCTACCTTCAACTTGCCGGTTGGCGCCGGAAGGTCGAATACGGGAAACACATAGTTAAGGCACGCTGTTGCGATTAACCCAATCACAATTAAAAGGGGACCCAGCACTCTACGGATTCGCGAGGTAGTCCGTACGGCTTTCTGCGTTATGAAAACATCTATAATTGAAAGCATAAGCATCAGGATCGTAAATCCGTATAAAAATAAAAGCTGAACCCTGTATCCTTCGACAAGAAGATGTATCACTAAAAAAAAGGAGCCTGCTCCGCTTGTCAGGAGCAAAGCAGATCTCCTGATACGTTGATTGAAAATAAATGGAATTACCAACAAAAAAACACTTGAAAAGAACAGCAGAATTTCAAAAAGCCTCACGCCAACTCCCCCTAAAAATTAATCCCATCAATGGATAGGATTAATATACAGGAGCAACAAGATTGATACCTATTGATCTAGATTACAATCGCCTTACACTCTTGTAAGATTGTTGTAAGTTGCCTACAATGGGGCAGAAAACAGCATGTTATGTGCTGGCTTCTTCCTTTCGGCAAAATTAGTTGTTTGTTTGTTTGTTTGTTTGTTTGTTTGTTTGTTCATCTATCAAGTATGTATCCAGGTTGCTGATTAAGTGCACACCTGGATATTTGAGGTGAATGGGTAGTAAAAAACAGCCCATTAAATTTGAGCTGTTCCTAATTTCATAGATCAAATTAGACAAAAAGAAAAACCACCACCGAATAACATCGGCAGTGGTTCTTTGCTTGGCGGCGTCCTACTCTCCCAGGACCCTGCGGTCCAAGTACCATCGGCGCTAGAGGGCTTAACGGTCGTGTTCGGGATGGGTACGTGTGGAACCCCTCCGCCATCGCCACCAAACGCATAGCTTAGCTTACATTCAGAGATCGTTCTCTGAAAACTAGATTCGAAACGAAACATGCGAATTCAAACTTGCAAATTGGATAAGCCCTCGACCGATTAGTACTGGTCAGCTCCATGCATTGCTGCACTTCCACCCCCAGCCTATCTACCTCGTCGTCTTCAAGGGGTCTTACATACTGGGAAATCTCATCTTGAGGGGGGCTTCACGCTTAGATGCTTTCAGCGTTTATCCCTTCCGTACATAGCTACCCAGCGGTGCTCCTGGCGGAACAACTGGTACACCAGCGGTACGTCCATCCCGGTCCTCTCGTACTAAGGACAGCTCCTCTCAAATTTCCTACGCCCACGACAGATAGGGACCGAACTGTCTCACGACGTTCTGAACCCAGCTCGCGTACCGCTTTAATGGGCGAACAGCCCAACCCTTGGGACCTACTTCAGCCCCAGGATGCGATGAGCCGACATCGAGGTGCCAAACCTCCCCGTCGATGTGGACTCTTGGGGGAGATAAGCCTGTTATCCCCAGGGTAGCTTTTATCCGTTGAGCGATGGCCCTTCCATGCGGTACCACCGGATCACTAAGCCCGACTTTCGTCCCTGCTCGACTTGTAGGTCTCGCAGTCAAGCTCCCTTATGCCTTTGCACTCTTCGAATGATTTCCAACCATTCTGAGGGAACCTTTGGGCGCCTCCGTTACTCTTTAGGAGGCGACCGCCCCAGTCAAACTGCCCACCTGACACTGTCCCCGCACCGGATTACGGTACCAGGTTAGAACCTAGATACGATCAGGGTGGTATCCCAACGTTGCCTCCACGCAAGCTGGCGCTCACGCTTCAAAGGCTCCCACCTATCCTGTACAGATCGTACCCAAATTCAATATCAAGCTGCAGTAAAGCTCCATGGGGTCTTTCCGTCTTGTCGCGGGTAACCTGCATCTTCACAGGTATTAAAATTTCACCGGATCTCTCGTTGAGACAGCGCCCAAGTCGTTACGCCATTCGTGCGGGTCAGAATTTACCTGACAAGGAATTTCGCTACCTTAGGACCGTTATAGTTACGGCCGCCGTTTACTGGGGCTTCGGTTCACAGCTTCGGGATTGCTCCCTAACCACTCCCCTTAACCTTCCAGCACCGGGCAGGCGTCAGCCCGTATACTTCGCCTTACGGCTTCGCACAGACCTGTGTTTTTGCTAAACAGTCGCTTGGGCCTTTTCACTGCGGCCCCCTCGTGCTATTCACACTACCGGGGCACCCCTTCTCCCGAAGTTACGGGGTCATTTTGCCGAGTTCCTTAACGAGAGTTCTTCCGCGCGCCTTAGAATACTCTTCTCGCCTACCTGTGTCGGTTTGCGGTACGGGCACCATCACCTGGCTAGAGGCTTTTCTTGGCAGTGTGAGATCATGACCTTCGCTACTGTAATTTTCACTCCCCATCACAGCTCAGCCTTACGATGTGCGGATTTGCCTACACATCAGCCTTACTGCTTAGACGGACATCCATCAGTCCGCGTCACTACCCTACTGCGTCCCCCCATTGCTCATAACGGCTTACGGTGGTACAGGAATTTCGACCTGTTGTCCTTCGACTACGCCTTTCGGCCTCGCCTTAGGTCCCGACTTACCCTGAGCGGACGAGCCTTCCTCAGGAACCCTTAGGCTTTCGGCGGATCAGATTCTCACTGATCTTTTCGTTACTCATACCGGCATTCTCACTTGTATAATGTCCAGCGCTCCTTACGGTACACCTTCAACCCTTATACAACGCTCCCCTACCCCTGATGCAAAGCATCAAGCCATAGCTTCGGTGGTGTGTTTAGCCCCGTTACATTTTCGGCGCAGAGTCACTCGACCAGTGAGCTATTACGCACTCTTTAAATGATGGCTGCTTCTAAGCCAACATCCTGGTTGTCTGTGCAACTCCACATCCTTTCCCACTTAACACACACTTGGGGACCTTAGCTGATGGTCTGGGCTGTTTCCCTTTTGACAATGGATCTTAGCACTCACTGTCTGACTCCCGGAAGTAAGTCTATGGCATTCGGAGTTTGACTGAGCTTGGTAACCCTTGCGGGCCCCGCACCCAATCAGTGCTCTACCTCCACGACTCTGTTTTCCGAGGCTAGCCCTAAAGCTATTTCGGGGAGAACCAGCTATCTCCGAGTTCGATTGGAATTTCTCCGCTACCCCCACCTCATCCCCGCATTTTTCAACATGCGTGGGTTCGGGCCTCCAGTGCGTGTTACCGCACCTTCACCCTGGACAGGGGTAGATCACCCGGTTTCGGGTCTACGTCCACGTACTAATTCGCCCTATTCAGACTCGCTTTCGCTGCGGCTCCGGCTCTTCACCTTAACCTTGCACGGGAACGTAACTCGCCGGTTCATTCTACAAAAGGCACGCCATCACCCCTAAAACGGGCTCTGACTTTTTGTAAGCACACGGTTTCAGGTTCTATTTCACTCCCCTTCCGGGGTGCTTTTCACCTTTCCCTCACGGTACTGCTTCACTATCGGTCGCTAGGAAGTATTTAGCCTTGGCAGATGGTCCTGCCGGATTCATACGGGGTTTCACGTGCCCCGCACTACTCGGGATCCGTCTCGGAGGGAACCAACTTTCAACTACAGGGCTTTTACCTTCTTTGGCGGGCCTTTCCAGACCTCTTCGCTTAACCGGTTCCTTTGTAACTCCATGTGAGACGTCCCACAACCCCAAAGAGCAAGCTCTCTGGTTTGGGCTTCTCCGCGTTCGCTCGCCGCTACTGACGGAATCACTATTGTTTTCTCTTCCTCAGGGTACTTAGATGTTTCAGTTCCCCTGGTATGCCTCTGCACAACCTATGTATTCAGTTGTGAGTAACTGGAAATTACCCCAGCTGGGTTTCCCCATTCGGACACCCCCGGATCAAAGCTTGCTTACAGCTCCCCGAGGCAGTTTCGTTGTTCGCCACGTCCTTCATCGGCTCCTAGCGCCTAGGCATCCTCCGTGTGCTCTTAGTAGCTTAACCTCGTGCTCCGGTATTGGCCGCTCGCTTCCCTTGTTTTGCTTACGCAAAGCCAAAAGTCACTCCCACCCAAAACCATCGTACGTGCAATCTACCGTTTTTATTGAAACTTGTTTTAACACAAGTTCAGCTAAAAAGGAATGTTCTAATTCGCATTTACTTTCGTTTCGATATCTAGTTTTCAAAGAACAAGCTCCATGCAAAAGCAAGCTGTTTGAGAGTTTGAGCTCTCAAAACTGAGCAACGAGTGAGTGTTTTGCTCTTCATTTCATCCACACCAAGGTGAAGGACCGAAATGAATTGCGGTCGCAGGTTCTAAGAACCTGCTTATTTGAATGTTTCCACGCGGGAAACGATTCTCCATAGAAAGGAGGTGATCCAGCCGCACCTTCCGATACGGCTACCTTGTTACGACTTCACCCCAATCATCTATCCCACCTTCGGCGGCTGGCTCCTTGCGGTTACCCCACCGACTTCGGGTGTTATAAACTCTCGTGGTGTGACGGGCGGTGTGTACAAGACCCGGGAACGTATTCACCGCGGCATGCTGATCCGCGATTACTAGCAATTCCGACTTCATGCAGGCGAGTTGCAGCCTGCAATCCGAACTGAGACCGGCTTTGTTGGGATTGGCTCCATCTCGCGATTTCGCAGCCCGTTGTACCGGCCATTGTAGTACGTGTGTAGCCCAGGTCATAAGGGGCATGATGATTTGACGTCATCCCCACCTTCCTCCGGTTTGTCACCGGCAGTCTATCTAGAGTGCCCACCCGAAGTGCTGGCAACTAAATATAAGGGTTGCGCTCGTTGCGGGACTTAACCCAACATCTCACGACACGAGCTGACGACAACCATGCACCACCTGTCTCCTCTGTCCCGAAGGAAAGGTACATCTCTGTACCGGTCAGAGGGATGTCAAGACCTGGTAAGGTTCTTCGCGTTGCTTCGAATTAAACCACATACTCCACTGCTTGTGCGGGTCCCCGTCAATTCCTTTGAGTTTCAGTCTTGCGACCGTACTCCCCAGGCGGAGTGCTTAATGTGTTAACTTCGGCACCAAGGGTATCGAAACCCCTAACACCTAGCACTCATCGTTTACGGCGTGGACTACCAGGGTATCTAATCCTGTTTGCTCCCCACGCTTTCGCGCCTCAGCGTCAGTTACAGCCCAGAGAGTCGCCTTCGCCACTGGTGTTCCTCCACATATCTACGCATTTCACCGCTACACGTGGAATTCCACTCTCCTCTTCTGCACTCAAGTCACCCAGTTTCCAGTGCGATCCGGGGTTGAGCCCCGGGATTAAACACCAGACTTAAATGACCGCCTGCGCGCGCTTTACGCCCAATAATTCCGGACAACGCTTGCCCCCTACGTATTACCGCGGCTGCTGGCACGTAGTTAGCCGGGGCTTTCTTCTCAGGTACCGTCACCTTGAGAGCAGTTACTCTCCCAAGCGTTCTTCCCTGGCAACAGAGCTTTACGATCCGAAAACCTTCATCACTCACGCGGCATTGCTCCGTCAGGCTTTCGCCCATTGCGGAAGATTCCCTACTGCTGCCTCCCGTAGGAGTCTGGGCCGTGTCTCAGTCCCAGTGTGGCCGATCACCCTCTCAGGTCGGCTACGCATCGTCGCCTTGGTGAGCCGTTACCTCACCAACTAGCTAATGCGCCGCAGGCCCATCCCCAAGTGACAGATTGCTCCGTCTTTCCAGTTCTCTTCAGGCGAAGAAAACAATTATTCGGTATTAGCTACCGTTTCCGGTAGTTGTCCCAAACTTGAGGGCAGGTTGCCTACGTGTTACTCACCCGTCCGCCGCTAACCATCAGAGAAGCAAGCTTCTCTTCAAGTCCGCTCGACTTGCATGTATTAGGCATGCCGCCAGCGTTCGTCCTGAGCCAGGATCAAACTCTCCAATAAAGTATTGAAAAGAGCGATAAGCTCATTTTGAATCTGACGAGATTAAAAATCTCATTTGTGCTCCAGTCGATCCAAGCCAAGGCTTGTTTCAAACTTTCGCATTCATTCTGCAAGCAGAATGTTTACTCACTCGTTGTTCAGTTTTCAAAGATCAAACTTGTTTCGTTACCGAACATTGTTCTCTTCAGCAACTCTTATATATTATCATGTCCGAACCAACTTTGCAAGCTCTTTTTTTAAGTTTCTTTCGAAGCTTATTTTATTCGCTTGCCACACCGTGAATCTCGTGTTTTTTTGGCCGGAAATAGAATATACCATGTACAGTTATGGAACGCAAGTCTTTTTTTCGAAAATATTAATCTTCAGAAAATAAGCACCCTATAATCCTTTTAACAAGTATCTCCTTATTATCGGCCAAATGATACTTTGCGCACAGCCTTTAATGAATCGGAATAATCAACAACCTTGTACAGAGGGCGTCCCTTAGAATGCCCGCTCTGTAACATCCGTCATTAAAGGAAGAACAGTATGGAGTCTTCATAATTATAGAAACTTATTAACCGATGATTTAAGTGGTTAAACGACCAAGAAATCATAGATCATTTTACGCGTTCCTTCTATTATAGAAGGAAACCATTTTTGAAATTCATTTTTTCCCATGAAAAGAATACAAAAAAAAAAAAAAAAAAGCGAAAGCTTCGGGTTTGAACCCCGTGGCTTCCGCTTCTTTCGTTTATAAGATAAAAAACTTATCTCAGCATTCTTCATAAAACTAACTTTAGTTTATTCCCCGCCAATAAATACGTATCGGCAGACTACAATGAGCGCCAAGATCCACATGAGCCAGTGAATTTTCACTTTGCGTTCTGTAACCAAGTTACTGAATACCGCCAGAATCACATAAGATACGATACCTGCAGAGATTCCGTTCGCGATTCCGCCTGTGAAAGGCATCAATACAATAGTAAGGAACGCGGGGAAAGCTTGCAGGAAATCATCCCACTCGATGCTGCGGACTTGACTCATCATAAGTACACCCACGATGATCAATGCCGGAGCAGTGGCAGCAGACGGGACAACCAGCGCAAGCGGCGCGATAAACAGGGCCAAAATGAACAGCAAACCTGTCGTTACGGAAGTCAGTCCTGTACGTCCACCCGCTTCAACGCCTGAAGCACTTTCAACGTATGCCGTAATGGTACTTGTACCCAGTGCAGCACCTGCGCTGACACCAACTGCATCGACGAGCATCGCTTTACCGATGGTTTTCTCGCCTTTTTTCTTATCCTTCATAATGCCCATACGTGTTGCCGTACCTACCATCGTACCGAACGTATCGAACAATTCAACGAAGGTAAAGATAAAGATGATCTCGAACAATCCCAGACTGATAGCACCTTTCAAATCCAGTTGTCCAACCGCCAGATCGCTGAAGTTAGGCAACCAGCTTGCGCCCGAAAGACCACTCAGATTCGTAACACCCATCGGAATACCAATCAGCGTTGTTGCTACAATTCCGATCAGCAGAGCGCCTTTAACACGCATAACCATCAGAATAGCAATAAGGAGCAAACCGATCAGTGCAAGCAATGCATCATGGTGCGTTATAAAGTTACCCAATGATAGATTGAAGCTACTGCCTGGAATCGGCTGACTCAGATCTGCGTCTGGCGCAACATTAACCGTTACTGCCACAAGATTAGCAAGTTTGAAACCAATAATCGTAATAAAGAGACCGATACCAACCGTAATGGCCATTTTGATCGACTGCGGAACTGCAACAAGCAACATTTGCCGAACTTTGGTCACGGTCAGAATAATGAACACGATACCTGAAAGGAATACCGCTCCGAGAGCAGCTTGCCAAGTAATCGCCCCATTCGAACTTAGAACGACAGTCATGAAGTATGCATTCAATCCCATACCTGGTGCGAGCGCAATCGGAATATTCACGAACAATCCCATAATAATAGTCATTAACCCGGCGCCGACGGCTGTTGCAAAAAATACGGCATTATCCGACATACCCGCCCCGGCTTGACCCAAGAACAACGTATTCACAAAAAGAATGTAAGCCATTGTCATAAAGGTAGTGAGACCCGCAACAATCTCCGTTCTAACGTTTGTTCCGTTTTCTTTTAGTTTAAAGAAACGATCCATAATTCACTAACTCCCCCTTAGAGATGTTGAAGCCATATTGAAAAACGACAAATGACCCTGAAGATGATTCTTCCCCCAGGGCTCAGCTGATAAGGAGTGGCACTACGGCCTTTACTAAGAACAAAAAAAATTCTAATGTGCGTGATGTCCCCGCAATCATGTAGAATTCCTGTGCTCAGCCTTCTCCTCTTCGTAGCCAGATCATTAGGGTGATCTCGTAGAGACTCCCGGGCCAATTCCCGGGATTATACGAATTAGTATGCGCTATTTGTTTGTTTCCCATCACTATTTTAGGAGGGGAGTATCTGTTTTGTCAATGAGAAAAACGAATGTTAATCTCGTTGACCTTACATATCGTTCGTATTATTTAACAAAAGGAACCAGTTCAGCGGTTTACTATCCAATTAAATATGCTATACTCGGCAGATTTCCCACAGCCTATGTTCATTATGTCAGGATGGGATTCCTGCAGATTAATATAAAAAAGCTACCCTGATCAAGGAGGCTGTGAAGCACTCTGATCAGGGTAGCTCATGTGTCTGATGCGTTTTAGCAATCAGGTGAATGATGATATAGGAATAACGATGTCTCGTATTCCGAAGGCGTTTACTCATTAGGTATATCGAGCACTTTGCGACATGTTCCAGTTCTCATTTTCACTGGATCAGTCCTATGTCAATTATATCTCTTGTTGTTCCAGATCTGTGTTCGTTGTTAAGTCAGAGGATAACTCCTGGTTTCTAGTCTGATCGGAAGAAGCATCCGCTGCCTCTAAGTTCACAAATGGAAATTCTCCCGAACCGGAGGCCAAGTCTTGCATTTCTGAACCGTATCCTGCCAGCATCACCATCAGAAACGCACTTCCAATGCCCATCTTCCATTTGCTCATATAGTCGGTTTTACGCATACATTCAATTCTCCCTTCAGTAGCCACATAGCTCTTAGTATGTACTTATTGTACAGGCCCGACCTGAAAGGATCATGAAGTGAACTTTAAAATGGGATGAAATTTTAAATAGAACCCTGTCATAAAAAAACTCCCTTCTATTTGCGAAATGCCGCAGATAAAAGAGAGCTTTTTTCAAAATATTGTTACGGGTGTATATCCTACTCCCACTCGATCGTTGCAGGTGGTTTGGATGTTACGTCATAGACGATACGGTTTACGTTATCGACTTCGTTAACGATCCGTACAGAGATTTTCTCCAGCACATCCCAAGGGATACGTGCCCAGTCCGCAGTCATACCGTCGATGGATGTTACAGCACGGATACCTACGGTGTAGGAATACGTACGCGCATCACCCATAACGCCCACACTCTTCATGTTCGGCAGAGCTGTGAAGTACTGCCAGATCTCGCGATCGAGACCGGCTTTGATAATTTCTTCACGCAGGATGTAATCCGAATCACGAACGATTTTGAGCTTGTCCTCGGTTACTTCGCCAAGTACACGAATCGCAAGACCCGGACCTGGGAACGGCTGACGCCATACGATAGCTTCAGGCAGACCGCACTCTTCGCCGACTTTACGCACTTCGTCCTTGAACAGGGCACTCAGTGGCTCGATCAGTTTGAAGTTCATGTCTTCAGGCAAACCGCCCACATTGTGGTGGGATTTGATGGTCTGTGCAGTCGCTGTGCCACTTTCCACGATATCCGTGTACAGTGTACCTTGTGCCAGGAATTCGAAATCATCAAACTGCTTGGATTCTTCGTCAAATACGTAAATAAACTCGTTACCAATGATTTTACGTTTTTGTTCCGGATCATCTACGCCTGCCAGTTTGGACAGGAAGCGCTCCTGTGCATCGATTTTAACCACTTTCATGTCGAATTTGCCGACAAACGTCTCCATTACGCTTTCTGCTTCGCCTTTGCGCAGCAGACCATGGTCGATAAACATACATGTCAGTTGGTCACCAATGGCTTTGTGAAGCAGCGCAGCAACAACAGAAGAATCCACGCCACCACTCAGTGCGCACAGTACTTTACCATCGCCCACTTTTTCACGAATATCTTTGATTGTATCATCAATGAATGTCTCCATGCTCCAGTTGCCTTCGCAACCACAGATTTCGAACAGGAAGTTACGAATCATATCGTTACCACGAACAGAGTGACGTACTTCCGGGTGGAACTGAACAGCATACAATTTGCGCTCTTCGTTACTCATTGCAGCGATTGGCGCACTTTCCGTGCCTGCATCCAGTTTGAAACCCGGAGGAAGTGTAACCACATGGTCACCGTGACTCATCCATACCGTGTGCTCACCGTCGATACCTTGTGCGAGAGCAGCACCTGCTGCGAACTCGATGTCGGCTTTACCATATTCACGCTTCTCGGAACGTTCTACTTTACCTTCAAGCTGTTGGGCCATAAGTTGCATCCCGTAACAGATTCCGAAGATGGGAAGTCCAAGATCATAGATAGCCGGGTCCACATGTGGTGCATTTTCTGCGTACACACTGGATGGTCCGCCAGAGAAAATGATTCCTCGTGGTGACATTTCTGCGATCTTCTCTGCCGGTGTGTTATACGGCAAAAGCTCGCTGTATACGCCGAGATCCCGAATTCTTCTGGCGATTAACTGGTTGTATTGGCCCCCGAAGTCAAGGACAACCACTATTTCATTTGGCTTATTCATTACCGTGCCTCCCTCAATTCAATGAAACTAATTATACGCAACGACAAAACATACCGTCAAGGAAAGGCGAAACTCCTTTTTTCGACATTTCAAAACAAGGGATATCGTATACCTCCGATTATGAAGTTTCGAATAGAAAGCTTGGCAGCAAGATGATGGTTCAAGTGTATGATCGTGGAAAGACGCCTCGTTCTCAGCATAGCGAGAAAGGCGCCTTATGTATGGCTTGCAACGATAAACCAAACGCTGCATTTAAAAACAGTGCGCCAGCCAATGGTGATCTTCATCTGCCCACAAATCGCCAAGCTCTATTGGAAAGCGATAGCGTTTGGTACCGCAGGTGCTTCGCATCTTTGGTGTAACGTTGTAACACCCTTGTGTTACAACGCCTGCAACCGCTGAGCCAGACGAAGTGCACGGCGCAGGAAGTCCAGACTGTCGGCGCGCAGCGGACGGTCTGGCCCGTACAGCAGCCGTTCCCAGTCGGCTGCAAACCGCGCGATGTCCGCGCCGTCCGCGCCTGCGGCCAGAGCCGGTGATGCTGCATATTCACGCAGCGTCATGCCCTGTGGCCGCGAGCCGTACCGACGCGCGAGCGCGGCCCAGACCGGAGCGGCGGCACGCAGTAGCCGCTCGCGGTCCGGAAAGCTGCTGCGCGGCCACGCCAGCAGCAGCCTGATCCGCAGCGCGGGGCGCAGCCGCCGCATGCGAACCAGAGCAGCGGCGCCCAGCAGAGCCGCTGCCACAAGGGCTGCCGCGAGCCATGGCTCCGCGGCAATGGCCCGTGCGCGGGCGAGCAGCCACGCGCCCGCGTAAGCCACTCCGCCGCTTATATACGGCGGAGTCTCCGCAACAGGTTGCGCCCCGGCGAGTGCTGCGACATCTTCGCCCACGCCTTGCGCCATGGTGAAGCCCGGCGTGGCCTCAAACGGCATCCAGCCTGCACCGGGAAAATACACCTCTACCCAGGAATGTGCATCTCCCTGGGAAATCATATACTGACCGGGTACATCCGGGTCAGCAACTCCAGGGCCAAAGCCTTTAACCCAGCGTGCGGGGATTCCTTCTGCACGCAGCAACACAATCATGGCTGTGGAGAAATGATTGCAATACCCCTGCCGTGTGACGAATAGAAAATCGTCCACAAAATCTGTTCCGCGCGGCGGCATACGGGTATCCAACGTGTATTCGGCATGATCAGCCAGGTAAGTTTTCACAGCTTGTACAGCATCATAACGGGTCTCACTGCCCTGAATGATTTCCTTGGCAAGAGTCTGCACCCGATCGGGAAGTGTCGTGGGCAATTGCAGATATGTCCTTCGAATGTCTGCCGGATCTTTCCCTTTATTCGTTTCCCCAAGCAGACGTAACTGTTCCGGGGATGCCACAGGAATCATGACGTCTGCCGAATAATTTTTAACCACCTTATCGCTTCCAGAGCCTGCGAGCCACAATGTTGCCGAATCGCGATTAGACATCAAAGAAAGCATGTTTTCCTGGTTATCCTTGTTCTTATCCTGGAACGATACGTTGACCGGTATGCCCCCGGTAAAGAGCGGATTCGGTCCTTTCCACTCTCGCTGCATCGTAACGGTTTGGCGAATGCGACTCCAATAGGTTGGATTCTCCCATCCATCTGTTCGCAGCAACCCGGATGAACTCGCCGTTTCGAAGCTTTGACCAGGATCACTCCAAGTACTACCGTTATAATATGAACGGGTCTCCCCTCGCCAATACGTCACTTCCGGACTCTTCGCTATAAAAAAAATGGAGTTCCCCTGTACCAACGGTGCTCCCATCGGCGCATCCGCTGTGCTATATCCTGTGACTGCCGTTGCAGCAGGGATACTACTGTGCTGTGTATAACCCGCCCAGCGAGCTAAGCGTTCACCAATCTGCTCCAAGGATATGCGTTCCGGTTGAGGAATGGAAGCAAACTGACCAGGTAACGATGAGAAAAGTACCATACCTGCGGAAGCAACGATAGTTACTGCGCTCCAACGACCATAGGGACTGCCTCGATAACTCGGAGTAGTGACTCCTCCGTTAAGGCGGAGTAACTGAAGCAGGGCCTGAATAAGAAGAATCCATAATACAGAACGTATCACTGAAGCATACACATCCAGCCCCGCAAAGGATTCAAGCAGAAGCAGATAGAGCAGCGTTGCACTGCCAAACAGCATAACGCTTCGACGGTGCAATACAAGGGATTGTACCGAAGCCATGAGCATGCTCCAGCCGCACATCATGAGCAAACCTCTCGTTTCTGTGCTCATGGCGTGAAATCTCCAGTTGTTTATAAAAGTGTCCATGTCCGCTGAAAGTATTCCCGGATAAGCGGCCGCCCATCCGACAGGATCAATCCCTCCGTACATCAGACATAGTGCAGCAAGAGCAATGAATAATCGGATCAGTACTCCCGTGATCCAACCTGTACGAATCAACCCCGCCAGCAACAGAGCTCCCGTTAATCCCGCCATCACAGACAAGAACCGTTCACTGCCCTGCTGACCTGATGATGTAACAGGATATATCCATTCCAGAGACAGTATGAGTAAAATGAATGAGATAAAGATTTTGTACAGGACAGGTACTATTACATATCCCTCATCCTTCGTGTCCGCCACGGTGGAATTCGGTTGCTGGTTACCATTACGCTCCCACATCCGTTACCTCCGCCTTTCCCATTGAAGATAACGCACTGTCTGTAACCGAATGAATCGGCACCCCGCTGTGACGAAGCTGCTCCAAACTATCATATCCCAATCCATTCATCGATCTATCCGTTGATCCTAACTGGGTCGCCTCAGTCAGTTGCACCTCTACGCTATAACCCGATCCGATTGCAGACAGGATCCAATCGGCCAGAACCTGATCCATTTTACCTGTGAGAACTACAATCCGTGACCCATTCGCCAGTCTATCCAGCATCTCCGTGCGGAGCGAAACAGGGACAGATGGGACCTTGGATATCCGTGCTCCCGCGAGCTTGTCCAGGCCATGGCTTTCTGCATGCAATGGCCCCTGTTGCCATTGATCCTGTGCATCATAGCTCTTATCGCCGCCTTCCATCCAGAGATGATAAGGAATTTCATCCCGTTCTGCGGTATGAATCCAGCGGGCAGCCGCACGAACCACACGTTCAAAGGCAGCGGTATCTATGATCTCCGTCGGTTTCACGTTATAACCCGAAGCCCCTTCATAGACAAGAATGCCTAGCGAAGCTAAATCAGAGGTGTCCGGCAAAAAGGTCTGAAGTCTTCCCGTTTTGGCTGTACTTTTCCAATGGACACGTCCAAGTGGGTCCCCCTGCTGATATTCACGAAACTCAGGGCTACGGTTACCTTGGCTGGTTCTTCGCTCAGAAAGAGCCCCTTCCATCATCGCTGCGAATCCTAAAGACTCACCATTCCCTAAAGCCGTTGCTTGAGGAACAACAATTAGGGGTGTATCACCTGCGGTCTCTGCGGAGAGCGTATTCCAGCCAAACATATCACCCCAGTACAATCTGCCCGTATCCCACCTGTAGACCCCTCTGCGTAAACCGGAACATTCATATTGATAGGTGAATTGACGCCGTATTCCCGGAAAAATCAATTTGCGATGTACACCAGCAGGTGTGTTCTCACACAGGATGATCCATAACAATGGAACTCGGCACTTGAATTCCAACTCCACCACTACCTGTATTCCCTCGCCCGCCTCAATCCGGTTCGTGTGCATCTTTCGACGAATGTTAATTTGGCGTGGTCTGAACCAATGGAGAAGCAGACCTCCCGTGAACATCAAGAAAGCCATAATGGATAGGAACAACGCTGCTCTGCCTCCATGCCACTGGTACAAAGAAGCGAAGGCCACCACCAAGACAGCACTCAAAATTCGTTGTCCCAGTGCAGTCATTGCCTCCGTCCCCTTCCCTGTGATGCCATTTGTACAGGTACCGGGACAGATGACAATGCTTCTTCAATGACTTGTACTTGCCCCCAAATCTCCGCTCTGTTCTGGGCCTTCAATTGAATACGATGAGAAAGGACAGGCACTGCCACCTCTTTCACATCATCCGGTATGACATAACTGCGTCCCTGAAGGTAGGCAAATGACTGCGCGGCTGCCATCCAGGCCAGTGTTCCGCGCGGACTGATGCCCAGCCTTACTGCCGGAAGGCTGCGAGATGCCACAGCAACTGCCACCAGATACTGTTTGACGACAGGATCAACATGTACCTGTTTGACTTCACGCTGCATGGCTACGACCTCTTCAGCAAGCAGGACAGGGCGAAGTACTTCAAGTACTTCCCTGCTTTGCATGCGGGTTAACAATTCCAGTTCCTGCTCTGGATCTGGATACCCCAGTCCAATCCTCATGATAAATCGATCTAGTTGTGCCTCAGGCAGACGGTACGTACCCTCGAATTGTAACGGATTCTGTGTCGCCAGCAGAAAGAAAGGGCGTGGCAAGGCGTAGGTTGTGCCATCGACCGTAATACGTCGTTCCTCCATTGCCTCCAGAAGGGCAGACTGAGTGCGGGGTGAAGCGCGATTTATTTCATCGGCCAGGACGATGTTGGACATGACAGGTCCGGGCCGAAACTTGAATTCAGCTGTATGCGGTTGATAGATCGAAGTACCCGTAACGTCTGCTGGCATCACATCGGACGTGAACTGAATCCGGCCCATGGAGCAATCCAGTGCAGAAGCAACAGCACGAACCAGCATCGTTTTCCCCGTACCCGGCACATCTTCCAGTAATATATGACCTCCACTGAGCATTGCAGTGAGGACATAACGAATCTCTTGTTTTTTACCGATAATCACACTTTCTACTCGCTTCATGACCCTGTTTAGCAATTCGACCGCATGTTCATGTTCCATTCGAATATAAGACATTTCTCCTGATCTCCTTCCGTTCATCAGCATTTCTGAGCATAGTAATCTATGATTCAGTGTTGCCCGGAAGTAGAGAGAATAGTCCTGCAAGAATGACTTTCTTTAGATCATTTTATACATAAATATGCTGTTCATCGCCGAAATAGATATCGATGGGCCTGCTTTCACAGTCCACTCTGTTTCATTGGTGTTTAATCCGTGCACCCTTAATCCCATCTGCTCTAGTAATTCACGTAACGGCACCCAGGTGGTCCCCCCTTGACTCTGTACTGCTCCCGGTTCACTTAACCCTTTCGTTGTTAGTGTTCCGCTCACAGCGTCTGCATGAATCGTTCTTTCCTTCCACACAGCTGTAGCTGTCCTTGATTCAGGGTCCCAGCGAGTGCTGCCCCCGAATTTTTTCATAAAGGTACGCAAAGGCACCATGATTCGTTGATCCTCCATGCGGAATTCGCCCGACTGTAGGGTAGCCGCAGCCAATCCCACCTCTACCTTCAGCTTCTTGCTCCCGAGCCACAACGTTGCATTCGCTTCTACATGCTCTGCAATCCAGGCTTTTCCTGGCACCTTGCGCCCTTTATACTTATCATCTGGATGTACACGGAATTGAACCGGCTGATCCGAACTCTTCATGATGTCAAAACGATATCCGTGATCACGATAATACTTGATGATACCCGGGAGTGCTTTCACCGTTTCAGCATGCGCACCTCCATCATGCATAAGCACAATGACAGAACGTGCTCCCGCAGGAACTTTGGTCGAATTTTTAAGGATTTCTTTAGCCGGAACACCTTTGCGCTTGGAATCCCCGCTGTCGACGTTCCAGTCCATGACCGTGTATCCGCCCAATTGCAGCAAATCAAAATAGCTTTGGTCAAAATGTCCGTAGGTTCCTCCTGGTGCTCGCACCAGATTCGGGCGGAAGCCAGTTATACGCTCCAGCACTTCCTCTGTCTGCTTAATCTGCTTCCAGAACACTTTGAAATCACGATACAGCTGTTCGTATTGATGATTGAACGTATGATTGCCCAGAGCATGTCCGTCCTCCACAAGAGCCCGAATTAACTCGGGATAACGTTCTGCCTGTTCACCCAGCACAAAAAATGTAGCCGGAACTTGCTCCTTGCGTAAAATATCCAATACGTCACGGGTATGGTTACCCGGTCCGTCGTCAAAACTCAGATAGACTACCTTGTCTTGGGCATTCTTTTCTGCGGAGATAGGCTCATCCGAGCCGGAAGCAGAAGACGCGTAAGCTACGCCTGCATAGGCAGCAAATGCACATAGCAAGATCGCAATTCGCAAGAGAATGCCAGACCATTGTCCAGATAAAAACGTATGTATGGATGTTACGGAGACTTCCCCTTTTTCCTTGGTTCTGAATTCCGGTCTCTGTACCATTTACGAATCGACCTCCACCGTCTCTAGTAATTTGCTGATAGACTTCAGCAGATTTGTTAGAATTATATGGAGGCTTCATCGAAAAAAGACGCGATTTTGTTTAATATTTTTTCACAATTTGCTATGTAGCATGATTGATTCTTCGCTTCGGATTAGGTAGCATAATGGACAGGCAGAACGTATTCAAAACACTATGGAGAGGAATTATGCTCCCACCCCGTTTTCAGGAGAGTGAAATCTATTGGAATTGCTTGAGAAGATCCAACATTTGTTTGGGTCCTACGGATACAGCGTATTGTTTTTTGGCTTGTTGCTTGAATTCATCGCACTCCCCTTTCCGGGTGAAACGACGATGGCTTACGCCGGATTTCTCTCCTACAAAGGACATCTCGATTTCGGAATCCTCACCATACTGGCTTTTCTGGGAACGACGATTGGCATGACAATTACTTATTTTATTGGAGCCAAAGCAGGTCTGCCCTTCATCACTCGGTACGGAAAATGGTTTCTGTTGAAGCAGGACAAGCTCGATAAAACACAAAAGTGGTTTGGCAAGTATGGGAATGCCTTGATCTTCATCGGTTATTTCATTCCGGGGGTAAGGCATTTCACTGGATATTTCGCGGGCATAGCCGCGGTTCCTTTTCGCAAATTCGCCCTCTACGCCTATTCAGGCGCGCTGTTCTGGGTTGTGCTATTTCTGGGCATTGGCAAAATATTTGGCCCCCAGTGGAATGCCGTATTCCATCTGGCTCATCAATATGCAGCATATATCGTGGGAGGAATAGGCCTATTACTCATCGGGGCTGTGCTCTACCGTTACCGCAAAGCATGGGCAGCAAGATCCGTATCCAAGCCTGCCCCTGTTCGACAAAGACAAAAGTAAATTCCGAATGAACGTCTATCTTTAATTTCAAGTAAGGAGCCGCATGTCATCGCGGCTCCTTTTTGGTGTTATCCAAACGGAGGGAGAACCTTTCATTCTTTTTTGTGATAATCCGAATTCATCCAGGTCATACTAACTTGCAAATATAGGATGTATAAGGAGGATACATGATGAGTGCATCGGTACAGGACGGCCAAGATCTGAAGAAAATCTCTCCAAATCTGAATGAAAATACAACGTACTGCAAGCAAGTGATGGGACACAGCAACGACTTAATGATTCGTCCTCTGCAATGTTTGCATAAATGGCCTGCTGTCATGCTGTTTATCGATGGAATGGTGGATGTACAAATTCTGAATCACTCCATCATGGAATCCTTATTACATAAACGTGATCTTCCTGATTTTTCAGCGGATGATGAACATCTGAGTTACCTCCAAAATGATGTTCTGATCGCAAGTGATGTCCTGATCGTCAATGATATGGATGAAGTGCTGAATGCCCTGCTGTCGGGATCAGCCGTACTTCTGCTTGAAGGTTCTGTACGAGGGCTGAAAATCGGTGCAGCCGGTTGGGAAGACCGGTCCATCGGGGAACCAGTCTCCCAGACTGTCGTTCGGGGTCCGATGGAAGGCTTTAATGAGAATCTGCGTACCAACACTTCATTAATTCGAAAACGAATCCGAGATCCACATCTCTGGATCGAAGAAAGAGAGATCGGTCGAGTTACCAAGACCCGAGTTGCTGTGCTCTATCTGGAACATGTCGTGGATCAGGAGATTGTGCAGGAACTAAGGCGAAGACTGGATGAGATTGATATCGATAGCATTCTCGAGGGAGGATACATTGAAGAGCTGGTTCAGGATAAGACAGGGACCATTTTCCCAACAGTATATAATAGCGAACGACCCGATACCGTGTCCGCAGCACTGCTGGAAGGCCGGGTTGCAATCATTGTCGACGGGACACCCTTTGTTTTAGTTGTTCCCGCCTTGTTTGTTCATTTCTTTCAGTCACCTGAGGATTATTATCAGCGAGCTGATATCAGTACACTGATCCGATTGATCCGATATCTGGCCTTTTTTATCGCCTTGCTCTCTCCCTCCTTTTATATTGCCATTACCACTTTCCATCAGGAGATGCTTCCTACCAACCTTCTAATCAGTTTGGCGGCTCAGCGAGAAGGCGTACCTTTCCCCGCTTTTATTGAAGCCCTACTGATGGAGCTAACCTATGAGATTCTGCGAGAAGCGGGCATTCGGATACCGAAGACGGTCGGTCAGGCTGTGTCCATTGTGGGTACGCTTGTTATTGGTCAAGCCGCGGTAGATGCTGGGGTTGTATCCGCTGCAATGGTCATTATCGTATCCATCACTGCGATATCCAGTTATGTCATTCCGGAAAATGGGCTCTCCATCTCGGTACGCATGTTGCGGTTCGTTCTGATGATCTTGGCCGCTGCCTTCGGATTCTATGGCATCCTGATTGTACTGTTAATTACTGTAACCCACCTTTGCAGCTTGCGTTCTTTCGGGGTACCATATATGTCTCCTTTGGCACCCTTTATTCAGAAAGACCTCAAAGATACGATCTTTCGTGTACCCTGGTCCCATATGAAAACTCGTCCGCTTTCTACCAGCACAACAAATGAAGTTAGACAGTCCACCAAAAAAACGAAGCGTTAATTCGGTAAGGAGCGCACACCATGTATAGATGCTTACGCTTAATATTATCCTGTGCCATTCTGCTTCCTCTCCTTACCGGATGCTGGGATCGGCAGGAACTGAATGAACTGGGCATTATGCTTGGTCTCGGTGTGGACAAAGATGGAGATATGATTAAAGTCAGTGCTCAGGTCGTAGTTCCAAATGAGGTATCTTCCAAGGCGGGGGGAGGGAAAGGTACACCCGTTACACAGTACGAAGCATCCGCTACAACCTTGTTCGAAGCCATTCAGAAATTAACGGAAATCAGCCCGCGCAGAATCTTCCTTGCACATATCCGGGTTCTGGTATTTGGCGAAGAATATGCACGCAAGGACGGAATATATGATGTTATTGAGGCGTTAATGCGTGAGCCTACAGCAAGACCTGATTATTACGTCTTGGTTGCCAAAAATACTACTGCTTCCCAGCTGCTTGACGTGCTTACCCCTTTAGATAATACTCCAGCTGAAAAAATGTTTAACTCTCTCGATATATCTTCCAAGACCTGGTCTCCCACTACCACGGTAACCGGGGATGAATTACTGGGGTTCATGATATCGCCTGGCATCCAACCCGTAATTACGGGGGTAGAGATCCTCGGTCCCAAAGGCCAAAGTGGGAATAAAGAGAACATATCCACCATCCGGTCGCCAGCTCGCCTCAACACGACGGGACTGAGTGTATTCAAGAAAGACAAGCTAATCGGCTGGTTAACGGAGGATGAATCCAAAGGATACAACTATATCCGTGACAATGTAGTATCAACGGTCAGCCATATGCCTTGTCGCAAGAAGGGCAACGTGACGTTTAAGGAACTACGCACAACAACAAAAAGAAAAGCGGAAATCGTAAATGGTAAACCTGTAATCCACATTGATCTCAAGAATGTCTCGTCCATCGGTGCAGTTGAATGTGGAATCAAGATTGGTTCGATGAAAGTTCTCAAAGAACTTGAAGCCGATAGTGAAGAACGGTTAATTGAACTGATGCAGAACTCTGTCAATTCAGTAAAACGCAAATTCAATGTCGATATATTTGGTTTTGGACAGGAAGTGTACCATGCAGATCCCAAGTTCTTCAAGAAGATAGAAAATGAGTGGGACAAGCATTTTGAAGAACTGGATATCAAATACAAAGCCAACGTGCAAATAAAACGTGTAGGTACACTGGATGATTCATTCAGAAATGAAATGAAGGAGTGAGGGAAGCGTGCTGATTACACTTGCAGTTATCGTCGTAGCAGCTATGATTGGCTGGATTGATCTTCCAGATCTCATTCACCGGAAAGAGTGGCGAGAAACGGCCGTATACAGTGTAATGCTTCTCACCGCAACGGCGTTCGGCGTTATAGCTTCCAATCTGTGGGAGTTCCCTAGTCCACTCTATATCATCATGTGGATCTACGACCCAGTGAACCATATATTAGCACGACTGACTGGAACTTAGGAGATAAAGGAGGGGCATATCATGCTTGAAAAGGGAAGGATCGGAACAAGACAATTATCCACCCTTACATTTATGTTGGTGGTTGGAGATATGATGCTGATCTACCCTTCCGTTATCACGTCCTATGCCAAGCAGGATGCCTGGATCTGTGCTCTTATTGGCGTTCCAATCGGTATGGCTCTCATGGCTATGATTATGAAATTGGGCAGTATGCATCAAGGGGAAAATCTGGTACAGATTTCCCGAAGTATTTTGGGTTTTTGGCCAGGCACCCTGTTATCCTGTTTCTACTTGTTCTTCTTCATGATTGGTACATCTACACATACCCGGGAAGTCGGGGATTTCATGACTTCCCAAATCTTTCAGCACACCCCTATTCGTGTGATCATCCTTATATTTGTTATTGCTATAGGATGGGGCGTATATCATGGCTTGGAAACGTTCGCAAGAACCAGTGAATTGCTTATGCCCATCATTATACTGTTCATCGTGATACTTGCCATATGTCTCCTTCCTCAAGTAGAAACCAGTAACCTCAAGCCAGTAACGGACACTGGCGTTGTCTCCATAGCGCAAGGTATTCTGGTGAGTATCATCTATCCAATTGGCGAGACCATTCCCATTTTGATGATCCTGCCCTACGTCGAGAGAAGCACTCACCGCATGCGTGATATTATCATTACAGCAGGGATCGGCAATCTGATCCTTGCCGTTCTGGTTACCATATCCATGCTCGTGCTCGGCCCTTTTCTAACCCAACATAATATATACGCTTCTTTTATTCTGTCTCAGAAGATTAGCATCGCCGGATTCTTCGAACGAATCGAGGTGATCATGGCTTGCTCATGGCTTATCTCTACCTATTTCAAAGCAATGATTTACTTATACGCCTTTATAGTCGGGTGCGCAGAACTCTTCAAGCTAAAGCATTTTAAAATGCTCATTCTGCCATCGACACTGCTCGTTTACGGAATGGCCAATCTCGTCGCGCCCAGTCTGACTTTTATCATCATTACCATCGTTCCGTACTGGGTAGATTGGGACACCACGCTAGGCATCATTCTTCCGGGTATCCTGATTCTAATCGCGTTAGTGAAATCCCGCAGAAAATCCAATGCGCAAGCTCAACCAACCACAGAAGGATAATTTTGGAGGGAGCTGTAGGCATAAATCCAAAGGAAGGGGCAGAACGACATGTTGATGAAGGAAAAACTCACAATTCGGCAGTTCACCCTGCTCACCTTCCTGGTTATGATGGGAGATATGGTTCTAATCTACCCTTCTCTCGTTACCGCAGTAAGCAAACAGGACGCATGGTTCTGTTCTCTCGTTGGTTTGCCAATCGGTCTTGGTATCATGTGGGTTCTATATAAACTGCATCGAACACATCCACAGTTGTCCCTTTTTGAAATATGTAACAAGTTACTTGGGACCTGGGTTGGTTCCGTACTTTCAGTTGCCTATCTATTTTATTTCGCTATAGGCGCAGCCATATGTGTCCGTGAGGTCGGTGACTTCATGACAACCCAGATCTATCTAAAGACCCCTATCCGTGTCATTATTCTGATGATCATATGTTCTCTAGCCTGGGGGCTAATTCATGGTTTTCGTACGATAGGGTTAAGCTCCGAACTGTTAGCCCCCATCGTTGTGGTATTTATAGCTTTTCTCTTCCTGGGGCTTCTTCCTCAAGCCAAAAGTGCTAATCTTCAGCCATACTTTGACATTCCCTGGATACATCTTGTAGAGTCAATGATTCGCGGAGCGTTTACCTCTTTTGGCGAACTTATCGTTCTATCCGTGTTTCTCCCTTATGTAAATCCGGGGCCTCATTTCAAACGGGATTTCTTGCTCGCTACTCTCTTTGGAGGATTACTGTTAAGCTTGCTATTGCTCCTCTCGCTTATGGTGATGGGACCTACATTGACGCAGCACAGCATCTATATCTCATACGCCCTTTCACAGAAAATTAATATCGGTAATTTCTTCGAACGAATTGAAGCATTCATGGCTATCGCCTGGTTGATCTCTACCTATTTCAAAAGTCTGCTGTATCTATTTGCCTTTGTGCTGGGAACAGCACAATTATTTCGATTAAAGACGTATAAGCCTCTCATTCTGCCTTCGTCCCTGCTGTTATTTGCCCTGGGTGTCCTGATTGCTCCGAATGTTATTTTCTATACGGATACGATCATGCCTGTATGGGTAGACTGGAATATCACCGTCAGCTTCATCATTCCTTTGTTCCTCTTGCTGGTATATCGCATTCGTTCACGCAAAAGCAAACCATCACCCTCGGATCGCATACTTTCTTAAGCAAAAGCAGCATTTTTGAAGTACTCGGAATGCGGATATGCAAAAGGCTGTGTTCACGGCAACTTCCGCGAGCACAGCCTTTTAATGGTTTGTGAATATTTAACTGGCAGCCTATATGGCCTTCACAGCCTCAAGTGCAGCCTCAATATGTCCTTTGACCCGAACTTTGGACCAATCCTTGATCAAAGTCCCCTCTTCATCAATCAAGAAAGTGGAGCGTACGATGCCCATGTACTCCTTGCCATACATTTTCTTGAGCTGCCATACATCGTATTGCTCAGCTACGACGTGCTCTTCATCGGATAATAAAGTGAACGGCAGTCCATATTTGGCAATAAACTTATCATGCTGTTTCATCGGATCTGTACTGATCCCGAGAATGACCGTGTTCAGTCCCTCAAATTCAGCATGTCGATCCCGGAAATCACAAGCCTGTTGCGTACAGGACGACGTCATATCCTTGGGGTAAAAATAAAGCACTACCCGCTGTCCGCGGTAATCTGAAAGCTTTACCGGTTCTCCCGTACTGGACGGAAGCACAAAATCCGGTGCCAATTGGCCTACAGTTAACGTCATGTCAGTTCCCCCTAGTCTCGTCCCTGAATTATTATTAGAGCGTTATTATGATCCTGCTCCGCGATACCGCTTCACGCCATAATTCCATAGAAGTAAGCCCATGGAGCCAAACACCAACCCCATTACAGGTGTAAGCAGCGCCATACGATGCATCTCGGACCTCTCCAGAAACAATGCTGCAGGATAGATTCCCACAAAGGCAAACGGAATGATCCAGGTTAACAGCACCTGAATGGCACGGTTATAGATCGTTACCGGGTAACGTCCATACCCCTGAATGTTATACATCAACGGCAGGATACCTGTCGGCGCGTCCGAATAAAAGGACAGTGAAGTTAATGTGGTGTAGATGCCGGCATAGATCATTACAGAGCTGAGTGCCAAAATAATCAAGGCAGGAATATGCCACCACTCCAGCATCAGACCCATCTCTGCTCCGCTGAAGATCATGATGATCAAGCCGATAAGGGAGCCCACGAGTGCAGGCGGGTCTACATTTTCAAGCAAGATCTGGAACAGGTTATGTGCAGGGCGTGTCAAGATCCGATCCATCTCGCCTTTGACGATATATCGCTCACTGAATCCCCACAGATTGATAAAACAACTAAAGATGCCATAGGGCACCATAAAATATCCATATACAAAGAGTACTTCGCTCTCACTCCAGCCGCCGAGGTTATCCGTATGACGGAAGACCACAAAAATAAAGATCAGGTTGGTCGCCTGAAACAGCAGATCCGATAGGATCTCCACCCAGAAGTCGGCACGGTACGTAAGTCGTGTTTTCATGTAGTTCTTCAAATATTCCCAGATCAAACCCATATAGTACATATCTGTTATCCCCCTTGCACGAACAGACGCTTGCGCGCCTTACGCCAGATCAGTACCATCGGAAGCAGCAGCACGGCAAACCAGAACACCTGAATACCGAGCACACTCCAGATGGCTGTACCTTCCACTCTTCCAGTGAACACGGAACCGGGCAGATACGTAATGGCCTGAAAAGGCAATACTTTCATCACCGCAGACATCCAGCCTGGATATAAGCTGATCGGGATGATCAGACCGGAGAACAAATCGACCACGACGCGTTTCATGCGCATCATGCCTTCATTATTTTCCACAAAGAATGCCGCCAGTCCCGTTATCACATTAATCTGGGAATTAATGAGGAAACTGAAGAACAGCATGACGAGAAAGCCAATCCACGCTGATGGTGCCGTAGGCAGTTCAACCGGGAACAGCAGAATGGCAATGAGCATCCCCGGAATCATGAGGAGCAGAAAGCGGAAAATGCCTTCGCCAAGACCTTGCATCATTTTGACCATAACGTAGTTGATCGGTCTTATGAATTGAATCGCAATCGAGCCATCACGAATGTCTGCGGCAATCTCGCGATCCAGGTTGTTGAAGTAAAAGGCACGTGCCATCCAGGATACGGCGATATATGTGGTCATCTGCGCTGCCGTGAAGCCACCAAGTTCACCACTGCTACCGTAAATGGCTTGCCAGGTAAAGTAATACACGCCGATATTCAGCGTATATATCAAAATGCCGGAGTAATAATTCACCCGGTATGCCAGCATCGTTAGAAAACGGATGCGCATAAAATCAATAAATGCACTATTCATCTCAGGATACACCCACCGCTTCTTTCCCTGCTCCCACAATCTCAGGGCGCTCGGCGGAACCGGATTGGTAAATACTGCGCACAATCTCATCCGTGTTAATCTCAATAATCTGAATATCAGTAATATCGGCCTGTCCAACGACACGTCCAAGTACATCCGAAACATTCAGTTCCAGTGGAATCCATACGGATGCAGACAATTCATTCTCTACTGTCCAACGCACAGGCAACGCAGCAGTCCACTCCTGCATCTGACTGATGTTGTGACCCGAGCCGAACTTGAAGCGGATTTCCCGTTCCTTGCCCCACTGGGACTTCAGATGATCCAGACCTCCATCATAGATGATGTTGCCTGCATCTAGCATAATGACCCGGGAACATAGCGCTTCAATGTCCTGTAAATCGTGGGTTGTGAGCAAAATGGTTGTCCCATGCTCTTTGTTCATGTCTTTCAGGAACTCCCGAATCTCCGACTTCACGACAATATCCAGACCAATGGTTGGCTCGTCCAGAAAAACAATACTCGGGTTATGCAACAAGGCTGCTACCAACTCACAGCGCATGCGCTGACCGAGACTGAGCTTCCGTACCGGACGGCTTAACAGATCCTGAAGCTGCAACCTCTCAACCAATTCATCCAACCGTTTGCGGAAGTCGGTCTCTCCTACACGATATACTTTGCGCAATAAATGGAAGGATTCGATAACGCCAATATCCCACCACAATTGACTGCGCTGACCAAAAACAACACCAATATTCTGTACAAACTTCTCCCGTTCCTGATACGGAACATATCCACCAACCGATATTTGCCCGGAAGTAGGCACCAAAATGCCGGTCAACATCTTGATTGTTGTTGATTTACCGGCACCGTTCTCCCCAATATATCCGCATATTTCGCCTTGCGGAATCTGAAATGAAATATCATTTACAGCCAATACCTCCTGGTATTGACGTGCAAACAGGTCCTGGAACGCGCCCTTAAGCCCACCTCGGCTTTTCTGGACGCTAAACGACTTGCGCAAATCTTTGACATCAATCGCCAGCATGATTATACCTCACTTGGATTTTGTTGAAATTGCTTGTAGCCCAAAAAGAAATTATAATGGTATCAGTCAAAATTCAGCAAGCTTTAAAAATAGTCTGGAGCCGCGTCCTGTGCCTGATGACGATGGAGACGTGAGCGGAAGGCTTCGGCTAGATTATACCAGAAACAACTTTGGACTTATTTTATATTTTATCTCAAATACAAAGGAGAGCTAGCATGACCAGAAAGACGAAGAGAACCATCTGGATTTCTCTTGCCGCCTTCGTGTTAATTATCGGTGGGGCAGCGGCATATTATTTCGGTTCTATTCTCAATCAGTTGGACGGTTTGGCAAAAGACGGTGATGAATCACCATTCGCAGGTATCGAAAATGTGGAGAAAGTAAATACTCCTGACCCTCCAAAATGGGAAGGCACAGAAACGGTAAATATTCTCGTTATGGGTGTCGATGCGCGCGGATTGAATAAAGGTGAAGTTCCCCGCTCCGACAGTATGATGGTTGTATCGCTTGACCCACTCACCAAAAAAATTAATCTGTTCTCCATTCTGCGCGACACATACGTCGATATTGACGGTTACGGTAAGGAGCGGATCAACACCGCGATTACTCATGGACCTAACGCAGCGATGCAAGCTGCCGGTGACCTGCTTGGTATTCCTGTACAGTATTATGTGTATACGGATTTCCAGGGATTCATCAAATTGGTGGATGCCGTTGGCGGCGTGGATTTTGATGTGGAGAAGGACATGCATTATACAAGTAAAGCAGACAATAATGAATACGATATTGATCTCAAAAAAGGTTATCAGCATCTGGATGGCGAAACGGCCCTCATGTACGTTCGTTTCCGTCATGATGCGATGTCGGATTTCGCTCGTTCCGAGCGTCAGCGAGAATTACTGAAAGCTGTGACGGCGAAAATGCAGTCCACAACAACCATTGCCAAGCTGCCTTCCATTCTGGAACAGGTTAATCCTTACGTGGATACGAATCTGACGCTCTCCGATATGTGGAAGCTGGGTGGCCTCGGTTACCAGAGCAGCATGAACGGTAGTGAGCAAATCCCGCCAATGAACCTGCTGAAAGAAGAACGGACAGCTGGTGGAGCACAGGTATTGACGGTTACGAATGAAGAGAAACTGAAGCAGCATATTCAGGATATTATTCATCCACCTGCTACAACGGATGATAGTACGACCAGCACCGAAGACAAAACAGCCAGTGGTGACGATCAAAAGTCAGAGCAACCGGCTCAGTAATGTAAAACATGCAGAGGGCAGCCATCACGCTGCCCTCTCGTTGTGCCCGGCTATATCATTATGAGAAAATCATCATATCTTTCTATGGCTTGTTACTTTATTATATTTTGAATCACGAAAGGAAGTTATCTTATGAATACATCACGTTCCCGTTCCGAACTTTTATACGCAGAAGCACTTGAACATATTGTAGGAGGTGTGAACAGTCCATCCCGCTCGTTCAAAGCCGTGGGTGGCGGTGCACCTGTATTTATGAAAAAAGCCCAAGGGGCCCACTTCTGGGATGTCGATGACAACCGTTATATTGATTATCTGGCCGCTTACGGACCGATTGTTACGGGACATGCCCACCCGCATATTACACAGGCGATTACGGAAGCAGCAGCAAATGGCGTTCTGTACGGTACTCCGACTGAACTTGAGATCAAACTTGCCAAAATGCTGAAGGAAGCTATCCCTTCCATGGACAAAGTACGTTTTGTAAACTCGGGTACGGAAGCGGTTATGACCACGATTCGGGTAGCTCGTGCCTATACCAAGCGCAACAAGATCGTAAAATTCGCTGGATGCTACCACGGTCACTCTGATCTCGTACTTGTGGCTGCCGGTTCTGGCCCGTCCACGCTGGGTATACCGGATAGTGCAGGCATTCCAACCAGTATTGCACAAGAAGTCATTACCGTGCCTTACAATGATCTGGATGCCCTCAAAGCTGCACTGGAGCACTGGGGTGACGATGTTGCTGCAGTCATGGTTGAACCGATCGTTGGTAACTTCGGTATGGTTATGCCGGAACCTGGCTTCCTGGAAGGCCTCTGTGCCATGACACGGGCTAACGGCTCACTGGTTATCTATGATGAAGTCATTACGGCTTTTCGTTTCCATTACGGTTCTACGCAGACGTACGCCGGGCTCGATAACCATGCAGAGATCGAACCAGATCTTACGGCTCTTGGTAAAATTATCGGCGGCGGCCTACCAATCGGTGCGTATGGCGGACGCAAACACGTTATGGAGCAGGTTGCTCCGCTCGGCCCTGCTTATCAGGCAGGAACGATGGCTGGTAACCCTGCATCCATCTCGGCTGGTATCGCATGTCTAGAGGTCCTGCAAGGTGCGGGTGTATACGAAGAGATGGAACGTCTGGCTATAGACCTGACCGCAGGTCTGGAAGCTTCAGCTGACCGTCATGGGATTGCATTGACGATCAACCGGATTCGCGGTGCATTCTCCACCCATTTCTGTGACCACCCAGTTACAAACTACGATCATGCTCAAGATACGGACGGAGAACGTTTTGCTTCCTTCTTCCGTCACATGCTGGACCGTGGCATTAACTTGGCTCCGTCCAAATATGAAGCCTGGTTCCTGACAACTGCTCATACAGACGAGGATGTTCAAGCTACATTGGAAGCGGCAGAAGCTTCTTTCAAGGCGATGGCTCAGGAATAAATCGAATGAATTCTATCAACAATTTAGCGTACAAGCTGGTTGGTTGATGGTTAGCAATTCACCGAAAAAGGCGTCCAACAAGTGATCAACTTGTGTGGGCGCCTTTTGTTGTTCTTTGCAGTTTTAAAATCTCCTCCCGGATCTTCAGCATCCCTTCTTCAATTCGCTGCTTGGGCACATTGGAGATGTTCAATCGAAGCATTTGATCCTGGTGCATCTGATATGTTGCCTCCGGATAATACCGTTCTGTCGTATCTACGATGACTCCGCGCTGTTGGAGCCGGGACACCAGAACACGAACTGGCATATCACCCGCCAAAGGTAGCACTGTGTGCTCTCCTCCTGTACGAGGGGCGTTCATAAATGGAGTAAAGTCTGGATATGCCTCCAGTTGCCCATGCACCGTGTGCATCCGGGCAGCATAGCGGTTACGAATCACTTTCCTGTGATGAGCAAACATTCCGCTGTGAACATAAATCTCCAGAGCAGCTTGAGACAGGACGGAAGTGTCGATATCGAGCATTTTTTTATAAGCACCGAAGGACTGGATTAGAGGTGAGGGCAGAACAGCTACGCCAATACGCAGGCCTGGAAACAGAATTTTGGAGTAACTTTTCAGATAGATTACCCTACCTTCTGTATCATAGGACCATAGCGGGTCCTGTTTCGTGTTGTCCTCCAGATCAGCCAGATAATCATCCTCCACCAGATAGACATCATACCGCTGTGCAAGCCGGATCAGTCTCTTCTTCTCAGCAACAGTCAATGAAGTCCCTATTGGATTGTGAAACCGCGGCATGACATAGAAAAACTTGATATCTCCTTCAGCGAACTGACGTTCAAGCGATGCCCAATCCAGCCCATCAAGAGCACGTCTCACACCTGCTATCGGCACATTCAATCCACTCAGTAGGGAGGGCATATTGTGATAGGTCGGTAGTTCCAGCAGCACTTTTTTCTTACCATTGGGAAAAGGCATCAACGCCAGTACAGCCAGTGCCTGTTGTACACCTGATGTGATGAAAAACTGCTCCGATCTGGCAAATACCTGATAATCCGCAAACTGCTTCTGTAATAGCAGAATAAGCGAAGGTAATCCCTGATCTGTGCCGTACATGAACAGCTCCGCCTGCTTCTTCTCCATCGCCTGATCTACACAGTGACGAAAGTCAGCATAAGGAAATACCCTTGGATCGGGAGCAGCGGAAGCAAAGTCCAACGCCCCCTGCCAATCCATATCCTGAGCACCTGTCCCATTCTGTACGGCATAATAGCCGGATTGAGGTATGGCATACACCAAATGCCGCTGTTCCAGCCACTCATATGCACGAATCGCTGTACTTACACTGCATTGATACTGTTCTGCTACAACTCGAACGGCTGGAAGTCGAATGCCCTTGTCTGTCCACTGCCGACGATCTTGCTGCAACATTTGTTCCTGAATCCACTGCTTTAATGTTTCGGCAATCACTTCGTATTTTCTCACTGCACTCGCCCCTCTTCCACAATTGTACCGTTACAATTTATACTTTTATCTATTGTAGCACGATGCACCCGGCAGTATATTAAATAAGGCCAGCACGTGCCTCGAACCTGATATGTTTCAGGACAATCAAAGATAAAACGGTATGACTACTGTATTGGAGGAGCATTCATGAACACAGCACACACTCGGGGATACGCTTATATCGCAGCTGTACTGTACGCAGCCATAATCGGCCTTTCCTTTTTATTTGTTAAAATGACCGTTACTGTAGCACATCCGATTGATGTGCTTGCCCACCGATTCGCCCTGTCGCTGATCGTTGTCAGCATTCCTGTAATATTCGGTTGGATCAAGATTCGGCTTAGCTTTCGTGATCTGTGGCGAATCATTCCACTGGGCCTACTGTCTCCTGTCTTATTTTTTGCCTTTCAAGCCTTTGGACTTGTGTCGTCGAACTCATCGGAGGCGGGAATTATTCAGGCCATGGCCCCTGTATTTACACTCGTTCTCGCTTCGATCTTCTTGAAAGAACGCACATCCACCATGCAGAAGATGTTCCTGCTTCTGTCTGTCGCTGGGGTGGTCTTTATTTTCATGATGCAAGGAAGCGGCGTATCTGTAAGCAACCTGAAGGGCATTGCATTATTGCTGCTATCCACGGTCTGCTTTGCCGGTTATGGTGTGCTTGCGAGACCACTGACCCAGAAGTATAAACCGATGGAATTAACATGGGTCACACTGATGGTTGGCTCTATTGTGTTTAACGCTGCTTCCCTGATCCGACATGCTGCCAGCGGCTCCATGATGGACTATATCCAACCACTTGGAGACGTATCCTATCTCGGTGCACTCGCTTACCTCGCGATCCTCTCCACCATGATCTCCACCCTTCTCGCGAGCTATGCCCTAACCCATCTGGAGGCATCCCAGATGAGCGTATTCAGCAATCTGTCCACACTCATCTCCATCGTAGGCGGAGCTTGGATACTGCATGAGCCGGTTGGTGGCTACCACTATATCGGGGCATTGCTAATCATCGCTGGTGTACTCGGCACCAATATGAGCGGCCGGAAACATAGGCTGGTCAGTGGGATCAAAGCGTGATATAATTCTGGAAATTGTAAATTATTGTTATTCGCGATGATGAAGAGAAGTACACATGTCAGGGTGTCACAGAGAGCCGGCGGTTGGTGGAAGCCGGTGCATCGGATGTGTGGAAATGGGCTTCGGAGTTCCGAGTTGAACAGAGTCTGTATCCTGTACCAGGAAAACAAACTTTCAGTAGGCGAGGCGGCATGTCCAGCCGTTATCCATGGACAGGATATCGATAGGCAAAGGCGCTCGTAAACGCGCTTCTGGTAGATGCCTTAATCCGTATCCCTCAAGTGGGCCGCAACAGAGCGGCCAATGAAGGTGGCACCGCGAGGCATAAGCTTCGTCCTTTATTCTGTTCCCTGCCGGGAACGGGATAAAGGACGAAGCTTTTTTTATTCCAATACCTATATAAGTTAACCAAACATTTACACGAGAACGTAGAGGGCAGAAATAACCTGAAGAAGCGGAGCGTTCGCCTTTATCCCCAGATTTTCACCTTTGTAAAATTGAATCAAAAAATCGGGGGATAACAGCGATCGGAAGGTTGTTCTGTCATCGGAGTGGCAAGTGTAAATAGCCTTTAGTTCAACTTATAAAGATTCAGGCTGAAAGGAGGTGATGGTCGTGGAAGATGGCTGGTGGCGACAGCTCAACGTTGACAAATCACACAACCAAAGGAGAATAAACCATGAACAAAAACAACGATATTATTTTGACAGGGGATCGGACTACCGGACAGCTTCATCTCGGCCATTACGTAGGCAGTCTGCGCAGTCGGGTGCAATTGCAGGAAGAGTACAAAACGTATATTTTACTGGCAGATGTTCAGGCTCTCACCACCCATTATGATCAACCTGGGTTGATTGCGGATAGTGTACATCAAGTCACGTTGGATTACCTGGCCGTAGGCATTAATCCGAACAAGGCTACCCTGTTCATTCAATCCATGATTCCGGAAATTGCGGAATTAACCGTGATCTTCTCAATGTTTGTTACCGTCAATACACTTCGACATAATCCTACCATCAAGAGCGAAGCGCGTGATCGTGGATATACGGATCTATACTACGGATTTCTGGGGTATCCGGTCAGTCAGGCTGCAGATATTGCATTCTGCAAAGCAACCCTTGTTCCGGCAGGAGAAGATCAGATTCCTCATATTGAGACAGCTCGGAAGTTGGTCCGTCGATTCAACGAGCTATACGCTCCCATTCTGCCTGAACCCCGCATTCTGACCGGAGAGCGGCTTGGTGGGCTGGATGGCGTCGGTAAAATGAGCAAAAGCATGGGTAATGCGATCTCATTAAATGCAAGTCCAGCAGATGTAAAAGCCAAATTGACCAAGGCCAAAACGGATCCTGCCCGCATCCATCGTTCTGACCCAGGACATCCGGATATCTGCCCTGTTTTCGCCTATCATCAGCTTTTCCGCAAGGAGAACGCAGACGAAATACATGCCTGTTGCAGCCTAGGGAAGATTGGATGTAAAGATTGTAAACAGATGGCAGGTGAAGCCATCAATGATCTGCTTGCTCCTTTTCGTGAACGACGGAATTATTATGAACAGCGAAATGATCAAGTGAAAGAGATTCTTATCGAAGGGACCCGAAAAGCCAGGAATGCTGCCCGGGAAACGATGCTGGAGGTACGAGAAGCCATGGGCATTCAGTATTTTAAGCTTTAAGTGTCTGTATGAAGGGCTTCAATCACGTTAACACTGCTGAGGACAGTCTATTGGGAAAAGGGGACTCCTCAGCATGAAACGTACACAGCCATCTTTTTTGCAAGCCATGATGTTAATCATGCTATCCGTTGGTCTAATCTGCCACGTTCTGATTATTCCTGCCCTCTTGTCTGCGGCTAAAAGGGATTCCTGGATCTCTGTTCTTTTGTCTACAGGACCCTACCTTGTATTTGCGCTCATGCTTGCCTATGTTTCTCGTTTTCTCCAGCACCAAACGCTGCATGATTGGCTGACTTCCCATCTGGGTAAGCCTCTTGGCTTGCTATTACGGATTGGAAACAGCCTCTTTTTTCTGTCCATCATCTATTTCACTTTACACGATACCACCACCTGGGCAAAAACCAGTTACCTGACGGAAACACCTGTATTGGTTACAAGCATTGCCCTGATGTCTCTCTGTGCCTATGCGGCTTATAAAGGGATACGTTCTCTAGCATTTACAGCAGGATTAATCCTGCCACTTGTGGTGGTGCTTGGCTTCTATGTCGCAATCGTGAATACCCAATACAAGGATTACAGCCGTCTCCTCCCTGTGCTTGAACATGGATGGCATTCCGTTCTTCATGGCATGGTATACAGTCTATCGGGCATGTTTGAACTATTGTTCCTCTGGTACATACAGCCTCACCTGACCAAACGTATACGTGTATGGCAGTACCTGATGCTCGCACTCATTATTGTCGGACTGACCGTCGGCCCACTCATTGGTGCAATTGTGGAATTCAATCCTTATGAGGCTGCCAAAATGCGATATCCCGCTTTTGAAGAATGGCGAATTGCTTCTTTGGGAAAATACATCGCTCAGACCGACTTTTTTTCCATCTATCAATGGCTCGCTGGATCTTTCACTCGAATTAGTCTTGCGATGTATATTGTGGTAGAAATATGGAATATTAAGAGCGCCACCCGAAAGCTCATCAGCTGTATCTCATTAGGTGTCTTATTTATTGTCACCATGTTATACCGTCTGGATGATTTAACATTTGAGAACCTGCTTGTCCATTACATATTCCCATTCAATCTCTTGTATCTGAGCGGACTGGCGGTTATTGCAACGATTGTGGCATTCATCAGTTCACGCCATCAGAGGAGGAAACATCATGGAGCACCAAAAGATTGACACCACGTCCCATGAAACACTGCTCGCCTCTTTGAAAGAGCAATTCAATCCCTGCGCCGATGTTGTTATTCAGACTTTTCCAGCCAAAGATGATACGGTGCTTCCAGTGATATTGCTGTATTGCGACGGTTTGGTCGATGCCAAACAAATCAATCAGTTCATTATCCCTCGGCTGGAACAGCATTCCTTGCTTATGGAAGAATCACGTCCTAAAGAAACGGAACTAACACTGAATCCGGTGAAAGACCTTAATAATGTCGATAATCTAAATCTTTTGATTTTTAGTGGGCAATTGTTGATATTTTTGGGGAGTGGGGGCCCGTCTTTCAGTATGGATATTGCGAGCATACCCGGTCGTAGTCCCGAGGAATCTGCCCTTGAGTCTTCAGTAAAAGGGCCACGTGATGGATTTACCGAAGAGCTATCCGTGAATATTGCTCTCATTCGCAAACGAATGAAAACATCCTCAATGTGTTATGAAAAATACGTAAAAGGCGGTCGTACACAGACAGCCATTGGTCTGCTATATATCAAAGATATTATTAATCCAGAAATCCTGAAAGAAGCAAGACACAATCTTGATCAGATTGAGATTGATGGCATTCTGGGCACCTCAATCATGGAACGGGCTGTTATGGGAGGGGTTCGCAGTATCTTTCCACTCACAGATAACACCGAACGCCCTGATTTTGTCGTTGATTCTCTATTAAACGGTCGTTTTGCTGTTTTGATCGAAGGTTCTCCTGTAGCGGTCATCGCGCCAACTACACTTTTCAATCAATTGAAGTCTCCGGAGGACGAGAGTACACCCTTTTTCATCGTTACTTTTGAACGGATTTTACGTATTTCCGGACTGCTGATCGCCTGTTTCTTTCCTGCCTTCTATATTGGCCTGACCAGCTTCAATGTGGAACAGATTCCCCTGCCTCTTCTGGCAACGATTGCTGGTACTCGAATGGGCCTGCCCATGCCGGTGACACTGGAAGCGTTCCTGATGATTTTTATGTTCGAGCTATTTAACGAAGCAGGGCGTAGGTTACCACGTGCGTTAGGGCAGACGGTCAGCGTCGTCGGCGGGCTTATTATTGGGGATGCTGCCATTCGCGCCGGGATTACGTCCCCTACCATTATTGTCACGGTAGCGATCTCAGTCATCTCTAGCTATATTCTCGTGAATACTGTGCTAAGCGGGGCTACTGCCCATATCCGGATCGGGATGCTACTCATCTCTTCCATTCTTGGATTATTCGGATTTATGATCGGACTATTCGCCCTGTTGGTGCATCTCGTATCCTTGGAATGTTATGGAGTTTCTTACTTGACGCCTGTTTCTCCCTACATTCCCGGAGACTTCACCCAGGCTGTATCCATGCCCCCTTCCATGAAAAGAACCCAGCGTCCAGCTGCACTTCATACACAGGATTCCACCCGCCGGAGGAAACGTCCGTGAAAAGATGGATATCCATAAGCGGCCTTCTTCTAAGCTGCTTAATCCTGCTAACGGGGTGCTGGGATTCCAAAGAGGTGCAAAGTATAAACTTCATTACGGCGATAGGAATTGACTATGTGGACAACCAGTATATTGCTTATGCCCAACTGATTGACTTCTCCAGTATTGCAAAACAGGAAACGCCAACTTCCCGGGAGACAAAGGATATATGGACTGGACGAGGCAAGGGTAGAACACTGAGTATGGCTATTAACGACTTGTATGAAACGTCACAGCAGCAAACGCTCTGGACTCATGTTAAAGCTATTGTTTTATCCAAAAAAGTGCTGGAAGGTCGACTGGAGGATATCTTTAACACACTTCTTCATTCAGGCCAATTAAGATATACACCCTGGATCTATGCTACAGAGCATAACATTCCGGATATACTCTCTCCCTCTGCATTGTTGAACCAATCCGCCCAGACCATTGAATTATTTGAGCCCATGAGGCTATACAAACAGCATTCCGGTTACGAACCTATCCGGCTCCATCAGCTTCTCGATGGATTACGGGAACCGGCTTCCGTCGTTCTTTTACCCTCGGTTTCAACGAGGAACGAGACCTGGTTCAACGGCGATAAAACGCCACCCCTTGTTAGAATGGATGGATTTTATGTGATATCCAAAGGCACAAGTCAGGGTAGAGTTGCAGGAGCAGACGCAGATGGTACACGATTAGTAAATTATGAGCGTGTGTATCAGTATCCATTGTATGTTTATGGGAACGGTGAGAAGACTCCAGACTTGACGCTGATGCTTCAAAATCCCAAGACTAGAATCAAGGCGAGGAAACAAGGAGAAGGCATCACATTCGATCTGTTTACCTCGGTCAAAACCGCCATCACCGAAGATCATGGGGCTCCTCGGTCTCCAGATGCCATGGAACAAGAAGCCGAGAAACAGATCGAATCCCAAATCCGAGATACGTTCGAAAAAACCAAGTCACGCATGATTGATTCCTATGGTCTTGTGGAACACTTATATCGCCACAACCTTCCCTTATGGAAACAGGAAGTCTACAACCGGGCGGATCCACTCAAACGTTTTAAACTTGGTAAAGTGGAGGTCCACGTGGATATCCTGAATGCGAGCACGTATAAATACAGCGAAAAATGAAGAAAAAGAAGCCCCGTACCTGCATTGGATGCAAGGTTACGGGGCTTCTTACCATCTCCAGCTATGCTGTCGATTGGCGAAGTTATCCTGATGGGTACGCCATGACACTCATCAAAGCCAATTCAGGCTGGGTCGTGTCCAAACGGCTGTACTGAATGATAACAGGGATGCTGCTCGAAACCGTAATCGCATAAGGCACGCCTGGCGGAATAGACTGCTCCCCGGATCGTAGCGATGCAGTGCGAATATGCTTCGTCCTTCTCGCTGGCACGTCAGCAACAATATCTTCAAGTGGCTCTCTGTCTTCAAAGTAAATCGTGATGCTCAGCTCTGCATCCGTTGCACTGGTGTTCAGGACACAGATACTCTCATGACTCTCAAGTGTACCTCGGCTCTCTGGGGGAATGTAGCCATCCGGAATAACCCAGTAGGTGTGACCTGTAGGTGCTGAAGCGTTCTTACGGGCAGACGTGCCTGCATCTGTCTGGTCAGGTGTCATTGAATACATCCTCCTCTTTTGCGATTGCAATCTGGTTAAAAATGTGAGGGCTCGCGGGGCAGTCGCTTCGACGGGTGGATCGGGCTGTGGGCCACTGTTGGCTCGGGATTTCTATTCATTCCCCCTCAGCAGGGGAAATCCCGCTCCAAAGGCGGACGCTCCGCTCCCTCTACCCGATTCCGCCCTTCTTCGCTGCTACGCTCGCCGGACTGATTTAAAAAATTATTGCCTTCGCTCTTTCGCTGGGCAACTTTACTGGCTCGTTATTTAATTAACTCGCTTAATTATTAAGGGCATGAACCTACCGCAGATACATCTGCAGCGGTTGCAATTGCAACTCACGGATGGCTTCTGCCACCTGATGGGCAAGGCGACGGGCGCCACGTTCCTGAAAGTGCGTGTTATCCTCCACGCCTGACGGGAAGTTCACATACTCGCCTGGCAGCACCCACATAAAGTCTTCCTTGGTGCCTTCCACGCCCGCCTGCTCGAAAAGAAGACGGCTCCGCTCAGCCAATTCGATCAGGGGAATATCTTCCTCTTCCGCCAGCTCACGCACGGCGATGATATAGTCGCCATGAGTATCAGTCAATGTGCCGCCGTCCGCGAAATAGCGACGATGCACCGGGGTCACGAGTACCGGACGAGCCTTGGCTTCCCGGGCAGCATCAATATACTTTTTCAAATACTCCTTATATGTTGTGAATGGATCCGTCCCTCGTTCAGGGTCCGGCTTCTCATCGTTATGTCCAAATTGAATTAACAAAAAATCCTCTGGCTTCATTCGCTCCATTATAACGCTCAATCTGCCTTCATTAATAAAACTGCGGGAACTTCGGCCTGACTGGGCATGATTATCCACTGCCACATCATGTTTGAACTGTGCAGGCAGCAGTTGACCCCAACCGCAATACGGGTATCCACTTTCCGGCTGATCCGTTACGGTAGAATCCCCAGCAAGAAATACGGTCATGGTCTGATTCGCGAGAGTAATCTCCAATGCATTAATTCTTGGTGCAGGACCAGAGAATGACAGACGGAGCCTGCCCCCGCGAACAACCACCGAGAATCGGACCTCTGCGCATTGCCCAGGAAGTGTACGGATGGTTGGCAGTACGACCCTGCCTTCACCGGCTTTCACACGGGTTACCGTCTCGGCCAATTCATCACCTGTAACAAGTAAAACTTGATAGGTTCCATCGGGAAGATCCACGATGAACGATGCTTTGAGCGGAATACAAAAGCTTGAACGCAATCGGGCAGACACGGTCGTCTGCCCCTGATTGCTATGATATTGTTTGGTGGGATCCGACACATCGTCATCACCGCTCCGTTGTTTCTCATATACCAGAGAACCTGCTTCGAATCCATATCCTCCGCGATCCCCATACGAGGTTGCTGCAGTCACTTGCAGATAATCCTCTGTCTCATCTGCTCTTCCCGAGTCCGGTCCAAAGTTAAACTTCCAGCTGGTCACGGACACTGCCTGGCCCTCTGCCGCTGCCTCCATGGCAACGGCCTGACTACCCTGAGCTTTATTCAAAAGGAACATCCTCCTTGTTTAACTTTCGTAAACGTTCATTCGGGCAAGAGGCAGAAAATTCTGCTTAGCCTTTCAGTCCGCTGGTGCTCATTCCTTGAACAATTTGTTTCTGGAAGATGAAGAACACAGCTACAACTGGAACCAGACTGACGATGGACATCGCGAACATTGCACCCCAGTTGGAAGCAGATTCGCTATCCAGGAACATTTTCAGTGCCATGGATACGGTATACTTCTCAGGCGAGTTCAGGTACAATACCGGACCGAGCAGATCCTCCCATCTCCAGTAGAAGGAGAAGATCGCTGCTGTCGCCAGAGAAGACTTGATCAGCGGCATAATAATCTGAATATAAAGCCTGAATTTGTTACATCCGTCGATGGTTGCAGCCTCATCCAGCTCCTTCGGAATGGTTCGTATGAACTGCACCATCAGGAAGATGAAGAATGGCATTCCGAAGAATGTTGGTACAACGATTGGCAAGATGGTATTCAGCCAGCCCAGCTTCGTGAAGATGATGTACTGAGGAACCAATACCACGTCATGCGGCAGCATCAGCGTCAACATCATCAAGGAGAACCAGAACGTGCGTCCCTTGAAATTCAGTCTGGCAAAACCGAAAGCGATCAGCGATGACGATATTACGGCACCGATGGTGGAAATAACCACGATTACAAGTGAGTTCGTGATGTAATCCATAAACGGTCTTCCCGCTGTGCCTTTCCAGCCATCCACATAGTTACTCCAGATCCACTCGGTAGGAAACAGGGTATCCGCGGTAACGAAGATCGTACGGCTTTCCTTGAATGAACTGAAAAGCATCCAAAGTACGGGATAGAGCATCAGGAGGGCAAGAGCTGCAACGAACAGGTGATAAACGGGCCATTTTACATTTCTCCAAACCATCGTCACTTCCCTCCTTCAGATTCGTAGAACACCCAGAACTTGGATGTCAGAAACACGGCTACCGTGAGTATACCGATCATGATGAGCATGATCCAGGCCATTGCCGAAGCATACCCCATGTTGTTAAACATAAATGCCTGACGGAACAGATACAGGGAGTACAGCATCGTACCGTCCATTGGACCGCCTTCGCCTTTGGAGATAATGTAAGCAGGTACGAAGGTCATGAATGCTCCAATCGTCTGCATAATCATATTGAACAGGACGATCGGGCTAAGCAGTGGCAAGGTGATGCTGAAAAATTTCCGTATAGGATTCGCGCCATCCACACCTGCTGCCTCGTACATCTCAGTGGGGATATTTTTGAGACCAGCCAGGAAGATCAGCATGGACGAACCGAACTGCCACACAGACAGTGAGATGAGCATAACCAGAGACGCATTCGGGTCACCAAACCAGCTTATAGGCCCGATCCCGATTGCCGTTAGTGCGCTGTTGATAACGCCCTCATTACTGAAGAGGTTACGCCACATAATGGATACGGCCACACTACCACCGATAATGGATGGCAGGTAATACAGCGTCCGGTACGTTCCAATCATACGAGAGCCAGTGTTCAGGACCATCGCTACGAAGAGGGCAAAGATCAATCTTAACGGTACCCCAATGAATACATACAGAAACGTCACTCTGACCGAGTTCCAGTATTTCGGGTCATCAAAAAACATTTTGGTGTAGTTGTCGAGCCCAATCCACCGTGGAGAAGTGAACAAGTTATAACTTGTGAATGACATATATAAGGAAACAAACATGGGGATTAGCGTAAAGCCCAGGAATCCAATAATAAACGGGCTAATAAACGCATATCCGGTTAAGTTTCTACGTAACGACGAATACTGCCTCAATGGAACGAACCTCCTTCATGGATCAGCTTGCCCCCAATCCTTGCTTCGGTTATCTGGACGGGGAAAGGCCCTCGCATTAGCGAGTAGCCCCATTCCCGACCATCCCTGCAGTGGGACGAGCAAGCCATCATTCAACTATTATTTATTGTTCGCAAGTACAGATTCGGCGTTCTTGCGGAATGTTTCTGCTGCTTGTTCGGCTGTGATCTTGCCAAAGTTCAACTCTTCAACCACATCTGCCAGCGATGAGATTACTTCTGGTGAACCCACAGGTGGCGGAGGGCTCATCGGGGAAGCCTTAGGCTCCATGGCTGCTACGAATTCAAAGACTTGTTTCGTTGCATCACTCAGCTCAGGTGCGATAGCTTCTTTGATAGCTCCTGAGATCGGTACGCCACGTTCACCTTTGATCAATTTGTTCGCTTCCACGTCATTCACCCAGAAATCAATGAATTTCGCTGCTTCTTCCTTCACTTTGGAGTTAGATGTTACACCCCAATACATACTTGGCTGCATGTAAAGACCCTTCTCCATGTCCGGTCCAGGCATAGGAGCGAACTCCAGTGGACGATCAGCTACTTGCTGTACGGCTACAAACTGGTTAGACCATTGCCAGATGCCAACGCCCTTACCCTTCACCAGATCTGACTCCTCAATAATGCCTTTGGTTTGGTTGGCTACATCCGGCGTAGGTGCTGCGCCCTGTTCAATCATGCGGCGCATAAGTCCGAAGAATTCCACAAACAATTGGTCATCATCATAACCAAGACCCGTTCCTTCTGCATTGTAAAGGGAATGTCCTTTGGTACGCAGGAAGTAATGGAAGAAGATATCCGGAGCTACGCCTCCATCCAAATACAGACCTTTCTCAGCGGCTTGTTTACCCAGTGCTTCGTACGATTCCCAGGTCATATTCTCAGGCATTGCATCGGCTCCCGCTTTTTGAAGCAGCGCAGGATCATATTGGAAGCCCAGAACGTTAACACCGGCAGGTACGCCGTATTGTTTACCGTTAATTACACCTGTGCTAATAACGTTTTCGGATACATCGTCCACTTTGATCTGGTTACCCAGATAAGGGGCCAAATCCTCCAGCTGACCATTCTGTGCATATTGGCTGATGTAGGAAATATCCATCTGAACGATGTCAGGCAGTTGATTTGCTGCTGCTTGTGGTGCAAGTTTTTTCCAGTAGTCATCAAATGAAGCATATTCCACGTCGATTTTGACATTCGGGTTTTTCGTTTTGTACAGGTCGATGACCTTCTGTGTATATTCATGCCTTGCATCCGAGCCCCACCAAGCGATCCGCAGAGTAACCGAGTCATCCCCAGACGCTCCTTCAGTTCCTCCACCTGAGCTACATGCCGCTGTAAACACGAGCAATGCAGCCATCATCAGGAATATTGCCTTTTTCACCATGCCAATCTCCCCTTTTTATGTTGATATGGTTGTGTGAAGCGTTACCTCTTTGTTACTGATAACGCTTTCACAAACTTGTTAATGTCATTTTCGCAAATGTACGACCAGAGTTGAATACACAAAACCGTCTTGTTGGTTCAAAAAACAGAGGAGGACAACAGTCCCCCTCACGGCGCTGTTCATCCTCCCCAGACATGAATCACATGATTGGTAGTCCATTGTTATATGCCGATCCTGCGGAATTCCGTAGGCGTCATACCCGTCCACTTTTTGAACACCTGACTGAAATATTGTGAATTACCGCCGAACCCGAACAATTCCGCAAGCTCGAATACTTTCACATCCCCACCTCTGCGAATATGATCACACGCCCGTTCGATGCGCAGACGATTCACGTAGTTGGAGAAATTCTCGCCCGTGACTTTTTTGAAAATTTTGCCGAGGTAATCCGGATTCATATATAACATCTGATGGGCGACTCCATTGAGTGAAAGATCTGCCTCTCCATAATGACGATCCACGATATCCATCATCTTCTCCACGGCTGAAGACTGGCGACTTATATGATTTTTATAATAACCAGAGGCTAACCGGGCTGCACTGCTCGCTACAAAAGACTTCAAAGCAGATAACGTATCCATATGGGGCAACTCTGCCATACGCTGAGTAAATTCTGTTGCCTCTTCAGGCGGACAGACATGAATCATCGCCGAGTACAGCTGCACTACATACGAACGCGTCACTTCAATTTCCAACTGCTGACCCGATAATAGATCGAACAGACGATCCACCTCTGCTGCTGTTTCCTCGCTATTGCCCGATTTGATCAACTGACACAACTGCTCGGCATCCTGTTCTACATGCAACCCGTCGCATTCTCCGGCCAGAACCAGATCATTCTTCGTAATCAATTTGCCTTCACCGATAAAGAAGCGATGATTCAAATATTGCAATGCCTCACGGAACAAGCGCCGAGACTGGATCATTCGATCTGCTTCGCTCAGTGCAGCGGTCACTTCCAATTTATATAGTCTGGTAAATGCAGCCCGAACCTCTTCAATGCTCTCCTTCAGCCCAGCTGGATCAGCTGAATCCGCAAGCAGAATCAAGAGTCTACCTTCAATCGTTGTGCTTAACAGTACATGAGGGAGCAGATCGCTGGCGATATTTTTGATGGCAAATAAATGACTGTAATCATGTTCATCTGCAATCCGGAACAGCAGTAACCGAACTGCAGTATCTTCAAGTTCCAGATCAAACAGCTCCTGGTAATATTCCAAATCGACCGGCCCATAGGTCCGGTTCGTCATGAACTCCAGCAAAAATTGCTCCTTTACATGCGGAAGGACCCGTTGCAAACGCTGTTTCATCTCACCAGCGACATGTTCCTTAACCTGCGCATCCTGATGTTCCTGCAACAGTTCAGCCAGCGCGTCATGGATCTGATTCTCGTTACAGGGCTTGAGCAAATAATGTTTCACACCATACTGCATCGCTCTGCGGGCATATTCGAACTCTTTATAGCCAGATAACATAATGAACCGTACTCCCGGGTATGCTTCGGATGCTTTCTCTATGAGTCCTAGACCATCCAGACCCGGCATGGAAATATCCGTAATGATAATATCGGGCCTCGACTGCCCGATTTTGTCCAGTGCTTCAATCCCATTCCTCGCCGTGCCCACTAATTCCGTACCTGCTGCGGCCCAATCGACCACTTGGGATATTCCCTCCAGAATGACACGTTCATCATCTACGAGCATCACTTTGTACATCGTCATCGTCCTCTCTAATCCAAGGTATGCTGATCGATACTACAGTTCCTGACCCGGGCTTGCTGCTCATCACCATTCTGCCTTCTTCGCCAAAGGTCAGCCTGATTCGTTCCTGGATGTTAGATAACCCAATGCCCTGTCCTCTTGTCTGTATGCGTCCTTCATGTAATTGTTCCAGGAATTCCGGTGTCATCCCTGGACCATCGTCCTCGACTTCAATAATGACTTGGTCTCCCTCTGCTCTCGCCCTTATTCGAATTCGGCAAGGATCAATGCTTGGTTCGAGTGCATAATGTATGGCGTTCTCCACCAGAGGCTGCAATGTTAACTTGGGAATTCGTGCTGAACCCACCTCAGGGGCAATGTCCATGTCAAAATCCAATCTTTCTTCAAAACGGGTGCGCTGAATTGTAACGTAGCTGCGGACAATGTCCAGCTCTCTTTCCAGTGTGATCCACTTCTCCGTCATATTCACAGAGCTGCGCAGCAGGAATCCAAGCGCCTCAACCATTTCCGAGATCTGACGTTGTTTCTGTACTTTGGCCATCCAATTAATTGATTCAAGCGTGTTGTATAGAAAATGAGGATTAATCTGTGCTTGAAGCGCTTTCAACTCAGTCTCACGAATCACCAGTTGCTTCGCATAATTCTCATCAATCAATTCACGAATCCGCTGAAGCATCATCTTGAATGTGCGATGCAGCAGCCCAACCTCATTCTGCGGAGACATCGGAACGTTACCGAGGGCAGCCTCCTCCAGTTTATCCAGATCACCTTTTTCGATATTACGCATCTTCTTGATCAACTGCGCAATCGGATGGGTAATACTGCGGGAGAACTTTGCTCCAATGATGAGTGCCGCCAGAAAAATCATGATAAAAATAACCGTGACCAACTGTTTAACAAACTGAATTTTTTTAAACATCTGATCAAAAGGTGTGGTGTACAGGTACGTCCAGTCTGTGTAGGAAGAATTGGCACGGGCAACAAAGTGTCTGCCCTGCTCAAACATGGCAATTCCATAGGGCTGGCTACGCTTCAGTTCCGATTCAATCTCAGCTTCACTTACCGAAGATTCGGTTGGATAGATTACTTCTGTTCCATCCGAAATCAATAATTGTGAGTCCTCTGCGGGTTCCTGCATCTGATCCTGTACGATTCGGTCCAGGCGTACTCGGATAATTAGAGTTCCGAGCTTATCCAGTGTAAATGCGCCCCCAGTAAAAGATTTCACCTGTCGTACAGATAAAAGCCGGGCTTGTTTATCCCCGCTGGTGTGCCAGACATTGGAGCCTGTATATTGATCTCCCAGTGATACCAGTTCCTTTTGCTTCGACTCCGAAATCCCTTCGCGGTTCCCTGCAGCCATAACGTTATTATCATTATCGATAAATAGCATAGAATAGACGTATTTCTCAGAACCCGCATAAGCAACCAATCGGTTGGTAATTTTCTTGCGCAGACCATTTCTCTCATATCCCGTCTCGGCCTTTTCCAGTTGAAGCAGATATTGTTGAAGCTGCTCGTCCGACATCACCTTGAAGGAGAGATTGGAAACTTCACGTAGCTGATTCTCAATGCCTACTGAAGACATATTGAGGACCTGCGAGGATTTCTCATAGATCTGACGGTCATAGATACTGAACACATATCGGAGTACGGATGCATAAAACGTAAAGCTGATCAACATCAACAATCCGATGAGGAGAATCGTTTTTTGATGAATCGGCAGTGTTGTGAAAGCGTTCTTAATTTTGCTCATCCTAAGCGCTCCTTTGGCCTGCGAAGGGTGCTGTCTTGCTATGGGTTAGTGGTTATATTGTAAGTTATTTTCATATTTACACATCCATGGTCATCTGACAAGTCATATTTATACAACATTTCAGGTTATTACAGGAGGTACACACCTTTTAATTTCAAAAAGCATGCCTCATTGCTTAACAAACAATGGATGTGACAAAATTGTAAGTTGGACCGTGGAAATGAGAGGCCAATCGATGGAAGGAATTCTCCTATGTTTTATGCTTAGATTATCCATCATAACGTTTAAGAAAAGAGGAGCAAATCGATGTGTATTTTGAAGAAAGTCCCTGTGTTACTTATAATTATTCTATGTAGCTGGTCACCAGGCTTATCCTCCGTCGGAAATATGGATGACTTTAAGCTTCATCTGGACAGTAAAATTCCTCAACTTCAACAAAAGTATGGGGTTGCGGGTGTAGCTGTTGGTATTGTTCAAGACGGTAAACCCGCCTACATACTTCACTACGGATATGCAGACCGATCTCGTAAAATAGCTTTAAATGAAGATACCCTGTTTCAGGCGGGTTCCATTTCCAAAAGTCTTACCGCATGGGGAATACTGCATCTGGTCGAAGAAGGTAAACTCTCGCTCGACGATCCCGTTGGTACATATCTTACACGCTGGCATCTGCCCAGTGAGAATTATGACCAGAGTCAGGTCACCATTCGAAGATTATTAAGCCATACAGCCGGTCTTTCTGCACATCGTGGATACTTGGGAACAGCACCAGGAAAGCCACTTTCCACTATTGAAGAGTCCTTATCGGGCAGAGGGCTGCTGAACACTCCGTTAACGATTAATCACAAACCTGGAACTGAACCCCTGTATTCGGGGGCAGGGTACACTTTACTGCAGCTCGTCATCGAAGAGATTACGGGCATGCCTTTTGATCGATACATGGATGTACAGGTCCTGAAACCGCTGGACATGCAGTATAGTACATTTCAACAGAAGCCGGCAAACCCCGTTCTCTCCAAAACCTATGGTTATTTCGGCCAACAGATTCCTGCTTATCAGTTCACCGAGCAAGCTGCGGCCGGATTGCAGACAACAGCCAGTGATATGGTAAACCTCATTCTGGCCAGCATGGAAAGCAAAAATAATGATAATCAGGGGCGGGGAGTTATTTCAAGCAAACTGGTCAAAGAGATGCAGACCCCCGTCATTTCGGAGAACGGTTTAGGCATATTTTCAAGAACATTATCCAACCAAACCACTCTTCTCTATCATCCTGGGGACAACCGGGGATGGCATTCCTTTTATGGCTGGATTCCCTCTACAGGAGACGGGTTAGTTATACTTACCAACAGTGAGACCGGCGTAGATTTGCGTCAAGAAGTATATCACGACTGGATCGAATCCCAAACCGGAAATCTGCCTGAAAGACAAGATGAACTTCTGCAGGCTGAAAGAGTCAACGCCTTGATCGCTATCGTTCTTGGTGCATGGGTTGGTGCATACCTCCTGCTTTTTTGTGTTTCCCTATTTCAAGGAAAAAGGTTATTCATAACAAAGCACCCCCATAAACACATTGTTCGATTAGCCTTTCGATCCATTATGTTAGTGCTCATAATTTCAGCACTGTTTTATCTGTCCTATGCTGCAACCCTTGTGGACCTGCATTCAGGCAAAAAGAGCATCTTGGTTTGTATTCTGATCTGGCTTGGGGCATGGTTTGTCACTGGCTTCTTCCCCAAAAAAAAGAATCCATATTGATCGTATAACCAACATGAATTCCCACGAACTTTAACTTATGGATTTAATTTTGTTATGGGAATTATAGTGGTTTTGATGAAAAATAATTCCATAGGAGGGAACATGAACCTTACCCACATAGTTACTCTGTTTATATTGCTACTGGTTCTTTTTCTCTCACTAAATGAAATCATTAAGTTTATAAGTCGCAGAGATAAAGAAGAACCACCGTCATTAAAGGTTAGGCTTTGGCTTGTTCCTGTATTATCCTTGTTAATTCTTGTGCCTGTTTCTTTTTTTACGATACTGTATAGTTTATTTTTTTATACTTTTGGTGAAATGAGTAAATTATTTTACTTTGAACAAATTGGTGATACTATTACATTTTCCGTACTTATTTTAATTGGATTTATAATCTTTGAAACTCTCGTTCATCCAGTTATGATTGCTGTCTTAAACTATGGTATACAAAGACGAGTTTCAGTTTATACCAGGAATTCAGTCACAATAATAATTGACAGTATCATCATTTATTCCTTAGCCTCTATTTTTGAAGGAGTATATATTCAAGATTTTTGGTCAGCTCTATCCATTTCAGTTTTTTATCATATTATTGAACGGATTCTCATCTGGTTTTACCATCTTTACAAAAAAAGAAAGAAAAGCAGTGTCCAATAATTAGTTAGACATGAACAGGGTTTAGCCAAAAAGATAAAATACTAAAGCCAATCTCCTTTGACAGAAGATTGGCTCTTTTTACATTATAAATACCTATCCATATCCATTGAGCTATAGAGAAATCAATTCCCAAAACGTCTTCACTGTACAGTCAACATAGCTTTTTGAGCTTACGGATTCACAAAAACAGTTTTCAGCTTCGCTACATATTGCACGTCAAAGCCAAGACCTTCGGCTACCATGGCAAGGGGTACATACGTTTTTGACTCTTTGCCTACCTTGTTCAGGAAGGCAGGTGTATCCACGGTAACGGATGCTCCATTAACCTTCACCGCATTGGCACCTATCTTCACGGCTACCTTACGATCTCCGTAGGTAATGGTTGCTGTTGAAGTTGTGTTATCCCATACTGTAGTGGCACCGACAGCGTTCACGATGTCCTGGATTGCCACAAAGTTTTTACCACTACGGATAATTGGTTTGTACGGTGTATTCAATGTTTTACCACTCACGATAATGTTCATCGGTTCACCTGTGGCAGGTGCAGTCAGCTTCGTGTAGTCGCCCCAGATCGTTTTGGCAAATACTTCGGCAATGGCTGCATATCCGAATTGATTCGGGTGGAAATCACGATTTTTGATCATATGTGTCATGGTGCCTTCACCGCCAATAAACTCCTTAGCTACGTGAGCCACCTCTACATCTGTACCCTGAGCATTGAATTGTGCTGCAATCCCATCAATGGTCTGCGTGAAACCTTGGGATGCCTCCATAAGTTTGGCATAAAGCGCCTTGCCCGCTACTTCTGGCATCGGTTGATACTGATCAGCGATAACCATTTTAACTGTTGGGTTAATCTCATGAATGTCATTAATGGTTGCACTAATATTGGCTGTATAAGTTGCCAGTAATTCTTTTACTTTCTCTTGCAGTTCCTGATCACTCAGTTTGTCTGCTGTACCGAGAAGCTCAGATACGTCATTTCCCCCAATGGTGATTGCAACCAGATTAGCCTGTGCTATGCTCTCCCGAATTGCAGCAGTATTCGCTCCAATCTGTCCCGCTCTTGGATCGGGAAGACTCGGCTGAATAGCTTCGGAAGTAAGTGTCTTGCCTTCCTTAATCGCGGTGGTGAAGTTCTTGAGGCCACTGGTTTTCAAACCAGCAATCCCGTAGTTATCCACCTGTGTACGTCCATGCAGCAAACCCTGCTCATGCAGTCGTTCTACATAACCATAAGGCAATTCTTTCGTGTTGGGCTCATAACCTACCGTTATGGAATCTCCCAATGTGACGATGCGGAACTCCTGGGTTACAGCTACTGCATCTTTCTTCGCAATCAACGAAGCCTCGTTTGTACCCGCTGGCGATACACCAGTTTTGACATCAGCAGCGTGTGCAGGCAATGCGGATGATGTGAAGAACAGCATTCCTGCCAACATGCTCGCCGTTAAACCAGCAGCTGTATTTTCCCATATACGTTTACGCTTCATTCAGGGTAACACTCCTTTAATCGAATCTATAATTTTACACTAATGTATACAATGACATAAGTTTGTGTAACTCTATTCTATCATTTAAGAGCAGGCCTTGTCCTCTCTGTCAGAAACACACATGAAAATAACAGACTCCCTGAGAGGAGCCTGTTATTGGTTATCTTACAACTATAGAGTTCGTGGTTCGTTAAGATTCGGGCTTCTCCGAGTCTACCGAATTCGTATGACTCGTGTTGCTCTCCGCTTTTTTCCCGGCAGCTCGCTCCAGGTACCGATCATAACGATCGTCCACTTCGCGTGCCATCTTCCGGTACTTTAATGTTTCCTCGACAATTGGATCACGTTCCGTCTGTATCCGAACTTCATATTTGGGAGGAATCAGCTGGCGTTCACGCTGATCGGTGTCGCCGGACTCTTCCATGTCCCCTTCCGTCAGCATTTCACTGAGCCGTCGTTCCAGTTCTTTGGATTCATCCATTGTTCTCGCTCCTTTAATTAAAATCATACATGCGTTAACCATACTATTGGACGTTCACTTCATGTACAGAACCATCTTCCGATCGCTGTTATCCCCAGATTTCTTTGATTCCCTTATCCAAGGGAGAAATCCGGTGATAAAGGCGAGCACTTCGTTTCTTCAGATGCTTTCTGTCCCCTCCGTTAATGTACAATTTACAGGTTATTAAAGCATGGATGAGTTGAGTAAACTCACTCCAACCCAGTAGCCTTCGCTTCCTTCAACACATCTGTCAGTGCATCATGGATGTGGCCGTTGCTGGCAACTAGATGACTTACAGACAATTGATAAGGCGTTCCGATGGTGTCGGTAACCTTGCCGCCGGATTCTTCCACCAGCAGCGCGCCTGCCGCAATATCCCATGGTTTCAATCCAATTTCAGTGTAGGCACTGAGACGCCCTGCAGCAACATATGCCAGATGCATGGCAGCAGATCCGCCTGCACGCAAGTTACGAACTTGCGGAGCAAGAGCCTGCACAGCGGCCATATTAAGCGGTAGCGCATAGGTCGTATCTGCCGGGAAACCAACCGCAATCAGACTCTGATTCAGTTCCTGCTCACCAGATACAACCATACGGTTTCCGTGAACATATGCTCCTTTACCTTTTTCCGCAACAAACATCTCATCACGGGAAGGGTCGTATATCACGCCGACAATGACTTCACCTTTATGGGCCAAAGCAATGGATACCGAGTAAAACGGAAATCCATGTACAAAGTTCGTCGTTCCATCGACAGGATCAACAATCCAGAGGAACTCTTCCTCCTCTGCCTCTTTCAGTGCTTTTGCTGAAGCTTCCGGTCCCGGTTCTACGCCTTCTTCACCCAGAATAGCATGGCTGGGAAAATGGGTCAGAATCAGGCGGCGGATCATCTGCTCCGCTCCTTTATCCACTTCGGTGACCAGATCCTGAGGTGAATATTTGGTTCCCAGTTCGCTTACCGTTCCAAGACGACTCTTGATCCATTCACCGGCCTTGGAAGCTGCATTAATGGCAACGGCAGTATAGCTTTTGCTTGTCACGACATAAGGTTGCTTTTCCTTCTCATTCAAAGCGTTCACTCTACTTTCTATATCAATCTATGAAAAGTTGAAATTCTTGTTAAAAGTATACGCCTCACAGGTCGTAAAGTTTCTCGTTGCCCAGGCCCCTTTTGACACTACGGATGAATGATGACGGTAGACTCGTCCACCCACTCCACACCCTCTTCGTGATAGAATGCCAGCTTCTGCATCAGTTGTACAAGAGCCTCATCCTTGCGTTTGGCCTCAATCATCACGTCAAGCCTTGGAGTGTCTGCTGCAATATGACGCAAGAAGTCGAGCACAGGCTCCACCTCTACACCATCGGCATGCCCTCGCAGATCCTTCTCGCTCTTCGGACTGGACACATGAATTTTGGGTGGCAATGGCTGATCAGCCGGTGAATCTGCCTGAGCGAGCGGTGAATCCCATGTTTTCAGGATATCAGGCCACAGATCCCATGGCTGTTCACCCTCATTATTGACCCACTGGTGATGAATATCCAGCACCATGGGCAATCCCAAGTGCTGACATACAGCGAGTGTCTCGGCCGCATTGAACGTTTTGTCATCATTTTCGAGTGTCAGTCGCTCCTGAATGTCCCGATCCAGCTTCAAAAAGTTTTCTTCAAAACGAAGCGCCGCCGAAGGCTTGTCCCCGTATGCACCACCAATATGTATATTGTTCTTGGCAGTGGCATTCAGACCCATGGCATCCAGCATACGAACATGATGGCGAAGGTCGCGAATCGAGTTGTGCAGAACTTGCTCGCGAGGTGTACTAAGTACGGTAAAATGATCCGGGTGAAAGGACACACGCATATGATTCGCCTTCACAAAATCACCAATGGCCGCAAAGTCCTGCTTCAGTGCCGGGAATGGATCCCAGTCATTCAAGTCCTCGTGTGTCGCCAGTGGAATCAATTTGGAAGAGAAGCGATATACATGAATATGGCTACCCTTGTTGTGCCGGAGCAATCGTAGTGTATTGTGCAGGTTCTCGGCTGCAATCCGTTCGAGCTTGCGGATGGCTGCTTCCCTGTCATCAATTTTGTTAAAACTGGACATGGTCATGGTCCGGGAAGGTGAGGCATTCTCAACAAGCACGGACATTGCCACATAACCAAAACGTACGAGCATGAATTTCTTCCTCTCTGTTAGGGCGGAAAACCTCACGGCATATTCAACCGTTAGGATGTACCGTTACTGTATATAACCAAGTTTTACCCTAAAAGAGTGACCATAATCGTATTCTGGCAAATCAGTCCATCCGCCCTACAATCACACTGAGCAACTATTCCTGTGCTTGCTCTCCGAAGAACATCTCATCCGCGAGTGCGGTCTGAACGCGTGATTCTTCCTCGGTCAGTTTGCGGATCAACTGCATCTCTACCTCGGTTACTTCTTGACCCTGGAAGTTGATCTCTGCAATGGAAACCACGATCTTCACGATGGCTACAGCCACGTTATCGGGTGTATAAGCAATGACTTTCTGGCCGGTAGGAAATACCCGGAAGCCTTGTTTAACCATTTTGCCGCGACCGTATTCAAGCAGTTCGTACAGTTCCTGCTCACTCTTGAACTTGCATACGGAATTGAATTCAGTCTGAAATCCCATGCATACCCCTCCTGATCTTGTCGTCTCAGGCTACGCCTGTACGCCGTTCTCGTAGTTCAGTGCCTGCTTGCGGTTATAACGCTCCAGTGCCAGCTCAATCATGCGATCCAGCAGCTCGGCATACGACACACCTGTCTCGCGCCACAGGAGTGGATACATGCTGTATGGTGTGAAACCAGGCATGGTGTTGACTTCATTAATAAGCAATGCACCGTCATTTTTCCGAATGAAGAAGTCCGCACGTGAAATCCCGTTACCTTCGATCGCACGGAACGCCTGCAATGCTGCTTCGCGAATGCGATCTGCAGCTTCGGGGTCAAGTGGTGCCGGAATCAGCATCTGTGACTGACCATCGATATACTTGGCTGCATAGTCATAATATTCACCGGAGGATACGATCTCCCCTGGAACGGAAGCCATAGGCTCGTCATTGCCAAGGACGCTGACCTCAACCTCGCGTGCTTCAACGAATTCTTCGATGACTACCTTCGTATCGTACCGAAGTGCGAACTCGACAGCGGTTTTCAGCTCATCACGGTTACGCGCTTTGGAGATGCCCACGCTGGAGCCCAGATTAGCCGGTTTGATAAAACAAGGATATCCCAGTTCATCTTCCACCTGTACGATCATTTCGTGCTCTGTCTGCTTCCATTGTGTCGCGTTAAAATACGTAAAGGCACATTGGTCAATACCAGCCTGTGCGAACAGCTTCTTCATGACCACTTTGTCCATGCCGCCAGCTGAAGCGAGTACACCTGCACCTACATATGGCATATCCGCCATCTCGAACATGCCCTGAATGGTGCCATCTTCACCAAACGTACCATGCAGCAGAGGGAACATCACGTCCAGGGCTTCTGCTCCGCCATACAATCGGCCAAACAGTGCATTCAGTGCATCTTGAGTTCCACCCGCCGATTGCTCCAGCTTCAAATCTTCAATCTGCGCGAACGGCGCATGCATGACAGGTCCTTTTTTCCATGTACCCTGCTTGGAGATATAAAAAGGAACCAGTTCATACTTCTCATAATCAAATGCGCTCGTTACAGCAAACGCCGTTTGCAGCGACACCTCATGCTCGCCTGACTTGCCGCCGTACACGACGCCTACTTTTAATTTATCCATACTCATGCGTAACCTCCGATTATCTGTGCCTGATGCTGTCACCCTTGCATGCTCAGCACCCTTGTTATTCTGCTTGCGTTACCTGGTCTTATTTTACACGGAACTGGATGTCTGCGTCACCGCATCCCGAAAATCTTTCGTCATTAAAACTCATCTGCAATATGAAAAAGCCGGTATACCGTCCGCTCTGTCCAAGCGTAAGAATCCCGGTAATCCCAATATCGGTGACGACTGCTCACCGTATGTGCGTTAACAAGAGGCATACCGCCCGCATCAAATGCGGTCACAACGGTGCTGTGCTGAAATCTGCCGTCTCCATCCCAATCGTAAAGAATAACATCTCCGAGCATCAGCTGCTCGGGACGATCTACTGCTGTGGCAGTCAGACCCCAGCTGCTGCCTGACAAGTAACGCTCCAGACTATTGGAAACCGCCCAGCTGTAACTCCACATTTCGGAGCCGTTCACATACCCCTTATACCACCAGCCAGCTTCTCTTCTACCAGTATAGTGGATGGGTGCGCCCCCTGCAAAGAGACATTGAGACACGTAATTGGTGCAATCCACATCAAATTCCTCATATGCCGGATTCCCTGCATTCCACCATCGATCTGCATAGGCAACTGCCAGATCTCTACGATACGCCTGCTGCCTTGAGCTTCTGCCTTGACCCAGAACTTCCCGATTCAGCAGCGGCCGGTTCATCGCCTGTACAAAATCGGCTTGTTGAAAGGGACGCCCTTCCCCAGCTGGGCGACGCTCCGGCACTTCCCGTTCGACCCGTCCAATGATCCATCCACCACTCTGCCGCAGAAAGGTTAACCGCTCCCGCTCAATCCGGTCCTCCCGATGGGTGATCCCGCTCTTCTCGTAGAACAGTCTGCTGTACAATTGTACATCCACCACCGCTTCTTCCTGTCCATCCATGAGCGTGCGCACAAGCTTGGCGCTGGTCTCGCTGCGAAGAGGCACGGCGCGCCGCTTACGGTACCATTCGTCCAGCCTTGCCATACGCTCTCCCCGTTCCACTACGAAGTCAGGATCGGTAACAATCCGTTCGCTGGTCTGTGGACGGTAGTCGATCTCACAGCGATTGTACTGGTTCACGTAAGTGTATAAGGCACTCTTCCATTCCCGTTCCAAGCCTATGTCCCCCTTTGGCATGAGTTCTGTCTGAAGTATTTCATTGCGTATATAAACTCCTACTATTCATATGAGAGGGTCTTCGGTTGTATGTACGTGTCTCGGGATGAAGTCTCTGAATTCGGCAAATACAGGTACATGCGATATCTTATTCCTTCTCGCTTTACGAAAACGCCTTCATTGGTTCAAAGGCTTGCTTGAACAGGCAAAAAGCCCTTTACGTACAGAGGTGAAAACGGTATACTTAAAACTAAAGTTATGATTATGAAATTACGTTTCACCTGATGAAACCAGCAAACGAGAACACGGAACGATGAAGGCCTGTTCTTCACCTAAATGAACGTTTTCTTCATCTCACCGACACATCCCAAGGAGGTACATGTATGTCAGCAAAGAATCATTTCTCCGCCGCTCGCAGTCTTGAGGTTGGAGGCAAGTCTTACCGCTACTACAGTCTCGATGCTCTTCAGGAAGGCGGCCACGGCGATCTTTCCAGGCTCCCTTTCTCCATTAAAGTATTGCTTGAAGCAGCAATTCGTCAATTCGACGGACGTGCCATTACCGAAGAACACGTAAAACAACTGACCGGCTGGGCAGATGGCCGTGACAATAACAAGGAAATTCCATTCATCCCTGCACGTATCGTTCTGCAGGATTTCACCGGTGTACCGGTTGTCGTTGATCTCGCTGCAATGCGTGATACTGTGAAAAAAGCAGGCGGCGATCCGAAACAAATCAACCCGCTCGTGCCCGTCGATCTCGTTATCGACCACTCCGTCATGGTTGATGCTTTCGGTACCAACGATGCACTTGATTACAATATCAAGGTCGAGTTCGAGCGTAATGAAGAGCGTTACCGCTTCTTGCGTTGGGCACAAACGGCATTCAACAACTTCCGTGCCGTTCCACCATCCACAGGGATCGTTCACCAGGTTAACCTGGAGTATCTCGCTTCCGTGGCAGCAACAAAAACCGTGGACGGCGAAACCGTTGTATTCCCGGATTCCCTCGTAGGTACAGACTCCCACACCACCATGATCAACGGACTTGGCGTTGTTGGTTGGGGTGTTGGTGGAATCGAGGCCGAAGCAGGCATGCTGGGCCAACCGCTTTATTTTGTAACACCGGACGTTATCGGTTTCAAACTGACAGGCAGCCTGAGCGAAGGCGCAACAGCAACGGATCTGGCACTTACCGTTACCCAATTGCTTCGTAAAAAAGGCGTTGTTGGTAAATTCGTTGAGTTCTACGGACCAGGTCTTGCCAACATGGGTCTGGCTGACCGTGCAACGGTAGCCAACATGGCACCTGAGTACGGCGCTACCATCGGTTTCTTCCCTGTTGATAGTGAGACGTTGAACTATCTGCGCAGCACTGGCCGTCCTGACGAACAGGTTGAATTGGTTGAAGCTTACTACAAAGCTCAAGGCATGTTCCGTACTTCCAGCACTGTTGATCCTGAATTCACAGATGTGATTGAACTGGATCTCGGCTCTGTTGTACCAAGTCTTGCAGGACCAAAACGTCCACAGGATCGCATCGAGCTGACACAAATGAAAGAAAGCTTCAACAGCATCATTCGCACACCTGTAGATAAAGGCGGCTACGGTCTGAGCGATGAGAAAATCGAACAAACCGTACCTGTGAAGCACCCGAACGGTTCCACCAGTGAACTGAAAGCAGGAGCTGTTGTGATCGCGGCGATCACAAGTTGTACGAACACTTCGAATCCAAGCGTTATGGTCGGAGCGGGACTGCTCGCGAAAAAAGCAGTTGAACGCGGCTTGACCAAACCAGGATATGTGAAAAGCAGTCTGACACCAGGTTCCCTTGTGGTTACCGAGTATCTGGAAAAAGCAGGTCTGATCACGTACCTCGACAAACTCGGATTCAACGTTGCAGGCTACGGTTGTGCAACATGTATCGGTAACTCCGGCCCACTGCCGGACGAAGTGAGCGAAGCCATTGCTGAGAATGATATGACCGTAGCGGCTGTATTGTCTGGTAACCGTAACTTCGAAGGCCGTGTGCATGCACAGGTTAAAGCCAACTATCTGGCATCTCCACCACTCGTTGTTGCATATGCACTTGCGGGTACTGTGAATATTGACTTTGAAACCGATCCAATCGGTTATGATACGAACAATGAGCCTGTATTCCTGAAGGACCTCTGGCCTAGCTCCGAGGAAATCAAGGATACCATCGCAAGTTCCCTGAACGCTCAGATGTTCCGCAACAAGTACGAGAACGTATTTACAGCCAACGAGCGTTGGAATGCGATTTCTGTACCGGAAGGCGAATTGTACGAGTGGGATCCGAACTCCACGTACATTCAAAATCCACCGTTCTTCCAAGAGCTTGGCGACACGTTGAACGATATCGCAGATATCCGTTCTGCACGCGTTATGGCATTGCTTGCGGATTCCGTGACAACGGACCATATCTCGCCAGCAGGTAATATTGCAGCATCCAGCCCAGCTGGATTGTACTTGAAAGAGCATGGCGTAGAGCGCAAAGACTTCAACTCCTACGGTTCACGCCGTGGTAACCATGAAGTCATGATGCGTGGTACGTTCGCCAACATTCGTATTCGTAACCAGGTAGCTCCTGGTACAGAAGGCGGTATTACGAAGTACCTGCCGACGGACGAAGAAATGTCCATCTACGATGCTTCCATGAAGTATCAGGATGAAGGACAGAACCTGATCGTTATCGCTGGTAAAGAGTATGGTACAGGAAGCTCCCGTGACTGGGCGGCAAAAGGAACATTCCTGCTCGGCGTCAAAGCCGTTATCGCAGAAAGCTTTGAGCGGATTCACCGGAGTAACCTGGTCGGCATGGGCGTAATGCCATTGCAATTCCAAGAAGGTCACGGCTGGTCCAGCCTTGGTCTGAACGGACGTGAAACGTATGACATTACGGGTCTCAGCAATGATGTGAAGCCAGGACAAGAGTTGAAAGTAACCGTAACTCGTGAGGATGGTACACAGTTCGACTTCCCTGTCATCGCTCGTCTGGACAGCATGGTTGACGTGGATTACTACCATAACGGCGGTATCCTGCAAACCGTATTGCGTCAAATGATGAAAAAAGCTTAATTACATCAATATTTAATGTGATGAAGTTATACCAAAAAGCTCCCCGCTACGTGCGATCTGCACGTGATGGGGAGCTTTTTGGATTTTCTTTTCATGATAGAGATACGTTTAAAAGTCAATTTTCAATCCAACTTCTGAATCATCAGCTGGTGCAGGAATACGGTATAGCCCTCTGCAGTTTAATTTTTCCACGTTAATCCAGTCTACAAACTCATCTCCGCCGTAGCACCTTACAAAAACGGCATATTCCAGCTCACCCTCATAATTGATGGACTCCATATATTCTGTGAATGGATGTTTCCCCTCAATGCTCTGTAAAAAATCAGAAAATTCAATTCTCCACTCTTCCATCTTCTCTGCATATTGATCGGGGACGTAATAGTAAAATCCATCTGGCGTATAATACGAAATTTTCATTATCATCTTGCAAGACCTCCTATCAGCATGTCGGGTAACGGCCTAGAGTTTCAATATTTCTATACCTTCTTTTAGGAATGATGAGACAAGCGTATGATATTCAATTCCATTTGCTAATTCCTCTTTGGTTTTATGTATCAGATAGTAGGAATATTTCTGCATCAACTCATGCTCGTTTAACTCAATGGGAAGGTTAATAATCTCAACGTCTTCCGAATTAAAATGATAACGATACCCTCTTTCTGACCTTCCTACGTTCATCACTGTTTGGATGACCATTAATTCATCACGTGTGACACTATTTATTAAAGCAGATCTTCTCTGTTCCATACCAAGTATGATCTCTTCATCCTGTTGATCAATCGTAGCTTCAGCAATTTCGCTTTCAATTTTAATAATGGCTTTCATTGTTCCTGCTAGTTCTTTAGCCAATGAATACAATGTGTGCCCTCCCTTTTTGTAAGAAATAGGTCCTAACGCGTCTTCTCTACTCTAACTCATTGGCAATGTCACTCGCAAAATTTACTGATTCTATCCTAAATTTGATACCTTATGAAAATACAAAAAAACTCCCCGTTACATGCAATCTGCACAATGATGGGGGAGCCGTGGGTCCAGTATGTGTGTGTTCTCTATTTCGATTGCTTCAAGGCCGACTTTCTTCTAATGCCCAATGTGATGTGATGCTTGATCCAACAGTTGAATTGTACCCATGATGAGAAACAAACACGACAGGGCAATTAGCGAGCCTCCGACCCATCTCGACATGATCACTCGCTCCGTGATCTGTTTTTCCGAAGCATCCTTTACGCTGTGTGGATACACGAGAAACATCAGCCCTGCGCTAATAAACAGTACAGCCATTATAATCAAGTTGATCCCCTCCTTACACGTGACTTTCCTTAGAATTTAACTTCTTCGCCGTCACACGGGATTCTCCTACCACCAACAACCTTTTCAGGCCGATGGCCGTGGTCAGAATAATATATCCAATCAAGCCGCCGAGCGTATTGAGCATTAGATCATCCACATCAAATATACCCATACCCGTCAACAACTGTGTCACTTCATAGCCCAGACTGAGCAGCAGGGACAGCAGGAACACCTTTACTCCAGAGAATAATTTGTTACCCGTCAGCACAGGAATGAAGATGCCCAGCGGGATAAAAGCCAGTACATTCCCTAGCAGATGGATTGCGGTGCCTGGACGATGTAACGACAGGCTGTTCCAGTCTCGTGAGATTTCCTGAAATGGCGTCAGGTTGACGGTTCGCGTATGGATCAGATCCGGTTGTTGCAAGAATGCCATAAGCCGAACCTTCACGATGCCAAAGTCGACGGGACTTCCTTTGAACAGAATCAGCTTGGTAAGTAAGTATACGTAGACAATGAACACGGCAATCCAAAGGATGTAATGTTTGGTTTTCTTCTGGTTGTTGTGCTTCATGTTGCTCTTCCTCCCTGGTGTTGCCCTGTTATTTCTTAACGGTAACGATGACGCCATCCATGTTATCACCCGATATTTCATATTGGCCTTGTTCAGGTATGTAAACGGTTGTATCTTGGGTGGCCCGATAATAGCGGATATGATACGCCTCATCCTCTACTTCCACAGTAATGTTCTCTTTCTCTTTTAGCAAATCAAGGTACTCCTCCAGCACCAGATTGTTCTTATGCATAACAGCACTATGTGGCAACCCCACATATCGGAAGTGCCATGGTTCATACTGAATACCCGTAATGCTCACCTTATCCTTCGGGTAACGTAGAATGAATCCGTACCTCCATGCATTTTTCTCCAGCCAGGCCCCCTCGGGTGCTTCATTCATGGCAGCCAATGTGGAGCCGACATCCAGGGATAAGCCCAGATTGTGCTCACTGTGACCCGCAGGAAGTGCGTAGTCTGAACCCTTTTCCCGATAAAGCTCGTCCTGCTTCGCAAAGTCCCTGTAGCCACTACTGATGAGGAAATATCGTACTCCCTCTTCTCCTGCTGCCTCAACCATCTTCCGAAACTCCTGTGCCACCTGCAGTGATAACATGATTTTCTGATCCTGTATTCCATATCCACGAAGAAGATCATCCTCATGTGCCACATATACAATATCGGATTTGACTCCTTCCGCGTGAACAGGGTATTGCTTATTAACCAGTAACAAGTTGCCCTTATGTACCTGATCCTGAATGTTTCCAGTGACGGATACGGTATAACCTGCCGGGTTTTCACGCGTATTCTGAATCTCAATGGGTAATTCATCCTTCTGCTGAAGCCATCCCGGTGACTGCGTAACGATATATCCGATCAAAATGATGCATATCAAAAAGCCCCACTTTTTCATGCTTGTTCCTCCTTTTACCTCATACATCAAGGATAGAGAAAACTAGTTAAAGAAAAAGCAGGGCAATTCTAAAGTTTTTCTTAAATTTGCTGTCAGACCTCAATGGAATACAGGTAAACGAACTTCGAATTGCGTCCGTACCACATCACTCTGGGCCGAAATCGTACCGTCATGCTGTTCCACTATATTGCGTGCGATAAATAACCCAAGGCCTGTCCCACCTTCCTGTGGGGTCCTGGCACGATCTCCGGTGTAATACATATCGAAGATATGCGGCAATTCCTCCGGACGAATATGTCCACCATAGTTAATCACCTGAATGATAACCTGATCTGCATCGTGATATCCGTTAATATCCACATACATGCCGTCCTTGCCGTGCCGTGCAGCGTTAATCAGCAGATTCTCGAACACACGAGCCAGCAACTCACCATCACCGGAGATGGTAAGTTCAGTGTCTATTTTTAATCGGGTGGCCAGATGGTTCTTTTCAAATACAGGATAGAGTTCTTCGTTCATCTGTTTTAGCAGTTCACTAAGATCCAGTGGTGTCTTGTTTATAGGCAGCATCCCATAATTCATGCGGGTAATTTCGAACAAATCATCAATCAGCTTCTCCAGACGTTGTGACTTGGTGAATGCAATCGACGTAAAGTGCCTGACCTGTTCCTCCGTCAGCTGATCATCCTTCATGAGCAGATCCAAATATCCAAGCACAGAGGTCAGCGGTGTTCGCAGGTCATGCGCCAGATTGACAACAAGCTGATCCTTACTATTTTCAGCAAAATCCCCTCGTTCCACCGCTTCCCTTAGCTTCTCACTTGCCAAGTTTACATCCTCTGCAATCGTACCTAATTCGTCCTTGGATGAGATCTGTACACGATGCTGAAAGTCACCGTTGGCCAAATGCCTGATCCCTGTGGAAATATCCTTGAAATACGTCGCGTAAGGCTTGGTAAACCAGAAGAAGAATAGAATGGCGAGCGGGATAAATAAGATCAGGAAGAAATAGATATCTCCGATACTTTTCATAAAATGACGATATTCAGCGAGCTGATCTTCAGCACGGACACCCGAATAATAGGCTTGTAAAAGCTTGTAAATCCCATAGGTGATTGCGCCAGAGGCAAGCATGCTTAACCCTAATAACATAATCATGGTCGTGCGAAAACTTCTTCTTTTAGTCATTAAACGTATACCCCACACCCCAAATGGTTTTGATAAACTTATTCTTGTTCACATCTTCCCCAAGCTTTTTGCGCAATGTGCGAATATGGACCATCACCGTGTTCCCGCTCTCATAATAGGCTTCTCCCCACACTTGCTCAAAAATGCTTTCCGCACTAAACACCTGTTTGGGGTTGCTCGCGAGCAGATACAGAATGTCGAACTCCTTCGGTGTTAGTTCCACTGGTTTGCCGTAGAGTGTAACGCGATGTTGATCTGGCATGATGATGAGCCCGCCCTTCTCCAGATTGGTGCGCTGCATAGGCGCCGACTGGCTGAACTGCAGGGAACGACGCAACTGAGAGTTGACCCGGGCAACAAGCTCCATCGGATTGAAAGGTTTGGTCATATAATCATCGGCGCCCATCACAAGTCCCGTAATTTTGTCCATATCCGACGTTTTGGCACTCAGGAAAATGATCGGCAGATGATGATGCTCCCGAATTTTGCGGGTTACTTCGTATCCGTCCATGCCAGGCATCATGATGTCCAGGATCGCTAAATCTATCGCTTGGGTCTGAACGGCTTGAACCGCCGCCTTTCCATCGAAGGCTTTAATGGTGTGATATCCTTCTTTTTGTAAATGTAATGCAACCAGGTCAGCAATCTCAACTTCATCGTCTGCGATCAGAATCGTAATTCGCTTCATTGCTTATTCCACTCCTATGTGTGATGCTCAACAATATAACATATTTGAATCCAACAGATAAACCAATGAAAGGAATCCATAGATATGAAACTGGAGCGTTTGTTAGCTGTTGTGGTGTTACTCATCAATCGTGGACGAGTACAAGCCAAAGACTTGGCAGATACGTTCGAAGTATCCATCCGTACCATCTATCGGGACATCGATACATTGGGTCAAGCAGGCATTCCAGTGGTGACGTATCAGGGCGCAAGCGGCGGGATTGGTCTGGCAGAGGGCTACCGTCTGGATCGAAACGTATTAACAGACAAGGACCTCGCGTCCATCGTCACTGCACTGCGCAGCGTATCCACCTCCCATGCCAATGCGGCGCGTGAGCTTCTGGTGGAAAAACTAAGCAGCATCGTGCCTGAAGCCAAGAATGATGATTTTCAGGCCAATACCAATCGTTTCATCGTCGATTATTCAACCTGGACACATCCCGAAGCACTGCAACTTAAGCTTCAACTAATCGAACAGGGCATGGATCAATTACGACCTGTCACCTTTACCTACTGCAGTGCGGAAGGTACACATACCCACCGAACTGCGGACCCTCATACCATCGTACTCAAGAAGCATTCCTGGTACCTGTATGCCTTTTGCCACGAGCGAAATCAGTTTCGCATGTTCAAGCTTGTACGTATGCAAGATGTCACGCTTGCGAATGAGCACTTCGAGCGTAAAGTTATTAACCCACAGGACAGACCCTGGCAGCAGGAATGGACCCGTCCGGGCAGTCAGGCTGGGTTAACCTTGAGATTCCATGCTCGCGTCCGTCATCTAGCGGAAGAATGGTTCGGGATTGAGAACGTCATCCCTGATGGAAATGGCTATTACATCAGCCAGGTTGCTTTTCCCGAGGATGCCTGGTTATACGGGTTCATTCTGGGCTTCGGCGCGGATGTTGAAGTATTGGAACCTCAGCATATTCGGGACGAAGTCTGCCGTATCGCCGAGCAAATTGTACAAAAATATATAACCCCGACTCAAACCTGACAGACAGCTGTCCAGTTCCTCCCCGTATACTTCAGATATATTCAATCTGTACATATCCAAGGAGGAATTAATAATGAACGTCACTGTATGTCAAAGCTGCGGAATGCCGCTGACAACCCCTGCTCAATTGGGCACCGAAGCAGATGGAAGCACGACCCGTGAATACTGTATCTATTGTTACAAGGAAGGCACGTTCGAACAGCCTGGTATTTCACTGGAAGGCATGACCGAGATGTGTACTGCCATTCTGAAGGACGAGGGCATGGACGAGGAATCTGCTCGGTCGATGCTTCGTAACCAGCTGCCCTTTTTGAAACGATGGCGTACTACTGCGGTTGATCAACATGCGGAATTCCTAGCGGGGAACTCAGCTGCTGCTACTCATCCAGGTCAGGTAACAACAGACAATTCATTCTCTACCCAGCCGGTTCGTTATGTCACGCTCCCAGGCAAACGTCTTGCTGGCGTATCCGCCCGTACAACCAATGCCATTGAGATCAGTGGCAAAGGCTGTATTCAGGGACTCTGGAACAATTACTTTTCCTCAGAGCACCTCCCTGCACCGGAAGCTGCCCGCTATGGCTGTTACGCGGACTACACCGATGGCATAACCGGAGAATACACCATACTGGTGGGGCATGAGGTCAGCTCCGATGAATCCTTACCTGAAGGATTGGATGACATTCTGCTCCCTCCTGCGACTTACGCCGTATTCACTTCCAGAAAAGGACCCATGGCAGAGGTTGTCGGCGAAGCATGGGGAGCCGTGTGGGCATGGGACAAACAAAGCGACCGGACCTTCACAGGAGATTTCGAATTGTATGATGAGCGCAGCCTGAATCCCGAAAGTGTACAAGTCGATGTATACATCGCTGTTCGTCAAAATAGATAAAGAATACGATATACATCTCAGACTGAATCAAAGTTAGTTCGCATCCTTCTTCATATCACATCAGCTGCCGAGTTTGCTCGGCAGTTTTTTGTCATAACCGGAACTACATAACCACCTAAGCAACCCGACTATGGTACCAAGTTAGTTAGCATGCTTTGCATCATTCAACCAGATAATATGCCTCATATGCCGGTACCATTGACTTCCTTAGAATTAGGACTATTCACATAACAACCAATTCCATCCTCCCACATGAAACCTGTCATATCAGGTTCTTTACTCCTGAATTTCCCTAAAAACGTTTACATCTGCTCAATACGGGGTAAAATCACTACAATCCAATTGGATTTACATTCTAAAGTCATCTATTTCGTCTAACAAGTCATATGTACCTATATGCGCACATGGCAACATAACCAGTCGAAATACATAATTTAAAAAAATGCATCAAAGGAGGAACCAAGATGATCCGCATGCCTATTCAGCAAATGATCCCGTACCACCACCAATATCCGCGCAACACGGCGACCACTGCTCCTAAAAAGGAGAATGAGAACACTCAAGGTCTATCCTTTCATGAAATTCTGCAGCAAAAAATGGCGAAGAAGAATGCGTCTCCTTCCCTTCGATAAAATGGACACCGGACCTTATTCGAGTACGGTTATCAACCGTCTTTCCGCAGCTTGGCGGAAGGGCGGTTATTGGCGTTGAGCAACAAACAACTGTACAGTCCTCAGTCATGTTTTTATAATGGTTTAAATATCTTCAAGATCCATGACATATACGAACTGTAAAAGGGGACTTAGCCTATGATCACCATTGGTTGTTTTCACGCACACTATTCCAACATCGCTTTAATTGAAGAAACGCTTGCTCCTTATGGTGTTGAATTGGTCCATTACGTCGATCCAGGTTTGGATCGTCTTAAACATGATGCTGACTTTTCTGATGTGGTCATTCACGAAAAAGTAGCACAGACGCTCCACTGGATCGCTGAGTGTCATGCAGATGCCATTCTGGTCACGTGTACCCTCTTTGCGACAGTACTGGGGCAAGAAGCCAAACAGGTCCCTGTGCCTGTGATTGGCATAGATGATCCGCTATTGCAGGAAATGCGGCGAATATCAGAGGATTACATCATCGTTTTCACCAACCCCGCAACCATTGAAGGAACGATGGCACGGGTGAATCAGGCGTTACAGCAAGAGGAGGAAAATGGGCAACTATACGTTTCCCAGACACCTCAGACGGAAGCAGTGTGCATTCCGGGTACATTCGAGTTGATTATGCGCGGAGATAAGCGAGGGTATCACGAAGCGGTACGTGAAGGATTACAGCAGATTGCTGTGCAGTATCCCGGTAAAAGGGTAGTCGCAGCCCAGCTCTCCATGGCTCCTGCAGCTTCACAGGTTACAGCAGACATGGGCATTGATATCCATAGCCCGTTGGCATTGCTTGCGACGTATTTGGAAAAGAATTTGGGGTTAGTTCGTCAATAGTAGCGGATTTGGGGTGAAGTATTACAATCACTAAAGACATGTGAAAACCAATATGTGGTGGGAATAGGCTTGCCTCCAGTGGGAGGTGATCCTACGAACTTCTCTTTTAACGACGTAAAGTGTTCGCGATGTTAATTATTGCACTCCTGACATACATCGATCGTAAAAAGAAGTGACCCGCCACAGGTTGACGGCCTGACGGGTCACTTCATCTGAACTTGCTGCACTCGGAGGAATACCCACCGCAAATGCTGTGCAGGAGTAGCCATTGGCCTGGCTACTCTTATTGTTGTTTACTTACATTCATTTTATTAACATCTGCTAGACAATCAACCATAATACTGATAAAAAGTATCAGGAAGCTGATCAGGAACACGAAGAAGGCGACATGATAGCAGCATTCTCACTTTTAAACGATGTCAGACTGCCCAGCTTACGTTGTAACGGCGCCTAGGAACGTGTCCGATATTCCTCTGCCTTTTCCTGCATGCCCGCAGCTACAGCCTCATTCTCGGACAATCCTTTGTCCGCGGCAAAGGCACGAATGTCCTGCGTAATGCGCATGCTACAGAACTTCGGTCCGCACATGGAGCAGAAATGAGCTTCCTTGGCCCCTTCTGCTGGCAGCGTCTCATCATGATAGGACAGCGCACGTTCAGGGTCCAGTGACAGGTTAAACTGGTCACGCCAGCGGAACTCGAAGCGCGCTTTGGACAGGGCGTCATCCCGGCGCTGGGCACGTGGATGGCCTTTCGCCAGATCCGCGGCATGGGCTGCGATCTTGTAGGCGATAACCCCTTCCCGCACATCATCCTTGTTGGGCAGGCCCAGATGTTCTTTTGGCGTAACATAACAAAGCATGGACGTGCCGAACCAGCCAATCATGGCCGCCCCAATGGCGGACGTGATGTGATCGTATCCCGGCGCGATGTCGGTCGTCAGCGGCCCCAGCGTATAGAACGGTGCTTCCTGACAGATCTCCATCTGCAAGTCCACATTTTCCTTGATCTTGTGCATCGGCACGTGACCCGGGCCTTCAATCATCACCTGCACATCGTGCTTCCACGCGATCTGTGTCAGTTCTCCAAGCGTCGCCAGTTCCGCCATCTGAGCTTCATCGTTGGCATCGTAGATGCTGCCTGGGCGGAGACCATCTCCCAGTGAGAACGCTACATCATACCTTTTCATAATCTCGCAGATTTCTTCAAAATGGGTGTACAAAAAATTCTCCTGATGATGCGCAAGGCACCATGCTGCCATAATGGACCCACCGCGAGACACAATGCCTGTCATCCGCTTGGCCGTCATCGGGATATAACGCAGCAGTACACCTGCATGAATCGTAAAGTAGTCCACACCCTGCTCTGCCTGCTCAATAAGCGTGTCCCGGTATAACTCCCAGGTCAGCGCTTCCGCTTCGCCATTCACCTTCTCCAGCGCCTGATACAGCGGCACCGTACCGATTGGCACAGGTGAATTGCGAATGATCCATTCCCGGGTGGTATGAATGTCTTTGCCTGTGGACAGATCCATTACGGTATCCGATCCCCAGCGTACCGCCCAGGTCATCTTCTCCACCTCTTCTTCGATGGAAGAAGATACAGCAGAGTTGCCAATGTTGGCATTGATCTTCACATGAAAATGACGACCAATCAACATCGGCTCACTCTCCGGGTGATTGATGTTAGACGGCAGGATGGCTCTTCCACTCGCCAGTTCCTGGCGCACGAATTCCGGCTCCACGCCTTCACGAATGGCAGCAAACTCCATCTCTGCCGTAATGACTCCCTGCCTCGCATAATGCATCTGAGTCACACAGCGTCCCGTCTGTGCTCGCAGCGGTTTGCCACGCAATCCAGGGTACTCTTCGGCTCCAGCTCTCTTCCCTCCGGGCTTTAATCCGTTATCCTCGGGTTTAACTGTACGGCCTTGGTAAGCCTCCACATCGCCACGCTCTGTGATCCAGCGGGTACGCAGGGCTGGTAGACCTGCCCGGATATCGGCATGAAATGCGGGATCAGTCATGGGACCGCTCGTATCGTAGACACGCAGCGGTTCGTTATGCTCCACCCCTTGGGGAGTATTCGTGTCATGAAGGGCTATTTCACGCTCCGGAACAGCAATGTCCGGCCGTGAGCCCTGAATGTAGACTTTGCGGCTGCCCGGAAAGGGCTGAACCCGTCCGGCCGCCTCTGTTTTCTTTTCCACCTGCTGACCCGTAAGTTCCTGTTCCATCGCTTGTTGTCCCGTTTGATCTCCTGTACTCATGTTCACTTGTCTCCTCCTTAGTGTTCCTTCGCTTGGTTTGGTTGGTATCATCATTAGCTCGCTTACGTACCTGTCCCAAATCAACGCAATGCAGAGAAGAAAGAGCGATCCTACACCAACCAGAGGAGACATCATTCATGTACAGTTCACAACATAACGGAGGTTACCACAGATCATGGATCTACACTGATTTCTCTCCTTATCCAAGCCCACTTTGCAGGTTATTGAAAAAGAAGCCCATGGAGTCCGCACTATATCGCCTGTTCCCTGTATATAAAAAAGCCGGTCCCCGAAGGAACCGACTTTTATGTCCATCACCAATAATGCACCTTCAATCAGCTCCTTAACGGAGCACTGCAAGGGTCACATTATGTGGTGGTTGTGGTCATATCGCCGATTACTTCCCTACGCTGGTATGATCCAGATCAGGTGCAAAGGGTCCGGAATCTCATGCGATTCCGTCTCAGTCCGGACAGTTCGGACTCCCCCAGTAACGTTAACAAGTTGCGGCTTACACAAGCCGCTGTTCATATGCAATGAAGCTGGCCCCGCTGGGCCGTCCATTACAGAGTAGCGCAACCGGAACATAAAAACAACCTTTATATTCCAGATTGCTAACTTAATTGGTGACAGACCTTACATCAACATCAGGATAACATGAGCCCCATCTGCGTAGCAGCTTCCTTTAGCACAGGTGCGTATTCGTGCAAAGTCTCCTGCGAGAGTCGGCTGACAGGTCCTGAGACCGAGAGCGCAGCTGCAATATTGCCTCTACGATCCATAATCGGCACCGATACCGCCGCAGCTCCCGGCTCACGTTCCTCGTAACTCGTGGCATATCCGTTATCCCGGATGTCTCCCATCTGCGCCAAATACACCGCTGGATCGATAAATACCGGCCATTCAGGCCCATTCATCAGTTCTTCACGGTCCTCGTCCGTCGCAAACGCCATCAAGACTTTGCTGGAAGCCCCGACAGATAGCGGGAGTCTAACCCCGACGGGAGCAACACGGCGAATTGCCTGATCACTTTGTACAGCCTGAATCCGAATCCGTTCACTGCCATCACGCAGGTACAGACTTACGGTCTCTCCCAACCGGTCTCTCAGTCGCTCCATTGCAGGCAGCAGCAAAATCGCCGGATCATCACTGCGTGACATATGGGCTGATAGCTCCCAGATTCGTATGCCAAGTCGGTACTTCTCCGTTGCCGCATCCCGGATGACAAAGCCTCGATCCTCCAGCGTAGCCATCAGGCGATGCACTGTACTTTTGTGCAAACCAATCTGACTGGCAATTTCGGTGAGTCCCAGATCACTGCGCGTGGTAAAACATAATAATATATCCAGCGCCCGTTCTACAGCCCGGACGGTTAACTTACGATCTTCCATGGCATAATGCCCTCCTCATGTTTCATCACATGAAACTTGGTTACATAAATTATATGAGAAACGGTCTCATCTGTAAACCAAAAAAGAGTCAAGATCTGAATAGGCCAAGTTATAAATATTTCCTTTTTATAAGACTAAATCCCCTGTAATTTACTCGCTAAGGGAATGTTACCCATATATCTTAAGAACTATATAACAATTGCGTAACAAATGCCCTCAATCAATTGACTTTGACTATATTGGAACATACGATAAAGATATATTACTTTAAGATATCGCTCTGAAGCAGGTTCTGAAATAGACGTAATTCTCTTTTCATGTCGTTGTTATCTTCAACTGAACTTCAAAGGAGGGGCATTCATGTATCCAACATCCCAGAGCGAAGCCCCGCTGCAAACAAAAGTGTCCGATCTGCCCTCTTCGTTATCACCGAGGCTGATTCGGTTCAAACATATTATCGTAGCGTTGCTGCTCTCCGTTGTATTTTTCCTGCTGTTTTGTTTTATTGCACTGCATGGTTATATCGCATGGGTATTATCCAACCCAACTGTAGCGCCTGTCTTCTCCAATCCGATGCAGGCCAAGAACATGAAGTACGAAGACATCACGTTTCCGGCAGCAGATGGCAGCCGGACGATGCAGGGATGGTATATTCCTGCTGACAACACTGCGAGCAAAACGATCATCTTCAGTCACGGATATGGTGCCAACCGTGAAGAAACATGGGTACCTATGTACGATCTGGCCCACTATGCCCATCAACTCGGGTTCAACGTGGTGATGTTCGATTACGGTTTTGCCTCCCAAGTGAACAAAGCTGTAGCCACAGGTGGGAAAGCCGAGTCACAGCAGTTGCTCGGTGCCATCCAGTTTGCCAAGCAGCGTGGTGCACAGGAATTGGTTGTCTGGGGCTTCTCGATGGGTGCCGGTACTGCGTTACAAACCGGACTCATTACGAAGGAAGTGGATGCGATGATTCTGGACAGTTCGTTCTTGCTTGAGCCGGACACACTGTACCACAACATTCACAACCAGATTGACCTCCCGCGTCAACCGACACTGGAGATTATGAAACTGTTGTTCCCCGTTCTGAATGGAACCGGATTACAGCAGATTCCGTATCAGGAAGTAAAAAAAGAGGACTATCCGTTCCCGATCTTCTTTATCCACGGTACAGAGGACGAGAAGGCACCTTACCCGATTGCAGAGGAGCTCGCTGCCAACCAGACCAATCCGTACTCGGATGTATGGATTGTCCAGGACGCGCATCATGAACTTATTTTCCGAGAACACTCGAAGGAATATATTCGCCGTGTCTCTACGTTCCTGAGTCATGTAACGAAGACAAGCAGTGACGATGTGCAGAACACCAATAGTGGAGAATAACCGTATTTAATAATCGAGTTTCTCGTTGATTCTTGAGCCCTCCGGGGCTCTTTTTTTTGCATTCATAGGACAACAGGCCAGTGGAATATACTCTTGGGACGCATTAAGCGACGGTATGAGCATGCATTAAAATTCATCTGAAGGAGGTCCACCAGATATGAACTGGTATGGATATGGTCACCTGCTGCCTCTGCGGACATTGGAGGAAATCCGTTTCTGGAAAGAGCAGGAGAAAGAACATACGCTAGTCATTCGTGCACTGGTCCCTGAACTGGAGCCCCCATACGTTAAGCTCCTGGAGGAATGGGAGGCTACTTTTGAGCACAGTGAGAGAGTAGCGAATCAGCTATTAAAGCAACTATTACCGGGAACCCATCCACCCGCCCCCTACATGATTGGTTGTGTTGATCAACTCATATCGGCTGCCCGCCAGCAATCCAGAGAGTTCATCAAACAGCTGTATGTTCTTCTGGAGCAAAGCGCTGCTGTTCAAGCTGTTCCGCTTACCAAAGTACTCATTTTGCATTTTATCCGCGAATCGGAGTATTTCCTCGGCGTACTGGATACACTCGGTCAACCTGGCGTCATGCAAGATTCGACCACAGAGCAATCTTTTTCATTGGAAAATGCGTTGCAAACAACGATTTCAGGGAACATCAATCGAGAGGCTATAGAAGCTCCATCTTCCATCGAGGGAAACGTGAATGCTCCATCTCCTTCCGCACATATCCAATCAGCAGCCGTCCAACCACCTTCTACCGGAACAACTCAAACCATGCCCAGCACTACAGCACCTCCAGTAAAAGAAAAGCCAGTTCCCATTGGTGGGCACACACTGCCACCACTTCCCTATGCTTACAATGCGCTGGAGCCGCATATTGATGAGCTGACGATGCGTATCCATCATGACAAACACCATCAATCCTACGTGGATGGACTGAATGTAGCGGAGAAGAAGCTGGCTGAGTCGCGGAAAAAGAATAACTTTGAACTCATCAAGCACTGGGAACGTGAACTTGCCTTCAATGGGGCAGGCCACTACCTGCATACGATCTTCTGGACGATTATGAATCCTGCTGGCGGCGGCAAACCTTCCGGTATGCTCGCAGAGCAGATCAAACGGGATTTCGGTAGCTACGAAGCATTCAAGAACCAATTCACGGAAGCCGCGAACAAAGTAGAAGGCAGTGGCTGGGCGATGCTTGTCTGGAGCCCGAGAGCACACCGCTTGGAGATTTTGCAGGCAGAAAAACACCAGAACCTGTCCCAGTCCGACATCGTTCCACTCCTGCCTCTGGATGTCTGGGAACACGCCTACTATCTGAAGCATCAGAATGAACGTAAAAAGTATATCGAGGACTGGTGGAATGTCGTCTACTGGCCGGCTGTGGCCGAACGTTACGAAACGGCACGCAAGTTATTGTGGCCACCTTACTAACATCGGGATAAGAGTGTATGTAAAAAAGAGATATCTCCAGCCGAATGACTGAAAGATATCTCTTCTAGAACTTCATACAAAAAAGCAAGTCTCCTGTTAAAGAGACTTGCTTGTATTTTGAGAGACTTCCTATTTCAAGATGCTCACTTAAGAAGCACAGCCCTCGCACGCCACATAGTTGTCGCCAACCTGTTTGCTAATTGCGATCAGGTCGCCCAACTTGATATCAGCTTCATCTGTAAACTCCAGATCGGCAATACGTGCAACGATCAGTGTAGCAGCCTCTTCCTTGCTTGTTGCCATTTGGCTGAACTCAGACTTTTCGCCTGTAGATACAACCTCATATAAGTACGTATATCTCAACGTTTCCATCCTAACACTCTCCTTCCGAAATCACATCATATCATCTCTATTACCCAATTCCAAGTCCAAGTAAAAAGAACTTAATCATAGCGCAGTTTCATCTGCTCAGCTGTCTGTCGTACCTCTTCAGAACCGACGCTTAACACGCGGCTTGTCTCCGCCTTGGGATAACGATTGCGCAGGGTTCGAACCAATGAGGCAGTATATGCCGCCGCAGAAGGCACACCTGCCAATTCTTTCAGACTGGCCATCGTGCCCGGCTGAACATCAGGATATCCTTCAATCGCCCCACCTGCTGCATGCTGATAGAATTTACGTACGTCTGCTGCCAATTGATCTCCCTGGCCTTCCACGATGATAAAAGCAGTAATGATATACGCCTTGGCTTGCCTGCGCTGGGCAATACCACAGAATTTAAGTCCACCTACACTGACATCATAATCCCCCGGGCAAAAAGCACCCTGCACTTCGCCTGTCTGCGCCTGATTCGACCACGGCGCTAGCGACTCGGCAATAATCGAAGCCATCTCCCGGAAATCATCATGAATATTAATGGCGTGTCCGGGATTAGGCAGAATCAGTGACACATTGACGATCCCTGGATTTAGAGGAACCGCGGCTCCTCCGGAAGGCCGGACACAGACCGCTGTACCCTGGCTTCTTATCCGTTCCATCGATTCTACAGCCTGTGGCAGCCTGCGGTCACGCAAACCCGCTACAAAGGCATCTGGATGTCGCCATATATGCGCAACAGGCAGATGTCCTACCCCGACCCGTCTGCACATGACTTCTTCCCATGCAAAAGCTTCGAGCACGCTGCTGCCGTGTCGCTTGAGTGGTGTCTCCCAGATTTGCAAACGCATTGTATGTTTATCCGCTTGTAGTCCCTTTTCCGGCTGAACCGGTTGATCTGAATGGGAAGGTACACTCATCGTTCCATTACCTCCGGCTAACGAATTCGGTTGTATGCATTCTATGAATGAGGAAAAACGCCATATATAAATAAGCCGGTTCCCCAGGGAACACGGCTTATTTATATCACATCCAATGGCTTCAGAAACTCGAAACTTCTGCTTCCAAAACCAAGAGGATCTAACCATCCGGCTTGTCCAGCAAGTGGACATACCCGATCTTAATCTTTTACCAAAGACAAGAACTCGGCACGTTGAGCGGGATTCTCACGGAAGGAACCACGTACAGCAGAGGTTACCGTCTTGCTTCCCGGCTTCTTCACACCGCGGGAACACATACACAAGTGCTCGCCCTCCACAACGACCATAACACCGTGTGGCTCTACGGCCTCTGTCAAAATGTCAGCGATCTGTGAAGTAATACGTTCCTGAACCTGCAGGCGACGTGTTACAGCTTCAACCAGACGAGCCATTTTGCTCAAACCGACGATTTTGCCGCTTGGTACATACCCAATGTGCACCTTGCCAAAGAACGGCGCCATATGGTGCTCACATTGACTGTAGTAGACAATATCTTTAACGATAACCAGCTCTTCATGATTCTCGTCAAAAGTAACACCGAGCACATCGCGCGGGTCTACTTCATATCCGCCAAAAATTTCTTCATACATTCGGGTCACACGTGCAGGCGTTTCAAGCAGCCCTTCACGTGTACTATCTTCTCCGATCAATTTCAGGATCTGCTCTACATGATACTCGATCTTCTCCCGATTGTCGGACACTTTTGAATTCAAATAATCTTTAACGCCAGCCACTGCCGAACGCCTCCTTTCGAACCACATACGGTAAGCAGTTATTCACTGCTATTATTTTCGGCGGCCCGAATTTTTACGCGCAGGATGTTGTTGCGGCTGGGGCATTTTTGCTCCTGGCTGCTGGTTCTTCATCATCTGCTGGGCACGCTGCATTTGCTTGCCGTTCAGGTTGTAGCCCATTTGCTTCGCCATTTTCTGAAGCATGTCCGGATTGCTTTGCATTTTCTCAAGTTGTTTACGCAAGTAGAACACCCCGATGAAAAATCCCCCGACCAGACCAACAATCAATGTAATAATCGGAATTGCTATCTCCATCTCTTAGACACCTCTGTATGCATTCTAAAAAGCCTTATAGTCCGTGTCACTTCATGATGTTAAACACACATGTTGCAAACCTGACACAGACCGGATTTCCTGAAAGTATCATAGCATTTCCGCACGCCTTGAGCAAACGGATTTTCCAGTTGAACTGACCGCAAGCTAACTCATGACAGCTTCGATGAAAACGGTTGTATGCTGGGCCAGATCGATTTCGACCACATCCAGAGAATAACGTGTACTGCCGCGTGCCACTCGGATTACAGGTCTGCCTGGCAATCCCCGATGCTGACGCACAATGACTCCCGTCTCTTTGGTAGACAGCCTCACGGCTGTACCATTGGGGTATACCGATACACTTTTGTTGAACTCAATCAGAATGTCTCGATCCAGCCTGGTGTTAGACATTGCCATCATCTCTTCACAGGCTTCATGTGGCAACAGGCTGTCCTGCGATAATCCATTAATCAGATTATCATAGATGTTAGCCGCACTAACGATTCTTGCAAACAGATGGATATCAGTTCCCTTTATGCCTCTCGGCATGCCTGTACCATCTACATGCTCATGATGTTGTAAGGCTGTATGGGCGACCAACAGACTGAACTCCCGCTTGTTCTTAATCACTTCGAATCCGCGCCACGTATGATGCAGCGAAGAATTGGCAGCAGAACCACTGCCAGGAGGTTCCCCCACTTTGCCAATATCATGCAATAATGCCCCCACAGCAAGATCCTTCAGTTGGTTATAGCTGAGTCCCATATTCATTCCGATGACCGAAGACAACAAACATACATTCATCGCGTGAACATACTGCGCATTGTCTTTGGTGCGAATATCGGTGAGCTGCACCAGCAACTCACGCCCGTTCAGAACATCATTCAGCAATTTGTCTATACTGAGAGCTACCCTTCTTGGACTCCAATCCTTCCCGGAACGCACCGCTTCAAGTGTGACACTCATTTCGTTAATTATTGCCCGTTTCGTGGTTTCATCCAGAATGTCTTCTGAATCCACATCTTTGTAAGCTTCATCCTGGATGTACAGCATGGTCACGCCAATACGTTTCAGCGTATTGACCATATATACGGTGAGCTGGACTCCGGCAGACAGCAGTACCGTACCATTACTGGAATATACCGTCTTGCCCAGAAGCTCCCCCGCTTCCACGCTCTCCACGTTTACATACTTCATGAACGTCCCCCGCTCTTACGATCGCTGCTCCAAAGCGAGCAATTGCTCCTTGGTTTGCAGACCGCCTACATAACCCACCAGTGTGCCGTCTTTACCGCTGATGCGGTGACAGGGAATAATAATCGGAATCGGATTCTTGCTAATGGCGTCCAGAACTGCACGAACAGCCTTGGGCCTGCCGATGATTTCCGCAACCTGTTGGTGTGATGAGGCCTCTCCATAAGATATATCGGACAGAACTTGCCATACTTGTAGCTGGAATGGTGTTCCAAGCCGATCAAGCTGCAATTCGAACGTCTTTCTTTCTCCTGTAAAATACTGTTGTAACTGCTTTGCAGCTTCGCTGAGCTTCTCTTCATTTTTCTCATATCGATACTCGCCAATCCAGGTACGGGCCCATTGCTGCAGGTGAGCTTCGCGTACGTGAAAGGCGCCAAAGTCGATGTGACACAGTCCTTCATCCGTAGCACATAACGTTAGTGTACCAATCGGTGTCAGTACCTCATCGTAGTATACAGGCTTGCCATGAAGCCCCGTAACTGCTGAAGGCTTCCACGCTGCGGCTTCCGGTTTGGCTGGCTGTGCAGATTGCCCACTACCCGGTTCAGTCGCAGCTTCCATTTTCAACTCCTGTTGTAATGCCTGTAATGTGTTGGGCTCGTTATTCTTCTGTTCCTCTGGCTGCTTCTCACTCACTTGTCCAGCCTGTGGCTGTTTGGGTAAGGTCTCGGACGAACTCAGTCGTTCCTTGGCCTTCTGCAGCATGCTTAGTACGTTCCCATCTTGTTCGTTAGCGGCAGCTTCCCCAATTGCTCTCATGGCGTCTTCTCCTCCAATTCTGCTTAGCGCCCAGGCTGCAGTTCCCCGTAGCTCAGGGCGCGGATCACGTTTTAGTACTTCCGTAAGTTTGGGTACAGCACTTTTATCTTTGAAATTGCCCAGGGCAATAACGGCGTTACGTTGAATCGGCTTCTTGCCACGCCATGCGGCCGAACTCTGACCGAAACGTTCCTTGAACTCCCGGTTGCCAATATCCAGTAGCGGTAGGAGCAGCGGCTTCACAATCTCCGGATCGGGATGAAACTCGGGATGGTGGTCCCAGTTCTTGCCACGGTTCTTCGGACAGACAATCTGACAAGTATCACAACCGTACAGACGGTTGCCAATTTTCAGCATAAATTCTTCATCCACGAACCCTTTGGTTTGGGTTACAAAAGAAATACACCGTGATGAATTTAACTGTCCGGGTCCTACTAATGCTCCTGTCGGACAGGCATCGATACATTTCGTACACTCACCACAGTCCTCAGTTACAGGTGTATCCGGCTGGAATGGAATATTCGTCACCAGTTCCCCGAGGAAAATCCATGAACCGAATTTGGGTGATATAATGGCACAGTTCTTGGCACTAAAACCAATCCCCGCACGCTGGGATACCGCACGATCTACCAGTGCTCCGGTGTCAACCATACTTTCGATCATGGCTTCAGGTACGCGCTCCCGTATGAAATTAACCAGCTTGTCCATGGCTGTACGCAGAACCTGGTGATAATCCTGCCCCCATGCGGAACGGGCAAAGATCCCCCGATAAGCTCCCGGCTCCGACTTCGGTGGATTCACCATCTTCGATGGGTATGCCACGGCTATCGCAATAAGTGAAGCCGGCGCGCCATCCTTCAACTCCGGACGTACCCTTTTCTCAAGATCAGGCTCTTCAAATCCCGACTCATACCCTTTAGCCCGATGCTGTTCGAGTATGGATTTTAGTGTTACGAAGGGTTCTGCCGAAGCAAATCCGATATCATCAATGCCCAGTCCGGGGCCAGCTTCCTTGATCTCCTGTTTTAACTTCTCCCATACGGAGGCTGCCTGTGCCGCCCCGGTCTGTACGCTCGTCATTTCTCTTTCCTCTTTTCTTCCGACACTTATTCCGTAAATAGTGAACGCCCGCCTCACGGTAAGAGAGGACAGGCGTTCATTTCTGTATATGCCTTGCATACTTGAATTCAAACGGAACGAGTCTATATAATTTAACGCAAAATGCGCTCTGAAGTTGTTGTCTCGCCAGCATTTTACAATTTTTTCAATTCAGAAAACGGCCAAAAAATAAATTCAGCCTTGCCTACAATCTCATCGGATGTAATACTGCCAAACACTCGGCTATCCTTACTCTTACCTTCATGACGATTATCCCCCATCACGAAGAAATGATCCGGCTCCAGTGTAATTGGGCCAAAATCCGGGTCTTGTACCTCAATATCAGTATACGTTTCCGCTTGCTGCTCGCCGTTCACATATAGATGGTGATCCCTGACCTCAATCGTATCTCCCGGAAGTCCAACGATCCGTTTAACCAGAAAATCCTTCTTCTCCACGCCTTCGCTTGGATCACGAAGAACAATCACATCTGATCGGGAAGGTGTGCCCAGATGATATACGATTTTGTTGACGAACAGACGATCTCGCTCAACCAGTGTCGGCTGCATGGACTGTCCCTTGACCATCGACAGGTTGAATACAAACAGGTTCAGCAGCATCATGATTACAAAAGCTACAACAATCGTTTTGACCCAATCCCACAGCTCAGCAACCCAGGATTTCCCCGGTTGTTCAGGCTTAGGCGGTTCATTACGTTGGTCGGAAGTCACATGTTCCATTGAAAGGTTATTGGAATTCAAAGGGACACCTCGTTTATCAATTAGTTGAATTCAACGTGTATAATGAATGATCCTACTCCCTTTCAGTCTACTTCATTTGGAAGAGTGAAACAATTGGTTATGAGCACCAATCCCTTGGGTATGACGAGCGTACCCGGAACAACCGTATGGATTTAACAGTACTCGAAGACACCGGAGGAGTATAAGAAGATGTGAAAACAGGAGGAATAATGCGTGAAGAACACTCGTATAAATAGAAAGGCACATCCCTCACGTTATTACACGCTAAAGATATGCCTAATATGAAATGAAAATCTTTTTTTATTTCTTTTTTTAAACATGCAAACTAAGCTTTTGACAAAATACTAAGATTCTGGAAAGCGCTCATAATCTGATTGGCACCGTAACCCATCGCTTCATATAGAGGCATAGCTACTTTGTTGTGCTCATCACCCGCCACCCATACTTGGCTGACTTTACGCTGCTGGAACCTTTGTTCCATAGCCTCGACAAGTGTTTTGCCGACTCCACGGCGACGATAGTCTGGATGTACCGCAATACGGTAGATACAACCCTGGTTGTGATCAATCGTACCGATCAAAGCGCCGACGAGGTCTCCCTCTTCTTCCGCAACCATGATCAGGTCAGAATCCCATGACAATTGACGGGCAAACGGGCCCATCGTGTTCTCATAACACTCTTCCGATAGTGCAACCTGGAGAAGCTCCGTCATCTGGCTTGCATCACTCAACTGAAAGGAACGAACGTGCATGTCTTAAATCTCCCTTTTCGTTAGCTTAGATGAGGTTTTTTACAAAAAGGAATCCCTTTTTACCAAAAACCCAATGTTCATATAATGACAAAAAACGAGAAAATACCGCTTCTTCGTCAATTAAACCATACTTTACTCCATAAAACACGCATTTTCTTTTGAAAGCGCTTAATTGTAACCGTTTACAATGTAATTCTTCATATTTTTGCTTTTAATTCTACTAAAATCACATAAATATATTCATAAAGGGTAAAATATGTTTGTAATCTCTGGCCCATCATTAGATCAACACCTCGGGGTACTTAATAAACAAAAATGTTGCTTAATTAGTCCGAATGCGGTTTAATATTAGTGGCAAGGGTATTAATACATATGTACCTGTTCAAAAAACCTAAAATCTCAGGAGGTATTTCATTATGGCTTTTCAATTACCGGCACTTCCTTACGCTAACGACGCACTGGAACCACATATCGATGCAAAAACGATGGAAATCCACCACGATCGCCATCACAATACTTATGTAACCAACTTGAACGCAGCTCTGGAAAGCGCTCCTGAACTGCAAGAAAAAAGCTTGGAAGATCTGATTGCTAACCTTGACAGCGTACCTGAAGGCATCCGCACAGCGGTTCGCAACAATGGTGGCGGACATGCTAACCACAGCTTGTTCTGGGAAATCATCGGACCTAACGGCGGCGGCGCTCCTACAGGCGATATCGCAGCAGCAATCGATAGCGAACTGGGCGGCTATGACAAATTCAAAGAAGATTTCGCTAAAGCAGCTACAACTCGCTTCGGTTCCGGCTGGGCTTGGCTCGTAGTTGGTAAAGATGGCAAACTGTCCATCACTAGCACACCTAACCAAGACAGCCCTCTCTTCGAAGGTCTGACTCCGGTTCTGGGTCTGGATGTATGGGAGCACGCTTACTACCTGAACTACCAAAACAAACGTCCTGACTACATCGCCGCTTTCTGGAATGTAATCAACTGGGATGAAGTGAACAAACGTTACGCTTCTGCAAAATAAGACGGTTGACCTTAAACGGTTAACATATTAAAAAAGAGCCTGGATTGGTCATTATGACCGATCCAGGCTCTTTTGCTTTCATATCTTCATTATTCCCTAACATCTTCATAAGCGCCAGCAAAATAACTGCTGATTAGCTTCAAGAATATGTTGGGGAATGCCATCTTCTCCATATCTTCTGGACCGATCCAACGGTAGGTCAGGCCATCACCTTTACCTGTCCGTATATTCTGTCCTTCAGAAGCGCTCAGCTCCGATGAATGCGTTGCGGCTAACTCAGGTATCACAGCTGATGATAAGGCTGTGCCTTCCCCTGCTGCCGCCTGTGCATCGTAGGCGGCTCTCGCTTCCGCTGCGATCAGCGGAAGCTCACTGCTCTGGTCCTGCTCAGTACACTTGTACACCTGCAGGCTCCAGACAATGTGGCTGAACACATGCTCCGCATGGGTAGCCAGCCCTTCCGGGCGGGCAGCGAAGCCTTCCGCCCACAGACTGCCGGCCAGCAATGCCATGGCCGGCTCATCCGCCAGCGGCGCTGCCTTCTTGCCTGCTGCGGCGGGCACCGCCAACACATGCGGCAGCTCCCACATGCGGGCGAGCAGGCCCGTATCGGGGCGCTGGCGCACAAGCACTTGGCCGCGATGATCACCGCGGCCCTCCACAATCGCGACCAGCCGCTGCTCAGGGCGCGGCGGCTTCGCCTTGGTCTTGACCGGCAGTGTAAGCTCTCTTCCGGCAATGCGACCGGAACATTGCTCCATGACCGGGCAAGTCAGGCAGTGCGGCGCTTTGGGCGTACACACCAGCGCACCAAGCTCCATCAGCGCCTGATTGAAATCACGCGCCCGCCCTTCCGGAATGAGCTCTCCTGCAAGCTCTTCCATCAACACCCGGGTGCTGCCCTTCATAATGTCCTCATCGATGAGGAAGTATCGGGACAGGACCCGCATGACATTGCCATCTACCGCAGGCTGCGGCTGGTTGAAGGCAATGCTGAGAATGGCCCCGGCAGTGTAGGGGCCAACCCCTTTTAATGCGAAGACGGCCTGCTTGTCCTGCGGCATCTCGCCTCCGTGCAGCTCCATGACTTGTCTCGCGGCTGCCTGAAGATTACGTGCACGGGAGTAATAACCGAGTCCCTCCCAATTTTTCAGAACATCTTCCTCCGGTGCTTCCGCCAGCGCCTGCACCGTCGGGAAGTTCCCGATAAAACGATTGAAATACGGAATCACCGTATCGACCCGCGTCTGCTGAAGCATAATCTCCGATACCCATGTAAAATACGGATTGTTGTGGCGACGCCACGGCAAATCCCGTCGGTTGATCATATACCAATCCAGCAAATTCACGCTGAAATGTCGTTTCTGTTCCATTAAACCCATTTTTCCGTCCTCTCCTATTGCCAAGCTAACTACTTCTCCATCTGTTCCACGATGGCAAAAGCCGCCGCCAGTTCCGTCTGGTGCGTAATACTCAAATGAATGTCATATTGCTTGTCGTATGGCAGCTGCAGGCGTTCCCAGGCTTGACTGGACAGCGAGGCCACTGGACGTCCTGTCCCATCAGGTAGCACTTCTATGTCAGTGAACCCCATAATGCCACCGATCCCGCAGCCAAATGCCTTGGACACCGCTTCTTTTGCTGCAAATCGGCCGGATACAAACTCCGTCATCCGCTTCCCGCGATGGACCGCAATATCCCGCTCTGCTGGCGTTAAGATTCGTTTCATAAAAGCTTCCGCATGGCGACCGGACAGCAGCTTGCGCATACGTCCAATCTCCAGCACATCATTGCCAATGCCATATATCATCAACGTTCACCCGCTTAATCTTTTATACTGTAAGAGGTTATTCAAAAAGTCCGCTTTTGATTACGAAGGATGCCTAATGGCATCATCAGCTTCGAACATGGAATTCAGCCGAATAAGTATATGCTTACGAAGTATGTTTCCTTCGGAAACATTGTAGTTGCTCACGTAGCTTATACTACGCTCCGCTACTCCATTTCTAGCTTCATTCCATCTTCTCGGTACTGAAAACCGCTCTTTTTGAACCTTCATTGTAAAAGATCTCCATTCAATCACATGATCCGTAACTATCCGAACACGTATTCTATTGTAGCAGGAGGGGCGCTCAGAAGCGAGTACCTATCCGCATTACCATATATGCTAAAATATGAATCAGGAATCGTCTGAAACTCTTAGGAGGTCTGAATCATGCCCATAACTTTTGAATTGCCCACTGACGTAGATGCGATCATTCGCGGGGACTTTTTCCCTGCACAACAACCCGCTCAAGGGGTCATCATTCTGGCTCACGGATACAAAGGCTTCAAAGACTGGGGCATGTTCCCCTACGCAGCTTCACAGCTAAGCCAGACGCATCATGTGCTGACCTTCAATTTCTCTCACAACGGTATCGGCGAATATCTGGAGCAATTCTCTGAACTTGAAAAGTTCGCAGTGAATACCTACAGCCGGGAGCTTGCTGATCTCGCTCTGGTACTTGATTATGTGGCTACACAACCTGAACTCGCTGGACTTCCTGTGTACTTGGTTGGACATAGCCGAGGTGCAGGTGTAAGTCTCGTCTATGCACTGGATCATCCCGAGCAGGTGGAAGGTGTAATCTCCTGGAATGGGGTAACCAACTTGGATCTCTTTACACCAGAGCAAAAAGAAGAAATGCGCACACATGGCCGCAGCCATGTCGTTAACGGACGTACAGGCCAGCAGATGCCACTGGACGTATCTATCCTGGAAGACCTGGACAAGCATAGCGAACGTTACGCTGTCATTGATCGCTTGGCTTCTTCCCCTGTGCGCGTAGCACTGATTCAGGGAACAGCGGATGGTCAACGTCTGCGTGACGGTTCTGCCGCACTTGTTCAAGCCCGTCCTGATATCCCATGGCACCAGATTCCAGAAGGGAACCACACGTTTAATACCGTACATCCATTCAAAGAAACAACTCCGCAACTGGAGCAAGCCATCACCCAGACCCTGCACCAGATCAAAGACTGGAGTAGTTGAACGTGTTCTCATTCCACTAAACTACACAACAAAAAGAGTCGCTGCTCAGGCAGTGACTCTTTTTTGTATTTCCTAATCTAACAATCATGCAGATCCATCCGTTTTAGATACCTGGAATGGCATTACGTTTGTGATGGGTACGCGTATAGAACGCTTCAAGGCGCTCTTGTGCGGCTGGATCGATCTGTTTGCCTTCAAGGTAGTCGCTGTTTGCTTCATACGAAATCCCCAGCTCCTCCTCATCCGTCTGACCTTCCCACAATCCTGCCGATGGTGCTTTGTCCAAAATGGCTTGTGGCACATTCAGATATGCTGCCAGCTGGCGTACCTGACGTTTGTTCAGGGTGCTCAGTGGCGTGATATCTACAGCGCCATCACCCCATTTGGTATAGAAACCCGTGATGGCTTCGGATGCATGATCCGTACCCACTACAAGCAGGTTTTCTTCAAACGAAAGTGCATATTGCATCACCATACGGGTTCTCGCTTTAACGTTACCTTTACCTTGGTGAGTCATATGGCGTGGGCTACCCAGTGACTTGAAGCCTTGCTCTACTTCCAGTGCAATCTCGTTAACCGCATCTTCGATATTCGTTTCCACCACATACTTCAAATCATATGCTTTCGCTACAGCATAGCTGTGGTCGATATCGGATTGCTCACCATAAGGTTGGAACACACCCAGTGTTTTATACTCTTGGTTGCTCTCTTCCGTAAGCTCGTCCGTCGCTTTTTTGCAAAGCGCCGTAGCCACAGCACTGTCAATACCGCCACTGATCGCGATCAGCAGGCCTTTGGCACCCGCATTTTTCACATATGTCTTCAGAAAATCAACACGCTTGCGTACTTCCTCTGCTTCATTAATGCTTGGTTTAACCTTCAATTCAGCGATGATCTGTTGTTGCAAACTCATCGTTAATACACCCCGTTTCTAAATGAATGAAATTTGATGCTTGAAAGGTCCGAATGGTTCAATAACCTTATCTATCCAAAATGAAACGCCCCGGCATCGGTTATCCGAAGAGCGGGGCGTTCTATGGAGCGAATTAACGGCAATAACGTTCAAATGCACTTTTGAGATCAGCCGCAATTTCCTCTGCAGAACGGTCTTCCACTTGATGACGCTCGATAAAGTGAACGAGTTCTCCGTCTTTCATCAGGGCGATGGACGGTGAAGATGGCGGATACGGTGCAAAGAATTCACGTGCTTTTGCAGTTGCTTCTTTGTCCTGACCAGCAAATACAGTGTACAGGTGATCCGGTGTAATATCGTTCTGGAGTGCTTGAGACACACCTGGGCGACATTGACCTGCGGCACATCCGCAGACAGAGTTGATTACGACCAGCGCTGTTCCTTTTGCATCCGGCAGACTTGCTTCCACTTCTTCAGGAGTACGCAACTCCTGAATGCCCAGACGAGTTAGCTCATCCCGCATTGGTTGAACCATATCTTTCATGTATTGATCAAATGACATCGACATTCGGTTTCACTCCTTATAAATGGTTGTTCTATGATCTCGATAGAATTAAAGGCGATTAGCTATCCAAACAACGTTACATTCATATCGAATATTATGGATGTAACGATGTGCTATTTCTATTATACATCCATAAGCAATGAAAGCAAGATTCAGACAACGCCTGCGGAAAGGCTTCTTCTATAATATTATGTCTCATTGTCTGGGAAAAGATGCTGATTACCTAACGTTCAAATGCCACTTTGAAGGTAGTCCCCCGACCTTCCTCTGATTCCACGGTAATGGTTCCATTATGTCGTTCCACAATACTTAAACACATGGATAATCCAAGTCCCGTCCCCTTGGCTTTTGTCGTGAAGAAGGGTTCGAACAGCTTTTCCTTCTTCACTCTAGGTATACCAGGCCCTGTGTCACGTACACACAGTTCCACCTTGTCATCAACTATGCGCGTCTCCAGTGTAAGCACGCCTTTCTCATTCATGGCTTCCATCCCGTTACGGGCCAGATTGAGCACCACCTGTTTGATTTCTTTTGGATTGAGGTGCAGCTTCGGAACATTATGGGCCAGCATGAGTTCAATGCTCTGACCACGCAGGTTCGCATCAGCCCATAACAGTGGACTGAGTTCATGAATGATATCATGCAGCTGGGATTCCTCTTTTTCCGCAATCCGATCCTGGGCCAGCGATAGAAAATCATTAATGATACTATTCGCCCGATCCAATTCTTCCAGGACGATCCGGTAATAATGATCAAGGGAATCCGGACTCTTCTCCTGCATGAGTTGAAGAAAACCACGTACAACTGCCATAGGATTACGCACCTCATGCGTAATGCTTGCAGCCATCTGCCCCACCAGACTGAGACGATCCACATTATCCAATTCACTTCGCAACATCTCAAGCTCCGTGATATCCTGAATAATCAGCATGGCTCCTGTGACCTCTCTTGCAGGCTCTGTTGAAAAGGCATAGATGGGCACGGTTCGGGACTGAAATACGTGAGCACCGTAACGAACGGTCAATCCATTAATCTCACCATGAACGACAGCTCTGCGAATGCTATTATCCATCTTGTCCGCCTGACCTTGTTCAACAAATTGGCTGGCTGGACGGCCAATCAGATTAGGCGTGGTGTTACAGGGTAACTGATCTCTTGCTGTTTGTTCCATCATCTCATTGACGAACATGACTGTGCCTTCTTTATCTACAGTGGCAATGGAGAGAGGAACCGCATTCAGAATCTGATGAAGCTTCTCCATCTCGGCTATGTATCGGTGGTGAACTTCCGAGAGATGATGCTCCAGCCCATGATAGTGCTTCATCCGTTCCAGCCATAACAGACTCAGACTGCCCGCAACTATGGCTCCAACGGTATATCCAAGTGCTGTAAGTACCATATAAGTCACAGAGTATGTGGAATCATTCTGAAGGGATGCGATCCACAACAGACTCGTTACAACCCGTTCCAGTGCAATCAGGGTGATCAGGATCGCCATTTTGCGCGAAGGTGTATTATGCTTGAATCGTTTGGCAGACAACCATACAATAGGATAGAGAAGAATGCCCGTATGAAGGAGAAATCCGAACAGATTATAGGGATGCGCGAAAAGGAAATAGAAAAGAATATGTAGTATGGACAACGTTAAGCCTATAACGGACTTACAATACAAAATTCCAAGTATTACAGGTACGATGCTTAGTGATATGGGTACAGTCACTGGACTCTCATGAAACGCAAACATCAAACACAGTAGCATGCTCGCGACACTCGTCACAGCAAAAACGGTCTGCATCATTCCGGCATGTTCCAACTTGGCCACAGCCCGCTTGGAGAACCCCAGATGGAATAAGGGAATCAGGTATACCGCCGACCCCGCCAGCAGTACTTGTAAAAGAATGTCCTTTAACGCAACCACAATGCCATCTCCTCCTCCGCCTGCACATTCCCTCATGTATTTCTGATTAAAACATAGGCGACAGTATATTACAATATATCCCTTAAGGCTCCATAATAGAACTGCTCATATCTCCATTATATTTCAGAAAAGGCCAGGAGTAGACACGGTTTACGTAAAACAGACAAAATCAATGAAAAAAGAGGGTAATAACATATGTATGATGTCATCGTAATTGGTGGTGGATCCGCGGGCCTGATGGCTTGTGTTGCAGCTGCCGAGCATGGAGCTTCCGTCATTCTGCTGGATAAAGGAGATCAACTGGGTCGTAAACTCGGCATCTCTGGCGGAGGTCGTTGCAATGTAACTAATGCCAAGGAAACGGATGAACTCATCCGGCATATTCCGGGTAATGGACGCTTTTTATATAGTTCGTTTCAGAATCTGGACAATCAGGGGATTATGCGTTTCTTCGAGAATCTCGGAATTGCCCTGAAAGAAGAAGACAATGGGAGAATGTTCCCTGTAACCGATAAAGCAAAAACGGTCGTTGATGCGCTGGTAGGTAAAATTGCCTCCCTCGGGGTCGAGATTCGCACCAAAGAACCGGTCAAGGAAATTATTCAGAACGGTCAGCAGGTACAGGGTGTTAAATTGGTATCAGGTAAAACGATTCTTGGGCGCTCTGTCATTATCGCTACCGGCGGCAAGTCCGTACCGCAAACCGGATCAACCGGAGATGGTTATCCCTGGGCTGAAGCTGCGGGTCACACGATAACGGAGTTATATCCAACCGAAGTGCCCATTGTGTCTGGAGAGAGTTGGATTCAATCCAAAGAACTGCAAGGTTTGTCTTTGAGGGATATTGCTTTATCCGTAGTGGATGCCAAAGGGAAAACGGTCATCTCCCATCGCGGGGATATGATCTTCACACATTTTGGAGTGTCTGGACCGGTTGCACTACGTTGTAGCCAGTTTATCCGTAAGGTTCAGATGAAGTCTGGAAACCCACAGGTCATGATGAGCATTGATCTGTTCCCGGAGCTGTCAGCAGGTCTACTAGAAACTCAGGTTCAGCAGGTATTGGAACAAGAATCCCGCAAGGCGGTCAAAAACATCTTGAAAACATGGGTTCCTGAACGCATGATTCCGTTGATGATGAAACGCGCCGAGATCAGCGATGACCTTACGTACCACCATTTCCCCAAAGGCATGTTAAGCAACTTATGCGGGCTAATGAAGGCTTTTACCTTCCGCGCAGACGGAACAAGGTCGCTCAAAGAAGCCTTCGTTACTGGGGGAGGAGTCCACTTAAAGGAGATATACCCAAAAACAATGGAATCCAAGTTGCTGCCTGGACTATTCTTTTGCGGTGAAGTTCTGGACATTCACGGCTACACCGGAGGGTATAATATCACTGCTGCTTTCTCCACGGGATATACGGCTGGCATGCATGCGGCTGAATATAAACACGTTACATCATAATAGAGGTTGTTCAAAAAGTCCGCTTTTGATTACGAATCATGCCTAATGGCATCATCAGCATCGAATATGAAATTCAGCCGAAATGTCCGTTGCTCACGTAGTTTTCCCTACGCTCCGCTACTCCATTTCTAGCTTCATTCCATCTTCTCGGTACTGAAAACCGAACTTTTTGAACTCTCACTACTAGGTATTACACAATTTAACCTTATGTTGAATTAGCTCTGATGCCAAAAACCCCGATATCCACTATCTGTGGAGTATCGGGGTTTTTGGGTATTGTTCCATTTTAGAAAAAATGGCTCGAACTGCTCTTAGCTTGTGATACTTCTATGCTTTGACGCTGCCTGAGAATCCATCAGCCGAATCATCGTATGCTGGGTCCTCGCTATGATTATGTGTACCTTGCTCAGCCTGAATTCCCTGGTTTCCGCTCGCATACCCTTCATTCCAGTCCTCATTTACGAGATGAGCCGGAATTGAGATATTCTGAAACTGATCCAGCTCTTCCGTTTGAGATGCAAATACGGCACTTCCTCCATGAGACTGTACAATCTCCACGGCAGACTGGGGATCCTGGCGATCTGTGGGAATGTACAATTCCAGCGGGCCAGACTGATAAGGCTTATACCCTAATTCCTCCAAGGTTGCCCGTGCAGCATTCAACGCTGAACCGTCTGAGAAATGCACCTGTAATTCGCTATTATCCATCATCATCTCTTCCTCCTTGCTACAGCTAATCTCTCATCATCCATAGATGAGATTCTTCTTCTATAGCATGGTCAGTTATAGCGCGTCATATGCTCTGAAGTACAAAGGAATTCTTTTAGGCTCGGGTAAGTCGAACCCATCCGGCAATAGTTGACACACAAAGTCCGAAGACCACCGCACCTGCGGCTGTCAGAATACCGACGATCCAACCAAGCCAGGCCAATCCCAGCGTGAATCCCATAAGAATACCAATGGGGACAAACAACATCTTAACCATCATTGAACCCGCACGATGCAGAGCATCCGAGTCATACGTTATGAGCTGAACATAGTCGGACGTTGCAAACACATCCCAGGAGCGATAAAACATCACCGTTAACATGATAATCAATAACGCACACACAATGATATTGACCGGAAAAGGCGGTAAGGCGACTGCTGCAATGGACAGTCCTCCAAGCTGTAAATACAATTTCATTGTGGCTGAGTTCCGGAAAAACGCCTTGAATGCGATCTCCGCTGTACGATTCGGAATGGACCGATTGTGTAACAGTTTACGCGGTTTGCGGAAGATAATGGAACGTGTTCGTGGGGCTTTCGGCTTGCTCACCGCTCGACTTAACATCAGAGCCGTCAACTGCAGCCTGCTTCTCAAATCTTCTCGCACATCGCCTTCAAACGTTCCTTTCATCAAGAGTCTCATCTGTCCGACGGTAATCAGAAGAAGGCTGATCACCACAATACCAAACATGATTTTCCACGTCTGCCCATGCATCCATGATGTCGCATGAATGGTCATGTACCCTATGCCAATGACGAGAGGAATCATCTGAATCCAGCGTCGCCATCCTGTATGTCGAACCTTCGTTATATGTAGTATTATGGCTTGAAACGAAGCTACTGCACCGAACCAGACAGCCATAAGTACAATCTGTAGAATCGACATCTCATAGACACGGGACCACAGGGGGGCAGTCAGTGCTGTAACCAAGATCATTTTGCCCAAATGTTGAAGACAGGCGCGGTATAGTCCTTGCCTCATCAATGTGCGCATCCACAGCGGTCTTGATTTCAAAAACAATACATCTGCTTCCTCCACAAATATCAACACACCCCCGGTAAGCATAACGATGTCGATCAGTCCGGTCAGTACAGGTAAAGGTAAACCGGTCGCCCATGCAGGCAGCGGTTTGGTCCACAGGCTCGTGTACCATCCAATCAGATAGAGCAGACCCGGAACAAGAAGATATACCCACACCGTCCAATCCACTACGAGTCTGAGATTTTTCATTTGTTCCCTGAAATGCTCTTTGCGTCTTCGCCTGTATAAACGAAGTGGTGTATAACGCTGGGAAGTTTCCATCCTCTCTCTCACCCTCTCTCTATCTAAGACGTCAGTATATCGAAACAGTCAAACAAAGAGGCTTCCGGTAATCCTGCTGTTTCACGGATCTCATCCAATGTTCCCTCGGCAGCAGATATGCCCGATGCAATTAAAATAAACCGATCGCATATTCGTTCAGCGGTATCCAGTACATGCGTAGACATGAGTACACCCGCACCACGCCGACGTTCGTCATCGAGTAATTTCAGAAAATCTTTGGTAGCACGCGGATCAAGTCCGATAAACGGCTCGTCCACAATATAGATATCCGGTGAAGCCAAAAATCCGATCATCAGCATCATTTTCTGCCGCATGCCCTTCGAGAAACTGGCCGGAAGATCATTTCTAACCTGATCCATTCCGAAACGAACCAGCAGTTCCTCCGCTCTGGCGACAAAGACCTCTTCCTCCATTTCATATGCCGCTGCGGCCAGATCAAGATGTTCCCACAGGGTCATATATTCGTAAAAAACCGGTTGTTCCGGGATATAGGCATAACGCCCCTCTCCCCCAATCGTCACTTCATAGTTGGCATGTTCCAACAGACCTAGCAGCGTTTTGATCGTCGTACTTTTACCCGCACCATTTGGTCCGATAATACCCACCAGCTCTCCTCGCGCCACACTCATTCGAATGTTGCGTATGGTCGACTGTCCTGGTTCGTATCCTGCCTCTGTAATATGCACGTCCAATACAGACTCCTGTATCGCTGCACCTTCATGCTCTATCTTCATATCGAACACTCCTGTTCTGATTTGGGGCTTGTTAGATCATCTCATTTTATTGTATACGAGTTGTGTGCCGTTTGTTTGATCATTTTGAGCGTATTTGAAGGCAATCTATCTCTATCATTGTGTTATAATGTTAATACATACTAACGTTATTACATACTTACGTATTACTTTCACAAATTGGATCATACTATAGGAGGAATATACCATGAATGGTGGGGCTCAGATGAAAGAGGAGCATTCCAAAAGAAAAATACTTTCGCGCAAAATAGGAAAAATGGGGAACAGCTTGGGTATTAGCCTGCCTAAGGTTTTAATTGATAAGCTCCATGTTTCTCAGGGCGATGAGATTGAATTTATTGAGAACAGTCAAGGAGAAATTGTATTAAAAAAGGTGAAGCAAATGAAGTTACCCGAAAATGTACGACCCGAAGTACTGGAAGCTTTCTTCGACGTTTTTGAAGAAGATGAGGATATCCTCAATGATTTAAGGGATCGTTAAGATGACTGTATTCCTTACAATTGAAGAAGTAGTAGCCGCTCACTATTTTATGATGAAGAAGATGAATGATACAGCACAAGCTGGTGTAAAGGATTATACTTTGTTGGATTCTGCTATAAATAGACCTCTACAAAGTTTATTTGGAGAAGATGCCTATCCTTCCATATTTGATAAAGCTACAGCATTATTAGAGTCACTGGTTAAAAACCACTGTTTCTACAACGGAAATAAGCGGACAGCTTATCTTGTAACCAAGTCCTTTCTGCGAATAAATGGCTACTACCTGCAAATGGAACGTAAATATGCGGTGGAATTTATGGTCAACATTGCTGAGGGCAAGTACACATTTGAGAACATAGTACGCTTATTAGAAAAGTATTCAGAGGAACGATAGCTCTTTGTCTTATACATGCGAAAAAGAAGCAGGGGTTCTGGATCCCCTGCTTCTTCATGTCCAGAGAAGAAGCGACATCTCAAGGAGGATTTCACGAGATGATTAATGATCAAATTTTAAATGCTAAAAATGCAGATCTTGTGACATATCGCATGTTTTTCGCGGAAACAGAAGTTTACAATAAGTACATGGCGACATCCTGAATCGTCAAACATAACTAACCAACTCATATAAGTTGAAATAAACTTTTACAGGATAGACATAACGAAGAGGACCACCCTTCATCATTTCAACTTATAAAACTAATCTGAAAAGGCGGGATCAGCATGCTGGAATTACAAGAAATCGGAACCGAACGTTCACTTCATCTGTACCGCACCTTGGCCCAGACATTCAAGAGCGTGAATGAACACGCTGTATCCGGAAGCAAAGTGCATGGCTTCAACCCCACCGCTTACGGGGTGCTCGAAGTGTTATATATGAAAGGAGCTCAGCCGATACAACAGGTTGGTGCACAGCTTCTGCTGCAAAGCGGAAATGTGACCTATGTGATTGATAAGCTGGAGCAAAAAGGACTGTTACACCGGAAGCATTGTCCGCATGACAGACGTATCATTTTTGTGGAACTAACCGAAGAAGGTCAGCGCACCATGGATGATATCTATCCAGGTTATGCGGTGAAGATCGATCGTGCGGTCAGCGGACTGAGCGAGGAAGACAAGGAACTGTTGTCCGAACTTTTGGGAAGGCTTGCACACAGTGCAGACCGTTTATCCGTGAGTAGCTAGACCTTGCAAAAAGGATCAACAAAAATAACCGGATTTGCCTGACATCGGCGAATCCGGTTATTCGTATACATCCACTTTTATTTCGAGCCCTGTGGTTGCGGTGGAGCATCTGCATCTTCGGGTACAATTAAACGTTTGCGCAATGCAAGCGTCGTTACCCACGAGACTAGTGCAATAACAAACATAATGACAAACAGAGAATGCAAGCTTCCTTCCAGCACGCTGCGCAGTAGCGCCCATTTGTCATCAGATAGTGCAGCATCCGTATGCGGTGCAAGCAGTTCGTTCAGATCACTCTCCGATATTCCAGCCTCAGCCAGATTCTGCTCAGTCGATAACATTGAGATTCGATAGTTCAACCAAGTACCAAAAGCCGCTGCACCAATTGTCTGTCCCAATGTACGCATGAACGTATGCAGTGCCGTAGAGGAACCACGCTCCTTATACCCTACTGAAGACTGCGCAATAATGGTGAAGATTGTAAAAGCAAACCCGAAACCGAGACCATAAATAAAGGTCAGTATAAATAGCACAGCCTGCGGAGATGTCCCGCCCACCATGAACAGTCCACCCGATCCGATGGCAATTCCGGTTAGTCCAATTAATGCGGTCATCCGTGATCCGATTTTCATTAACAGGCGGCCTGCCAACACACTACCAATGAGCCAACCCACTGACATCGGCGCGAGCAGCAGTCCAGATTCCGTCGCATTACCTCCCCGAACCCCCTGTACCCAGAGCGGCAAATAACTGGTCAGGCCGATCATCAGAGTACTGGTCAAAAGTCCGGCGATGTTCGCCACACGGATGTCCCGAATTCGGAACAAATGTAGTGGAACCATAGGGGCCTGAGCTCTTTTTTCCACCACAAAAAATAAAATAATAAACAGAGCGGCGATCACACTCAGCACAACAATTAACGGAGAACTCCAGGCATAATACTGCCCACCCGCCGACAGGACGAACAGCAATGCGGTAATACCCACCGTGAAGGTCAATGCACCGACATAATCAATTTTGGCCGTACGTGGAGAGATATCTTCCTTCAAATAACGGAATACAAACCACATCGCAAGCAAACCAAATGGCACATTAAAACCAAAGATCCACTGCCAGCCCAGATTATCTACAAAATAACCGCCAAGCAGCGGTCCAGCCAGAGAGGAAATACCCCACACGGAGCTAATCCAACCCTGGATTTTGCCACGTTCTTCAATAGCGTAGATGTCCCCAATAATCGTAAAGGTAACAGGGACTACCGCACCCGCACCGATCCCCTGAATGGCACGAAAAATAATCAGCTGCTCCATATTCTGCGAAAGGCAGCACAGGAGTGAACCCAGTAAAAATAAGGCACAGCCAATTAGAAATACAGGCTTTCGTCCATACAGATCACTGATTTTGCCGAAAATGGGCGTACTCACAACCATCGTCAGCAGGTATGCGGTGAAAATCCAGCTAAGCAGCTGTACACTCCCCAGTTCACTGACAATGGTCGGTCCAGCTGGACCAATCACTGTGCCTTCAATCGCTGACAGAAATGTCGCCAGCAACAGGCCCGTCAAGATGAAACTGCGCTTCAAACCTCCAGTTGCATTCACACAAACCCTTCTCTCTTTATTCTCTATATAATTAGTACGTTAATTTACACCTCTACTACGAACCAGAACAAGCTTCCGATCGCTGTTATCCCCAGATTTTTTCTTCTCCTCTTTAAAGGAGAAATCCGGTGATAAAGGCGAACGCTTCGCTTCTCCAGCTTTGTTCTGTTTCTTCGTTTACGTGTAAATAAAAGAAACAATTATATATTGTCTCTTTTATTTACCTCGCTTGCGAAGGAACTCATCATACAACATGGAATACATCACCATATCCTTGTATCCGGTGGACGTATGCTGTACCTGGCGCAGCAGTCCTTCCCGTGTGAAACCGCTGTTCGTCAGGAACTCGCCGGACGCCAGATTGCGTGGATCAACCAGCGCCTCGATCCGATTGAGTCCCATGGTCTCATACCCGAAGGGCAACAATGCCGAGAAAGCCTCCGTCATATAACCGTTGCGCCAGTAGTCACGTCCCAGCTCATAACCGATCTCTCCCCGGAATGCGCCTTCAAGCTGCCATGTGTTGAATCCACAGCTGCCGATGAGCCTGCCTGTCTCTTTGAGTTCGATTCCCCATCGGATCGCATCCTCTTCCCCTGCCATATGATTAAGCAGGCCAATCATGTCCGCCGCCTCGCTTGTCCCAATCATGGGTGCAAGATTCATATAACGGGTTACCTCGCGATCTGACCAACATGCGAACATCTGGGCCGCATCCCGGCGACGCATTTTACGCAGACGAAGCCGCGCAGTCTCCATTTCGGGAATTCTCCCTTTGCATTTATACATATAAGACACTCCGATCCGATCCATCTCTGCAGACCATAAGATTCATTAGTCATCTAATCATAACCTGCGCCGAATGGCAACTGTTCAGTCATGGACACACGTCAAAAAACCGGGCCATTTCGCTCCCGGTCTTGTTGCACGTACGTATGGATCAATTCAAGGTTAAGTGATTCTTGGCATCACGGCTTGTCCAAATGAATGTTAGACTTTGGACGGTTTCTTGCCTTTCGCCAGCAATTCATCGCTAACCCGACAAAGCACAGTCGTGATTTCCTTGAATTCTTCAATGCCAGTCCCGGTTAGGCTCCATTGGTCCCCGTGGGCGGTCAGGAAGTTCTCCTGTGTCAGATGTTCAAGCTCCTGCTTGATCTCCCGCTCTCCAACGCGATATCCCCGTTCTTCCAATAGGGGCAGCGCCTCGTTAACGTTCAAATCCTGATTTTGCGCCAAATATAGAAGATGAATTCGTACAAAAAGATTCTGTACCTCTGCATGCATAAGCCAAGCTCCTTCCCGGGTTATAGCCCTCCGTGGTTGCTAAGTAATTACCCCATGCAAGAAGCTGAGAAACAGGAGGATTCTTCAGGTATTCCCTTCCCTTTCCGAAATCCTCCGCTTGACTAACCGCATCCTCTGCACTATCTTGAAAATAAGTACCATTTTGCTCAGGAGGGTGATTTACCATGTTTCAAGCTGTTTCCTATGAAGGAACACGAAGTGAGCAGCACACCGCCGTCCTGGGACAGTTAAGTGCTCTGATCCGCGATGAACCTAGTGCGATTGCCAATCTGGCGAACGCTGCTGCGCTGCTCAATGTATTTATGACCGACACCAATTGGGTCGGCTTCTATCTGTATGATGGAAAAGAACTGGTCCTCGGTCCATTCCAAGGACTGCCTGCCTGCATCCGAATTCCACTGGGACGTGGCGTATGCGGTACATCTGCTGCCGAAAAACGTACCATGGTCGTTGACGATGTGCATGCCTTCCCAGGCCACATTGCCTGTGATGCAGCATCCAATAGTGAGATCGTTGTACCGATCATCAAAGACGGGGAACTGTACGGGGTGCTGGATATCGACAGCCCGATCAAAAACCGCTTTGACGACGAAGACCGTGTCTTCCTGGAGAAAGCCGTAAGTCTGCTCACAGAGCAATTGTAGCATCATAACAAAGAGCGCAGTCCTCTAAAAGGTCTGCGCTCTTTGTTATCCATTATAGTTCACACCCATGTTCTTGCACGCCCATGTTACTTTATGCATCTAGGATAAATCCTGTTCCGCTTTAATCATCATCCCTTCACGCAAGAATTCAGCCAGACTCGGGTGGTAACCATCGTACATTTTGCGGAAATCTCGATGCTCGACGTACAGATTGGCCAGATCCCGATAGATATCAGCGGTGGGTGTATAATAACCCTTGATCCATTCAAGATGCCTGCCAATAATCCGTTGTACTTTCGCACTACCAGGTTCCAGTCCATCCTCAATGGCCTGTTGCAAGTCAAGATGAACCTGATCAATTTTCGCCTGGGAATCGAGATAATCTTCCTTTGACTTTAACTCCTGGTTTTCATGTAATGGGGATGAATTGGAAGATTGGATGTGGGATCTCTGATCGCCCTCTGTCTGCACATGATTCAAATCATGATTGACTGCATGTTTAGAACTCGCTTCATTCAGCAACTGGTGGCGCCCCTTATTTACAAAGCCCATATACAGCTCATGTTCATCAAGTTCCTGTTCGCCTTGCAAATGGGAGATCGTTTTGTCCAGTGTCTGAATCAATCCATGCAGACGCAGTGCCTTCTCCAGAATCTCAATGCGATGTTGCTGCATGATGCGAATGACGTCCTGAGGATTATCCCGTAGCATCGATCCAAGCTCATTCTCCTCCATACCTACTTCCTTACAAAAGAGAATTTGCTGGAGTCTCAACAGTTCTTGCTTTTCATAATAGAGATCCTCATTCGAACCTCCAAAAGCCGGATTCAGAAGACCCCTCTTCGCATACTGGCTCAGCTCGCTCAGACTTACGCCTGACATTCCAGATACGTCAACCATGGAATATGCCATTTGAATACACCTCCTGCCTGTCCTGCAACTTCTAAGTTCAGGTTTATTTCATACTGCATTTTATTTGAATAGTGAGTGATTATAAGACTTTCGGCAATGCTGTACCGCTTTCATTCCGCTCGCTTCTGGATAGGTACATCATGCTTAGGTGATATGAGCGGCGTTTGATCAAATGAATTGCGGTATGTTAACTATTTATACCCCTCTCCTCAGATGTGAACCCGCAGTCAGTGAAGAATTCGTATGTATTTTTGAAACAGTTTTCATGATCTACATATGAAAACTCCTGTACCATTATCATGGCACAGGATCACGTGAGAAATGAAGTGAATCACCCTTTGTTAAACATGACAAACTTCAATTCCGTCATTTCCTCAACCGCATATTTTACACCTTCACGCCCGACACCACTCTGCTTCACCCCGCCATAGGGCATGTGGTCAACCCGGAACGTTGGAATATCGTTAATCATCACTCCGCCTGCCTCGATCTGATCGACGGCATGGAGAGCCTTATGAATATCGTTCGTGAATACACCTGCCTGAAGGCCATAGATGGAATCGTTGACATGTTCAATGCCCTCTTCAACCGAATCCACAGTATTGATCACCACGATGGGAGCAAACACTTCCTGACAGGATACCTTCGCATCACGCGGAACGTTAACAAGCACCGTTGGACGCAGAACGCCTCCTTCAGCTTGACCGCCTGCTGCTACTTCAGCACCGGCCTGTTTGGCTTCTTCAATCCAGTCGAGCGTACGCTGTACATCCATGGAGGTAATCAGCGCAGAGACCACCGTATCCGGGCTCAGCGGGTCTCCGACCACCACTTGTTTGGCCGCTTCAGCGAAACGTCGGATGAATGCTTCCGAGATGTCACGATGTACGTAGATTCGCTGTAGCGAGATACATACCTGTCCTTGATACGTGAAAGCACCAGTAACACAGCGAGGAACCACTTTGTCCAGGTCTGCGTCCTTATCCACGATCACCGCTGAATTCGATCCAAGCTCGAGTGTCACGCGTTTCAGTCCTGCTTTGCTACGAATGCTCGTCCCCACCGCTGGACTGCCTGTAAACGTAATGTGAGCAACACGAGGGTGCTCCACAAGCACATCACCAATCGTTTTGCCATCACCACTCACTACGTTCAGTGCACCATCTGGCAATCCTGCTTCTTGAAACAGATTAGCGATGTAATAGGAAGACAGCGGTGTCTGCTCTGCAGGCTTGAGAACAATCGTATTGCCCGCTGCCACTGCCGGACCTACCTTGTGAGCTACCAGATTCATTGGAAAATTAAACGGCGTTATTGCACCAATGACGCCTTGAGGTTGCCGCATCGTATACCCGATGCGCCCTTCTCCACCTTTGGCTGCATCCATCGGAACCGTCTCTCCAGTTAGCCGCTTGGCTTCTTCGGCAGCAAAACGATAGGTTTCCACCGTACGGTCTACCTCAGCCCGCGCTGCGGTAATCGGTTTGGCTGCTTCAAGCGCAATGATTCGTGCCGCTTCTTCCTTCCGTTCTTCGAGTAGGGAGGATACTTTGTACAAAATATCTGCACGCTGATGTGCAGGCATCTGGCGCATTTCCTTCCCAGCTTGCACCGCAGCCGCAATAGCGGCCTCGGCCTCCACTGCTGAAGCCGAAGAGACTTCTGCCAGCGTTTCACCAGAGTATGGTGCCTGAAGTGCTTTATAATCTACGGATTCGGTCGGTTTGCCACCGATAAACAGATGTTGTTTTTTCATGAGCTGCACCCTCCATCCAATAATTACTTCAAATCCATAACGGTATGTTACCTTATCTATTTATACACTACTTTTGTGCCATCAACCCACTACAGTATGCGGCAATCATACCTTGTAACCTACCTGATGAGCCATAGTGGCGATCTTTAGCCAATGTACTATAAAGGATTTCATATCTTATTTAACCGTCAGGACGGGGCACTCTGCATGTTTTAACACACCATGGCTGACACTGCCCAAGATTATCTCTGCAAGCATGCCTTTGCCAGCCGTGCCCCTCACAATCTTTCCACAATCTCGTTCTCGCACTACACGGCAGATCTCATTAACGGGGTCACCTGCGCATGATCCGAACCATCAACAGCAACCAATATACGTTTCAGCATGGCAATTCCTCCAGTGAATTAACCTGTGAATTAATGAGATGTAATGGCCGAATCAATATCCCGCAGATGATGGCGACGCACCAGCAGTACCATGACACCAACCAGAACCATTAATGCGCCAAAATAAAACGGCGTTTCCGGCAGGAACCACTCGGATAATTTACCCGCAAGCCATGGAGCAAGCGCACCACCCAGGAAACGGACGAAGCTGTATGCAGCAGAAGCAACAGAACGCTCCACAGGTGCAGCTTCCATAACCGCCGTTGTAATCAACGTGTTGTTAATCCCAAGGAAGATACCTGCTACAATGACTGCTACAATAACCGTAGTTGGTGAACCCATCACAGTACCGACTGCCATAACAACCAGATCAATCGCGAACAATGTAAGCATGACACTCATGGACGGCACCGATCCGAATCGGCGTTGCAGTCTTGGTGCGACGAATACCGACGTTATCGCCAGCATCAGTCCCCAGCCAAAGAATACATATCCCAAGCCATGCTCATCCAGATTCATGACATATGGTGAATAAGCCATCAAGGTAAAGAAACCAAAGTTATACAGGAAGGCGGTAATCGCCAATGTTTTAAGTGAAGGATAACTTAATGCTTTGAACGGATCCGACAGAGAACTGCGCGTTTTTGGTTTGGCCATCTTGGGCAGCATAAACGTAATGCTGATAAAAGCAATTGCCATCAGAACAGCCACCCCATAGAACGGCCCACGCCAGGAGATGGAACCCAGCTCACCACCAAGTAGCGGACCAACTGCAATCCCTAGACCAAGCGCTGCTTCATACAAAATAATTGCCTTGGCTGTCCCTGATGTGGACAGTCCAACGATTGCAGATAACGCGGTTGCGATGAACAAGGCATTACCGAGTCCCCAACCGCCACGGTAACCAACCAGTGCACCCACCGTGTCTGAGGTACCGCCGAGGAAGGAGAAGATAATAATCAACAATATCCCGCTGAGCAGCGTCCACTTCACACCAATCCGGCTGGAGACAACACCTGTAATCAGCATCGCTACCCCGGTTACAGCATTATAACTGGTAAATAGCAGCAACACTTGGCTTTTGGATGCATGCAGCTGATCTGCAATTGCGGGTAGAATCGGGTCAACCAGACCCAAACCCATAAAGGATATGATACATGCAAAGGCGACCGCCCATACCGCTCGCGGTTGGGATAGCAATCCCCCACGAGATGACGGCAATTCGTCCGGTAATGATAGCTCTCTCTTCATACGTAATTCCTCCTGTGAATGATTTATGTGGTGAAGCTTGTTTTGCATTTGTTATGAAAGTATATTGTGAAAACGATGAAAACATTGCGTTCATTTTCATGAATAGATGTAACAAAACGGTACAAATTACACCGGAACATCCGGTGTTTGTACAGGATCGCCACAGGTACTATGGAACTCACTCCATGTAGCGATTATTTGTTTGCAGTTTTGTTTATATAGATGCTAATTCGGTTAGCCGTCTTCATCACCCTGTGAATCATGTGCTTGTAACTTCTGAATACCGCTCCGGACGCGTTCACGCAGCTCTTCCAGTTCAGTCTGTACGGCATGTATGCTCTGAAGTTTTTGCTCAATCAGTTGCAACTGACCATCCAGCGTTGTTTCCATCGTGGTGAGCTTCTCGAGCCGTTCTCTCACTTCGGTCGTCTGCTGGTAGTCGAATCGTTGTTCGTTCAATGCATCTGCCGTTGCCACATAGGTATGTAGCTCCTGAAGAGAGAACCCCAGCACCTCTTTGGCGCGAACCACCTTCTTCAGATAATCCATATCCTCCCGAGTGTATAGCCGCGTTCCGCCATCTGTCCGCTGAGGTGAAGGCATGACACCAATCTCTTCATAATACCGAATGGTTCGCTTGGTCAATCCGCATTCTTTGGCTACGTCGTCGATTTTATATAAACTCATTTCCTCCACCTCTTCCATATGTCTATAATGTTATGTACATAATTATATATAATATTAACGTCAACGTTAGATTCTATGCATGAAGTCTTAGCGAGTTTAACATCGCCTTCGATACGCTAACTTCAACACCAAAAGACCCGCTTCACACGCGGGTCTTGCTGTTCTAACCTATTCACTCATTGTACTTTATGCATTCTGTTCATTCTGTTGCTGTTGTGCACGCTGCATTTGCTTCAAACGGCCTTCGACTCTGGTAAACAGTCTGAACGTATAAAATCCTGTAGCCACCAGACTCAGAACCAAAGCTCGTACATCTGTAAGCCAGAATCCAATAATGCCGAATATCGTAATGATCACACCAAACTGCATCATCAGGTTGGCGCTATACTTTTGCGCTTCGTCCCATAACTCAGGATTACTCATTGCACGCGGGGTACGATAACCATATATACCGTTAATCATTTTCGGTGGTTTTTTGAACACCATCAACCCCAGAATGAAATAACACACCCCGATGATGATCCCAACTACTGCTCCTGTCAAAATGTTCTCCCCTTCTCTATATAACTTCCTAACTACATAATGCCATAAAAAATATAAAAACGGCTCTACGTATATACGAAGAGCCGCCTGGATCGTTTCGTAAACTTAGATATTCTTCACACGAAGTACACGCATGGCGTTCAGAACAGCCAGCACCGTGACACCGACATCGGAGAATACCGCTTCCCACATGGTGGCAATGCCGAACACTCCCAGTAGCAGGAATATCGCCTTAACACCCAGCGCAAACCCGATATTTTGCCATACGATCATTCGTGTACGCTTCGCAATGCGGATTGCGCTCGCTAGTTTCGACGGTTCATCCGTCATGATGACCACATCAGCTGCTTCAATGGCAGCATCCGAGCCAAGTCCACCCATGGCTACGCCCACATCGGCGCGTGCCAGCACTGGTGTGTCGTTGATACCATCACCGACAAATACCATTTTCTCCTTCGGAGACTTGGCAGCTTCCAGTTGCTCCAGCCGCTCGACTTTGTCCTGTGGCAGCAATTCAGCATAGACCTCATCTACACCCAGCTCGCGTCCTACCGCTTCACCCACAGCTTTGGCATCGCCTGTCAGCATGACCGTTTTGCGGATGCCGAGCTTCTTCAGTGCCCGAATGGCCGCGGCTGCATCATCCTTCACTTCATCAGCAATGATCAGATGACCAACATACGTGCCTTCTTCAGCAACGTGGACTATTGTCCCTGCCGTCTCTGGAGTGCTATACGCTATACCCGCCTGCTCCATTAATTTGGCGTTGCCCGCCAGCACTTCCCGACCATCCACGCTCACCTTGATCCCGTGTCCGGCAACTTCATCATAGCCTTCCACACCTTGCGTGGGAATCTCTTTGGCCCAAGCTGCACGAATGGATTCGGCAATTGGATGATTGGAATTTGCTTCGGCAATCGCTGCAAGCTCCATCAGTTCTTCTTCCGTACGTCCACCTTCGGGACGAATGGCTGTTACTTTGAATACACCTTTGGTTAGAGTACCCGTTTTATCAAAAACAACGACTTTCACATCATTCAACGCTTCAAGGTAGTTACTGCCTTTGATGAGAATACCGTTACGGGAAGCCGCTCCGATGCCACCAAAGAATCCAAGGGGAATCGAGACGACCAGCGCACAAGGACATGAGATAACCAGAAAGACCAGGGCGCGATAGATCCAATCGGCAAATGTTGCACCACTAAGTAGCAACGGTGGAACAAATGCAATCAAGGCTGCAAGGATCACAACAACCGGTGTGTAATACCGGGCGAATTTACTAATAAAATGTTCTGTTTTCGCTTTCCGACTGCTCGCGTTCTGCACCAGATCCAAAATTTTGGATACCGTTGATTCTCCAAACGTTTTGGTTACTTCAATCGTCAACATGCCGTTTTTGTTCACAAATCCACTCAGTACATCACTTCCGGGCTCCAGCTCACGAGGTACCGATTCACCTGTCAGAGCAGAAGTGTCCACCATGGAACGTCCAGTTCTAACGATACCATCCAATGGTACTCGCTCGCCCGCTTTCACTACAATCCGATCACCAATCCGTACGTCTTCTGGAGAAACCCGTTTGGTTTCGTCACCCGAACCCGTCAGGATATTCGCGTAATCCGGCCGAATGTCCATGAGCGCCTGAATGGACTTGCGTGATCGATTAACCGCCATACCCTGAAACAGCTCCCCGAGCTGATAGAAGAGCATGACTGCTACCCCTTCCGGATACTCTCCAATGGCAAAGGCACCCAAAGTAGCCACGGACATCAGGAAGTATTCATCGAATACCTGGCCACGAATAATGTTTTTGGACGCCTGGAGCACAATATCTCCCCCGGCAATCAGATAAGCGAGTGCATAGAGAGCAAATTGTGCCCAACCCTCCAGCGGTGACCAAATCGCGGCTGCGAGCAACACAGAACCTGCAGCAAGACGAGCAAGCAACTCTTTCGTCTGTCCCGCACCATGTTCATGCGAGTGGCCTGCATGGGCATCATCATGGGTATGGCCGTGATCATGTCCAGCATGATTTCCGTGCTCATGTGTATGACCATGTGTGCGTTCTTGTGAATCTCCGTGATCATGAGTATGCGAGTGGCTGCCATGTGAATGTGAGTTTCCATGTCCGGTATGGTCATAACTGTGGTTATGCGCACCAGCTGCACTCCCTGTATGGGTGTGCACATGTCCGTTCATATGTTTTCCTTTTTCCGAGATGCGTATATGCGGCTCCAGCCGCAGCACTTTGCGCTTCGCTTCTTCCACAACCTGCTCATCCATATCGGAAGTGGTGTGCATCAATAACGTTTTGGTAACGAAATTGACAGAGCATTCACTAATGCCTTTAATTTTTTTGACGCCATTCTCAATCTTCAATGCGCAGTTCGCACAATCCAGTCCATCAAGCAGCAGTTCCCTTTTCACCTGTTCCTGTCCGGTTCCCATGTGAATTCTCCCCTTTGCAGTACAAAAACGATGTTATATCCCATTACATTCAATATATGAGCATTCATTCATATGTTTGATTACCCCTATTATATGCACGCCTAAACATGAGTGTCAACAATCGTTGTTGATTTTTCATACAGATTATGCTAATAGTAATCATTTCGCTTTAGACGGTTTTTGGATATAATAGGCGTATAGTTGTTAACATAGGCGGTGATAGGAAATGGAACAACCGGTTAAAGCGCCAAGCGAATGTGATGCAGCCTGCTCAGGCACTGAAGCCGACGTGCTGACGATTCGCACTTCACTCATAGATCGGGAGACCTCTTCCGAGATGGCGGATTGGTTCAAGGCATTCAGTGATCCAACACGTCTACGTATTATTGATGCACTGTTACAGAAGGAATTATGTGTTCATGACCTGACGGTTCTGCTCGACATGGGGCAGTCGGCCATTTCACACCAGCTGCGTTCACTCCGCAACATGCGGATCGTCAAGCGGCGCAAGGAAGGCAAGACAGTATACTACTCTCTGGATGATGCTCATATTGAGCAGATTTTCCTGCAAACGCTCCAGCATATTAAACACAGCTAGGCAGCAGCCAAGCTTGTTCATGAAGAAGAACCCCCGCCTCTCGGCTATATGCCGATGGACGGGGGTTCTTCTTGGTAAGGGTACCGTTTTATCCAGGATGGATATAAAGTAACTACTCCTTCTGATTAACGATCAATTGGAGCTCGCCGCTTCGATTACAAAAGATTGTTCTTGTTCGGATCATACAGACCGGATCTGTCTTTGAACCAGTTGAAGATATGCGATACACATACTTTCAGCACCGCGTATCCTGGAACAGCGAGCAGTATGCCTACGACTCCAAACAGATTACCCGAAGTCAGAATAACAAAGATAATCGTAATAGGATGGATCTTCAACGTTTTGCCCATGATCTGTGGCGAGATGAATTTACCTTCGATTAACTGCACAATCGTCCATACGGCAACCATCTTCAGCAGCATCACCGGTGAAGTGACAAGAGCCACGATCAACGCAGGTGTAATCGCAATTGCAGGTCCCAGATATGGAACAACACTCGTAAACGACGCAATAATTGCGAGAATCAGTGCATAATCCAGACCAATGATCATATAACCGATGTAGAGCAGGATACCGATGCAGAAGCTGACGATAATCTGTCCACGAATGAATGAACTGATCTGGTGATTGATGTCTTCCAGCACATGCATTGCACCTGTACGGCTCTTGATCGGCAGGAAAGACAGAATTTTCGCCGGCAGCTTCTTGCCGTCTTTCAGCAGATAGAACAGAATGAACGGAACCGTTACGATGGACAGCACGGTCTCCGTGAAAGCTCCGAGGAATCCACCCAATTTGGTCCAGGTCGAGTTCAGAATTTCAGTAGCCTTTTGGGAAATGGTTCCCCACCAATCCTGAGAATTCAGATTCACCGTCTCCTGGAACTGACCGAACAATTTACTGCCCGTAAGCTCCTCAAACTGCTGTTTTACCGTCTCACTGTACGTTGGAAAGTTTTCAATTAGTCCTACAATCTGGTTACGCACAACTGGAATGACTGCCAGCACGACGACCGTCAGAATGCCTCCAATTGCAAGATACAGGATCAGAATGGACCAGCCACGCTTAATCTTCGATCTTTCCATGACATCAACAATCGGATTCAGAAGATAGTAAAGTATGCCAGACAGAATAATCGGCAGTACAATGGTCTTGATGAGTACCGCGAGCGGATGAAGAACAAAGGATACTTTGGTCAGAACCATCACGTTCAGTCCCACCAACAGCAGAATTAACAGAAATAGAACAAATTTGTTGTTAAGAAAAAATCGCTTGAACCGATCTGGCCAAACGCGGGGTTGCTCCATAGGCGTGTCGTCCTCTCTTATGACTCTTAATCAAAACTAAACTAAACTGTAAAACTAGATAAATGCCCCATACATACGAATAAAAAAATACCTTGTACAAGCCAACATATGTATAACACTCTGGATTTATACGTATGGTGCTGATTAACCGTTTCAAATTAAACCGTTAAAGTCATTTTACCCCAAAATGTGTCTTCTGCCCCACACGAATCATTTGCAAAATCCCCCTATTCAAAAACGGCTCGCCTCACTGGGAGACGAACCGTACATTTGAAGCTATAGCTTACCATTAAGCCAGCTTTTACGCTGAAAATTAAGATTAAGCTTTTCCCGCCAATTGTGCGATTAACTCATAGGAGTGCAGACGTGCCTTATGATCATAGATCATCGACGTAATAATCAGCTCATCTGCTTGCGTCTGCCGAATGAAGGATTCCAACTGTCCACGTACCGTTTCTGGTGAACCGTTAACAGCTGCCTTCAGCGTCTGCTCAACACCAGCCTTCTCGCGATCCGTCCATTTGCCTTCCATCTCTGCCGGAGGCTGTACCAATCCCGTTGTGCCGCGAATAATGTTCAGGAACTGCTGTTGCATCGTTGTACCCAGCCATGCTGCTTCCTCGTCTGTATCCGCAACAACAGCATTAACACCAACAATCACGTGCGGCTCCTTCAAGCTATCAGATGGTTGGAAGTTGTTTCGATACGTTTCTAGGGCAATGCGGGTGTAATCGGGAGAGAAGTGGCTGGCAAAAGCAAACGGTAATCCCAGCTGACCTGCCAGACGAGCGCTGAAATCACTGGACCCCAGCAGGTAAATTGGAATATTCAGTCCTTCTCCCGGTACAGCGCGAACAGGCGCGTGATAAGATGTCGCCGAAGCATCAAAGTATGCTCTGAGTTCTGCCAGCAGCTCTGGGAAATCTTCACCGCTGTTCAGATCTTTGCGCAGTGCCAGCGATGTACGACGGTCACTTCCGGGTGCACGACCCAGTCCCAGATCGATTCTGCCAGGATACAGGGACTCCAATGTGCCGAACTGCTCTGCGATAACTAGCGGCGCATGGTTAGGGAGCATGATGCCTCCTGAACCCAGACGAATCGTCTTGGTTCCACCAGCCAGATATCCAATAACGACAGAAGTTGCGGAAGAGGCAATCCCCGGCATGTTGTGATGTTCAGCTACCCAGTAACGGTGATATCCCCAACGCTCTGCATGCTGTGCCAGATCGAGACTGTTGCGCAGTGCATCAGCAGGTGTTGCACCCACAACGACGGGAGCCAGATCCAGGATGGAAAGCTTAACGTCATGAATATGTTCTTTATGGGATGAAGCCGTATTTTCTGTAGTCATTACTATTTTATCTCCTTAATGATTATATTTTTGTATATCCAGATATATAGATTTATTATACCGCAATTGGATATGATGTGATAATGAACTGGCCGTTTACATCCGGACGGAATCCCTGCCTGCACTATGCATCCTAGCTTCCGTTCCGGCATCCGGCTTATAACTCGTTCTGCACGTACTCGGCAAACTGACGAATTGTCTCTTCGTTCCGTCGATAATACGTCCATTGTCCTCTGCGCTCTGAGAGTAGCAAACCCGCCTTGAGCATGGTCAGCAGATAACTGGATATAACCGACTGAGCCAGTCCAGCCTTCAGTTGAATCGTACCGACACAGATCCCGTTCTTGCCACCATCGGGATGCTGAGATAGTTCCAGCGGTGGAAAGTGTTGCTCCGGGTTTTTGAGCCACAACAAGATTTGTCTACGTGTCTCGTTCGATAATGCCTTGAATATTAGTATAGGTTCCATGGGTACGATTATACCCCCTTTCATTCATTTTGCAAACACATGAACAAACAAACCGACTCTTAATCGAGTCGGTCTGGAATCATATGGAATGCGAATCTGGAATCTACATCTACTTCCGCATTAGAATTTCGTCGTAACTGTCTGTTTAACCTGATCCAACATCGCTTGATATGCTGGTGCATCCAGATACCCAATACTACCGAAGAACAGATGATCTACAGCTTCAATGCCTACAAAATCGAAAATCCCTACGTCTGATGTTACTTTTAATCCAGCAGTCATGCCGATCTGGTCATATATTTCATTTGGTGTACCATGAGTATTGATGATGAGACCTTTTTTGCCTGTTAACAATTTCTGGATACCTGCTTCATCCGCTACATAAGCAAAACCATAGGCGAATACACGGTCAACATACCCTTTCAGTATGGCAGGAAGACCTGTCCACCAGATCGGGTAGATGAATGTAATGGCCTCTGCATCCGTAACAAACTGTTGCTCTGTAGCGATATCCTGTGGTGTCTGTCCTGCACGCATGGAAGCTGTATCGGCTTCAGTCAGTACAGGTTGGAATCCAAGCTTATATAAGTCACGAACAACCACTTCATGTCCTTGGGCTTCGAGAGCTTCTACAGCAGTATTGAGGATTGCGTTATTAAAGCTGTCTGTGTGTGGGTGAGCATATACGATAAGATGTTTCATAGTGTTAATCCCTCCAGATTTGGTTTGAGTTAGGTTGCAATGATTGGTTCTCGTTAATACATTCCACACACATATAGATATCTATGAATGTGAGCAAAAAAATACTTGAGCTCTTCTGCCTCACCCCATCCAAGTCTGGAAGGTTGGCAGACAGAAGAATTCATACCCTATAATCTTCGAACAATAGTGGACAGCAAGCTCTCCAATTGCTCCGATTGTTCATCAGATAGGCCAGCGTAGATGATGTCATTAATCTGCTCTGATACCTGATGGAATATCGGTTCGAGTTGCTTCCCCTGTTCGGTTAGGCGAATCATCGTCACCCGGCTGTCTTCGGCACTCTTGCTGCGTTCAACATAACCGAGCTTCTCCAGCTTGTTGATGAGTACCGTTACCGTTGGTTGCGTACGTTGAACACGTTCCGCCAGCATTTTGATCGACAGCGTCTCTTCCCGGTATAAGAACATGAGTACATCCCCATGAGAAGGAACAATACCTGTCACCTCATGCTTTTCTAATTCGTGAACAATCCGTTTGTTAACATGATCTCTGATTCTTGCAATCAGTGCAATTGCGTTATATTTTGGCATGACCTCATTATATATAGATATCTATGTATTTTCAAGTTCTTTTTTATTAATAAGAAAATAGCCCGATAGTTTCATCCTTATCTTAGCGGAAAGTATCGGGTTATTTTAAATTCTAATCCTGTTTATATGGTTACACTATCAATGGATTTATTCTGAAATTAGTTAAGCCATTGGGTAACTTTTTCAATAGGTTGTCGGGTCTTCTCACGTTTTGGTTCCTCAGCACGATAACCGAATGCTGCCATTACCGAGATGTCCCATGCGCCTTCCTCCAGCAGCCCCTCTTCTTCCAGAATAAGATGGACAGCCTCGCGGTTGAAACCTTCAATTGGACAAGAGTCAATCTCGATCTGAGCCGCAGCCGTCATCATATTGCCAAGCGCAATGTACGTCTGTTTGGATGCCCAATCGAATAGGGATCGTGGATTCTCAAGAATTCTCTGGTTATTCTGAAAATTCCCGTAGGCCGCACTTGTCAGCTCAAATACATCATCTGGCATTCCTTTCATTTCCTTCAGCATGTATTCCGCATAGGGAGAATTATAACTGGCATCTGACCGGGCCAAAATAACAACAAAATGACTTGCTGTTGCCAATTGTTTTTGAGCACCCGAAGAGACTTCCGACAGGCGTTTGCGCATATCCTTATTTTGTACAATCAGAAACTTCCACGGCTCAAAGCCAATCGAACTTGGGGATAATCTGCCTGTTTCCAATATAAATTGGAAATCCTCATCCGCGATTTTACGAGTATCGTCAAATACCTTTGTCGCATGCCGGAAATGATAAGCCTTCAAGATGTCTTCCTTTTTCTTTGCCTGTGTTGTAACTTCCATGGATCTCCACGTCCTTCTCTTTATATTTTTGTTGTATGTGCGATCGTTAGTGAATCTATTCCGAAAATGAAAAGTACGCACAATATGGTTTCTCAGTTTCAGAGGGGGAGTCTACAATTGTTCCATGAATTCTTTTTCCGAAATGACGGTGTATCCCTCTTGTCTCAGTAATGCAGAGGTGACACCTTCCCCCTGTACTTTATGATTGGCAAAGTTTCCATCATATATGGTTTTCGTGCCACAGGACGGACTGAACTCCTTCAACACAATACACGACACATTCAATTTTTTGGCCCTTTCCAATGTCTGATAAGCTCCCTTGATATACAAGTCTGTGACATCCTTGCCACTTTTCTCGATCACTTTCGCAGTGCCTGCCAGTACGTCTTTGCCCGTACCACCGATAATCTCAGCTGGTTCACGGGGTGTGGAGAATCCGCCAAGCAACTCCGGACATACCATCTTTGCCTGCTCCTGCTCCACAAGTTCCTGAATCTTCTCATCCAGACTTGCAGTTCCATTGTAACGGCAGGCTACCCCCGCCAGACATGAACTCACCAAATATTCCATCTTAATCTCCTTATGCTCATTCCATCTTTGAAGTAAATTGTACCATATAGAATCAAGCCCTATAGCTCGCCTCTGGTAATCATCGAAATTTTTACATCTTCATTGTAGCGAACCCGTATAACATCTTTCGTCGACTCAAGTTCAAATGTGGCCATCCCTGGACTATCGGCTTCCCTATGAAGACTGTATCCCTGGAGGTTGACGTTAAATACTTCTTTAATCATCGGCCCTACCTCGTCCCTAAGGAGGGATTCCTTCACATCATAAATCTTCTGATGGTACGCCTCTACTTCATCCCAATTGGTAAAATCATTTCGATAAGAATTCTCCCCAATAATAGAGTAAACCTTAGTTTCTTCCCCTGTAATCATTTGAACCAAGTAATGATCATTGAAACTAATATTAATTATATCCTTCCCGATCTCATCATCTTTGGTACGACTTACACCCCTAAGTTTGGGAGATGTTTCACCGAATACTGCCCTCACAGCATCCTTGGCATCTGCCAACACAGAATGAGATACTTGATCAGGACTGAGATCGCCTGAGATTGATACACCCTTGTCCTGCTGCCATACAATCTCACCATAACTATTCTCATTTTCTAACGTTAATGTGGTATACGATATCGGCTCCATTTCCCCTTGCTTCATACTCACATAACGTTGGACTGATACAGGTTTAAGCGTTGGAACAATACCTATACTTTGCAAAAGCGATGGAACTTGACGCAAATAACGGTGCTCCAGCTCGCTCGGCTGCATCTCACGTCTCATTCCTACTTCTCGCAAATTTCCTGTGGCCGCATCGAGCCATATCTGCGCGTACTCTTTCTCACTTTCATTTCCAGCCTCTACATATATTCTTCCGGAGACAGGCAAGTCTTCCACTTTCGTAATCCGCAGCTGTTTACCCAGATCATCCCGCATGGTGACCGCAACATTTCTTTTCATCTTATCCGTAAGCAGATTCACGCTCAGATCATCGGACAACTGTAACGCTGCTGTAGGATAGACCTGCTCAATCACGGGCTTCACCAGCTGTCCATCATCCCAGATCCACAAGAACAAACCTGAAGCAATAACCAACGCACCTGTCGCTGCAACTAGGGGGGCACTTCTAGAACGGCGCTTATGTGAAGAGTTGCCTATTCGCTGTCTAGAAGGCTCGGGACGGCCCTCCGACTGATTTCTCTGGCTTCCCACTTCCGACTTCTTCATCCACTCTACCTGTTGAAGCACCTTTCGCTTGTGATCCTCTGTAAAAGGAGACGACGCAAACGGTTCCTTCCGGAATTCCTTTTCCCATTGCTCATCCTTATGTGTCATTCGCTTCGCTCCTCCCAATGTTTTCGTACCTTGTCCTTACCTCGGGAAAGTCTGGATTTTACTGTGCCTGAGCTGATTTTCAACATCTCAGCAATCTCACTCGTCGTAAGCTCATACTTCAGATGCAGCAACAGGATCTCCCGAAATTTCTTCGGCAACGCAAGAACAATATCCCAGATTTCATGGACATGCTCCTTACGCATCACTTCCATCTCGGCCGAAGGATGTGTATCTTTCTCTGGAATCATTATTCTTTGGCTTGAATGCTCTCGCTCTGTCTCCATGGAAAGTGTCTCTCCCCACAAGCTGCTACGAAAGAATTTGGATTTTCGATATGTAAACGTCGTGTTCCTAGTAATCGTCAGTAGCCACGTCTTCAGTGAGCACTCTCCCCGATAATGAGCGATCCCCGAGTATGCCCGAATAAACACTTCCTGTGACAAGTCATCTGCCTGCTCGGCGCTTTTGGTCAGAAAATAAGCATAATTCCACACATCGTTCCCGTAATCATCCATCATGCTGCCGAGTGTGTAATTGTCGATGGTCTGAGCCTGTGCCAGAAATTGATAATCCAACTGTTGTTCACCTCACTTAATATGACTGAGTCTATTGTGGTTTGGTTCCCTATTTTGGACATTATTTCTTATTATTGTAGCAAAATAAAAAAACAGCATGTTCAATATCCCTGAACACACTGATTCCTTCAAGTTTGTTTAGTTAGAATTCTCTTTCAGGGAAGCTTTTAGGCGACCGCTCCACTTCCTCAATTTCTTTCTGCCCTCTGGTCTAACGAATCATTTTCATCGTTATACTTTAACGGCAGCAATCATCAGAAACATGGGTCTCCGGTTCTCATCTCGCATGCCAGGAACCTGTTCAATCATCTCCGGTGATGGCTTGGATTCAGCCACCTGCCCAATAGCAAACCCCGCCTTAATCAGTTCATTGAGATGTGTTGCCAGTGTGCGATGATATTTGACCACGTCCTGATTCAGAAAGTTCGCCACACGCTTCCCTTCATCGTGGTAATCATCCAGGGGCCAGTGCAGAATCTCACCTTCGGGTCCGTAATGCCAATCCTGCGCAGCACGAGCGGTGAAGATGGGATGTTCAGATGAAAGGACAAACGTGCCACCTTGAACAAGACAGTCATTGATTTTGGCGTACACCGCGTCTAACCGTTCAATATAATGCAAAGCCAGTGAACTGATCACAACATCAAATTGTCCAGGTTCAAAGTAAATATCTTCAATCGCCAGCTGCTTGTACTGGATCTGTGGATCGTCTGTCATCTCACGAGCACGCTGGAGCATATTTTCAGACAGATCTACACCGATCACTGAACTCGCTTGTTGCTCTCGCGCATACCGGCAGTGCCAACCAAAACCACATCCCAAATCCAGCACACGCTTGTTCTTCAAATCAGGCAACAAGGTCTGCAATTCATGCCATTCCCCGGCCGCATCCAGCCCTTGAATTGATCGAGCCATCTTACTATAGTTGTCGAAAAACTCAGCTTCATCGTATTTATTTTGTTTCATCTAGAGATTCCTCCCGCCTTATGAATATCCACTACTCTACCACATAAACGATATTTAAACGCAAAAGTTGCCAAGCGAATTCATGCGTGTTATCATACAGAACGAACGTTCAGTATTATTAAATACAGAATGAACATTCAGTTTACTAACGGAGGTTATTATGAATACGAATTGGACGCATCCATTGGAAGGGCAATCTGTAGGTAAAGCTTTTATAAGCTACCTCGTGCCTTCTGTATTGGGGATGCTGGTAGTTGCTTTTAATTTTATTATCGACGGCATTATGGTTGGACACAAACTGGGTTCTACAGCAATGGCCGGGATCGGCATTGCCTCACCTGTCTACACGCTTTTTGTTGCCATGTCGCTATGGATAGGTATGGGCGGTGCAACCTTGTACTCCAATGCAATGGGTAGAAAAGATATAACCACAGCCAAACAAATTTTCACCAAATCCATTATGCTCATTATGCTAGTCACGATAGCTATTGGATATACTGCATATACCTTCAAAGACAAGCTGGTATACTCCCTCGGTGCTAACGCTGAGACCTTCCCGTTTGCTTCAGACTACATGAATATCATGTTGTTGTTCGGGTTCGTCTTCACCATTGAGAATGCACTCTCTGTCTTTGTTCGGAACGATGGGAATCCCAACACATCCATGTACGCTCAGATTACGTTTGCTGTAGCTAATATCATCATCAATTATGTAACATTGTATGTACTTGAGTGGGGTGTACGCGGTGTTGCCCTCGGTACAATTGTATCGGCATCCCTTGCGCTGCTTGTCCTGTTCACTCACTTTTTCAAAAAAACAAATAATCTCACATTCACCCGGTTCAAATGGAACAACAAATTGCTGGCCTCCCTGTTACTCATTGGCTTCCCCAGTTTTCTGGCTGAACTTGGTATGTCGGTCTTCTCCGTCTCTCATAACATCTCGATGGACCGCATAGCGGGTACGGATGGCGTAGCATCCTTTACCGTATTGAACTATATTCATGGTGTGGTACTGTTAGCATTCCTGGGTCTGGCATCCGCTGCTCAGCCTCTGGTCAGCTATTATCACGGTGCGAAACAGATGAAACGGGTACATCAAACGATACGTTTAGCCACCAAAACAGCGCTGGCATGCGGTATACTGTTACTGATTGTTGTTCAAATCGGTGCACCTTATTTCGTGCAAATCTTTGGAAACTTCAGTAGCAGCGTTACGGATAATGCCGTTTACGGATTACGCATATTTACATTTGCCTATGTGTTCATGGGTGTTAACTTTGTTATGAGCACCTATTTCCAATCTGTAGGTAATGCCAAAATGGCCATCTGGATCACAGCTGCGCGTGAGATGATCATCATGATTGCGTTAATTGCAGTCCTCCCTTCATTCTTCGGTGTTACGGGTGTGTGGCTTGCTGTTCCGTTATCTGAAATGCTGGTTCTCGTCACGATAGCCGTGTACTATAGAAAACGATCCCTTACGGATCGGATAAACGCGTTACATCCTGAATAACGTTAACAGATAGTATAACGGCAACAGATAGAAGATAAATAGAACGTAGATAGAATGTAGGTAGACCTCATAAATAATTAAATAAACAAATACATGAAGCCCTGCACGATCCATATAGATCGGTCAGGGCTTTGTTTTTTTCTAACTTAGATGTAATTAGATGCGTATATCAAATCGGCCATTACTGTCTGTCGTTGCGTTTGCAATCTCCTTAGGTGTAGCTAGACCCAATCCGTTGGACAGAGGTTGGGCAGGTGGCGCATCCTTCGCAACGGCTGTACCGGCTCCTTGAGAGCTTTGCTGGCAATCTGTGCCTCAATCTGCTTGATCTGCTGTTCAAGTTGTTTAGTCTTTGTCTCCTTAGTCTTCTCATCGTCCTTGCTTGATTGCACTAGAGTCTTCATATAAGTGAAGGTCTTGATACCGTCTTATCTGTAAAGTTAGTTGTTTCCCGATATAAAATAGTAAAACAAAAAGACACACTCGATATCATCAAGTGTGTCTTCATATTGCTTGGCGGCGTCCTACTCTCCCAGGACCCTGCGGTCCAAGTACCATCGGCGCTAGAGGGCTTAACGGTCGTGTTCGGGATGGGTACGTGTGGAACCCCTCCGCCATCGCCACCAAACGCGATTTGTCGAAGCATAGCTTCTTGAAATCAGATATGGAACTGAAAATCATACACACGTTCTGTGATGTACCGATTTTCATTTCAGAGATTGTTCCCTGAAAACTAGATTCGAAACGAAACATGCGAATTATCACTTGCAATTGGATAAGCCCTCGACCGATTAGTACTGGTCAGCTCCATGCATTGCTGCACTTCCACCCCCAGCCTATCTACCTCGTCGTCTTCAAGGGGTCTTACATACTGGGAAATCTCATCTTGAGGGGGGCTTCACGCTTAGATGCTTTCAGCGTTTATCCCTTCCGTACATAGCTACCCAGCGGTGCTCCTGGCGGAACAACTGGTACACCAGCGGTACGTCCATCCCGGTCCTCTCGTACTAAGGACAGCTCCTCTCAAATTTCCTACGCCCACGACAGATAGGGACCGAACTGTCTCACGACGTTCTGAACCCAGCTCGCGTACCGCTTTAATGGGCGAACAGCCCAACCCTTGGGACCTACTTCAGCCCCAGGATGCGATGAGCCGACATCGAGGTGCCAAACCTCCCCGTCGATGTGGACTCTTGGGGGAGATAAGCCTGTTATCCCCAGGGTAGCTTTTATCCGTTGAGCGATGGCCCTTCCATGCGGTACCACCGGATCACTAAGCCCGACTTTCGTCCCTGCTCGACTTGTAGGTCTCGCAGTCAAGCTCCCTTATGCCTTTGCACTCTTCGAATGATTTCCAACCATTCTGAGGGAACCTTTGGGCGCCTCCGTTACTCTTTAGGAGGCGACCGCCCCAGTCAAACTGCCCACCTGACACTGTCCCCGCACCGGATTACGGTACCAGGTTAGAACCTAGATACGATCAGGGTGGTATCCCAACGTTGCCTCCACAGAAGCTGGCGCTCCTGCTTCAAAGGCTCCCACCTATCCTGTACAGATCGTACCCAAATTCAATATCAAGCTGCAGTAAAGCTCCATGGGGTCTTTCCGTCTTGTCGCGGGTAACCTGCATCTTCACAGGTATTAAAATTTCACCGGATCTCTCGTTGAGACAGCGCCCAAGTCGTTACGCCATTCGTGCGGGTCAGAATTTACCTGACAAGGAATTTCGCTACCTTAGGACCGTTATAGTTACGGCCGCCGTTTACTGGGGCTTCGGTTCACAGCTTCGGGATTACTCCCTAACCACTCCCCTTAACCTTCCAGCACCGGGCAGGCGTCAGCCCGTATACTTCGCCTTACGGCTTCGCACAGACCTGTGTTTTTGCTAAACAGTCGCTTGGGCCTTTTCACTGCGGCCCCCTCGTGCTATTCACACTACCGGGGCACCCCTTCTCCCGAAGTTACGGGGTCATTTTGCCGAGTTCCTTAACGAGAGTTCTTCCGCGCGCCTTAGAATACTCTTCTCGCCTACCTGTGTCGGTTTGCGGTACGGGCACCATCACCTGGCTAGAGGCTTTTCTTGGCAGTGTGAGATCATGACCTTCGCTACTGTAATTTTCACTCCCCATCACAGCTCAGCCTTACAATGTGCGGATTTGCCTACACATCAGCCTTACTGCTTAGACGGACATCCATCAGTCCGCGTCACTACCCTACTGCGTCCCCCCATTGCTCATAACGGCTTACGGTGGTACAGGAATTTCGACCTGTTGTCCTTCGACTACGCCTTTCGGCCTCGCCTTAGGTCCCGACTTACCCTGAGCGGACGAGCCTTCCTCAGGAACCCTTAGGCTTTCGGCGGATCAGATTCTCACTGATCTTTTCGTTACTCATACCGGCATTCTCACTTGTATAATGTCCAGCGCTCCTTACGGTACACCTTCAACCCTTATACAACGCTCCCCTACCCCTGATACATCGTATCAAGCCATAGCTTCGGTGGTGTGTTTAGCCCCGTTACATTTTCGGCGCAGAGTCACTCGACCAGTGAGCTATTACGCACTCTTTAAATGATGGCTGCTTCTAAGCCAACATCCTGGTTGTCTGTGCAACTCCACATCCTTTCCCACTTAACACACACTTGGGGACCTTAGCTGATGGTCTGGGCTGTTTCCCTTTTGACAATGGATCTTAGCACTCACTGTCTGACTCCCGGAAGTAAGTCTATGGCATTCGGAGTTTGACTGAGCTTGGTAACCCTTGCGGGCCCCGCACCCAATCAGTGCTCTACCTCCACGACTCTGTTTTCCGAGGCTAGCCCTAAAGCTATTTCGGGGAGAACCAGCTATCTCCGAGTTCGATTGGAATTTCTCCGCTACCCCCACCTCATCCCCGCATTTTTCAACATGCGTGGGTTCGGGCCTCCAGTGCGTGTTACCGCACCTTCACCCTGGACAGGGGTAGATCACCCGGTTTCGGGTCTACGTCCACGTACTAATTCGCCCTATTCAGACTCGCTTTCGCTGCGGCTCCGGCTCTTCACCTTAACCTTGCACGGGAACGTAACTCGCCGGTTCATTCTACAAAAGGCACGCCATCACCCCTAAAACGGGCTCTGACTTTTTGTAAGCACACGGTTTCAGGTTCTATTTCACTCCCCTTCCGGGGTGCTTTTCACCTTTCCCTCACGGTACTGCTTCACTATCGGTCGCTAGGAAGTATTTAGCCTTGGCAGATGGTCCTGCCGGATTCATACGGGGTTTCACGTGCCCCGCACTACTCGGGATCCGTCTCGGAGGGAACCAACTTTCAATTACAGGGCTTTTACCTTCTTTGGCGGGCCTTTCCAGACCTCTTCGCTTAACCGGTTCCTTTGTAACTCCATGTGAGACGTCCCACAACCCCAAAGAGCAAGCTCTCTGGTTTGGGCTTCTCCGCGTTCGCTCGCCGCTACTGACGGAATCACTATTGTTTTCTCTTCCTCAGGGTACTTAGATGTTTCAGTTCCCCTGGTATGCCTCTGCACAACCTATGTATTCAGTTGTGAGTAACTGGAAATTACCCCAGCTGGGTTTCCCCATTCGGACACCCCCGGATCAAAGCTTGCTTACAGCTCCCCGAGGCAGTTTCGTTGTTCGCCACGTCCTTCATCGGCTCCTAGCGCCTAGGCATCCTCCGTGTGCTCTTAGTAGCTTAACCATATTACTCCGGTTTTGACTGCTCGCTTCCCTTGTTTTGCTTGCGCAAAGCCAAAAGTCACTCCCATTCAATACCATCGCAAAAGCAATTAACTACCGTTTTTATTGAAACTTGTTTACACAAGTTCAGCTAAAAAGGAATGTTCTAATTCGCATTTACTTTCGTTTCGATATCTAGTTTTCAAAGAACAAGCTCCATGCAAAAGCAAGCTGTTTGAGAGTTTGAGCTCTCAAAACTGAGCAACGAGTGAGTGTTTTGCAGCTAAGCTGCGTATTTGAATGTTTCCACGCGGGAAACGATTCTCCATAGAAAGGAGGTGATCCAGCCGCACCTTCCGATACGGCTACCTTGTTACGACTTCACCCCAATCATCTATCCCACCTTCGGCGGCTGGCTCCTTGCGGTTACCCCACCGACTTCGGGTGTTATAAACTCTCGTGGTGTGACGGGCGGTGTGTACAAGACCCGGGAACGTATTCACCGCGGCATGCTGATCCGCGATTACTAGCAATTCCGACTTCATGCAGGCGAGTTGCAGCCTGCAATCCGAACTGAGACCGGCTTTGTTGGGATTGGCTCCATCTCGCGATTTCGCAGCCCGTTGTACCGGCCATTGTAGTACGTGTGTAGCCCAGGTCATAAGGGGCATGATGATTTGACGTCATCCCCACCTTCCTCCGGTTTGTCACCGGCAGTCTATCTAGAGTGCCCACCCGAAGTGCTGGCAACTAAATATAAGGGTTGCGCTCGTTGCGGGACTTAACCCAACATCTCACGACACGAGCTGACGACAACCATGCACCACCTGTCTCCTCTGTCCCGAAGGAAAGGTACATCTCTGTACCGGTCAGAGGGATGTCAAGACCTGGTAAGGTTCTTCGCGTTGCTTCGAATTAAACCACATACTCCACTGCTTGTGCGGGTCCCCGTCAATTCCTTTGAGTTTCAGTCTTGCGACCGTACTCCCCAGGCGGAGTGCTTAATGTGTTAACTTCGGCACCAAGGGTATCGAAACCCCTAACACCTAGCACTCATCGTTTACGGCGTGGACTACCAGGGTATCTAATCCTGTTTGCTCCCCACGCTTTCGCGCCTCAGCGTCAGTTACAGCCCAGAGAGTCGCCTTCGCCACTGGTGTTCCTCCACATATCTACGCATTTCACCGCTACACGTGGAATTCCACTCTCCTCTTCTGCACTCAAGTCACCCAGTTTCCAGTGCGATCCGGGGTTGAGCCCCGGGATTAAACACCAGACTTAAATGACCGCCTGCGCGCGCTTTACGCCCAATAATTCCGGACAACGCTTGCCCCCTACGTATTACCGCGGCTGCTGGCACGTAGTTAGCCGGGGCTTTCTTCTCAGGTACCGTCACCTTGAGAGCAGTTACTCTCCCAAGCGTTCTTCCCTGGCAACAGAGCTTTACGATCCGAAAACCTTCATCACTCACGCGGCATTGCTCCGTCAGGCTTTCGCCCATTGCGGAAGATTCCCTACTGCTGCCTCCCGTAGGAGTCTGGGCCGTGTCTCAGTCCCAGTGTGGCCGATCACCCTCTCAGGTCGGCTACGCATCGTCGCCTTGGTGAGCCGTTACCTCACCAACTAGCTAATGCGCCGCAGGCCCATCCCCAAGTGACAGATTGCTCCGTCTTTCCAGTTCTCTTCAGGCGAAGAAAACAATTATTCGGTATTAGCTACCGTTTCCGGTAGTTGTCCCAAACTTGAGGGCAGGTTGCCTACGTGTTACTCACCCGTCCGCCGCTAACCATCAGAGAAGCAAGCTTCTCTTCAAGTCCGCTCGACTTGCATGTATTAGGCATGCCGCCAGCGTTCGTCCTGAGCCAGGATCAAACTCTCCAATAAAGATGAATTTCAGTAGCGCGGTTAAACGCTATGAAAATCATCTCAAATATTTGAAAAGAGCGATAAGCTCATTTTGAATCTGACGAGATTAAAAATCTCATTTGCGCTCCAGTCGATCCAAGCCGAGGCTTGTTTCAATCTTTCGCGTTCATTCTGCAAGCAGAATGTTTACTCACTCGTTGTTCAGTTTTCAAAGATCAAACATTCAATTTGTTGCTGTCTTTCATGTTGTCGTCGTTTCAGCGGCGACTTTTATAATATATCATGTTGAAGTTCTCTTTGCAAGCATTATTTTTCGATTATTTTAAATCACTTTATTTTCATGCTTGTTTCAGTGAACCGCTCCTAAAAAAGGAACGAAAATTAATTTACCATATGAATTTAGAAAGGTCAACCCTTTTTCGACAAATAGTTTAACCCTTATGACAAATTCGCTATGATCATGGTTCAGAGGTACAGCACCCACTTTTAAGAGCCGCACCTCACTTCCACTACTATACAGCTAATATATGACCAGCTTAATCATTACAGCTTCGACTTTTTCAGCTTCCCACCTCTTGCATACTTGGACAACTCTTTTGGCGGGGCAAAGCGTGCATACATACGGAACACAGTCTTATATCGGCTCGCGATAGCATATTTGATCTCTTGGTCAAGACGATTATCACTTAGATCGAACAGCATTTCATCTAACTCTTTACGCAGCACGTAGTCTAGTTCCTTGCATTCCTTCTCGTTAAACAACATACCCAGCATTAGAGTTCTCCTTTTTGTGCATAGCCTCTTTAATTACACTTACTCAGTTTCATGCAACACCCTTTGTATTCGCTTTTTGTGGGTGCTGCTGGAACCCGTTTTATTGTTATGGTCAACTTTCTGAAAATTTATGAATGCCGACCATCACAAAATTTTATCCTCTCACCAGAGCATATGTAAGTGTACTTTCAATGATTGCTGCAACAAGAAGCAAGATGACAACCCAGAAGGATGCGGTTAACGTTCTGTTCATGAATACTCTCCACCGTGTACCAATCGTATTTCGTTTGTCACTTCCAAGTCGGACAAGACTTTTGATAACCAGCCCACCAAACTTCAGTCCGAATGCACAAGCAATGATGATAACCGGAATCTCAATAATGCCATGTGGAAGTAAGCCCTTAACCACAATATCATAAAAGCTTGCCCCATAATTCATCGTGGTGTGCACTACAAATCCAAGGACCATACCATTGATTAACAGAAAGATAACCGGCAGGATTCCGAAGAATATACCGGCATAGATGACAAGTACGCTTTTGATCGCATTATTGAAAAAGATGAACAGGAAGAAGTTCCATTGCACATTGCCCCCCTGCTCCAGCCGTTCACTGACCTCTCGTAAGCCCCCAATTTGGTTTAACAATAATTCCTCTAGTGGACCTGTGCTCACCCATCCTGCCCCTATTCCTGCAGCAAATAAAACTACGGACCAGATCAATGCACTACGGATGGACCCAAGATCTTTAAGAAATGTACTGAATTTTAACATAATAACCTCCTGTAGAATCTAAAATGATGGACAAACAAGGATTAGTGATGAATAACTGGGCAGTACGAGCATACATTGGAGAGTAAACAAGCATTTCTTATGGGAGAGGGGCGCTTATTGAAATGAACTCGTTCTATGTATTTAGCGGCAAAAAGATTAAACGTTACCTGATTGTCCTGGTTGCTGCCGTCTTTGCGATCGGTATTATCTATCTGGAGAGCGGCAATGTCTCCGTATTCTCGGAAGAAGCACCATCAGCCGTCTACAGCGTTCCAACCGAGAAGAAGGTGATTGCACTAACCTTTGACATTAGCTGGGGTGATAAACGGACTGAACCGATTCTGAAAGTTCTTCAGGAGAATAAAGTGCAGAAGGCCACCTTTTTCCTTTCCTCCCCCTGGAGCAAGACACACCCCGAGATTGTCACAGCTATCAAAGATGCAGGGTATGAGATTGGCAGCCATGGACATAGACATGAAAACTACAGCAGCCTGACCGAGGAAGAAATTCGCAAAGAAATTTCGACAGCTCATAGCATTTTAACCGATTTAACGGGAAAAGAACCGAAGTTACTGCGTCTGCCCAATGGGGACTTTGATAAGCGTGTGCTCCAGGTAGCCAATAGTCTGAACTATCAGGTGGTGCAATGGGATACTGACTCCTTGGATTGGAAAAACCCTGGTGTACAGACGATTGTTGATCGAGTAGTAAGCAAAGCGCATCCAGGTGACATTGTGCTGCTGCATGCCAGCGATTCCTCCAAACAAACTCATGAAGCACTCCCTGTCATTATCGACAAATTAAAAAATCAGGGATATGAATTCGTCACTGTGTCAGAGTTACTGAACCATTCCAGTGTAGAAGGTAAGGAAGTCCGTGACCAAGCCAGCGGTCAGTAATTGCTAGATTATTGGAGCGACAGCTCAAATAGGGGTGCAAAAGTTGAAAAGAGCTAACCAGGTTAGCTCTTTTTGGTATGTTTTTATTTTCAAAATAAAATCTATGCTCGACTTTCCTTCAACGGCTCTGCCTTTCCACTTTCATTTACACTTTGGTTCGAAGACACATCCACCAGCCTGTGCAATATCAGCATTTGGTATGCATTACATAAGAGCAAGGGAACCACAATAAATATGGTTGCAGCATTCACATCAATGCGCAATACGCCGATCGTCTCCACTACGGTGACGGCAATCATGAAAAAGAGTGTCGGTACGAGCGCGGAAATATGAGTCAATCTCACCTTGACGTAAGCGGTAACAATTGCAGCTGCTAAAATAATGATACCGAGCACAATATCCGATATGCGTTCCCGATTCCCCCCTACAAACAGACGCAAAAACATCACGTCAAGCAGAGCTAACACCGTTAAGATAATTTGCACGATCTGCCAACCGCGCTTGGGAAATACACCTTTACCCATATAATTCAGTATCAGATATGCAAAGAAACCCATTTGTGAATACACGCTGATCATAACCCCGGATCCAAACAGGATTAGAAGATACAGAAGAAAATCATTTAATCCATTTGTCTTCTCCCCATTCACCAGCATCATAATTAATCCCGTACCCAATGATCCCGCGGCCCCAATAAGCAAGGCTGTCCAAAACAGGAAAAACCATTTACGTAAATTCAAATGTTTTCCACCCCCGAGTGTTTATTTTACCAACCTTCTCAGCAAAAAACCATCATTGCTCAACATATTTCCCCCTTTCCCATCACATACTACATCCAGTATCTAATCAAGGAGGGATTGTACACATGAAACGGCCTTTGTGGCAGCTATGCTGTGTCGTACTGGGGCTATCCGTCATGCTTGCCGGCTGCGGTTCAGATCAGAGTTCTTCGCCTCCTCAGGGCAGTTATAAAGAGATGAAAACGATGGTTGTAGATATTTTAAAAAGTGATGAAGGCAAGAAAGCAGTAGAGGAAGCTCTTACAGGTCAAAGCTCATCCAGCGGTGAGGGCGAAGGTGGAGGTTCAGAAGAAGGTGGTGGCGGATCGGGTGGTGGTTCGGGAACCATTGGTATGAAAATGTTAATGCCTGTGCAATCTTCGGAACAAATACGTATTGCAGTAAAAGATACCATCACCGCCCCTGAATACCAAAAGGAATTCGAGAAAATCATGACCGATCCAAAGTTTGCTGGAGAATTTGCCAAAGCAATCAACGCTCAAAGCAAACAGCTTCACATGCAATTGATTAAAGATCCCACGTACCAAAAATCTGTTGGGGACATCATGAAGTCACCTGAGGTCTCCAAGATGTTCATGGATATGACCAAGACACCGGATTATCGCAAACAGACGATGACTGTTATGCAGGAAGTAATGCAAAACCCGTTATTCCGTATGGAAGTACTCACTTTGCTCAAGAAGGTTGTACAGGAGGAATTGCAACCAAAAGTAGAAAGTGGCGGACAGCAGGGGCAAGAGCAAGGAGGACAAGAAGGTCAGGGCCAAGAAGGTGGCGGTGGCGAAGAAGGTGGCGGCAGTGGAGATTCTGGCAGCGGTGGAGGCTCATAAACAGTAGATGTTGGTATACCCTAGAAACTAAAAAGCCTGCATCCGAATGGACGCAGGCTTTATTTGTATTTATAACGAACACCGTTAGAATTTGGATTCAATGGACTGAGCGACTTCATCGTAGATGGCCCCGATACGGGAGTCTGCTTTGTATACAGACGGTGAGAAGTCAGGCTCGGAAGGATGATTATCCGGAGTACCCAAAGGAATCTGGGCAAGCAAGTTCGTATGCAGACTTTCTGCAAGCCTCCCCCCGCCTCCACGACCAAAGACATAATCCTTTTCTCCGCAACTGCCGCACTCGTAGTAAGCCATGTTTTCAACCACACCAAGTAACTCATGATCTGTCTGGATGGCCATGGCACCTGCACGCGCTGCAACAAAAGCTGCAGTTGCATGCGGTGTAGTAACGATAATTTCCTTGCTCTGAGGCAACATCTGATGCACATCCAGAGCGACATCACCCGTACCTGGTGGCAAGTCCAGTAACATATAATCCAACTCGCCCCACTGGACATCAGTAAAGAATTGACGCAACATCCGACCAAGCATAGGTCCGCGCCAGATTACCGGGTTGTTCTCACGAATAAAGAAACCCATCGACATAACTTTGACACCGAAACGTTCAACTGGTTGAATAACGCCATCTTCCACAACCGGATATTCTTCGATCCCCATCATGTCAGGTACACTGAAACCATAGATGTCAGCGTCAATTAATCCCACCTTCTTGCCTTGACGTGCCAAGGCCGCAGCGAGATTAACCGTCACTGTTGATTTACCAACGCCGCCTTTACCACTGGCCACAGCAATAAAACGAACGCCTGATTCAGGACTTAACAGTTCATGTCCATCCAGACCCGCTGCGTGACCTTTTACGAGCACTTCGTCCCGATCTTGCTCTTCATCGGGTTGTCCCATATTCAGGCTCTCACGATCATGCTCAGAAGCTGCACGCACGCGAATATGTACATCCTTCAATCCATGCTGGGATAACAGATTACGGGCAGCATCACTCAAGGCCGTTGTATCCTCAGGTCGGTTCTCCAGTGTCACCATGGTCAGAGCCACATGATTTTCTTTCACCATAACATCACGAATCCATTCCAATTCGGTCAGACTTACTCCCAATTGCGGTTCTTGTAATGGCTGTAATAGTTCAAGTATCTGTTCTTTTGATAACATCAGACAGCACCTCAGCTTTATCTATTGGCATGTAATTTAGGTATGCTGTTCCAATTATATCATTACCTTTCTTGTTCTGACTAACTTTTAGGCCGTTCTCCTGAGGAATATCTTAGAACCCCATTGTAAATCGAAGCAGCTACTTTACGTTGGTAGGCTTCATCGGCAAGCAGACGTGCCTCTTCCGGATGAGAAAGAAAACCTACTTCTACAAGTGCTGACGGGATCTTCAAAGCCTGTAACAGATAAACCGTGTTAACCGTTTTGGCGATTCGATCTGTATTCTCCAGATTACGAACCATCTCTTGTTGAAGCAAATTGGCCAGTCCTTCGTTATCCGGATGGTTAGGTGTATAGAAAACCTGCGCTCCACTCCATCGGTTAGAAGGAACACTGTTCATGTGAATGCTGATGAAAAGGTCTGCTTGCTTATCCTCTATTCGTCGCACTCTTTGCTTCAGATCTTCCGTCTTGCGTTTGGAGTATCCCTTAGTGTCCGAATCAGCCAGATCAGTGTCAATTTCTCGTGTCATAACCACTAAGGCACCTGCCTGTTGCAAATAATCTCTCACATACAGAGCGATAGACAAGTTGATATCTTTTTCAATAACCCCCTGTTTACTCACAGCTCCTCCATCCGGACCTCCGTGTCCTGCATCAATGGCAATGACTTTACCTGCCATTGGCAAACTCCAGTAGCCTGATGTCTTTGCAGAAGGTAACTCGTAGGACATTACTGCCACTAACATGGCCAACAGACAGAGGCTCAGCATAACCCTTTTAATTGTTTTTAACCTGATCCAGACTACAAAGTGCTTCCCCATATTTTTACGCATAAAAAAACCACCTCGTCCCTATAAATGACTCTAATCATCTATATGGGACAAGATGGACAAATATACCGTTAGGATCGGACTTGCTCCGCCATTCCTTCAATCAACACCTCGGCTACCTCAGGGCGTGTAAATTCAGGTGGGGGACACTGGCCGTCACGCAGCAACCCGCGCACTTTGGTCCCGGAAAGCGTCATGTGGTGCTCCTTATCATGTGGGCAAGTTTTGCTGGAAGCCATGTTTCCACATTTCTTACAGAAGAAACTATGTTCGAAGAACAACGGGGTAATCCCCAGTTCCTCCGCTGTAAAGTTAGTAAAGATCTCCTGTGCTTCATATGTTCCGTAATAATCACCTACACCCGCATGATCACGACCGACGATAAAGTGGGTACAACCGTAATTTTTGCGGACCATTGCATGAAAAATAGCTTCTCGTGGTCCGGCATATCGCATAGCTGCGGGGAACACACCAAGAAACGCACGATCAGCTGGATAATAATTCTCCAGTAATACCAGATAACTCTTCATGCGAACATCTGCGGGAACATCATCCGACTTCGTCTCTCCAACGAGCGGATTCAGGAAAAGTGCATCTACAATCTCCATAGCGCTCTTCTGAATGTACTCATGAGCCCGATGGACCGGGTTACGTGTCTGGAAACCGACTACCGTCTTCCAACCCTTCTCCTGGAAAATCTTCCGGGTATCTTCAGGATCATAATAGAACTCTTCGAACTTCACGGGTTTCGGACGATTCAGAACTTGGATTGGACCTCCTACATATGTTGCAGGGCGCTCCAACAGTTTTTTAACACCCGGGTGCTCTGGATCATCTGTTTTAAATACACGTCGCGCTTCTTCACCCTGATCCACCTGGTATATACTTTGGACTTCGAGCAATCCATAGGTTACCCCATCTTGATCACCAACAAGTTTCACAAGTTCACCAAGCTGAAGGGATGCCGCTTGTTTATCGTCAACAGCAAGTGTAATGGGTATACTCCAGACTGTCCCATCCGCGAGACGCATGCGTGACACAACTGAAAGATAATCTTCCTCATTCATGAAACCTTGAAGTGGTGAGAATGCGCCCACCCCAATCAGATCCAAATCTGATATCGTCCAGGTATTAATACGCAAAGAGGATAAATCCTTACTGTCTCGCAGTAGTTGCTCCCGTTCTTCTCCTTGTACGATACGCTGAACCAGCGTACCTCCATGAGGCAGAATCGATGTCATCTTGTCAGCTCCTTGTTTATCTATTATTTATGAAGGCCACATTCCGTTTTATCATTACCAGACCAGCGTCCAGCACGTGGGTCCTCGCCAGGCATTACTTGACGTGTACAATGCTCACAACCGATACTCGGGTAGTTTTGATCGTGAAGCGGGTTATATACTACGTTATTGTCACGAATATACTGCCAAACATCCTCCGTCGTCCAATGCGCAATTGGATTAAACTTCATCAGGCCGAACTTTGAATCATACTCAACCTTCTTCGAATTAGCACGAGTTGGTGCCTGATCTCTGCGGATACCTGTAATCCACGCATCATACTGTGAAAGAATACGTGTCAGCGGCTCCACTTTGCGGATATTGCAACATCCGTTGGGGTCAGACTTCCACATCTCTTCTCCATGTTGAGCTGCCTGTTCTTCAGGAGTAATCTTAGGAGAAACACGTACAAAATCAAGATTGTAGTTCTGCTGCATCTTATCGCGTGTCTCGTACGTTTCCTTAAAATGAAAATCCGTATCCAGATAAAAAATATCTGTGGATGGGCTGATCTTCTGAAGCATATCTACAAGTACAACATCTTCTGCACCAAAGCTACATGCAAAAGTGATATTTGGAAATGTTTCAATGGCATAACGAATAATATCCTCTGGACTTGCATGTTCCAGTTCCTCTGCCTTAGTCCGTGCCAGTTCTTCTTTCTCCAACAAGTTCATCCTGAATTTCCCCCATTCTACATTTCAATACTCCTCAATCATAAAACCGACTAATCTAATATGAATTATGTTTATTATAAATCTTTCATTGGGGATGTCAATGCCTACCATCTGGTAAAAAAAGATCAGTTCCTGTCTATTTAAACTGTCTCTTTCAGAGAATATTTTAGTTCAATTTATGCATCTATCCGTTATTCAGATAAAATCAATCATTTTGGACCAAATACCCCTGAAGGTGACAACCTGCCCTTTGACATTGGAAACCTTTGCTGCTACTGGGTTTGGAAAGTTCATGTACTAAGAGCAAAACCAAAATTTCACTGGTCAATTGGAAATGAGGGACGAGAAGAACAAGTTTTAAGCTGAGCAAGATTGCAATATGTCGCAATTGAAATGTAAGAGACTTTTATCGTATCCATAAGAAAAACTGATGAAACTAACACTAAAAAATAATGGGATAACAACATATGAACACATTCAGGAAATAGGCATAAGCCCGGCTAGATGGACTTATAAGGAACTGAAATAGATAGGGTAGTAAAGATGCAGAACGAGTACATCGAGAGAACGTATAACGGGCATAGGGGATAATTAAGGCACATTGGCGCACATATTAAAGGAAGCATATAGAGGAACATTAGGGGTGTTTAAAAAGGCTATGCATGAAAATAAAAACATCGGAGAGATATGAGATCCATTGATCAAGCTGAACAATTGGATGGCCACATAGCCATACATAAATAAAAAAAGCCCTTGGCCAAGGCCAAAGGCTTTTATACATATTAACGTTTGGAGAACTGAGGTGCGCGACGAGCCGCTTTAAGACCGTATTTTTTACGCTCTTTCATACGTGGGTCACGAGTCAGGAATCCTGCTTTTTTCAGGGATGCACGGTATTCCGGATCTGCTTTCAGCAAAGCGCGGGAGATACCATGACGGATTGCGCCGGCTTGACCGGAGATTCCGCCACCATGAGCAATAACAAGAACGTCATAGTTGTTGAGCGTTTCTGTCAAGTTCAGCGGTTGTTTTACGATCAGTTTGAGTGTTTCCAAACCGAAGTATTCATTAATATCACGTTTATTGATGACAATGCGTCCTTCACCCGGTACAAGGCGAACACGTGCTACCGAATGTTTACGACGACCTGTCCCATAGTATTGTACTTGTGCCATGAAACTGTCCTCCTTTTAATTAACCGCGAAGTTCGTAAACTTCTGGTTTTTGTGCTGCATGTGGATGCTCAGTACCTCTGTACGCTTTAAGTCTCAACTTCATTTTCTCGCCCATGCGAGTTTTAGGAAGCATACCGCGAACAGCCAATTCCAACATACGCTCAGGTTTGTTTTTAACCATCTCTTCAGCTGTAGTTACTTTCAAACCACCTGGGTGCATTGAGTGACGGTAGTATTTTTTACCTTGCATTTTCTTACCAGTCAATACGATTTTCTCAGCATTGATGATAACAACGAAATCGCCAGTGTCCACATGTGGAGTGAATTGTGGCTTGTGTTTGCCGCGAATCAAAGCAGCTGCTTCGCTCGCCAAACGTCCGAGGGTTTTGCCTTCAGCATCAATGATGTGCCATTGGCGCTCAACTTCGTTAGGCTTCGCCATGTACGTAGTACGCATGAAAAGTTCCTCCTTAAATGTTCAAAATCATCATTTTCATTTATCTTCGTTCGTTAAGTTATAACTTTAGGTGTTGATGGATTGTAAATTTGATGTGAACCTCTTAATTGGGGCTGTGGGAAAGCCATTAAGAAAACACAACTTTTATATTACATGATAGGCGCTTAAACCGCAAGTGTTAATTAAGCTTTTCACTCACCAAATTTAATCTTTTTTGTATTCAAGATCCCAGAGCATTAAACCACAGCTAACTGCAGTAGGTCCTGCAGCAGATCGATTACTTGCAGCAATCATATTCGGTACATCAGAGGCTTTCCGTTTGCCCTCTCCGATCTCCAGCAGTGTCCCTACAATGATGCGAACCATATGCTGCAAAAAGCCGTTACCACTCACATAAATGTGAATGACACCCTGATCACGCGGATGGTCTCTGCACATTGATCGGTCCACTTCCATCCATGCTTCGTATACCGAACGTACATGATTCTCTTTCTGAGACTTGCGTGAAGCAAAAGAGGTAAAATCATACGTCCCTATGAAATGACGCAAGCCCTCCTGCATTGCCGTAATGTCCAGCTTCGCATGATGATGATACTGCAGTCTTCTGTTGAAAACATCCGGAAATTGGTTCGCATTGACTGTATAACGATACGTTTTCTTTTTCGCTGCATAGCGAGAATGAAAATCAGCCGAAACTTCAATCGCGTCAATAACGACAATATCAGATGGTAATCTGGAGTTGAGTGCAATACACCAACGTTCAATCGGAATTTGGGACGCCGTAGGAAAATTGAAGATTTGTCTGCGAGCGTGAACGCCTGCATCCGTTCGGCCTGATCCTGTAATTTTAACAGTCTCACCGGTCAACGCACGAATGGCATCTTCAAGATGGTCCTGAATAGTATTCCCTCCCGGCTGAACTTGAAAGCCGTAATAGGCAGTGCCATCATAAGTTAACGTCATACATAAGTTCCGCATTATTACCACACCTTTGTTCCATACTATACATATCCCTATCCCGAACAGCAAAAGAAGCCCCTTACGGAGCTTCTATTACAGCACGAATTCCGAAATGAAGAGAAAAAAAGGGTTAATCCAGAATCATTTGATTCTGTCCCCTTTCCTCATCTCATCTGTTTTACGCGCGGTCTACCAGTTCCAAGTAAACCATTGGCGCTGCGTCACCACGACGAGGTCCCAGTTTCAGGATACGAGTGTATCCACCTGGACGCTCAGCGTAACGACCGGACAATTCGCTAAACAGTTTTTGGATTGCATCTTGCTCACCATCGATAGTTTCGCGGCGAACATATGCTGCCACTTGGCGACGGGCATGAAGATCTCCCTTTTTCGCTTTAGTGATCAGTTTTTCAGCAATAGAGCGAACCTCTTTTGCTTTCGCTTCAGTTGTCTGAATGCGTTCGTATAAGAACAGGTCGGTTACCAGGTCACGGAACAAAGCTTTACGTGCGCTGGAATTACGGCCCAACTTTTGGTATGCCATTGTTTTCCCTCCTTCACTTCAAGCACTCGGCTGTCTATTCTTCTGTACGGAGTCCCAAACCAAGTTCCTCAAGCTTCTCTTGAACTTCTTCCAAAGACTTACGTCCGAGGTTACGGACTTTCATCATGTCTTCTTCTGTTTTCGTAGTCAGCTCTTGCACAGTATTAATACCGGCACGTTTGAGGCAGTTGTAGGAACGAACAGAGAGATCCAGCTCTTCGATCGTCATTTCGAGTACTTTTTCTTTTTTGTCTTCTTCTTTTTCGACCATGATCTCTGCATCTTTCGCTTCGTCTGTAAGACCCACGAAGAGCATCAAATGCTCAGTCAAAATTTTAGCGCCAAGGCTTACAGCCTCTTCAGGACGAATACTTCCGTCAGTCCAAACTTCCAACGTGAGCTTGTCATAGTTGGTCACTTGACCGACACGCGTATTTTCCACAGCGTAGTTAACGCGACTGATCGGGGTGAAGATGGAATCGACTGGGATGACGCCGATCGGCTGGTCATCGCGTTTATTCCGATCTGCCTGGACGTAGCCGCGACCGCGATTGGCAAAAATACGCATGTGAAGTCTCGAACCTGGTCCAAGCGTAGCAATGTGCAAATCCGGGTTAAGGATTTCTACATCGGAGTCAGCACGGATATCTCCAGCCGTAATTGCTCCTTCGCCTTCAGCATCAATCTCGAGCACTTTCTCCTCATCCGAATGAATTTTAAGCGACAAAGCTTTCAGGTTAAGAATAACCTCCGTAACATCTTCCATTACGCCAGGAACTGTAGCAAATTCATGCAGAACGCCATCGATTTGAACCGAAGACACTGCCGCACCCGGCAGTGACGAGAGTAAGATTCGGCGAAGCGAGTTTCCAAGCGTCGTACCGTATCCGCGCTCAAGCGGTTCTACTACGAATTTCCCATAGGTGCCATCATCGTTGACGTCTACCGTCTCAATTTTCGGCTTTTCGATTTCAATCACTGCAATACCCCTCCTTCAAAACGTCGGTCCTCTATGAAACATTTACCTTCTCTTGCGAAAACATGTAGTAGTATGCCTAAACAACCATTATTAGCAGATTGTGCCGGAAATATACCACACGCAGGGGCAAATCTCATTAGACACGACGACGTTTTGGAGGACGGCATCCGTTATGCGGGACTGGAGTTACGTCTTTGATCAGGTTAACTTCAAGACCAGCAGCTTGCAAAGAGCGGATCGCTGCTTCACGGCCTGCGCCTGGTCCTTTAACCATAACCTCAACGGCTTTCATCCCATGTTCCATTGCAGCTTTGGCAGCAGTCTCAGCAGCCATTTGTGCAGCAAACGGAGTCGATTTACGGGAACCTCTGAATCCGAGGCCGCCGGAGCTTGCCCACGAAATTGCATTTCCGTGAGGATCCGTAATAGTAACGATAGTGTTATTGAAAGTGGAACGGATATGCGCCACGCCAGATTCAATATTCTTACGGTCACGACGTTTAGTACGTACGACTTTTTTCGGTTTAGCCATTTTCTCTTATCCCCCCTTATTATTTTTTCTTGTTCGCTACTGTACGACGAGGACCTTTACGAGTACGAGCATTCGTTTTCGTACGTTGTCCACGAACAGGCAGACCACGACGATGACGAACTCCACGGTAACAACCGATCTCCGTCAAACGTTTAATATTCAAAGAGATTTCTCGACGCAGGTCACCTTCTACTTTGACCTCTTTATCGATACTTTCACGCAATTTGCTGACTTCATCTTCCGTCAAATCACGAACACGAGTGTCCGGATTGATGCCTGTTGTGCTCAGAATTTTCTGGGAAGTCGTTTTACCGATTCCGAAAATATAAGTCAAGGCGATCTCAACGCGCTTATCACGTGGCAAATCCACACCAGCTATACGTGCCATTTTACGCTACACCCCCTTCTTTAACCTTGTTTTTGTTTGTGTTTCGGATTTTCACAGATAACCATAACATTCCCTTTGCGGCGAATGACTTTGCACTTTTCGCAAATCGGCTTGACCGAAGGTCTTACCTTCATGTGAATTACCTCCTCAAAGTTTTGCTAAGCAAAACCCTCTTCGTAAGCATTGACCTTGTTCTACTATTGTAAAACCGGCTTCGAAGCTTTCGCAAGTTTTGCCGGGCAAAACCCGCTACATAAGCTTCACAGTTCATTGCAACTGTCTACTACTATTTACGGTAAGTTATGCGACCTTTTGTTAAATCATAAGGTGACAACTGAACAACTACTTTGTCTCCAGTCAGGATACGAATAAAGTGCATCCGTAGTTTTCCGGAAACGTGAGCGAGAATTTGATGACCGTTCTCAAGCTCAACCTTGAATGTTGCGTTCGGTAGCGGTTCGAGAACCGTACCTTCCACTTCAATGACATCTTCCTTGGCCATTAGTCAGTCTCCTTTCTCATCAGCTTGAATGTTGGTGGATTCCAGAAATGAATGAACCGCATAGCGGAGCTTTCCATTTGTCACCCGACCACACTCGTTTAAACTGTTTACAACCTCGCTACTAATCATGGGCTGGAGTTCAAGATGAAGAAGATTCTTCTTCTTGGGTTGATCAAACTTACGTTTGTCTCCATCCGCAATATACACGAACTTACTGTCCGCTATAGCAACAATTACTGCGGCTTGGTCCGCATTGCGGCCTTTACGGATCTTCACAAGTTGACCGAGCTGCGGATTAGACTGATTGTTCATGCCTCATCACCTACGCATTCAGTTTTGTGAAAATTTCCATACCATCTGGTGTAACTGCTACGGTGTGTTCAAAGTGGGCACATAACGTTCCATCAACCGTGACGACAGTCCAGTTATCTTCCAACGTTTTCACATACCGTCTACCTACGTTAACCATCGGCTCTATGGCCAGCACCATGCCCGCTTTAAGCCGTGGTCCCCGATCGGGAAGACCATAGTTCGGAATCTGTGGTTCTTCGTGCAGATCCGCGCCTATGCCGTGACCGACATATTCACGAACTACGGAGAACCCTTCATCTTCAATATATTTCTGAATCGCATGAGATATTGTAAACAAGCGAACGTCCGGTTTTACCAGCGCCAGACCTGCGTATAACGAAGCCTCGGTAACGTCCAGAAGACGACGGGCTTCTTCGGAAATACGGCCGACCGGATAAGTCCAGGCGGAATCTCCATGATACCCCTGGTACTGCGCGCCAATGTCAAACGTAACGATATCGCCCTCGTTCAACTTGCGTTTGCCGGGAAATCCATGTACCAACTCTTCATTTACTGAAGCGCACACACTGGCAGGGAAACCGTTATAACCTTTGAAAGACGGCACAGCTCCTTGACTGCGGATGTATTGATCGGCCATATGGTCAAGTTCTCCAGTCGTAATACCGGGAGCGATATGCTCTGCCAAGAGACGATGCGTTTCCGCAACAATTCTCCCTGCTTCCCTCATCAAGCCCAGTTCCGTTTCGGACTTACCAATGATCATCAATTAACCTCTCAGTAAGGACACGATTTCTTTAGAAACTTGATCGATATCCTGTTCTCCGTTCATTTGACGAAGAAGACCTTTAGTCTCATAGAACGTGAGGAGTGGTGCTGTTTTGTTGATATACTCGTCCAGTCGGGTACCTACACTCTCTTCATTATCATCAGAGCGTTGATACAACTCACCGGCGCATTTATCACAAATACCTTCCTGCTTAGGCGGATTGAACACCACATGATAAGTGGAACCACAGTTCTTGCAAATTCGACGACCCGTCAGACGAGCGAGCAATTTGTTGCGGTCCACTTTCAGGTTGATTACATGATCGAGACCTGAGTTCAATCGATCCAGAATGCCATCGAGCGCTTCTGCTTGCGACAGGGTTCTTGGAAATCCGTCCAAGAGGAAACCTTCTCTGCAGTCAGGCTGCTGCAAACGTTCTTCAACGATGCCAATGGTCACATCATCTGGTACAAGCAATCCTTGATCCATATATTCCTTGGCTTTCAGGCCAATGGGAGTTCCCTGTTTGATCGCGAGACGAAATGCATCGCCCGTTGAAATATGGGGAATACCGAACTCTTTCACGATGACGTCTGCTTGTGTTCCTTTTCCTGCCCCAGGAGGGCCCATGAATAGGATGTTCACGTTATGTCACTCCCTCCAAGACTACCCTACATCAACAAACAGCACAATAGGTGCCGGCAAGTAAATCTTAGCTTGACCGGTACCTATTGCCTATTTATTGATAAAACCTTTGTAGTGGCGTTTGATCAATTGGCTTTCGATTTGCTTCATCGTATCCAGCGCAACACCGATAACGATCAGGAGGGATGTTCCTCCAATTTGCGCAGATTGAGGCAAACCAGAAAGTGCCCCTAAGAATACAGGCAGAACGGAAATGACTGCCAAGAAGATGGCTCCGGCCATTGTCAAACGAGTCATGACACGGGTCAGATATTTCTCGGTTGCTTTACCCGGGCGAATGCCTGGGATGTAACCGCCGTTCTTTTTCATATTATCAGCCATCTGCTGTGGATTCATCTGTACGAAAGTATAGAAGAATGTGAAACCGAAGATCATCACGACATACAGCAACATACCCAGAGGTTTGTGTGTAGTCAGGTTCTGTCCGATCCACTGTGCCCATAGGCGATCTGCCCAGAAGTTGGCGATGATCGTTGGGAACATCAACAGCGATGATGCGAAGATGACAGGGATAACACCTGCTGCATTAATTTTCAGCGGGATATGTGTATTCTGTCCACCGTACATTTTGTTACCTACGACACGTTTAGCGTACTGTACCGGAATTTTCCGAATCGCCTGCTGAATGTAAATGACCCCTATGATGATCAACACAATAACAATTGCGATGATTACACCTTTAAGAATATTCATAAACAGTTGGTCAGGTTGAATGAAGTCAGATTCGATCGTTTGTTTGATAATATTAGGCACCGTTGATAGGATACCAGCAAAGATCAAGATCGAAATCCCGTTTCCTATGCCCTTCTCGGTGATCTGCTCACCAAGCCACATCAGGAATGAAGTACCGGCCGTAAGTACAATCGCAATCAAGATATAATCTGCAAATGTAGCGTTAGGAACCATCTCTGTATTGTACAAGCGGTTGAATCCGATCGACGTACCAAACGCTTGAATCAATGCCAGCCCGATGGTTAGATAACGGGTCAACTGTGCAGATTTCTTCTTACCTTGTTCACCTTGCTTTGCCCACTCCGCTAATTTAGGAATAACGTCCATGGAAAGCAACTGTACTATGATAGACGCAGTGATGTAAGGCACGATCCCGAGCGCAAATATCGAGAACTGGAAGAGCGCTCCACCCGAGAACGTATTGAGAAGTCCAAAAACTTCTTTACCCGCAGAATTTGTCGCTTCGAACACATCTTTGTTAACTCCCGGTACGGGAACAAAGGAGCCGATGCGGTAAATGATCAGTACAAAAAGGGTAAATAATACCCTTTTGCGCAGATCTTCAACCCGCCAGATATTCTTTAGGGTCTTGAACATTAAATCACCTCAGTTGTACCGCCGGCAGCTTCAATTTTCTCAATAGCAGATTGAGAAAACTTGTTAGCTTTAACAGTCAGCTTCACAGTGACATCACCGTTACCCAGGATTTTGATTCCGGATTTAGCGTTTTTAACTACGCCGTTCGTCATCAAGAATTCTGGAGTTACTTCAGTACCCGCAGCAAAACTGTTCAGGTCTTCAGTATTCACAACTGCATATTCTTTGCGAGTTGGGTTTACAAAACCACGTTTTGGCAAGCGACGATACAATGGATTTTGTCCACCTTCGAAGCCTGGACGTACTCCACCGCCAGAACGAGCGTTTTGTCCTTTGTGACCGCGACCTGATGTTTTACCTGTACCACTACTTGGACCGCGACCAAGACGTTTACGTTCTTTGCGGGATCCAGGAGATGGTGAAAGCTCATGTAACTTCATCGTTCGTTGCACCTCCTTAAAGATTTGTGGGATTAACCCGTTATTAAGCTTCTACTTCTTTAACAGCAACCAAGTGGCTTACTTTGTTAATCATACCACGAATGGCAGGATTATCGTTTTGAACCACTTTGCTATTGATTTTGCGCAAACCCAATGTTTTCACAGTTGTTCTTTGCGTCTCCGGACGTCCGATCAAACTGCGGACGAGGGTAATTTCTAATTTAGCCATGAGAATTCCCTCCTTAACCCAGAAGCTCTTCGACGGATTTTCCGCGCAGTTTAGCCACGTCTTCAGCACGCTTCAAACGGGACAAACCTTCCAAAGTCGCATTGACCATGTTCATGGAATTCGAAGAACCCAGAGATTTTGTCAAAATGTCACCTACACCAGCAAGTTCGAGAACCGCACGTACAGGACCACCAGCGATAACACCAGTACCTTCAGATGCTGGTTTCAACAGCACGCGTCCTGCGCCGAACTTACCTGTTACCAAGTGAGGAATCGATGTTCCTACGAGTGGAACGTGTACAAGGTTTTTCTTAGCGTCTTCAATACCTTTGCGAATTGCATCAGGTACTTCGCCCGCTTTACCGATACCAGCTCCAACCCAGCCGTTGCCGTCGCCGACTACAACCAGTGCGCTAAAGCTGAAACGGCGTCCGCCTTTTACTACTTTAGCTACGCGATTAATATTTACAACTCTTTCAGTCAGTTCCAAAGTATTCGGATCTACACGCAAGTCGTTAACCTCCTTTTGAAAAATATCTTAAAACTCAAGTCCTGCTTCACGAGCCGCTTCAGCCAAAGCTGCGATACGACCATGGTACAGATATCCGCTACGGTCAAATACGATGTTGGAAACACCTTTGTCTTTCGCACGTTTAGCAACGAGTTCGCCGACTTTACGAGCTGATTCAACAGATGCGCCATTTTTGATGTCAGTGCTCAACTCTTTGTCTACAGTAGACGCGGAAGCGATTGTTACACCAGCAACATCATCGATAATTTGAGCGTACATATGTTTACCAGAACGGAATACGTTCAAACGAGGACGTGCTGCCGTTCCTTGGATTTTCTTACGAACACGAAGGTGTCTTTTCAGACGAGCCTTGTTTTTATCTGGTTTCGTAATCATCTCAAAGATTCACTCCTTTCAGGTTACCTCGCTGGCTTCAAAGCAGAAGCCACGGGGTATATTAGAAACACACGAAGCAAGCAAGCCGAAAGCCGCGCAAAGGCGGTAAGAGAAATCTTATTTCTTCTTACCGGCTTTACCTTCCTTACGGATGATACGCTCGCCTTCATATTTAATACCTTTACCTTTGTACGGCTCAGGTTCACGAACGGAACGGATTTTAGCAGCGTAAGCACCTACACGCTCTTTGTCGATTCCGCGAACGATGATTTTTGTATTCGAAGGTACTTCGAATTCGATTCCCGCTTCCGGTGTAATTTCAACCGGGTGAGAGTAACCAACGTTCAGAACGATTTTATCTCCGGATTTGCTTGCACGATATCCGACCCCAACCAATTCCAGAGATTTCGCGAATCCTTCAGTAACGCCGCTCACCATATTGTTTACAACGCTACGCGTTGTGCCGTGCAAAGAACGGTGAGTTTTGTTATCGGAAGGACGCACAACTGTGATTTCGTTATTTTCAACTGTAACCTTCATGTCCTTATGAAGCTCACGAGTCAAAGTTCCTTTAGGTCCTTTTACCGTAATAACGGTGTTGTCCAGGGTGATGTCTACACCACTTGGTACTGTGATTGGTTTGCGACCAATACGAGACATATGTTGCACCTCCTATCTTGTGACGTTATATTACCAAACGTAGCAAACGACTTCTCCGCCGGATTTCGATTGACGAGCTTCTTTGTCCGTCATGATACCTTTAGATGTCGAGATGATCGCGATTCCCAGGCCACCCAGTACACGAGGTACTTCGTTGCTTTTCGTGTAAACACGAAGACCAGGTTTACTGATTCTTTTCAGACCAGTGATAACGCGCTCGTTATTTTGACCGTATTTCAGGAAAACACGGATAATCCCTTGTTTGTTATCATCGATAACTTCAGCGTCACGGATGAAACCTTCACGCTTCAGGATATCGGCGATTTGTTTTTTCATTGTCGAAGCAGGCATTTCTACCGTTTCGTGACGAACAGTGTTCGCGTTACGAATACGAGTAAGCATATCTGCAATTGGATCAGACATAGTCATTGTGAGTTAACCTCCTTCCCGTTCAGGACTTTTTACCAGCTTGCTTTTTTCACGCCAGGGATCTGGCCTTTATAAGCTAATTCACGGAAACAAATTCTGCAAATTTTGAACTTTTGCAGGACCGAATGTGGACGTCCGCAACGCTCACAGCGTGTATATGCACGTACTTTAAACTTAGGTGTACGTTGTTGTTTAACTTTCATCGAAGTTTTTGCCACTTAGCCTGACACCTCCTAAATAATTTCGGAGAAAAGGGAGTCTTTCCAGACACCCGGAAACGTTATGCCAACATTACTTAACGAAAGGCATTCCCATTTGCGTGAGCAATTCGCGGGACTCTTCGTCTGTTTTCGCCGTTGTTACGATGACAATATCCATACCGCGGACTTTATCAACTTTATCATACTCGATCTCTGGGAAGATCAGTTGCTCTTTCAGACCCAGTGTGTAGTTACCACGTCCATCGAAAGCTTTACTCGATACACCGCGGAAGTCGCGGACACGAGGAAGCGTTACGTTGAGCAATTTATCTAGGAAGAAGTACATACGCTCACCGCGTAATGTTACTTTCACACCGATAGGCATATTCTCACGCAGTTTGAATCCTGCGATAGATTTTTTAGCACGAGTGATTACAGGTTTTTGACCTGCGATCAGTTGCAAATCGCTTACTGCGGAATCCAACACTTTAGAGTTTTGGACAGCGTCGCCCACACCCATGTTGATAACGATTTTCTCGATTTTCGGCACTTGCATTACCGTTGTATAGTTAAACTTCTGCATCAAAGCAGGAGCGATTTCTTGCAGGTAACGTTCTTTCATTCTTGATGCCATGAATCATAGCCCTCCTTTCTCATTCGGTTCAATTAGTCGATAATTTCTCCGGAACGTTTAGCAACGCGCACTTTCTTACCGTTATCCAAAACTTTGTAACCTACACGGGTTACTTTTCCGCTCTTCGGATCGATGTGCATTACGTTGGAAACGTGAATCGGAGCTTCCTTCTCGATAATGCCGCCTTGCGGATTTTGCTGGTTAGGCTTCTGGTGTTTTTTCACCATGTTAACACCTTCCACAAGGACGCGGTTCTCACGAGGATAAGCAGCGATGACACGGCCTTTTTTACCTTTGTCTTTACCGCTGATCACCATAACCGTATCTTCCTTTTTAACGTGAAGTTTGTTGTTATGGGATTCCAGAACTTTTTTCACTCTTGGCATTTCGTACACCTCCTGTTTCTAACATCACGAGATTAAGCTTTAGATAACTTCTGGAGCCAAGGAAACGATTTTCATGAAGTCTTTATCGCGAAGTTCGCGAGCAACTGGTCCGAAAATACGTGTTCCACGTGGGCTTCTGTCGTCTTTTACAACAACCGCTGCATTTTCATCAAAACCGATGTAGGAACCGTCTTTACGACGTACAGAACGTTTCGTACGAACGACAACCGCTCTAACTACATCACCTTTTTTGACAACGCCGCCTGGTGTTGCTTGTTTAACAGAACAAACGATCAGATCACCGATTTGAGCTGTACGACGTCCCGTACCGCCGAGTACGCGGATACACATCAGTTCCTTCGCACCGGAGTTGTCGGCCACAGTCAAACGTGTAAATGGTTGAATCATTTAGTATTCCTCCTTTCAGCAATGCTGCTGATGCATTAGATGATAACCGCTTTTTCTACGATTTCAGTAAGTCTCCAGCGTTTATCTTTCGAAAGCGGACGAGTCTCCATGATTTTCACCGTGTCACCGATTTTCGCAGTGTTTTCTTCGTCATGCGCTTTGAATTTTTTAGTAACCTTAATGCGTTTATGGTACAAGTTGTGTTTTTTGTAAGTTTCTACAGCAACAACAATCGTTTTGTCCATTTTATCGCTGACCACTTTACCAGTTTGCACTTTACGTGCGTTACGTTCTTCGCTCATTGTTGGCCTCCTTCCTGATTACGGACGGATTGTCCATCCTATCCCTAATTAACCGATTCCCAATTCTCTCTCACGGATAATGGTTTTAGCACGAGCTATTTCTTTCCGCACATCACGGATGCGAGTCGGGTTATCCAGCTGACCGGTAGCTAATTGAAAGCGGAGGTTAAAGAGTTCTTCTTTAAATCCGGCAATCTTTTGCTCGATTTCAGCAGAGGTTAGGTTGCGAAATTCACTAGCTTTCATTTGCTTCACCACCCAATTCTTCACGTTTCACGAACTTCGTTTTGATTGGCAGTTTGTGAGCGGCAAGACGCATTGCTTCGCGTGCAATTTCCTCCGGTACACCAGCAAGTTCAAACATGATCTTACCTGGTTTCACTACTGCAACCCATTTTTCTACGTTACCTTTACCGCTACCCATCCGAACCTCGAGAGGCTTTTGAGTGATTGGTTTGTCTGGGAAAATTTTGATCCAAACTTTACCACCACGTTTGATGTAACGAGTCATCGCAATACGAGCCGCTTCGATCTGACGGTTCGTAATCCAAGCCGGTTCCGTAGCTTGCAGACCGTATTCGCCAAAGTTCAGAGTTGTTCCGCCTTTAGCTTGGCCTTTCATATGTCCACGTTGTTGCTTACGGTGTTTTACGCGTTTTGGTACCAACATGATTAGTTGCCTCCTTCCTTAGCAGCTTGTTTCTTAGCCGTAGGAAGAACCTCTCCACGATAGATCCATACTTTTACGCCGATAAGTCCGTAAGTAGTATGAGCCTCTGCTGTACCATAGTCAATGTCAGCACGCAGTGTGTGCAGTGGAACAGTTCCTTCGCTGTAGCCTTCAGAACGTGCGATCTCAGCACCGCCAAGACGTCCGCCTACTTGAGTTTTGATACCTTTAGCACCGGAGCGCATAGTTCTTTGAATTGCTTGTTTCAGAGCACGACGGAAAGAAACACGACGTTCCAATTGTTGTGCAATGCTTTCAGCTACAAGAACAGCGTCCAAGTCTTGGTTCTTAATTTCAGAAATGTTGATGTGTACTTTTTTACCGCCAGCAATTTTCGTAATTTGGTTACGAAGATTCTCAACTTCCGAACCACCCTTACCAATAACCATACCTGGTTTAGCAGTGTGAATCGTTACGTTTACGCGGTTAGCCGCTCTCTCAATTTCTACACGAGATAAAGCGGAGTCTTTCAATTTATTTTTCAGGAATTCACGAATTCTCACGTCTTCCATCAAAAGATCACCGAAGTCTTTGCCTGCATACCACTTAGATTCCCAGTCACGGATAATTCCGACACGGAGTCCGACTGGATTTACCTTTTGGCCCACACATTTCCCCTCCTTCTACTTCTCAGATACCACCAAAGTAATGTGGCTAGTACGTTTGTTAATACGACTTGCACGTCCCATTGCACGAGGGCGGAAACGTTTCATTGTCGGTCCTTGGTTCACGTAAGCTTGCGAGATAACCAAGTTGTTAACATCCAAAGAATAGTTATGTTCCGCATTCGCAATAGCGGAGTTAAGCAACTTCTCAACGATTGGAGAAGCGGATTTCGGAGTGTGACGGAGAATGGCAACCGCCTCACCTACTTGCTTGCCGCGAATCAAGTCAACAACGAGTTGAACTTTACGAGGAGCAATCCGGATAAACTTAGCATGTGCTTTTGCTTCCATTGTGTAACCTCCTCTCAAACATTAAAGATGTTCATTTATCTTCTTGTTTTCTTATCATCATCAGTATGGCCTTTGTACGTACGGGTTGGAGCGAACTCACCCAGTTTGTGTCCGACCATGTCCTCAGTTACATACACTGGCACGTGTTTACGACCATCGTAAACGCCAAATGTGTGTCCGATGAATTGCGGGAAAATTGTAGAACGACGGGACCAGGTTTTGATTACGTTCTTCTTACCTGAAGCTTCCATCTCTTCTACCTTTTTGAGCATGTAGCCATCAATGAATGGCCCTTTTTTCAAACTGCGACCCATGTGGAGATCCTCCCTTCAAACGTAGCTATTATGCATCCGCAGATGCCTCACGAAGTTATGCACAGTGTGTATTACTTCGTGCGGCGGCGAATGATGTATTTATCAGAAGCTTTATTTTTCTTACGCGTTTTGTAACCAAGAGTAGGTTTACCCCATGGTGACATTGGCGATTTACGTCCGATTGGAGCACGACCTTCACCACCACCGTGTGGGTGATCGTTAGGGTTCATTACTACACCACGAACCTCAGGACGTTTACCCAACCAACGGCTACGACCAGCTTTACCGATTTTGATGAGCTCGTGGTCCTGGTTACCAACAGATCCGATTGTCGCGCGGCAAACTTTCAAAATACGACGAACTTCTCCGGAAGAGAGACGAACGGAAACGTATTTTTCTTCTTTACCAAGCAATTGAGCTTCTGTACCAGCAGCACGAACCAATTGTCCGCCTTTACCTGGTTTCAACTCGATGTTGTGGATAACGGTACCTACTGGAATGTTTTCGAGTGGCAGTGCGTTACCGATTTTGATGTCTGATTCCGGTCCGGAGAATACTTGATCTCCAACTTTCAAACCTTTAGGAGCGATGATATAACGTTTCTCACCATCAGCATAGTGAATCAGAGCGATGTTAGATGTACGGTTCGGGTCATACTCAATCGTAGCAACGCGGCCCGGTATTCCATCTTTAGTACGTTTGAAGTCAATGATACGGTATTTACGTTTGTGTCCACCACCATGGTGACGAACTGTAATTTTACCTTGGTTGTTGCGGCCTGCTTGTTTGCTCAACGGGGCCAACAACGATTTCTCCGGCTGATCTGTGGTGATTTCCTCAAATGTTGAAACGGACATATTCCGTCTTGCCGGGGATGTTGGTTTATACTTTTTGATTGGCACTGGGTTTCCCTCCTTACTTCAAAAATTCAATTATACAGTTTCAAAGAACTCAAGCGTTTTGCTGTCTTTTGTAAGCGTTACAAACGCTTTTTTCCATTCGCTAGTATATCCGGAATAACGTCCGTACCGTTTTGGCTTAGCTGGAACACGAAGCGTGTTCACGTTTTTCACTTTTACATTGAAAATAGCTTCTACTGCCTTTTTGATCTCGGTTTTGTTTGCACGGATATCGACTTCAAATACATATTTCAAGTCGTTCATCATGTCAGCAGTACGTTCCGTAATAATCGGACGTTTTACAATATCACGAGGATCCTTCATTACGCGAGCACCTCCTCTACCTTCTGAACTGCTTCTTTCGTAATGATCAATTTGTCGTGCGAAAGCACGTCAAGAACATTAATGCCGTCAGCAGCTACGAATTTCACGCCTGGAATATTCCGTGCGGAAAGAGCTACATTATCATCATAGCTAGGAGCTACGATCAAAGCTTTACGTCCCACTTTGAGGTTACTCAAGATGGCTGCAAATTCTTTAGTTTTAGGCGTGCTCAACGTGAGAGCGTCCAAAACGATAATGTCATTGTCAAGCACTTTGGATGAAAGGGCTGATTTGATCGCCAAGCGGCGAACTTTCTTAGGCAGTTTATACGCATAGCTCCGTGGTGTTGGACCAAATACGATACCGCCGCCTTTCCATTGTGGTGAACGAATTGAACCTTGACGAGCGCGACCTGTACCTTTTTGTTTCCAAGGCTTACGTCCACCGCCACGTACTTCAGAACGTCCTTTTACTTTGTGGGTACCTTGACGAAGGGAAGCGCGTTGCATAAGAACTGCATCGTACAGAACGTGTTGGTTCGGCTCAATTCCGAAAACCGCATCGTTCAATTCAACTTCACCTACTTGGCTACCATCTACATTGTAAACTGATACTTTTGGCATTTTGTGTTCCTCCTTTCTTCAGTGGTTATTTTTTCACCGTTTCTTTAACTCTGATGAGACTGTTTTTCGGTCCAGGAATGGAACCTTTCACGAGCAACACGTTACGCTCAGCGTCTACTTTAACTACTTCAAGACGTTGGATTGTAACAGTATCATGTCCCATGTGTCCTGGCAGGCGTTTGCCTTTAGGAACGCGGTTAGCTTGGATCGAACCCATTGAACCAGGGCCACGGTGGTAACGCGAACCGTGTGACATAGGTCCAGTGCTTTGTCCCCAACGTTTGATAACGCCGGCAAAACCTTTACCTTTAGAAATACCCGTTACGTCAACGAATTCGCCTTCAGCGAAAATGTCAGCTTTCAGTTCTTGGCCAACTTCATATTCTGCGATGTTGATACCGCGAACTTCACGAACGTAGCGCTTAGGGGCAGTGTTCGCTTTTTTAGCGTGACCTGCTTCTGGCTTGTTAGCATTTTTCTCTTTCTTATCGGAGTAACCGATTTGAATTGCTTCATAGCCATCATTCTCAATGTCTTTCTTTTGCAAAACAACACAAGGGCCTGCTTCGATAACCGTTACTGGTACAACGTTACCCTCAGGTGTAAATACTTGAGTCATTCCGAGTTTTTTTCCTAAGATTGCTTTCATGTTGACACCTCTTTTCCTTTATACATGGTCTTTGTTGTAGCTTATATTACAATTTAATTTCGATATCTACACCGGACGGCAGATCCAAGCGCATCAAGGCATCCACAGTTTGTGGAGTCGGGTTAACGATGTCGATCAAACGCTTATGTGTGCGTTGTTCGAATTGCTCCCGAGAATCCTTGTACTTGTGCACCGCACGAAGAATAGTAATGATTTGTTTTTCAGTAGGAAGCGGAATCGGACCGGATACACCTGCACCCGAACGTTTTGCTGTTTCAACAATTTTCTCCGCGGATTGATCAAGAATTCTGTGGTCGTAAGCTTTCAAACGAATACGAATTTTTTGCTTTGCCATTTTAGTCCCTCCTTCTATCGCCCAATTTTTATCGGACATACTCCGTGAAAATTTTCTAGCCACTGTCCCATGGCAAAGGGGCCGGGTGTGCCAGTAACCTCTCACATCATCGCAACGTCACAGAACAACATTCATTATTATATAGAAAAGATGGGCGTATTGCAAGCATATTTAAGAAAAACATTTAAACTTATCTTTTCTGATGAAATGACTTCGTTTACTGCAGTGTTTATCTTCAATATCCAGGCTGCCTTGCCAATCCTTCTAAACTCGTAAATGATGTTCATTTTGCATGACGCAGGTTCCGAAACTTTACACATAATAAAAGAGTTCTCTATCCGATGTCGGATAAAGAACTCTTCCGAAGCTTCGTTACAATACACTGTTACTCGTTCCAGTACACTGTTGCATATGCTTTATTTAGCGTTAAGCTAAATTATTTTTGGATAGATGCTACGGAACCGGCACCTACTGTACGTCCGCCTTCACGAATGGAGAACTTAGTTCCTTCTTCAATCGCGATTGGGGAGATCAGGGAAACAGTAACAGTGATGTTATCACCAGGCATTACCATTTCAGTACCTTCAGGCAAGTTGATGATGCCTGTTACGTCAGTTGTACGGAAGTAGAACTGTGGACGGTAACCAGTGAAGAATGGTTTGTGACGTCCGCCCTCTTCTTTAGTCAGAACGTAGATTTGAGCTGTGAATTCTGTGTGAGGCTTAACAGAACCCGGTTTAGCCAAAACTTGGCCACGCTCGATGTTGTTACGGTCAACACCACGAAGAAGTGCTCCGATGTTGTCACCAGCTTGAGCGGAATCCAGCAATTTGCGGAACATCTCAACGCCTGTTACAACAGATTTTTTAGTTTCTTCAGTGATACCAACGATTTCGATCTCTTCGCCGACTTTAACAGTACCACGCTCTACACGGCCAGTAGCAACAGTACCACGACCAGTGATGGAGAATACGTCCTCGACAGGCATCAAGAAAGGCTTGTCAGTTTGACGCTCAGGCAGTGGGATGTAAGTGTCGATCTCTTTGAACATCTCAACGATTTTTTGAGCCCACTCACCATCAGGGTTAGCCAATGCTTCACGAGCGGATCCACGAGTGATTGGAGTATCGTCACCTGGGAACTCATATTCGTTAAGAAGGTCGCGAACTTCCATCTCAACCAATTCCAACAACTCTTCGTCTTCAACCATGTCACATTTGTTCAAGAATACAACAATGTAAGGCACGCCTACTTGACGGGAGAGCAAGATGTGCTCACGAGTTTGTGGCATTGGGCCGTCAGCTGCGGATACTACCAAGATAGCTCCGTCCATTTGTGCCGCGCCAGTGATCATGTTTTTAACATAGTCGGCGTGACCTGGGCAGTCTACGTGAGCGTAGTGACGAGTGTCAGTTTCGTACTCAACGTGTGCTGTGGAGATAGTGATACCGCGCTCGCGCTCTTCTGGAGCTTTGTCGATTTGGTCGAATGCTACAGCAGCACCACCGTAAGTTTTGGACAATACAGTTGTGATTGCAGCAGTCAGAGTTGTTTTACCGTGATCGACGTGACCGATAGTACCGATGTTAACGTGGGGTTTATTACGTTCGTATTTAGCCTTTGCCATTTGAACGTGGCCTCCTTAAAATTATAATTTTATGTTTTCACTGAATGAAGTGCTCCGAAATGAATTCTTATGCACTTGCATCCAGTGTGAGAAAACTACTCGGTGCCTTTTGTTTTGGCAACGATTTCTTCAGCGATGCTCTTAGGAACTTCTTCATAGTGAGAGAGTTCCATGGAGAATACGCCGCGTCCTTGAGTACCGGAACGAAGAGTTGTAGAGTAACCAAACATTTCAGACAAAGGTACCTTAGCACGGATGATTTGAGCTCCACTACGGGAATCCATACCTTCGATGCGGCCACGACGGGAATTCAACATACCCATTACGTCACCCATGTACTCTTCTGGAACTGTTACTTCTACCTTCATGATAGGCTCAAGCAGAACTGGTTTACACTTGTCTTTAGCCGCTTTAAGCGCCATAGATCCGGCAATTTTAAATGCCATCTCATTGGAATCGACATCATGGTAAGACCCGTCTACGATTGTAGCCTTAACGTCAACAAGCGGGAAGCCTGCAATAACGCCGTTTTTCATTTGCTCTTCAATCCCTGACAGTGCAGGTTGAATGTATTCTCTTGGTACGGAACCACCGACAACCTTACTTTCGAACTGGCTGCCTGTACCCGGCTCGAGAGGTTCGAATTCAACCCATACGTGACCGTATTGACCACGACCACCGGATTGACGTACGAATTTACCTTCAACGCGCGCTGGAGCACGGAATGTTTCACGGTAAGCTACTTGTGGTTTACCCACAGTAGTTTCAACCTTGAACTCACGACGCATACGGTCGATGATGATATCAAGGTGAAGCTCACCCATACCTGCCAAGATTGTTTGACCTGTTTCTTCGTCAGTATGAGCACGAAGAGTTGGATCCTCTTCAGTCAACTTACCGAGAGCAACACCCATTTTATCTTGGTCAGCTTTGGTTTTAGGTTCAACGGCGATTTCGATAACCGGATCAGGGAAGTTCATTGACTCCAGGATAACCGGATTTTTCTCATCACATAGTGTATCACCTGTACCCGTATCTTTCAAACCTACGGCAGCTGCAATATCACCGGAGTAAACTACAGTGATTTCTTGACGGCTGTTCGCATGCATTTGAAGGATACGACCGATACGCTCACGTTTGTTTTTAGTGGCATTCAATACATATGATCCGGATTGAAGAACACCAGAGTATACGCGGAAGAATGTCAATTTACCAACGTAAGGGTCCGTCATGATTTTGAATGCCAATGCGGAGAAAGGCTCTTCATCGGATGACTGACGGACTGCTTCAGTTCCGTCTTCAAGATGACCAGTGATTGATGGTACATCTGTTGGAGCTGGCAAGTAGTCGATAACAGCATCCAACATCAGTTGAACACCTTTGTTACGGTATGAGGATCCACAGATAACCGGGAAGATCTTAACATCTACAACACCTTTACGGAGTACGGATTTGATCTCATCAATTGTGATCTCTTCGCCTTCCAGGTATTTCATTGTCAAATCTTCGTCCAGTTCAGCAACGCGCTCAATCAACTCGTTGCGAAGTTCTTCAACTTGATCTGCAAATTCTGCAGGAATGTCGGTTTCTTCGATATCTTGTCCAAGATCATCTTTGTACATATGAGCTCTTTGTGCAACGATATCGATGATACCAGTGAAATCATTTTCAGCACCGATTGGAAGTTGAATCGCAACAGCGTTCGCTTGAAGGCGATCACGCATGTCAGATACAACGTTCAGGAAGTCAGCACCGATGATATCCATTTTGTTAACATATGCGATACGAGGTACGCCGTACTTGTCAGCCTGTCTCCATACGGTTTCGGACTGAGGCTCAACGCCTTCTTTCGCACTGAATACACCAACTGCTCCGTCCAATACACGAAGGGAACGTTCAACTTCAACAGTGAAGTCAACGTGTCCCGGGGTATCAATAATATTAACGCGGTGGCCTTTCCAAGCAGCGGTAGTTGCAGCGGAAGTAATCGTAATTCCGCGCTCCTGTTCCTGTTCCATCCAGTCCATTGTCGCAGCGCCTTCGTGTACTTCACCGATTTTGTGCGTACGTCCTGTGTAAAACAGGATCCGCTCAGTTGTCGTGGTTTTACCCGCATCAATATGAGCCATGATCCCGATATTACGTGTATTTTTCAAGGAGAACTCTCTAGCCATGAAATGGGTCTCCCTTCAAAATTGAAGTTTTTTTATTGTGAACTGAATCCTACCAACGGTAGTGAGCAAACGCTTTGTTCGCTTCAGCCATTTTGTGCGTATCTTCACGTTTTTTAACGGAAGCGCCTGTGTTGTTGGAAGCGTCGATGATCTCAGCCGCCAAACGCTCTTCCATTGTTTTCTCACCGCGGTTGCGGGAGTAGTTCACGAGCCAACGTAATCCCAAAGCAGTACGTCTCTCTGGTTTCACCTCGATTGGTACTTGGTAGTTGGCACCGCCGACACGGCGAGCTTTAACTTCCAGGACTGGCATGATATTCTTGATTGCTGCTTCAAACACTTCCATCGGGTCATTACCCGTACGTTCTTGAATCAACTTGAACGCATTATACAGAATGCTTTGAGCAACACCGCGTTTTCCGCCGATCATGATGCGGTTGATTAAACGAGTAACCAACTTGCTGTTGTATAACGGATCAGGCAACACGTCTCTTTTCGTAACTGGACCTTTGCGTGGCATGGATATCCCCCTTTCTTTCTTGTTCAGCAGACCCTGTACCTTCCAGACCTAAGCCAGAAGGCTTTCAGGTTCTCTGCTTATAATGGTTTAGGCTTTTTTAGCTTTTGGACGTTTTGCACCGTATTTCGAACGAGCTTGCATACGGTTGTTTACGCCTGCAGTATCGAGAGCTCCACGAACGATGTGATAACGAACTCCTGCAAGGTCTTTAACTTTACCTCCGCGGATCAATACCACACTGTGCTCTTGAAGGTTATGTCCGATTCCCGGGATATAAGCAGTAACCTCGAGACGGTTCGTCAAACGAACACGGGCATACTTACGAAGTGCAGAGTTTGGTTTACGTGGAGTCATTGTACCTACACGAGTGCAGACACCACGTTTTTGTGGGGCACTGATGTTAGTAGATTCACGTTTCAAAGCGTTGAATCCTTTTTGCAAAGCTGGAGATTTTGACTTCTCAACTTTTGCTTGACGTCCTTTACGAACCAGTTGATTAATAGTTGGCATGTGATTGCCACCCCCTTCCTCAAATATTCATGTTTCTTTATAAACCTCTTTTCGCTAAGTCCACAGACCCAGGCGGTTCATAAAAAGACAAATGAAAAGTTTTTGCCTTGGAGAATCCTTAAAAGTTCTCGGACAAAAACGTTCCTTACACTATCATTTTACGACAGCAGCCATAGCTGCTCCCACTCCAATCCCGCAAGCTTTGCCGAGATTTTTCATTGTATCCACTTTCGTGCATTTCACATTGTGTTGTTCACACAGTGCAATGATTTTGGAAGTGAGCTGCGGATCACTATCTTCTGCGACATAGACTTCGGAAGCCAAACCTGTCTGCACCATCCGCATGGTCTGTTTGGTACCTATTTTGACATGAGCATCTTGCAAGGCTTTTTCATTAGACATTGTGTATTCCTCCGAATAGAACCATGTACAATCAGCTGCCCACGCACCTTTGATATATTAGCATCTAGCGCAAGCATTGTCAATGCTAATCCTAAAACATTTTTTAAAAGTTTACGTACATCAGGATTCGTCCGCCTGCATTATACAAGCGTCCGCCTCCTGACGCACAAAACTTTCATTCCCCTCTAAATGAGGAGGAATCTATTTAATCAACCGAAACTGGCTCAAGTTCTTCTACTGAAGATTGGCCATCTTCTGGCTCAGCAAATTTGATGCTGCGGTAACGGTGCATACCTGTACCAGCAGGGATCAATTTACCGATGATTACATTTTCCTTCAGACCGAGCAACTGATCGACTTTACCTTTGATCGCTGCATCTGTCAGTACACGTGTAGTTTCTTGGAACGAAGCCGCCGAGAGGAAGGAGTCTGTTTCCAGGGATGCTTTCGTAATACCGAGCAGGATTGGTTTAGCAACCGCTGGCTCTTTATCACTAAGAATCGCAATTTTGTTAGCTCTTTCGTACTCATGCGTATCTACGAACGATCCTGGCAACAGCGTTGTATCCCCTGCATCTACGATGCGGATTTTACGCAGCATTTGACGGATCATAACTTCAACGTGCTTGTCATTGATTTCTACGCCTTGGTTACGGTATACGCGCTGTACTTCCTGCAAAATGTAGTTTTGTACGCCACGTACGCCTTTAATGCGCAGCATTTCTTTTGGATCGATGGAACCATCTGTTAACTCATCGCCTGCTTCAACTTCCATGCCTTCACTTACACGTACACGGGAACCGTAGGTAACGGAGTAAACTTTGGATTCCGCCTCACCTTGAATTTCGATTTCACGACGATCTTTCGCTTCGCGAATCTCTTTAACTACACCATCAATCTCACTGATTGTTGCTTGACCCTTAGGATTACGAGCTTCAAACAACTCCTGGATACGCGGCAAACCTTGCGTAATATCGTCTCCGGCTACACCACCGGTGTGGAATGTACGCATTGTAAGCTGTGTTCCCGGCTCACCAATGGATTGTGCTGCAATAATACCAACTGCTTCACCAATCTCCACGTGTTTACCAGTCGCGAGGTTGCGACCATAACACTTCTTGCAGACACCATGACTTGCACGGCAGCTGAGGACGGAGCGGATTTGCAATTTAGTAATACCTGCTTTGATGATCGCTTCTGCTTTATCGGAGTCAATCAATTCATTGCGACCTACAATGATTTCTTTCGTTTCCGGATGACGAAGAGTCTCGAAGCAGTATCTGCCTTCAATACGGTCGTAGAGATCTTCGATAACTTCTTTACCATCCTGGATACGACTTACCGTAAAGCCTTTATCTGTACCACAATCATCATCACGCACAATTACGTCTTGGGCTACGTCTACGAGACGACGAGTCAGGTAACCTGAATCGGCTGTACGCAGGGCTGTATCCGCCAAACCTTTACGCGCTCCGTGAGTGGAGATAAAGTACTCGAGTACCGTCAGACCTTCACGGAAGTTCGATTTGATTGGGAGTTCGATAATACGACCGGATGGGTTGGCCATCAGACCACGCATACCGCCCAATTGGGTGATTTGCGATTTGTTACCCCGTGCTTTGGAGTCTACCATCATCATGATCGAGTTGTATCGATCCATGGACTTCATCAGAATCTCAGTGATGTCATCTTTGGATTTTGACCAGATATCAATGATACGGTCATAGCGCTCTTCATTCGTAATCAGACCACGACGGTACTGGTTCGTAACGATTTGTGCCTTTTCCTCAGACTGTCTAAGAATTTCAAACTTCTCAGGCGGAACGATAACATCAGATACCGCAACCGTAATACCGGCACGAGTAGAGTATGTGAATCCGAGTTGTTTGATTTTATCCAAAATAACGGCTGTTTCCGTTGTGTGATAAATTTCAAAACAACGTGCAATGATGGAGCCGAGGTATTCTTTGCCGACACCGCCAGCCAGAGGAGCATTCATAATAGCTTCTCTGAGATCAGCACCTTTTTCATATACAAATGAGTGATCTGCTGTACCTTGGTACAGGTTCGCACGAGTCGCGTCATTGATATACGGGAAGCTTGCCGGGAAAATTTCATTAAAGATAATTTTACCAACAGTTGTCAGCAACATTCCTTCTTGCTGTTCATCCGTGAAGCTTGTTTTACCAAGCGCCTTAACCGGAATAGCCACACGTGCATGCAAACCAGCAGTACCACGTTGGTATGCCGATACAGCTTCGTTAACTGTACGCAAGATCATACCTGTACCCTTTTCTTCCTTGTTGTCCATAGTGAGGTAATAAGAACCAAGCACCATATCCTGGGAAGGAGTAACAACCGGTTTACCGTCTTTCGGGTTCAAAATGTTACCTGATGCGAGCATCAGGATACGCGCTTCCGCTTGAGCTTCAGCGGACAACGGAACGTGCACGGCCATTTGGTCACCGTCAAAGTCGGCATTGTATGCCGTACATACGAGTGGGTGAAGACGAATTGCTTTACCTTCAACGAGAATCGGTTCAAATGCTTGAATACCGAGTCTGTGAAGCGTAGGGGCACGGTTCAACAGAACCGGATGCTCCTTGATTACTTCTTCAAGAACATCCCATACTTCAGGACTTACACGCTCAACTTTACGTTTTGCGCTCTTGATGTTGTGGGCAAGGCCTTTATTAACGAGCTCTTTCATAACGAAAGGCTTGAACAGTTCCAGTGCCATATCTTTTGGCAGACCACACTGATACATTTTCAGGTAAGGTCCGACAACGATAACGGAACGACCAGAATAATCAACCCGTTTACCCAGCAAGTTCTGACGGAAACGTCCTTGTTTACCTTTCAGCATGTGGCTGAGGGATTTCAAAGGACGGTTACCAGGACCCGTTACCGGGCGTCCGCGACGACCATTATCGATCAATGCGTCAACAGCTTCCTGCAACATCCGTTTTTCATTTTGCACGATAATATCTGGCGCGCCCAGATCAAGCAGACGTTTCAGACGGTTGTTCCGGTTAATTACACGGCGATACAGGTCATTCAGGTCAGACGTTGCAAAACGTCCACCATCCAGCTGTACCATTGGACGAAGTTCCGGCGGGATAACAGGAAGTACATCCATGATCATCCACTCTGGCTTGTTGCCGGAGTTGCGGAATGCTTCGATAACTTCCAGACGTTTGATCGCACGATTACGACGTTGTCCTTGTGCAGTGCGGAGCTCTTCCTTCAGGAATTCAAGCTCTTTATCTATATCAAGGTCTTGAAGCAGTTTTTTAACCGCTTCTGCGCCCATGCCAGCCTGGAAACCATATCCGTATTTTTCACGGTAGCTGCGGTATTCTTTCTCGGACAACAGCTGTTTTTTCTCCAGTGGAGTTTCTCCTGGATCAGTTACAACATATGATGCAAAATAAATAATCTCTTCGAGTGATCTTGGAGACATATCCAGCGCAAGACCCATACGGCTCGGAATACCTTTGAAGTACCAGATATGCGATACCGGAGCAGCGAGCTCAATATGGCCCATCCGTTCGCGGCGTACTTTCGCACGTGTTACTTCAACACCACAACGATCACAGACAACGCCTTTATAACGGACGCGTTTGTATTTACCGCAATGACATTCCCAGTCTTTTGTAGGGCCAAAAATCTTTTCGCAGAACAGCCCTTCTTTTTCCGGTTTCAACGTACGATAGTTGATCGTTTCCGGTTTTTTCACTTCTCCGCGGGACCAAGAACGAATTTTCTCTGGGGAAGCAAGCCCGATCTTCATGTATTCGAAATTGTTGACGTCCAACAAGGAGCAACCCTCCTTAACCAATTCCTGTATTCTAGGTTACGCCCTCTCCGGCCGAAGCCGGAGCGAGACGCGAGCCTGATGAAAAACGCCGGTCATCATGCGCTCGAAGCGGTTATTCCGCTCCGACCTCTGTACCCTCAAGGTTGAGGCTGAGCTTATCGCTCGCAGCGTCATCTTCATCGTCCATTTCTCTCATTTCAATCTCTTGCTCATCTTCACTCAAAATCTTAACGTCCATACCCAAGCTTTGCAGCTCTTTGATCAATACTTTGAATGACTCAGGAACGCCTGGTTCCGGAACATTCTCGCCTTTGACGATGGATTCATACGTTTTAACCCGACCAACAACATCATCGGACTTAACAGTCAAGATTTCTTGCAGTGTATAAGCCGCACCGTATGCCTCAAGCGCCCATACTTCCATCTCCCCGAAACGCTGTCCACCGAATTGGGCTTTACCACCCAATGGCTGTTGCGTAACAAGTGAGTAAGGACCCGTGGAACGGGCATGGATTTTATCATCAACCATGTGTGCCAATTTGATCATGTGCATGACACCCACAGTAACTTCACGTTCAAACTCTTCACCTGTACGACCATCATACAGGACGGTTTTACCATTACGTTGCATACCTGCTTCTTCCATCGTATCGAAGACGTCATACTCCTTCGCTCCGTCGAATACAGGAGTTGCTACGTGAATACCCAGTTGCATCGCAGCCATACCCAAGTGAACCTCGAGTACTTGACCGATGTTCATCCGGGAAGGTACGCCCAGTGGGTTAAGAACGATCTGAACAGGTGTACCATCTGGCAGGAAAGGCATATCTTCTTCCGGCAAGATGCGGGCCACGACCCCTTTGTTACCGTGACGTCCGGCCATTTTGTCACCCTCGGAGATTTTCCGTTTTTGAGCGATATAGACACGAACGAGTTGGTTAACACCTGGAGGCAGCTCATCACCGTTTTCACGGGTAAATACTTTCACGTCTACTACGATACCGTCAGTACCATGTGGTACACGCAAGGAAGTATCACGTACTTCACGTGCTTTCTCACCGAAGATCGCGTGCAAGAGACGTTCTTCTGCAGTCAGCTCCGTTACACCCTTAGGCGTTACTTTACCAACCAGAATGTCGCCAGCGCTAATCTCAGCACCGATGCGGATAATACCGCGCTCATCCAAGTTACGCAACGCTTCTTCCCCAACGTTAGGGATATCACGTGTGATCTCTTCAGGTCCGAGCTTGGTATCACGTGCTTCTGACTCATACTCCTCGATATGGATCGATGTGTATACATCTTCCTTAACGAGTTTTTCACTGAGCAAGATCGCATCCTCGTAGTTGTAACCTTCCCAAGTCATGAAGGCAACAACGACGTTACGTCCCAGAGCCAATTCACCCATTTCCGTTGAAGGACCATCAGCGAGGATATCGCCAGCTTTTACAGCGGCACCTCTTTTGACAATCGGACGCTGGTTAATGCATGTTCCTTGGTTCGAACGCATAAATTTGTGTAATTTATATTTAACGATATCGCCTTTGACTTCCTGACCGTCCACTTCTTCAACACGACGGAGCCAAATTTCGTTCGCAGAAGAACGTTCAATAATTCCGTCATAATCGGAGACAATACATACACCAGAATCTTTTGCAGCTTTGTGCTCCATACCTGTTCCTACAAGTGGTGCTTTAGGAATCAAGAGTGGAACCGCCTGCCGCTGCATGTTGGATCCCATGAGTGCACGGTTGGAGTCATCGTTCTCAAGGAACGGGATAAGCGCTGTAGCGACGGATACAACCTGTTTAGGAGATACGTCCATGTAGTCAACTCGCTCACTCGGCATCGTAAGGATGTTATCCGACTGTTTGTTGTAACGTACAATGATCGCTTCTTCTTCAAATGTACCGTCTTCGTTCAACTTCGCATTCGCTTGCGCGATGACATAGTTGTCCTCTTCGTCCGCTGTCAGGTAATCAATTTGCTCAGTTACAATACCTGTCTTCGGATCAACCCAACGATATGGAGCTTCAATGAAGCCATATTCATTCACACGGGCGAACGTAGACAAGGAGTTGATCAAACCGATGTTTGGTCCCTCTGGAGTCTCGATTGGACACATCCGGCCATAGTGGGATGGATGGACGTCACGCACTTCCATACCTGCGCGCTCACGTGTCAAACCACCGGGTCCGAGTGCGGACAAACGACGTTTATGTGTCAACTCACCCAGTGGGTTCGTTTGATCCATAAACTGTGACAACTGGGAACTACCAAAGAACTCTTTAATCGATGCAATAACAGGACGTATGTTAATCAATGCCTGTGGTGTAATTACGTTAGCATCCTGAATGGACATTCTCTCACGAACCACACGCTCCATACGGGACAAACCGATACGGAACTGATTCTGCAGGAGTTCACCCACCGAACGCAAACGACGGTTACCCAGATGATCGATATCATCCGTGCTACCAATCCCCTGCAGAAGGTTAAGGAAATAACTGATGGAGGAAATGATATCCGCCGGCGTCACGTTTTTAACGGACTTGTCAATGATTCCATTGGCAATCAGTTTAACCACTTTACCATCTTCAGTTGGTGAGAACACATCAATCGTTTGCATAGGGATATCATTGGCATCCAAAACGCCGTTACCCACGTGATACGTGCGGAACCCAACGCTTTTCTCAAGATACGGCATGATTTCATCCAACAAGCGACGATCAACCATTTGACCTGCTTCAGCGATGATTTCACCTGTTTCAGCGTCCACAAGTGACTCAGCCAAACGCTGGTTAAACAAACGGTTTTTGATGTGAAGCTTTTTATTCATTTTGTAACGACCTACATTAGCCAGGTCATAACGTTTTGGATCAAAGAAACGCGCTACGAGCAAGCTTTTCGCATTATCAAGCGTTGGCGGCTCGCCCGGACGAAGACGCTCATAGATCTCAATGAGTGCTTTCTCCGTGGAATCCGTGTTGTCTTTGTCCAGTGTGTTGCGAATATATTCGTCATTACCGAGCAGATCCAGAATCTCAGCATCTGTGCCAAAACCAAGTGAACGCAGGAGAACCGTAACTGGTATTTTACGTGTACGGTCGATCCGGACGTAAACAACATCCTTCGCGTCCATCTCCAGTTCCAGCCAAGCGCCGCGGTTAGGAATAACTGTAGCGGTATACGTTTTTTTGGCATTTTTATCTACTTTGGTACTGAAGTAAACGCTAGGAGAGCGAACCAACTGGCTGACAATAACCCGTTCCGCACCATTAATAATAAATGTGCCCGTGTTGGTCATCAGCGGGAAATCTCCCATGAATACTTCCTGCTCTTTGACTTCGCCGGTTTCCTTATTAATGAGCCGGACTTTGACCCGAAGCGGTGCTGCATAAGTAACGTCACGTTCCTTCGCGTCGTCTACTGTATACTTCGGTTCACCGAGACTGTAATCGATAAATTCCAAAATCAAGTTACCTGTGAAATCCTGGATCGGCGAGATATCCTGGAACATTTCGCGCAACCCTTCCTCCAAAAACCAATCATAGGATTTTTGTTGGATTTCGATCAGGTTCGGAACTTCGAGTATCTCGTTAATTCGTGCATAACTGCGCCGAGTGCGTCGACCATATTGAACAAGATGTCCTGCCAACTTAAACTCACCCCTCAATGTCTACTCACTTTAAAAATTTCGTTGCGAACCTCTGTTTGTAACCTTATAATGGTACACATACAGAGCAAAGCAATGCATCCACAAATAAAGAAAAGCCCTTACTCGAAATGTCGTTCGAAAAAAGAGCAACTTTGATCGGCGGATGTCTTTCCAAATCATTCTTATCCCCAGTTTGCCCAAAATGTACATATTATACGCCAAACGTAGGCATAATAAGCCCGTTCGGCGTAAAAAAAGGTTGACATTTTTAGTTAGCTAAAGCCAAGTAGGGCATCTTAATACTGACATTTTACAATAATACCACGACCTGAATTTCAAGTCAATAGTCCTATTGCAAAAAAAATGATCCCCTGCTTACTTTACAAACTCGGATTTAGCTTTTAGTAGATGCTTCTTCCGCTTTCACCGCTTTAAAAATCCGATAGCCTTTATCCTTCGTCACTTCTTCCACTCGCCCAAACAAAGATTCCAATTTCGCTTTCGCTGATGGGGCCCCCTGCTTTTTCTGAATGACAATCCATAACGAACCGCCTACCTTCAAATGACGATGTGCCTGTTCGAAAATAGCATGAACCGTTTCTTTCCCAGCCCTTATAGGTGGATTGGTCAGTACAACGTCAAAATCTTGCTTTTTTACTTCAGCCAGTAGATTACTTTGCAATACCGTAACATTGCTGATTCCGTTTGCTTTTGCATTTTCCCTGGAAAGTTCAACGGCTCTCTCGTTGATATCGATCATGGTGACATGCCCATCCGGTACAAGCTTGGCTGCTGTAAGACCCATCGGGCCATACCCGCAACCCACATCGAGAACATGAGCTCCTGGTGGCAACTCTATCGCATCAATCAATACTCTGCTGCCATAATCGATTCCGTTTTTAGAAAACACACCGGCGTCCGTCACGAGTCGCAGACTGAATCCGCGAAGAACCGCTTCAGTTGCTCTGCGATCATGCGCTACTTGCGGTTTGTCCGAATAATAATGATTGGACATGCCCTCACTCACTTTCCATTTACAATTACAGCAACAAACCCCTTGATATAAGTCAAGGGGTTTGTTGTTTTGTTCATCTAGCTTATAAAAGCTAAATTATTTAACTTCGATTGTAGCGCCAGCTTCTTCAAGCTTAGCTTTAACCGCTTCTGCTTCTTCTTTAGCAACTTTTTCTTTCAGTGCTTTTGGAGCGTTGTCAACCAGTTCTTTTGCTTCTTTCAGGCCAAGACCTGTGATTTCGCGAACTGCTTTGATAACGTTGATTTTGGAAGCACCAGCGCTAGTCAAGATTACGTCGAACTCGGATTGCTCAGCTTCAGCAGAAGCTACTGCACCTGCAGCAGCTACTGGAGCTGCAGCAGTTACGCCGAATTCTTCTTCGATTGCTTTAACAAGATCGTTCAATTCCAGTACAGTCATGCCTTTGATTGCTTCCAAGATTTGCTCTTTACTCATGAGTGAACCTCCATATATAATATTTTTTTTTTAATTCATTTGTCGCCTAAGCGGCGTTCAGATCAAGTTGCTTACGCGCCTTGTTCTTCTTTCTCTGCAACTGCTTTAACCGCAAGCGCGAAGTTGCGCACTGGCGCTTGAAGCACGCTGAGGAGCATGGAGAGGAGTCCATCGCGGGATGGCAATTCTGCCAACGCCTTAACTTCTTCTACTCCGATTACGCGACCTTCTACGACTGCACCTTTCAATTCCAGTGCATCGTTCTTTTTCGCGAAGTCGTTCAGAATTTTAGCTGGAGCCACAACGTCATCTACGCTGAATGCAATTGCAGTAGGACCTGTAAGAACACTATCGAGTTCTGTCAGTTCTGCTGCTGCAGCTGCACGGCGAAGCAACGAGTTTTTCAGCACTTGGAATTCGATCCCTGCTTCACGAAGTTGCTTACGCAACTCAGTTACTTGGGCAACGTTCAATCCGCGATAGTCAACAACAACAGTTGTAACGCTCTCGCGCAATTTTGCTGTTACTGCATCAACGGACTCTTGTTTTGCTTGAATCACTTTTGCGTTTGCCAATCTGTACACCTCCTGATCAAATTTATCCCATTAAGAAAAGCCTCCGTAGATTCACGAAGGCTTGATATATACTCACAACCGATTTGCATCGTTCTAAGTTCTATAATCACACCTCGGCAGGAAATTAAGCCAAATGGCACCTACTGTCTACGGTAAGCATATTCAAATGTCAACGGTCAGTCACTCGGACTCACAACTTTTATATCTTATCAAAACAGGTCAACCCTGTCAAGAACTATTATCTAAAAGCTGCTGCGTTCACGCGTGCGCCAGGGCCCATCGTGGAAGAAAGACTAACATTCTTCAGATAAACACCTTTTGCTGCCGCCGGTTTAGCACGATTCAGAGCTTCCATGAGAGCTTTAAAGTTCTCATTCAGTTGCTCAGAAGAGAAAGAAGCTTTACCGATCGGTGCATGAATTTGACCTGCACGATCCAGACGATATTCGATTTTACCGGCTTTAATTTCTTGAACAGCCTTAGTTACATCGAAAGTTACCGTTCCGGCTTTAGGGTTAGGCATCAGACCTTTACCGCCGAGCAGTCGGCCCAATTTACCTACTTCACTCATCATATCTGGTGTCGCTACGCAGACGTCGAATTCGAACCAGCCTTGTTGGATTTTGTTGATCATGTCTGCATCACCAACATAGTCCGCGCCAGCCGCTTCCGCTTCTTTCGCTTTGTCACCTTTTGCAAATACCAATACGCGTTGTGTTTTACCTGTGCCGTGTGGCAAGACAACAACACCACGTACAGCCTGGTCTTGCTTACGAGGGTCTACACCCAAACGAACTGCCGCTTCGATTGTTTCATCGAATTTTGCAGTAGCTGCCTTTTTCACAAGCTCTACAGCTTCTGAAGGCTCGTAAGTTGCTTCGCTGTCAATCAGCTTAGCAGCTTCCAGGTATTTTTTACCGTGTTTAGCCATGTTTTATTCCTCCTTTGTGGTGTTAGCGGATATACCTCCCACATCAACCGGTCGCGAATCGACCGGTTTTACGAAGCCATGTTTCTTATGAAAATTAGTCTTCGATGGTGATACCCATGCTGCGGGCAGTACCTTCGACCATACGCATAGCAGACTCAACGTCAGCTGCATTCAGGTCAGGCATTTTTTGTTCTGCGATTTGACGAACCGCATCACGTTTAACAGTAGCAACTTTTTTCTTGTTCGGTTCGCCGGATCCTTTTTCAACTTTAGCTGCCACTTTCAACAGAACTGCTGCTGGTGGAGTTTTAGTGATGAAAGTAAAGGAACGGTCCTCGAATACAGAAATTTCAACTGGAATAATCAATCCCGCTTGATCAGCAGTACGAGCGTTGAATTCTTTACAGAATGCCATGATGTTGACACCTGCTTGACCCAAAGCTGGACCTACTGGTGGTGCTGGGTTTGCTTTACCTGCTGGAATCTGCAGTTTTACCATTTTAATAACTTTTTTCGCCATGATTGACACCTCCTTGCAAAATAGTGGTTAACGGGCTTTTCAACCCTCCCACAAGAAACTTGAAGAGACTATATCTTCTCCACTTGCGTATATTCCAACTCAAGCGGTGTTTCCCGTCCAAACATGTTCACGTGCACTTTTAACTTGCTTTTGTCTACCAAAATTTCTTCCACGGAGCCTACAAAATTCGCAAAAGGACCGACTTTAATACGTACGGATTCCTTAATCTCGAACTCAATTTTCGGCTTAGGTTCAACCATACCCATGTGCTTCAGAATTTGTTCCACTTCTTCAGGCAACAAGGCAGTTGGTTTGGACCCAGAACCTGTCGAACCGACAAATCCTGTAACCCCAGGTGTGTTGCGAACAACATACCAAGAATCATCCGTCTGTACCATTTCCACCAAGACATAACCGGGGTAAACTTTACGCATAACGGTTTTTTTCTTACCGTCCTTGTTTACCACTTCTTCTTCCATAGGAACAAGAACGCGGAATATCTTGTCTTCCATGCCCATAGACTCTACGCGTTTTTCCAAATTGGCTTTGACCTTATTCTCATACCCTGAATAGGTATGAACGACGTACCATCTTTTTTCCATATCAAGCCACCGGAACCCTTCTTAAATAATCGCTTCGATCACAAAGGAGATGCCAATGTCAATGACCCAAAAAAACAGCGTCATAACCACAACAGTACCAAGTACGATCAATGTGTAGTTGGTCAGCTCTTTACGATTAGGCCAGCGAACTTTTTTAAGTTCAGCCCAGCTTTCTGTGAAAAAGGAAATCAGAGATTTGAAACTTCGTTTCACGCCGACACCTCCAAAAACTATCTGGTTTCGCGATGAGAAGTCTGCTCGTTACAAAACTTGCAAAATTTCTTCATCTCCATGCGGTCGGGGTGATTACGCTTGTTTTTTGTCGTAGTGTAATTTCTTTGTTTGCAGTTAGTACAAGCCAAAGTAATAATTACCCGCATGATGTACACCTCCCGAAGACTTCCACATTCAAGCAGAGTCTCTAAATTGATCCTGAAAAAAAGCCATAAATTTAGGCCTACCTAAAACACTTTATCACAAGGGTATAACCATGTCAATGAAAGAATAGCCTTTCATTCATTGGGTATTACTTCCGTACAACTTACTCTTGTTTCAAATCTCTGTTTTCCTCTTCTCCTGCATGGACCGAGCGATTACTAGTATAAACATTCTTTGATTTTATAAACTTGAGACACTAAAAAAAGACTCGAACACCGAGCCTTTTCCGTCAACGACAACATGTGTTTAATTATCTCGAACTTCCAGGTACTTTTCAAGTTTGCGCTTAACGCGCTGAAGTGCATTATCAATGGACTTCACATGTCTGTCCAAATCTACTGCAATCTCTTGATAAGATCTCCCGTCCAGATACAACATCAATACTTTACGTTCCAGATCACTTAGAATCTCGGACATCTTATCTTCCAGGCCCACAAACTCTTCCTGATTGATGATAAGTTCTTCCGGATCACTGACCTGGGTTCCACAAATCACATCGAGTAACGTACGATCAGACTCTTCGTCATAAATAGGCTTGTCCAGAGATACATAAGAATTAAGCGGAATATGTTTCTGACGTGTTGCTGTCTTAATCGCCGTGATGATCTGTCTTGTAATACACAGTTCGGCAAAAGCCTTGAACGAAGCCAGCTTGTCCCCTTTGAAATCTCGAATGGATTTGTAGAGGCCAATCATTCCTTCTTGAATAATATCTTCCCGGTCTGCCCCAATCAGAAAATAAGATCTTGCCTTGGCGCGTACAAAGTTACGATATTTGTTAATCAAAAACTCCAGCGCTTCGCTTTCACCTTCACGGACCGCTTCGACAATGTCTTCGTCACTTTGGTAATCATACTTTGATAACATGATATCTTTGAGGTCGACACTCACAGACAATCCCTCCGGCTGCAACGCAAGGTACCCCGTTACTCTACTCTATGAAATATACGATCAGTATATATGATGGTACCTCACACCGTCAACCACGCTCTGCCTAAAAAAGAACATCAATAACATAATTGTCAAGAGTTTCAATATTCTAAAATTTGTAAATAGGAACAGTCATTCCCGTCTCCAGCGTTCAAACTCTTTCAAAACATCCGGACTTAACTTGCCTCCAAGTGTATTCCGTGTTGTCTTCGCCTGATCTTCTTCCAGTCGTTTCTTTAATTCTTTTTCGTTCTGCTCTACTTCAATCAGCAACTCCCTTGCAGATACGCGCAGCGCCCCCTGTCCGAATATGACATGTTGCTCTACCATATCGCTCGTAGCCACATAGATTTGGCGTCTTCGCATGCTTAGTTCCCGAACGAGTCTCTCAATGCATTCGTCTGCCGTCTCTTTTTCCTTTGTAAAATAAATCTGCACTTTGCTCTGTGTAAAGGATTTACCGAGTCCAGGCACGAGGTAGGCGTCAAACACAACAATGACTCGACGGCCAGAGAAGGCCTGGTAGTCAGCGAGACGAAAGAGAAGCCTGTTGCGCGCCTCTTCCAACCCACTTTCCGCCAGTCTGGTTAATTCCGGCCAGTCGCCAATCATGTTGTACCCGTCTACAAGAAGCACATCACGGGAGTCAGCCATATCTTCTATGCCTGCGCTTGACGTGACCGGAGCACTTCATACATGACAACCCCCGCTGCCACGGAAGCATTCAGGGAATTAATCTGACCTTGCATCGGTAATTTGATCAGCACATCGCATTTCTCGCGAATGAGTCGTCCCATTCCCTTGTTTTCATTGCCGATTACCAGTGCAACAGGACCGGTAAAGACGCTGTTACCAAAGACGCCTTCATGAGCAGTGACATCTGTCCCCACAACCCATACACCTTCCTCTTTGAGGCGATCAATGGTCTGGCCGAGATTACTTACACGAGCCACAGGTACATACTCCACGGCGCCTGCTGACGTTTTGGATACCGTCACTGTTACCGCTGCAGAGCGACGTTTGGGTACAATAACACCATGCGCTCCTGTGCAGTCTGCTGTCCGCAAAATGGACCCCAGATTATGAGGATCTTCAATCTCATCCAACAGGATCAGGAAAGGATGCTCATTTTTCGCTTTCGCTGCGGCAAGAATGTCTTCTACCTCCACATAAGCGTAAGGTGCCGCTTGTGCGACTACCCCCTGATGCTGAATGCCTGGTACGGTTTGATCCAACTTACGCTTGTCCACGTGTTGAATGACAATACCGAGTTTTTTAGCTTCCGAGATAATAGGTTGAGTCAGATGTTTCTGTGCTGTATCCGCTATCCATATTTTATTAATGGTCCGGCCTGAACGCAGCGCCTCCGCCACGGAGTGTTTACCGGCGATCCATTCTTCTTCCATCGTTGTTCGATCCTCTCTGTAATGCGTTGTATTGTTGAAATTTCTATTTTTTTGTCGGCAATGACGATTGTTGTTCCGCTTGCTCAATGCCAAGCCCGATCAGTTCAATCATTCGTTCATGACCACCACTACTGTAGAGATAACCAATGAGGCACTCAAATGCCGTAGCATGTCTGTATTCTAAAACATCTGCATTTTTGGGGATACTACCGGACTTGGCATTCCGTCCTTGCCGGACGATATCCCGTTCTTCTTCCGTCAGTTCAGCCTCAATACTTGTAAGTATGCGGCTCTGAGCCTTCGCTGATACCAATCCGGTTGCACTACGATGCAGATGATTGGGACGCATGTTAGCCTTTGACAACAGATACTGACGAACTGCCACCTCATATACCGCATCACCAATATAGGCCAGCGCAATCGGCGGAATCAACCTTGCAGGTCTGGAAGGGGGATATGGGAACCATCCTCCCTCTGTGACCTGCTCCTGTTGTTGTGGTGTGTTTGAATGGCCCTCGCTCATTTGCGCCGCCATCTCATCCCCTGGGCTGTATCCTCAAGCAGGATGCCACGCGCAGACAATTCATCGCGAATTTCATCCGCTCTTGCCCAGTTTTTGGACTTGCGTGCTTCCACACGTTCTTCAATCAGACGCTCTATTTCTTCATCCAAAAGTTCTGGCTCCGCGTCAGTATAGATGCGCAGTACAGCATTCAGTTCGTTGAACAATTCGAGGAGTGCACGAATGTCAGCCGCATTAACTACTTCTTTCTGCAACAGTTGGTTGGCTTCCCCAGTCCACTCAAACATAGCTGTGATTGCATCAGGTGTGTTGAAATCGTCCTGCATCTTCTCGTGATACTGCTGACGGATTTGGTCGAGTCTTGCCGCAAAATCCGCTGAGATATCCTGATCTACGGATACCGCATTCAGACGATGGTTCAGGTTACCCACGGCATTGGCAATCCGATCCACACTGTTTTGTGCCTGCTCCATCGTATCATCCGTGAAGTTCAATGGGTTGCGATAGTGGGTGGACAACATGAAATAACGAATAGCTTCGCGTTTATATTGATTCCGCAAGTCTTTAACGAGAACACCATTGCCGAGTGATTTCGACATTTTCTCATTATCGATACGGATAAAGCCATTATGCATCCAATAGTTAGCTAGTGGCTTACCCGTCAATACTTCAGACTGTGCGCATTCGCACTCATGGTGTGGGAACTGCAAATCCTGTCCTCCCCCATGGATATCCAGCGTATCCCCGAGGTACTCTCTAGCCATGGCGGAGCATTCGATATGCCAGCCTGGTCGACCATCGCCCCAAGGGCTGGACCAATAGATCTCACCTGGTTTGGCTGCCTTCCAAAGTACGAAATCTTCCGGATGTTCCTTGCGTTCATCCACTCCCACACGGATTCCAAACTGCAGTTCCTGCAGGTTTTGTTTCGAGAGTTTGCCGTATTGGCTGAATTTGCCTGTACGATAATAGACGTCACCGCCATTTTCATACGCAAATCCTTTTTCTACCAGTTCACGGATGAAATCAATAATCAGCGGCATGTTTTCCGTTACTCTCGGGTTGCTGCTTGCCTTGGGAATACCCAATCCCTCAAGGTCTTCATAATAGGCAGCGATAAACTTCTCCGCCACGTGAGGAACATCTGTCCCAAGTTGTTCTGCTTTGCGGATCAGTTTGTCATCTACATCGGTGAAGTTCACCACATAGTTCACTTCATGTCCTGTCTGTTCCAGGTATCCACGAACCGTGTCGAAAAAGATAACGGGTCGTGCATTCCCGATATGAATGTAGTCATATACCGTGGGTCCGCACACATACATTTTTACTTTCCCTGGCTCTTGGGGAACAAAATCCTCTTTTGTACGACTCATCGTATTATAAATCTGAAGCGTCATGGTCACTTATCCTTTCATCCTATACTGCCTTTATTAATTGTATCACGTATCACGTACAGTCTCATTTTCGCGGGTATTCTGCAGTGTACGTACTTCTTTCTGCAATCGTTCGAGTTCTTGTTGCATGCTGCGCAAGGAGTCAACGACCGGATCGGGCAACTGTTGACTGAGGCGATCTACACGTCGACCGTCCTGTTTAACAATTCTGCCCGGTATACCCACTACTGTACTGTTGGAAGGGACTTCCTTGAGCACTACGGAGTTGGCACCAATGTTACATTGATCCCCCACGCTAAATGAACCCAGCACTTTAGCTCCGGATGAGATAACCACATTATTACCAATGGTCGGATGTCTCTTTCCTTTTTCTTTCCCTGTTCCGCCAAGGGTAACCCCCTGATAGATAACAACATCATCGCCAATCTCACATGTTTCTCCAATAACGACGCCCATTCCATGGTCAATAAACAACCGATTTCCGATCGTAGCTCCAGGGTGTATCTCAATTCCTGTCATAAAACGACTCACCTGCGAAATGAACCGGGCAAACGAGAACCATCTTCGCTTGTATAAAAAGTGAGCGATCCTGTGTGCCCATATCGCATGCAGCCCTGAGTAGGTAAATACCACTTCAAACCATCCCCGAGCTGCGGGATCGTTTTCGAACACCGCCTGGATATCTGATCTGATCTTCTTGAACATGCTCGTTCCCCTCTTGTTCAGGTTCCCGTCCTCCGGCTTACCGGACGGCGCGTTCCTTGGTAGTGTACTGCACACTCGCCTAAACAAAAAAAAACGCCTCTGCAGCTATTTCAGCTGCAGAGGCGTTTATCGCGGTCCCACTCTGCTCGGTCCATTCTTAATAGAATGAGCCCTCAAGCGGTTTGGTAACGGAAACCAATCGTCACAACCTATCCTAACGTTTTCCTTGTCATGATCGACAAAGGCGGGGCTGGATTCGGCTATGCAGCTCACGGGCGCATTTCGACTGCTGGACAGTGGATGGCTCACAGCCACCGCAAACAAAGAAATCTCTCTTTGCTGCGGGACCATCCTCTCTGAATCTGTCCGGGTCAGTCTACTCCTCCCGATCTTTGCTGTTCTATTAGATAAATCATATCATTTAATCGTTGTGTTGTTATTATAGCGAAAAGGCCTGAGACTGACAATAACCTTCCCTCGTATCCATGGAAAATAAACCTCTGTTCAGATCCAAATAACCCGGACGTCTTGATTAAGCACCCTTAACTTGTGCAAGCAAACGTTCGATCACCGTATCACGGCCTAGCAGGACGATCGTTTGATTCAGATCCCGTCCATGCGTCTGTCCAGTCAAAGCAACACGGATTGGCATAAAGAGCTGTTTGCCCTTAAATCCGGTCTCTTTCTGCACTTCCTTGATCAATGCAGCCATTTTGCTTGGCGTGAATTCTTCGCTAGCCTGCACTTTATCCGCAAATGCCTTCAGCACCGTTGGCACTTGCTCCTCAGCAAGTACAGCTTCTCCTTCACTTTCCAGCTCCAGATTGGAACGGAAGAACACTTCTGACAATTCCACGATATCAGAGGCAGAATTCATCTGCTCCTGGTAGAGATGTACCAAAGTATATGCCCATTCTTTTTGTTCAGCAGACAGCTCGGAAGGAATCCGTCCAGCCTTTTGCAGATGCGGAATAGCCATTTCGGCAATACGTTCCGGGTCAGCATGTTTGATATAGTGGTTGTTCAAGTGAGCCAGCTTGTGCGTGTCAAATACCGCCGGGCTCTTGGACAGACGTTTCGTATCAAAAATGGAGATCAGTTGCTCTTGCGAGAAGATCTCTTCTTCCCCTTCTGGCGACCAGCCGAGCAGGGAAATGAAGTTAAACATCGCTTCAGGCAAATAGCCGAGTTGGTCATACTGCTCAATAAACTGAATAACAGACTCATCCCGTTTACTCAGCTTCTTGTGGTTTTCATTCACGATCAGCGTCATATGACCAAATTGCGGCGGCTCCCAGCCGAGCGCTTCATAGATCATCAGTTGACGCGGCGTGTTCGAGATGTGATCTTCCCCACGCAGAACGTGGGAGATCTTCATCAAATGATCATCCACAGCAACGGCATAGTTGTATGTGGGAATGCCGTCCTTTTTCACAATGACGAAGTCACCGGATTCCTTGCTGTTGAACGAGATTGTGCCTTTAACCATGTCATCAAACGTATATGTGCGCTCTTCCGGCACACGGAAACGAATACTTGCTACACGGCCTTCCGCTTCAAACGCACTGATTTGCTCTGGAGTAAGCTCACGGTGTTTGCCAGAATAACGCGGCGTTTCTCCACGAGCTGACTGTTCCTCGCGCTCTTGCTCCAATTCTTCTTCCGTGCAGAAGCAACGGTATGCCAGACCTTTATCCAGCAATTCCTGCGTATATTTACGATAGAGATCCAGGCGTTCCGTTTGACGGTATGGTCCGTATTCTCCGCCCACATCAATACTTTCATCCCACTCGATTCCGAGCCATTTCAGGTATTTCAGCTGGCTTTCTTCACCACCGGCAATATTCCGTTTCACGTCTGTATCTTCAATACGAATAATGAATTTACCGTTATTATGTTTGGCATATAGATAGTTAAACAGCGCCGTACGGGCATTCCCGATATGCAGGTGTCCCGTTGGGCTCGGCGCGTAACGCACACGAATTTCCGTGCTCATATGATCCCCTCCGTCACTAATTGGTTGATGATATCACACTCGAACAAGGCAAACAACGGATTGAGCAGCAATGCCCTCTCCCCGTCCCGGGAATCCCAGTTGCTCTGTAGTTGTTGCTTTCACGTTCACCTGCGTTACATCCGCTTCCAGTGCCTTGGCAATAACCTCAGCCATCTGTGGGATGTAAGGAGCCATCTTTGGCTTTTGAGCAATAATCGTTGAATCTATATTCCCTAACCGGTATCCGCGATCCTTCACAAGCTGCCATACATGCTCCAGCAATTTCAGACTGTCGGCATCCTTGAATTCCGGATCGGTATCCGGGAAGTGCTTGCCGATATCCCCAAGTGCCAGCGCACCCAAAATGGCATCACTAATCGCGTGCAACAGCACATCTGCGTCCGAGTGACCCAGCAGTCCTTTTTCATAAGGAATCGTTACTCCACCAATAATGCACGGACGTCCTTCCACCAGCTGATGTACATCAAATCCCTGTCCTACTCGTATCATCGCTTCTTCTCTCCCCCCAGCAAAAACGCGGCGTATTCCAAATCTTCCGGCGTCGTTAATTTGATATTGGTATAATTGCCTTCCACAACCTTGACCGACATTCCCTGACGTTCAGCCAGCATGGCGTCATCTGTCCCCAGAAATCCGTCCTGCTCGGCTGATGCGTAGGCGGAGAGCAGGGAAGAAAGACGAAAAGCCTGCGGGGTTTGAATGCTCCACAGACTGCTGCGGTCTGGCGTCGCCGTAACGACTCCTTCCGCATTCACTTGTTTAATCGTATCCTTCACTGGGACGGCCAGTACAGCTGCTCCACCGGATATGGCGGCCTCCATGCATCCCTTGATCTGCTCATGGTTCACAAAAGGACGTACCCCGTCGTGAACGAGAACCCAATCCGTCCCAAGTGCCTCAAGGCCTTTATGGACAGAATGTTGTCTCTCTTTCCCTCCGGGGATAACACGGACACGTGAATCCAATTGGTATTCTTTTACCCAATCCTGGCAGCGTTCAACATCTGTAGCTCCTGTGACCAGCACCATCTCACGGATCTCGTCCAGCGCAGCAAATACCTCAAGCGTATGTATGAAAACGGGCTTGTCCTGCAGCAACAGAAACTGCTTGCTCTCGGTCGTCCCCATCCGGGTTCCGCGACCTGCTGCCACAATGACAACGCCCCACCCTTTATTCATGCCGCAATCCCTGCCTTGTCTGTCAGTTTATCGTCCAAAGATATACAATATCATTCAACGATACACTACCCATCATACCGCTTTATTGGGCTTTTTCCAACAGTTTCGGCTTGGCAAAAATCATTCTTCCCGCTGAAGTCTGCAGCACACTGGTCACCAGCACTTCCATCATCATGCCGATATACTCGCGTCCGCCTTCCACAACGATCATTGTTCCATCATCCAGATAGGCCACACCTTGACCGTGCTCCTTGCCGTCCTTGATGATCTGTACCATGATCTCCTCGCCTGGCAGAACAACCGGCTTGACCGCATTGGCAAGATCATTAATGTTCAGCACAGATACACCCTGGAGTTCACACACTTTATTCAGGTTAAAGTCATTGGTGACCACTTTGCCCTGAAGCACTTTAGCCAGCTTAACCAGTTTGCTGTCCACCTCGGAGATTTCCTCGAAATCCCCTTCATAGATCAGGACTTTTACATCGAGTTCCTTCTGGATTTTGTTCAAAATGTCCAGTCCACGCCGTCCTCTGTTCCGCTTGAGCAGATCCGATGAATCCGCAATATGCTGCAGTTCCTCCAGAACGAATTCCGGAATTACGATCGTACCTTCAATGAATCCGGTTTTGCATATATCGGCAATACGACCATCGATAATGACGCTGGTATCCAGAATTTTATGCTCTTCTATCCGTCTATCCTCGTCTACCTCCGGATGACCCCATCGCCCAGACATCCAGAAGGCCCCCAGATCGTCTTTCTTCGCCATGGCAAGGGTGTAGCCGGAATAAGCACTAATCACCGTCAGCGCCACTTGCAGTACATCTCCTGCCGTCCCCATCCATCCCACAACAGGATAGAGCAACAAGGCCACCAGCAATCCTGCCACAGTACCTGTGGCACCTGCAGCCAGTTCGTTCATAGGTACTTTTGCCAATGAATCAATTCCACTATGCAGCCTGTCTGCCATCAACGTACCACCAATGTTACATACAGCCATAAACATTACAGCACCCAGCAGCGTCGATATACCAGCTCCCAGTAATCCTGCTGACTGAATCCACTCAGCCATCCATGGGACCGATTTTCCTGCCAGATGATATGCCGTGTAGCCGAACCATGCACCGCACAATCCTGTAAAAGTTAAAATGCCTTTTTTCCACATTAGTCCCTGCACCTCCTTCAATGTATCTTGATCTTTATATCCAGTATGATCCAATTCCTGAATTGCTAATCCCATCCGAAAGAACTTTTTGGAAATGTTGCAATCGTCAGTTGAAAGTAGGTAAATTATTGGCATATAATGAATTCAATTCATATCCCGAGGTGAGTGGCAAAATGAGTACGCTAAGTTTACAGGCTTTCCAGGATCAAGTTTCTGAACTGTTGCTGCGTCATCGCAGTCTGATTGATGTACTGTCCAAAACAGGACAAGCCGGAGCGTCTGTTAACCGTGCGGTGTCCAAGGCCATTACCGAATGCGGCTGCATCGAGCTGCACGCCACCAAGCAGAAATATGCCCCCGAGAGCGATATCGCTCAAACGAAAGGCCTGCTAGAAACGCATGTGGAAGGTGAATTGTGTGAGAACTGCAGAGAGGTAATCAGCTCTGAACTGGGGCGAAACCTGTTCTACATGTCGGCTCTCTGCAATCTGCTGGACATCAACATGGAAGAGGTCGTGAATCACGAATCACAGAAGTGTTCGACGTTAGGGATGTTTAATCTGTCGTAAGAAGATATGTATGTCGTTCGTAAGGGTTTCTTTTACGTAAATAGATCTGAATAAGCAAAAAGCACGCATTCTCCTGTTCGGGAGAGTACGTGCTTTCTTTGTATACTGTCTGTGCTCCATACTTAACGATCGGAAGGACGGGAAGATTTCTCATCCTTGCGCTTTTTCGCTCGACTACGCGAGGCCGCTGTTCGCACATTGTGCTTCATGCCATACAAAGCGTATAACACCAGCGGAATAAAGATCAATTTGGATAACTGCTCCGGGAAAATAACAGCTACAGCTATCGCAAATAACACAACCCATGGTGCGATCCAGATTGCCTTGCGTGGCAAACCCACCTTTTTGAAATTGGGATATTTAAGCGAACTCACCATCAGGTACGACAACAGTAACGTAGCAATCATCATGCTGACCGGACCGATATCCTTGTTGAACAAGGACAGTGTGGCCAACACCCCGCCGGCTGCCGGAATCGGCAGACCTGTGAAGTATCCGGGAATTCCCGGACGAACGTTAAACCGTGCAAGACGAATGGCTCCACAAATCGGAAAAGCAGCTGTTGCGACCCAAGCGAGGATCGGCATTGAATCTTGAAACGACACCATAAATATGATCAGTGCCGGTGCTGCACCAAAGGAAACCATGTCAGACAAGGAATCCAGTTCCTTGCCGAATTCGCTTTGGGCATTGAGCGCACGTGCCACTCGGCCATCCAAACCATCCAGCAGCATCGCTACAATGACCATAATGGCAGCCAAACTGTAGTTTCCATCAATCGCAAGTAAAATTGCCATCATTCCAAGAAATAGATTACCCAGGGTAAAGAGATTCGGAATGAATCTGGTTAGCATCGTTGTTTCACCTCATCCATTTCAAGCCTTTATATAGGCAAACCTTACATCTGTCTATCGATAAACATCTGCTCCTGCAAACGTTTGAGGCCTTCCTTAATGGTCCGGGCACGAACTTCACCGATACCGTCCACTTCGTCCAGTTCTTCTATTGTAGCCATAATCACATGAGGCAATTGCTCAAACTGATCCACCAGGTTATGGATAATGACATTGGGCAGGCGGGGGATCTTATTTAATACCCGGAATCCGCGCGGTGCAACCGAATCCTCAGAAGTAGCTGCTGAGGAAGGATAGCCGAGCAGACGGACAATATGATGTGCATCCAGCAATTCATCGTCTGACAATCTTTTCAGTCCCACGATAATTTCACGGATTTTGTCATCACTGTCGTCACGGGCATAGTCTTTATACAGCAACCAAGCTTCTTCTTCCGTTGTACCCACAAGTTCTTCCATTTGCATCGAGATGAGTCGTCCCTCATTCCCCAACTCATGAATGTATCGTTTGATTTCGGTTTTGATCCGCATCACCATTTCGGTACGCTGAATCACATTGACCACTTCAGGAATCGTTACCAATTCCTCAAATTCCGAAGCACTCAGATTCGTAAGGGACTGTGTTAATACCGCTTTGTATTTCTCCAGTGTTTGAATCGCTTGATTCGCTTTGGTCAAAATAACCCCGATTTCCTTGAGGGAATACCGGAGTGTTCCCTGATACAAGGTAATGATATTCCGGCGCTGTGATATGGATACGACCAATTTACCCGTTTGCTTCGCTACACGCTCTGCCGTCCGGTGACGAATCCCTGTCTCTGAAGAAGAGATAGATGAGTCAGGGATTAACTGGGTATTGGCGTAAAGAATACGCTTCAAATCCTCGCTAAGAATAATCGCACCATCCATCTTGGCGAGTTCGTACAGATAGTTCGGGGAGAAATCACAGTTAATCGAGAATCCCCCATCCACCACTTCCATTACTTCAGGGCTGTATCCTACAACAAGCAGTGCGCCCGTCTTGGCGCGCAGCACATTTTCCAGACCTTCGCGGAAAGGTGTACCTGGTGCGATCAGCCTTAACAATTCATTCATATTATCCAGTTGGCTCGAATCTTTCATCTTGTTATGCCCCCTAATCTAAAGCAACCGCTAGTGCATCTGCCACGGTATTCACACCGATCAGTTGTATCCCGCGAGGATGTTTCCAGCCCTTTAAGCTTTTTTCCGGTAAAATGACTCGCTTGAAGCCCAGCTTTGCAGCTTCCTTCACTCGTTGTTCGGCCCGTGATACGGCTCGAACTTCACCTGTCAGACCGATCTCGCCAAAGATGACGTCGTCCGGCTTGGTCGGTACATCTCTCAAACTGGATGCAATGCAGACGGCGACTGCCAAGTCTACAGCGGGCTCATCCAGCCTTACTCCTCCAGCTACATTCAGATATGCATCCTGGGTCTGTAAAAACATGCCCATTCGTTTCTCCAGCACTGCAATGATCAGATTTAACCGATGCAGATCTACCCCTGTTGCCATACGGCGGGGAGAAGGGAAATGGGTGGTTGAGATCAATGCCTGCAATTCCACCAGCAAGGGACGTGTCCCCTCCATACTTGCAACTACCGTAGAACCCGCTACGCCCAGTGGGCGTTCCGACAAGAAGAGTTCAGACGGATTGCCCACTTCACGAAGCCCATCTTCGCCCATTTCAAAAATGCCAATTTCATTGGTTGAACCAAAACGGTTCTTCACCGCACGTAGTAGGCGATACGTATGGTGCCGCTCTCCTTCAAAATAAAGCACACAATCCACCATATGTTCTAACATACGTGGACCGGCAATGGCACCTTCTTTGGTAACATGCCCCACAAGAACCGTTGCAATGCCCCTGCCTTTCGCAATCCGCATGAACCTTGACGTACATTCCCTTACCTGTGCTACACTACCAGGCGCACTGGTAACTTCGGGAAGATATACCGTCTGAATGGAGTCGATGACAAGAAAATGCGGCTGGATCTGATCCACCGCTTCCTCAACACGTTCCATATTGGTTTCACACAATACGTACAACTCGGCAGATAGTGCCCCGAGACGATCCGCCCGCAATTTGGTTTGCTTGACTGATTCCTCACCGGAAACATATAACACACGCAAACCCGAATGCGTTAAAGCATGGGACGTCTGCAACATCAACGTCGATTTACCGATACCCGGATCTCCACCCACCAGAACGAGTGAACCTGGAACGATTCCCCCACCCAATACCCGGTTCAACTCTCCGATTCCAGTCTGTACACGCGGTTCCTGACCGCTATCTATATCTATGATAGGAAGCGGTTTATCTTTACTGTCAAACAGGGGAGAATTTCTTCCTTGTGTTTTGACTACCGTCTCTGTTTCTTCCACCATTGAATTCCATGACTGACAACCCGGACACTTACCGTACCATTTGGGGGCTTCATAGCCGCATTCCGTACATTGAAACTTGGTTTTAACTTTGGCCACTTCAGCACTCCTATAATTAGTTTTATAACAGCATTTTGCATTATTCGACGAATTTTGCCTAACCTCCCTGACGTGCAGGGTTACTAAAAGTTTACCATTGTTTGAGATTTTTCGTAAAGGATTATCGCAAACTTTACACATGTTCCTGACATAATCATGTCCGTCTTCTGTCCAAAATGCAAAAAATCCTCCCCGGCCGAAACCGAGAAGGATTAAGGATCACTACAAGCTGGAGCTTAACTCCAAAGCTTGCTATATATTATTTGGTTTCGATTTCCTCATTAGAAGGAACAACCACGGCTTTTTTCGTTACAGACAGTGCACCGTTCTCTTCGTCAATGAGCAACGAATCTCCTTTGGTTACATTACCTGTGAGCAACTCCTCAGACAATTTGTCTTCGATATGCTTCTGGATCGCCCGACGAAGCGGACGCGCACCGTAAGCTGGATCGAAGCCGGCTTTGGCAAGGAAATCCTTGGCATTGTCGGTGAGCTCGAAATCAACCTCGTATTCATTTAGACGTTTCCGAAGCTCCTCGCTCATGAGGGTAACAATCTCTGCAATGTGTTTCTGTTCCAGAGAGTGGAATACGATAATTTCATCAATCCGGTTGAGGAACTCTGGACGGAAGCTTTTCTTCAGCTCATCCATGACTTTACCCTTCATGTTATCGTAATCCGCACCTGCATCCACAACCGCTGTGAAGCCGAGTGTTGAGTTACGTTTGATCGCTTCGGCACCCACGTTGGATGTCAGGATAATCAGCGTATTCCGGAAGTCAACCACGCGACCTTTGGAATCCGTCAGACGACCATCCTCAAGCACTTGCAGCAAGATATTGAATACTTCCGGATGTGCTTTCTCGATCTCATCGAGCAAGACTACGGAATAGGGTTTGCGACGAACTTTCTCTGTCAGCTGGCCACCTTCTTCGTATCCAACATATCCTGGAGGCGCTCCGACGAGTCGGGAAGTCGAATGCTTCTCGCCATATTCGGACATATCAATACGGATTACTGCATTTTCATCGCCGAACATCGCTTCAGCCAGAGCACGAGCAAGTTCTGTTTTACCTACCCCTGTAGGACCGAGGAAAATGAATGAACCCATAGGACGTTTGGGATCTTTCAATCCAGCACGCGCACGACGAACTGCACGGCTGACAGACTTCACAGCCTCATCCTGGCCAATGACACGTTCATGCAGAATCGATTCCAGATTCATCAGACGCTGTGTCTCTTCTTCTTTCAGCTTGTTCACCGGAATTCCTGTCCAGTTGGCTACCACTTGTGCGATATCCTCAGGTGTTACTTCAGAATCCGTGCGACCTTGTTTTTCTTTCCATTGGTTCTTCGTTACATCCAGCTCTTCACGGATTTTTTGTTCCGTATCACGCAGAGCGGCTGCTTTTTCGAACTCCTGGCTTTGAACCGCAGCGTCTTTTTCCTTACGGATATCTTCCAGACGGCTTTCCAATTGTTTCAGGTTTGGTGGGATCGTGTAAGAGTTCAATCTTACTTTGGAACCCGCTTCATCGATCAGGTCAATCGCTTTGTCTGGCAAGAACCGGTCTGTAATATAACGGTCAGACAGTTTAACCGCCTGTACAATCGCTTCATCCGTAATTTTCACGCGGTGATGCGCCTCATAGCGGTCACGCAAACCGTGCAAGATTTGAATGGCTTCTTCCGGCGAAGGCTGATCTACAGTAATCGGTTGGAAACGACGCTCAAGCGCTGCATCCTTCTCGATGTATTTACGATACTCATCCAGCGTTGTTGCACCAATGCACTGCAATTCTCCACGAGCCAGAGCTGGTTTCAAAATGTTAGAAGCATCGATGGCACCTTCAGCTCCGCCTGCACCAATCAAGGTATGCAATTCGTCGATAAACAAGACAATGTTACCTGCTTGGCGAATCTCATCCATGATTTTTTTCAGACGATCTTCGAACTCACCACGATATTTGGTTCCAGCTACTACTGAACCCATATCCAGGGTCATTACACGTTTGTCGCGCAATGTTTCCGGAATCTCATTCGCAATGATTTTTTGTGCAAGGCCTTCAGCAATCGCTGTTTTACCTACACCTGGTTCACCGATCAATACCGGGTTGTTCTTGGTACGACGGCTGAGTACCTGAATGACACGCTCAATTTCTTTGCTACGTCCAATAACCGGGTCCAGGTTGTTCTCTCTGGCATAAGCCGTGAGGTCACGTGCCAGACTATCCAGCGTTGGTGTGCTTACATTGGCAGGTGTTCCATTATGACTGGATACAGCTTCACTGCTGCCAAGCAATTGCAGCACTTGTTGACGTGCTTTGTTCAGGCTAATACCCAGGTTGTTGAGCACACGTGCTGCAACACCCTCGCCTTCACGAATCAATCCGAGCAAGATATGCTCTGTGCCTACATAAGTGTGACCCAATTTACGAGCTTCGTCCATAGACAGTTCAATTACTTTTTTCGCACGTGGCGTATATGCAATGTTGGTAGGTTGCTCCTGGCCACGGCCAATCAGCGTTTCTACTTCATCCTGAATTTTTTCCAATCCGAGTCCCAGGCCGATCAGTGCTTTGGCTGCGATGCCTTCGCCTTCACGAATGAGGCCGAGCAAAATATGCTCAGTACCGATGTTATTATGACCGAGACGGACAGCTTCTTCCTGCGCGAGTGCGAGCACCTTTTGGGCCCGTTCCGTAAATCTTCCAAACATCATATCTCCTGCACCTCCATGGTTTTGGATAAAACGAGGGGATTCAAACAATACCCGTCGTATTCTTCATATCATTTTTGTTTGCAGCCGTGCTGCGAATAAAATCATCTGGCATGAATATATGCCTTATTATATAAAAGCCGCGATGCGGCATGAAACCATAATTCATTTAAATGATCAGGCTACGTTAGGACTGCTTCGCTGCATTGATCGTATCACGAATCAATTGAGCACGATAGATGTCACGCTCATCTGTGCGCATATCTTCCCCGAATGTTTTCTGCAAAAATCCCGGTTGAGTCATTACATTCAGCTCATTCATTACCGTGATGGACAGTCCATCCAGTAAACCGAGATCTACGCCAAGGCGTACATCCGATAAGCGCTGCGCAGCTTCCTTTGAATCAACTATGGATGCGTGGGACAATATGCCGTAAGAACGCATGACACGATCCGTAATCCGAAGTTTGGAGTCGGTCATCAACCGTTCTCTGGCTGTACGCTCATGACCAATCATCTGTAAAACAACACCGTGCAGGTTTTCGATAACTTCCTGTTCGGTCTGCCCCAATGTAATCTGGTTAGAGATCTGGAACAAGTTACCCATAGCTTCGCTACCTTCACCGTAAATTCCTCTTACAGTCAATCCCACTTGGGATACTGCTGTTAATATACGGCCTATCTGCTGCGTCATCACCAGAGCAGGCAGGTGCATCATAACAGACGCCCTAACACCTGTGCCTACATTGGTAGGGCAGCTGGTTAAGTATCCTCTACGATCATCAAAAGCGTAATCCACGTGCGCTTCAAACGCATCGTCTATTGCGGAAGCTTTCTCCCAGGCTTCTTTCACCTGAAACCCCGGATAGAGGCACTGGATACGAAGATGATCTTCTTCATTAATCATAATACTGACTGATTCATCCTCACTGAGAATAACCGCACCATTTCTGGATTCATTCGCAAGACTTGGACTGATGAGATGTTTCTCCACCAGCACCCGTTTGTCGAGTTCGCCAATATCGGTCAGATTCAGCGTATGAAAATCTCCAAAGGCATGAACTTCATCGTATTGAAGTACTTCGCTCAGCTTATTCAGCACCTCTTCCGATTGCTCATTGGAAGCCAGCATCGGAAAGGGAACATGCTGAAGGTTGCGTGCGATCCGGACACGGCTGCTAATGACGATTTCGGAATCAGCCGCATCACTGCGCATCCAGTCGCTGAGCGCCTTCTCTGTAAAGCGCAGATTAGGCATTACGCATCCCTCCTACTCATGAAAAACTTTACTCCTGAGCTATTCCTTTTTCAAGTTCCCTGATCTGGTCACGGATCTGAGCTGCCTCTTCAAATTCCTCTTGGGCGATGCTCTCCTGAAGTTCACGCTTCAGATCGGCAATTTGTCGCTTCACCTTGATGCGACCACCAGCTCGTGCGGGCACTTTGCCTACATGGGACGTACTGCCATGAACTCGCTTGAATAATGGGTCTAGGCGGCTATCGAAATATTTATAACATGAACTGCAGCCGAATCGACCAATTTTACTGAATTGTGAGTATGTCATACCGCATTCTTCACACTGAAGGGCTTTTGCCGGTGGTGTTCCAGCAGATCCACCTTTGCCGGCTGGATCAAAATCGAGCAACCCGGACAAGAGGTTGTGAATGGAAAATCCATTAGATGTTCCAGGGATCATCTCCCCTTTTTCACGGGCACATGACTCACAAATATGGAATTCCGTCTTCTCTCCATTCACGATCTTTGTAAAATGAAGTGTCGCCGGACGTTTATTGCATTCTTGGCACAGCATAATGATGTACCTCCTTTGACCCCGATAGTTTTCATTTACCGAGCAAAGATATTAACATCGCCTTCAACATTCTGGCACGAATTTGATCCCGGTAAGGAAGTTTGACCAATATAACCTCTCTAGATACAGCAGCTCGCATCAACCCGGCTTCCCGCTTGCTCAAGAAGCGTGCTTCTTCCAGTTGATAGATCAGACCTTCGGCAGCAGTCTGCCCGATCTCATCACCAATACTATGGTGCAAATGATTATGCAGAGCTGATTGGGCCGGTAATTCAATGCGCTGTATGCGAACATAACCACCACCGCCGCGTTTACTCTCTACCAGGTATCCCTTCTCGAGGGTAAAACGTGTGCTGATGACATAATTGATCTGGGAAGGTACACATGAAAATTGATCTGCCAGATCATTACGCTGAATTTCAACCATTCCTTCGGGACTTTCATGCAAAATACTCTTCAGATATCGTTCGATAATATCAGAGATATTACGCATCCAATCATCCTCCACTGTCTGAAACGTTAAGTCAATAAGGACCCACACGCCCCCACAGAGTACACCTTCTCTACCCATTTAACCAATCAGGGAAACAGCGAATCTTGCTTCCACAGACGTCAACAGGAGAGCGAAGGAAGCACGAAGGTCCTTTAATATTCCCTTGATCCTCCGATGAAATGAATCCCGTGTATTGGCGCTCATCCATCAGATTGCAGAAAGAAAGCTACTTAAGTATTTAAACCTTTAGTTGACTTTGACTTTCTTTGACTTTGTATACATTATAGCATATTTTGTGGGTTTGCCAAGTGGGGTCACTATTCATTTTTTACGATTTTACACGAAATATTCGCCAGACACAAAAAAACCTCCCCAAAATTGCCGGAGAAGCCCATTTGTCTTTCAATAACGCTGTATTTCTATATAAGATAATTAAGCCAAATGGCGAAGAGGAAATGATAATTAAAAGAAATCAAGCAAGTAGGTTTCCCTTTCAGGAATCGCTTGTTCCAATGCCTTGATTGCTGCTTCTGGTCCTTGAATTCTTCCGATCCGTGCCATTTCCGTCGGTCTGCGATATCCCATCAACACTGCGGTAAGGGATTGAATATCCACCTTAATGGTCTGATCATCAGAGATCGGCTCGGATGTTTTCCATATGGAAGCCGTTCCGTTCATTGCGACGTTTAATTGCCATACCCCCTCATTCCACGGAGCGTGGGCATCTTCTACCTGAAGAACAATCTGCAGCGGTGAGTCCTGGTTTGCAAATGGATACTGGGATATAAACTGCTCAACACTAACGATGCGTGCCATAAAATAAGGTACAATCTCCTGTTGAATCCGTGGGTTATCCAATTGGAAAGCAAGCGTATCACTTGCTGGCGCCTGTAACGTCACTTCCTGGATCATGGAATCATGATTGGCAATAAAGGTCCATAGCCCTTGTCTAGCCTCTTCATTCAGATAGATGATCTCTTTGATGGTAAATTTACTTTCTTTCACCTCATATAGAAGATAACCTTGTGCTTCATTATTTTCATCGTAATATACAGCCTTCTGGCTGGCCCCATGAACAAGAACTGAATTCTCCCACCGTGCATCATCCCGGACCAAGGTTCCGTTATAACGCTCAGCATAGGCACTATATACTTGATTTAATATGCTAAGACCCGGATCGCCACGTCGAATCGTTCCAGTTGTCGCTTTTTTCGAAGGCAAATGCGCTGTAGGCACTTTATATCGTTTAAACTCAACATAGGTCTCCCATCCATACTTCCGATAGAAAGCAAAAGAGAAAGGATGCAAGAACGATATACTTTGTTTGTTACGGTTCATTTCTTCCAACGCATGCTTCAGCAGACCCGCTACCCAACCTTTGCGTCTATACTCTGGCCAGGTGGCTACACCAGCAATACCACCCATCTCGAAGGATCTACCATGAATATAGGTTTGAAAAGGGATAATGTGAAGTTTGGCTCCTAGTTGCCCTTCCTCGTATACACCCCATATATCCTGTGACGAAAACTGACTCCGCCGCTTTTCTTTTTGTTCTTCACTCATTACCATTTGAAAAGCATATTCGGAGAGTGCCATCGCTGGTTCAAAATCATTTACCGTCAATTTCTGAATTTCCATCTCATCCTGCACCCCGTTCTCTAGAATGTTGAGATCATTTTCATATGAAAGTCTGATACGCAATCTATGTATCCATTATGAGTGTGTCAGAGGATTCCTACAAAGTCAAATAAGAGATGCTTTTGCATCCCCTAAAATAAACAAATAAAAACCACCACCGAATAACATCGGCAGTGGTTCTTTGCTTGGCGGCGTCCTACTCTCCCAGGACCCTGCGGTCCAAGTACCATCGGCGCTAGAGGGCTTAACGGTCGTGTTCGGGATGGGTACGTGTGGAACCCCTCCGCCATCGCCACCAAACGTGATTTGTCGAAGCACAGCTTCTTGAAATCAGATATGGAATTGAAAATCATACACACGTTCTGTGATGTACCAATTTTCATTTCAGAGATCATTCTCTGAAAACTAGATTCGAAACGAAACATGCGATTTCAAACTTGCTATTGGATAAGCCCTCGACCGATTAGTACTGGTCAGCTCCATGCATTGCTGCACTTCCACCCCCAGCCTATCTACCTCGTCGTCTTCAAGGGGTCTTACATACTGGGAAATCTCATCTTGAGGGGGGCTTCACGCTTAGATGCTTTCAGCGTTTATCCCTTCCGTACATAGCTACCCAGCGGTGCTCCTGGCGGAACAACTGGTACACCAGCGGTACGTCCATCCCGGTCCTCTCGTACTAAGGACAGCTCCTCTCAAATTTCCTACGCCCACGACAGATAGGGACCGAACTGTCTCACGACGTTCTGAACCCAGCTCGCGTACCGCTTTAATGGGCGAACAGCCCAACCCTTGGGACCTACTTCAGCCCCAGGATGCGATGAGCCGACATCGAGGTGCCAAACCTCCCCGTCGATGTGGACTCTTGGGGGAGATAAGCCTGTTATCCCCAGGGTAGCTTTTATCCGTTGAGCGATGGCCCTTCCATGCGGTACCACCGGATCACTAAGCCCGACTTTCGTCCCTGCTCGACTTGTAGGTCTCGCAGTCAAGCTCCCTTATGCCTTTGCACTCTTCGAATGATTTCCAACCATTCTGAGGGAACCTTTGGGCGCCTCCGTTACTCTTTAGGAGGCGACCGCCCCAGTCAAACTGCCCACCTGACACTGTCCCCGCACCGGATTACGGTACCAGGTTAGAACCTAGATACGATCAGGGTGGTATCCCAACGTTGCCTCCACGCAAGCTGGCGCTCACGTTTCAAAGGCTCCCACCTATCCTGTACAGATCGTACCCAAATTCAATATCAAGCTGCAGTAAAGCTCCATGGGGTCTTTCCGTCTTGTCGCGGGTAACCTGCATCTTCACAGGTATTAAAATTTCACCGGATCTCTCGTTGAGACAGCGCCCAAGTCGTTACGCCATTCGTGCGGGTCAGAATTTACCTGACAAGGAATTTCGCTACCTTAGGACCGTTATAGTTACGGCCGCCGTTTACTGGGGCTTCGGTTCACAGCTTCGGGATTACTCCCTAACCACTCCCCTTAACCTTCCAGCACCGGGCAGGCGTCAGCCCGTATACTTCGCCTTACGGCTTCGCACAGACCTGTGTTTTTGCTAAACAGTCGCTTGGGCCTTTTCACTGCGGCCCCCTCGTGCTATTCACACTACCGGGGCACCCCTTCTCCCGAAGTTACGGGGTCATTTTGCCGAGTTCCTTAACGAGAGTTCTTCCGCGCGCCTTAGAATACTCTTCTCGCCTACCTGTGTCGGTTTGCGGTACGGGCACCATCACCTGGCTAGAGGCTTTTCTTGGCAGTGTGAGATCATGACCTTCGCTACTGTAATTTTCACTCCCCATCACAGCTCAGCCTTAATGATGTGCGGATTTGCCTACACATCAGCCTTACTGCTTAGACGGACATCCATCAGTCCGCGTCACTACCCTACTGCGTCCCCCCATTGCTCATAACGGCTTACGGTGGTACAGGAATTTCGACCTGTTGTCCTTCGACTACGCCTTTCGGCCTCGCCTTAGGTCCCGACTTACCCTGAGCGGACGAGCCTTCCTCAGGAACCCTTAGGCTTTCGGCGGATCAGATTCTCACTGATCTTTTCGTTACTCATACCGGCATTCTCACTTGTATAATGTCCAGCGCTCCTTACGGTACACCTTCAACCCTTATACAACGCTCCCCTACCCCTGATGCAAAGCATCAAGCCATAGCTTCGGTGGTGTGTTTAGCCCCGTTACATTTTCGGCGCAGAGTCACTCGACCAGTGAGCTATTACGCACTCTTTAAATGATGGCTGCTTCTAAGCCAACATCCTGGTTGTCTGTGCAACTCCACATCCTTTCCCACTTAACACACACTTGGGGACCTTAGCTGATGGTCTGGGCTGTTTCCCTTTTGACAATGGATCTTAGCACTCACTGTCTGACTCCCGGAAGTAAGTCTATGGCATTCGGAGTTTGACTGAGCTTGGTAACCCTTGCGGGCCCCGCACCCAATCAGTGCTCTACCTCCACGACTCTGTTTTCCGAGGCTAGCCCTAAAGCTATTTCGGGGAGAACCAGCTATCTCCGAGTTCGATTGGAATTTCTCCGCTACCCCCACCTCATCCCCGCATTTTTCAACATGCGTGGGTTCGGGCCTCCAGTGCGTGTTACCGCACCTTCACCCTGGACAGGGGTAGATCACCCGGTTTCGGGTCTACGTCCACGTACTATGTCGCCCTATTCAGACTCGCTTTCGCTGCGGCTCCGGCTCTTCACCTTAACCTTGCACGGGAACGTAACTCGCCGGTTCATTCTACAAAAGGCACGCCATCACCCCTAAAACGGGCTCTGACTTTTTGTAAGCACACGGTTTCAGGTTCTATTTCACTCCCCTTCCGGGGTGCTTTTCACCTTTCCCTCACGGTACTGCTTCACTATCGGTCGCTAGGAAGTATTTAGCCTTGGCAGATGGTCCTGCCGGATTCATACGGGGTTTCACGTGCCCCGCACTACTCGGGATCCGTCTCGGAGGGAACAGACTTTCAACTACAGGGCTTTTACCTTCTTTGGCGGGCCTTTCCAGACCTCTTCGCTTAACCGGTTCCTTTGTAACTCCATGTGAGACGTCCCACAACCCCAAAGAGCAAGCTCTCTGGTTTGGGCTTCTCCGCGTTCGCTCGCCGCTACTGACGGAATCACTATTGTTTTCTCTTCCTCAGGGTACTTAGATGTTTCAGTTCCCCTGGTATGCCTCTGCACAACCTATGTATTCAGTTGTGAGTAACTGGAAATTACCCCAGCTGGGTTTCCCCATTCGGACACCCCCGGATCAAAGCTTGCTTACAGCTCCCCGAGGCAGTTTCGTTGTTCGCCACGTCCTTCATCGGCTCCTAGCGCCTAGGCATCCTCCGTGTGCTCTTAGTAGCTTAACCTCGTGCTCCGGTTTCGACTGCTCGCTTCCCTTGTTTTGCTTACGCAAAGCCAAAAGTCGCTCCCATTCGATACCATCGTACGTGCAATCTACCGTTTTTATTGAAACTTGTTTACACAAGTTCAGCTAAAAAGGAATGTTCTAATTCGCATTTACTTTCGTTTCGATATCTAGTTTTCAAAGAGCAAGCCAAATAGATGAAATTGTTTGGTGGAGCCAAGCGGGATCGAACCGCTGACCTCCTGCTTGCAAGGCAGGCGCTCTCCCAGCTGAGCTATGGCCCCTCAAATTCCATCAAAACTGAACAAATGGATAAGTAACGGTGTTTTGCAATTCATTTCATCCACACCAAGGTGAAGGACCGAAATGAATTGCGGTCGCAGGTTCTAAGAACCTGCTTATTTGAATGTTTCCGTTACAGGAAACGATTCTCCATAGAAAGGAGGTGATCCAGCCGCACCTTCCGATACGGCTACCTTGTTACGACTTCACCCCAATCATCTATCCCACCTTCGGCGGCTGGCTCCTTGCGGTTACCCCACCGACTTCGGGTGTTATAAACTCTCGTGGTGTGACGGGCGGTGTGTACAAGACCCGGGAACGTATTCACCGCGGCATGCTGATCCGCGATTACTAGCAATTCCGACTTCATGCAGGCGAGTTGCAGCCTGCAATCCGAACTGAGACCGGCTTTGTTGGGATTGGCTCCATCTCGCGATTTCGCAGCCCGTTGTACCGGCCATTGTAGTACGTGTGTAGCCCAGGTCATAAGGGGCATGATGATTTGACGTCATCCCCACCTTCCTCCGGTTTGTCACCGGCAGTCTATCTAGAGTGCCCACCCGAAGTGCTGGCAACTAAATATAAGGGTTGCGCTCGTTGCGGGACTTAACCCAACATCTCACGACACGAGCTGACGACAACCATGCACCACCTGTCTCCTCTGTCCCGAAGGAAAGGTACATCTCTGTACCGGTCAGAGGGATGTCAAGACCTGGTAAGGTTCTTCGCGTTGCTTCGAATTAAACCACATACTCCACTGCTTGTGCGGGTCCCCGTCAATTCCTTTGAGTTTCAGTCTTGCGACCGTACTCCCCAGGCGGAGTGCTTAATGTGTTAACTTCGGCACCAAGGGTATCGAAACCCCTAACACCTAGCACTCATCGTTTACGGCGTGGACTACCAGGGTATCTAATCCTGTTTGCTCCCCACGCTTTCGCGCCTCAGCGTCAGTTACAGCCCAGAGAGTCGCCTTCGCCACTGGTGTTCCTCCACATATCTACGCATTTCACCGCTACACGTGGAATTCCACTCTCCTCTTCTGCACTCAAGTCACCCAGTTTCCAGTGCGATCCGGGGTTGAGCCCCGGGATTAAACACCAGACTTAAATGACCGCCTGCGCGCGCTTTACGCCCAATAATTCCGGACAACGCTTGCCCCCTACGTATTACCGCGGCTGCTGGCACGTAGTTAGCCGGGGCTTTCTTCTCAGGTACCGTCACCTTGAGAGCAGTTACTCTCCCAAGCGTTCTTCCCTGGCAACAGAGCTTTACGATCCGAAAACCTTCATCACTCACGCGGCATTGCTCCGTCAGGCTTTCGCCCATTGCGGAAGATTCCCTACTGCTGCCTCCCGTAGGAGTCTGGGCCGTGTCTCAGTCCCAGTGTGGCCGATCACCCTCTCAGGTCGGCTACGCATCGTCGCCTTGGTGAGCCGTTACCTCACCAACTAGCTAATGCGCCGCAGGCCCATCCCCAAGTGACAGATTACTCCGTCTTTCCAGTTCTCTTCAGGCGAAGAAAACAACCATTCGGTATTAGCTACCGTTTCCGGTAGTTGTCCCAAACTTGAGGGCAGGTTGCCTACGTGTTACTCACCCGTCCGCCGCTAACTATCAGAGAAGCAAGCTTCTCTTCAAGTCCGCTCGACTTGCATGTATTAGGCATGCCGCCAGCGTTCGTCCTGAGCCAGGATCAAACTCTCCAATAAAGATGAATCCCAGTAGCGCGGTTAAACGCTATGAAAATCATCTCAAATATTTGAAAAGAGCGATAAGCTCATTTTGAATCTGACGATTCATTGTGAATCAAAAGTTACTATCCATTTGTTCAGTTTTCAAAGAACTTGTATGTCCGTTTATGTTGATGTTTGTCAACTGGACAGGAATCTTATCATATCATGTTAACTAACTTGCTGTCAACACTTTGTTTTCGTCACCGTTCAAGTGATTATGACAACCATTCGTTTGAGGCGACAAGAAATAATATATCACGTTGCGATTTATTTAGCAAGCATTTTTAATGAACCTTCTGATATCTCAAAAATCTTTATTAACGGCACCTTGTCTCCAACCTGTATTCGACAGATTAGCACATTCTCTGAACCCATGATCGGCTACCCTTAAAGTGTATTATATATAAAAGAAACAGAGCATTACTATAAATACGACTTCTAACTATAAGGAATTAAGGATCTAGATGAGGTTTAGCTGAGTCCCGATCAGGATAACGGTCCGTGCACTCCTCTTAGTTTGGAGAATGTGATCCAAAAACTCTATAATAAGGTATATAGATATAGGGATAAGCAATCGAATGCACTTTTTCATATGGTTAGCTCTATGAACAACCGTTAATCATCTCGTATGAACCTTACTTGGATAACACGCACTCCAATCAAAGTTGGCTATTACATATCAAAGATTAGAATAAACTCATTACTAACCTACTTGGGGTGATCGCGCTTGAATGAATGGTTAAAAAATGTACGCAAAGGTTACGGCAAAAAACTGGTTTCCATCCACGCTTGGAATGCCTGGATCGTTGTAATCCTTGCAATCTCGGGACTTATGCTGGTTGGTAGCTTTTGGCGTGAGATACTCGGAATTGGACGTGTATGGTTAAAATGGCTACATATCGTCGTCGGGCTAGCTATGCTTGCTCCGGTGGTATATTACTTGATTTTGGCCGGAAAGCACTGGAAACAACTCCGTAACAGGCCATGGCAGAGGGTAAATACTATTATCGTTCTCGTCCTGTTGGTGGGATGGCTCCTCTCGGGTATTGTATTATGGCAGTTCAAGCTAGCTGGACCACGTTGGTCAAATGCTGCACTTCTGATCCATGACCTGCTAACTTGGGTAGGCTTGCCTTATATTATTTACCACTCCATCACTCGAACCAAATGGTTAAAGGATCCTGCACGTCGTGCAGTGAAAACCAATACAACTTCAACACGAGCTCAAAATCAAGCTGATCCATCTGTCTCAATATCGGAGGAAAGCGAAACTACCGCTGCTATATCTTCTTCCCAGTTTGATCGCAATTCCGAGAGAGATTCCCTCAAGCCAGAAGAGCGACCACAACCAGTTTATACACGACGAGCTTTCATTCGTTCTGCTGTGGGGGTTGGTCTCGCCGTGACTCTTGGTCCTACTTTTATATCCTGGGTAGGACGAAATCTCAAGATAGATAATAGTATTGATAGCATGCTGGAGAACGATCCTAACCGTATGGTTCCTCTGCCACAACCGCTGTCTGCCTCTTCACCTCCCATCGGAGGCGGGGCTGAAGGTCATTTCCGCGTATATACAGTTACGCCTATACCGTCCTTCTCCAATGCTAACTGGTCTTTCCGAATCGATGGGCTGGTTGAACGGGCACAGGTATGGAACTGGGAACAATTTGTGAAGCTGGCGCGTACCGTACAGGTTAGTGATTTCCACTGTGTAACGGGATGGTCTGTGTATAAGAATACGTGGGAAGGCATTTCTCTTGCACAGCTTTTGAAACAAGCCGGAGTAAAGCCGGAAGCTCATAGTGTGAAATTTTATTCCGGTGATGGTGTGTATACGGATGCCATTACGATGGATCAAGCGCAGATGGAGGATATTATGGTCGCTGTCATGCATGATGGCAAACCTATCCCTGCTGATCTTGGTGGTCCGGTACGGCTCGTCATTCCTCAGATGTATGCCTATAAATCGGTAAAATGGTTAAATCGCATTGAACTCATCGACAGTGAACATATCGGTTACTGGGAAGAACGAGGATATGACAAGGATGCATGGCTTACAGGCGCATCTCAGCGTATCCCTAACAATATTAGTTGATCTTGATCATTTAAGATTGGTGACTGTGACTCGTTGTAATAATAATCTAGATAAATAGAAGAAGCCCCCGATCACGTATTCGTGTCTTCGGGGGCTTCTGGTGTCGCCATTATGAACTCTCTGATAAAACCTTTAACCCTAGGGATTCAAAAGACGTACAAGTTCGTCCTCATCCTCAATCGTAGGAATGCCAAGATCATGGGCTTTGGTAAGTTTACTACCTGCCTTCTCTCCGGCAATAACCAAATCTGTCTTTTTCGACACACTGCCAGTTACCTTCGCTCCGAGTGCTTCCAGTCTTTGCGTCGCCTCTTCCCGCGTCAATTGGTGCAGTGTTCCGGTCAAGACGACCGTTTTCCCACTGAAGAAGGAATCTTCCACAACAACAACGGCTGGTGCCTCAGGTGCCTGAGCTTTCACGCCCAAGTTGAGCATTTTCTCAATCGCAGCCTGTGTAAACGGATCTGCAAAAAAGTTTACGATGCTCTCAGCCACGACACCACCCACGTCGGGTAACTCAACCAGTTCTTCCACGGTTGCATTCATAATGGCGTGCAGATCCCGGTAATGATCTGCGAGCATGCGCGTGGTGGACTTACCTGTATTCGGAATACCCAGTGAGTATAAGAAGGAAGCCAGATCACGATCTTTACTGAGTTCCAGCGCAGCGATAAGGTTGTTTGCTTTCTTTTCGCCAAACCGCTCCAGCTTCACCAGATCATCAAACTGTAACGTATACAGGTCGGCAGGCTCACGTACGTTCAATTCATCATACAACTGAATCGCCGTTTTCTCACTGAATGTCTCGATGTCCATGGCATCACGGGAAGCAAAATGGGAAATACGTGCCACCGTTTGCGGTTTACACGCAAGTCTATTGTTACAGAATAGATGCGCTCCGCGTTGCTCCAGCGGGAATCCACATGCAGGACACTGCTCAGGGAAGACGATCTCCTCGCCATCACTCTCCTCAGTCACTTTACCCAAAATCTCAGGAATGACATCATTGGAGCGACGAATAAAGACCCGTGTGCCCAGAGCAAACTTCAGATTCTTGCGCTCAATATCGCCGACATTGTTAAGAGTACAGTTCTGTACCGTTACCCCCGCAAGTTCAACCGGTTCTACCCGTGCCAGCGGAGTTACTTTGCCGGTACGACCTACATTCCATACCACAGCGTTAAGAACCGTCGTGGTCTCTTCTGCCTCAAATTTATATGCCACCGCCCAGCGAGGGAACTTATCGGTATAACCCAGTACCTCACGGGTGCGCATATCCGTAATTTTGATAACAGCTCCATCGATCAGATAGTCCAATTGACCCCGGTTCTCCTGAATGGCAGCCAGTTGCTCCATTACATCATCAAACTCATGGAAATACGTGATGGATGGATTCACTTTGAAGCGGTTCTCACGCAGGAAGTCCATCATCTGCTGATGATTGGCAAACTGAATGTCATCCGAGTAGCCTACGTTATAAAAATAAGCATTCAGCCTACGCTCAGCCGTCGCCTTCGGATTCAGGTTACGGAGCGCTCCTGCTGCTGCATTCCGCGCATTCTTGAGCGGCTCTGCCGCCGTCTCATTGTATCGGTCCAGGACAGACAGATTCATGATGCCTTCACCCTGTACTTCAATCGTGCCGCTTATATAAGGAATTTTGAGTGGAACAGATCGGATCGTTCTAACCTGTGCCAAAATCCCTTCGCCCACCGTACCGTTACCACGCGTAGAGGCTTGTACCAACTCACCGTTGGTGTAAGTCAGGTTCAACGTCAATCCGTCAAACTTCAACTCGATGACATAACCTGGTTCCGGTAACGGCGTATCCGGATTTTTACTGTTATAGTCATTAATCAGTTTCAGTACACGGGTATTCCAGCTCCGTAGTTGCTCAATATTCTGCGCTTTGTCCAGACTCCACAATGAGGATAAATGGCGATGTGGGGTAAACCCCTTGAGCAATTCGCCACCCACACGCTGGGTGGGAGAATCAGGCAGAACCATGCCGCTTTCCCGTTCCAGCGTAACCAGTTCGTCGTACAGAAGGTCATACTCCTTATCGCTGATCTGTGGCTGATCCATCGTGTAGTACTGATAATTATGCTGATTCAGCTCGGTAACGAGTTGCTCCATCCGGTGCATCGGGTCCATACAGGGCCATCCCTCCGTTAATTTGATCATATATGTAGAACGAACACTCCTATTGCAATTGAACTCGGAGAACAGAATAACTTTCCATCGTTGGTAACACTACATAATTTCAATGAATGAAATATCCACACTAACACTCCGATAACAGAATAACTTTCCAATCGCTGTTATCCCCAAATTTCTTTTAATTCATTTTAAAAGGTAGAAATCCGGGGATAAAGGCGAACGCTTTGCTTCTTCAAGTTATTTCTGTTCTCTCCGTTACCGTGCCGATATTACATTGAACTTATATAGACTTCTAGTCATATCAATCAAGGTTAGAAATCCCGTGACAAAAACGAGGAAGATGCTTAAGAAGCAGCTTTCCTTAGGAAAGTTATTTTTGTTCTCTCTGTTATCATGCAAAAAGAAGTTTCGTTCAAAATTATTCTACTTTGGTAATTGGGGCAAAACCGGCAAGCAGACGTTTCACGCCAACCGGAGCCGGGAATGCAATCTGTAGTTCGGTATCATTCCCTGTACCTTTGACCGCAACAATCGTGCCTGTCCCCCATTTGCCATGCTGCACTTTGTCTCCTGCCTTAAACCCTGCTTCGCCATTAGAAGCTACAGGCTTGGAAGCTGATGATGGCGTAGCATATGTTGGGCGGGAGACACTTGTAGTCACACGCGAAGTTGGCGTGGATGAAGTAGCAGACGAACCGCTCTTGCTTTGGTGATCGAACAGCTTGGTGCCACCACCAAAGTTACTTCCTCCACTGGAACCAAGTCCACGTCCACCATACGAGCCGCCTCCACTACTGCCGCGGCGGTAACGATCACGAGCCATCGAGGTGTCTTCCTTCAGCTCATCCGGAATTTCATCCAGGAAGCGGGAAGGCGGGTTCGCTGTTGTACGGCCAAACAACGTCCGCATCTGCGCACAGGATAGGAAGAGTTGCTCTTCTGCACGAGTAATCCCCACATAAGCAAGTCGGCGTTCTTCTTCCAGCTCTTCATTGTCCATAAAGGCACGGCTATGCGGGAAGACCCCTTCTTCCATACCCACGATAAAGACAACCGGGAACTCCAGACCTTTGGCGCTGTGCATGGTCATCAGGGTAACAGCGTCACTCTGATCCTCTTCATCATCGTTCATGCTGTCGATGTCAGCAATCAATGCAAGATCGGTGAGGAAGGATACAAGCGTTTTGTCTTCATTATTTTTCTCAAATTCCATGGTTACCGACAGGAACTCATCAATGTTCTCCAGCCGTGCACGAGATTCGAGTGTATTTTCATTTTGCATCTCAAGACGATATTGACTCATCTCTAGAATCTTCTCGGTCAATTCAGTTACAGACAGATACTCTACCATCTGATGCAACGCTGCGATCATGTCATAGAACTCCACCAGCGCATTCCGCGTACGACCAGCAAAACCAAGATCGTCCACGACCTGAAGCACTCGGAAAATAGAAATCCCACGCTCTCCTGCCGCAGCCGCGAGCTTCGCTACCGTTGTATCCCCGATACTACGCTTAGGTACATTAATGATCCGGGTGAGACTGATATCATCGTCGGGGTTGGATAGCAGGCGCAGATACGCCAGAATGTCCTTAATCTCTTTACGATCATAGAACTTGATGCCGCCGACAATCTGATACGGAATATCAGACTTGATCAGAATTTCCTCTATTACCCGGGACTGGGCGTTGGTACGGTACAAAATAGCATGGTTCTGATAGGATTTGCCGTTCTGCACATTTTTACTAATCTCGGAGGTGACAAAATACCCCTCATCATGTTCGGAATCCGCACGGTACACCTTGATCTTCGAACCACCCTCTTTGTCCGTCCACAGTTTCTTCGGTTTACGTCCTGTATTCAGGCCGATCACTTCATTCGCTGCATTCAGGATATTGGAAGTAGAACGGTAGTTCTGCTCCAGCAAAATCGTATTTGCTTCTGGGTAATCTTTCTCGAAGTTCAGGATATTGCTGATATCCGCCCCGCGCCAGCGATAAATCGACTGGTCACTATCCCCTACAACGCAGATGCGGTGGTGACTGTCAGCCAGCATGCGGCACAGCATGTACTGTGCACGGTTCGTATCCTGGTATTCATCGACGTGAATGTACTGGAATTTCTTTTGGTAAAAGTCGAGGACCTCAGGCACTTCTTTGAAAAGTTGAATGGTCTGCATAATGAGATCGTCGAAATCAAGCGAGTTGTTGGCTCTTAACCGTTTCTGGTACATCTTATATACCTTCGCCACAATACCCTCGAAATAGTCTCCCGACTGCTTCTCATATTGCTCCGGACTGATCAGTTCATTCTTCGCCGTGCTCATCATGGATTGAACTGCCTTAGGTTCAAACTTCTTCGTATCAATATTCTGGTCTTTCATACAGCTGCGAATAACAGATAGTTGGTCCGATGAGTCCAAAATGCTGAAGTTGGAGGTAAAACCAATACGTTCAATGTCACGGCGCAAAATACGTACGCACATGGAGTGGAACGTGGATACCCAAATGTCGCGGCCCTGAGATCCACCTACGAGTTGGGATACCCGGTCCTGCATCTCACGGGCGGCTTTGTTCGTAAATGTAATCGCTAAAATGCCCCACGGGGGTGCCTTCCGTGTTGCAATGAGGTAGGCAATCCGGTGCGTCAGCACCCGGGTCTTGCCGGAGCCCGCTCCGGCCATAATCAGCAGCGGGCCATCCGTCGCCTCGACGGCTTGCCGTTGAGGAGTGTTAAGTCGTGCAACGGCATCATGTATATTTACAGGTTGCATGCATGCATGCTCCTTTCGTTGGTTGGTCTATAAAGCAAAATTAATAGGTTACACTCGCCACTCCGATGACAGAATAATCTTCCGATCGCTGTTATTCCCGGATTTTTCGATCTACTTTTTCAAAGGTGAAAATCCGGTAATAAAGGCGAACGCTCCGCTTCTCCAGCTTATTTCTGTCCTCTTCGTTCTCGTGTAAAAATTAGTTTAGCTTATATTTAAAGGTAGTAAAAATACAAGAGAGAACACTTCGTTTCTTCAGATTGCTTCTGCACTCTACGTTTCTGTGTAAACATAGTCCTGTATACAAATCGCTTAGTAAAAGGTGAAATCCAGGAATAACGGTGAACGCTTCGTTTCTCCAGCTTACTTCTATCCTCTTCATTTTCGTGTAAACGACATTACGCTCATATAACTTCTTTAATTAGTAAGGGCAAAGTACTATTTTAACAGATCATAAGGGGGAAATGGGGGATTGGTAAACTAAACCGATTAAACGGTTCCTTTCACGGCCAACACCGTCTCAAGTGCCTTATTCAAATCACTATACACAATGTTACCTACCACGACGGTGTCTGACACCTGGGCAGCTTGCGAGGCTTTCTCCGGATCATCAATTCCGCCGCCATAGATGAGGTGTGCCCGATCCAGTTGTCTGTGCGTCTCACCAACAAGCTCCATATCTCCGAACGTTCCACTGTACTCCATATATACAATGGGAAGATTGAGCAAGCGTTCTGCAGCCTGGGCATATGCCACGGCAGCCCCTGTCGTCAGTTCGGTATCCGCACCAGTCAACCGCGCTACCGTGGAGTTCCCATTAAGCACAATATAGCCCTCGGCAATAAGCAGATCCCATGGAATGAGATAACCATAACGCTCTATGGCCTGCTGGTGATGTCCAATCAGCCATTTGCTATCCGTAGCATTCAGGACCATCGGGATCAAATATCCGTCAAACCCGGGAACAACGGCTTCCAGATCGGATACTTCAAGCACACAGGGCAACTCATAGCGACGTACCCGGGACATCAGGTCTACCGTGTTATCATAGGTAATTCCCGAAGATCCGCCGACGATAATCGCATCGGTCCCCGACATGCAGACCAGATCGAGTTCTTCGTCCGTAATTTCCCGGTCCGGGTCAAGCTTAAATACATGTCTCCACTGCTTAATCATGTCTATCAACGAACATTCCTCCAGAGGTTCTTCTGCATCCTAGAAAGCTTGTAAACTAAGTCTAAGTCAGCAGACAGTGAGTGTCAATGTTCGTATAAAAAGGGGAACAGGAAAGCAGGGCTTTTTATGGTTTCCAAGCAAAACGTGTATTCATCTCATCCAGTTCCTGCTCCGTCAGCACGTCTGAGTATACCCCGTACACGCCCCACTTCTCATAGTTAGCCACTTGTTCAGTGTCGTTGATGGTATGCACGTAGGTGACTGAACCTGCACTATTCAGCTTGGCTACGAAATTCTGGTTTACTTTATATTCCGGCATGGTTACGGCATCAATATCATTTTTTTGCACAAAATCAACAACCTGTGCTTCTGTATCCTGTGTTGCATATAACGTATAGATAATGGAAGGGAATGCATAGACTTCTTTTACCGTATCAAGCATCGGTTCGTTATAGATCTGTACCACTACCCGATCCAGCACGGAGGGATCATGTTCTTTGGCTGCATCCACCAGGGACTGTAACACCTGCTGAATGTCCTCGTCCTTCTGTTCCTTGGTGTCGGTTACAATATACATATCCGGGTACTGAGCCAGTACATCTATGATGCCAGCGGCATCCATAGGTTGATACATGCCCAAGATTGGTGTATCCATGAATTCATCATGTGTCAGCGCCCCGGCATGTTTATCCTCCGGAAGCTCTTCGTCTTGTCCTAGCATTTTGCTCATATTAGCGGTCCACTCATGTCTTGCTACGGCTTTGCGATCTGAGGTAAGCATAAAGTCGATCTCAAATACACGTGTGCCTTTCTCGTAATTGGCAATCATCGCCTCATAGGCGTTGGTGTAAGGCTGATCACGAATGCTGCCCATCGCATGGGCTATTAATCTATAAGCGGTAAATCCGTCCCGTTGTTCTTCACTCTGGCTTTCATAGGCAAAAAAGAGTGTACCTACGGTAACGATTAATAATGTTAAAACGGCGGCAATGCGTTTCATATGGCATTCACATCCTCAGTACCTTTTTAAAGATAATTGAATTTATACGTTTTCAGCGGAGCTGAACAATTCGATTATCGCAAGAAAAACTTCAGCTAAACGCGGTCTGTCTTCTGTGAGAGTACGTCGATAGACATTTTTCTTATAGCTAACTACCCGAAATGAGGAGGTGTAAAACAAAATAACCGCCCGGAGGCGGCTGTTAAATCGTGGTATGCAAGATTAAATGAATTGTGAATCTCAGTAAGCATTCTTAAGGCCTTTGCGAATAGTCTCCCATATGATTTTGATATCAAATAATAAAGACCAATTTTCAATGTAAAAGATATCTTGTTCAATTCGATCCTCGATTGAGGTATCTCCTCGTAGTCCCTTGCTCTGTGCTAATCCTGTTATTCCCGGGCGAACGTGGTGTTTGATCATATATTTCGGGATTTCGTCCCGGAATTGGTTCACGTAGTAAGGACGTTCTGGCCTAGGCCCAACTACACTCATATGGCCAAACAAAACGTTGAAAAATTGAGGTAACTCATCTAGACTTGTGCGTCTAATAAAAGTGCCAAAAGCCGTTCGTCGCGGATCATTCTTGGTGGACCACCCTGTGTCCATTGTGCCCTCAGGAATGACTTTCATCGAGCGGAATTTGAACATCATGAAGTTGCGTCGGTTAAGTCCTACTCGCTCTTGTTTGAAGATGACGGGCCCAGAAGAAGTAAGTCGTACTCCTACCGCGACAACGAGCATTACCGGAGAAGTTAAGAGGATCGCAGTGAGAGAGAAAAGAATATCGAAAGTTCTCTTCATCAATCGGTTCACCGCAATATCCAGTGGAATGTCGCGAACGTTAATCATGGGCATACCCGCAAAGTTATCGAAATGCGGCCGTGCTGGCAAGTAATCAAAGAAGTCAGGAATGATTAGAGTTCGAACTCCTGCCTTCTCACACACATTGATAATATGCGAATACTTATCATGAGCATCCAGAGGTAAAGCCAGAATCACTTCATCAACAAGATGCGTGGACAAGAACTCTTCCAGTTCGTCGATTCGGCCAAGAATGGGTTTGTATCTCTTCTGTTCACTCTGATCCCAGTGACGGTAATCATCCAGGAATCCAGTCACTTCATATCCAAGTTCGGGATAATTTCTAAGGTTGTCATAGAAACGCTTGCCTAGTGATCCAGCACCAAGGATGAGCACAAACTGACGGTTGAAGCCTTTTTTGCGCAAGCGTTTCAGTTGCACTTTCACTATATAGCGATAAAACAGTGTGAATGATACATTGCCAATCATATACATGGCAAGATATGCACGAGAGATGTTTACTTCCTTGAAAAAGAACATCAGGCTCATTAGCATGAAGAAGGCTATGCCATGAGACTGGACGATTTTCCAAAGTTCGTCTACAAATCGTTTTTTTCGCTTGGCTATATACAGGGAAGACATCAGTCCTGTGATGATAGCAAGAGCTGCGTAAACCAAGCTCCACATCATATATTTCTCTATAGGTAGTGGATTTTGGTTCGTTAACAGGTCACTCTCAAATTTCAGCCACCAGGCCAACAAAAATGAAAGCTGGATTACGCCAAAATCAGCCGCAATATACAATTGGGTTAGAAATCGTTGATTACGCCGAATCATGGGTTCACCTCGGAAGATGCTTCATTCTCCGCTCTCATGCGGGCTGTAGACTGCCCTTGACGGGAAGGAGGAGACAACTTGCTACGTAGCAAAGACAGTGTGAACTTGAGTGAAATCCCCATCCACACAGCTGTATTCGTGAGTAGATTGTACTTCTTCGCGTAGTGTTTGCGGTGGAACACCCACATCGCTCTATGAAACTCATACGTTATTTTCAAAGGTTTACGACGAGCACTGCCGCCCTTGTAGTGCACAATATATGTACGCGGATAATAAAAAATGCCCCATCCCGCCTCTTTGATGCGATAACACCAGTCAATATCTTCTCCATACATAAAGTATGTCTCATCCAACCCGCCAACCTGGTCAATCGTCTCACGACGTACAAGCATGAATGCACCGACAAGACAGTCTACCGGGTATTCGTCATCCGGACTGAGATGTCCCAGTTGGTATTGATTGAACTTCGGCCGATCGGGGAATAGACGAGAAATACCGAATGCGTAATAAAATGAAGCAGATGGCGTAGGAAATCCACGCTTACACGCCTTATCCAAGGAGCCATCCGGAAGAATTACCTTGCAGCCAGATGCTCCCATCTCAGGATTGCGATCCATGAAGTAGATCATGGTGTGAAGGGTATTCGGCTGGATGACCGTATCGGAATTGAGAAGTAGTATATAGCGGCCTTTGGCTACTTCCATTCCTTGATTATTGGCTACGGCGAAACCTGTGTTGTCACGATTTGCAATTAGTTGAACCTCTGGGTATGCGTCACGGATCGCTTCTACGGAACCATCATGAGACGCATTGTCTAAGACAATAAGCTCGTATTGGTAAGAAGTTTGGGATGCATACACCGATGCCAGACAGTCCAGTGTTAGCTGGCGTGTATTGTAGTTGACGATGATGATGCTGGCGTCAAGTAGGTACGTATTCATTTTCGATGCCTCCCGCAAAGGAGTATCTGTTGATTGAAACATTTTAAAAACTCCTGACTTCATCTCTATGTTTAACTAATGAAAGTATAGCATATCATGGGCAGATGAGTGGAAATCAAAGACAATATCTCGATTTATATTTTCCTCAACACGTATATAAGCTTAAGAACAACGTCATCTAAAAATGCTTGACGGTAAAAAGGCATTTTAACCGCATAACCAATTCTTTTAACCCCATTGCAATCCAGTTGGTTTAAAAAATGTTGCAAGTTCTTTTGCTGATGCGAAGGTAACTTATCTCTATAGAGTTCCAAGAACAATCTCGCTTGTTTACTCAAAATTGAATGATTCTTTCCATTCACGAAACGGTTCCACCTGTTCTTCCATTTTATAAACCATTTATCATTTCTCCCGCCAAGAACATTCCCTTGATGTTGCCGATACAAAATGGTTGGTTCTTCATCAAAGATCACTTCACCAAAGGAGCTAACAAAAAGATATATCCACCAATCATGCATGATGATGTGGGTTAGATCAGAAGGGACATTTGCCCTGATCTGCTCGAATGTGACCGAGTTCAAGACCATGGTACAACCAACACAACAGTTTTCTACCAGAGCATTATACATGCTGAGCGGCTTTGGAGGCAGATGAGGCCATACGTTCAGATGGTTCAAATCCTGATCTACCATTTGTGTAGAAGAACAATACATCAGCGGTACGTCTAATGGCCCCGACTGCAATTTCACTACAGCTCTACTCAGTTTGTATGACTTCCACACATCGTCTTGATCACAAAATGCATAGAAGTCGTATATAGGCTGAGTTTGTCGCATTAATTCAAAAAAACTTCCGATTACGCCTACATTTTCCCCTTCAATCATACGAATCTGATCCGGATATGCCTTGGCATACCCACGAACCTTCTGGACAGTTTCATCGGAAGAACCATCATCCCTGATATGAATGTGGAGATCTACCTGACTCTGTGCAAGAAGGCTTTCGAGTTGTTCATCAATATACTTTGCTCCGTTATATGTAGAAAGCATGACACATACTTTAGGCTGGTTCACGTTTCACCTCAAAAATTAACTTTTCTTCATTATATACGAAAACTCCCGCCCAGAAATACCAGAGCGAGAGTTACCTAAAAGGATGTTATACTTATTTAGTTTCCGACAAGGAACAAATAAACTCTTTTAGTCCGTCCCGCCATGAGCGGAAATCCGTCAAGCCATTTGTCCGAATGGACATGTGGTCCATAACTGAATTGACGGGCCTAGGAGCCGGTCTGGGAAACTGTTCGGTTGTGCAAGGTTCCAATTTTGCTTGAATGGATACCCCTCCAGTGGTTTGAGCCTCCTCAAATATAGCCTGAGTAAATTCATACCATGTACAGGTGCCACTATTGGAGGCGTGATATATTCCATACATTTCTGTAGCCATGAGTTCCATAAGGAATCTTGCCAAATCTACAGTATACGTAGGCGATCCTTTTTGGTCATGTACTACCTGAAGCTTTGGTTTTTCCTGACCCAGTTTCAGCATCGTTTTGACAAAATTATTCCCGTAAAGGCCGTACACCCAAGAAGTACGCACAACAAACCATTTGGAGGACAAAGACTGTACCAGTAATTCTCCTGCTCGTTTGGACTTGCCATACACACTTTGCGGATTCGTATCATCGTATTCCTGATAGGGATTTACCGAGTTTCCGTCAAATACATAGTCCGTACTAATATAGATAAGTTTGGCTCCAGCTTTTTCTGCCGCTACAGCAACATTGCGTGTTCCTACCGCATTCACCTTATACGCACCATCGATATCCGTCTCCGCTGCATCTACGGCTGTATAAGCCGCACAATGAATGACCACTTCAGGATGATAAGAGGAGATGACGTCATTACACTGTGCCTGATTCGTAATATCCATCTGATTCCGATCACAAGCAAGAACAGAATGTCCCTCCTTCTCCAAAAGAAGAACGACATCCCGTCCCAGTTGTCCGTTTGCTCCAGTAACCAAAACTTTCATTACTTCACGTCTCCCAATCGAGAGCCATATTGCTTGGCATAGTACTGCTGATACACGCCGGACTGAATACGGGTCCACCATTCTTTGTTATCCAGGTACCATTGAATGGTCTCCTTGATCCCGGTTCCAAACGTATGCTTCGGTTTCCAACCTAGTTCAGACATCGTTTTGGTCGGATCAATGCCGTATCTGCGGTCATGCCCAGGCCGATCTTGCACGTATTTAATTAAAGATTTTGGCTTGCCGAGTTGCTCCAAGATGGTTTTTACAATGTGCACGTTGGTTCGCTCATTATTGCCACCGATGTTGTAGACCTCACCGTTACGTCCTTGATGGATCACCAGGTCGATAGCACTGCAATGGTCTTCAACATAAAGCCAGTCCCGGATGTTCAATCCATCTCCGTAAACAGGCAAGGCTTCATCAGCAAGGGCACGGGAGATCATAAGTGGGATCAGTTTCTCCGGAAACTGATAAGGGCCGTAATTGTTGGAGCAACGGGTGATATTCACTGGAAGACCAAAGGTCTCATGATACGCACGCACAAGCAAATCCCCACCTGCTTTGGACGCCGAATATGGGCTGTTGGGTTGCAATGGTGTCTCTTCAGTGAATAGGCCTGTTGGACCCAGCGAACCATATACCTCATCCGTTGATACTTGAACGAATTTGGAGATATTGTGTTTTTTGGCTGCCTCAAGCAGTGCTTGGGTACCATTCACATTCGTTCGTACAAACACATCCGGTTCCAAAATGCTGCGATCTACATGAGATTCGGCTGCGAAGTTAACGACAACGTCCACACCTTGGCCAATCAGGCGATCCATCTCGGCAGCATCTGTAATGTCTGCTTTGACAAAAATATGGTTTTTGTTGCCTTCAAGTGATTTCAAGTTTTCTAGATTACCTGCATACGTCAGAGCATCTACATTAATAATTTCGTAATCAGGATGCTGCTCCAACATATACATCACAAAATTACTTCCAATAAAACCGGCCCCGCCGGTAACGAGCAGTTTCATAGTGTTGGAACCTCCTAATTACTTCACTTCGAAATTGAAGTTGATCTCCGCATCTTGAAGTAATGGATGCCTTTGGTCCTTATCTGACAAAGTCAGACTAGATGTAGGCCAATCAATTCCAAGTGCCGGGTCACTCCATAATATGCCACGGTCGTTCTCCGGGGAATAGTATTCGTCCACTTTGTACAAGACTTGGGTATTCGGAACAAGTGTACAAAAACCATGGGCAAATCCTTTGGGGACCAGTAACTGACGATGATTATGTTCACTCAAGATGAATCCCTCCCACTGTCCAAAGGTAGGTGATCCTTGTCGAATGTCCACGATAACATCATAAATCACACCCGAAATAACCCGAATTAACTTGGTTTGTGCTTTGGGATTAAGTTGGTAGTGCAATCCGCGCAACACACCATGCTGAGCAGATAAGGATTGGTTATCCTGAATAAAGTGGTAGTTGATTCCTTGTTGATTCATGATCTGCTCATTGTAACTTTCCATAAAAAAACCCCGGTGATCCCCGTGAACCACCGGTTCAATCAAACAGGCACCATTCAGCTTGGAAGGAGTGATTTTCAATGTTTTCGCCATCCCTTCTCTTCTATAACTTTAACTTCCCGAACTCGCCACCGAATGCAATATCTCGCGCCAATTCATTGGCCCGTGCCAACGACGCGTGAGTGCCTGCGTCTGTCCACCAACCCTTAAGTATATCGTAGGTAAGATTTCCTCGTTCAATATATGCATTGTTTACGTCTGTGATTTCCAATTCGCCTCTTGCAGAAGGCTTTAATGTCTTGATGATCTTGAAGACTTCACTATCAAACATATATATGCCTGTTACCGCGTATTTGCTTTTGGGTTTCTGCGGTTTTTCTTCAATGGATACGATGCGATCGCCATGTAACTCGGGCACGCCGAAGCGATGAGGATCGGTGACTTCTTGTATCAATATTTTAGCTCCGGATTTTTGCTCGCGGAAATTGGACACATACTCTGTAATGTCGTCCTCGAACACGTTATCACCCAGGATAACCACCATTTGGTCATCATCTGTAAATTGTTCTGCCAATCCAAGCGCTTGAGCTATCCCCCCTGCTTCATCTTGAACTCGATATGTGAATGAGACACCTATATCACTTCCGCTACCTAGAAGATTAACAACGTCTCCCATATGCTCTTTACCAGTAATCACCATGATGTCGGTAAGACCAGCTTGTTTCAATTTATATGCAGAATGGAAGATCATCGGATACTTTCCTACAGGAAGCAAGTGTTTATTAGTTACCTTAGTTAAAGGAAAAAGGCGGGATCCTGTCCCGCCTGCAAGAATTATGGCCTTCATCAATTAGCTCCTCCTAGAGTGATTAGCTTATCACAAGTCCATTTCTATTTGAAAAATCTAAAAACCTTGAATATAGCGTCTTATACTTTGAATTGAATTGAGAATAGTCAGTCATTTCATAAAATTCATTAATCCCCATTGTAAAATTCATTTTATTTATTTCTACTAAAGGAAAATCAAAGAACTCACACATCTCTCTAGTTCTTGCATCAATAGAAATAAACAATGCAGGAACTCCTTCTAAAAGAGGAATAACATTACCGTGAAATCTTCCACTAAAGGAAAAATCAATTGTTTTAACATACGCTCTCCAATCATCAATATTGAAGAACATTTTAGATTTATGAGCTAGATACCTTTCAAGCTCTTTTTCTTTTTCATTATTCTTTTTATTTGAGAACAAAAATTGAAACCAATTAGATCTGGCTTGTTCAATAAAATCCATATTATTCTTGAGGGCATAGTCGAAGAATTTCAATATAGTAGTCTTATCCATATTTTTATTCGCCCATGGAGTGATTCCAGTGGCTACAATTGGTTTTCCATCTAATTTATTCTTCTTTGTAATTTTAAAATCAGGGTTTTTACAATGATATAAAGAAGGGCAACCAATAGCTTCAACATTATCAATACCGTTTCTTCTCAAAAGCTCAGCAGTATAGAAGCCTCTACACGCAATTATAGCTTGATCTGCAATTTCTTGTAAAAATGAGATTGTTTGAGGATGATAAGTAAAGTCTGATTTATAATCAGCTGTTTGAGTACCAACGCTAATTGGTATAAATCTCTTCCCCTTTTTTTTAATTTTGGAAAACGAACTATAATAAAATTCAGGTAATGCGACATTTTCTGTAATCCACGATAAATTACCTACAATATAGGTATCGTATAAATCCATCTCTAAAGTAGTCTCTAATTGTCCATAATTCACATATTCTGCGTTATATAGATCCCTCAATGCAGTTAAATATGCATTATTGCCGGTATTCCCTCCTATTGAATCCAAATGTTGTCGATATGTCCTGTTAGCATCGTATGGCATACATTCTGTTAACAAAGCAATTCTACTCATCTATGCACCTCTAATACTTCTTTAGAATTATTTAATATCTGTGGAATATTTTAACGAGAAAAGGATCGCTTTATTCTTCGGAAAGCAGAATATACTCCAAAAACAAGTTTATGTTTTAGAGGCTTATTTTTATATCTTGCCTCAAGTTTGATTTTTAGAGTATTACGATCAAAAAGAGTAAAGTAAATTAACTTAGATATTTTAGAATGATTAATTAATAATGTTTCACTAGAATAGATTCTACTAGGTTCAATGTATCTTTCATTTTTCAAATTAAATGTTGTTCGCTGATTCCACCAGTTCAATAAATTCACTCGATCACTCCCACCATATACCTCGTCATCGGAGTATGAGTGCATGAGTAACGATCTATCTGACTGTCTTGAATTATGAAGGTACATTTCAAATGGAATAGAGGAATCAGTGTTTTGTAATTTAAGCAATTCCATATACTCACCGAAAAAGAAATGCATGTCTTTCACAAAATCCAAACTAGCCGCTTGCATTTTTTTTATAATTATTCCATTGATCCCACCAGGGATGTATTCCTCAAAAACTGGTATCACAGTCCCATGAGCATCCTCTTTGTAAGCGATGCATGATGGACCTTGTTCAGCAAAGAACTGCTCCCTTAAAATCCCGCTGACTATTGGTTTTGAGGTGTAAAACACCCGCAATTTGAAGTTATTCCTTCTCGCATATATCCAAGGTGTGTCCTGTTGAGTATGGACATAATATCCGTCACTTTGTCTGCCAATTGAATTTACAATAATGGTCTGAAGCCTACCGGAATAACCTAAGTCAAAAATTGCATCATGAGCTCCTATATTGTTTTCAAAATATTTAATTAGCAATTTCTTATAACTTTCCAATTTTTCTTGATCGATCGCCTTAGAAACAAATAGATCAAGAAACTTTTTGAATTCATATTGTGAAGAGAAATTTTTAGTTAATACAACCCCTGCTTTGGTTAAATCTTTATAATCAAAGCTGTCTTTTGTAATAGTCTCGAACTGTTTTATAAATGTTTTTGGATTATGATTAGGCAGGGAAACAAATTCACTTATCCCACAATAGTCTTTTTTTGAGAACAAGTAGGGCATCATAGATTTTCTAGAAGCATATATATACTTATAGCCCGGAGCTTTAGGATAAAGTTCTGCAATAATCTTAAAAGCTTTATGAGGAAGATATCCATCCCGAGCTAAAAAATGAATATTTTCATAGTTATTACTTATAGCATCCTCAATAAGCCATTTGCTAAGTCCAAAGACATGCATTCCTAAAGCATAATATCCAATAAAATATGGATCGATATTGAAATCAGAATTAGGGTTAAAAGTAGTATATGGGTTGTCAAAAATTTTATTTGCAACTATACCCAGCATACATCTGACACCAAAATTCTTGTTAAAATCATCTGATTTCAAAGAGTTTCGGCTAATTTCTTCAAAAAATCCAATACTATTTCCAGTTTCTTTCTCATTATAACTATTCGTTAATAACTGGGTAGCTTTAGGAAAGTAAAACGTATTCCAGCCATGCTCCTTACCTTTTAATACATCTGAGTTCCAGTTATCACCTATATGGATTATACTACTACCTTCTAAACCAAGCTCATCACTTATATATTTGTACATTCCGCCAGTATGTTTTAAAAGCCTAATTTCAGAAGAAACAAACACCCTCTCTTCTCCTGCATATCCATTATTAGACAAAATACACCTTATTGTTTTCTCAGATAAGTACATATCTGAAACAAAAATGACTTTTTTCTTAAGCATTTTCGCCATTTTATAAAGTTCAAATGCACTATCCCTTTTATAAGAGAATTTGATTTCAAGCTCTTCTTCTTTATTTTTCACTTTTTGTAAAATCTCTATAGGAATTTCATAATCTTTACTAATCTGCTCATATATTTCATCTAAATTTACATCTTCCCATGAGGGTTTGTTTAATTTCGTTAACTCTCGAGCTCTTATCTCTGCATTCGACCTAATTTTCGAAAAATTAGTAAATGAACTATCAGGAATAACTTCGTGGAAATATTCATCTAAAATCAGAAATAAATCTGAAGGCTCAAAAAAGGGTCTCTTGATTAAAGTATCAAAAATATCAAAACTCACGTATTTAATGCTCTCGCTAGCTATCGTTTGTTTCAATACTTCATACCTTTGATCCCAATCAGTCTCGATTATTGAATGAAAAGTATCTTCTTGATCAAATTCATTCGTCCCACTTAATCTTAAAGATTTCTCCAGAGCATCCTTCGCAGTCTTCTTCTCGTAGCTTCTCAATGGTAAGTTTTTTATTCTGTTTTGCCACAGCCGGTAGTATCTTTCTTTCCAATTCTTCAAATTATAAATATACTTGATCTCAAAGCCTTCTTGTAACAGATAATCTTCCACAAAGTCAAAAGCCGTCCCCATATCAGTAAAACATTTCAACATTTTTTTCAGATCAGTCTGTGCACCTGTTGCTGCTTCCGCACGAATATAGTAAAAATAGCCGTCATAGCAAACAGAACTATACTTCCTCGCATTTGAAAATAATATGGAAGAAAACACCAGATCTTCCGTCATTATTAGATGTTTAGTCTGTTTTTTAAAATGACTCATACACTTATCCCAAAGCTCTTTAGTGTATAGTTTATTCCAAATCACATGCCAGTGATAAAATAAACCTTCCTGAGAAAAAAATTTATCAATTATTTCAAGTCCAGTAATTTCATCCTCCAAGATATTGTTATTGTTTTGAATGAACCTCCTCCCTGTTTCTGTTTCTCTGATAATTCTTCCTTCAGTAATGTCAGAGTTTTTTTCTAGTGCCTTTTCAATAAGTAATCTAAAGTAATCAATTGAAACGTAATCATCGCTATCAACAAAAGAAATAAAGCTTCCACTTGCTATTTCTGAACCAGTTACTCTGGCTTTAAAAAGCCCTTCATTTTGTTTGTGCTCTACATATCTAATACGGGGCTCATTCAACATATATGATTCAGTTATTGAACGAACATTCCCTGGAGATGAATCGTTTACTACAATAATCTCCAAATTTTTATATGTTTGCCCAATGATACTATCGAGGCATTTATAGAGGAACCTTTCTGTATTGTAAACTGGAATAACAATGGAGATTAGCGGTTCTTGATTTGTTAAGTTCTCAGCAATATAATTCATCTCATACTCCTTAATAATTCATTTTTTCTTTACTAATGTTCTAAATCTTCGTAAAAAGTAGCGCATAGCTTTCTTAGGGTCTAATATTGCCTTAATCATTTTTTCCTTAACATGGCTCATATTCAAGTTAGAATTTGAATCTTTCCCTCTAACTCGCTGTGCTTCAGAGAAACTTCCATACAAAATGACAGCATTTCTCCATAAATTCCGACTTGCTTTAGTCCGAAATTCTTTTTTATTTATAAAAAATTCATTTAAAGAAGCTCTAGTTACATATCTTTGTGATTCTTCAGAAGCTCCAATCCCTACCACTGCAGAGAGTCTTTCAAATTCCACCAGATCTTTATACTTTCTCGATTCAATGAATCTATAGTAATTTTTCAAGCTAGTGCTTCTTTGTGTATTTTTTAGATACTCAAAATATTTCAAATATTGTTTGGTAACCTCAATTACACTTGTTTGAAAACTAATTGTGGACTCCTTTAGAAATTCATTCTTCTCAATATTACTTAAAACCGGGAGAATTTTACCTCCTTTATCTATGTTCAAGCCAACTAATGAACCATGAGGTGCAGAGAAAATAAACTCATACATCATAACATTATTCATTATTTTACCTGCATCTTTAAATGGCCTTCCCAGGTTAAATGCATACCCATTAACATTTTGTCGAAGATCATCATAAACATTATCCGTTGTTCCGAAATAATAGCCATTGACAACTTTACGAGTAATATCCTTTATAGCTTTTTGTGTAGATCCCCGCCAGCCTACGTCAACAATATTCACTTCTTTATAATTATATAAATTGGCCTGTTGTAAATATTTATTAAGAACATCTTTCTCTTTCTCAAGAGATTTTAGTATAATTGGGTAAATCCCCCTTAAAATTGCTTTCACAGTAGTTCTTGATTCCTCTGAATCAAGAACTAGATTCAAATCTACTTCTTTTAGTCCAAGTAATTTCTCATACCTATTTGAGTCTAAGTCCAGATTTCTGAATATTTCTCTTAATGTTAGTTTCTGACCTAGCTGATTATTATACGCTGTAATTAATTCCAGCCCTTCCTCTTCTGTCATATTTAAAATATTTGGAATTTGGTAGACTTTTCTAGAAGCGTAGATATAACGTGCCTCTGGAATAGAATCAACATGACTCTTAAACATTTCATATATCTTATAAGGTAGGTAGCCATCCCTAGATAAAAAAAATACATTATCCTTATTTTTCAAATTGTTAGTTAACCATAAAGTAAATCCAAACAATATTGGTGATACCTCACGCACACCAAATTCTGACCAATAATTATAAGTGAACTTTGTCTCACAGTAATTTATTTGGATTGCTCTCATTATTGATTCTTCAATACTCGAGGCTCTTTCTATTTTCATCCTTGATCTAGGATTCTCGTAATAATAAGCATTAACATTACTTTGTAATGCATTACAATAATCGGAAACATAATTATCACCAATATGAAGCCACTCTTTGTTTAAAAAACACCTTTCCCGTAAATGAACATACAAATGCGAAGAAGCTTTTGATAACCCCACCTCATTAGATACAAACAAATGTTCAAAACTATTATAGCCATTTAATTTGAGCAGTTGCGAAATAAAATCACTGGATAAATACATATCTGAAATAAAGTACACAATTTTGTTGTTTGCTATTGCATAGTCATATACTTTTTTTATAAAAGGATTTGTTCTTATAAATTTTTTCTCAATATTAAGTTCTATTTCTTTTATCTGATTGGAAATTGAATTTGTTTCTTTTCTTTGAAAAACGTTGTATATTTCATTCAAAGTAATATCTTCATTAATTGACACTTTTCTTGCTTTAATCTCTGCGGCAATTCTTTTCCGCTTGAAATGAGTAAGGTTTAATCCCCTTTTTTTAATCTCATGTTCAACGATATCAAAAATATCAGTTGGAAAGAGGACATCTCTTAGTAATGCTGTGTCAAATACATCAAATGAAATTACATCATTCTCCTTAATTAACCTACAAATCTCCTTAAATTCTTTATAATGTGATTCTGTCACGTTGGATCTCCTTATACGAGAATTGCTTATTTTCATCCGCCTTATTTATGATTCAATTTGAACTCGTCACATATTAATTTTGATTCCCCTATTTTTCGGACCGATCCCTTTTCCAACCATAAAACCTCATCGCATATTTTTTCAACTTGTCCTAATGAGTGAGAAACAAAAATAGCAGTTGTTCCATTATCAACCATATCTTTGATTTTCTTTTGACTCTTCTCTCTAAACTTTATATCCCCTACTGAAAGAACTTCATCAACAATTAATATATCCGGCATAGTAATAGTGGCGATTGAAAACCCTAGCCTTGCTTTCATACCGGAAGAGTAATTTTTTAAAGGTGTGTGGATAAATTTTTCTAGTTCACTGAAATCGATAATTTCTTCTACTTTGGAACGAATCGTTTTCTTTGAATAGCCTAGTAAAAGTCCATTCAAAAAAATATTTTCCATTCCTGAAAGTTCACCATCAAATCCCGCACCTAATTCAATCAAGGGAGCTATCTTTCCATTAGTCAAAACTGATCCATTTGTTGGCTTTATTATTCCAGAAACCACCTTAAGGAGAGTGCTCTTACCCGCGCCATTTAAACCTATAATCCCTAACACTTGACCTTTTGGGACAGCAAAACTGACATCATTTAATGCAAAAAAATCTGTATAACTAATTTCTTGTTTCATCTTTTTTATAAAATAATGCTTAATCGAATCTATTTTCTCGTTGTGCAGTCTGTAACGCATAGAAACATTGTTAACTTCAATTGAATACATGTATCCTCCTAATAATAAATATCATAAATAAAATATAAATTTATCTTGTTTCTTATAAAAAACAAAAATCCCCACTAAGAAGTATGCTACCGCATAAATTGAAGCAACTAAAAAATCGGATATCTCGAACATTTGATTGTTCATTAATAGATCCCTAAACAAAACTAAAACTGGATACATAGGATTCAATTCCATTATCCATTTGTACTGGACAGGTATAATTTCAATAGGGTAAAAAATTGGAGTCATGTACATTAAGACCATCAATAAGACAGAATATAAATGTCTAAGATCATTGAAAAAAACCGCAATTGTAGAAATAATTAGACCTACGCCTGCCGATATGAACAATATTTGAATTAATGGTATAAAAAACAACAAATTATAAAATGATAACGGCATTCCTGTTACAACCATCACAATTAAAATAGGCAACAAAGACACAAGTGAAGTTAAAAATGAAGAACAAATCTTTGAAAGAGGAAAGAAATATTTAGGAACATATACTTTCTTCAAGAGTTGGCCATTATCATGGATAGAATTCATAGCAAAATTAGTTGCCTCGGAAAAAAAACTATACACTAACCTTCCAGTTAGTACATAAACAGGAAAGTTCTCAATATTGTGTTTGAACACTTCTGAAAATATTACAGTTAGAACGATCATCATTAACAATGGGTTTAAAAAGCTCCAAAGGACACCCAGATAAGATTTTTTGTATTTGAGCTTAATATCCTTTCGGACTAGCTCGACAAATAAATCTCTGTATTTTATAAAGTTAGTTACTCTTTCCTGCATATTTACTCCTTATATTTTTTTTATAATACATCATAATAAATTCATAAATTGGCCGTATGTGTTTTTAATATGCTAAAATATTGTCGTATCTATAAGAAAAGGAGAATCAAACCTTGTCGAATCCAGTATACGGTAAACAAAAGAAGACGTCGAGCAAGACAAGTAGCGGCTCAACCTCGCCGCTGTTGTGGACGTTGACAATAGGACTCATCTTATTTTTACTCTGGTCCTCATTTCAAGTTGCGTTATTTAACGGGCAGTTGCTTCAATTCGAAGGTCCCATTTATTGGGCTCTTGTGTTTACAACCCTCCTGTTCATCGTCTGGGTGGTAGTCTACTACAAAAATATCACACTAGAATCCCAACGAGATTGGCTAAAATTAGTTGTTCTCCTGTTACCACTTACCTACATATTGTCGCTAATTAGTGCAGCGTCAAATTATTTGGCAGTTAACATGATTCTGATTCAGTGCATATATACGATGATATTTGTAATGACTATGTACATGCTCAAAAACAACAAAATCAATCATATCATACAATCTTCCTTAATAGGAATTGCATATGTAATTGTAGGTTTTGGATTGTTGAACTGGCTGGGAGCCTTCAGTTTTGCGGGCAAGCTGGTTGGCTGGTTTTCTTCTGGCGTAGTTAATGGGGTATACAACCAGGCAATCTGGAATGATGCCAATGGTCCACGGCTTGCTTCCGTATTCCAGTACCCGAATACATACGCAGCGTTCCTGATGGCATTTCTATTCATTAGCATCTTTAGCTTGATTCGTACGAAAAAGCTATATATGCAGTTAGTTCATGGCTTCATGCTTGTTCCCATCTTGTTGTCCCTGTTGCTTACATTGTCGCGGACAGGTCTTGTGATGATGCCGATCGTGTTCGTGATCATCCTTTTGTTACTTAAACCAGCAAAACAGATTTTATGGTTCATTTATCTTGCCATATCAGGAATAGGTACAATTTTCATCCTGAATCCGGTCAATAACGCTGGACTCGAATTACAGCAACAATTCACTGCTGGACTTGCATCCAAAGGCTGGATCTACTTGATTGCCGCTTCCATCGTTGTTGCAGTCATTATCTGGGCTCTTCAACACTGGATCGCTCCCAAGTTGGAAGCAAAGCTCCAATCCTGGGGGAATCGCAAAGGCGCAAGCCTCTGGATCCCGCTTGGCTCAGCACTCTTCGCCATTATTGCAGCAGTGCTTCTGTTGGGTACCAGTGTTCGAAACATTCTGCCTGATAGTATCAGTACGCGTCTAGAAAACATCAACTTCCAGCAGCACAGTGTCCTGGAAAGGCTAACCTTCTACAAAGATGCCGCCAAGGTCATAGCGGACTATCCTTTGATTGGTGCAGGTGGTGGGGCTTGGACTGCACTGTACGAGAAGTATCAGAACAATCCATATGTTAGTGCGCAGGCACATAACTTCTTCATGCAGTACCTGGTTGAAGTCGGAATTATCGGATTTATCATTTTCATGGCATTTATTCTGTATATCTTCTATCAATTCGTTCGTAGCTACTTGCGAAGAGATGAAAGCGAAAGAGAGTCGCATTTTGTATTTTTCATTTTGTCCATGACCATTCTGGTACTGAGTCTTCTCGATTTCAACATGAGTTACGTCTTCATCGGCATGCTGGTGTTTATCGGGTTTGGGGGAATGGCGGCAGCGATCGAACCACGGCCCGTACAACGTTTGAAAGTAAGCCCATCGGCTGCACGAGGTATCTATACAGCAATCGCCGGAGTATCGATCATCATACTTTTGATTGTATCTGTGCGCTTTTTGCAAGCAAATCAATATGCGAATGCAGCAAAGGAGGTTGCGCAAACCAGCCAATCTTTTGAAGAGATTAAGGCCGCTTTGGATAAAGACCTGGCCATACGTAGCACACACGCTGACTCTCTCTTGACGCTATCTGCTCTCAATCAGCAAGGTTTCGAACAGACGCAAGATGATCAGTTCTATATGGCCGGCATAGATCTCCTTCAAAAAGGACTACAAGCAGAGCCGTATAACAAAAGTATGGTTAAACAACTAATGCAATTTTATGAGCTTAAGGGTGAATCAGACCAAGCCTATACTTTCCAAAAGGAATATGCCAACAACTATATCTGGAATATGGAATGGTATGAGCAGTTGATCAGCCGTTCGTTTGATCTCGGATATCAGGCACTAGGACAAGGCGATACGGCTAAGAAAGAATCCTACTTCAATTCAGGTCTGGATGCATACCAACACGTTGTGGATGGAGTAGAACATCTGAAGACTCTCCCTGAAGGGCAGCTTCAAGGACAGCCATTTGAGCTCACTTCAACAATGATTCTGAATGCGGGGAAAATGAAATACATGCTAAATGATTCCGCCGGAGCTGTAACGACTCTTAAGGGTGGGATTGCAGAGGATCTGTCCGATGCTACCAACCGTGAAATTGCCCGTTGGTACCTTGCTGCTCTGACTAAAGACGGACAACAGGATCAAGCTGTATATGATAAGCTCATTGCTGTCGCACCGAACGAAGCAAACGAGATTAAACAAATTGCCGAACTGAGCTTCTAATTAATAAACTTGTCCAAAGTTAAATCAAAGCAAAAAGGTTTATCCTTATGAGGGTAAACCTTTTTTTTGTATATGAAATCTCAAGTTAATATTATTTCGACTCCACAATCTTCTTCAAATAATTCATCAAATCTTCCCGCAGATCGTCATGCTGAAGTGCATAATGAATCGTTGTCTCAATAAAACCCAACTTCTCTCCCACGTCATGACGAAGGCCTTCAAAATGATAGGCCAGTATTCTTCTCTGCTCATTCAGACGTGACAATGCATCGGTCAGTTGAATTTCCCCACCGACACCTGCGGATTGTTGACCAAGAATCTCAAAGATATCCGGTGTAAGAATATACCGTCCCATAATAGCAAGATTCGAAGGAGCATCTTCAGGCTTCGGCTTTTCAACCAAACGTTTAGAGCGGAATACTCGATCATTTGTTTTCAGGATTTGTTCGCCATCCACAATCCCGTAACGTGAAACTTCTTTCCAATCCACTGGCTGAACACCAACGATCGGAGACTGGTACTCATCATATACTTCCATCATCTGCTGAAGACAAGGCTTGTTCGCCTCAACGATATCATCCCCAAGCAGCACAGCGAAGGGTTCATCTCCAATAAACTTTCGGGCGCACCAAATCGCATGACCAAGTCCTTTGGGTTCCTTTTGACGGATATAGTGAATATCTGCCATTTCAGAAGACTTACGAACCTCATTTAACAGATCCCATTTCTGTTTATTAACCAGATTTTGCTCCAGTTCAAAAGAATAGTCAAAATGGTCTTCAATCGCCCGTTTGCCTTTACCTGTCACGATAATAATATCCTCAATACCTGAGGCTACAGCTTCTTCAATGATGTACTGTATCGTTGGCTTGTCAACGATAGGCAGCATTTCTTTGGGCATGGCTTTGGTTGCTGGCAGGAAACGAGTTCCCAGACCCGCTGCTGGAATAATGGCTTTACGAATTTTCATAATTTAAATCCCCCTTTATAGATTAGATGATATGTATATCCCATTCTTTCATTTCATCGAAATTGCAAAAAAACAAAAATCATCAGGCTATGTAATCTAAAAAGTATAATTATAATATATCAGATATGTAAATGCATGTTTTGGTATGGTCAACATTACTTTACTAGTATTCTATTCATACTGTATTAAACAGGTTACACTTTCTCGTCTATATCAATCTTCTTTTCTATAAAATGATAGGGTGATACAAGTTAACAAATCTTGCACCACCCTATCACACCAAAACAGCATACTTATACCATTAACAATTCGCGGATATCCTGTTCGGACAAGGTCGTCGATCCCCCGTCTCCTGGTTCGATTACTTCGGCAATTAAGTCCTTCTTCCGCTGCTGGAGCTCCAAAATCTTCTCCTCGATCGTACCTTCGGTAACCAGACGGATGACTTGCACCACTTGTTTCTGTCCCATGCGATGGGCTCGCCCAATGGCCTGTTCTTCCACCGCAGGATTCCACCACAGATCATATAATATAACGGTATCTGCACCTGTTAAGTTTAGCCCTGTTCCTCCAGCCTTTAGGGAAATCAGGAATAGTTCAGCTTCTCCCTCATTAAATCGGCGGCACATCTCAACGCGGCTCTGTGCAGGTGTCTGACCATCGAGGTAAAACAGGTTTCTTCCCTGTGCCGTGAGCGTCTGACGAATCAGGTTCAACATGCTCGCGAATTGGGAGAAAATAAGAATACGTTTGCCTGCGGCCAAACAATCCTCGACCGTTTCAAGCAACTGTTCCATTTTCCCAGAATCGCCTTGATAGCCTTCGACAAAGAGGGCCGGATGACAACACAACTGACGCAAGCGCGTGATGCCTGCCAGAATTTTGATACGATTCTTCTGGAATCCATTATCCTCCATGTCCTTTGATGCTTCATCCTGAAGCTGGGAGAGGTATGCGGCGTACAATTTTTTCTGTTCAACCGTAAGCTCTGACCGCTGTACCGTTTCAATTCGATCAGGCAATTCTTCCAGCACATCCTTCTTCAGACGGCGCAGAATAAACGGCCGTACCATACGCGATATCCGTTCCGGAGGAAGGTCACGGAATCTTCTGTAACTTGGAAACAATCCAGGGAATACGGCTTCAAAAATGGACCACAATTCATCCAGCGAGTTCTCCACAGGTGTACCTGTGAGTGCAAAACGGCGCGGGGCTTGAATTTGTTTGACTGCCTGCGCAGTCTGGGAAGAAGCATTTTTGATCGCCTGAGCTTCATCCAGAATGAGCGTATGGAATGTTCGGCCTAGATAGGTGTCTAGATCCCGGCGCAACAAAGGATAAGACGTCACAATTACGTCTGCCTCATCCATGCCTGAAAGCATGCTGGCTCGTTCTTCTTTCTGACCGGCAGCGATCAAAACTTTCAGATGCGGGGCGAACCGCGTAAACTCATTGGCCCAGTTATAGGTTAGCGAGGCAGGCGCCACGACAAGTACCGGAGGGTGAATGACCCTCGTTCGGATCGTCAGTCCATCCTGCTGCATCGTGGACCATAGGCCATCCGTATTCTCTGAGGCCATCCTATCCAATGGGAGACCAGTTTCGGGGTCGATGCCGGCAGTAGCCTCCGTTGTACCGCCCCATAGCGATCCGCTCTCCCGGTATTTATTAACGTCCGTATTGTCCATATTGTACTCGGGCTTTTCCTCAAGCACCGCTGTAATATAGGCGATGCTTTGCAATGTTTTACCAAGTCCCATATCATCCGCCAGAATGCCGCCAAAACGATAATAAGCGAGGGTACGCAGCCACTGGTATCCACTGTTCTGATAATCCCGCAGGATGGGGGTCAGCGCTTTTGGCAATGCAAAATCCATCCGTTCGGGATCCCGGAGGTCATCGAGGAAACGTTTCAGGGAGCCTCCCCACTTCACATGTCCGGAAACCTCATCCCTGCCTGGCAATTGTAACGCCCGAACAGCTGGCAGCCGGATATGGCTGCCTTTGATGTCATCTGCTCCAAGTCCCAGTGAATCGGCCATGTGAGCGAAACTGTCTGCACCTTCATTTTCAAGCGACAGAAAGACACCGCTCTTGAGACGGAAATACGGTTTCTTTTCCACAATGCGACGCATGAGTTCCTGAAGTTCCTGCTCGTCCACACCTTCCATCTCGAATGAAATCTCCAGCCAGTCCAACCCTCTCCCCAAGTCTGCCCGGACTTTCGGCGGTGTAGGATAGGATTGCACCATCGCCTTCACGGCGTTCGGCATATAGATATCTACCTGTTTCTCAAGCTCAGGCAACAGATGATACATAACATCATAGATCGCATCTTCCCGTTCACTCGCCCAGACGCTACCATCACGTTCCATGAAAGAACGATCGAGCCGTTCAATCAGATTCCGCTCTTTGTATCGATCACGCACCAAAATAACCTTTTTCTCTTCTTCATCTATCAAGTACTCTGCAAGCGGATTAATAACCATGACCTCATAGTCGAATTCCAGACGCGCTGTAATACGCTCACGATAGAAGTCGATGTACAGCTTCGGTGAGAGTTCCGGTTCCGCGATCTGTTCACGCACCTGTGAATCAATAGACAGATGGCCGAGCGTACGCAGTTCCGGCACGACATGCTGTACGAACTCATCCACCTGCTGGGTCGAAATATCGATACTTTCCTTGATCCCATATGATGTGAGCGCCCCACTCAAGTCCTCCAGACTTCGCATCTGCATCGGCTCCAACATATGCAACTGTCCTTCCACCACAGCGGCATCATAAGCAGGGAGAAGAATCAGCTCACGCAGTCCGGAAATTTCAAGCTGATATCCTTCATTCGCCCCCTGGGCAATCCGGTAAAATAAAGGCAGTACCCCCTCACCCAGTGTGAGTGGTCCATTGGCGAATCCCGTGCCCTCCATCCGGCTGTCAGCCTGTAGCAGCAATTCCAGCAATGGCTTCCATACGAGCGGAGCAATCAATATATCCCGTCCGTCCGAAGCTCCCAGATAACCGGAGATGGATTGGCGATAAGCCTCCTCACTCTGTCTCATTCGAATAAGCATCGAGAGAATGGCCTGATCCTGCGGAGTGAAAACATGCATTAATGGATCATAGTGGAATAGTTTGGTAAATGACATTGGCTCGCCCTTCTCGATGCAGTTCAGGAATTGTTTCACTTTCTGCACCACATACAGACGTTTGTTACCCACTTTCAATTCAAGAGCGAGTTTCCCACCACCCTTGTGAACCTGTGTCAGCTTACATATAAACTGAACCTGCAATTCTTCCCGCAGGGTGGATCGGCTGACAGGGGCCGTGTATTTTCGGTCATTTCCATGCAGCGGTCTGCGATCTTTGGCAAACATGGACAGAATCTGATCCGCCGTACGATATGAAGGTTTATCTACCGAACGGCCCCAACCTGAAGCTGAGCTTGGGCGACCTGCCTGGGCAAAGTGAACGGGTGGACGCTCTGGAGCATCATTGAAGTGCTCTGGTTGTGAAGGAGACTGTGGTCGCTCCCACATGTTCTCTTCGACCAGCGTTCCGACTCTGGACTTGGAACCTGTGCTGGAGGTATTGGCTCCTTGGCCTGTAGAAGACGGAGAGGGCTTCCCAGAAGCATTAGCTGCATTGCGCTCCTGCTGCTCTCCCCATTCGTGAATAGCCAGCAGGACGGCAGCCACATGTTTGCAATAGTCATAATGTCTGCCGTCACCCGGACAACTGCAGCCTGCCACAATCTCTCCTGCTCCATCCACATCCACCGTCACCTGGTAACGCTCCGTTCCACGTACCTGTGCTTCATAATGAAGCTGATCCTCACTGACAACCAGATTAGTCACCCGGCCAGATTGGTTATAATCTTCTCCACGCTTAAATGCCGTGACTCCGCACAGCAATTTAATATCCATGATTGTGAATGGCGCCACGCTTCTTCGCCTCCTGTGCCATGATGTAAAAAAACCCCAAGAGCTCCGTAAAGCAGAGTTTGGGGTTGCTGTTTATTTCACCAATTGGCCACGTGTAACGCCCAGTTGGTTCGTTGCTTTTAGGGTTTTCCACACTTGTGTACCACTGATCTCGCCGCGCAGTGCACGGTTGTACAGATCAATCACCTCGCGTACCTGCTCCGGTGTCTCTTCCAGGAATTCCACACGGTAACGGGATACACCCAGATCCATAAAGTTCGTCAGATACTCGGCACCTGACTGCTCCACTGCATTGTATACCGTATTACGACAGCCTTCATCCACACGTACCGGGTGGGACATACCGATCCGGTCTTGCAATGATGCACGCTGTTCCTCACAAGGACGTCCACAGTTCGTAAAGTCCGTTCCTTCACTCATAAACGTACAATACACGCAGTGCTCGGTGTGGAACATCGGCAGATGCTGATGGATAACCACTTCGGTCTGACTTGTACGGGAGTGGCCCAGCAAATCAACCATTTGTTGAATGTTCAGGTCATAGGATGGCGTAATCCAGTCACAGCCTGCTTCCAGGAACAATTCAACTGCTTTGTGATTGGCGATGTTCAATGAGAAGTCGCCGATCAGTTCAGGGTGCTTCGCATCCGGGTTTTCCATCCTGTGGCGAAGGTAGAAGTACAGTGCACCTGTATTACGCACCAATACCGCATCTGGCTTCAGACGCAGGATGTTGTTATGATATCCGTTCTCCCCAGGCATATGAATACGCGGCGTTGCCAGCGCGATCTTGCGTCCAGCGGCATGCACAGCTTCCACGGCTGCCGGGAACTGTTTGATAAACTCGAAGTCGGCATAGATCATGCCGATCCCCGCTTCAATCGCCGCCTCCACTTGTGGCAGGCTGCGGCAGAGCGCGGTCAGCTCCGCTTGACCGCGAGCGACTGGCGATGCCGGTTTAACCGAATCGCCGTACACATCTACCGCCCGTTTCACGTAGACGGGTGGTTTAGGACGCTCGCCCGCGAGTTGTTCTACCGCCTGACGGCGAATGTTATTCAACTCGCGCATCGGGATGATAACGTCGCCGTGCAGGTTGACGTCCATTCCTTCCAACTGGAACACGGTGCCTCCCAGACGTCCGAACTGCTCTTCGAGCAATTCATGCGTCATTGGACGCTTCTGCGCGATGTCCAGTTCCATCTCGGAATCAATGCGGACGGTTGTGCCTTTCTGCACGTCAGTCCACCACGTGCTAAGCGGCTGCCCCGGGCTGCCGATGACTTTCACCTTCACCGGGAATACGCGGTATGGCTTCTCGGTCTCGAAGCTTTGACGCAGACGTTTGTCCAGCGCCGGGTCATTCGTTTTCCACACTTTGTCGCCAACCTTCACGCGTCGTAGATCCACGTCACTGCGGCCTGGCACGACATCAACGATCCAGCCTTCTTCGGCTTCGCCTTCGAGTTTTACGCCTTTGCGACGTACATCGTATACGCGTCCGCCCTCTTCCTTCTGAGTCGGGTCTCCGGCGTCAAAAACAATCCCGTCTCCACGTTTCACGGGTGCGTCCAGCTTCAGAACCACACCATCGCGCAACACTTGATCCACACGACCGAGGTAGACACCACGGCTTTTCGGGAATGTTCCATCCACCAGTTCTTTGTTGTTTGTACCACTCAGGAAACCATGCGTGAATCCACGGGAGAAGCTTTGCTGTAATTCGCGAACTTCTTCCTTGCTTGGCGGCGTGTTATCTCCATCAAAATAACGGTCAATCGCTTTGCGGTATTTGCTTACCACGTTCGCTACGTATTCCGGCGTTTTGAGACGTCCTTCAATTTTGAAAGAAGTCACTCCTGCTTCGATCAGTTCCGGCATCAGGTCAATCGCTGCCAGATCCTTCGGAGACAACAGATAAGCTACATCACCCATCGGCTTGTGCACCCCATCCACCATCAGGTCGTATGGTAGACGACAAGCTTGCGCGCACTCCCCACGGTTCGCCGAACGCCCTCCCCACATTTCGGAAGTAAGACATTGCCCCGAGTAGGATACACACAGCGCGCCATGAACGAATACTTCCATTGGAAGTTTCGCCTGCTCACCGATCTTTTGGATCTGCTTCAGATTGTTCTCCCGTCCCAGAACGACACGTTCCATATCAAACGGCTTTGTAAACTCGACCGCTTCCGGTGACGTAATCGTCATCTGTGTTGAACCGTGAATCGGGAAATCCGGCGAGATCTCGCGGATCATCTTCACCAAACCCAAATCCTGAACAATTACAGCGTCCACACCTGCATCGACACAAGCATCAATGAGTTCTTTGGCATCCGTCAATTCATTTTCAAAAATCAATATATTAAAGGTCAAAAAACCTTTTACTCCATAGCTGTGCAAAAACGCCATAATCTCTGGCAACTCGTCCATGCGGAAATTGTTCGCCCGTGCCCGTGCATTAAACTTTTCGACTCCGAAGAAAATTGCATCTGCGCCATTGGCTACCGCCGAACGCATACAATCCCAGTCACCAGCGGGTGCCAGAAGTTCAACGTCTTCTCTTCGTATTGTTGCTGTTTTCATGTAGATCCTCCCCATAGCCGGCTATCCGCCGGATTTCATCCCTATATCCTTTAAAGCCTGAACACGTCAGGCTTAAGCCTGTACCTTATCCGGTACACCTGCATTGTCATTGAATTGCTATATCTATACATTATGTCTGTATTGCCTGAACTCCAAGCTTACAGTCATCCATATTCATCAGATCAGCAGTCATAACTCCTGAACTAGTATAGTGTACCACTTCTGCACCGACTCTTCTACGCTTTCCTGAAAAAACCGTTTACCATTTCCATTTCCAGCATGACAAATAAGCCGGAAGGTCCTCCGACCCTCCGGCTCCACTACAATTATTTAATAAAAGTAAATGAGTTCACTGCTTTCTCCAATGCCGCTGCCTGGACTTCTGTCTTGTTGGCATCATTCAGACCACTTGTAATCGTATAGGTTGTACCGTCCTTTTCAAACACAATCTGACGACCCGCATACGGCACACCGTTGTCCAGTTCATGATACGTAAAGGAAAACGCTGGCACACCCGCAAACGTCATCTCCTCACTGCGAAGCAACTTGAAGTTCTTACGCGTTTTGGTAGCTTCGGCATATGCCTCTCTCAGTTGACTGACTGTCATCTCGATGGACTTGTCCTCGCTCGCCGCAATGGAGAACTCCCCGCCCGTGAAGGTGTACACTACAGGTGAGTATTCGAATTGATCACTATACGGCGTCCAGTACCGCGGAATATCCACACTGTAATGATAACGTTTGGACGTGCGTGTGATTGTCTTCGTTTTGTCTGTTAAATAGGGATCTTCGCCCAGCTGACCGAAGTTATCGGCAACCGTATCAAAATCAATCTCTACACTCTTCATGATCCGTTCAAACCATGCCCGATCTGCAGCCTGCTCCTCCGGGAATGTGTATTCTGCATAATAACGATACCCATTCTTCTGCAAAAGAACATCAAACTCGGTCTGCCAGCCCCCGCCAAAGTTATAACGGAATTCATTCACCTCGGCAGTCTCTCCCGAGATATCCATCGTATATGAGCCAACCGGCTCGTAACTCTCTGGCGTAAATGTCTCGCGCATCCACTTATCCAGTTGACCGCTCCAGCCTTTTACCGTTGTACCGGCCTTCGCCGAAGTGATACGCCATTGCAGATACGCACCATCCTTGGCTTCATAGATCATCTGATTGTTGTCCATCGACCAGCCGGCAGGAATCTTCAATTCAATGCCATAGTCATCATTCCACGCGGAGCGCATGCCATTATCTACGGTGGACAGATCCTTGATGGTTCGATCCGACTCCGCATAGGTTGGCTGGAATGAATTGAGCAGCGCAGCACGTTTGCCCAGATCTTTGTAATTCAAGGCTTGATAATCAGCGAGGTATACATCATATTGACGACCTTCATTGAGATACTGGCGCATCTCCCACAACATGCCGTCAGCATCTTTTACAATAATCCGTGCATATAGCGTTTTGCCTTTTGACACCGCTTCACGATCCAGCACGGTATCTCCCGATTGTTTGGCTTCCTGTACGAGTTGTTGCAACAAATCATCCGAATCCAGAGCCACATCCTGGTCGCTGACGTACACTTCAAGATAATAACTGTTGTCCGCTGCACCAAAAGTCATCATGCGCTCCTGCTCACCGCTCTGGAAAACCATGAGATCCGCAGGATAGTTAATAGACCAGCCGTAAAAGCTGTTGCCGATTCTTGTTTTGCCTTCATCCGGATGAAGGCTACCCTCATCGTCCACCGAATCATCGGTTTGCAGTAGACGAACCACCATTTCTCCGGAACTGCTTGGAGCAAGCGTCGCTCCGATACCGGCAGCAACCGGACGAAGTGGAACCATGAGTACGCCATTCACCATCTTGGGAGCGGCACCCATCTCATGTTTCACACCATCCACCCAAGCAATCGAACTGCCAATCGTTAGAGTCACCGTGTGAGGACCTTCCTTGATTTTGACGACATCATTTTTCTCCAGCCGAATTTCACTGCCAAATGCTTTCTTGAATACGCCGACAGGCACCATCGTAACACCCTTGACCTTGTACGGTTTGGCTATGGCCTGTTTATCGCCGTTGATGTAGGCGCTCGTGCTACCTGCTTTGATTCGCATTTCACTTGTCGTCAGATCAGATGCCCATGCAGGGAATGCCGCACCAATGGTCAGCATCCCGGTTAATACACCTGTGCTCAGCACACGTATGAAAGACTTTTTCATTCCGCTCTTTCGTCCTCTCTCCATCCGGGTTGATCGCCGGGCTTTATTGTTCTTCATCTACAAGGAAGGCCTCTTCTTCAGCGTCCTGAATATCTGCTCGATCAGCAAGCACCAACGTACGAGTGACGATATCGCCATCCGTTTGCATCAACAGCTTTACCTTTTGCCCGGGCAGATACTTTTTGAGCAACTCATTGATATCGACGACAGAGGACACACGTGTGCCCGCCACACTATAGATGACATCGCCCTCTTTGATTTTGGCTTTTTTTGCTTCAGGAGACAGTACACCCGTGATCGTTAATGGATCATCTGTAGGCAGACCCACTATGGCAGACCAGCTTTCTTCCAGCTGTAGTCCCAGACTCGCACGTTTTATTTTGCCGTATTCAAAAAACTGATTGATAATATATTGAACGGTATCCACCGGAATCGAAAATCCCAAGCTTTCTATACCGACCGCAGAGAATTTCATGGAGTTAATACCAACGACCTCACCCTTCAGGTTGACCAGCGGTCCTCCGCTATTCCCTGGGTTAATGGCCGTATCGGTCTGAATCAACCGGTAGGTCTCCTCTACACCACGATTCAAGCCGCTGATTACCCCTACTGTTGCCGAGTTGCGCAAGGAAAAGGAAATTGGCGTACCTATGGCGATCACCGTCTCGCCAACAGAGATGTTTGAAGCTTTGGCGAAGCTCGCCGGTTTGAGTGATTTGGCATTGATTTTGATCAGCGCGAGATCACTTAGTGCATCACTGTATGTTTTCGTAATTTTGTATGTATTGCCATCCGTCGTTACGACCACCGGATCTGTTAATCCGTCAATCACGTGAGCATTCGTCACGATCCATCCATTGGACCGGATAATGACACCTGTACCATGTGCAAGATTATAACGGTCTGATGATGCACCTTCCTGCACTTCGGTAGATTTCCCAATAATGCCTACGACCGAAGGGGATACCTTTTCGATCACTTTGGGAATGGCTTCATTTCCTTTGTACGTATACGTTCCGGATTTGGCATCATATTGCCCACTTCCACCAAATGCCTTAACCAGATCCTTGGTGCTCACGTAGACTTGACCATCTACCACTTTAGCTTGCATTCCCGCTTTGGATTCAGCCGCACCAGCCGTTGCCGCCACACTAATCGAGAGTACAGCAGCCATCAATATGGCTATCCCCTTTTTACCCAACACACTCATATTCTCACCTGACCCTCTCTATACATCCTTCTTGCGCGACTCGACATCGGATTCATTGTTGAATCTATTCTCTTTTTCTCTCATCTGCAATTCAGGTATCCTTCAATGTATCATACAAAATCTGGATATACAATTGTTTTAAGTCCCTATTTTAGTAGAGAAGATAGAATCCTATTCAAACGTTCAAACTAAATAAAAAAAACACCCTCCATGTCTCCGTGGAAAGTGTTCGTCTGTACTTCTTGTAGAGGTTATTCCATTCACTTCAGTGGCATTCCTACTCACCAAACCAACCGGTTATCATCGCATAATCCGTCATCAGAAATACCAGCAGACTGACTACTGCAAATCCGATCGCAAACAGATTCTTCTTCGGTGCCCGAAGGAGGCGAACGACTCCGATGAAAATCAGGATCGTAAATAAGATGACAAAAATATCAAATGCATTAAAATTCGATGTGCTCGCCGTGGCAGCTTCTGCAAACAGCATGGATAGACAGACCTCCTCACCATAGTTGAACAGCTAACGCATACCCTAATATCTTCCTCTATGTTATCTGTACCCTGCTAGTAATGCAAGCCCTATCATCCATAAAAATGAAAAAAATCCAATTTGGCTGGATATCCCTGCAATGCTTGCCCCTACATATATGTAAACACTTTCACGAAAACATTCTAGTACAAGGAATGACTCTACATATTCCAAAAATAAAACCCTTCCTTTCGCAAGCAGAGCACATCAGATCGTAATCCAATGTCTCACACCTCTCGAAAAGAAGGGCTTGTTAACTATCGTTTCTCGTTCAAAAATCTCTGACTACAGGGCCTTAGTCCACCAATTGCAGAGCCTTACTCCGCTCGGTATCCCGCTCCAGAACTGGCTTCAAGTACTTGCCGGTATAGGAAGCTTCCACTTTAACGATATCCTCAGGTGTTCCAGTTGCAACAATGGTTCCTCCACCGCTACCGCCTTCTGGACCAAGATCGACAATATAGTCAGCTGTTTTGATCACATCCAGGTTATGCTCGATTACCAACACCGATTCCCCGGAATCCACCAAACGGTGTAGTACGTTCAGCAAACGGTCGATATCATCCACATGCAAACCGGTTGTCGGTTCATCGAGGATGTAGATGGTTTTCCCCGTACTGCGGCGGTATAGCTCGGAAGCGAGCTTCACACGCTGGGCTTCACCACCAGACAATGTGGTTGCAGGTTGTCCCAGATTGATATAACCCAGACCTACATCCATCAGCGTCTGCATTTTACGATGGATCTTCGGAATGTTCTCGAAGAACTGGGTTGCATCTTCAACTGTCATTTCCAACACATCGGAAATATTTCTGTTTTTATATTTCACTTCAAGCGTTTCCCGGTTGTATCGTTTGCCTTTGCAGACTTCACAAGGAACATAAACGTCGGGCAAGAAGTGCATCTCGATCTTGATAATGCCGTCTCCACGGCAGGCTTCACAACGTCCGCCTTTAATGTTGAAGCTGAATCGGCCTTTCTTGTATCCACGTACTTTGGCTTCATTCGTCTGAGCGAACAGATCCCGAATATCATCAAAGACACCGGTGTACGTAGCCGGGTTGGAACGTGGTGTCCGCCCGATTGGCGATTGGTCAATATCGATGACTTTATCGATATGCTCCAGACCACGAATTTCTTTATGCTGACCCGGACGTACCCGAGCACGGTTCAGATCACGTGCCAGTGTTTTGTACAGGATCTCATTGATCAATGTGGATTTACCAGATCCAGATACACCGGTTACCGCGGTAAATACACCTACAGGAATCTTCACATTCAGATTCTTCAGGTTATTTTCTTTGGCTCCGCGTACTTCCAACCAGCGTTCTCCTACACTTCTACGTTCTGTACGAATAGGAATGAATTTGCGACCACTCAGATATTGACCGGTTAATGAGTTCTCATCGTTCATGATCTCTTCCGGCGTACCCTGTGCCATGATGGTACCTCCGTGGATACCTGCACCAGGGCCAATATCAATAATGTAGTCGGCAGCCATCATCGTATCCTCATCATGTTCGACCACGATCAGAGTATTACCAATGTCTCGCATGTGCGCAAGGGTTGAGATTAGACGGTCATTATCCCGTTGATGCAGACCGATACTCGGCTCATCCAAAATGTAGAGTACACCCATCAGGCTGGAACCAATCTGTGTAGCCAGTCTGATCCGCTGTGCCTCCCCACCGGACAATGTTCCGGCAGCACGACTCAGTGTAAGGTAATCCAGACCAACATTTACCAGGAATCCGAGACGGCTGTTGATTTCTTTCAAAATCAGTTTGGCAATTGTCTGCTCTTTCTCCGTCAATTCCAGCGAGTCGAAGAATCGGCCCGCTTCACCAATGGACAGACTAGTCACATACGCCATGTTGTGATCATTGATCGTAACCGCGAGACTTTCCCGCTTCAGACGCTGACCTTTACACGTACCACAAGGCTTCGCACTCATGTAACCTTCGATGAATTCACGGATACCTTCAGATGCTGTATCCCGGTAACGACGCTCCAGATTATTCACGATGCCTTCAAAGGTAACCAGTGCTTCCTTGCGTTGTCCAAAATCATTCTCATACCGGAAACGGATTTTCTCCGTGCCTGTACCCTGCAACAACTTATTCATCTGTTCAGCTGGCAGATCTTCGACAGGCACATTCTGCGGAATGTTGAAGTGTTCACATACCGACTTCAGAAACTGCGGATAATAGGTCGATGTTCCACCTGTCCATGCATCAAAAGCGCCATCTTCAATGGTCTTAGTCCGATCCGGTACGAGCAGATCCGGGTCAACGATCATTTTGACACCCAAACCATCACAATCCGGGCAAGCGCCGAAGGGACTGTTAAAAGAGAACATCCGTGGTGCAAGCTCTTCAATACTGAATCCGCACACCGGGCAGGCAAAGTTGGAACTGAAGCGAAGCTCTTCTTCACCCATAATATCCACCAGGAGTTGTCCTCCGGATAAATTAAGGGCTGTTTCAATGGAGTCGGCCAGACGTGCCTGTACATCATCCTTAACAACGATCCGGTCAACGACCACTTCAATCGTATGCTTCTTGTTTTTCTCCAATTGAATATCTTCTGACAGGTCACGCAGCTCCCCGTTCACCCGTACACGGACAAAGCCCTGCTTGGACACATCGGCAAATACACTTTTATGCTCGCCCTTACGGCCCGAGATAATGGGTGCCAATATCTGCAACCGGGTACGCTCTGGGTATTGCATAATGCGGTCAACCATTTGTTCTACGGTCTGGGAACTGATCTCTACGCCGTGATCCGGACAATGTGGATGACCCACGCGTGCAAATAACAGACGCAAGTAATCATAGATTTCCGTCACGGTTCCAACCGTGGAACGCGGGTTACGGCTTGTTGTTTTCTGATCTATTGAAATGGCAGGAGACAACCCTTCAATGGAATCGACATCTGGCTTCTCCATCTGTCCCAGAAACTGCCTTGCATAGGCTGACAATGACTCTACATAACGCCGCTGTCCTTCGGCATAGATGGTGTCAAAAGCCAGTGAGGACTTACCTGAGCCACTCAGGCCGGTCAATACAACAAAGCGGTCACGCGGGATGGTAATGTCGATGTTCTTCAGGTTATGCGCTCGTGCACCTTTAATGACAATATTATCGCTCGCCAATAGTACTCATCCTCTCAGTGTGTTAATCCAAACCTTTTAAAAGGCTTTTCGATCCCTCCCAAACCCTCCCTTCCAAGGGAGGGCCCCAGAGGGGCTCAGCCCTCTGGACACCCGAAACAAGCGGTGCAATGGTGAGGGGTCGGGTCTTGCTATGTGAAGGGTTGTCGTGTGCCCGCGGCTCCACATAAGGTTCCGGCTCATTGCCGGAACCTTATGTGGCCGCTCTACTGCGAGGTGACGCTCTCAGCTTCGCCCTGTTCGCGACTAGGTCGCCATTGCCTTCGGCTCGGCTCCAAGTCAACACCGTGAACGCTCTCGGCTTCGCCCTGCTCTCGGCAGGTCGCCATTGCCTTCGGCTCGGCTCCAAGGTCAACACCGGGGACGCTCTCGGCTTCGCCACGTTCGCGGCAGGTCGCCATTGCCTTCGGCTCGGCTCCAAGTTCAACACCGGGACGCTCTCGGCTTCGCCACGTTCGCGGCAAGGTCGCCATTGCCTTCGGCTCCCAGAGGGACACGACTCCCAAATGCTTTCTATAAACCTTTTAACCAATTTCAACTTTTCTATCAGTATAGACCTGATTTCAAGATTTCAACATCTCTTATTATCGGTAGATATGGACGATTTCCTTACTCAACAAGAGAACGGCCAATTGGCCGTTCTCTTGTTACCTCTCTCTCTTTACTGGAGCATATGAATGAGCAGTGTCTTATTCAGCGCGAAGTTCCAGCAACGCATCGCGAAGCTCGGCAGCACGCTCAAACTGCAGGTTTTTGGCTGCATCTTTCATCTCTACCTCTAGGCGCTGAATAAGCGCCTGGCGATCTTTCTTCGACATCTTCTCGGCAGCACCTGTGAGATAGTCTTTCTTGGATTCGGCAACCTTGGTTGCCTCAATAACATCACGCACTTTTTTGCGAATCGTCTGTGGTGTAATGCCATGTTTCTCGTTGTACTCGATCTGAATCGCACGACGACGTTCGGTTTCTTTTATCGCCTTATCCATCGAATCAGTCACTTTGTCACCGTATAGAATAACGCGACCCTCGCTGTTCCGCGCGGCACGACCAATCGTTTGAATTAGTGAACGTTCGGAACGTAGGAATCCTTCCTTATCGGCATCCAATATGGCTACCAAGGATACTTCGGGCAGATCGAGACCTTCCCGGAGCAAGTTGATTCCGATTAGGACATGGAAAACGCCCAGTCTTAGATCACGTAAAATCGCCATCCGTTCCAACGTCTTGATCTCGGAATGCAGGTAACGTACCTTGATTCCAATCTCCTTCAGATAATCCGTCAGATCCTCAGACATCTTCTTCGTTAATGTTGTAATTAACACACGCTCGTCTTTGGCAATCCGGTCGTTAATCTCACCGATCAAGTCATCGATCTGTCCCTTCGTTGGTCGCAGTTCAATAATAGGATCAAGCAGACCGGTTGGACGGATAATCTGTTGCACCATCGTATCCGTATGCTCTATCTCATATGGACCTGGTGTGGCCGATACATAGATAATCTGATCCATCTTGCCTTCGAACTCATCGAATTTGAGCGGACGATTATCCAATGCTGACGGCAGACGGAAACCATGCTCAACCAATACCGTCTTCCGCGCTTGGTCACCATTGTACATCGCACGGATCTGTGGCAGAGTCACATGAGACTCATCGACCACGATCAACATGTCATCCGGGAAGTAATCCATCAGTGTATATGGCGTATCGCCGCGTTCGCGGAAGGTCAGCGGGCCGGAATAGTTCTCAATCCCCGAACAGAAGCCGACTTCCTTCATCATCTCAATATCGTATCGTGTCCGCTGTTCCAGTCGCTGAGCCTCCAGCAACTTCCCTTGTTCACGCAACACTTCAAGTCGTTCTTCCAGTTCACGCTCGATGTTCACCAGCGCAACCTTCATCGTCTCTTCTTGCGTTACGAAGTGAGATGCCGGGAAGATGGCAATATGTTCACGTTCGCCAATCAATTCACCGGTTAACACGTCAATCTCCGTAATTTTCTCGATCTCATCACCGAACAATTCAACCCGAATTGCGTGTTCTCCCTTGGAGGCAGGGAAGATCTCTACGACATCCCCACGGACACGGAATGTACCCCGTACAAAGTTAATGTCATTCCGCTGATACTGAATCTCTACCAGTCGGGACAAAATCTGATTACGTGGTTTCTCCATGCCTACCCGGAGTGACAGCAACATGCTGGAATACGAATGCGGTGAACCCAAACCATAAATACAGGATACACTCGCTACAATGATGACATCCCTGCGCTCAAACAACGAACTGGTCGCTGCGTGACGCAGTTTGTCTATCTCTTCATTAATACTTGAATCCTTCTCGATATACGTATCGGAAGACGGGATATATGCTTCTGGCTGAAAATAATCATAATAACTGACGAAATACTCAACCATGTTGTTAGGAAAAAAATCTTTGAACTCACTTGCAAGCTGTGCTGCCAGCGTTTTGTTGTGCGCAATAACTAGCGTTGGCCGTTGCAGCTGGGCTATGGTCTGTGCAATGGTGAATGTCTTACCCGTACCCGTTGCACCCAGCAGTGTCTGATACCTTTTCCCCTCTTGAACACCCTTCACCAGTTCTTTAATGGCTGCAGGCTGATCACCTTGGGGAGTAAACTCTGACTCGATTTCGAACGTTTTGTCGCTCATTATAATATCGCTCATTGCCGTATCTCACCCTATCGTCTAAAATAATAGTCACAATATATTGTCGAAGTTCCCCGAATTTTCATATGGGAAAACTTATAGTAATAGGAATATTTGTTCCCGTTCAATTATACCTTGTTCGTTTTAGTGATGCAAACGTGAAATGAAGATAGGAGTGGGTTAATTTATGGATCTTGCGACACTTATCGGTATTATTGCCGGAATTGCCGCAGTCATTAGCGGTTTTTTGTGGGAAGGCGGTCAACTGTCCGGTCTCATGCAAAAAACGGCTGCTTTAATTGTATTCGGTGGAACGATTGCTGCTGTGGTTGCCAGTTTCCCTGCACATCGCCTGCGTACGATTCCGGCTGCTCTGCGTATGGCTTTTGGACGTAACAATAATGAATCCGGTTTATGGGTTGAAGAATTGGTCGAGATGTCTTCGATCGCGCGCCGCTCAGGTGTGCTTGCATTGGAACGCAAAGTTATGGATCATCCGCATCCATTTTTGCAAGACGGTATTCAGATGGTTGTCGATGGTACGGATCAGGATGTGGTTCGCCAGATTCTGGAGATGGAGATTGACTCGATTGAACAAAAACATGAGGGCTACGCCAAAATATTCGAATCTGCTGGTGGTTACGCCCCAACCATGGGCATCATCGGAACCGTGATGGGACTCATTCAGGTCCTTGGCAGTTTGACCGATCCAACCGGACTCGGACCTGCCATTGCTGTTGCTTTTACCGCAACCCTGTATGGGGTCGCCAGTGCCAACCTTATCTTTTTGCCCATTGCCTCCAAGATCAAATCCAGAGGTGCTGATGAAGTGCAGACCATGGAAATGCTTCTCGAAGGTGTACTTGCCATTCAGAACGGTGAGAATCCCCAGCTTGTACGCAAAAGACTGGAGTCCTTCACGCTCACGCATCGTCAGCTTATACGCCCCCTAGCAAAGGAGGGATTGGATGAGTCGGCGCAGTAAACGGCGCGGAAAACGTGAAACTATCGATCATCGGGATCGCTGGATGATTACCTATGCCGATCTCATTACCCTGCTCTTGATATTTTTTGTCATCATGTATGCCATGAGCAATCTGGATTCCGGTAAATATGACGTCGTTACTCAATCGTTACAAAATACATTCAACGAGTCTGACTCTATACTTGAGCTTGGGGAGGGGCTCGGTGAGAAGCCCGGACAGACGCTTACAGAGACCCCACCATCCGAGGTTCAGGGTGAAGACCCTGCAACTGGTGAAGGAACCCCTTCCGATTCCGGGACAGCAGCACCAGAAGATGACAACAAGCCACTCACAGAACGGGAAGAACAGTTCAGATCACAGGAGCAGGAATTGCAAAATCTGTTCAATGTGATTACCCAATATATCGAGGATAATAAACTGGAAAACCAGATTTTTGTTGCGGACAAGCCGCAGGGCCTCTCCATTACACTCAGTGACCGATTCCTGTTTGATCAGGGACAAGCTGCCCTCAAAGGGGATGCTGCACCCACACTGACCAAACTGGCGAGTCTGTTTCGGGACCTGAATACCGTTGTCAGTATCGAAGGACATACGGATAATATTCCGGTCGGGGCCAACTCCACGTATAAAGACAACTGGGAACTTTCTGGCGAACGCGCACTGTCTGTATTGCGATTTTTCTTGGATACAGAAAATCTCAACCCTGACGGGTTCCAGTATGCCGGATATGCGGATACTCGCCCAACGGGTGACAACACCACAGCGGCTGGCAGACAAAAGAACCGTCGGGTGGAAATCACCGTACTGCGCCAACTCCAACCTTGATCTTCGACTATTTCGCAAAATACATCATAATTTATAAGAAAAAGCACGTTCCTACTGAATTCGATTCAGACAGAACGTGCTTTTTTATGTCAGCTATTTAGTAAATTGGAACTCATATATTCGTTATTCCATTTATCCATCTACCCCTGGCTGACTTGGACGCAGAATCGCAGAGCCTATGGTCAGCAAAATGACAGCCATACCAAACAAAATCAATAGCGGCATTGTAATATCCGATAACGTACCGCCAGCGGAGATCGTTTCCACCGCCTGAATGGCCCATTTCTGCGGAACAACGTTAGCGAGCTTCTGCATATAGTCCGGCATGAAACTGATCGGCCAAAAACAACCACCTATCATACATGTTGGCATAATGATAAGTGAATTTAACATATTCGCATTTTTGGAATTCCGGATCAATCCTGCAACCGTACTTGCGATTCCCATGGAGACCAGCATGAATGCCGCCAATATCATGAAATGAATTCCAAAAGGAATGCCGGCATCATAATGCAGCAGCCATCTGCTGACTCCCAAAACCATCACAATCTGAATCATACCAATGACAAAGCTCCCCAGGAAATTACCAAGCGCAATCTCATATGCGTGTACGGGTGCCGTGTACACTCTAGCCATCGTCCGTTTCCTGCGATCTTCCATAATCACAGCTACTGCACTGGTCAGCAGACCCATCATAAACATAATTGTAAATCCAGTCACATTGTTCAGGCCTGGCTTGGGATAGATCCGCAGATCGGTGACTTCACCAGCAACCTGTTGCTTTCCTATCTCCTGTAATAACCGTTTAAACGGCTTCTGTGTGCTCTCCAGTACGTCCATCTCACTTGAGACTCGACCTGCCGCCACCGTAACAGCTGAAGCAGATTGTTGCAGGCCGCTCGTCAAACCTTCAACTGCTGCTCGCAGTGTATAAGAACCTTCACTTATACGCAGTTCCACCAGTTGAATTTCGGTTGCCTTACCTTGTAACAGATCCTCTGTATAATGTGCCGGAATGATGATGCCAGAACTTCCTTTTTGCTGAGCGATAGCTTCCTTCACTTCGGCTTCGTTGTTCATTGGCTTGAGCAAATATTCCTCTTTGCCAGCAAGTTCATGAATCATCCATGCCCCTGCCACCCCTGTATCCTCATTGACGTAGGGAATGACCGTGCGTGTACTCTGCTCACTTCCAAAAAGAGCTACCGCACCTGTAACCACCAGGCAAGGCAGAATTAGAAACGTAATGAAGCCCATTTTACGGCCAAGTGTACGTCTGATCATCAACCAGGCTATGTGCAGACTATTCATATCGATATCCTGCCTTTCTATAGATCAATCCTGAGATGGCCAGTAAAACAGCGCATACCACGCCTAGCATCAGTATGTTATATATTATCTCTCCTACAGGTGCATCCAGCATCATTCTCAGAAAACTTTGTAGCGCCCAGTGGTTAACCGTAAATTCGCTAAGACGTTGCACCAAATCAACCGGAATGGGCCTGAACCCACCACTGATGAATGTCATGACAATAATGATGCCTTGTAAAGTTGCACTGGCCGATGCCGTGCTTTTGCATACCAGGGATACAATAATGCCGAGGGTCATAGATGCCAAAGTGATGAGAACACAAGTTAGCACAATATACCCAGGATACGTTCCCCAATCTACACCGTAGAACCAATATGTCATAAGGATGATCGTCGTTGCCTGTAAAAAAGCGAGCAGACTATTGCCGGCAACTTTCCCGGCAAAGATCACTCCGTTACCTATCGGCGCAGCCTGAAGGCGGATCAGCGTTCGGTTATCACGCTCTCCAAAAAGGCTGGTACTTGTTGTCATTCCCGAGTACAACATGAACATCGCCAGCATGGATGCTGCATAGTATTGGGAGGCGCTGTAGGACGTCCCTGTTTTTCCGGGATTAATGACAGTAATGGCAGTCGAGTTCGCTCCATTAGAATCCAAGCCAGAGGTCATGGCAGCAGTTACTTCCGGACCTAGCACTTTGGTAATCGCCATCTGTCGATTCCATTCATCCGTAAAACGTGTGAACAAGGTTTCGCCCAAGGTATTGAGCGTGCTGTCCTTTCCACGTATCCATTGCAACCGAGCCTCTTTTCCCATCATCACGTTCTGTTCAAAATCTGAAGGGATCATTACGGCAAAGTCGAGCTTGCCAGTGCGCAGCAAATGGACAGCCTCTTCTTCTGTCGTAATGTTCTGTACCTTGACCCTCTCAGCTACCGATGGAGCATTCACAAATGTATCCAACGCTTGACTAACCGTATCTGATCCTCCACCTGATTCCGAATTCATATGGATTATCCCTACACGTACTGAATCCGGAATGACATCTTCCGCCGTCCCCATCGTACTGGAAAGGGCCGTACCCAATATAAAAATCAGTAACAACGGCAGAATGAACAAGTTCAACACCACAGATCGAATCTTAAGAATACGTCTTAACTCAAAGATGCAAATATGCCATATATTCATCTCTTGCTCCCCCTAGTCCCGAAGCGTACGCCCGGTCAGATTGAGGAACAATGTTTCCAGATCAGGCTCTTCAACCTTGAGTGACTGAATGGATATTTCATGTTTGCTGCAAATGAAGAGCAGATCCTGTAGATCCTGCTGTGCCGAAGGCAGCGTAATGATCAGTGTATTCTCTGAAACGTCTACCATTCGCACACGAGGGTGAAGTTTCAGTTCTTCCACGACGTCGGGACCGATACCGGAAGTGGAGAGCACTACTTTTTCCTCCGATGCTACCCGTTCTCTCAGCTCTGCTTCAGTGCCACAGGCAATGATTCGTCCCTGATCCATAATCGCGACCCGGTGACTAATCGCAGCCACTTCCTCCATGTAATGACTTGTATATATGATCGTTGAACCCATCTTGTTGAGTGTGCGTACCGATTCAAGGATATGATTCCGAGATTGCGGATCAATGCCGACTGTCGGTTCATCCATAATAATTAGATCCGGGCGATGTGTAATCGCACATGCGATGTTTAACCTGCGTTTCATACCGCCAGAGAAGGTTGAGGGGGTATCCTTTGCTTTATCCTGTAACCCTACAAATTCAAGGGACTCCTGCACTCTTTCCTTAAGCAATTTTCCACGCAGTCCATACAGTCTGGCAAAAAAGGTCACATTCTCCGCAGCAGACATGGTTTCGTATAACGCCAGATCCTGCGGAACGAGTCCAATCTTGCGCTTCACTTCGAGCGGTCGCTCCTTGACCGATATACCATCTAATCTGATTTCACCCTGATCCATATTCAGGAGCCCTGCAATCATGCTGATGGTGGTACTTTTCCCTGCTCCATTGGGACCGAGCAATCCAAAAATCTCGCCTTTGCCAACACTAAGATTCAAATGATCCACTGACAGCCTGCTGCCGTATCGTTTCACGACATGATCCACTTCAAGTATGCCCATCTCTTTTACGCCCCTTTTCCGGTTCGACTTCCGCCGCTGGATTTCATAATTTTATTGTAACGGATCGCCATCTATGGCGAAGGTACGAAAAGTCATGAATCGAAGGTGACTTAAGTCATCTGCTGATTCGAATGCTGCTTATGGTATAATCAAGGGCGCATTACCGAGAGATTCTATTCCACTTTTTATATAAAGGATGTCACTTACATATGCCGATGCGGTTCCTGCAATACGGATTAATTATCGTTCCAGCAGTGCTGTACCTGTTGATGCTCCCCTTGGAAAATGAAGCCGTCTACACCCTGTATGTCATCATCGCGCTTGGACTCTCCGTGTGGAAAGATTTTACCCGTTCAAGTACACAGCAGTGGTTGCTGTTTCTGGCCCAAATACTCTGGAACTGCTGGCTGATTGCTTCGTATGGACCATTTATGGTATTCCTCTCTCTATCCATGCTCTACGTGTATATGTACAGACTGGAGGGGAGCCCGCGGTGGTTGATGTTTGGAAGTCAGCTTGTGGCAAGCAATGTGGCATTGCATTGGCATTATTCTAACCCACAGGCATTGCAGCCAGGGTTAACCACACTATATACAAACGCCGATACTCAATTCTCCGCAGAGACAACAGCGATGGTTCTTGGCAACCTGCTTTTGCTCATCATAGCGGCTCTGTCCTGGCAGGGATCAAGAACGGCGAGCAGCCGCGGACAACTGGAACAAGTCTACGACGAGCTTCGCAGCAAACATTACGAGCTACAGGAAGCGCGTGCGCAACTCCTACTATTTACAAAGCAACTTGAAGGAGCGGCTCAGGCAGAGGAACGAACCCGTATCTCAAGACAACTTCATGACGATATCGGACATCGACTGATTCGCACCAAAATGATGTCAGAAGCCGCCCTGCTGACCCTCCCTCGAAATAGGGAACAAGGAACGGAAATGGTGAGACAGATTCGCGATCAATTGGCCAACAGTATGGATGATATGCGCAGCACCCTGCACAAACTGCAACCGGATTCCTATGTCTCCACTACCTACGCACTGGATCGTCTCCTTGAAGAAGTAGGTAGAGATACCGGCGTGAAGACAAATTATGAAGTTCATGGCCCATCTCATGTGCTGTATCCCAGCATACAGATTGTTTTGTACAAAAATGCCAAAGAAGCCCTGACCAATGCACTGCGACATGGAAATGCTTCTTCGATCACTGTGGAGTTGGTATTCGGGGATCAAGAAGTGTGTATGAGTGTAAGTAATGATGGCAAAATTAATGCCCATTCTTCCAAGAGAAATGGCATAGGACAGGAAAGCATGCTTCTGCGCACACAAATGGTGGGAGGAGCCCTCGAGATTCAATCGGCTTATCCATATACGGTGATTACACGCATTCCAATAACCAACCAAATGCATATACTCTGAAAAAGGAAGTGAACGTTCTCATGCCCGAACAGAATGATGTGAACGTAAAGAATGATTCAGCCCAGCCCCCACTTATTCGGCTGATTCTCGCTGACGATGACTACTTCATTCGCGAGAGCCTTAAAGTGCTGCTCGGACTGGGATCCGGCATTAGCGTTACAGGCACAGCCTCAAATGGACAGGAAGCGTTGGCATTGCTTGAGGCAGGTACGCCTGCGGACGTGGTCTTAATGGATATCCGGATGCCGGAATGTGACGGAGTCGAAGGCACACTTCGCATCAAGGCACGTTTTCCTGAAATCCAGGTGCTAATGCTGACTACGTTTGACGACGATGAGTATATTATTCAAGCATTGCAGAATGGCGCAAGTGGTTATTTACTCAAAAATGTGCCCCCCGAGCGGATCATTCAAGGCATCAAGACCGTACATAACGGCGATATGTTAATTCATCCGGATATTGCCCGCAAGCTCACAGGCCTTCTTCGTCCTTCTCCAACTTCACCGACACATCATCCAATCGAAGCCTATGGACTGACACGTATGGAGCTGACGGTTGCCGAGGCCATATCGGAAGGACTATCCAATAAAGAAATTGCAGCCAAACTGTTCCTCAGTGAAGGCACGGTCAAAAACTATGTCACGGATATTCTCGGTAAGCTGAGCTTGCGTGATCGGACCCAAATCGCCATTTTTATGTTAAAAAAATAACAAAAAGGTATTTCCCTTGCCTGCGACGGCGCTCGGAAATACCTTTTTCATTGCTTGATTTATGCAACATACTTCATCACGTATGCTTAGTTACATCTCTATGGACCCTTTATCACTGGCCACAGGGGCTGGCGGTAACGCCAATGGAGCTTCGTCCCTTTGTGGTTTTTTCAGGCGGGCAAACAACTTGAGATTAATGATATGGAATAGCGTCAGTGGACGTAACCGAATCGCCCAGACCTCGTGATTGTCCGGTGCCATAATGACCCCAAGCTGGTGATGCTCCCCTTCATAGATCGCTCGTTGCATGAACTTGCTTTCTCCTTGGTGATTGCGCACCTCAAGTTTGCAAAAAGCCGGGTTCATCCGCAGTGCACGATGCAACTCTTCCGGCGAATGAACCAACTTACCATTCACCTTGTACAACGTCTCTCCGGCTTCAATCCCCAAATCTGCAGCAGGACTCTCCGGAATAACAGCCAATACTTTCAACCCGTGCTGCGGATGAACAAATATCGGACTGCGATTTTGCTCTTCAAACGCGCTGTACCATACCAGAAATTCATGTCCAACAAATGCAATCAGCGCTGCAACCACCATGAGTGGAGACCACCATGCTGCAAGCAAACTGAACACGAGCAAGGTTGTCCCATAGAGCATCAATCGTTTTGACGAGATCTGCACCTTCTGGCCTGGAAGCATACTCTGCGTTACCTCACCAAATCCGAGCATGATCGGCAGCGCAACCAGCATGTAACTATGTCCTGCATTCATAAGCGGATTCCATGCCAGCTCTGCGCCCCCTCCTGTGACTGGAACAAGAACCAGTAGGGGAATGGCCCAGAACTGTTGCAGTTGATATCCGCCAACCAGTTTCCCGCGTTTTCCCTCGAAGAGAAGCGGTGATGCCATCGATACCCCCTGCATGCGTACCAGCATGGCTTCACCCATATGTAGAAGAGCCGCCAAGACAAGCAGTGCAGGCATATCCAGAGAACGTAGCGTCTCCGTGATACTGCCCAACCCACCCGATGGCTGCCAGCCTGAAGCCAGATTCAAACCAAATTGCAACACACCCAGCAACCCGGCCGCGTAGGCCAAGCACAGATATCGGATACGGAACAAGGACAGAACTAGCGTTGCAGCCCATATGCATATGAGACTTCCCAGTGTAAGATGTGCACCGAGAAATAGGGACACGATCGAGACAATGGTACCGATGAGTATGCCTCCGAGTACCGCACGAATCGTCTGTGTTATCGAGCTTTGCAAACGGACATGAAACAATTTACGCTCCTGCAGTAACTGACGATGATAGATCAGCGCAATCAGGATCACCGCAATATAATAAAACGGCTGAATAAACAACTGCAACAAAGCTTCCCCTAATGTAGTTAACCACGGCCATACCCATTCCATTGTGGTCGGTCACCCCTCTCCTTCAGCCGGTTCAGAAAAAAAGAAGGCTGAAAATCAGCCTTCTTTATGGCTTCGACACTGCGGACGAAATATCCTTTGAGACATTTTCGATCGCGCGTTTCAGCTGTGCATCATATTGAGGATTGGCAATACGTTCAATCAGAGCCGCTTCGAGTGATTCAGCGGTTTTCTCATCAATCTGGCCTGTAGCCTGAATGCCTTTTTGCTTCTGGAATGCCTTGACCGCTTCTTCTGTCTTCTGGTCGTAGTATCCGTCCACACGATCCGGTTTGAAATCGAGTCCTCTCAGCATCGTCTGCGCACTTTTCACATCCGTGCTATTGCTATCATATTTAAGTGGTAACTTCTCTTTGTTAATCGGTGCCACCGAGAAGTAATCCGGTTGGTCTACCGCAATATCCGGTTTGATTCCTTTTTCATGAATCCAGTCCCCGTTCGGTGTGAGCCACTTGGCAATGGTAATTTTCAGCAAGCTGCCGTCACCCATTTGCTTGTCATAACTCGTCTGTACGGTTCCTTTACCAAAGGAATTTTCACCGATCAACTTAGCGCCTGCTGACTGTTGCAATGCACCAGCCAAAATTTCCGACGCACTCGCGCTACCTTTGTTCATCAGGACTGTGATTGGATATGCTTTGGCTGATCCATTCGATTTACTTTGTTCCTTTTTGCCGTTCTTGTCTTCAACTTGCACAATAACCTTGCCTTTAGGAACGAACTGTTCAGCAATATCAATGACGACTTGCAGTACACCGCCTGGGTCATTACGTACATCGATGACCAGACCTTTCATGTTCTGCTTCTCAAGCTTCGCCAATTCTTCCTTGAAGCGATCACCTGTATTGAGAGAGAATTGGGTAATCGCAATAACGCCAATTCCGCCATCCTCCATGTGCGCATATACGGTCTCCAGATCAATGTCATCCCGTACAATAACAAATTCAATCAGTTCTGAAGATCCAGCACGTTTGACTTGTACCTTCGCTTCACTGCCCTTTGGACCTCTGATTTTGTTAACAGCCTTGTTCAGTTCCAAACCTTGCAGGGATTCTCCGTTTATAGACATAATCATGTCTTTCGCACGAATACCCGCTTTCTCGGCAGGTGATCCTTTGATCGGGGAAACAACAACGACGTTTCCGTCCTGTGAGGATACCTCTGCGCCAATACCGGTAAATGAACCTTCGATCGACTCTTCAAACTGGGCAGCCGTTTCCTGCCCCATATAGTTGGAGTATGGATCACCAAGGGATTCCATCATGCCGTTGATCGCACCGTCAACCAATTTGGTCTGATCCACGTCTTTATAATAGTTGCTTGAGATCAGATCCATCGCGGTTTCAATCTTCTTCATATCGTTCTTCTGCTGCGTATTGCCGGTTACACTGGCCAGCAAACCTTCGCCCGCTGTAGTCTGGCTCGCTATTCCTGGATAAGTCATCAATACCAGGGTTAGCATACTACCGCCAAGGAGACCCACAATGACAAGCAGTAGCGCCGATCTTTTCTTCATCATCCGTTTGTCACCGCCTTTAGTTTTGAAGCGTGTCAGATTCCATTGTTGCCGGAATCCATTCCCTAAACATGCCAGCTTAGTATATGTCTAGCTTGTACGGAATATGTTTTTTCCATTCGGTCTGGGGACAAGGAATTTACAGATAATTCATTGGATTGACTGCTGTACCATTGTCTCGTACTTCAAAGTGCAAGTGAGGTCCAGTAGAGTTCCCTGTGTTTCCTGACTCAGCAATGGTATCACCCTTGCTCACGGTGTCACCCTTGCTGACTTTAAATCCACCTTCGCGCAAGTGACCATATAACGTCCATAACCCGCCGCCATGGTCCACAATAACCGTATAGCCATAGCCGCTATACCATTCAGCCATAATTACGATGCCGCCAGAAGCAGCATAAACTGAGCTTCCCGTTGGAACAGCGAAATCAACACCGTTATGCATCTTACCCACTACCCCAGTAATTGGATGTGTACGGGGACCGAATGGAGAAGAAATGCGTCCTCCAGATACCGGTCTTGAGAAGATACCGTTACCGGATGAATATGTGACCTCACTGCTGCTATCCGAGCTGACTCTGGTTGGCGTCTTCGCTGCAGCTTTCGCCCGAGCGGCGGCTGCGGCTTTTGCTTTGGCTGCGGCGGCTGCCTGTTGTTCACGCAATTTATTTTTCTCTTGAAGAAGTGCCGAACGTTTGCTGGCAATCTGCATCAATACATCTTCCTGCTCTTGTGTCAGCTCTTCTGATTCTTCAATCTTAGCATCATATGAAGCGAGAAGCACCTGCTTTTCCGCTTCTTTTTCATTCAATTGGGACTTGCGCTGTTTCTTCTGTGCATACAGACTCTTGGCTTCTGCATATTGCACATCCAGTTCTGCCTTTTTGTCCACAACCAGTTGCTTGTCCGCTTTATGTTCATCCAGCAGATGCTGATCCTGATCCACGATCGTTTTGAGTGAATCCGCACGGGTCAGAAAGTCAGTGAAGCTGGTGGAGGACAACAATACATCCAGATACGATACAGCACCGTCCGTATACATCAGACGCACACGTGACTCCAAAAGTTTCTCCCTTGCAACAATACGTTCTTCTGCCGCTTGAAGGTCTTTCTTGGTTGTACGGAGATCTTCCTCCGTGTTCTCGATCTGCAAGGATACGCTGGCCAGTTCATCACTAACGACATTGATCTGTTCCATGACAACCTTCAGATAAGCATTGGTTTTGTTCTTATAATGCTGAGCTTCCTTTTTGTTGGAAGCGGCTTTTTTCTGCTCCTGCTTGGCAGTAGCTGCCTTGTTCTCCAGTTGCTGAATCTGCTGGTCAATATCACTGATGCTACTCTTGGCATATCCGTCAGAAGGTTGAAGCGTCATACCGGCCAATAACGTAAAGGCCAGCAGCGAAGCGGTTTTTTTCAAAATGATGATCCCCCATCCTATGATTTCACAAGAAAGCAACCTGCACAGGTGGTGAACAGCATGTTCTTTGCTTTCTTCAATCTTAAACGACTCCGTCTTTCCTACATATCGTCAAACAGCGTCCATGAATGAACCTGCTTTACCATTCTTTTCGACATATTCTGCAATTCGATCGTTGAAAACAAGTTTAAACGTTGAGTGATTTCCGAATGGACAGTGTACTTCCCAAAATACCTACCAGCACACCGAGTCCGATCAACAATGTTCCAAACAGTAGCCAGATTTCGCCGAGCGGAATCAAGTTAAGCATCTGCATGAATACATCCTGACCAAACGTGGCCATCAACTGGCTGTATCCAACGAACAGCACCCCAACCGTAATGACCGAGCCAATAAATCCAATGAGTGCACCTTCAATAAAGAAAGGCCAACGAATAAAGGTGTTGGTTGCGCCAACCAGCTTCATAATGCCGATCTCCCGGCGACGGGCCAGAATCGTTACGCGAATCGTATTCGAGATCAGGAACATCGACATCAGACCGAGTCCCCCGACAAAAATAAATCCGATATTACGGACTAGTTTCGTAAATTTGAACAATACTTCCACCGTTTCCTTGCCGTAGTTCACTTTCATGATCGGCTTCTCCGGGTGCTTTTCGTTCAAGGCTTCGATTTTTTGCGCCACAAAAGTCACGGTTTCCGGTTCAATGACCTCAACTTCAATGGTCTCCGGCAGTGGATTGTTATCCACATCGAAACCGCTAAGCACGTTATCTGCACTCTCTCCAAGACGTTCACGGAACTCCTTGAGTCCTTCTTCCTTGGAAACAAAACGGATCTCACTTACTTCTGGCATCGCGCTGATTTCTTCCTCCAGTGTGTTACGCAGGTTATCGTCCACATTCAGTTCGAGGAATGTGCTGATCTCCACCTGGCTATCAACCTGGTTCGCCATGGAATTTACATTGAGCACCAGCAACATGAACACGCCAAGAATCAACAGCGACACAATAATGGACATGATGGAGGCTACAGACATCCAGCCGTTGCGGAATACGTTTTTGAATCCCTCCCGCAGATGGCGCAAGAGAGTGCTAAAATTCATAACCGTATTCCCCTCTCATCTGATCCCGTACAATCTGTCCACGTTCAATGGCGATTACCCGTTTACGCATCGTGTTTACGATATCTTTGTTGTGGGTCGCCATAACAATGGTTGTCCCCCGGAAATTAATCTCATCCAGCAATTGCATAATGCCCCATGACGTCTCCGGATCGAGGTTTCCTGTAGGCTCATCCGCGATAATAACCGATGGGTTATTGACGATAGCCCGTGCAATGGCAATACGTTGCTGTTCTCCACCCGAGAGCTGTGAAGGTTCGCGATTTGCCTTACTCCGCAGTCCCACCAAGTCGAGCACTTCCATCACCCGTTTTTTGATATGACGCTTCGGCGCTTCAATAACTTCCATCGCAAATGCCACATTCTCAAATGCTGTCATCCGTGGCAGCAGACGAAAATCCTGGAACACAACGCCGATGTTACGACGCACATAAGGAATCTTTCTTGGCTTCAACTTACCAATATTAAATCCGTTAATGGATATTTGTCCTTTGGTCGGAACTTCTTCTCTGTACATCAATTTCATAAATGTCGATTTGCCTGCGCCGGACGGACCGACGATATAGACAAATTCATTGCGGTCGATCTTCACCGACACCCCTTGTAATGCGTGGGTCCCATTGGCGTAGGTCTTCCACACGTCCTGCATTTCTATCACATCATCACTTCCTGCTCACATAGTTAGCCATTATCATTTCGACACAATCCCGGCATTTCCTTTAAAAAGACCTGAATTTCATCAGGAAAAAATCCACGTCGTCCCTGTTTTGATGGTGAAGCATGGATTCATATGAAGTTTATTGTAACAAATTTGTTACCTATTGAGTACCCGAAAGTTTTCCTGCATTGGATCATATATATAGAAAGTGTTACAAAGTCGGGAACAACTGAAGTATAAAGGAGCGTACGGTTATGAAAAAAATACATCTGACGGTCATTATTCTATTCTCCATCCTCTTGATCGGCTCCGCGTCCTATGGATTGTTGTATATGTATGTGAATCAGCCTGCCATGCCCAAAGACGTCCATGTTGGTGGCTGGGCGGTAGAAGGGAAGGACCGTAAGGAGGTTTTGCATGCACTCGATGAACGAATCCAAAAGCTGGAGGACTGGCCTGTCACCCTTGAATTGACTGAACCTGACCCTAAGGCCATGACGTACAACGCAGCTCAGGTGGGAGTAAGCTACAACGTTAACCACTTTGAGTCCGCAATACAGCAGCTTCAGGAAGGTGATATATGGGAACGTGCATATGCACGATATCATTTTGCGAAAGAGTTCTCTCTGGATATGACCTACAACTTACGACCACTGCAAGAACATCTCAGCCCTGCCTGGGAAAAAGAAACCTTCGGTACACCTGCGAACGCTGTTCGCCGCATTACCGCAAGTGATCAAGTCCAGTATATCCCGGAAAAGGGCGTCCGCCGGATTGATTGGGATACACTTACAAGTCTCATTCAGACGGAGCTACATCGGGATTTCAGCGTACTGAACCCGGATGAGAAACCCGCCCCACTGCTGATCCAGATACCGCTGTATACGCTGAAACCCGAAGTAACCCTTAACTCCCTGCGCCAGGAAGGCATTGACCGGAAGATCATCCAGTTCTCCACGGGTCTTGGCAATAGTAGTGAAGGCCGCATACATAATGTCAGCGCAGCCGCGGAAGCGATTAACGGTATGATTTTGCCCCCGGATGCCGTGTTCGATTATGAGAAGGTCGTCCGTCAAGCTGAAAAGGATTATGGGTTTCGTGAGGCCCCGGTCATTATGAACGGAAGACTGACCCCCGGGATTGGGGGTGGAATCTGCCAGGTATCCAGTACGGTGTATAACGCAGCACTGTTGACGGGTCTCGATATTGTTGAGCGTCGCAACCACTCCCTGCCCGTCAAATACTTGCCGAAAGGATTGGATGCCACCTTTGCCTCGGGAGCCATCAATTTTCGCTTCAAAAACAATACAGGCAAGTCTTTGCTGATCCATGCCGAAGTGAAAAACCGAAGTTTGATGGTGAAATTTTTCGGCACATTCCCGGAAAACGTCAGCTATGCCCTTGAATCTCGCACCATTGAAACATTAAGTATTCCAGTAAAGTATGTATCCAGTAATGTACTGCCTGATGGTGCACAGCAGGTACTGCAAGACGGACAGCCTGGATATATTGTTGAGACGGTACGAACCAAGAGTGTAGACGGCAAAGTGGTCGAATCCAAAACGATTACACGGGATACGTACAAAGCCCAGGATCGTCTGATTGCCCGCTCTGGTCATAGCAGCTTGCCTGATCCACAAGGGCCTTCTGTGGTCGAGGACGGCATTAGCGATACGAAACAGCCTTAGGCTCAATCCATAATTCAGTCATTCAAGGATAAGCTGACCCTACTGAAAACAAAAAGACACACTTCTCGTCCCTTTTGAGGATACGCCAGAAGTGTGTCTATTTATGGTTTAAGATAGAAGATAGGTTATTCGAGTTGTAATAAACTACGATTAGCCGCTGTACCGTAACTTACAGTTTGCTAAATAAAGGATCAGTGACCTCCTGTGTATTCGCCCTGCTCTTCCCCTACGACCATCTTCTCTTTCCCCATGAAGAAGGACGCAATCAATGCGAGGGCAGCCGGGATCGTTGCCCAGGCAAATAACTGCACGATGGAAGAAGACAGTGCATGTGTGATGGTATCCAGCACCTGAGGCGGAATCGCCTGTCTGAGTTCTGGTGAGAGCAACGCATGTGGATCGGTCAGATTCACTCCCTGAGGCATACCGCCTGCTTCAGCAGCTGAACCGGCGAGGGCATCATTCATTTTGCGTGTAAATACCTGACTCTGTACGATACCAAAGATCGTAATGCCCATTGTCATACCGAGTGACCGCAAAAAGTTAAGTGTGGAGCTTGCTGCTCCGCGTCTTTGCGGTTCAAACGCATTCATGGCTGCATTGCTAAGTACGGAGAACGAGGCACCGACACCAAGACCAACCATCACCATGTATATGCGTATCGTCCAAAGGGAAGAATTCTCATCCAGCGTAGTCAGCAATCCAAGTCCAATGACAAGCAAGGCCAACGTAGGGATCATGATATTGCGATACTTGATTTTGGTCATCAACACCCCGCCCAAGGACGCGGTCACAACAGACCCCAGCATCATGGGCAAAAGTACGAGACCGGAGTTGGTCGCTTTACCACCAAGTACTCCCTGTATGAAGATCGGAATGTACACGGATGCTGTAATGAACGCCGCACCACTGAACATACCAATAACGTTACTGGACCAGTAGACCCGGTTGCGGAACATGCCGAAAGAGATAATCGGTTCCTTGGCTCTCGTTTCTGCAAACAGGAAAAGCAGCGCTAGTGCTACAAATCCGGCAAACAAGCCAAGAATCTGCCAGGAACCCCAGGCAAACGTCTTGCCGCCCAGTTCCAGGCCAAAGATCAGGCACACAACAGCACCGATCAGCGTTACAGCACCCAGCCAGTCGATCTGTTGAGATTGATGCTGATGAGACTCCTTGTAGAAGAATGCGATAAACACAAATGCAATCAAGCCGAGTGGCAAGTTGATATAAAATACCCATTCCCATGTCGCATACTGGGTAATGTAAGCACCGAGCAGGGGTCCAAATACGCTGGACAGCCCAAAGACGGCTCCAAACAATCCACCCAATTTGCCGCGTGATTCTGGTGCAACAACATCAAACATAATTGTAAACGCAATCGGCACAAGGGCACCTGCACCAATACCTTGAATCGCTCTGTACATCGTCAATTCCACAATAGACGTTGCCGTTCCGCACAGCGCCGAGCCAAGCATAAATACAATAATACCAAATACAAAAAACTTCTTCCGGCCATACATATCTGATAGCTTACCGAAGATCGGCATTCCGGCCATCTCAGCCACCATGTACGCGGAGGTCACCCAGACGAACTTGTCGAGCCCGCCCAGTTTCCCGACAATATCCCCCATAGCTGTTGCCACGATGGTATTATCCATCGAGGCCATGAGTATGCTGAGCAGTAACCCTGCCAGCACCAATCCAATACTGTTTTTACGTGCAACCATTGTACTCAATCTCTCCATTCACGCTCTATTCATATGACTGCATTAGTATATCCGAAAGGAAGTCTGCGTTAATCAGTCCAAAGACCGATTGCTTTGCGCTCGCTCTGTCAGGGTAAATGAAGGCGTACCGCCCAGGCCAATACTTTTCCAGAACCCATTCTGTTGTTCCTTACGACGAATATCAATACGCTCTCCGCCAATCTCTTTGGCCGAAGAAGAGGTATAAAGCCTGATTTCCACCGTTCCTGCATTTAGAAAGCCGCTGATCTTCATATTACCCTGTACATTCAGGGACTCGCATTGCACATCGCCCTCAATATCGATCACGCCGCCAATATCAATGCGCTCCCCATCCACTCTTCCACGTACAGTGCACATCCCGTTAATCGTTGCACTCTCGGAGCTCAAAGCACCGTGCATCTTCAATGTTCCATTCACTTCCATAGAGGTGCAGTCCAGGTTACCGTTCACCTTAGCCATGCCATCAATAGATACACGGTGAAACTCCCCGCCTGCCGTTTGACTTATGCCCGCTACGTTCAGATCATTTCGCTTATTTCGCTCTACCATAGATGACCCTCTCCTTATCCCAATTTGAGTTTTAATTCCTCCATAAATGTTCCCATGGGCTGCCTAAGAACCACCTTCACACCATTGTCAAAATAAAACTCCGTTCCTGCTGTCACCAGCATGAATGATGGGATACCCATCTTACGGGTAAGCACCAGTTCGCTGGGTTTGCCTGTGAAACGATAATAATGTTCAGACATGACATCGATCAGCAACTCACCCTCTTGCCGCGTAATGTCTCCACTCATTAACAACTTATCTAGAACATACAGCATCATAATCTGCTCCAAAGCATATTGCGGTTGTTCCCGACCTGCTTCTTGTAACAGATCCAGTGAGGTTTGTGAAACAATGTTTCGCTCTAATAGTTGTGAAGTAGACATCTCCACTTCGCCCAATGTAGGTGAGAACACGTCTGCCAGTTCATCCAGTGACAATCCGTCTTTCATGTTGAGAATCTTATCAATACGAAGCAATATCTGCTGTTTAGGAAAAAAGGTCTCTTGTCCGGTATAGGACGACTTCCGAATGAACCATTCTTCTGGAATGAGATTTTTCCGCTTCCAGCGGTATAACTGGCCGTACGAGATCCCTGTCAGGTCCAGCAGTTCTTTTTTGGAGATCAAATCATCCGTCATATATGGTCCCCCTTTATATTGAAATCAGTGTAACATAACATTGTTACGCTGTAAACTGATCTTGTTATTGCAATGGAAGAGCAATGCGTATAACCTGTTACATATAAACACTTTGGAGTTCTAGACATCCGAACTTCATCCCATCGTCTCATGTCAGAACACGTGGTTAACGAACTTATGAAAGGGGTTTCTTATACTCATGGCACTAATTAAATGTGATTTTTACTCCGATACGCTTGGATTAAGTACCAGCATGCATGTCATTCTACCGCAACAAACCCACAATCAGATCGGCATGGAGAATGTGACCGGCAAAGGACTGCACCCAACCCTGTACCTGTTGCACGGTCTGTCTGATGATGATTCCATCTGGCTGCGCCGGACTTCCATCGAACGTTATGTGGCCAACCTCGGGATCGCTGTTGTTATGCCACAGGTACATCGCAGCTTCTATACAGATATGGTAGAAGGCGGACGTTACTGGAGCTTTATCAGTGAAGAACTGCCCGCACTTGCTCGTTCTTTCTTCCCGCTGTCAGATCAACGGGAGGACAATTTCGTTGCAGGATTATCCATGGGTGGCTATGGCGCGTTTAAGCTGGCCCTTCGTAAACCGGATCAATATGCTGCAGCTGCCAGTTTGTCTGGAGCACTCGATATGTCTGCACATATGGATAGAAACGCATCCTCAGCATTGCAACAGACTGAGTTACAACGGATTTTTGGACCGCAAGTGGCTGGCACTGAGAATGATCTGATTCATCTGTTAAAAGAAAGCCAAGGCCAGCGGCCTCTGCTCTACCAATGTTGCGGAACGGAAGATTTCCTGTATGAGGATAATCAAACCTTCCGTCAAGCCTGTGAACAGACGGATTTCGAACTGACGTACGAGGAAGAACCAGGTGGGCATGACTGGGGTTATTGGGATGCGAAGATTCAGGATGTATTGAGATGGTTGCCTTTGCCCAAGCGGGACTAGTGGAGCATTGAGAGCTACTGCGGATAATGAAGACTGATACTCCAATGACAGAACAACGTTCCGCTTGCTGTTTGAATTGAATGTATCTAGATCGCTGTAATACAGAAAAAGCAGGCCGTTGAGAACGAAGTTCTCTGGCCTGCTTCTTTGTTGTACTGTCGTATCTGTAAGGATACCTATAATAGCGGTGGTATTAACCGCGGTTTGTAATCCATTGCTCAGTAATCTCCAGTACCTTCTCACTGCGTCCAATGGCATCAGCAACCTGACCTGCAGCCGTTCCGCCGTAAACATTACGAGCGTTCACTACCGCTTCCGGTTGAAGCACGTCATAGATCCGGTCATCAAACAGTGGTGAGAATTGACGGAATTCATCAATCGTCAGATCCAGTAAATACTTGCTGTTCTGGATGCAGTACAGCACCGTTTTACCAATCACTTCATGCGCCTGACGGAAAGGCAAGCCTTCGCCTACGAGGAAATCGGCAATATCCGTAGCGTTGGAAAAATCCTGGTTGACCGCTTGACGCATCCGATCTTTGTTCACTGTCATTGTCGCGATCATTGGAGCGAACAGTTGCAGCGCACCCTCCAGCGTCGCTACCGTGTCGAACATGCCTTCTTTGTCTTCCTGCATATCCTTGTTATAAGCCAGTGGAAGAGATTTCAGTACTGTCAGCAATCCGATCAGGTTGCCGTACACACGTCCTGTTTTACCACGAACGAGTTCAGGAACATCTGGGTTTTTCTTCTGTGGCATGATGCTGCTGCCTGTGCAGAATGCGTCATCCAGTTCAACAAAACCAAACTCCGTGCTGCTCCACAGTACCAACTCTTCGCTCAAACGGGACAAGTGAGTCATGATGAGGGAAGCGGCTGCCAGGAACTCAACGATAAAGTCACGGTCGCTTACTGCGTCCAGACTGTTCTCATACACGCCATCGAAGCCCAGTTGTTCCGCCACAAAATGACGGTCAATCGGGAATGTTGTACCCGCAAGGGCACCTGCGCCCAGTGGCAGGATGTTAATGCGTTTATAGCTGTCCATCAGACGCTCCGCATCCCGTTGGAACATGGATACATACGCCATCAGATGATGGGCGAACAGGATCGGCTGTGCCCGCTGAAGATGCGTATAACCCGGTACAATCGTATCGAGGTTATCTTTCGCTTGTCCGATCAGTGCTTCCTGCAAGGAATGCAACATGCCCACAAATCCAACCACGCGCTCGCGCAGGTACAAGTGCATATCCGTTGCAACTTGATCGTTCCGGCTACGGCCTGTATGTAATTTACCGCCTACAGGGCCAATCGTCTCGATCAGGTTTTTCTCAATATTCATGTGGATGTCTTCGTCCGATACGGAGAATTCCACTTCACCCGCACGGATTTTATGCAAAACGGTGATCAGACCTTCTTTGATGGTCTCTACATCTTCAGCCGGAAGAATGCCGCATTTGCCCAGCATCGTCACATGGGCCAGACTGCCCTGAATGTCTTCTTCAGCCAAAGCTTTGTCAAAATTGATCGATGCCGTATATTCCTCAACCAAATGATTGGTTTGTTTCGTAAAACGTCCTCCCCACAGCTTGCTCACGGTGAGTACTCCCCTTTCGCTCATGGACAAAGCCGCTCCTGCCAGATGTGCAAGAACGGCCTGCCTTATCATTTATATTGGTGTAGCTCTATGATGCAGGTTAAAATTAGTTCTTGTTTTGCTCCACGCCAGAGTTTACTTTCAAACGCAGTGCATTCAGGCGGATAAAGCCTGTTGCATCGCCTTGATCGTAGGCTTGCGTTGGATCAGCTTCCATCGTTGCGATGTCCGGATTGTAGAGGCTGACAGGACTTTTCACGCCTGCGCCGATGATGTTGCCTTTATACAGTTTCACACGAACCGTACCTGTAACGTTCTTCTGGCTTTCAGTCACCAGCGCTTGCAGCGCCAGACGTTCCGGTGCGAACCAGAATCCGTTGTATACCAGTGTGCTATAACGTGTGATCAGGCTATCACGCAGGTTCATCACTTCACGGTCCATCGTGATCGATTCCATTTTGCGATGTGCTGTGAACAAAATTGTTCCACCTGGTGTCTCGTATACGCCACGACTCTTCATACCAACAAAACGGTTCTCGACCATATCTACACGGCCAATACCATGTTTGCCACCCAGCTCGTTCAGTTGCTCCATCACTTGCAGTGGGCTCAAGCGCTCACCGTTCAGTGCAACACAGTCGCCTTGTTCGAACTCCAGTTCAACATATTCTGCTTGATCTGGTGCATCTTCAGGTGCACTGCTCAGCAGGAACATGTCTTTGTTCTCGTCAGCACTAGGATCGAACCAAGGATCTTCGAGCACACCGCTCTCATAGCTGATATGCAACAGGTTACGGTCTGTCGAGTACGGTTTAGCCGCAGATGCGGTTACCGGAATACCATGTTTCTCAGCGTAAGCGATCATCTCGGCACGTCCCGGGAACTGGTTACGGAATTCTTCCAAACGCCAAGGTGCAATTACGTTAATGTCTGGTGTCAGTGCAGCCGCGTTCAATTCAAACCGAACTTGGTCATTTCCTTTACCTGTAGCGCCGTGAGCGATGGCTGTAGCGCCTTCTGCACGAGCGATATCCACCATGCGTTTAGCGATCAGTGGGCGAGCGATACTTGTACCGAGCAGGTATTGTCCTTCATAGAGGGCACCAGCCTGGAACATCGGGTAGATGAAATCTTTAGCGAATTCATCGCGCAGATCGTCGATGTATACTTTGGAAGCGCCTGTTGCCAGTGCTTTTTCCTCCAAACCGTCCAATTCATCCTTTTGTCCAATATCCGCTGTGAATGCGATAATCTCTGCATCATACGTTTCTTTCAACCATTTCAAAATTACAGATGTGTCCAACCCGCCTGAATACGCGAGTACAATTTTTTCCTTAGCCATGTGTGGTGGTCCTCCCCAAGATCAGTTAAGTTAAACAGAGCCTTCATACACTGAATCCTACGAGCCAGAAAACCCTTCCGATCACTGTTATCCCCAGATTTTTTCATCCCTTTTATGACAAAGGGTAAAATCCGGGGATAAAGGTGAACACTTCGCTTCTTCAGGCTTTTTCTGTCTCTCCGTTTTTGTGTATGCTTCTTGTTTAATTAACTTTTTAAATTACATTATAGATGAATCTATCATCGCGAAATCTGCGCCTAAAATCAACCCATAAAGACAAACAGCATCTATTCGCTCATTAATGCAGCCATTAATGCTTTCTGTGCATGCAAGCGATTCTCCGCCTGATCAAAGATCAGAGAGTTCGGTCCGTCAATTACACCAGCACTCACTTCTTCGCCGCGGTGTGCTGGCAGACAGTGCAAGAACATGTAGTCCGGCTTCGCGCCTTTCATCAGTTTCTCGTCCACTTGATATGCCGCAAATGCCTGCTCACGAATCTTTTGCTCTTCCTCAAATCCCATGCTTGCCCATACATCCGTATACACGATATCTGCATCTTTGGCTGCTTCCTGTGCACTGTACGTTACAGTCACTTCAGAACCGCTCTCCTGTGCTATAATGCGCGCCTGCTTCACAACTGCGCTATCCGGCTCATAGCCTTCTGGCGTTGCTACAGCAACATGCATACCCATCTTCGCTGCACCAAGCATCAGGGAGTGCGCCATATTGTTGCCATCTCCGATGTAGGCCATTTTCAGACCTGCCAGCTTGCCTTTGTGCTCCAGCACCGTTTGGAAGTCCGCCAGTACCTGGCAAGGATGCGCCGCATCGCTCAGGCCGTTAATGACTGGAACATCAGCATGCTCTGCCAGTTCAGTTACATTATGGTGTCCAAAGGTACGGATCATGATGCCGTCCAGGTAGCGGGACAATACTTTGGCAGTATCATGTGTTGTTTCCCCGCGACCCAGCTGGATATCATTTTTGCTCAGGAAAAGTGCGTGTCCACCCAATTGGAACATGCCCACTTCAAAGGATACACGTGTACGTGTGGATGATTTTTCAAAAATAAGTCCGATCGTTTTGCCTTTCAATGGTTGAAAGGGCACACCGCTTTTTTGCTTGCCTTTAATCTCAATCGCGAGATCAAGCAGATAACGAATCTCCTCGGCTGTGTAGTCCGTGAATTCGATAAAGTCCCGGCCTCTCAGATCAATCTTTTGAATCTTTTCCGTCTGTTGTGCTGTCATCTATAACGTCCTCCTTATTTCCGGTTCCCTGCACCCGCATGGGCAGAAGAGAGAGCAGTATTCTCATCTTGTCTTAGTGCTTCTCAAGTTTATCTTCCGCAAGTTCACCGCGCGGCTACAGGGATTCATCATCTCATTCTGCTTCGAGGCCGGTAATGGCCCCGAGACAGAAAGGTTCTCATTTTATGTTAGGCTTTCGCCGCTACGTGCTCTTCGATCAATGTGGCTACCAAGGATACCGCCTCGTCGATCTCTTCTTTGCTCACGTACAGGTTCGGAAGCAAGCGAATCACATTCGGTCCTGCGGAGACAAACAGAATACCGCGTTTTTGCCCAGCAAGTACAATATCGCCTACCGGCTCAGCACATTCGATGCCGACCAGCAATCCCAGGCCACGAACTTCCTTCACAAAGGAATTACCCGCCAAACGATTCCGCAGGGAGTTCATCAGGTATTCACCCATCTCCGCTGCACGCTCTGGCAAACGATCTTCCAGCATCGTTTCAATTGTCGCAATGACAACGGACGAAGCGAGCGGTGTTCCGCCAAATGTTGTCGCATGACTGCCTGGCGTGAACGCATCCCGCAAGAAGCCTTTACCCAGCATCGCTCCCACAGGGAAACCACTGCCGATGCCTTTGGCAACAGTGAACACATCTGGCTCAATGCCGTAGTGCTCGTGCGCAAACAGTTTGCCTGTACGTCCCATTCCAGTCTGTACTTCGTCGACAATCAGCAGCAACCCGTGCTCGTCACACAATCTCCGTACATGTTTGACGAATTCCGGTTCGACCGGATATACACCACCCTCGGCTTGAACCATCTCCAGCATAATAGCTGCCGTATTAGGTCCAATTGCCGCTTCCAGTGCAGGAATATCATGCAAAGGTACAGTTACAAATCCGGCTGGCAATGGCAAAAATCCTTCTTTCACCTTATCCTGTCCGGTTGCTGTCAGTGTTGCGAGCGTCCGTCCATGGAAGGACTGGGCAAAGGTAATTACTTCATACCGATCCGTGCCTTTCACCTTCTGGTGATAACGACGGGCAACTTTGATAGCTGCTTCGTTCGCTTCGGCACCACTGTTACAGAAGAACACCGCGTCAGCGCATGTATTGGCTGTCAACAATGCTGCTGCTTTCTCTTGGCCCGGAATCTGGAATAGGTTGGACACATGCCACAACTCATCAATCTGAGCTTTCAGCTTAGCTCCGACTTTCTCCGGTGCATGGCCCAGACTAGTTACAGCGAGTCCGCACATGAAATCGAGATAGCGATTGCCCTGGTCATCCCATAACCAGCTGCCTTTACCTTTAACCAGACTGATTGGATAACGTGCATACGTTTGGAAAAGCGAGCTTTCCGTCTGCGCCGCTGCACCTGTTGCTGTTGCGCCCGCTACCGCTGTGCCAGAACCTGGCTGTTCGTTGCCTTTTGCCATCACCATATCACTCCTTATTGGTTGGTGCACGCCTAAGGTGAATTAAACATAACACTAAACCACTTCGATTGCCGTCCATCTTCCGAACGTATGCATACTTCCACTTCGATGACAGAACAACCTTCCGATCACTGTTATCCCCAAATTTCTTTGATTAATTGTTTAAATGTAGAAATCCGGGGATAAAGGCGAGATGATGCTTACGAAGTAGCTTTCTTTCAGAAAGCTTTTAGCTCCGCTTCTTCAGGTTATTTCTGCCCTCTCCGTTCTTGCTTTTTTTCTTCAGATTGGCTTTGCACTCTTCGTTATCGCGTTATGCCCAGATTCACAAAAATCGTGCACATATTTTTATATATAATATAAGGCTATTAAGAACCTAGCGCATCGAGAGCAAATTACTGCATACGGATAATTCTTGTTCCGATGATTTCTCCACCTAGCACACGGCTCAGGATTTGAGGTTCGCTGCCATCTACGATGACGACCTCACGTACTTGACCATGGATACATGCGATTGCAGCACGCACTTTGGGAATCATGCCACCATAGATTTCTCCGGTCTGGATCATGTCCTCAATCTCTTGTACAGATACGGATGGCAGTACTTTTTTCTCGCCGCCTACGTTCTTCATGATGCCAGGAACGTCAGTCACAACAATCATACGTCTGACTCCGAGATGAGACGCTACTGCACCCGCAGCTGTATCTGCGTTGATGTTATAGCGTTGTCCAGTTGCGTCTACACCAACTGGTGCAATAACCGGCATGTACCCCATGTTCACGATGCCTTGGATCATCTCTGCGTTCACACCAGTGACATCGCCTACCCAACCGATCTCTGCGTGGTTCGATACGGGCTTCGCCTGAATCAGACCACCGTCCACGCCGGATACGCCTAGTGCATGACCACCAACACGTTGAATCAAACGCACGATCTGCTTGTTGATGCTGCCTGCCAGGACCATCTCTACTACGTCCAGCACAGGTTCAGTCGTCTTGCGTAGGCCGTTAACGAATTCGGTTTCGATACCAAGCTTCGCCAGGTTATCCGAGATTGCAGGACCTCCACCATGTACGATAACTGGCTGCGTACCTTGAGACTGCAAATCACGCAAATCCGCAAAGAACGATTCTGGCAATGCTGCAAGCGTACTGCCTCCACATTTCATGACAAACATATGCTTCTCAGTGCCCGCTTCCGTCGCGGAACTATCATTTGGCAATGTTGAATTCATGAGGGCAAGCTCCTTTCGTTCATTTTTTTAAAAACAGATTTAACACTTAATAGATGCTTGACTGAAAGCGGCTGAACGTTACAGATCCGGATCGTTCTTTTGATCGCTGTTGTCTCCAGGTTTTTTTGATTCCCTTTTTAAAGGGAAAACCCGGAGACAAAGGCGCACGCTTCGCTTCTACAGAATCGATTCCGACTCCTCCACTGCCTTCGCCAGTTGTCAAACACAAAGGATGAGTTTAAATCTTATATATAATTTTCAACATATTTTACGAAGCAGCTTCTCTTAGGAAAGCTGCATTCTCCGTACCGTGTAAAAGTAATAATTCTTATTACGTGCGGTATGCCGCGTTAATTCGTACGTAGTCATACGTCAGGTCACAGCCCCAGGCTGTAGCCGTTCCTTCGCCGTGGTGCAGATCCACCACAATGCGAACTGTATCAGTCTGCAAATACGCCAGTGCCACTTCTTCGTCGAATACGACTGGGCGGGACTGCGCGAGTACCGAGATCTCTCCCAAACGGATATCCACCGTATCCGGATTCACCGGCTGTCCTGCACGTCCTACGGCTGCAATAATCCGTCCCCAGTTGGCGTCCGCGCCGAACATGGCGGATTTTACCAGACTGGAACCGATGACGGTTTTGGCAATCGCTTGGGCGGACTCATCACTTACCGCACCTGTAACTTCTACCTCAACCAGTTTGGTTGCTCCTTCGCCATCGCGAGCAATGGCTTTGGCCAGCACTTGGCACACATAGGTGAATCCGGCTGCAAATGCGTCCCAATCCGGGTGATCCATCGTCAGCTCTTCATTGCCTGCATATCCACTGGACATGGCTACCAACATGTCGTTCGTACTCGTATCACCATCGACGGTAATCATGTTGAATGTATGATTCGTTGCCTGCCGCAGCAGGCGCTGCAACGCTTCTGCACCAATGACCGCGTCAGAGGTCATGAAAGCGAGCATAGTCGCCATATTCGGATGAATCATACCCGAGCCTTTGGCGGCACCCGCAATCGTAACCGTCTTGCCGTTAACCATAACGGAGACGCAGGCTTCCTTTTTCACCAAATCCGTTGTCAGAATCGCTTGTGAAAATTGCTCCGCTTCATTCGACTCCTTGCCCAGTTGCTCCGGAAGCGCCTTGATGCCTGAATGCACAGCATCCATTTTGAGCAATTCCCCAATGACACCCGTAGAAGCCACAGCAACGTCCTCTTCTGCCACACCCAACTCACGTGCAGCGGCTGAACGCATTGCATAAGCATCTTCTTCACCTTGTTGCCCTGTACATGCATTGGCATTGCCGCTATTAACGATAACAGCTTGAAGGCGTCCATTGCTCAAGCTTTCGCGCGTTACTTTGAGTGGCGCCGCCTGAAACACATTCGTTGTATACACAGCTGCAGCTGTAGCTGGTACATCACAGCGGATCGCTCCAATGTCATTGCGAGATGTTTTTTTCAACCCGCAGTGAAGTCCACCCGTAGTGAATCCCGCAGGAGTTACAATTGTTCCATTCTCAACCACGGTAAAAGTCTGTTGCTCCACATTCGTTCCCATATCATATCCCCCGTATGCGTTCAGCTATATGCTGATGATCGCCTGCTTAACCTGGTCCGATCTCCCTAAGTGACTCCGAGAATGCACTTTTACATCGAATGTTCCAGTACCCTCATGAATTCCATTCCTTATGGATATACCGGTGTCATGTTCAGCCCGAGGTTCTCCTCCCATCCCATCATCAGGTTCATATTTTGAATCGCTTGCCCGGAAGCACCCTTCACCAGGTTGTCGATGACTGAAATAATCGTCAAACGCCCTGTGCGAGGATCCACCGCAAATCCGATATCACAATAGTTGGATCCATACACTTCCTTGGTCGAAGGCCAGATGCCCGGTTCACGTACACGTACGAAAGGTTTATTTTCATAATATTTGCGGTACAAATCCACGATCTCTCGGTCACTGTGTTCCCCAACGAGACTTGCATACATTGTACTCATGATTCCACGTGTCATTGGCACCAGATGTGTTGTAAAGGTAACCGTAACAGGCGTTCCCGTTATATTGCCGAGTACTTGCTCAATCTCAGGTATATGTTGATGTTTGTTGAGTTTATAGGCTTTGAAATTCTCGTTCATCTCTGCATAATGGTACGACAGATGAGTTCCCCGTCCTGCACCGGATACGCCTGATTTGGCATCAATGATAATGGTGGATGGATCAATCCAGCCTGCCTCTACTGCAGGAATCAGTCCGAGAAGTGTAGCCGTTGGATAACAGCCCGGGTTGGATATAAAATTCTGTCCCTTCACTTCTTCGCCATACACCTCAGCCATGCCATATACCGCCTGTTCCAGCAAATCCGCTGGGGGCGCCGGATGTTTATACCACTCTTCGTACACTGCCCCATCTTTCAGTCTGAAATCACCAGACAGATCAATGACCTTAAGCCCTGCTGCCAGCAGGCTTGGTACGAGCTTTGCACTTACGCCGGACGGGGTCGCTGTGAATACCAGATCCGCACGACTCGCAATTTCAGCTGAATCGACGCCGTCGAGTGGCCTGTGAATCACGTCCGTCAAATGCGGAAACCCATCTGCGATGGACTCACCACTGCTCGATGATGAGATCACCGATGTGATTTCAACCAGCGGATGGTTCTGGAAAAAACGAATCAGCTCCACCCCGCCGTAGCCGGTGGAACCGACGATTGCCACTTTTAATTTGTTATTCACTCTCGCTCCCCCAATCTCGATGTATGCGCTACTTGTGCTATGCCGATCCCTTAATAAGATCGAACACAGCAATTCCGTCGCTTATATGCATATTTGTGTATTATTATACGACTATGGTTATATAAATACAACACTCTATCATCAATTTCACATGGATTTCCATCCATTCCGACATATCTTTCTAACATCCGGGACGAATAGGTATACATCTGTTAAAATACGTATTAGTAGGAAACATTACAATCAGGGTCTCATTCATAACTAACCTGCTAATCAAGGACATATGAATAGATTCATGATGGTCATTATGAGACGTGGGGGACTATAGTGCATATCGAATCCATTTTACTTATTGTACTCCTGGGCCTGAATATTATTTTTGCCGCAGCAGTCGTTTTCTTCGAACGGAAGGATGCTAGCGCTTCCTGGGCTTGGCTGCTCGTCTTGAACTTTATTCCGGTATTTGGGTTTGTACTTTATCTTTTAACTGGTCAGAACCTGACCCGATATCGGCTTTTCCAGTGGAAAGAACGCAAGAAACTCGGGCTTGAGGAACGTATCGAGAACCAGCTTGCGCAGTTGCAAGATAACCGTACACCTTTCCGCAACCAGGCCACCGAGAGCAGTCAGGATATGATCTATATGAATCTGAAGCAGAACGGCGCTCTGTTAACCGAGGATAATGCAGTCGAGATTATTACGGACGGAACGGACAAATTTCAGCGACTCCTGGACGACATCGAAGCGGCTCAGGATCACGTGCACGTTCAATACTACATTTATAGAGGCGACCGTCTGGGCAAAAGAATTCGAGATACACTCATCCGCAAAGCGCGGGAAGGCATCAAAGTCCGATTACTGTATGACGCGCTCGGATCACGCCGTATATCAAAACGCTTTTTTAAAGAATTGCGCGAAGCAGGCGGTTTGGTTGAAGTCTTTTTCCCATCCAAATTCAGTCTGATCAACTTGCGTATGAACTACCGGAACCACCGGAAGATTGTCATCATCGATGGTAACCTTGGATACACGGGCGGGTTTAATGTTGGAGATGAGTATCTTGGCTTGAACTCGAAATTCGGTTACTGGCGTGACACACATCTGCGTATTCAAGGGAACGCCGTTCATGCGCTGCAGACCCGTTTTCTCCTGGATTGGAATGAAGCGTCCAAGCAACACGACACACCCTATGTTCCCGCGCATTTCCCTCATATCGAGGGCACAGGAAAGATTGCCATGCAGATTGTCTCCAGTGGACCGGATGCAGAGATCGAACATATCAAGAACAGTTATCTCAAGATGATTAACGGGGCCAAACAATCGATCCTGATTCAAACGCCTTATTTTATCCCGGATGCCAGTGTATTCGAAGCTATTCGTCTCGCGTGTCTGTCCGGCATTGATGTTCGCATCATGATTCCAAATAAACCCGACCACGCCTTTGTATATTGGGCTACGCTATCTTATATTGGTGAGTTGTTAAAGGTTGGCGCAAAAGTATTTATATACGACAATGGTTTCATTCATGCCAAAACGCTTATCATTGACAGCTTGGTTGCATCCGTGGGAACCGCCAATATTGACTACCGCAGTTTCCGGTTGAACTTTGAGGTTAATGCTTTTATGTACGATGAGACGATTGCGACAGCACTTGTACATACCTTTGAGCACGACCTGCATGTATCGCGAGAGATGACGCTTGAGGAGTACAAGAAACGCAGTCTGATCATCCGCTTCAAAGAAGCAATTTCCCGTCTGCTGTCTCCGATTCTGTAATAGTAAAAAAACAGGCACATCCTCTCCCGCCATTTCGGAGAAGGATGTGCCTGTTTTTTACTTGTCTTGAACTTCCAAACTTATGAGCCTACACGGCTCACTCGCTATTTTCTTACGTTGTCACACATGTTCTCCCCGCTTAAAGCCTTCGCCGAGCACTTCGTGCGCGTTACTGATAATAACAAAAGCTCCCGGGTCAACAGACCGGATCAACGCTTTGAGTCTAGGAACCTCATTTTGCCCAACCACTACCATCAGTACTGTTCGTTGATCGTCGGTGTAACCGCCTTTGGCTTCCAGTTTCGTTAATCCACGATCCAAGTCATCCAGAATCACTTTGCTAATCGCTTCCGTCTGGTTGGAGATAATATAAGCCACCTTGGAAAAGCCTAACCCCATCTCAACGGCATCGATCACTTTACCAGTAACATACAACCCAATCAGCGCATAGAGAGACTGTTCCAATGACAATACAAAAGCAGCCATAATAATAACAGTGGCATCCATAATCACAACACAGAGAGAGTAACTAAGTCCACTGTACTTCTGCACGATTCTGGCAAGGATGCTCATGCCACCTGTTGATCCTCTACCTCGATATACAATTCCGATCCCAAGACCGACTCCAATTCCCCCATATAGTGAACCAAGTAACGGATTCGTTGTTGGAATCGCCCAATCTTTCGTAAGATAGACTAACAGTGGCAGGACAATACTTCCCAGTACTGAACGAACACCGTACTGCTTCCCAATGAGCAGGAAACCTGCGATCAGGAGTGGAATGTTAATCGCCCACTGGGTGTATGCCGGCTCCAGATTGAGCCACTCTTTGCCCAGGATGGATAACCCGGACACCCCACCCGAAGCGATCTGATTCGGTAATAAAAATAAATTAAAGGCCACTGCGATTAAAAACGAACCTACAATGATGGATACCGTATCCACTACGTTCCTCCATGGGCCATTGAGTGGAATAAGGCTAGTTATCCTCTTTTTGCGGTTATTGTGAAGTTGTGATCGTTGTTGCATGTCATCTTGCTCTCCTTTTGTCTGTAAACTCAAAAAAAGCTCCTGTACACACCAGCATACGCCTACACGTATGGGTCCATACAGGAACTTATATTAGTCGGTTTCCACTTTAATCTGGCTGCGCAAATAACCATCGATGAATGCATCGAGGTCGCCGTCCATTACTGCTCCTGTGTTTCCAGTCTCTACACTTGTACGGTGATCCTTTACCATACTATAGGGATGGAACACATAGGAGCGAATCTGGCTACCCCATGAAATATCCGATTGATCTCCTCGGATTTCATCCAGCTGTTGTTTTTGCTCTTCAATTTTACGCTCATACAATTTCGAACGGAGCATCGTCATCGCACGCTCACGGTTCTTGATCTGTGAACGCTCATTCTGACACGTTACAACCACACCTGACGGAAGGTGAGTAATCCGCACGGCAGAGTCGGTGGTATTGATATGCTGTCCACCCGCGCCACTTGCCCGATACGTATCGATCTTGAGATCCTCTGTGCGGATGTCCAATTCAATCGTATCATCAATCTCCGGTACCACATCACAGGATACGAAGGACGTATGTCTACGGCCCGATGAGTCAAAAGGAGAGATCCGCACCAATCGGTGTACACCCTTCTCGGCTTTCAGATAACCATAAGCGTTATGTCCTTTGATCGACAACGTAACACTCTTGATCCCAGCCTCATCACCTGGCAGATAATCCAATACCTCAACCTTGAAACCACGCTTTTCGGACCAACGTGTATACATCCGGAGCAACATCTGTCCCCAGTCTTGAGACTCGGTACCACCCGCACCCGGGTGAAGCTCCAGAATCGCATTCATTTTGTCGTACGGTTGATTCAGAAGCAGTTGAAGTTCGAACTCTGCAACCTTGTTCACGATCGCTGTAATACTGTTGCCAATCTCGCTAGCCAAGTCATCGTCGCCTTCTTCATCGGCCAGTTCTATCATCATCACCGCATCATCATAATCTTGTTGAAGTTTGGTGTATTGATCCACAGATCCCTTTACTGCGTTTAGCTCAGCGATTACGGATTGTGCCTTGTCACTGTCGTCCCAGAAATCCGGGGCAGACATCTTCACTTCGAAGTTCCCGATCATCTCTTGCTTCAGATCTAAGTCAAAGAGACCCCCTAAGGTTTGTTAGTTTCTTGCCTATTTCACGCAGGTCATGCTTCACGTTTGGATCGATCATGTGCAATTCCTCTTTTCATTAAGATAAGCTCCCCGCATCCAGGGCATTCCTCCAGATCAAGTATCTGATGCGCCACCCTGGTGTTGAGATTACTGGTGTATCAGTATATCTCTTCTCCGTGATTATGGTCATATTATTATAACTATGCACCATTAACCGGTTTTGCATCCTTCACTTCATCCTATGGAACACCCGGCTGCGAGGAGCCGTTCATGTCATTCGTGTATAGAAAAAACCTTTAACTACTCTTGACCGTGGCAGTGTTTGAACTTCTTGCCACTACCGCATGGGCATGGATCGTTACGTCCGATTTGGTCAGAAACCTTCACTGGACGTTTCTCAGCAGGCTCACCGCTTGTCGAGATCTGACTTTCCTCAACAACCGCTTGACGCTCCTGATTGCTCTCGATCTGTGCTCTCATCACATATGTTGCTACTTCTTCCTGAATCGAAGCAATCATCTGATGGAACATCTCGAAGCCTTCGAACTGGTACTCACGCAGTGGATCTGTACCACCGTAGGCACGAAGGTGGATACCTTGACGCAACTGATCCATCGCATCAATATGATCCATCCACTTGCTGTCTACTGCACGGAGCACAACCACTTTCTCGAACTCACGAACCATCTCTTCGCCAATTCGCTCTTCACGTGCATTGTACTTGTTCTGAACTTTCTCAAACAGGTACTCGATAATCTCTTCTGCTTCCTTGCCCCACAGATCATCTTTCGTTACCGAATTGTCATCCAGCAATTTGCTGTTCATGTAATCGGCAACTTCCTGTAGCTCCCAGTTCTCCGGAATATCGTCACTGCAATGTGCCCCAACGATACGTTCAATGGATGGCTTGATCATATCCATAACGATCTGTTTGATATTCTCGGATTCCAGTACCTCGCGGCGCTGTTTATATATAATTTCACGTTGTTGGTTCATTACATCATCATATTGGAGAACGACTTTACGTACGTCAAAGTTGTTACCCTCAACACGTTTCTGCGCCGATTCTACTGCACGGGTAATCATCCGGCTCTCGATCGGTTGGTCTTCTTCAAAACCAAGGCGCTCCATCATGTTCAATACATTGTCTGCACCGAAACGTCTCATCAATTCATCACCGAGTGACAGGTAGAATTGTGTTGAACCCGGGTCACCTTGACGTCCTGCACGACCACGCAGCTGATTATCAATCCGGCGTGATTCGTGACGCTCTGTACCGATGATATGAAGGCCTCCTACTTCAGCTACGCCTTCACCCAAGATAATATCCGTACCCCGTCCAGCCATGTTGGTTGCAATCGTTACTGCACCCGCTTGTCCAGCTCCTGTGATGATCTCTGCTTCTTCAGCGTGGTACTTGGCGTTCAGTACCTGGTGTTTTACACCACGGCGTTTGAGCATGTCAGACAGGCGCTCCGAGTTCTCGATGGACACTGTACCTACCAGAATCGGCTGGTTCTTACTGTGGCGTGCCACGATCTCTTCCACAACGGCATTGAACTTGCCATCGATGCTCTTGTACACGACATCTGCCATGTCATCCCGTTTGTTCGGACGGTTGGTTGGAATTTGCAGTACTTCGAGACCGTAGATTTTTTTAAACTCTTCTTCCTCGGTTTTCGCTGTACCCGTCATACCCGCCAGTTTACGGTACATCCGGAAATAGTTCTGGAATGTAATTGTAGCAAGTGTCATGCTCTCGTTCTGTACTTCAATGCCCTCTTTGGCTTCAATCGCCTGGTGCAATCCATCACTGTAACGACGTCCAGACATCAGACGACCTGTGAATTCATCAACGATCATGACTTCCTCATCACTCACCACATAATCCACGTCGCGACGCATGATAACGTTGGCTTTCAACCCCTGTACGATGTGATGGTTAAGTGTAACGTTGGCATGATCATACAAGTTCTCGATACCAAATGCTTTCTCTGCTTTTGCTACGCCCGCCTCAGTCAACGCTACGGATTTCACCTTGATGTCTACCGTAAAGTCTTCTTCAGGAACAAGTCGCTTCACAAAACGGTCTGCTGAATAGTACATGTCCGTCGATTTCTGAGCTTGTCCAGAGATAATGAGTGGCGTACGCGCCTCATCGACCAAGATGGAGTCCACTTCATCAATGATACAGAAGAACAATGGACGTTGTACCATTTGCTCTTTGTACAGCACCATGTTGTCACGCAGATAGTCAAAGCCAAATTCGTTGTTCGTTCCGTACGTAATATCACATGCATAAGCATGCTGCTTCAAAGCATGGTCCATACCGCTCAGGTTAACCCCTACCGTCATGCCCATGAATTCATAGATTTGTCCCATTTCCTGGCTATCCCGCTGTGCCAAATAGTCATTGACCGTAACCACGTGTACACCTTTGGACATCAATGCGTTCAGATATACCGGCAGTGTTCCTACCAGCGTTTTACCTTCACCCGTTTTCATCTCGGAAATACGGCCTTCATGCAGAGCGATACCGCCCAGCATCTGTACATCGTAGTGACGTTTGCCCAGTACACGGCGTGATGCCTCACGTACGGTTGCAAATGCCTCTGGAAGAAGTTCATCTGTCGTTTCTCCCTTTTCAATACGAGCACGGTATTCGTCCGTTTTACCTTTCAGTTGTTCATCAGACAACGCCTGAAATTGTGGTTCCAGTTTATTGATCACATCGACCGTCTTCATCAGACGTTTAACATCACGTTCGTTCATGTCGCCGAAGATCTTTTTGACAAGTCCTAGCATGGTATACCCCTTTCGCGCAAAACAGAATAGACCCCCTGTTGCCGCCACGCGACACCATCGGATGGATGTTGCATCCACTTGCCCGGGGGTGACAAACAATATAAAAAGTAATATAGGATGAATCAACTTCAGGCTTGCCAAGGGTTCCTCATGAAGCTGATTCGGTATTCAAACGGATTCGGTTATTAAAAACTAGCCGAAGCCCGAGCCTTGCGAATCATGTTCATGGTGCTGTGCCTGTCATTGATTATGATTAGCGATCATTCGTTGACAATTCTCCATCAGGACAATGATTCTCTTTGCATAAATTGTAACAGTTTGTAAGGGTCGCCGCAACACGCCACGGCACACTTCTTTGAACTTCTGAAGGATCTCAAATCGAGTTTAAGTGCAAAAAATCATAGTCGTTAGCCGAAGCCATCGATTGCCATGTTTGATTTTGCACGGTAGACTGCCCTGCCAACGAATTTTTATGGTAAATTTGGATGGAAATCTCAATATCCAGTTCTCGAATGCATGTGTACGAATATTTTCGTAACCATCTGAATCTGGTCGTATCATTGCACAGTTTGTGCTTCTTCTTACTATCTATTAGACGCAGCAGCATAGGGAATAGTTTCACCATTTTATTTCCAATGGTCATTTCCCAGCCCCTTTACGCACAAAAGAGCCCCATCCCCTAAGGGATGGAAGCTCTTGTTAAGTCTAATCAGGAAACTACCTTTCCTGTGTTCATTATTGAAATTTAGATATTCATATGCAAGTCCGATCCGATGATCCTGTACGTTAAGATTAACCTTGTTCAATCAACCCGTACTTACCATCGTTCCGTTTGTAAACCACGCTAACTTCTTCACTATCAATGTTGGAGAATACGAAGAAATTGTGGCCAACCATGTTCATTTGGAGGATTGCCTCTTCCACGTCCATTGGTTTCAACATAAAGCGTTTCGTCCGTACAACTTCCAGATCATCTTCATCCGTGTCCACATCCAGTTCAGCTGTAGCTACAGTGCCTGTTGGATCTTCAACGAAGAGTGTTTTCAGGCTGCCTTCCTGGCGGAACTTACGGTTAATTTTGGTTTTATGTTTGCGGATCTGACGTTCCAGCTTGTCTACCACGGCGTCAATGGATGCGTACATATCGTCGCTCTCATCCTCAGCGCGGAGCACAATGCCTTTCAAAGGGATCGTCACCTCTACCGTATGCAAGCCTCTCGTCGTGCTCAATGTAACAGCACCGTCAGAGTTAAGGGGTGCATCGAAATACTTCTCGAGTCTACTCAACTTTTTGTCGACATAATCCTTCAAAGCATCAGTAACCTCGATTTGTTGACCTCGAATACTTAAATTCATAGGGCACTCCTCCTTTTTCCTTTGCCACTCCATTATAACACGAATGTAAGCGCCATGTAAAAACTCACGGTGACCGAATAATGACATCTGTTCAAGCCACATCTGCCAACGTAGGCATAACGCCATATTTCGCGATATTTCATCATAATCAGCCATAATCGCAAATTTACATGCTATGTCTTATTAGGCGCTTGATGATGTAATTAACCCATTTCGAGCATACTCAATCTATTATGTAAAATGAACTTCAATCTATCTCTTAAATCTATTAAATTTTTAAGAATATTGTTTCCTGAATGATCCTTAAATCTCGAATTTATTAGAACAAAAAAAGACCCCGGAACCTACCGGAGTCTGATGCTAGCGATAATTCAATTTGGTAACCATCTAACCATATATGTAGGTCGGATTGTCCGGATGATTATAATTTGATTACGTTAGCTGCTTGCGGTCCACGCGCGCCTTCGACGATGTCGAATTCTACGGATTGACCTTCTTCCAAAGTTTTGAATCCTTCGGATTGAATTGCGGAGAAATGTACGAATACGTCGCCGCCGTCTTCAGTTTCAATGAAACCGTAACCTTTTTCTGCGTTGAACCATTTTACTTTACCTTGCATGCACTAACATTCCCTTCGTCATCAAATGAAGTGAAGCTTTCGGCCTTAACCTCTGCCCACAATTCAGATAATACCACCCAAAGTTATCCATTGTCAATTGGTAAAGTAAATGTTTTCTTGGAATTTTTTGTAGATTAATTGGGGATTGTGTTGAACGGTGGGATATCTTGAATATATCAGGAAATTGGCGGGTTGATAAGTCGTGGGAGCTAAGATGAAGTGACCTATTTTAACATATATTATCAGCAAAAACACCCTTCACACAATCAATATGACTACTTACAAATCAGTTTAGTCGAGAGTTGCATGAAGGGTATTTATATGTTTCTTATTTTTTCTTGTCCATCAAAAAGCTATCTGGCGTATAGCTCGACTCGTAAGCATTTCTCTGTGTCTTGGCCTGACCGCGCTTATGCAACCAATCCTGTGCTTCCAGTCGCAAAACGTTCATACGTGCTACAATCTCATGATCATTGCTTAAGAGCTGTTCAATTTCCATCTTCTCAGTTAAACTTGCGGCCTGTAATGCGAACTGTTCAGCGAGTCCATCAATAATGATCTGACGTTCCTCAACAAAAGCTTCAAGCTGTTCATAATTCGCTTCATACAATATATCCATAATAGTTCCCGTTAGCTGCTGAAGCTGGGTCATGTACGTCAATTTATCCATGAGCACTTTCAGTAGAAACAGGTGATGCTTCTTGTCCTGCAGCAATTTTGGAAGCCTGGAGCCACGTCTCACGTAGATCCGTTAAATATCCCACTGCTTCTTCGGCTTTGGTCACATCTTTACGAATATTCGCTTCTACAAGCAGATAATTTGTATATTCATATAGTGAGTACAGACTCTTCGAAATATCATAAGAGCGATCCAGGGTACTCATCAATTCACTAACAATGGTTTGAGCTTTTCCAAGATTCAGATTCGCCTTCTCATTATCCTTCTGCGCCAACCCATCCATAGCCGTCTTCACAAAACGAATTGCCCCGTCATACAACATAATAACCAACTGCGCAGGGTTCGAAGTCTGAACCGAGGATTGACGGTATTTATCATAAGGAGATGTAATCAAATGGTCTCACCCTTTAAATTAAGATAGTCCCATACTGGACAAAAGACTCGACGACTGTGTTTGCAATTTATTCATCGCTGATTCCATCGCAGAAAATTGCTTGTAATAGCGATCTTCTGTCATTTGAAGGTTTCTTTGCATCGTTAATATACGACTATTATAACCTTTAAGTTGTTTCCCGATGACACTTTCCTCTTTAAAAGTACTCGTTAAATCCATCGAGAATTTATTGGTACCCGCGCGAGCAGAAATCATATCTAAAGTGCCTGTAATGCTATTTGTTAATTTATTGAAGATGCCTGAATCCGGAGCATTTGCGGAACCTTGAAATAGATCAATAGTAAGTTGAGGGTTAGCACTTATAGCATTTTTCAGCTTCGTCTCATCCGCTATAACCAACTTACCGTTCTCCATATAATTTCCTGTAGTAATACCAATTGCATTAAGACTTCCAAGTTTCTCCGTAATTGCTTCTCTCATTTTCGAGAGAACACTTGTGATTATGTCGTTATTTTTGAATAAACCGCTTTTGGCCTTCTCTGTCCAACTATCAATTTCGCCTTCTTTCAGTTCCTTTTTTTGTTCATCTGACAGAGGCTTAAAGTCACGATACTTAGTTTCATTAACTTTGCTATTAAGTGCTTTTATTAAATTATTGTAGTCCTCTATGAAACCCTTGATAGATTCCAGTGCCTTATCCGGATCACTTTGGGTTTTAACATTGGTAGGAACGTCTGTACCGCTACTATTAGTAACGTCCAATAATGTAAGTTGAACACCGTTGATAGTGAAAACGTTACTATTAACGTTTTTTATAGGTTCACCATTAATTGTGACTTCTGCATTCTCACCTTTAATAACCTCTTTGATCGCATCCGAGCCCTCAGCAAAAGGTACAGCTCCCTTGAATAGATTCAAAAATTCGTAGGAAGCTCCGCCCATCTTCACTTCTCCACCATTATTACCGGTGATCGTTAGTTTACCGCCATCGACTTTTGCAAACACATTAGCCTCTGTTTTTGAATTAATTGCTGATACTACTGCATCTATTGAGGTCGAAGCATCGAATGAAAAGTTATTCCCATTAATGCTGAAACTGTATCTTTTGGCTGGTGCACCCGGATCAGGATCTTTTCCATCCAGCATCTTTTGCAATTCAGCCAGTGTTTGGTTATTCGTGACGGTATTACCCGCCCCATTCGTTTCCACCACTGTCTTTTTGGAAAATAACGCTATCAATGAATTGCTTCCAGCCGGAGTATTAACTACTATCTCCCCTGCTTCCCCTCCAACCTTCGAGGCAATCGACAGCTTTCCAGTTATCTCATCATAACTTGCGACAGCATTGGCTTTTTCATTGGAATTGATCGTTGCTATCATAGAAGATATAGATGTCATACCATTAAATAGTGAATTGCCTGCACTATCCTTAAAGCTCACTCCATTAATGGTAATATCAAAACCTTTCTTAAGATATGCAGCCTCTTCTTCTTCACTAAGCTCTGACAATGCGATACCATCTAGCTGTGCCAGTGAAGTTGAACTAGGTACGCCTTGGCCTAAGCCAGGAGTCTGAAGTGTGGTTTTGGTAGCAAGTTTAGTTACACTGACCTTCATATCCACTCCGGTTGCCGTTGCCGTAGCTTCTGCTTTTACTGCAGTTGTGTTACCTGTAGTTACAGCTTTATTCGCATTTAGAGAGTCAGACTTTTTATATTTATCGTTCAGCTTATTTGTACGAAAATCATATAGCACACTGTTCAATTCACGGTACCCTTCTCTGGTCCACTGTAATATTTGCTTATCCTGATTAAGTTTATCTAGCGGTACCCGCTTCGTTGCCATCATGCTCTTGACCATACTATCAATATCCATGCCAGAAAACCCATTAATTCTTGTAACCAAAATCAGCACCTCCAAATATTAGATTTTCTCGTCCACCAGTATACCTGCGATTTCCATCATTTTAGCAACGAGATCCAGCGTTTTCTCTCGGGGAACTTCACGAATTAACTCACCGGTATCCTTATTAAGTACCTTCACCATAATATCATGCGTCTTCTCGTGGATGCTGATCTCCAGCGTGGTTTGAGGCCCTTGTAGAGATTTCACTGCTTGTTCAATCGTTCGAATAAGCTGCTCTTCAGCAACAGATACGTGTGTACCTTGCTTCTCCCCCGTCCCTTTAATATCTTGAGTTGGAGAAAATGGTTTTACCTGTGATGTCGGTTCTGTGCTGTGACTGCTCTCTGTACTGCTAGGTTTATTTGTGGTAGAACTAGCAGTAAGTGAAAACTGTACATTCATTATCCTGACCTCCAGCGACGCTTATTTATATTATATATCGGTTTCATTTAGGGATAATTTAGGATTTTATAGCTGTCAAGCGAGAAAAAAAGAAAAAAGCTCCGGGAAATCCCGGAGCTTTGGTCATACGAGAAGAAATTAACGAAGCAATTGCAGAACACCTTGTGGTTGTTGGTTAGCTTGTGCCAACATCGCTTGTGAAGCTTGAGCAAGAATGTTGTTCTTCGTTTGAGCCATCATTTCTTTAGCCATATCCACATCACGAATACGGGATTCAGCTGCACTCAAGTTCTCGGAAGCTGCACCCAAGTTGTTGATTGTGTGTTCCAAACGGTTTTGCATAGCACCCAGGTTACTACGTTGGGAAGATACTTTTTGCATAGCGTTTTGAACGGTTTCAATTGCAGTAGCAGCACCGAATTTGCTGGAGATATCGATGGATTTAACACCCAGAGCGTCTGCACGCATATCTCCTACAGAGATAAATGCCGTTTGACCTGCATTAGCACCAATTTGAGTCATGATGGAATTATCCAAATCACTGCTTGCAGCAACATCTTTACCGAATACAAAAGTCATACTCTCTCCGACTTTCATGTTTACATGTAAATCTCCGACTGCTAATGTAGTTGCGCCACCATTAAGAACTCCAGCTCCAAAAGTAAGGGTATCTTTATCTGTAATTGTAATACCCGTAGATTCTTTACCATCTGGCCCAATGATTTTATAATCATCAGCATCAAATCCAGTAGCAGTAGGATCTGCAGCTCCAGTTCTTACAATCATGTAAGCACCATCAGAATTAGATTTGGTAGCAGCTGTACCAGCCGCTGTATTTAAAGCTTCTAGGGCTGCAGAATCAATTTTAACACCGGAGTTATTGTTAACTTTTGCTGTACCAGCTACTGCTTCAGTTACACCTTTAGCAGAACCGTCCAACAATTTTTTCGTATTAAACTCTGTAGTGTTACCGATACGATCCAATTCAGTAACCAATTGTTTAACTTCGGATTGAAGTTCTTTACGGTCAGCATCTGTGTTTGTATCATTCGAGGATTGAACAGAAAGCTCACGCATACGTTGCAGGATGCTGTGGGATTCGTTCAATGCGCCTTCAGCAGTTTGAATCAAAGAGATCGCATCTTGTGAGTTTTTGGAAGCCATGTCCAAACCACGGATTTGACCACGCATTTTTTCGGAGATTGCCAGACCGGCAGCATCGTCACCGGCACGGTTGATACGAAGACCGGAAGACAATTTCTCGATATTTTTGTTTGTGTTAGCTGTGTTAGTAGACAGTTGACGATGAGTGTTCATCGCTGCGATATTGTGGTTGATAATCATTTGGTATTTCCTCCCTGAAATTGAGTTAGTTCCACATCCATGTGGTAAACGCCGCGACATTAAGGTCGGCCGCCCTGCCGAAGCAGCGTCTAAATAATATATCGACAGGAGGGGATCAACTGTTTATAGCAAATTGGAATTATTTTATTCTTTTTTAGTATTATTGTTCCGCAAGCGTTCCATAAACGCTTCAACGTTGACTGTCAAAGGCGTTGCAGATTCACGATTAGCTTCCTGGATCGATGTATAAATCTCCTGACGAAAGATATCGATATGCTTGGGTGCAGAAATTCCAATTCGCACGGTATCCCCTTCTACAGCGAGCACAGTTACCTCAATATGATCCTGAATTACAATAGACTCGCCCTTTTTTCGTGATAATACCAGCATGTCAGACTCCACCCTTCGCTGAGTTTGCTTCATCTTCTGCCCATATGAGATGACGTGTCTCATAGCTGGATTGATGGAGTACAACTTGCTTACCCACACGATTTTCGGGATTAAGCACAACTGGCGCAAGTAGATTCATTGTAGATTTATTTGTTTGAGAATGGATTGTAACTATGGAGTATACCGATACCTGATCCACGATGCCCATCTCTTCCTTATCTACCTCACTCAGTTCAAAACTATAATCAGATACAAACGTAAATGGACTCACTAACAAGAAAGATAAATCGGGTTCTTGCAGCGACTGTAAGTAACTGAACGGTGTACCCGCCCATGGAATCAAGGCAAATTCCGTCTCTTCTTCAAATCCCGGCAAACCTTTCGGAAACTGATATACATCGTCCCCACTAACCTCTACTTCTCCCCACGTGCTTGTATGAATAATAATACCAAACGCCTCCTTGGCGAAGAATTTATGCAAAAAGAGCCATAGTGGGCTGCTTCCAAGACCGTCTATAGCTCTACATTATAACTCACAACCCCATATCTATGGCAGGTGGAGTGTATTGAACTGATGCGTATTGTTTCACGTAGATATCTAGCTTGCCTCTTTGATACTCAATTTCCGGTTTATTAACAATAACATTCATTTCAGAAACAGCTGGTTCATAACTAATATCTGGCGGTCTCGTATCAATTTGAATATCTACGTTATCAAATGATGCGGGAGTTCTTGTTTCTGGAAAGGGCTTGGACTGCCAATCCGCACCTATAATATCAGCTATCGTATTCCCCGGTTTATGGATGGCAGCTAATTGATTCCCTTGCTGAACACGTTCAGCCATGTTTTGCAAGAACTGTTGCTGAATTCCTGAATAGATACGTGCATTCATGTCAATCATATTTCCACCATTATAGGCAGAGAAAGCTTTGCTCTGATCTACATGAAGAGTGATCGGATGACTCTGAACGGTTAACTTCGCCGGTCTGGTATTAAGCTGTACTTCCGCCTTAGGCTGACGAATAGAGTACTGACCAGGGTTAGTATCCATATTCAATATTGATGCCGTTGTTCGAATCTGAACAATGGGAAGAGTCTTCAAGGCGTATTTCCCCTTCCTATCTAAGGAAATCCACTAACGACGGAGAAATAATCTTAGCTCCAGCAGATAGGGAAGCATTATAAATATTCTCCTGTATTTTAGCTTTCATCATCACTTCTGCAACGTCTGCATCCTCCACCTTGGCCTGCATATCCGTCAGATTAATCTCAAGATCAGTCAAACGATCCGTCATTAAGTCTACCCGGTTAGTTTTCGCACCAATCTCGGCGCGGATTGCCAACATTTTGTTCATTCGGGTATCTATATTTTCTAATTGATTCGATAATCCCTTCGTATCCCCACTTGCTAGTGCCTTTATAATATTGTCGACTGTCACGAACAAATGATCATCTTCTGTTTCAAAGCCGAATACTTCATTGCCATTTACATTAATGGGAAGCTGCACACTCTCCCCAACAATAAAATTAATTTTCCCCTTGTCTGTAGCCACTGATGCTGCATTCGTCGTATCCAAGGAACCGTCTGCACTAGTAGGGAAATCATACGGCTTAACATCATAGGTTTCACCATTGAAAATATACTTACCATTCAGTTTACTGTTAGAAACATCAATAAGTTGTCCCTTAAGTTGTTTCACCTCTTCATTGATACTGTCAAGTGCAGACTGGGGGTTGGTATCTGTTGCACCTTGTACCGCTAACTCGCGAATACGTTGCAATACACTACCCGCTTGATTCAGAACGGTATCGTTAAACTCCAGCCAGGAAACCGCGCTATCCACATTTTTCTGATACTGCTCATTGGATGAGAGTTCTGCCCGATAACGAAGGGAGTACGTAATCCCTACCGGATCATCCGAGGGTTTATTAATTTTACGGCCCGTTGCCAGCTGGGTTTGTGTGTTATTCATCTGCTGAGCATTCCGGTTCAGGTTCAAAAGTAGCTGTGAACTGAGCATATTATTGGTTATTCTCATGGTCTGTTATGTCACTCCTTACTATTATCTGCCTACTACACCAGTAGAGTTAATCAATTTATCAAGCAGTTGGTCATATGTCGTCATAAAACGAGCAGATGCACTATAGGCATGCTGAAATTTAATCATATTTGCCATTTCTTCATCTAAGGATACGCCACTAACCGATTGACGTCGGGTGTCCACTTGCTGTACAAGAAACTCCGAATTTGACGTTTGACGTGCAGCTTCCTGAGACTGTACCCCAAGTTGTCCCACCATCGAGCTAAACTGTGCGCCAATGGTTGCATTGCGCAGGCCGTCCGCGGTCTTCATTGATGTATCCTTCAGATTGGCAATTAGAATAGCAAGGGTATTATTTCCTTTAATCACTGTTTCTGTTCCAGAAGCATCCACAGTTCGTAACGAAGTAGCAATCTTGTTCGGATCTGCCAGGATTTCTGCGTTCAATGAGATATTACCAGCTGTAATAGCCGTACCACCACCCGATGCTGTGAAGAATGGTAGGCCCGGTGCGGTCGTTCCGTCCATACTGTAACCAAGTTGATGCAGACCATTTAAGCCTTTTACTGTTACCGTCAGATCTGCAACCAGTGTACGAGCAGCCCCTGTATATGTAACACCATCCAAAACAGTGTTGTCAGGCAGGACAGAACCAGCAGGAATCGTAAGTTGGATATCTCCGTTAGCCAACGTGTTGGCTAAGTCATCCATTTGTTTCTGATAATCAGTCACCAAAGTGTCTCTGGACTTAATCATGCCGTGGACCTCGCCGTTGGTGAGCGTACCTGCTGCATACGCAGCATTCAGAAAAGCAGGATCTACCGCTACTTGTACCGCTCCACCTGTGACCAGTGCCTGTCCATTCATCTGAATCTGGTATCCTTGCGGAGAATCAGTGACAGTAACATTTATAATTTTGGACAATTTGTCCGTCATCAGATCACGTTGGTCACGCAAATCGTTGGCATTGTCACCAAGAGACTCTACTTTCACAATGGCGCTATTAAGATTCGCAATGTTACCCAGGTAACCTTGGATCTCATTACCTTTGACCCCGATGTTGTTATCCAAATCCTGACTAAGCGCATCCAGTTGGCGGCTAATCTGGTTCATCGCATCTGTTAGCGCCAGAGTCGTTTCTTTCACAATTCGACGTGCTGTAACGTCCTCTGGGTTTTTACTTAGATCTGACCATGATTTGTAGAAGTTATCCATAACCGTTCGAAAACCCGTATTGGATGGTTCGTTTACAATAGCTTCTAGTTTCTCTAGCGTATCTCTCTGAATGGACCAACTCCCGAAGTTGGTGTTTTCATTGCGATACTGGTCATCCAGGAATTTTTCACGCACACGTGTAATGGAATCGAACTCTACACCTGTACCGAGTTGTCCTGGTGTTGTGCTATGCAGAAATGCGAACGGCTCCATTGGAATAGATGCCTGCATGTTTACCTTTTGGCGTGAATAGCCTTCGGTGTTGGCATTGGCTATGTTATGGCCTGTTGTGCTAAGAGCTGTCGTCTGTGTGAACAAACTGCGTTTAGCCGTTTCGATTGAATGAAATGTAGATGTCACCTGGTTTCCCCCTAATTAATCAGGCACGCGTGTCAAACAGACCGATTCGCCCTGGATTGCCGTTCTTATCAGCAGGATGCTGATATGTGGCATCCTGTTCTGGCCGAGAAGCAAAGATGTCCATGGATAGGTCAATAAACATCAACGATTGCTCGATCAGCTTTTGATTCAGTTGATTGATTTCCTTTAATTCCTGCAGTGTTCCCGCCAGCTTCTTCTGGACTTCGAGCAATCGCTGTTTGTCAGCCGGGTCAAAAATCAGCTTCGAGATCTCGGTGATATTCAGGTTCAGCATGGACTTGATGCCTCGCTCCTGTAGCAGTTCGTGAACTGCGCTCTGCCGCTCGATCTCCAATGGCTCCTGTTGTTTCATGAAACGAGATTCTTTGTTGAGGAGGGCAATGAGTTCATCCACATCGTTTTTGACAATGACCTGTCTCTTGACCTCACTGAGTGCCAGCATATCGCGGTGACTTTGTTCCATTTGCTGCAAAACTGCAATCAATCTGTCCAGTGCTGCCATTACGTGATCACCTATTCCTTATCAAAAGACTTAAAATACGGCAGCAGCTTGTCAGCAAGCTTACTGCTATCTACCTGATACGTTCCTGAACTGACCTGTTCTTTCAGCTCCTGTATCCGTTGTATGCGTCCTGCATCCTGTGTACGACTTTGTTCCTCAAGCATCTTCATCGCCTCCGGAGAAATGGATACTTCGTCCTTACGGCGGCTCTTCTTGGCATCAGCCTGCTGATTGGATTCAACGTTCCTCTGATATGAATTGATGGCGCCAATCCTACTCGGTTCATTGATTTTCATTTAACTTGCACTTCCTTCCACATTAGAGTTTTACGACGATATACGTTTTTCTTACTTTATCTTTATGTTATCAAAATGATTAGGATAATAAAAAAAACCGATAATCTTTAATAAGTTTATCGGTACGTTTCAAAACATTTGTTATAGCAAAACATGTATTTGAGCCCTCGCTCCTATTAATCGCGTAGTTTGTCGACAGCATTGTAGGTTCGTCCGCCTACATTGTTGTTATCCTTCTGACCTACTTCACGAGCTGCTCCTGCCAAGTCTTTCGTCAAACGATTACGGCAAGAATCACACATATGACCTTCACGAATCAATGTACCGCATACTTCACAAGGATACATCATATTCGGGGCATTCTCGATGGAAATTCGTCCCTCACGAATGAATTTGGTAATGTTTTTAATTGAAACTTCTGTTGCATCGGATAGTTCCTGTATGTTGGTGCCCTTGTTTTCGCGCAAATAATCTACACAGATCTGATATTCCAGCTCTATTTCCTTAATACAGTTTGAACATACATCTCTAAAATTTAACGCATATAATTTACCGCAGCGAGGACAATTACCTAGATTCATCGCTAAAACGCCCCTCTCAAACTTCCGTTTCCGAATAGATAATAACTATACATTACCTTATTTTCTCTGATGAAGCCATAGTCTATTTACAAAACAAAAGAGGGAAACAGGATGCATATATACGCAACCCTGTTCCCCATTATACATCACTAATTCAAAGTTCTAATACTTAGTACTGAAGACCATACGCTTGTGTTCTGATCATTGAATGCCCGAACACGATATTTATGCGAACTGGACGGTAACAGATCAGACTGAATAAACGTTGTTTCACTGACAGTCGCCACAATTTGCCCATCGGCTTCAATTTCGTAAGACGAAGCTCCCTCAACCGCGTCCCACGTCAGAATAACGTTCGTTCTGTCCGAAGTTCCCTTCAGCACAGCTGCAGTTAATTGAGTCGTCCCCATTATGGTCTCACTCCAAGCTCCTGCACCAGAAGCATTTTTGGCACGAATCCGGAATGTATGCTCCGTATTTGGTGCAAGGCCACTTTTGGTGTAAGCAACTCCACTCACGGCTACCACCGTACCATCAATCTCAAGGTCATAACCAGTAGCTCCGGTAACGGCACCCCATTTCAGCGAGATACCCACTGTTGTTGCAGAGTTAATACTCAAACCTGAGACACTCGCAGGTAACGTAGTTTGGGACAATATTGCTGTCCATGCGCTCACATTGGTGTCGGTCAGGGCACGAATACGGTATTTATGAATCGTGCCACCAAGTACTCCATTATGGACATACGAGAGATCACTCACAGTAGCAACTACTATGCCATCTGCCTCAATCTCATATTTTGTTGCACCAGCAACTTCATTCCATGTCAGCGTAACTGAAGTTTCTTCAGGTACAGCTTTCAGTGTTGTTGGTACATTTAATTGGGTAGAGGCGGTTACGATCTCACTCCAGTTACCGATGCCAGCAGCATTTTTGCCACGAATGCGGAAGGTATGATCTGTATTGGCCAGAAGACCACTTTTCGTATAAGCAGCTCCACTCACAGAAATCACAACACCGTCAATTTCCAAATCATAAGCGGTAGCACCTGTAACAGGGGTCCATTTCATTGAGATAGCCACAGGTGTAGCGGCATTTAACATGAGACCGTTAACTATAGCAGGGATGGTACTTTGCGTCAGGATTGCTGTCCATGCACTCGTATTGGTCTCCGTCAACGCACGAATGCGATATTTGTGCGCCGTTCCTGGCAGCAATGATGTATGGGTGAAGCTAGGTTCTTCTACCGTTGCCACTACTGCTCCGTCTGCCTCAATCTCATACTTCGTTGCGTCTGCTACCTCAGCCCACGTCAGATTGACAGCAGTTTCTTCCGATGTTGCCTTTAATACTGGTGTATTCAGCAGTGTCGTTCCACTGATCAGGTCGCTCCATACCCCTACACCAGCGGCATTTTTCGAACGAATACGGAAGGTATGATCTGTGTTCGCTGCAAGACCACTCTTCGTGTAAGCTACTCCCGTTACGGGGACAACCGTTCCATCTATTTCTAAATCGTATCCTGTCGCTCCCGTTACCGCTGTCCATTTCAATGCAATAGCGACATTCGTGGCCGAGCTAACAGTTAATCCTGTAACTGAGGCAGGAATAGTACTCTGCGTCAGGATTGCTGTCCATGCACTCGTATTGGTAGCCGTCAACGCACGAATGCGATATTTGTGCGCCGTTCCTGGCAGCAATGATGTATGGGTGAAGCTAGGTTCTTCAACCGTTGCCACTACTGCTCCATCCGCTTCAATCTCATACTTCGTTGCGTCTGCTACCTCAGCCCACGTCAGCTTGACAGCAGTCTCTTCCGATGTTGCTTTTAATACTGGTGTATTCAGCAGTGTCGTTCCATTGATGAGTTCACTCCACACTCCTACACCGGCCGCATTCTTCGAACGAATACGGAAGGTATGATCTGTGTTCGCTGCAAGACCACTCTTCGTATAGGCTACTCCTGTTACGGGGACAACCGCTCCATCGATCTCCAGATCGTATCCTGTCGCTCCCGTTACTGCTGTCCATTTCAATGCAACAGCGACATTCGTGGCCGAGCTAACAGTTAATCCTGTAACTGAAGCAGGGATGGTACTCTGCGTCAGGATTGCTGTCCATGCACTCGTATTGGTAGCCGTCAACGCACGAATGCGATATTTGTGCGCCGTTCCTGGCAGCAATGATGTATGAGTGAAGCTAGGTTCTTCTACCGTTGCCACTACTGCTCCGTCCGCTTCAATCTCATACTTCATTGCATCAGCAATGGCTGCCCATGTCAGGTTGATTGCAGTTTCTTCCGATGTTGCTTTTAATACTGGTGTATTTAGCAGTGTCGTTCCATTGATGAATTCACTCCACACTCCTACACCGGCCGCATTCTTCGAACGAATACGGAAGGTATGATCTGTGTTCGCTGCAAGACCACTCTTCGTATAGGCTACTCCTGTTACGGGGACAACCACTCCATCGATTTCCAGATCGTATCCTGTCGCTCCCGTTACTACTGTCCATTTCAATGCAACAGCGACATTCGTGGCCGAGCTAACAGTTAATCCTGTAACTGAAGCAGGAATGGTACTCTGCGTCAGGATTGCTGTCCATGCACTCGTATTGGTCTCCGTCAACGCACGAATGCGATATTTGTGCGCCGTTCCTGGCAGCAATGATGTATGGGTGAAGCTAGGTTCTTCAACCGTTGCCACTACTGCTCCATCCGCTTCAATCTCATACTTCGTTGCGTCTGCTACCTCAGCCCACGTCAGCTTGACAGCAGTCTCTTCCGATGTTGCTTTTAATACTGGTGTATTTAGCAGTGTCGTTCCATTGATGAATTCACTCCACACTCCTACACCGGCCGCATTCTTCGAACGAATACGGAAGGTATGATCTGTGTTCGCTGCAAGACCACTCTTCGTATAGGCTACTCCTGTTACGGGGACAACCGTTCCATCAATCTCCAGATCGTATCCTGTCGCTCCCGCTACCGCTGTCCATTTCAATGCAATGGCTACATTCGTAACCGAGCTTACTGTTAATCCTGTAACTGAAGCAGGGATGGTGCTCTGCGTCAGGATTGCTGTCCATGCACTTGTATTGGTATCCGTCAACGCACGAATGCGATACTTATGGGCAGTTCCTGGCAGCAGCGCTGCATGGCTATAGTTAGGCTCTTCTACTGTTGCCACTACTGCTCCGTCAGCCTCAATCTCGTATGTAGTCGCATCTGCTACATCAGCCCAAGTCAGGTTGATATTCGTTTCTTCTGATACCGCCTTTAATACAGGTGTATTCAACAGTGTCGTTGTACTGAGCGGATCACTCCAATCACCCACACCTGCAGCATTTTTCGAACGAATACGGAAGGTGTGTTCTGTATTTGCTGCAAGGCTACTCTTTGTGTAGGCTACGCCAGTAACAGCTACAATTGTACCGTCAATCTCCAAATCATATCCTGTCGCTCCTGTCACTGCTGTCCATTTCAGACCAATAGCTGCATTAGTGACCGAGTTTATAGTGAGATTCGAAACAGGACCAGGGAGTGTACTTTGGGACAAAATTGTAGTCCATGCACTTGTATTCGTATCATTCAAAGCTCGTACACGATATTTATGAAGTGTCCCTGGTGATAGATCAGTGTGTGTATAAGCCGGATCTACAACAACTCCTACGTTACCTCCATCAGCTTCAACCTCATAAGAGGTAGCCCCCTCAATTGCAGGCCATACCAAAATCATCTCTTCTTGCGATGAAATTGCTTTAAGAACAGGTGTACTTAAAAGTGTCGAAACAGTTAGCATATCAGTCCACTTACCTACGCCGCCTGCATTTTTAGATCTCAATCGAAATGTGTGCTCGGTATTGGGCGTAAGAGCTGTCTTACTGTATGTTGTACCAGAGACCGGAACGACGACCCCATCAACCTCCAGGTCATATCCACTAGAACCTTTAATTGCAGTCCAACTTAAAGAGATTTTATTGAATGTATTTTCTGTAATTTTCAAATCACTTGCTGAGTCTGGCACAACAAGTTGCGTAACCGTTCTGCTCCAGTTGCTCTCATTATCTGAAGATAGTGCTTTTAATGCATAGGTATGACTGGAGTTTGCCTCCAAATCAACGTGTTCGTAATTAGTTACATTACCTAGATCAATCGGGGCTTCACCATCAATCTGGAGTTGATAACCATCGGCATGATTAATTGCAGCCCACTCTATTATATTTTTCCCTTGCTCAGAGCTCGTGGAGATAACAGGTTCGTTAAGCAGTGTTTTGATATTAAAGACACTACTCCATTCACTTTTGCCTATAGAATTTATAGCACGTATTTTGTAAGAGTAATTTTTGTTAGGGATAAGTACGGCATCATCGAAGCTCGTACCATAATAAGGCCCCATTAAAATACCATCACGCTCAAGTTCATATTGTACAGCTTCCTGTGCATGATCCCAGCGAATATGAGTAATGTTTTCACTTGAGTTACCCGTTATATTCGAAGGCACAGATGGTACTTTATTAATCGGTAACGGATTTACCTCCTGTTTGGTAAAAGAAGCGGGTTCAGCTTTACGTGTATAGTACGGATTTAGTTCAGAGTAAAAATCTACAACCTCTCCCGTATCTGCGTTTACAACCAAACTCAACTGTCTTACATCATAATCATATACATCAATTGGCGTTAGTTGACCCAGCACATTATAGTTAGTAATTGTCCACTGTCCAACTTGAGTACCCGACTGTCGGTACGTCATCTCGGTAGCAATTTCACGAACTTTGCTCAGATCGATAAGAAAAGCATTGTCTACCTGTCCGGCATATTTGGATGTGTACGATCCAAAACTTATATTGGTAATATCACTTGTGAAACCCAAGATAGACTGCCTTCTGGTGAACGAATAACCTGATGTTGAAATATTATAGGATCTCGCCCAACTTAAATTAATATCTTTCTGGTTCACCTGTAACTTACCATTATTATCAGTCATTACATATTGGTAATCATTACTTGATGAGACTATCCCGCTTCCTACTGCTGCATGTGCCCGGTTCCCCCCGTACACACCAAACTGTCCGAATACCAGCATGACTACTAGTAGACGGACGGTCCATAAGTAAAATCCATTTTTTCTTTTTCCTGCGACCACTTTTGTTCTCCCCTTCAAAAGATATGTTGTGCCACTCCCTATGCTGTCACTTGTGGTGAACGGCAAAACTATCTATTCTGCGTGAGAAAACCAATTCCTCTTTTTTACATGTGAAAATTTTCTTATAACGCTTTCATTCATAATTTCTTCAAACAACTATACTTCAAATGGTATAAATGGAGTGGAGACACGCATTAACATACCAATAATTAATAAAGGAATTTATTTTCCTGTCTACTATTAATCAGAATGTATAGATTCCCAACCTAGAGTGGCTAAAGAATACTAGACCCTCATTCATTATTTGGATTTCCTCCTAGGATCGTGCCAATGTCAATGTGTAAATCTCGACCCGAATCTCCATGGAAAAGGCAGCATTTAGGATAACCCGCCCACAAGCGTCCAAGGTGCTACCTGTTGTGTATATATCATCGATTAGCAGTAACTGTATGGTTTTGGCATGTGACATGCTCATCTGTGTTGGCAGATAAAATTCCCTGTATAGCTCTCCTATAAAATGCATGCCATCCGGGTTGATGGAAAAAACATTCTTCATCGTTTCAATACGCTCACCGCGTGATTTGAAGCTTTGTTTGGTGGTGTTGATCTGGCGCTGCAACAGATCCACGACGGGTAGGCGGCAGGCGGCGGCAAGTCCTGTCGCCAGCCGCTCTGCCTGATTGAAGCCGCGCTCGGCTAGGCGCTCGCTGCTCACCGGAACATAGGTGACTGCGTCAGGCCGCCATTGCGGCTTCTTTTGTTGAGCAGGTGTGGCGAGATGAGCCACGGGGGCTGGGGGTTCTTTTGCCGAAGCAGAATTCTGTTCCTCGCTCATCGCTTGAAAAGCTTGAATCAACAGCGCGGTTAAGAGCGGCGCGTATCGTTCATGGCCTCTGAATTTGTACATGCCTATCCATTCTTTCATAAGAGGGTTGTATTGTACGGCGCTGCGGTTGGAGATAAAAGAACGGTTTTGCATGTGTGGACGAGCACAGTCCGGGCACCCGACACCCCGACCACAACGCAGACAGCGGATGGAACGAATCCATGGAATCTGTTTCACACAGCGTGGGCATATGCCCGGATAGATTGGAGACAGAATCGCTCGAGTGCCACATGTCAGACAAGTTGCTCCCGGTGGGGCGAGCAGTTGGTGAAGACGCTGAGTCAGGTACTGCGCGTGATCGGTGATGTTGCTGAGCCAGTTTAACATTAGGATGCAAACCTCCAGTCTGATGAATGTAATGTGAAATATGGATATAAACTTGGTAGATGACGATTATGTTTGGGATGGCGAATGCAGATAGCCTTTCCGACGAGCGATAGCGTTCATTTTCCGAATCTGTGCAACGGCCTTCACCTGTGAACGTGTCCGACGAGAAGATGCAAAAATCACTCTGCCCGCCGGGTCATCCATGGAACGCCCTGCTCTACCCGCCATCTGAACCAGCGATGCCTCATCGAAGAGCCCATTGTCAGCATCCAATATAAAGACATCGCTTCGCGGAATGGTCACGCCACGCTCCAGAATTGTGGTGGTTACGAGCAGACGAATCATACGTTCACGAAAGGCTGTAACTTTGCTAGCGCGATCGGGGTCCTGAGATGATGTTCCTTCGATATGAATTCCGGGAAAGGTACGACGCATCAGGTTCACAAACGCCTCAATCTGGGCAATGCGTGTTACAAAGACAAATACCTGAGCGTCGCGCTTCAATGAAAATTGGATGTTACTCTTCAAGGCAGAAGGAAGATTTCGTTTCTTAATACATTCAGCAACGGTAACCATCTTGATCAATCTTGGCACGGGCAAAGGATGACGGTGGAAACGTACTGGAACTTTGGCATGAGTGAGTTTCCCCTGCGCTGCTTCCCTCTGTAGCCGAGCTGGCGGTGTGGCAGATAGATAAACAAAATTCCCGTCCGGTTTACAGGAGGATGCCGCCGCGTGAGCGAGCATGGGATCGTTGTGATAGGGGAAAGCATCCAGTTCGTCGATAATGACGAGATCGAACCCCTGATAAAAACGCATCAGTTGATGTGTGGTCGCGAGCGTGAGCTGAGCGTCTTTCCAGCGTTCGTCACTGCCTCCGTAAAGGGTAGCGAGTGAGGTGTCCGGGAAAGCCTTCGCCAGACGTGGAGCCAGCTCCAGCACCACGTCTCTGCGTGGCGTAGCGACCAGAGCTCGTCCGCCACGATCCAATGTATGTTGGAGCAGTGGGAAAATCATCTCGGTCTTGCCGGCCCCGGTCACGGCCCACAGCAAAAACCGCCCCGGCCCATCCCCTGCGGGTGGCCGGGCCAAAAACGCGAGCGCAGCGGCTGCTGCCGCGCTCTGCGCTGCGCTAAGCCCCCACCGGGCGAGCCCGCCGCCGGTGGGGGCCAAGGCCGTGCCACCACGCGGTGCTTCCCCGCGTGGTGGCACGGCCCCTTGCGCTGCACTGCGTAGCAGCAGCGCACAGGCACGGCTGCGCCCCAGCGCGAGGCAAGCCTCGCAGTAGGCGCACGCCGCCAGGCCGCAGGCAGCGCAGGGCACGCGCTGCCTGGCTTCGCTGCCACAACGGTGGCAGCGGGGCGCGCTCCGCGCGCGTCCAAGCCACGCGTGCCGACGGCGCGTGGCAGGCCCTTCAAGGGCGGCTGTGATGCTCAGCCGCCCATGCAAGCGCGCGAGCTGCGCAGCCGCGCGCCACTCCCCTGGCGGCTGGGCGGTATCCACCAGCAACGCCTCCGCCTCGGCCGCCAGTAATTGGCGGCCGCTGATCCGCTCAGCCAGCAGGGCCGCATCCCGCTCCAGCTGAGCCCAATGCCTGGCGGGATACGATTCTGGCATCCCGCCTACCAAAGCACCACGCACAGCGGGACTCCCCGGTTTGCCCGCTGTAGCTTTCCTGGCCTCTGTTTCACCCGAGGCCAGTTCATACACATCCAGATTTCGCGCAAGATAGCTCTGCCATTCGCGCTCGCCCCACTGATCCATGCCCCACTCCATCTCAAAATGTTCGACCAACCAGGATGCCTGGCTTAGCGGCAACGCCGTATCCAACAACAACCAGCGCAGCACATGGCGGCCACTTCCTCCCTCCAGCCACCAAGCTACATCCACTCGAATATCGAGAGACAACATCATTCTCCACCCTTCCCGTACACGGCGTACATATAAGGAAACTTTCATTTATGCTCCTCCCCCATCACACATTTTCCGAACGCAAAAAAAGCACATGACAACCCGGCTGTTCGCCGGAGCATGTGCTTCATGTCCATATTCGATCTTCGTATGATCAATCTACTTATCACTATACCAATTGAATCTCTACTTCACAAGATTAGTCATGCATCATATAATTCTTCTAATAACCAGAATCTATCTTTAAAATTGCGAAACTTTTTCCAGTCTGCTTCGTCTATACTTTTAAATTAAGAGTTCTGACTTCGAAAAGCTTATTTCTTTGACCAAGAATTCACCACATCCAGGCAATAACCATAGATTGCATAAAAACCCATTTTTAATTTAAAAGCAGACTTGGCTACAATTACAAAAAAAGACTACAGCTTCTGCTGTAATCTTTTCACTGTAGATCTGCGAAATGCCCATCCCATTTCCGTTCACACCCTGATCTATTGCTTTGGCTCACGCAAATCAATCAAGCGAAACGTGTGATCGGTCTGTGCTACCCGTTCAATATCAGCAGGGACAGCAGGCAGATAAGATGTCTCCATTCCTTGCCTTTGCATAAGCTTTTCAATAATCGTAATCGTTTCCGCTTCTGTACGATCAGCGACAACTGTTAATCTGAAGCTCTTTCCACGGTACAACAATTCCCGGCAAAGTGCTCTTACAGTGCCTTCGATCCGTCCTGCCTGATTGGAAGGGATGAGCAGGATCTGCTCGAAGCCTTCAGATTCCGGACGGGAAAGATGGCGCTGGTGCATGGCATGAACGGCCATTGCCGCCAGGAAGTATATGAGCAGAATCATAGTCAGATGAGCAACCATGGCAACTGCACCTCCTCGGAAGGTCATGCTCACCCATGGCGAACATCCCTGTATACAGCAGTATATGCTGTACTTTCTGAAGGGTTACATTTGCAACTCCTATCACTCATATTCCATTCTGATCGACACTGGACGAAGAAAGACAGGCCAGGTCATTCATTCACGCCTAGCTTGAACATATGTTCTGCACAACTTCACACTTTGCTCATTCACAGTGATAAAGTCCATTAACCCGCAGACCAATCCAACATTCTGGAAAGGGCGCGAGTGAACACCAATCTATACCTCATCAGGTTGCATCAACCAATGGACTGACTTCCGACAAGAATATTGCTTTAAGAAAAAATAAGGTATTAGAGCGTAACCCAACCATATTTAATCGAATTGATTACAGCTTGTGTACGGTCGTCCACTTCCATCTTCTGCAGAATACTGCTGACATGGTTTTTTACCGTTTTTTCACTGATGAACAGGAATTCACCAATCATTTTGTTGCTCTTACCTTCTGCCATCAAGCGCAGCACTTCAGCCTCACGACGTGTGAGCGGGTTATTGTCGCCAGCGACAAATTTAACGCCTGCTTCCTTCGAAGCTCCTTCACTCATTGCCCCTGTTTCATTAAGATACGTCATACGGCGCAGCTGCATGATCAGTTTGCCGGTTACTTTCGGATGAATGAATGCATGTCCTTCATGCACGGAACGAATCGCATTGATCAGAGACTCAGCCTCCATATCCTTCAGCAAGTATCCATTAGCCCCTTTACGAAGCGTCTCAAATACATAACTTTCATCATCATGAATGGACAAGATAATCACTTTGACATCAGGGAACAGCTCACGCAATTTCTCCGTTGCCTCAACCCCGTTTTCGATCGGCATGTTAATATCCATCAATACGATATCAGGTTTATCCTGATTACAGAACTCGAGCACTTGAATACCATCGCCGCACTCGCCGATGACCTCAATGTCGTCCTCCATATTTAAAATGCGTTTCAGTCCCTCACGGAACAGCTGATGATCATCAGCCAAAAGAACTTTAATTGATGCTTTACCAGTATCACGGTTTTCCATCATCCTGCTACTCCTTCCCCTTATCCACGTTTGTCGGGATATGAATTACTATTTTGGTTCCTTGATTTTCTCCGGATTCAATCTCTATTCTTCCTTCTAACAGTTCAACCCGTTCTCTCATCCCAATCAGACCGAAGTGGGTATGATCCTTGCTTTTCTTCGCAAGAAGCTCCGGTTTGAACCCAAGCCCATTGTCCTGAACGACAATTTTGACGAGCTGAGCCTGATATGTAATTTCCACTACAACATATGTGGGATAAGCATGCTTTGCAGCATTCGACAGACCTTCCTGCACGAGGCGGTAGATCGCAGCCTCCATGGCTGAAGATAAACGATGTTCCTTGCCTCTTGTTTCAAAAAGCGACCGGATTTTCGTTTTTACCTCAAAATCCTGCACATACTTCCGAAGCGTTGGAATCAGCCCCAGATCATCCAGTGCCATAGGACGCAGATTGAAAATTACTTTTCTCATTTCTTCAAGACTGGAACGAACCTGGCCTTTCAAATCTACTATTTCGGCCTGGACCATCTTAAAATCCTGCTTAATGAGCATTCTTTCTACAATTTCCGTCCTAAGCACTAGATTGGCTAGCATCTGCGCAGGCCCGTCATGAATCTCACGAGCAATGCGTTTCCGCTCTTCTTCCTGGGCCAAAATTATTTTCAAACCAATCATTTGTCGATTTTTGGCAGATTCGATGATCCGGGTCACTTGACCCAGTTCACCTGACAGGTACTCGAGTACAACACCCATCTGCGAACCGATGGTCTCGGCACGCTCCACAGAAGCTTCCACATTTTTGGCACGCTTCTGCAGATCATCCCGACGGGCCTTCAGATACATTTCCTTCTCACGATAAATCATCAAATCCAGCTGCAGCTGTGTTGCTTTCTCATACGCCTGCTTGATATCATGCTCGGAATACCGGACAAAGTCACGGCTAACCTCCGTCAGCCGGATCCGGGAACGGCGGTAGTTCAGCTCCAATTGATCTACTTTCTCGATCGTTTCCGCCGTCTCCTTCAGTACCGACTTCAACTCCTCGTTGAGTGTTTTCAGCTCATCGCGGGTCGAGTCCATGATTTCGAACATTTGATATTTGCTGTTTTCCATGACTTGTATGGCGTTTTTAATGACGCGGTCTATGGCATCGGCTTGTAAATCCACGTTTGTTCGACTCCATTTCTATCGTTTCCGGTATATATCATACCATATCACGATGAGATGGTAACGGTCTTCGTTTTCTGTTCCCATTTTACAGTCAGACCAAGTTGCTCGGAAACGAGTCTAAGCGGGACCAAAGTCCTACCACCCGTTACGTATGGTGCAACGGTTGCGCTCTGTCTTTTACCATTCAGAATGAATTCTTTCTGTCCTACAACCAGATCAATCAGCTTGCCCCCACGTAATACCGTGATCCGCTGATTTTTGCTATCCCAGCTTGCCTGACCACCAAAAGCATCCAAAACATGTTTGATTGGCACATACGTGGTACCATTTTTCAGGATCGGTGCTGCATCAATTGCTTTTTTCGTTCCATTCACTGTCATCGACTTCTGTCCAAGCACTAGCGAAGCTGTACCCGTAGGCAATCCGACTTCACTGGACTTGGAAGGCATCGTGAATGCGATGTTGTCAAAGGCAACCGTACCCGATTTCGCACGCTCATCCTGTCCTTCTTCCACGTTTACTACATAGACACGTTTCAGCTTCGCCGGATAGGCGATGTTCAGTCCGTTCAGGTCCACGCTCAGCTTCTTCCACCCGTTCCAGTCAATTGCCTTGGCGAGATCGGCATATACTGTTTTGCCATTGGCATCCGTGAATTCGGCACGCAGCCAGTTCAGGCTCTTATCTCCCATAACATCCATTGACATTGATGTGGCTGCAGCAGATAACTCTCTGCCGGTAGAACCGTTCAGTTGTGCATAAGCGTACATTTTGCCTGTTCCAGCTGTCATGTCATAACCGAGTTGCAGTACATTGGAGCCAGCTTTCTCACCCGTTCCTGATGTAACGGTTGCCGAACCAGTTACACCTGCTGCGTTCGTCGTGAAGTTGATCGGATAATTCACGTTTTCGAAATTCTCCCAGATCGTTTCGCTGGCAGAAGCCGAGAGTACTACGACTGTGCTATAACCATCATAACGTCCAATCGCATATCCCACTTGTGCACCGGAATTGACGGAAGATACCGTTAATTGGTCAGCAGTCACTTTACCTTTGAAGCCGATAAATTCCCATGTCAGCGAGTCTGCCGGAACCGTTACACTTTGTCCGCTCTTCGTCGTTGCCGTCACCGGAATTGACATCGTTGTGCCCGCTTTGAGCGAACCGAGACCCGATCCTGCTGTCAGGGAAGACAATTCACTTCCACCCAGTACCGATACTTTAATGGAGGATGAAGCTCCATTGCTCGTTGCCGTCAGGGTTGCTGTACCCGGCTTCAAGCCTTTGATCGTTCCGTTGCTAACACTCACGATGCTGTTGTTGCTGGACTTCCAGGACATGCTGATATCGCCTGTTGCGATCGGGTTATAGTAGGTGTCATATCCTTTGGCTGTGTACTTGCCCTCTTGTCCCACCAGCAACGTTTGGCTGCCACTCACGGCAAAGCCCTTCAGTTTACCTGCGGGAGCCGTAGAGAACACCCCCAGCGTGTTTACAACCTGACGTTGCTCGGTGCCATACTCTGTGTTGAACGTCAGGCTGGCTGTTTGCTCCCCTAACGGACGGGTCACCATTGTTGTGGAGCCGCCTCCGTCCAGGTTCATGCCTTTCCAGACACCCACACTGGTCATAAAGGACTGCAGTTCTGTCAGCGACATACCGCTGCTGTTACTATTTTTCTCTGCGGCAATGATGTAGACATACCGACCATCCTGGGAGTATCCTACTGCCGTTCTTGCACGAATGCCACCGATGCCTGAAGATGCGATATCACGGGAAAAGGAAGCTGCCTTTCCACCGTTCACCAAAATGGTGTGACCACCAATCATCATCTCCAGGTTACTTGGATCAACCGATTGCCCGGTTGTTTTGGCTTTTAACTTGTAATCCGCATCCAAGGTTTGTCCAACAGATAGATGGCTCATGATCCATGTCGCCGCTGTTCCATGCGCACGCAAAATGTACCCATCCTTCGGCACCGTCATGTTTAGCGCTTTTTTATCCGAGATTTGGGTAATTACCCCGTTCTGTACTAGAACCTCTGTTGGTGTTGTGGAAGGGTCATTTGGGCGTTTGGTGGACGTCCATTCCGGTGTATAAATATACATCGAATTGGCATGGCTATATTTTACCGCCCCCGACTCTACTGTATAATCCTCTTTATTTATCCCACGCAAAGCAAATGTTGAACCATCCTGTGCCTTCACGGTCCCATCAAAAGAATACTCGTCGATCATCGGTTTGCCATCCTTGGTCACCGTGAGGGCATACATGCCCGACAGTTCGGAAGGTGTGGAGACCAATACACCATCGGAGACCTGTCCACCAATGGGGGCGAGCTCCCCGGAGACATTGAAGTAATCGCCATTCACAGCGGCTACTGCACCATTTTCCTTAGCCATGGCACCTGTGCTCTGTTTACTGTTCAGATTACCGCCCTTGCCTGTCATTACATCCAGCTTCACATACGGGTTCTGCAGATCCACCTGGATCACATCCGCCAGTACGTTGACCTTGGAACCGGAACGTGTTGTCGTATATCTGTATTTCAAGAGCTTCGCACCCGAAGTCAGAATTTCCTCACTCAACTTGCTTGTATTCGTAGATGCTGCTGCGGCCACCGATTGCCATGAAGTACCCGACCACATCTGCCCGCCTGCACTCATCACTGGTGCAATCCAGATTACACCCGCCAGCGTCACAATCGCCCATTTCTTCACCTTACTACCCTTAACGTCTTCCAGCTGTTTCCCATGTTTCCCCAGCATGTCTGAAACGTCTCTCCCATCTTGTATATCAATCTTAGACATCACGGACACTACCCAATGACAGTAGATAGCGAGATCTCTAGTATACTCTTCTATTAATAGACTGCTTTTTGTGGAAAAAGTTACGCCAATAGCTAACTTTGAGGATATTCTTGGCAAAAAAGAATCCCAGGCACGGCATTAACTGCGCACCTGGGTTCTACCTGAATAATGATTTATGTTGAATCCTATTCTAATTCTTGAAAAAACATTTCGGGAAACTCTCTATTCGACTTTTGATCATACTTAACCGAATGCTTGGTTAACCAGGCGGCATAACGGATAGGTAAATAGAAATTTCCATCAATCTGAGTACCTGGCCTTTGTAATTCGTAGTAATCTCCCGATCCACTAATGTAACCATCATCCGGTAGGAAGATAAATGTTGAATTCCCGATCCTGCTGAAATCTCTCGATCTACCACTGAGTAATCCGCTTGGTACCCCATTAGTTGAATAAACTCTCGAAATGGAACATACACCGTTCCTGATTTTGTCATCAGTTTAATGTCTGTAGCCTTTTCATTAACGTACAGTTGTATGGATTCTTTATTGTTTTGGCATAAGCCAGAGATGGTATGGATATTAACCCCACAACGAGGGAGAATACTGGCATTTTTTAGCAAATTCACACCCTCTATCCATGAAAATCATGACTTTATAATATAAAAAAGCGAATTCGATCAGTTGAACTTATTCCCCTGATCGAATTCGCTTCACTAAGATAAAAGAGCTAATTACTATTACAGATATTCCAACTTATCCAGAACACGTTTCAACATCACTGCTGCCTGAGCGCGAGTTGCGTTCCCTTGGGGTTCGAATGTTCTCTCTGTCATACCTTGAATAATTCCCTCTTGCACTGCTTTGGCGACAGAATCCTTGGATTGGATTTTGTTACTGTCCTTGAACTTGGATAACGTCGAAGCGGCAGACGTGCTCAGAACTGTCGGTTGATCTGCATAGTCCAAGGCCCGCACCATCATAATGGCCATCTGCTCACGTGTAATCAGGCTATTAGGTCTGAAGGTACCATCCGTATTGCCAGTTATAATTCCGGCTTTGGCTGCTGCTCCGATATAGGCACCTGATGGGTCACCATAGCGCACATCCTTAAACTGCTGCACACTGGAGTAATCCCCCGGCAATCCGAGTCCTTTAGCAACCAATGTAGCGAATTCTGCACGTGTGATTTGCTGGTCCGGACTATAGAGCGTGCCATTCTGTCCATAAATAATCCACTTTGCAGACAATTCACTAATCACATCTTTCGCCCAATGAGACGTCGTATCTCGATAGACGACCGGGTGTGAGGCTGCTACAACGGTCTGATTACCGCTAAGTTGACCTCTAACCATAACCGCTCCCGATGCATTGGTAAACATATGAGGAATATTAGCAAGCATTAACGTACCTTGATCAATATACACTAGACCTGTATTTGCCCCTGATGTCGTTGAAGGTAATCGGAGAGCCAATTGGCTCTTGATCTGTTGCTCAGCACGTTGACCACTGTAACCATTGTATGCTGACAGATACACATCTGTAATGTCAGAAACCTTCTGTGCTCCTGCAGAGGCTAACATGCCGTCCATTGTACTAGAGATAGTTACCGGCACAGACTCCAACTGGACATACAAGTATGATGTATCTGAGCCGGTTGTTGCACTGACACTTTGTCCGATACTGGTTGGATTTAGACTTGATAGAGGGACAGACCATAAACGATCACCATACTTTACCCCAATGAATGCGAATCGTTCACGAGTTGCGATCTCCGTGAGCATGTTAATAGGGAATCCCACATAAGCGGATGTCTCTGTTGAAGGAACTTCAAACACAACCATGCGGCTTGAATTATTGGACAAGTTGGCATACTGGAAAGCCTGATTTAATTTGCTCGCATCCACATTAAACTGATGACTTGAACGACTGTTCCGTGACTGGGCAGAAGAAGATGTTGCCGAATCTGGGCTCATGATATACATAGACTGGTTAAATAAAGTTGTATCCGACAGCGTTAACCAAGATGGTAAACTACTATTCAAATTACCTGTATTAGTAGTCGTATTCGTCGAGCCATTTTGAGTTAAAGACAGTGGCCCAAAATTCTCCACGACAACACTTTGCAGCGTACGAAGTGGTATGATTCCCGGCGAGTAACTTACAGCACCCGTTTGTCCACTTGCTGGTGAACTGGATAGTTTTAACGTCAGTGTCGTACCTGCTGATGTAGCAGAAATAACACTAGCCGCTATTCCCCCCAGTTGCACATTAAATTGGGAAGGTGTCAGTGCAGTCTGCGACTGCAGAGACTCCCGGAACGTAATAGTGACTGTATCCCCCTGCAAAATTGCAGATTTGACTATACTGTTGCCGGCAGTATAGCTTACAGGAGAGAGGTTGATATACCCGGCAGGGTTACCATTGAGATCCGTTAAACGCAGTGCACCGGGTACATATGAGAGCGTTACATTTTGGCTGCTACCAACAACAGAAGCTAGAGTCAGCGTGATTGTATCATCTTCAACATCCGTATCGTTAACAAACAAAGGTTTACCATCTACTAAAACAGAAAACTGGCTTTTCAGCGGTTTGTTCGTTGTTCGGAGTGGTTCGTTATAACGAATCCACAGCTTGGAGCCGCTCACTTCAGCGCTCTGGAATTCAGGCGGTTTCGTATCAATGCTATTACGAACGTAGAAACCGCTGAATCCAGCTAGCGCTTGTCCACGACTATCTTTGACAGGGGAAGAACCTGGTGTATACGAGACACGAACTACTTCGCCATCTGTAATATTACGACTAAGATTTAAGGTGACGAGTGAACTATTGTTCACTGAGATACTGTTGATGCCCACTGAAGACTGATTTGCAGATACACTAAATTGCGCGGCTGCATCACTGGAAGTGACATATACAGTCTCAGGATAATACAAATTAATGGTACTGTAGTATGCTGTACCTTCACGCGGCTTGGACATCACGGAGTCCAGACTGTTCTCTACATCACGTGCTGCAAAAGAAGCTGCCGGATTCAGCGATGTATCCTGTATAGGGCGTAACCCCTGTGTATAACCTATCCGAACAACCTGCCCTACGGCTACGCCTGTATCCAAAACAACATTCACAGTATCTCCATATATATATGCACTACTTACATTACGAGCTTCACCATTTACAGTCACTGTAAAATTGTTATAAACCGGATCAACACTATTCAATGTCTCGTTGTAGGTAAGACGGATCGTATTATTGCTGTACATTTTTGCCGTCTTCAGGACAGGAGCAGTTGTATCTCTGCTTAGCGTCTTAAAGCTCCATGAGCTGTTTCCCGTCAATCCAGTGAACAGATTACCTGCTTTATCCCGGAATACATTGGCGGGAATATCCACGTAATAATTCGTGTTGCTTTCCAGCGTACTTTGCGGAACAATCCGCAACTGCCTATTATCGGAACTGTTAATGCTTGTCGTTACGGCTACAGTTCCTCCGTTTGCTTTTCTCAACATCACGTTAGCCGGATATTTTGTATCAAGCTCTTTGTTAAATGTTACTGTCAAATCTGACGTTAATGACGCACTGGTAGTTCCATTCGCCGGAAATACAGAAGAAACAGTGAGAGCCGTTGGGTCAGAGAGTACCCCAAAGCCCCATTCTGTTCCGTTTATTGCACTTATGTCATTCCCCTGCTCATCCCTCAAGAACCCTTCCGGCATTACGATATAAAATGATTTGTTACTATTCCAGTTTTCCTCAGGGTCAATCACTATGGTAGTTGTACCAAAACCTGAAATACGTGGAGAACCAGCATTCACTGCAACCTCCTCATACAACGAATCCCCTTGAAAAATCTGGATTTTCCCAGCACCTGCATTTACCTTTTTGTTAAACGTCATCGTCACATTGGATGAAGGAGCAACCTGCATTGCAGCATTCGCAGGGAGCTTGTTCACTATCGCCGCCGAGCCGACTCCCAGTGTACGAAACGTCCATTCCTTGTTCAACCCGGCAAAGGCTGTATTATTCACATCTGTGTAGACAAAGGAATTTGCATCGATCTGAACGTAATAAGTTCCACCCGGCAGAGGGGCATGATTAATTGTTACTTTTTTTCCCACATCTGGAGTGTTCGCATCATCTGGTGTAATGCTAATGTTACTAGACTCCGTAGCATCCACTTTAATTGGCTCGATAACTTCCGTATTATCCACCACACGTTTTATAGATATGTATCCGTTTGTAGTCCCCACAGCTTTACGAACGGGTTGATCAAATTCAATGACTAACGGTGTTGTTCCGTTCACATTATTTTCTCCTATGGCTGGTACCGTCGCCTTGATTCCAAGTGTTGTTAAGCTATCAGCTCCATAAGCCTCCTGTCCCACACCATTCCAACCAGTCAGCCATCCCTGAGCAGTCAACATAATGATCAATAATCCGAGCATGCTATTTCTTGCGATTTTTTTAAAATTCACCGATCTTCCCCCTTATCTCTATTTCTTCTCGCCTGGTGTACAGACCTCTTTATGTATGTCGGTTGGATCGTCATTATTTTTTAGAAAAAAGGGGATAAAAGGGATATTATGAATATGTTTGAATACATATTACTCTCCTTAGAATCTGTATTCAAAAAAGCCCTTAATTCCTTAAAGGAATCAAGAGCTTTTCATATTGCGATTAAGCTTACAGACCTGCTTGAGTTTTCAAAAGGTCTGCCTTGTCCACTTGCTCCCAAGGTACATCCAGGTCTGTACGGCCGAAGTGACCGTAAGCTGCTGTTTGTTTGTAGATCGGGCGACGCAGATCCAGCATACGGATGATGCCAGCCGGACGAAGATCGAAGTTGTTGTGTACAAGCTCCACTAATTTCTCTTCGCTGACTTTGCCAGTTCCGTATGTATCCACGTTAATCGATACCGGGTTGGCTACACCAATCGCGTAAGCGAGCTGGATTTCCACTTTGTCTGCAAGACCTGCAGCTACAAGGTTTTTTGCTACGTAACGAGCCGCATATGCTGCGGAGCGGTCTACTTTTGTTGGATCTTTACCAGAGAACGCACCACCGCCGTGACGTGCGTAACCGCCGTAGGTATCTACAATGATTTTACGTCCAGTGAGGCCTGCATCTCCCTGAGGGCCGCCAATAACGAAACGTCCTGTTGGGTTGATGAAATATTTAGTCTGCTCATCCAGCAATTCAGCTGGAACGACAGGCAAGATTACATGTTCTTTGATGTCTTTTTGAATCTGCTCCAGTGTAGTCTCTTCAGCGTGCTGAGTAGACACAACGATTGTATCCACACGTACCGGCTTGTCACCGTCGTACTCAATCGTTACTTGCGTTTTACCATCTGGACGAAGGTACTCCAATGTACCGTTCTTACGCACTTCAGCAAGACGGCGTGCGATACGGTGAGACAATGCGATTGGCAAAGGCATAAGTTCAGGCGTTTCGTTCGTTGCAAAACCGAACATCAAACCTTGGTCACCCGCACCAATATCTTCTGTTTCACGAGCGACTTGTTCCGGGTCACGGTTCTCAAGCGCTGCGTTAACGCCTTGGGCAATATCAGCGGACTGCTCATTCAGAGAAGTCAGAACTGCACAAGTGTTATAATCAAAACCGAACTTGGCACGTGTGTAGCCAATGTCCTTAATTGTATTACGAACGATGGACGGGATGTCCACATATTCAGAAGCTGAACTGATTTCACCGATGACAAGCACTAAGCCTGTGGCTACGGAAACTTCGCAAGCTACGCGAGCATTGGGGTCGTTTGCAAGAAACGCGTCCAATACGGCGTCTGAGATCTGATCGCAGATTTTATCCGGATGTCCTTCGGTTACAGACTCCGATGTAAATAGATGCCGGCCTTTAACAGACATGAAGTTTCAACCTCCCATAACTAGTAGTATGGCGATTGCCCGAACAAAACATGACAGCGATTCGTTCACTGTACCCTCGAAGCTTTCCAAAATGGAATAAGGACGCAGGGTCCGCAGTTACGAAGATAAGGATTTTTCAGGTAATTGCCTCTAACGAAAATCAACCTTTCCCTAGTGGAAAAGGTTGCATACCTCAAATGCCATCTTAACGTATTTGTCAAGACGTGTCAAACGAATTGGGATAAGGGAAATGTCCTATAAGTGCTGCTCTGCCTGACGAATCAGCCTCTTGGTGATCTCTCCACCAACTGATCCATTCTCGCGGGAAGTCAGGTGTCCCCACCCTTTGTATTGCCCATAAGAGTGATCACTCACTTCACCCAGTTCAGATCCAAATTCTGTATCTGCTCCAGTCAGACCTCTACGGCCATATCCCACATTGAGCCCGAATTCCGCAGCAATTTCATACTTCATCTGATCCAGCATTTGACGACTTTCCGGTACGACTCTGCGATTGCTTCTAGCCATGGTTCCTGCACCTCCGTTAATTGGTTGTCAACAGTTATAGAGTGAGCAGCAATAAGGCTCGCTAGCCGTATTAATGTTTGTTAGAACTGGGTAATCTGAGCAAATGAAATACATGACTAATGAATAATTCCTTTAACAGCTACAAATCCTATTTCAGAGTATATCCACCACGAACCATTACGGTTAGGCTATATTTATTTCCTTCCAATACCATGATCCCCCGTCCATCCCTTGGAAAAGAGAGCAGGTGATTGGTCGGCGCTGCCTTTCCATTCGTCAGGTCAATCCCGTCCGTCAGATCAGCTACACCATTCGTACCTTCACTGACGATCACAGCCTTGCCGCTACGTACAATGAACTCCGAGCCAGACTTCCCAATCAGCTGTTGACCCGGTTTCACCGTTACGATCTCAACGGCATCAGATGCGCCTGAGACCAGTGGAGGAAGTGAAGTGTCTCCACCTGTGCTACTGGAGTTCCCGGTTCCAGTCGAGCCGTTATTGCTGCCTGATGAGTTGCCAGACCCTGTGCTAGCGCCTCCACCCAATGCTTTTTGAATCTGCTGGTCTACATAACTCTTCGTTACAACCGGATCGTCTGCTGTTCCTGGCTGGCTTGTACCTGCACCGATGGCTGTATTGCTGTATACCGACCCAACCCACACGCCAACACCAATGGCGAGCGCTGCAAGGGATACTTTCATATAAGGTTTCATGTGAATCATTTTCCTCCTCTGGTAATCTATTAACTTTAACTATAGAGAAAAAATAGGGATGCGACAAGCAAAACCTCGTTTCCGTTGGGATGGAAACGAGGTTTTGTGGATAATTATAGTGCTGTCTGTTCTTTATCAAAACCCATCCGTTGGGAACGTAGGGAACTCCGGTTCTTCTTTTGGAAGCTTAGAAATGTCGTATCCATAACTTTGCTCTGCAAGACGGATACGTTGTCCTTGAAATTGATCATATACTGTCAAACGATACGAACCACCACGCAATTTTTCGAAGAAGCTGTCTTCTACACTCCAGCTCAGCGTCTGGTTGGTTCCCACTTTCAGATCTGTGCCCAAAGTCAGTTCTTTCTCATATGATTTACCGGCTTGATCCGTCAGTGTGAGAATTAACTTGTGCTCGTTCTCACCCATCTCAATCTCTTCATTGCGTGATAAACTGTAATTCATCTCGATCTGTACAGATGAGCTGCCTGCCAGATAAGCACGTACACTATTAGCTGTCCAAGAGTATGGATAGAGATCAATATTGGTTAGCGAACCTTGAACACTAATGGAAGTTGGCGGCACTTCGAATGCAAGAGCATTCACATAAGCAGTCGCTTCCCCTTCACCGGTTACAAATTTGCTGTCTGCAATACCTTCACCCACAATCAAGCGCAGGTCTGAGAAGGTAACGGATTTCGGAATCTTAGCCCAGAACGTAACAATCGACTTCTGACCCGGCCCAGGCAGACGCTCTGCTTGTTTCGCAGTGGCTCTGTAATACTGGCCATCCGATGTTTTGAAGTAACCTACCAGTTTTCCAAGTCCACTTTGACGCAATGATTTATTGGTCATTTCGAATTCGGTATATACAATATCCGATGACGTTCCCGGATAACGGATCGTTCTCCGCACACCCATTTCGGTCTCTTTATCCGCCGTGCCCAAAGTGTATGTCTTGCCGCTTCCAACATAAGATACCGGTGGAATTAATCCAGACGTATTTAACGTAATCCACTCATTCGTCTCTTCTTCACTAACTTTTTCGTTCAGACTAAGTTCCAGACGAGATATACGTAATTCAGAAGGAATCTTGGTCAACAGATAAGCCTCGGTTGTCATGCCCGCTCCAAGTAGCTTGCCACTTTGTGTGTAAATTAACTTCTTGTCTCCTTCAATCTCAGCAGAATCAATCATAAACATCGCTTCAAGTTCTGGAAGTTGTACCGTTTTGTTACCTGCATTACGAATGGTCACTTTTGCGGCAATAATGTCACTATCGAGCCACGGCAACCGCTGTAACGATCCAAAAGACACACCAAATGTACCTTTGTTATTCTTAATGACCGTTTCGGTCGTCAATCCATCTCCGCTGGATACCGATTCAGGAATCGCATAAACACCTACAGGATAGGAGAAGACAAAGCCATTCGTTGGAGAAGACGTTGTGGATTCCGTGCTTTCATTTTTGTCTACCGGACTCATTACATACAACTTGATTTTGCTCGTATCACCATCACCCTGAAGGGTTGCACTGAGCTTAATTGTCTTGATATCGCCTGGGTTCAACTTTAATGTATCCAGTGCTTTGGTTTCGATCGGATAGACTGTTCCGTCTGTATTCCGTACCTCGAAGGTATACGTCGGTACCTTAATCGCTTTCTTGCCTTCATTCTTAAGCTTCCATTGAAGGTTAAGACTATACTCACCATCATCGATTCGGACTTTGGCGGATTCAAGCAACGTGGACAAACGTTGTCCTTCAACAGAAATGATATTCGATTGATTGGCAGATACCTCTACATTCGTTTTGCTCGCTTCAGGCAGTTGTAACGCAGCAACAGGAAGAACACTCTTCTCTTCACCCTGTTCTTCTACCAGCAACAGCTCGGACTTTTGCAGCTTCACTGATGTAGGGAGAGAGGCCATCAGGCTAAGCGCTTTATTGGCCTGTGCCTGGATGCTGACATTTGTGCTGTCTTTATCCGGAGTTAACGGATAGTTCGTACCACTTGGCGTACGCAAAATCCATTTGGTATTCGGATTTTCAAGTAATTTATAACTGATATTGTTTAAATTCACGCCAATTTTCACATACTGATTCTTATCTTCACCTGGATACACTTTAATGCCAGATACTTTGACCTTCACAGCAGAATCGCTTAGACGAACCGTCTTCGGTTTGCCTACAGGTGTGGTAATGCTATAAGATGCGGGCACGTTAAACTTACCCAGCGTACGTTCATAGTTAGCTTGACTGAAATCCCATTTAACGATGAGGAAGTTCAGATCACTCAGTTTCACCTCCCGACCGACCTTCATGACATAGGTCAACTCCACCGTTGATCCCGGCGCAACCGTTTTCTTTTCCTGATCTTTTGCGATCAGTTTAGGTGAGAACGATGTTCCACCCTTTGTTTTCACTTTGCTCCAGTAATCGAGCATCATCATTGGGGTGCTGTCATTGTTATTGTAAGACAAAGTATACGTAACTACATTGCCGTCATCTTGCGCTAGGATGTTAACGTCCGTTAATCTCACAGAACTACGCGCTGTTACTTTGACAGGGGACAAGTTGTTCAGAGTATGTACAACCTTCTTCGTTGATGTTGTTGTTTTCTTCGATGTGCTATTTGAACTGGTGGCAGACGTTTTATTGGTTGTGCTCGCTGCCATCGCGATACCAGCCGTTGAACTGATCAACATCACACTCGCGAGCAAGCTCACAAACATTTTCTTTTGATCCACTTCCAAACCTCCCATATGTTGCTTGTTGCTTTATAGTATAAACGTATGAGAAGGGAAGAAAGTTACGATGTTGTTGTCTAATGATAGTATTAAATTTATTTCCTTAAAAATCAAAAACTCCTTGCATCAAAGATGCAAGGAGTTTTCTTAAAGATTCATTAATTATGGAGCCAAGATTGCGCTGTTTTGAGCGGCAACTGTGAATGCACCCAATGCATTAGCATTAGTATCAGTTACTGCACTAGCAGCATCGTTCTTAGTTCCGTTGAATTTCAACGATACAATTGCATTACCATTGTCAGCTTGAGCTGCAGTAGCAATAGCAGTTACTTTGATTTGATTAGTACCATCAACAGTTACGCTGCTGATAGCAACCTCATCAGAACCAATGTTCAAAGTGAACAATCCTTTGATAAAGTCGGGAGTTACATCATCACTCTTAACAACACTCTCAGAGAGGTTAATAGTAGCAGTGTACGTGTTTCCTACTTTAGTGAATGCACCATTTTCAAATGTTGGAGCAACGCCATCTTTAACATTTGTTGCTGCAATTGGTTGAATTTTATTTCCGTAAGCATCTTGCGTGTAGTTAGTTACAGTTCTCACTGTTACACCAGTAAGGTTTACAGGAATTGCGTTGTCAGCAAATTTCAACAACAATGTTTTGTTGTTATCAGCCAGTGTGTAAGAAGTAGGCTGAGATGCAACACCAGCAACCGAGAAGTCACTCAAGTTTACATTAGACAAAGCAGCGTTAAACTTGATTTTGATTTCTTTACGGCTTGTTGCATAGACATCACCAGTAACAGTGATCTCTGAACCAGTCAGATCTCCACCCAGGTTGTAAGTTCCGTTGTTGAAGTAGTTACCTTCGGAATCTTTGATGTAGCTAGCTGTAACAGAAGCACTGTTCCATTGCGTAGCTGTCAAAGTAGTTGGGAATGTAGTGTTAGTTACAGCAATACGAACAGTGTTAGTAGAGATCAAGTTAATATCATTGTTCTCTTTAGCGATTTGGTAAGTATTTCCACCAACTGTCACTGTGTACTTAGCTGCTTCTAATGCGTTACCTTCGCCAGAAGTTGCAAGTGTTTTGTTGAACTGAATGTAGATATAACCTGGTTTTTGACCAGTTACATCAGCCCATACACGGGAGATTTTACCGTTTTGAGCAGTGTTAGCATTCAAAGTAGCAGTGTATGGCAACAATACGTTACCTACATACGCTGTATCTACAACACCAGCAACAGTCAGAGTGTAAGTAGACTCAGAGTTCAAGCTACTTCCCAGGTTAACAACAACTGTTTTGTTGTTATCTGTGTAAACAGGTTTGATTACCGGATTTCCGTCTGCATCGATACCAGCAATAGATGGTACGTTACCTGCAGAATTTTTCAAAACATAGTTAGAAGCATCTGTTGCAGAATCAACTTTCAGCGATTTGCTGAATTGGAATTTAGCATAGTAGTTTCCGTTTTCAACGTAGAAGTCTGTGCTTACTACAGTTGGGCGAACTGTATCCAATGTTGGCGTTACTTTAGCATCTACAGAAGCAGTATTGTTGCTGTAGTCACTTACAGTAGCCAAGTGGATTGTGTTCTCAGTGTAGTTCAACGGGCTATTGAACTTCAAAGTTACTTTGTTATCGTTGATTTCGATAGTTTGTGCACTGTTACCAGTTACATTTGCATAAGCACTTGCAACACTTTTCACAGTCTCATCGAATTCAACAGTTACTTCTTTCAAGTCGTTAGACTTAACAGAAACAACTTGTGGAGCAGCTGTGTCTTCAGCAGCGGTGAATTTAGTTTCAACTGGAACGATAGTCAGACCAGAGAAATCTTTCACGTCGCTAACACGCAGAGTGTGTTCGCCAGCTGTAAGATCTGTAGTTACGATAGCTGTGTTAGGATATACATATTTAACAGAAGCAGCAATTACATTGTTGTCAACGCGGAAAGAAGTAGCGTTAACTGTAGATTGTTGAACTGGCTCACTGAATACTACTTTGAACGCTTTTGTTCCCAGAGCTTTAACTTCTTTAACTTCTGGAACTGCCACATCAAGTGGAGTGAACTCTACTTTTTGTGTAAAGGTTTTAGTTGCATCAGCATTTTTAACATTGTTGATTTGCAGGCTAGTTGCTCTTTGGTTAGTCAGAGCTGAAGAGTTTGCATCAACCAACAAAGTTACAGTTGTTTTGTCATCAGACAGTGTAGCACTTTTGAAAGTAATACCGCTAACAACATAGTTATTAGTGCTTTCAGCAGTAGCTGGATCTACAGTACCGTCGAATTTAACTGTGATTTCTTTCAGGTTAGTTGCAGTAACAGAAGATACTGCTTGAGCTACTGTAGTTACATAAGTAACTTTCTCAGTGAACTCTTTATCTTTGTAAGTAAATTTCACTTCAGTCTCTTTGTTAGCTTCGAGAGCTTTGTCCAAAGTTACTTTTACTGTTTCGCCGTCGCTGATTTTAAATTCTACTACTTTACCAGCTTCAGTTACTGTGTAAGAAGATACTTTCAAGCTTTGAGCTTGATCGATTGCGAATGCTGCACCTACCAACAACTCGCGGGAAGCATTACCAGCGAAGTTAGCGTTAGCGTCGATCAGACCTGCATTGATCGCTGCTTGAGCATAACCTTTAGCCCATGCTGCTGCACTGTTGTTAGTTTCAGTTGGGATTTCAAGATCAAGTGCACGAGTCAAGATTGTAGCCATTTCAGCTACTGTCACTTTACCGTTGAAGTCAAAGATTTTTTTCTCTACGTTTTTACCTTCCATGATACCCGCAGCTGTTACAGCTTCGATGTAAGGTACAGCCCAGTTTTTAGCTGTGTAGTTTTTGTCAGTGTAAGAAAGAGTTCCAGTGATCTCTTTCAGACCGAGCAATTTAGTGATAACTTTTGCGAACTCAGCACGAGTCATGTCTTTATCAAGACCTGCTGTGCCATCTGGATAACCAGAGAAGATACCTTTTGCTTTCAATGCATCAAACTGTTGTTGTGGTGAAACTGCTGTGTCACCGAATGCTACAGATGCAAACATTGAGAATGCCATTGCTGTAGACAATGCTACGGATAAAATTTTCTTCATAACCTTTTTTTCTCCTCCTTGGGCGTTCATAACATTTGAATTTTCTTTAATAGGGTCGCTCGTATTCCTCATATATTGTTGCACCCCCTTTCCAGAGTTTTGAGCAAGTTAATATAAATGATGTCTGTGAGCATATCACAGAAACTTGTAAACAAGATAATAGAATCACACGTAAATAGAGTAGTTTCCTAATCCTACCTACGTATTATACAATGGGTCTCTCGTGTCGTAAAGCAATTTTTTCTAATAAATAGACAAGATTCTTCACGAGGTCAATCTTGGTAAGTTCCCCAATGTTTTTGACTCTACATCTTAAACGCAGTAGATTTCAAAAAGTTGCGGATTCCTCAAAAAAAGTTTTGAACTTATTTATGTATTGATGCATTGCGGGTATTGCGCACGTTCAAAACCTTGTAATTAGCTGTATTAATTACGATTCCTCTAAAATTTTCATGTGTCCAAAATGATGTGGACGTTTATTTATACCCATTATTCTCCACGATGAAGCGACAAATTTCACAATAATAAAAAGGAGCCCTTTCAGGCCCCTTTTTATTGAAACTTATTGAATTAAATTAGCGAATTTTCATTGCCAGTTCAATAATCTGAGCACGCATATTCGGGTCGCTATTCAATCTCAGATACATATCGTCAATTGGTTGTCTGTTCTCACGGTATGTTTTCTCGTGCTTCATCGTAGTATGAGACCATTCAATCAATTCATTCTCAGCCAGAACCAGATTGTTATACGCATCATGGAATCCAGTGGACTGTACAAGTCCTTCCATCACTTCCTGAGAGATCTCCTCAGTCTTACGTGTATCTTCCAACTTTTTTTCCAGAATGACTGCCTGCTTCTCGAACTGTGTCTTTGCCTTCATGTAACCCAATTGAGCTCTCGAATAAATCGGTTTCATTAGCTAACTTCACCCTCTAGATCATTGTGTATTTACCGTTATTGTATCTTAATCTCTAACAAATTACAAAAATAGTTATTGGTAAAAAACAGATATCTTCTATTATAAAAGTTTTCTTTACCGAGTTGTTTTAGTCATAAAAAGGATCTGACCCTTTAATATAAGGGACAGATCCTTCCTATACTGCGTTAATATTTTTACGTAATTAGCTCAGGTTTTTAGGGAATACCTTTGTACTTTTCTTAAGCAACTCTACTGCAATCTTCCCAGCTTCTGCACGAGTGAGATTGCCTTTCGGGTTGAAGCTGATTTGTGCCTTTTTCTGTCCAGCTATCGTGGAAGAGGAGCCTTCCATAATTTTCGCTTTGGACACTGCCATAATGGATGGACCTGCATATTTCTCCATTTTGCCTGAATCAACAAAAGACTTGGCAAGTTGGGCTTCAAGTTTGCTATCATTGTTCGCCAGCTTCAATTTCAGGGCACGTGCAATCATAACAGCAGCTTGTTCACGTGTCAGCGGTTGATCAGGCCCAAATACTCCGTCAGTCAGTCCTGTTACGATCCCCGCTCTTGCTGCAGTTTCAATTCGGTCATAATCCCACGTTGCAGAGCGTGCACCTGGTACAAGATCCACAAAAGTACGGTTATTGTCGGAGTTAATTGGTAAATTAAGTCCTTTGACCAACAAGGTAGCAAACTCACCTCGGGTCGTCTGATCATCTGTACCAAATTGCTCAAAACGCAAGTTATTCATGAACCCTTTGGAATAAAGTCCATTCAAGATATTTCGAGCCCAGTTATGATTCGTTACATCATTATAGCTGCGGCTTAATTTCATAACTTTATAATACCCAAACTCGTCAAACGGTACAGTAACTGTATGTGCTTTTGTATCTACCTCACCACCAATATTTTCCCACTGACGATTAGCTGTGTAGCGATATACTGTAATCGTCGAACCTGCTTCGTCTACCACATTAGGGTCAAATGACAACGTAATTGTTCCCCGCTGTGATGGCGTAATTTTACGTTCTGCAGGAGTCTGTGGATTACCGAACAATCCTTCTACAGAGTATGGAGCAAGTCCGTCAGTTGGGGCAGCATATGTCGCCGAACCAAGATCCCCAGATTCACCCATACCACCATTTACCCAGAAAATCTGAGATATGCGACCGAAGTTGCTCGACGCACTCGTGGATCCAAAGTTAAGCAGATATTCATCCGGAATGCTCCATGCAGGTGCACCACTGCTTTCACCCGTTCCAGGGAAACCAATTACATTACCGTAGTCATTACGACGTTCTACGATACCTGTAGTCGGATCTGCAATACCAAACAGCAGTTTCGTATCTGGATAGTACTTCGTAATTCCTCTTGTATTCGTACTTTGCATAACAGTCCCTTTCGGGAAACTCAACTGTAAACCTTTATTAAAGACGGTATACTTGGTTGCTACCTTTGGAGCCATATACTGTGCGTCCACACCCACTGTTCCCGTGTAGAACACTTCAATCGTATCATTGATGCTTGCACCCGCACGGGTGATCGTAATTTTGATTTTGTTTTCCTTATCCTGCTTTAATCCTACATAATCATACACGAAACGGTTGTCCCCTAAATCTGTACGTTTCACAGCAGGATCTTTGCCGATTAATACTTGCGTTGCTCCCTCGGCTTCGATATCAAAATGAACAAAGTTTTTGTTCACCACAATTTGATTACCAACCGTAGGTTGAGGAGAAAGAATGCGATACGCACTTACTTCTCTAACAATTTCTAATCTTTGTGTTGTCTTAGCTCCGGTCTCATTGATTAATTCCAATGTGTACACATAAGTTCCTGGTGCATCAGCAACCAGATCCTGAACTCGCATGATAAAGTCTTTTTGGTTACCAGCAAGATCATACGTGTAACGTTCACCCGCAAATGTAACAATAGCATTATCTACCGAGTTAACCGGAAGATCAACAGATAGAATATTTTTCGTTCCCATGTTCAGGTTCATTTTAATTGCCCCGCTACCACGCAGGACTACATCGTAATTCTTCAAACTGGTTGTGTATTTATTATCGTTATAGATAAATTCAGGTGTCAGATTGAAAATCTGAGGAAGCTGCGGGTTATCCGCGCTGAATTCCTTCGGCGGGAAGCTTGGGCGATCTTTACCCACAGCTGGCTGGAAGTTCAAAATGGTAGATACATTGTTATCCACAACATAAATACGCAATTCTTTTCTGATTTCCCGAGCCTGTCCCTTGTCGTCCTTACCTATTCCTGTCAGAATAATACGATTTTCTCCGAAGACCAAAGGTCCGTTCTCCAAAGAAATATCGAGATTAATGTTAAATACTCCGGTCGTTTTATTCAACCAATTTGGTTGCAAGGCTTCTGAAGTATTAGTTGATCTTACTTTCTCACCATTAGCAAATACTTCTGCAACGAAAAAATCACTATTAATTGTATCTTCAAAATCAATGTATTGTCCTTTAACCGTAAGGGTATTTCCAGAACTTATATTGTAAGTCTGCCCATCAGTAAGGTTTTCTACATAAATAAAGTTCTTGGAGGCATAGGAAATCGTCACATCTCTATATGCTGTGGATCCCTCGTAATTAAAACGAACTGTCTGGTTACCGTTCTTCAAACCGGCCACTTTTAAAATATAACTGGTATCTGACACAGTCGCCACATATTGCAAAGGAATAGAGCTTGTTCCCAGTGGAAGATAGTTTGCTTTCAACCCCGTTTCTGGATCAGCAGGCTTACCATTCGTGTTTACCATAATATAGAAGTCTCCTGAATCTACTTTAGCTCCGTTCAGGGGTTCTCCTGTTGGCAGATTCGTTATACCAGTTCCGCTATACCCTTTAAGGTACTTCAGGTCAGTAATGACCGTTTGGCCTTTCATGTACTGGAAGTCCATCTTTTTGCTTACAGTCTTCGTTCCATAGGTTACGGATAAAGTATGATTTTGATCTACCAAAACTTCACCATCTGTATCTTTGTTAAAATTCACGGCATTAATATCAAAGGATACTAACCAGTACGATGGCGTGTTGTCCTTCAAACTTGGAATAAACAGTTCTTCGGTAAAAGTAGGCGTCTCTTTGGTTGTGTTGTTATCCACAAAGATCTCGGCACCCTCACTGAATTTATTTTTGTTCACTTCATCATAAGGTATCAGCATTTGCACATGTACTTTGGCCTTGTCTGTATCTTCTGTGAAGACTGGCTCAACACCGAGCAAACTCTGTTCATTACCATTTGAATCCAGCAAATCAAGTTTAACTACCGGGTTTTTTTCATCATAATAGAATAAGGAATAGTTAAATGTGAGTGTATCCGAGCCATTTTGTATCACCAACTTCAAGTCATTCACACCTGGTTTCAGCTTAAGCTGCGGCGAGAAGAACGTGCCATCTTGTAAAAGCTGTGTCGCCAAAGCCTGACCATTATTGACTGATACAGTTATCTTGATTGCATTCATCGCTTTACCTTGAAGGGTAACTTCATCTTTATTAACTACAATTTGTGTACCTTCATTGAGATCGAGATTGTCTGAACCGCCAAGTACCTGCAGTTTCTCTACATAAGGCACTTGGTCAAACAAAATGTAAAACGTCTCTGAACGTTCATTCTGTCCTTGTGCACCTGTAAAAGTAATCCGATTCATACCCGGATATAAGGTTACGTTTGCTCTGAAGCGGTTATCCGGTCTATCTACATCAAGGGTAACTACCGCTGGAGCAACACGTGTGGGGTCCTCTACCCAACTATTTTTACTTTGATCCCAGTTCAGGAGTTGGATGTTAGCACCCAATGTAGACCCCGTTACTTTGGTATACGTACCAGTAATCACTTGTTGCGCATCCGTCACTTTATATACTTTTTCTCTCGTTATCTGATTAGCCCCTGCCGTCAATGTTAAGTCAACCGTATTTCTCAAGTCAGATACATCGGGGGTAAAATAGCTTGTCAATTTGTCCGCCGCCGATGCGACTGGTGCAAGGCCAGCTGGTATTAGAGATACAACCAGTGCCACCATCATCAGCCAGATTAACGGCTTCTTCGTACGCTGCATTCAATCATCTCTCCTCTTTTTAAGTCAGTTACCTTTATATATCGGCAAAAGGTTCCAATTATTTAGTAAAAATCTCAAAATAAACAAAAAACCTTATCCACTAGGGATAAGGTTGGGTCTGGAATAATATTCAAGAATAGCTGTAACCATTACATTTATCTATTTATGATTTCGAACGAGTCTCCGGATTCAACTTGACGCGCATGCGCATCAGGAAGTTAATGACCGGTCTTCTCGTTTTGCTGACAAGCCCGATGACTTCTGCTCCCACTTGGAGGAAGAACATCATGATACAGATGACCACGAACGTTACCCAGTTCGCTTCGAACATCGCAGCGGAAGATTGAATAATCGCCAGAACTCCGAAGAAAGCGGCAATTCCATAAATGATCAGGACCGTCTGACGGTGACTGAATCCAAGTTCACGCAAGCAGTGATGCAGGTGACCTTTATCCGGTGCGAAAATCGGTTTCCGCTGTACCGCACGACGGATAATCGCGAAGAAGGTATCCGAGAGCGGCACACCGATAATGATCAGCGGTGTAATAAAGGACACGATAGCAATTTGTTTGAATCCCAGCATGGACAGCATCGCCAGAGAGAAACCAAGGAATAGCGATCCGGTATCCCCCATGAAGATCTTGGCCGGGTGGAAGTTGAAGAACAGGAATCCAATGATGCTACCCAGCAATACAAGGCACATCAACGCAATCATCATGTTACCCATCAGGAACGACATCACGGCAATGGTACCAATTGCAATACCAGATACACCGGCAGCCAGACCATCCAGACCGTCAATCAGGTTAATCGCATTCGTTACACCAACGATCCATAAGATCGTCAGCGGAATGGATACCCAAGCTTCGAGTGAAGAATAGGAATCCTGAAAAGGAATGTTGACGAAATCTACCCGGATATTAAATCCGAATACAACGACAGAAGCGGCAACGATCTGACCAAGCAACTTCACTTTGGCTGACAGTTCAAACCGATCATCAAGTGCTCCGATCAGCACGATAATTGTTCCACCAATCAGAAACGCGCTGACAAAACTCATATCCCGAGTCGTGAACCATGCCGATACAAACGGAAGCAATGCAGCAACTGTAATAATAAAGGCCAGGAATATCCCCAGACCACCAAGACGTGGCATGATCCGTGTGTGTACTTTACGTGCATTCGGCGTATCCATCGCGCCAATGCGGACTGCGAACTTTTTGACAAGTGGTGTCAGGGCAAGAGCCAGTCCCATTGACACGATAAATCCAATGATAAAGATCGCTACCATTTGAACATTCGACCCCCAATTATAATACCTGTACGAAATTATAAATCCCCTGATCTCTTTTTATATATAAAAATTATTGTTAGTCACTTTTGATGAAAAATTCCGTTACACGATAACGGAGAGTGCAAGGAAAACCTAGAGAAGTGTAACGCTTCTGTTTTCATGGAGTGGCACACATGTAATCCGGAATGAATTATACGCTCATCACACCCGAAAAGCCATCCTCAATTTCTAGCAAAAACACGCATTTATCTCGCAATTACCTGTTTTTAACGGACTTTCGTCACGTTTTCTTTGTCCCGCATCACCTTAACAGCGAATTTCGGAAGCGCAAGCATTCGGCCAGCCCGGCTTGGTTCACGCAACAAGCGATAGAACCACTCCAGTCTTAACTTTTGGAACAGTACAGGCGCACGTTTGGTTTTGCCCGAAATCACATCAAAGCTGCCACCAACGCCCATCGTTACGGGAACCTGCAATGCATCTTTATGCTTGTGAATCCACGGTTCTTGGGTGTCGGCCCCACGTGCTACAAACAACAGGTCAGGTGCCGCTTCCCGAATGGAAGCGATGACCTGTTCATCCTCAGCCGGACCAAAATAACCGTCGCGATAACCCACAATTCGAATCGCCGGATATTGCTGTTGTAACCGAACTGCCGTTTCTTGAATCACCTCAGGGGTGGAACCAAGGAGATATATGCCCCATCGATAGTTTTCTCCAACACGCAGCAATTCATGTAAAAGCTCAAATCCCGGCACTCGCTCAGCTACAGGATCTCCACAATAATTCGCAGCCCATACAACACCTGTTCCATCAGGAACAATCAATTCCGCAGCTTGCATGACTTTCATGATTGCGGGATTTTCCAATGCAGCCATAACCATAATGGGGTTGGCTGTAATGACCTGATGTGGTGTCTGCTTGGACAGCACAGCTTCCTGGAGAACCTTCACCGTTTCTTTCATCGTCAGTTTGGAAAAAGGAATGCCGTAGATCGAAACGGTAGGTATTGATCCGGTCTGACTCATCTTTATCTCATCCTTTGCGGCCTAAATAGTTAATAATCTGCTGTGCAGGCACTCTGGCTTCCTGCTTCAGTTGGGTGATGCCTTCTTCATGTTCCTTCAACCACTGTGAACGTTGATCCAACAGTCCAACGACAGTCTTGGCGAGTTTGTCTCCATCGAGTGTATCCGTACTGCCTGCTGGCTCACTATCCAGACGAAGCAGGAATTGATCAATCTTCGGATCATACGAGATGCCTACCGGCGGAACATACTGCGATGCCGCATAGATCAGACTGTGCAGACGCATACCGATGACGAGATCACACTTGCTGACTTCCTCCAGCATAAGCTGAGGGTCTGTCAGATCCGGTGTGATGCTAATCTCGCTGCCTTTGCTGGTCACATCACCGAGCATTTCCATAAGGAATCGTGATGCCTGTTCATCATTCGGCAAATGAAATGGCAGAAAACGCAAGTGCACAGCTCTTTTGGAGCACAACTTTTTCAATCCTGCAGCAATAGCCGTAAGCTCTTTGCGGTCTGACTCCCAGAACCGTACCGATATGCCGATCACAGGTAGCTTGGTGTGTTCTCCAGATGAAGGTTCCATCCGATTAGCTTGAGTAGCAGCATTTGCAGAAACAGCATTTGCTCCTCTCTCCACTTTTGCTTCAGGTAATGGCAAGCCCATTACTGGGTCGGGTACGACATGGATCTGATTCCACTGTAACCCGAGCCCACGCAGATAATCAGCGGACTGTTCATCACGAACGGATACATAGGTGCAGGCCTTGAAGACCGATTTGATCATAGGATTGAAAATGTTACGCTTCACAGGGCCAATCCCCTGTGCATAGATAAACGTTGGTTTTTTCAACCACTGGGCAAGCTTGATTACACCCAGATAATAAGGAATGGATTTCAGTCCAGTTGCATCCTGCAGTAGACTTCCTCCACCACTGATTAATCCGTCACTCTCCTTGAGAGCTTGACGGACTTCCTTCAGTTTCATCCGATGCACGGAACGCACACCGTACATGGAGGTGGTCCATTCGGGATCACCCGAGAGTACAATCGGTTCAATGGTGACGTTCGACCTTTGACTTTCCTCTTCCAGCGCTGTCAAAATCGACTTTAGCACCGCTTCGTCTCCGCTGTTGCGGAATCCGTAATACCCCGAGATGACTAACTTTTGAGAAGTGGTGACCATTTTTTCCAACATCCTTCCGCTACTTGCCACACACCCACAGCAATGATACCGAAGATTAAGCCAAGTCCCAACCCCATCACTCCACGAATGAGTGACAATACCGCCGGCGTATGAATATGCGCGAACGTATCCACCATGGACAACTGTCCAATCGCTGCAATAATGAGCACAAAGACGACTTTACGATATTTTAAAGCGGCGAACACGCCAACGATAAACAGCGGGTGTCCCAGCATAAATTCTTTGAATCTCGGCCGTACACCGAACGTATCTTCCAGCGTGGTACGCAGGAACATCTCGAACGGGGTAACCGATCCTGCATTACCTGTACGGGTTAAATAATAATAACCAACCGCGGCAGCAAAAACACCTAACACAACCATTAATACATTAATCGGTGTACGCAGCAGATCCTTGACTTGCTTGATAGAGAAGGAACCCGAGCCACGATAAAACACAATGTAGATCGCTACCAGTGCCATAGGTGCAAAGTGCAACAGACTTACACCGCGGAACTGGTTAATGACCAGACTGTACGTAATACTGTTAAGCAACGCGATGACAAAGGGTACCGCCAGGAACGACAGAATTGACGTTCTTACATATAAAACTAAAGTCTGCTTCAAACGACGACCCGCTGATGCGTCTGGTTGACGCTGTTGCTGATAGTTCACTGTACGAACAGCCAGCACCATCGCTATGGTCGGCGCAGCTATGGCCACAAGCAAGGCAATTCCTTGCTCCAGCAGTGTTGGTTTCAAAAGGAACAATCCCGCACTGCCCACCAGAGCAACTACAAATGTGATCAATGTCAGTAGTGGGATAAAATAAGAAACCATAAGTGCAATCATGGCAATCGCACCAACGAGAGCAACCAGCTTGGCATAACGCTGAATTGAAGAATCCTTAACAGTGAATGCTTCAGCCTGTCCAAGTTCAAATCCATGCTTCGCCATGCGTTCTACCGCATGCCCCGGTTCACCCAGGCTGTTGATCAGATTCTCAATTGGATCTGTAATCATGGCCTTGGCTGTATTCCGGCTAGGGGAAGCATTCATATAGAGCATACGAATGTTACGATCCTTGGTTGCCAGAACAAAACGGTCAGCAATGACATCGACGTCCAAGTTGGCATCACCGTCACTAAGCGAGTACAGACGCGTAACGTTGTAATCCGTTTTATACGCAAGAGTCTGGAATCCAGACTGTGGTTTCTTCAAATTCTCGATGGCTGCAAGACCAATATTGTGCTTGTTCAGCAACTGTGCGAACTGGTCGAGACTTTTCATCTCTTCATTATCATTGTACCCTTTCACAGCATCACCATCAAACAAGATACGATTCACGCCATTCTCTTCGAAGAAAGTAAGCAAGCGCTCCATCGATTCCTGGCTGTAAGGCACACTGTCTGAAATCCGCGGCAAAATGTAGAAACCTTTATCACGCAGCATCTTCACGGCTACCGGATCAGGCTGCAATGGTTGCATGTTGGCATTCTCCGGAGGAGTCTGCAATATTAAGCCGCTACGACCTTCATATTCCCATGGAACTACTGGGATCTGCCGATCAGCGAACGTTTGTTCAATAATAGGGGTATACGTCAGTGCGTTTTCCTCCGATGTAAATAACACATACGTGTAATTTGCATTAGAAGGAATCACATCTTTAGTCAGGTTTGCGAGATCCTGGCCGTTATACACCATTAGTCGGCGTGTCTTTCTGAGCTCATCCAATGTACTTTCGAACACAGCCATCGTTGTTACGCCTGCGTCTTTAAGACGAGTCAATTGTTCATTCATGAAATCTTGCGGATGTGCCTGATAGGCGGAGATATCCAGCAGACCTCTATAGTTGAAGACAAGCTCCACCTTTTTGGCAGAAGATTCTGTCTGCACCCGATCACTGATTACAGGGATGGACGCAACCAGACCGATAATAACGACGAGCCACAACCACTTCCGAGAAGCGTTATTCCAATAAAGCCATTTTTGACGCACTACATGTACCTCCTCAAGTGTTGGAACCAAATACACGTTCAGCTCAAGTAATTCGTTCATTTAACATTCATACAATAAATAGGATACAAACAGCTTGTGTCAACAAGTCCTCTTATATGCCAGATCCATCTACACTTTTATTTCAAAGAAAAACCCCTCCGCCAACCAACCTTACGGTGCGGAGAGGCCTTCTCATGTCCCTGCTTGTTGATGCATTCGTATTATTGTGCGTCTACACGCGACATCACTGTAGTTACCAGACGCTCGATCCGGCTTTCCGCATCTTCCAGGTTCTCTCCACGCACGGCGAAGTATACTTTGATCTTCGGTTCTGTTCCTGAAGGGCGCAAGCAGAACCATGAACCGTCTGCCAAAATAAACTTCAGCACGTTCTCCTTCGGAAGACCGTCTAGACCAAGGGAGTAGTCCAGTACATCTTGTACAGCAATTCCCGCTACTTCTTGTGGTGGATTAGAGCGCCAGTCCGTCATTTTCGTCTGAATCTGAGCTACGCCGTCTTTGCCTTTCAGCGTACGGGACTCCAGCTTCTCCAGGAAGTATCCGAATTGGTTGTACAGCTCTTGCAAGACATCATAGAGCGTCTTGCCTTGACTCTTATAATACGCAGCTGCTTCAGCAATCAGCATCGAGGCAAGGACAGCATCCTTGTCACGGGCATAATTGCCTGAAAGATAGCCATAACTCTCTTCATATCCGAATAAGAATGTATGACTGCCTGTTGCTTCGAACTGGTTCATTTTTTCACCAATATATTTGAAGCCTGTCAGTGTGTTCATCACTTCTGCACCGTAATGTTCAGCAATAACAGCACCCATCTCACTTGTTACGATCGTTTTGACAACTGCACCGTTGCTTGGCAGTGTACCCGTCTCTTGCAGGCGGCTCAACAGGTAATGTACCATAATGGCACCAGACTGGTTACCAGACAAGACGAAATATTTGCCATCGTTGTCTTTCACGACAGCACCCATACGGTCTGCATCCGGATCGGTTCCGATCAGAATATCAGCGCCCACGGATTCTCCTAACTTCATTGCGAGCGTAAAAGCTTCGCGTTCTTCCGGGTTAGGCGATTTCACTGTAGAGAACTCAGCATCCGGCTGTTCTTGTTCAGCCACAATGTGCACTTGCTCGAATCCGATCTGCTCCAGCACGCGACGTACAGGGACATTGCCTGTTCCGTGCAGCGGTGTGTAGACGATTTTGAACTGACTACCTATACCGGATTGGATCAGTTCGCCACTAAGGCTACGGCTTGCTACGGTATCCACGAACGCTTGGTCTTGCTCTTCACCCAACCAGATCAGGAGGCCTTGAGCTTCTGCTTCTTCTTGCGTCAGCTTCTTCACATCAGCAAGGGAAGGTACTTCTTGAATGTACTGAATGACTTTTTCCGCTTCATCCGGTACCAATTGACCGCCCTCATGATTGTACACTTTATATCCGTTATATTCCGGTGGGTTATGACTCGCTGTAACAACAATTCCGCCAGTGGCCTTCTGATGACGCACTGCGAATGACAATTCCGGAGTCGAACGAAGGGATGGGAACAGCTTGGCTACAATGCCGTTTCCAGCCAATACAAGCGCAGCATCCAGTGTGAATTCAGGTGAGAAATGACGGGAATCATGGGCAATAACGACAGAAGGCTTGCCTTCTTGGTCACCATGCTGTTCAAGCAGATAACGTGCAAATCCCTGAGTTGCCCGCCCCACAGTGTAACGGTTCATCCGGTTGCTTCCGGCACCAATAACTCCACGCAATCCCCCTGTACCGAACTCCAGGTTTCTGTAAAAACGTTCCTCCAGCTCTTTCGGCTGATCCTGCAAGTCACGAAGCTCCTGTTTCGTTGCTTCATCAATCGAAGCATCCTCCAACCATTGCTGCAACGTCTCTGCTGCTGCTGTGCTTAACTGTTCCATTCCGATAAACCCCTTCCGTCTATATAAATTCAGGTGTGCTGAGATACTTCAGCATCTTGCATCATTCGGCCCGACTACGTTCCTGCATGATGTAAATGCTCACGTATGTAATCAGCTTGGGTCAGACAGCGCAAACATGATTTCGCCTTCAGCGACCACTTTGTCGCCCACTCGGGCTGTTGCTTTACCTTTACCAATAGAACCCTTCAGACGCGTAATCTCCACTTCCAACATCAAGGTATCTCCGGGCACAACTTGTCCACGGAATCGGAAGTTGTCCAGTCCCGCCAAAAAGCCGATTTTCCCTTTGTTGCCTTCCATATTCAGAATGGCTACTGCGCCAACCTGAGCCAGCGCTTCTGTAATCAGTACACCCGGCATTACCGGATACTCTGGAAAATGACCAATAAAGAAAGGTTCGTTGATCGTTACGTTCTTCAATCCAACGGCACGTTTGCCATCCTCAATCTCTAGAATCTTGTCCACCAACAAAAACGGTGGGCGATGCGGGATGATCTCTTGAATCTGTTTGATATCGAGCATAGTGTAATCTCCTCTCGGGATGTTTATATGAGCATTCTTCATCATTAAGTTCTCATGTGCACAGGTGGCCGTTGCGGTTACGGATCGTTCTTTCGATCGCTGTTGTTTCCTAATGTTTCTGAACTATTTTCAGATGTATAACATTCGGAAACAAAGGCGAGCGCTTCGCTTCTTTCGACCGATTCCGTTCCCTCCACTGACTTTAGTGCGGACATGGAAAACCTGATTATGATCAAATCGAACCTCATATAAAAGGTTTTTAATTTTAATGTTGTATGAAAAGCATTTTTTCGGTTAACACTAGTTATATCCTTCATGACTGCAGTAGTGAAGGTTAAGATAAGGGGTCTCTCTTCGCGATGACGAATGTCTTTCGCAGGGGAGGCCTCTTTTGCTATGAAACGTCATCCATCATTATACTGTTTTCAACATCAAAAAGAAAACTCCTGCCTGCGCAGGAGTTTTCGCTGAACTCGTTACATTATGGAGCGAACACCAGATTATATACATGTTCCCATGTACTCCATTGCCATACGGAACCGATATCCTGTTTGCCCAGTACCACATATCCAGCTACCATTCCGCCAGCGAGGGCAAGAACAAGCAGGACCGGAACCAGGAACCATCTTGCGATGCGCCATCCACTCTTCTTCTTCTTGACTTCCTTCTTCTCCGGCTTACTGTTCTGCTGCTGTGTTTCTGTCATCACATTCACCTTTTACGCTCTCATATTGTTGGCAAGACCCAACATGGAATCACTCGAAGTCAGCGCTCGTGCTGCCAGCTGGTATGTTCGCTGTCCTTGCATAAGCAAAGACATCTCCTGTGTCAGATCTACATTGGATTGCTCCAGATAACCTGGACGGATCATGGCAGCCGCTTGACGTGTAGCCGCGTTGGCGCCAAATACATCATCCTCAGTCAATCCCGCATCCAGGCCGAATAGGTTATCCGCATACTGCACAAGTCCCTCAGGGCGTTCAATGTCTACCACTTGCAGCTGTGCTCCAATGGTTGCATTCGCCTCATTACCGCGTCGGATTAACAGGTTGCCATTTTCATCAAAAGCAACTTTGCTATTCGTCGGTGCCGTAATACGGTTGCCTAGACGATCCAGGGCAAAGTGACCTTCGCCGTTGACCATGACCATCATATCTGGTGCATTCGGAGTAGGCTTCGGTCTTGTATCCGGTACAAAATGAAATGCACCCTGACGTGTCCACATCTTCTCCCCATTGGCTTCAACCGCAAACATGGCATTTCCTTCAATGGCCAGATCGGTCGGAAGACCAGTCTCGTTTAAGGTACCTTGAGACATATCCTTAGTCACATCTGCCAAACGAGCACCAAAACCAAGGTTATATCCCATTGGTGTAGAACGTCCGTCGAGCTTGTACTTGTCGTGTTGTTGTTGCACCCGTGTGAGCACATCCTCGAAAGCCGCTTGCTTGCTCTTATAGCCTGCCGTATTCACGTTGGCAATATTATCGGAAATGACATCCAGACGCTGCTGTATAGCGGACATGGAAACCTTGGCACTAATCATGGAATTATTCATCGGTGGTTTACCCTCCCTTGTGTCCTGTCCACCCTCCCAAACCCTCCCTAGCAGGGAGGGCCCCAGATGGCGCTGCCCTCTGGACTCCCGAAACAGGCGGATTAGGTAAGTGGGGTACGATCTTGCTAAGTGACGGTGGTGTGTGTGCGCCGCGACTGCCCGACTATGATTCACGCCATAGTTCACATGGCTGAATCATAGTCGGGCACGCTCTTTATGCGGCGTGGTAGCTCCGCGTGGTCTCTTCCTTGCTTTGCTTCGCAAAGGACTGTCGAGACCGTCGCTGCGCTCAGGCACTGCTGCGCAACCCTCGCATAGGCTCGGATGCGTCTTGGCTCTTGCGCTCCGCGTGGTCTCTCCTTGCTTTGCTCCGCAAAGGACTGTCGAGACCGTCGCTGCGCTCAGGCACTGCTGCGCAACCCTCGCATAGGCTCGGATGCGTCTTGGCTCTTGTGCTCCGCGTGGTCTCTCCCTGCTTTGCTCCGCAAAGGGCTGTCGAGACCGTCGCTGCGCTCAGGCACTGCTGCGCAACCCTCGCATAGGCTCGGATGCGTCTTGGCTCTTGCGCTCCGCGTGGTCTCTCCCTGCTTTGCTTCGCAAAGGACTGTCGAGACCGTCGCTACGCTCAGGTACTGCCACGCAACCCTCGCATAGGCTCGGTTGCGTTTGGCTCTCCGCTTCGCGTTATATTTAAACGTCGGCGTTATACACGCCCGACTTCATTGACGGCTTTATCCAAACTGCGGTCGTAGAATTGCACGACCTTTTGGTTTGCTTCATACGCGCGGAATGCGGCGTTCATATCAACTGTGGCCTGTGAAGCATCCACATTCGATCCTTCAAGGTAACCCTGTCGGATCTGCACATTATCTCCTGCAGCAATCATCCGGGCCGTTGCCCCGTTTGCATCACTAAGACTGAAATTTCCATCACCTTGACGAACCAGCTGATTCGGCTGGTCAATGACACTGATCCCGAGTGTTACGCCTGTCGGTGCACCTGTTGCTGCATCCACAAGACGACCTTGCTCATCCACTTTAAATTGCTCCACAGAACCTGTCAACACGACAGGTTGGCCATTATTATCCAACACTTGTGAACCTGTCGAACTCAGCAATTGCCCCGTTCCTGTAATATCAAAGTGACCATCGCGTGTATATCTCGTGTTACCTTCCGCATCCTGAACTGTAAAATACGCCTGAGGTTGGTAAGTTACCGTGCCATCGGCCCGTACAAATTTGCCTGAAGCGTCAAACGGGACAGGTTGTCCAGTCTGCGGATCATTGACCGTCATATTGGATGAGATGGAAAAATCATTTTTCTGCCCCGTCTCCATAATAGTCCCTTGCAAATTCATGGACAAACTCTCTTCCGCGAACACACCCGTGTTCAGCTTGCCCAGCCGCTTTGTTGGAAGATTTGCATCTCCGCCTACCAAAGTAATGAGCATTTCAGGGAAGGAACGGCTTACGCTGTTCACCTGTTTGTATCCCGTGGTGTTCATATTTACGATATTCTGTGTTGCTGTGTCATGGCGGCGTTGTTGCGTAATCATTCCCGCAGTAGCGGTGTACAGACCTCTTAACATGAATTAACCCCTCTCCTCAAGCGCTTGTCCTGCATCGCAGGTGGCTGCTTGTCCGTTCTGCTTCCCGAGCATGGCGAACCTTTGCTATTTATATCGGCAGATTAGAACTTTTTCTTAACCACCTGATCCAAATTATTAAGCATAATGCCTGTCCCCTTCACGACACAATGCATTGGATCTTCCGCAACCCATACCGGTACATGCAATTCATTGGACAAAAGCTCGTCCAGTCCTTTGAGCAGTGCGCCTCCACCAGTCAACACTACACCACGGTCGATAATGTCCGCTGACAATTCTGGCGGTGTACGTTCCAATACTGACTTCGCTGCAACGATGATGGATTGCACAGAATCCCAGAGTGCTTCCTGTACTTCTTTTCCCGATATCGTTACGGTAACCGGCAGACCGGATACCATATCGCGTCCGCGAATATCCATCTCGGACTGATGTCCTCCTGGTGTCACGGAACCAATCGCAATCTTGATATCTTCCGCGGTCCGTTCGCCGATCATGAGCTTATACTTGGCTTTGATAAACTTGATAATAGCTTCGTCGAACTTGTCCCCTGCAACTTTAATAGAAGAGGCGGTGACCACGTCGCCCATAGAAAGGACTGCAACGTCAGTCGTGCCGCCGCCGATATCCACGACCATATTGCCGCTCGGCTGAAAAATATCCATTCCCGCACCGATCGCTGCCGCTTTCGGCTCTTCTTCCAGAAACACTTCTTTGGCACCGCTGCGCTCCGCCGCCTCGCGGATGGCCTTCTGCTCCACGGAAGTAATGTTCGTTGGTGCACAGATCAGAATTCGAGGGTGGCTGTACCAGCTTCTTGCACCTACACGATTTATGAAATGTCTGAGCATCGCTTCTGTAATCTCGAAGTCCGCAATAACGCCGTCGCGCAACGGTCTAATGGCAACAATGTTACCTGGAGTACGCCCCACCATACGACGCGCTTCTTCCCCAACAGCAAGGACACGCTTCGTATCTCTTTCAATGGTCACGACGGAAGGTTCATCGAGGACAACCCCGCTTCCTTTCACGTGAATAAGCACGTTCGCCGTGCCAAGATCAATACCGATATCCTTGCTAAACATAAAAGAGCCCCCAAAGTGATATTATTTGGTCAGCGTATCCTGTGAAAAAGAGTCCCTTATCACGTCACCGCTCGTTCGACAAAGTGCAACATATATATGTAAAAATCGGGCTGATAAGATGTCATAATTCGATCCTGTACCAGCTTTTAACATATCATACTTCAGGGGATGGATTCAATGCATGTGTGAGCTTTTTGGCCTACGTCTTTGAGAAGATGCTTACGATTTGGCGGAAGCCAACACCTCACGTTTCTTGCCACTCGTTTTTTTGTATTTGATTTTGGTCGCTTCACCGCCCCGCAAATGGCGGATTGACTTATGATACTCCAAAATGTGTTTCACCTGGTCAGCAAGATCAGGGTTGATTTCCGGCAGACGCTCCGTCAGATCCTTATGCACAGTACTCTTTGACACGCCGAATTCCTTGGCAATGGTACGGACCGTATTCCTCGTCTCAACAATGCAGCGACCAATTTTGATGGTCCGTTCCTTGATGTAATCGTGCACGCTCCCGCCTCCCTACTGTGTGGATAGTTTGGTACATTATATGAGGAGCATGCCTATATATTCGCGGTTTAGAGGTGTGACAAGCTTCGAAGGTCCCATTATTTTCTGAAAAACACAAAAAGAGCAGAGGTTTAACCCTCTGCCCGTCATGTTGCTGCGGTAAAAATCATTTATTTTTCCGGAAGATATCCTTGCGGGTTAACCGGCTGTCCGTCTTCGTACACTTCAAAGTGAAGGTGGTTGCCAAGCGTTTTACCCAATTCATTGACGCCAGCAGATGCAATCGCATCTCCCTGTTTCACTTCGTCGTCCTGTTTCACTTTGACGTCTGCCAAGCTTTGGTATACCGTCTTCAGGTTATCGCTGTGTGTGATTTCCACAACTTGACCTGTGAGCGGATTTTGTTCCACCCGTGTAACTTTACCGGCAAGCGCTGCTTTTACTTCAAACGTTTTGTTATCCCCACGTGCCAGATCCACACCTGTGTTCGGGATAAATGTATCATTGTACTGCACCATCGCCGCCTCATGTTCCTCCGTTGAAGCTTCGCTGTCATAGAAAGGTTTCACTACTGAAATTTCGGACGGCACCGCTACCGGCCATACAAAATTCTCCGACTTTGCAACAACTTCCACACTTTCCTGTTCTCCGCCTACTGCTGTTCCTTCTGTACCCGCCGGTGCACCTGTTTCTACTACCCCGCTAGCAGGGTCCGAGTTCAGCGTTTTGTCGCCTGTGCCCTGATAGACCCACACTAAGGTTAGTATAATGCCTGCTGCTGCGATGTAGGCTGCCGGGAAGACCCAGCGTTTGGACATTGCTCTTTTCCATGAAGAGGGCTGGCTAGCCGGTACTCCTTGAGTTGTTTTAGGAGTTTCTTCTTGGATTGTTTTTTTGTTTTGTTCATTCATCTTAATCACCTCAGTAACAAGTGTTACCGGGTGCAACTCTTTTATACACGCGCGACTCTAATTATTTTCACGGAGGTTTCAGAGAGTGCTATATATGTGGGGTTGAGTGGTTAGTACGTGCGCCGCTTCGGGGCCAGAAAACCTTTCGACCGCTGGTTACTACCGGATTTCTTTCTATCACCTTCTTTAAAGGTGATATCCGGTAGTAAAGGCAAGTTTATGCTTCCGATGCAGCTTTCTTTCAGAAAGCTTTTAGCTTCGCTTCTACAGGTCTTTTCTGTCCCCTGCGCTACCCGTACGCTCGCACTCTCCGAATATATAGCCGAATCTCGAAAGCTCCGGAATGGGTAGTTGGTAGAGAAGCCTGGATTGCTGGAATGGCTTTAACGGTAAATCCTTCTATGAAGTGCATTTATCGGCTGAGAGCGAAATGATATAGGATGTGACTGAGATACCACGCGTCTGGATTCGTTAGCCATCAGTTCCAAAACTAAACTGCTCATCTCCGTACGTTCGTATCCATCCCTGTTCATCTCTCCTACTTCGATGCCAGCATCTTGGATGCCTGTCCGAACGAGATGCCGGTATAGTAATGTTTGAGAATCTGGGTGGCGGTGTGTCCCTCCTGCGCCATGCCATTTGCTCCCCATTGGCTCATACCCACACCATGCCCATATCCGTACGTTGTAATCTGGACCTCATCTCCCACGGCCTTCCAACTGAACTGACTGGACCTTAACCCAAGCAACTTGCGAACCTCAGGACCGTTGAATGTTTCACCTGCGATCTGCATTTCCTTAATTCGATGCCCCTTGGTTGTAGATAATACTTCCATCCATGATCCATCCTTCTGAGCAGTAACCGGAATGGCATCCAGATTCAATTTCTGCAGAATCTCGCTACGTTTCATCGTAACGGTCTGTTTGAAGCCCGGAGCCAGACTTTTATCCCATGGACTGTCTACACTTTGCAGGTATGGCACAGCGTTCCCCCACACATCTTCTGCATTCTCCGTATATCCATTACTTGTAGAGAAAAAGGAAGCCGTGATCGCTTTGCCTTGATATGTCATGACCGCATCTCGACTTTCGTGTACAGCCTGTTGCAACTTCTCCCATTCCTTCGCCTTCCCCAGACGAGTCCATTCCGATTTCACCTGATCTGGCGGAATAAACACCTGGTGGCTGACCGTATCCGTCACATCCGCCGCACCCGATGGAACACCGCTTGTATCACTCGCAGCAAGTCTTCGTACGATAAATGTGCGCGCTGCAATCGCCTGCGCCTTTAATGCTTCCAGTCTGAATTCAGCCGGCATCTCTGCTGCCACTACCCCGGTAACATAGTCTTCCAATGGCAGATTCATCGTTGTCCCCGTTGCTGACAGGTATACGCGTACTTTGGGTTCGGGGTAGGTAACAGGGACTGCTGGCGTAGGAGCTGGGGTCCGTGTAATGTTGGCATCTGCTCGAGCAGGGGTTGGCTTAACCGATTCGCTCTCCCGCGGCCATACCAGAATCACCGGAATCAGTAATGCCATCGCCAATAATGCAGATACAGCGGCAGCCGGTTGCCACCTTGTGGGGTTGCGTCCCCATCGGTGTTTTCGTCCGAATGCCCGCATTCGACGACGCTTCACCCGGCGGAACTGGTCCATCTCAATAACAGGTATATGGATGTACTCGGCTGCCTGTCCGTCTAGTTTATCTGTCGACATCCGTTCTGGGCTTGAAGATTTTGCAGGCTGTGATGGGACAGCCCTCAGGTTCACTGGGGCAAGCTTGTCTTTTTCCACTCCAGAAACGATATTCTCCTCCGGCTCTTGCATACCCGGACGAGGGACAAGGGGTACCTTTACCTGTACACGAGCTTCTTTCATTCGAATATAACCCTCCGTTGTCTATGGCCGGTTAAGTGCCGGTCGTGTTGTTCAAATCCATAGTTTAGGGTATGAGCTGGCTCGATCTGATAGAACCTGATTTAAGAGAAACGGGGCCCTTTTCGTTCTGTTAACTTTCCAGCTTTCTTTTACCATGTACATCCTAAAAAGGTTGATCTGTCGCTGAATACCGGTGTTTATCCGGATACGACACCCTATATAAAGTATGCTCTTTCATTTGCTTCAAAATCGATACAGAATACGATGTTATGCTATACAAGTTAGGACCAGCTATTAATAGAATCAGGTATCAAACATCACGTCCGTCCTCTTGAAAATAAACACAAAAAAAGCCAAGCCGGATGGCTTAGCTTTATCATCTTTTACAACATATGTTCCATCGCATTTGTAATCCACACAACCGTGTGACTCAATACTACAGAACAGTATTCTTCTAATTCAATCCAGTGTTAAGCCAAAGTCGGTTGTACCTTAAACATCGGCACTTCTTTCTCCACTTTTTCACTAGGTGCTTTGGTTGCTTCCAACTTAGGCTCATCAACCGAGATCCGGTAGATGTCAGCGCCAAGTCCGTTAAGCTTCTCAGCGAGATGAACATAGCCACGGTCGATGTGATGAACACCGCCCACTTCTGTTGTACCTTCAGCAACAAGACCTGCAATAATGAGTGCGGCACCCGCACGCAAATCGGTAGCCGTAACTTTGGCACCCTTCAGTTTGGCATTCCCTGTGATGATGGACGAACGTCCTTCAACTTTGATCTCCGCATTCATCAATTGGAACTCATCCACATGCATGAATCGGTTTTCAAAAACAGTCTCTGTCACGACACTTGTTCCTTGAGATGCGAGCAAGAGCGCCATCATCTGAGATTGCATATCTGTCGGGAATCCTGGGTATGGTAATGTTTTTACATCCACAGCCTTAAGAGGACGATCTGCGATTACACGCACGCCATTCTCATCCGGTTGGATCGTTACACCCATCTCTTCAAGCTTCGCAATAACGGAGCCCAGATGATCAGAGATTGCACCTTCAATATACACGTCACCACCAGAAATTGCAGCAGCAGCCATATACGTACCAGCTTCTACCCGATCCGGGATGACCGTGTGTGTAACGCCTGTCAGTTTCTCCACACCTTCAATGCGGATTACGCCAGTACCAGCACCCCGTACTATGGCGCCCATTCCATTCAGGAAGTTGGCAAGATCCACAATTTCAGGTTCTTTTGCCGCGTTCTCCAGAACAGTTACACCTTCAGCCAATGTTGCAGCCATCATAATATTTTGAGTGGCACCTACGGAAGCCACATCCAGATAAATTTTCGCGCCACGCAACCGACCTTGGCTACGAGCTTCGATATAACCCTGGCCCAAGCTGATCTCTGCGCCCATGGCTTCAAAACCTTTCAAATGCTGATCAATAGGCCGTGTACCGATGGCACATCCACCAGGAAGTGAGATTCTTGTATGACCCATTCGCGTCAACAAAGGCCCCATGACCAGGAAAGACGCCCGCATTTTACTTACCCATTCATACGGGGCTTCGCAGGAAGTAAGTTTCTCCGCATTTACGGTAATCACTTCGTCCCGGTATGTAACTCCCGCTCCCAGCGATTCCAACACCTTGTTAATCGTCATCACATCGTCTAGAGGAGGTGCGTCAATAATGACGCTTTGTCCTTCTTCCCCTAAGAGAGAGGCAGCGATGATCGGAAGAACAGAATTTTTAGCGCCGCTAACTTTGACACTTCCGGTCAACCTTTTGCCACCGCGGACGATAAATTTGCTCATCATGGTTCCCTCCGCGCTTTTATTCCCTTTTCTTCATTCCGGAATACGTAAGCCCCACTATGTGTAGAAAGGACTGTTGCTGTGTGTGGAATTTCGACATATTCTGGCATATTGCACAGATGTCTGTTCAGAAAAGAATTAGTTTTTTATAATCCATATCAATGATACCATGTGCCGTGCATCTTGCTATTCAGCATGTAAAATCAGTGTCTACAAGCCAGCAGAGCATCAGAACAGACAGAGTGGGATGGTTATTAGCCGGCATCAACCGGATATCCCGTTTATAACTACAAAATAAGTGAACAATTGTGAATTCCCTAACTTCCATCATAACATTTTTGAATTGTACGATACAAGCATTTTTACATAAAACATCTCAAATTCATCCAATTTTACGTCACATTTTTTTCTTAATTTCTTTGCCGACAACTCATACTCTAATTGTTAACACAATTAATCGATGTTATTCGACAATGAACTCCTTCAAGATCCTAACAGATGATTAACCAACCATCTCAACATTAAAACAAATTACGCAACATTTGGGTCCAAGACAAGTAGTCAATGACAAAGCCAGCAACGGCGTGCCCCAAAATGATGGCGAGTAACAAATGTAACAGTCTTCCCTGAGCACCTCGTGGCTGTCTAATGATTAAATCCAGTTTGAGATTTTGCAATGCCCACCAAGACAATGCTATGCATAAAAGGGAGACGATAATTGAGACCAAGCCATTGGTACTTAGCGCCTGATTCACCTGATTCGTCAGATCAGTATCCATATATCCATTACCTCCACATTTGTTGCAGTGTCAGCATATCATATGCCGGGCACCCATAACTTGTTAGCATACTGACATGTCTTGAAGATAATATGCTGAACGTACTGTCAGATTTACTCCTGCCATGCAGGAATCTCCTGATGCCCAAAGGGCGAGCAGCAACAATCCGGCTGTGTATGACTATGGAATCTACTACGCAGCTTCCTGCTTCTGCTGACTCTATGGAATATAGGCTCTTTCATCATACATTGTCAATTACATTGATTTCCACTTCTAAAATAGTTTAATTTTAAAATGCCGGGATTTTGTGACTAAAACGACATAAAAGAGCGTTATTTCGATATCGATTCTGTCATTTCCTCGGAAATAATTTGAATTCCTCCATGCAAAAAATGGTTCTCTCAGTAGTAAAAGCGCCCACTACTTTAGTCCTACATTCTATTCAAAGCCTCATAAACGGTGAATAATATGCTTAAGAAATTCTCTATAATAAAGAATCTCCTGGATGTCCAAACAAACAATTTTGCTATATTCGATAAAACAATTCTATCAAGCAAACTCAAAAAAGCCCGGCATACTAAGCCGCCGGGCTTCCAAGAATCGTTTATTTGCCGAATACATTAATCCGGTTAACCGCTTTTTGCAGCGCGATCTCTGCACGACGGTGATCAAAGTGATCCTGATTGCTTTGGCTTGCAAGCCGACGTTCTGCCCGCTCTTTCGCCGCACGCGCACGATCCACATCAATGTTTTCCGGGAATTCAGCACTCTCTGCGAGTACAACAACCTTATCTTTACGAACTTCGATAAACCCGCCACCGATAGCAACTTGTTTATTTTCTTTTCCGTTATGAATATAGATCGGTGCAATCTGCAAAGGTGTAACCATAGGAATATGGCCTGGCAGAATGCCCAGTTCCCCTTCAATACCACGAGCCGTGATGCGATCTACCTGTTCCGAATAGACCAGACGCTCGGGTGTTACAATTTCCAACAAAAAGGTGCTCAATTCCATCCCTCCTGAAACTATCCGAAGGATAGCCCGCTTCATAAGGACAATCCTGGATTCAGACTAAACCAGTGTTTTGGCTTTCTCCACTGCCTCTTCAATTGTACCAACAAAGAGGAAAGCTGCTTCCGGAAGATCATCATACTTACCTTCGAGAATTTCTTTAAAGCTGCGCACCGTTTCTTTAACCGGAACGTATTTACCCGGAATACCGTTAAATGCTTCAGCAACGTGGAATGGCTGGGACAAGAAACGTTGGATTTTACGAGCACGGTATACAAGTGCTCTGTCTTCTTCACTCAACTCGTCCATACCCAGGATTGCAATGATATCTTGCAATTCATTGTAACGTGCCAAGATACGTTTAACGCCTTGAGCTACGCTGTAGTGTTCTTCACCTACAACTTCAGGGGACAAGATCCGGGAGCTGGAAGCCAGCGGATCTACCGCAGGGTAGATACCCATCTCGGAAATTTTACGCTCCAGGTTCGTCGTTGCATCCAAGTGGGCAAACGTCGTTGCAGGAGCCGGGTCAGTGTAGTCATCCGCAGGCACGTAGATGGCCTGGATGGATGTTACAGAACCTTTTTTCGTTGATGTGATACGCTCTTGCAATTGACCCATTTCTGTTGCCAGCGTAGGTTGGTAACCTACCGCGGAAGGCATACGTCCAAGCAAGGCAGATACTTCTGAACCCGCTTGGGTGAAACGGAAGATATTATCGATAAAGAGCAACACGTCACGGCCTTCTTCATCACGGAAATATTCCGCCATTGTCAGACCTGTGAGGGCTACACGAAGACGTGCGCCTGGAGGCTCGTTCATTTGTCCGAAGACCATTGCTGTTTTGTTGATAACGCCGGAATCACTCATCTCGTGATACAAGTCATTACCTTCACGTGTACGCTCACCAACACCCGCGAATACGGAGATACCACCGTGCTCTTGTGCGATGTTGTTGATCAATTCCTGAATGGTTACCGTCTTACCTACACCGGCACCACCGAAGAGGCCGATTTTACCACCTTTGGCGTAAGGAGCGAGCAAGTCGATAACTTTGATTCCTGTCTCCAGCATCTCTGCTTGGGTAGTCAGTTCATCAAATGCAGGTGCTGAACGGTGAATCGGGTTCTTGTGCTCAGCAGCTACGGCACCGCCAGTATCAATTGCTTCGCCGAGTACGTTAAATACACGACCCAGTGTCGCTTCGCCAACAGGTACAGAGATTGGTGCTCCTGTATCTAATGCTTCCATACCACGAACAAGTCCATCCGTGGTGGACATCGCAATACAACGTACCCGGTTGTCACCCAGATGTTTCGAAGCTTCGAGTGTAAGGTTTACACTAACGCCGCTCTCACTTACTGTAGTGATCGTAATGGCATTGAGGATTTCCGGCAGACCGCCGCGATCAAACTCGACGTCAACAACCGGACCCATGATGCTCACAACGCGTCCTTTGTTCATCTTAACGTTCCCCTCCTACAAGCCTGCTACTTTTGCAAAAATAATGTACCGTTCGCTTATCTTTGCTCTGCAAGCCTTCATTAATAAAAAACGGTTAGCCTTGTGCTGCGTTAGCACCTGCGACAATTTCCGTAATCTCCTGCGTAATCGCCGCTTGACGGGCACGGTTATAGGTCAATGACAAGTCGTTAATGAGTTTGGATGCATTTTTGGTTGCATTACCCATTGCTGTCATTTTCGCGCCCAGCTCACTTGCCTTACCATTCAGAAGCGCACCATAGATCAGCGTTTCCGCATAACGCGGAAGCAAAACCTCCAGTACAGCTTCAGCAGACGGCTCGTACTCGTATGCAGCTTGTCCTTCCGCAGCAGTTACCTCAGGTGTTTCCATCGGAAGAAGTTTTTCTACCGTAGGAATCTGGGTCAACGCATTCACAAAGCGATTATAACAAATGTACAATTCATCAAATTCAGCCAGTTCAAACCCATGAACCGCTTCGTGTGCAATGGATTTGATATCTGCAAATGAAGGCGAATCCGACAGATCTGTTGTTGTGGATGCCATCGCCATTTCACGACGTCTGAAGTAATCGCGTCCTTTACGTCCAATGACGAACAATTCGTAGTCATTCGAGGAGTTGTGGCGCTCTTTGAGCGTCTGATTAACCTGACGCAAAACGTTCGCATTGTATCCACCCGCAAGACCACGGTCCGATGTAATGATCAGGTAAGCTGTCTTTTTAACCGGACGGTTCTCCAGCATCGGGTGTTTAATATCTTGCGCGCTTGATGCAATACTTGCTACAACTTCTTTCAGTTTCTCCGAATAAGGACGGGCTGCTTCCGCTTTTTCCTGCGCTTTACGCAGTTTTGCCGCAGCTACCATCTCCATTGCTTTGGTGATCTGCTTGGTGCTTTGTACGCTTTTAATTTGCCGCTTAATTTCGCGCATGCCTTTTGCCATGATTTCACCACCTTAAAGTTTTGACAAAGTCAAAACTACATCGTAAGCACAACCCTACTTTGACTGAGTCAAAGTATTACATGCAGACATGCGGAATCGATTAGACAACTCCGCAGCTGCAATCATTTATTTAGACAGAGACAGCAAAGCTCTTTCTGAACTTCTCAATTGCGCCTTTCAGCGCGTTTTCGTTGTCTGCAGTCAATTCTTTAGTATCACGGATGGATGCAAGAATCTCCGGATGGCTGCTCTCCATGAACGCGAGGAACTCACGCTCGAAACGAGTAACATCCCCTGTTGGAATTTCATCCAGGAATCCTTTAACTGCAGTGTACAAGCTGACTACCTGTTGTTCTACAGGCAGAGGCTGGTTAACACCTTGCTTCAGGATTTCCATCATGCGTGCACCACGATTCAGGCGGGCCTGAGTCGCCTTATCCAGATCGGAACCGAACTGGGAGAACGCTTGAAGCTCACGATATTGAGCGAGGTCGAGACGCAGGGAACCTGCAACCTTTTTCATCGCTTTAATCTGAGCAGAACCACCGACACGGGATACGGAAATACCTACGTTGATCGCCGGGCGTTGTCCAGCATTGAACAAGTCAGCTTCCAGGAAGATCTGTCCGTCCGTGATGGAGATTACGTTCGTTGGAATGTATGCAGATACGTCGGAAGCTTGTGTTTCAATAAACGGAAGTGCGGTTAAAGAACCACCACCAAGTTCATCATTCAGCTTCGCAGCACGCTCCAGCAAACGGGAGTGCAGGTAGAAGACGTCACCCGGATAAGCCTCACGGCCTGGTGGACGACGAAGCAACAAGGAAAGCTCACGATATGCAGACGCTTGTTTGGTCAAGTCATCATAGATAACCAGAACGTGCTCGCCTTTGTACATGAAGTACTCACCCATCGAACAACCGGAATACGGTGCGATGTACAAAAGTGGTGATGGATCGGAAGCTGCTGCAGTTACAACGATTGTGTACTCCATTGCGCCTTTACGACGAAGAGTTTCCACAACTTGAGCAACCGTAGACTGTTTCTGACCAATAGCCACGTAGATACACTTCATGCCACTACCTTTTTGGTTCAGAATCGCGTCAATTGCGATGGATGTTTTACCTGTTTGACGGTCACCGATGATCAACTCACGTTGTCCACGGCCGATTGGAACCATTGCATCGATGGCTTTGATCCCTGTTTGCATTGGCTCATGAACCGATTTACGATCCATTACACCTGGTGCTTTACCTTCAACTGGACGGAATTCCGTTGTAGCGATTGGCCCTTTGCCATCTACTGGAATACCGAGTGGGTTCACAACGCGTCCAATCAATGCTTCGCCTACAGGCACTTGCATGATTTGACCAGTACGTTTCACTTGGTCGCCTTCACGAATATCGTAGTAAGGTCCCAGGATAACGACACCGACATTGCTTTCTTCCACGTTCATGGCGAGTCCCATAACACCGCTTGGGAATTCAACCAACTCGTTGGACATGACGTTCTCAAGTCCGTAAACACGAGCGATACCATCACCAACCTCGATTACCGTTCCGACTTCGACTACATCGATATCGGTCTTGTATTGTTCGATTTGGCTCTTAATTAATGTACTGATTTCTTCTGGTTTGATACTCAAGTGTCCTCACCCCAATCTACTGTACTCGTCTGTTAAAAGACTGCTCAAGACGTTCGAGCTTGCCAGCCAAGCTGCCGTCATAGATCGTATCGCCAATGGCGACTTTCAATCCGCCCAGCAGAGTCGGATCAACAATGTTCTCGATACGAATCTTTTTATTCACACGGCCACCGAATTCACGGGCTACCGCTTCTTTTTCTTCATCATTCAATGCATATGTCGAGTAGACGCGCGCATCAGCGAAGCCGAGCGACTCGCCTTGAATCTTCCGATAATCGTTCAGCAAATCTTCCAGCAATTCAACGCGTCCACGTTCAATCAACAGCAAGACCGTACGGATGACAGGCTCGGACACCTTGCCATCAAGGCTTGAATGAAGCACATTCTGCTTGGCTTCATCAGAGATATTAGGAGATATGATAAACTTCTGAATATCGGAATCTCCAGTCAATGCACTGACAACTACGCGCAGTTCCTGTTCAACCTCAAGCACCTGTTGTTGTTGAAGAGCAACTTCGAACAATGCTTTCGCATAACGCTTGGCAACCATCGTATCGCGGCTCATTGTCGGCCTCCTACCTCATTGAGGTATTGGTTCACAAGTTCCTCTTGTGCAGGACCGTTCTCAACTTCTTTTTTAATCAATTTGGATGCAATCTGAACGGAAGCTGTACCCAGTTCGCTGCGAAGCGCTGCAACTGCTTTGTTCTTCTCGCTCTCAATTTCGCGTATTGCATCGGTTTTAAGACGATTTGCTTCCGCGTTAGCATCTGCGAGAAGAGCTTCAGCCTGTTTACCGCCTGTTTGACGAGACTGCTCAATAATATCCTGAGCCTCTTGGCGCGCTTGCTCCAGAGCTTTCTTCTGTTCTTCAACATAAGTAACAGCCTGTTTACGAGTCTCAGCAGCCTCGTTCATCTCTGACATCACGAGTTCACGACGTTTTTCCATAATAGAGAACAAGGGTCCGAATGCGTAGCGACTAATCAACCAATATAGAATTCCAAAAGCAACAATCGCGAGAATCGTGTTTTCCCATAAGAAACTCAATCTGTTCACTCCTTCCTGGAGGTATCCTTAGAACTTTATCCCTTTCAGGATATTAGCAGTTAGCTAATAAAGAAGGCGCGGAGGGCTCAAGCCTTCCCCGCCATTCCATGGTTTATAATTTAGGCAGCTCCGTAGAACATGAATGCAAGTACCACACCAATGATCGGCAATACCTCGATCAAACCTACACCGATAAACATTGTTGTTTGAAGCGTTGATTTAGCTTCCGGCTGACGTGCAATACCATCCACCGTTCTGCTGATTACCATACCGTTAGCGATACTCGCGCCCAAAGCGCCCAATCCTGCAACAATTGCTGCTGCGATTAATGCCATTGCTCCCATTTGTATATCCTCCTTAAAAGTATAAATCAAATTTTATTGTTCAGCCTGACGAGAAATCCCGCAGGACTCAAACTTAATGTTCTTCGTGTGTCTCGATCGTCTGTGAAATATAAACCATCATCAAAATAACAAACACAAATGATTGGATGGCGCCGATAAAGATACTAAAGCCTTGCCATACCATTAGCAATGGAATAGCTGCTATGGCACCGAATACTTTAAACGTGGTCAACTTAAGAATCGTTGCAATCAACACTTCACCTGCAAAGATATTTGCAAATAGACGCATTCCGTGTGTCACTAGTTTTGAGATTGTCTCAATAATATTGATTGGCACGAAAAACGGGTAAGGTTGAAAATAGTGCTTCAGATAACCGCGTGTGTTACGGAACAATCCTAGACCGTGAGCTACGAGGAAGGCTACGAGAGCAAGTCCCATTGTAACGGACAAATCAGCTGTTGGCGATTTGAACCATGCAATCTCAATATGAGGATGAGCTTCCGGGTCTCTAGCGTGAGCCTCTTCATAGGCTTCTACTGCTGTGACAATTGGCTTACCGAATACCGTTGCTGCATTTACATCCTTGACATCCGTCACTGCTTGGAATGGAAGCCCTAGCATGTTACCTATGAAGATGAACAAAATCATCGTCAGCGCAAGAGAAATAAAATGTTTTCCCTTTTTCAGATCCATCGTGCTAGATATGATGTTACGTACAAATTCAACAGCCCACTCCATAAAGTTTTGCAGCTTGCCCGGATTCTCAACTGACAAATTCCGTGTAGCCACGATGGCAAAAATGAAAACGATAGCACTGGTTACAATCAACATCAGCAAAACGGACAAATCAAGATGAAAACCTCCGAGCATAATCACTGGAGCTTCATGCATACTTTTTTTCACCCCTTTCTCGACTTGAAAGCTACAGCACCTGAAAAATCAAACTTCTTTGCGGGACTTGATAATCCCTATAATCAGTAAGGAAAATTGCGCAATGACCAGACCACCTGCAACCGCATAAATATTGAAGTACTGCGGATAGCGCATCGATATAAAAATACCTAGCACTGCGAGCGCCGCTCTTGTCAAAAATCCCAGGTTCACGCGTTTCAGGTTACCTTCTGCCGCACCATCAGCCACCTTCTTCACTTTGTAGCCCAGGTAGATCGCATTGATCAAACTGATCGCCGCCCCAAGGGCTAATCCCAAAGCAATTGTTTCCAAACGCGGCATAAACGCCGCTGTAAGAAAACAGACCATAAGAAGATACATGATGAAAACAGTCATCGATCTGCGGTATCTGGTTAGTTCACTCATCACTTTCCCCCATGACTTTTTTCGCGATAAAGTAGATGCTTACACCGCCTGCCGCAAGAAAAAAGAGAACGCTTACGGCGATCCATATTCCGTTACCTCCGATGGTCTTGTCCAACCAGGAGCCAGCGTAATATCCGGCAACAGCGAGAATGGCAATCTCGATCCCAAATGCTGTCACGAGTCCCATTGCTTTCCACGCGTTATCGTCATGGTTACGGGATGAATTTGGTTTGTTCGAATCGGCCATTTTCCACGCCACCCTTGCAATCCCAGTTAATTTTACTGAATGATGAGAGCCTTTGTCAATTGAATGATTTTAGTGTTTTAAAGGGGGAAACGACGGGAGTATGGACCCTTAGAGCCCATAAACCCGCGGAAACCGTACAGTTTAACTGTATACTTACCCTTTATAAATCCGTCAGAAAAAAAGTATTATTTTTTGAATTTTCTGTGAAATGATTCCGGACGCTCACTATTTACACCAAAATGGTGCAAAATCGCATTGACAATTCTTTCCGAAGCATGTCCATCACCGTATGGATTGGCAGCCTGACTCATGCTTGCATACAGTGTTTCGTCTGTAAGCAGAGCTTTGGTCCGTTCATATACACGTTCCTCTTCGGTACCTACCAATTCCAGCGTTCCAGCTTCAATACCTTCCGGGCGTTCTGTTGTATCGCGCAATACGAGCACAGGCACACCAAACGAAGGCGCTTCTTCCTGCAAACCGCCTGAATCGGTCAAAATCAAGTGAGTATGCGGGTAAAAGTTATGCAAATCCACCACGTCTAGTGGATCAATTAGTTGAATACGGGGATGATTCCCCAAAATCGCGTGAGCCGGCTCCTTCACAGCAGGACTTGGATGCACCGGGTACACGATGGCAATATCTTCGAATTCGTCGGCAATCCGTTTGACGGCCTGGAAAATGTTGCGGTGAGGCTCGCCTTGAGATTCACGGCGATGAGCTGTCATCAGCACAAGGCGTTTGCCTTGGGCCCAATCAAGTACCGGGTGCGTGTAGTCCTCCCGTACTGTATATTGAAACACATCTGTTACCGTGTTGCCTGTGACGTACGTACTAGACTCCGATTTATTTTCTTTGGCAAGATTGGAAGAAGACCAATCCGTAGGCGCAAAGTGTAGATCAGCCAGTACTCCCGTCAGCTGACGGTTCATCTCTTCCGGATATGGAGACAGCTTGTTCCACGTCCGCAGTCCCGCTTCCACATGCCCTACCTGAATCTGTTGCAGGAATGCTGCGTAGCTCGCTACAAAGGTAGTCAATGTATCCCCATGAACCAGTACAATATCCGGCTTAGCTTCAGCTAATACCGGCTCCAGACCACCAAGTACACGAATCGTGATTTCGTTCAATGTCTGGCGGTCTTTCATTACATCCAGATCATAATCGGGATGAATGTCGAAAACTTCAAGTACCTGATCCAACATTTGACGATGCTGCGCAGTTACGCAAACTATGGATTCAATAGACTCGGGATGTTTTTGCAATTCCAAAATAAGTGGAGCCATCTTGATGGCTTCCGGACGCACCCCAAAGATCGTCATGACTTTAATTTTGTTGGACATTCGAGCAAAGCCCCTTTTCTATAAGTTCCGAACCTCTTACAAGCATGAAAATATGCTTATTTAGTGCCGTATAGACGGTCTCCTGCATCTCCAAGTCCTGGAACGATATAACCATGATCATCCAGACGGTCGTCCAGTGCTGCTACATAGATATCCACATCGGGATGTGCATCCTGTACAGCTTTTACGCCTTCCGGTGCTGCTACCAGGTTCATCATCTTGATTTGGGTACAGCCGCGTTTTTTGAGCACGTCAATGGCTGCAATTGCCGAACCGCCAGTTGCGAGCATCGGATCAATTACAATCAATTGACGCTCTGTCACGTCTGTAGGCAGTTTGGTGTAGTATTCTACCGGTTGCAGTGTTTCCGGGTCACGGAACAGACCAACATGTCCCACTTTTGCTGCTGGCAACAATTTCACAACGCCATCCAGCATTCCGAGTCCTGCACGCAGAATCGGCACCAGTCCGAGCATACGTCCAGAGATGACTTTACCCTGTGTAGCTGCTACAGGTGTCTGTACATCAATCGTTTCCAGTTCAACATCTCTTGTAATCTCATAAGCCATCAACGTTGCTACTTCATCCACCAATTCACGAAAATCTTTCGTATTCGTACGCATGTCGCGTATAAACGTCAGTTTGTGTTGAATCAAAGGGTGATCACATATTACTAATTTTCCCATCTAATTTGTCCCTCCGGTAAGTTCTTCATGTTCAGCATTTCCAAATATACCTAGCCACCATTCATGGGCTCGATAAATCCTGTATATTATATCATCACCAACAATGAATTACACCATCAAAGGGCACCCAATCATTACAGAATACCGAATCCTATAAAAAACAGGACCGGAAAATGAGTCATCCGGTCCTGTTTTGCTCATGCTGTTATGTCATTGAGTATGTTCAAAAACGTGTAAACACTTAAGATGCTCCGCAAACCGAATGACCTTTTGATCGCTGTTATCCCCCGATTTTTTTGAACCACCTTAATAAGGGGTAAATCCGGGGATAAAGGCGAGCGCTACGCTTCTTCAGGTTCTTTCGGTTTGCTCCGTCTGAGTGTTTACATTGAAAAACTCAAATACAAACACCATCAGCAAAGTTTTTTAGTATTTAAGGTCGGTATAGAGCGGGAATTGGTCTGTCAGTGCAGTCACTTCTGCACGAGCTTCATCCAGTTTCGCTGTATCCTTTGGATTTTTCAGTGTTTTGGCAATGATCTTACCGATCGCTACCATCGCTTCTTCGTTCATGCCACGTGAAGTTGCAGCAGGTGTACCAATTCGAATACCGCTCGTTACAAACGGGCTAGTAGGGTCGAATGGAATTGCATTTTTGTTCACGGTAATACCGATGGAATCAAGCACATGCTCAGCTTCCTTACCTGTGATGTTCACACTGCGTGTGTCGATCAGCATCAAGTGGTTATCTGTACCACCGGATACGATATTCAATCCTTCAGCGATCAGTGTTTCAGCCAGAACCTGTGCGTTTTTCACAACATTCTGTGCATACGTTTTGAACGAAGGTTGCAGTGCTTCACCAAATGCTACGGCTTTGGAAGCAATCACGTGCATCAGAGGTCCACCTTGGGAACCCGGGAATACGGCTTTATCAATCGCGGCTGCCCATGCTTTGCGGCACAGAATCATACCACCACGAGGTCCACGCAGCGTTTTGTGTGTTGTTGTTGTAACGAAATGCGCATGTGGAACCGGGTTTGGATGCAAACCCGCAGCAACCAGTCCGGCGATGTGAGCCATATCCACCATGAACAAAGCGCCTACATCATTGGCGATGGAAGCCAGCTTTTCAAAATCAATGGTACGCGGATATGCACTTGCACCTGCAACGATCAGACGAGGGCGGTGTTTGAAAGCCGCTTTGCGTACTTCATCATAATCAATCAGGAATGTATCTTCCTGTACGCCGTATGCTACGAAGTTGTACAGCAAACCGGATGCATTAACCGGGCTACCGTGTGTGAGGTGTCCACCATGGGCAAGGTTCATACCAAGTACAGTATCACCAGGTTTCAACGCTGCAAGATATACTGCCATGTTCGCTTGTGCGCCGGAGTGAGGCTGAACATTCACGTGTTCTGCTCCGAACAATTCTTTTGCACGATCACGCGCGATGTCTTCAACGATGTCCACATGCTCACAACCGCCATAGTAACGTTTGCCAGGATATCCTTCAGCGTACTTGTTGGTCAGAACAGATCCCAATGCTTCAATTACTGCTTCACTTACGATGTTCTCGGATGCAATCAGCTCAATGTTGTTCTGTTGACGTTTCAGTTCAAGATTCATCGCTTCCAGTACTGCCGGGTCATTCTTGCGCAATTGTTCCATGATTAAATTCCTCCCAGGTATAAGTGAAGTTATAAAGTGAAACTAATGTTTACACGAAAAACGGCGAGTGCAGCACCAATCTGAAGAAACGAAGTGGTCGCCTAAAAGCTTTCTTTAGAAAGCTACTCCGGAAGCATAGGCTATCACCGGATTTCTCCTTCTATCAAGGAATTCAAAAAAATCTGGGGATAACAGCGATCGGAAGATGGTGATGCAATCAAAGTCAGGAGTGTAACTCAATTGGTCTCGCTTCATATGTTAGTCACAAAATGTCGAATCTGGTTGTTCTTCCATACGATACACCGCACGTTCGCCGCCAATCAACTTCGGACGAGTCAACGCTGTGGTCACACGGGCATCTCCAACATAGCGGAGCGCTGTACGATAAGGTACGGCTACATGCCGGAGATGCATGCCAATCATCGTCTCCCCAATGTCCAGACCCGCATCGGCCTCCACATGTTCAGCCAGACATGGATCGGTCAGCGAACGATATGCTGCGGATGCCATGGAACCTCCGGCCTTGGGCACGGGTACTGCACCAACCTCAGTCAATCCAAGACGAGTTAGCACAGAACGTTCCATTACCAGCGCACGGTTCAGATGCTCGCAACATTGGAATACCGTGTCAAAACCGAACTCCTCCTGCACCTCGCGTATACCCGCAAGAAGCTGCTGCGCCACTTCAATGGCACCACTCGTACCAATTCGCTCGCCTGCGACTTCACTTGTGCTTGTACCGATCACAACGATCTGTCCAGGTCCAAGCAGTCCGGCTAGCGCCAGTTCATGCAAAATGGATGCGGTCTGTTCTTGCAATCCGGGTTGTTCCGAATCTAACTCTATAGTCATCCTATTATCGCCTCCCGATAAAATCATGCCCGCTTTCTCTTGGCTGTCCTTCGTATTCTTGCACGGCATCTCAGGTACTATTATAGCGAATAATCAGATGAAAGACGAAAAAAAGAGCAGTCTGCGGGTAACGCAGAATTGCTCTTTTGCCCAGGCGACCGGCCGTTTGTTCCGGTGCTCCATCGTGGTTATGCCCACTTCGTCGCCAGTTACACCGGATCCCTGTTTTCCCCTTCATCATAAAACAACCCGCGGCTAAAATCAACGGTTAATTTACATCACATGTCCTGTTTCTATAACCTGCCCCGCAGGATCAGAATTATCCCAGCTTATCCAAAAGCCGATCCAATGCAGTCCGAATCTCGGCCGCAGCTATATTGTAATCATCACGACTTCCCCCAAACGGATCGGAGATGTCGAAACTTGGAATTCGTTGTCTGATCTCAATGGCTCGCTCACGTTCCAATGCCAGGATCTCTTGCCCAAGAGCGCGTTTCATCTCCAGTGTCGCAAACAGGCTGTCCAACTCCTGAAGATCACTTAATACCTGTTCATCATCCTCCACATACTCTTTCAATGTATAGGTTTTGTGGACGGAGTCAGGAAAAACCTGCATAACATGCTGCTTGTGACTCCGTGTTAACGTAAGAACCAAGTCAGCCCAACCTACTAGATTGGAGCTAAGTTGTGTGGAATGAGGTGGTCCTTCCACGTTATGATCTCTCAACACCGCTTCCGCATGACGGGAGATCGGCATACCCGATGTTGCTGCCACACCTGCGGAACGAACCTCTACCTGAATGCCGCGCTCCGATGCCAATTTACGCAAAAGCCCCTCTGCCATGGGGCTGCGGCACGTATTCCCTGTACATACGAATAAAATATGTTTCATTGTGTTAGCCTCCCCATTTTACATATGATGCGAACGATATGATTACTCACGTTTTATTCTAAAATATAAACAAAAGTCCGAACGCTAGCAAGATTGCGCCACCAATAGCTTCGCCGTAATCACCGAGATTCTGACTCACCCGGCGGCCTAATAGCAGACCCATAACCGACATCACCCCACCACACACACCAAAGGCAAGGACTGTCAATATCAGATCATTACTAAACATCCCTAGTGAAACGCCAACGGAAAACGAATCCACACTTACGCTGAGTGAGAACAAAACAACGCCCAGCAGAGAACGGTGGTTCACCAGCTTGGTATCACCTTCGCGGAATGCATTCAGAATCATATGACCACCCAGTAGAACAAGCAATCCCCCCGCCGCATAAGTCGTAATGTCACCGAGCAGCGAGCTGACGTATTTGCCCATATACATGCCGATGAGCGGCATGATGATATGAAACAGCGCTGTTACTGTACTGATCCGCAATACATCCCTCAGTCGAATGCCCTTCATGCCAATTCCGATTCCGAGCGAGAACGCATCAAGGCCCAGCGCAACAGCCATGATCAAAATGGTTACCAACTGCCCTACATGGGCAGACACATCCCACATCCCCATACCCCCAAGTCACGTAAAGGTTCTTGTACACGATATGCGGACAAGGACCTAAACATGACCGATGAAAGGTAAACGGTGAAGGAGCTATGGAATTCGATGCTGGCTTTATAGATATCTTGATATTGTTTTGAAAAAAAGGGTGATTAGCTCTCCCTGACTGTATGATCAGGAGAGGTTAGGAGGGTTGCTGGTTGCCAACTTGTATGAGTTGGTTACCTGCAGCCTTGAGCAGCCGATTCATGACGGCTGCGCCCAGCCCTTCGCGTGAGCAGGCTTCAGCCACAATATATGTGGCGCCTTGCTCATCGCAGCTGCGCAGCGCGGCGTATAGCCGGCGCGCTGCTTCTTCCAGCTCGCTGGCGTCGCCCAGCGAGAACACGGCATCGGCGCGGTACTGCTCCGCGTGCTCGGCGAACGCCAGCACCGCGGTGCGCTCTCCGCGCTGCGCCGCCTCTGCGAGGGCGGCGCTGATCCAGGCCGCCACCGATGTGGGCGGCCCCTCCACCACGCACAGCGCCCCTGCGGGTGCGTAGTGCGTGTACTTCATGCCCGGCGAGCGCGGCGCCGGGCTGCCCACGCCAGTGGACCCCTCCGCGAGTAGCGCGGGGTCCGTGGCGACACGGGCGACAACGGCGGACAGTTGTTCCGCCGTAATGCCGCCAGGGCGCAGGATGGTGACGGCACCGTCGTCACCGACCTGCACGACCGTGGACTCGACGCCCACCCCAGTGGGGCCGCCGTCCACGATGCCGCCGATGCGGCCATCCAGATCCTCGCGCACATGAGACGCGAGTGTTGGGCTTGGCCGCCCGGAGCGGTTAGCGCTTGGCGCAGCCACAGGGCATGCCGCCGCCGCAATCAACTGCAAAGCCACCGGGTGGTCCGGCATGCGCACGGCCACCGTGTCCAGACCGGCGGTGACACGCGGTGACACCGCCCCCGGCCTAACCGGCAACACGAGCGTCAATGGTCCCGGCCAAAAGGCCGCCATCAGCGCTTCTGCCGTTTCATTCACTTCCGTGACCAGCGCATCCAACTGGTCACGGTGCGCGATATGCACAATCAGTGGATTGTCGGAAGGTCGGCCTTTGGCAACAAATACAGCCTCCACGGCTGCTGTGCTACGCGCATCGGCACCCAGGCCGTAGACCGTCTCGGTCGGAAAGGCCACCGTCTGTCCTTGACGGATGCAGGCTGCGGCAGCCTGCAAGTCGGCGAGCGCCTGTTGATCGGCGCTCCCCTTTTTCACATTCAACCCATTAATATTACCCAATCCGTGATCTTTTTCCTCGGCCACCAAGACGCGTACATCCCACATCTCGGTGACCAGTTCTCCCGGAGTTTTCGTCTCACGGTTTTCTCTGCTCATATATCATCATTCCTAAACTTCAAGTAGGTTAGTTCACAAACATTTTCAATATAAGCAATTATAACATACCTGTCCCGCCCCAGATGCCCTTCACACTTCGCTCCACGCATGAGTCTAGCTGTAACTTCTTCACACTCATGTATATAGGGCAGCTTCATAATTCGAAGTCACCCTTATGTGTATTGTTAATACATTGTTATACGAATAATCTAGTGACCCAACTCCATAGTTTCACAGCCATGTCCCACAGAAAGAATCTCGCCTCCGGTGTATCTCCCTGCACGGACGCCTCAGCATCTCCAGGTTCAGCCGCTGCAGCGGATACGGTTGAAGGTTTCGCCAGTGCATCTCCGGTCCCTGCATCAATGAAGCACAGCGGCGGGAACAACACACACCACCAGTTCTGACCTTTGCCTTCGCCCAGCGTGATCCGAACCGCTTCATAATCTCCCGCAGGATACACGGTGCCACCATATAGTTTGGTTGGGAACGGCACAGAACCCAGTTCCACCTGATACTCATAATGCAAACCGCGACTGGCCAGCTCTTCTCCTACCCGACCCTCAATCTCAGACAGATGCTCACGAATAACCTTGCGCGCTTCATCCAGACTTTGCGGATTCTCCAGCTCAGCTACCCACTCACCCATCTGAGCAACGACAGCATCCCGAATCTCGCGTTTCACTAATTGATCTCCCGGTGCATCCGAGTTTGCGAGAATCCGCAAGCGAATCGATTGTTCCGGAATCGCTGTGGCCGCCACAGCTGCATCCGTCTTCTGACCTTCCCACATCATGATAATCATCATAAGACATACAATAATAAGTCCAATTTGCTTTACAATTCGTCTGTTCATTCCGTTCTCCCCCTCGGCTCTCTGTTCACGTTACCTGCAACTCTCTCATGTCTATCAGTATGCCCCGGAGAACCGGAAGTAAACCTAGCATTTGCAATAAATCTACTACATCGATTCTATGATTTACATTCGCTCAACAGTCATGTTAAAAAGGCTGATCTGCACCTGGTTACAGGGCAAACCAACCTCTTTATTTCCATTTAATATCACGCGTTATACACTCCGCCGCTTTACTTATCACCTTGTACCTAAACCGACTCAACAATTACACAGCACTTTTCTCTTTCTTGAGCACATTCCATAACCGTTCCGACAACCGGGGTTGCTGCTCCCCCATCAGAAGTTCATCCTCCTCTTCTTGCCCATACAACTTAATGCTCATGACCACCCCAATACATGCCATATTAATAAGCAAGGAGGTGCCGCCATAACTGATGAACGGTAACGTAATGCCTGTGAGCGGCATCAGCCCGAGGAATGCCCCCACATTCTCGAACACCTGATACAACAGCATACCAATAATGCCTACAATGATGACGGGTCCTGCGCGGTCTTTGCATGTCAGAGCAATCAGCACCATGCGGTGGATCAGTATAAAGTACAGCAGAATCAGAATGGATGCACCGACAAAGCCAAACTCCTCTGCGATCACGACAAAAATGGAATCAGAATACGTATAGGGGACTCGTCCACTCTGAACGGATGTTCCTTGCAAATAACCTTTGCCGATGATTCCCCCTGACCCAATGGCTAATCCTGCATTCTTCGTATGCCACGAAGCCTTGGAGGTAGCCTTTTCCGGTACCAACCAAGGATCAATGCGCTCCGCCCAATGCTCCCGTTTCACCTTTTCAAGAAAGGTGAACACCTCGTCATGGTAGAAGGTATAGGCTTTGACAAAGCCAAAAAACGCCACTCCTATAATCGCCAGTCCGATCAATGCGTGCTTCAGCCTCATATTCCCGATCCAGAACACCGCAGCCAGAATCACCACATATCCCAGCGCATTACCCAAATCATTCTGAGCCATGACCAGGGCAAACGGAATAAATGCCCAGCAGCCAATGGGCACAATATCTCTCCAGAACTCCAGCGTGCTTCGTTGTCTCTTCACGATCAAATGGGCAAGGAACAGAATCAGAATCATCTTGAACAGTTCTGCCGGTTGAAACGAAAAGTTCTCACCCAGCTTCAGCCAGCCGTTGGCATTATTGATCGAACTGCCCAGGACATTGGCCAGGATCAGCAGTATGATTCCCAAGCCATACAAATAAAACGCATATTTCACATATAACTTGTAATTCACAAGCCCGATGACGAGCACCGCAATGAATCCGGCGGCATAGAAATACAGCGTTTTGATATGATGATTCGCCAGGGTGGCATCGGTCTGCGTCCCGCTATAAATCGCAAATACACTAATAATCATGAGCAGCAGCATTACAAAAAGTATCACACCGTCCATCTTCTTCAGCATTCTCAACATGTCTCCGTCCATCCCCCTGGATTCAACATTCTATCATTTCCAATTACACTCAATATTACCATTGTATAAAATTGGATGATCAAATGGAAACCCTGATTACGATTCAACAGTCTAGATTGCTAAATATAAAACAAAACAGACCCATCCACACTTGCTTGGATGGGTCTGTTTTCAGGATTGAAGTCAGTCTTCCTTGTTCTATAGCTTCTATGTCCCGTCATCGATTATGAAGGTTATTGTTCCTGCTGGGACGGTTTTCTTCTAAACAACTTCATAATTAGCTCCGTGATGCTTGGTTGTTCAGACGATCCGAGAATATCTTCGTTCTCTTCGGTATGGACCTTGATACTCATTGCAATCCCCATACTAATCATATTGATAATTAGAGAGGTTCCTCCATAACTGATAAATGGCAAGGTGATCCCCGTCAACGGCATGAGTCCGATAAATGGACCAATATTGACAAACACCTGGTATAGCAACATGGCAACAATACCCACAATCAGGTAAGGCCCCACCCTATCTTTGCATTCCAGTGCAATCAGCACAAGCCTATGGATCAGTATAAAGTAAAGCAAGAGCAATACGGACGCTCCAACAAAGCCAAATTCTTCTCCAATCTGCACAAAGATGGAGTCGGCATAAGCCAGCGGGACCCGGTTCGACTGAATCGTGGTACCTTCCATGTATCCCTTGCCACTAATGCCTCCTGAACCAATGGCCAGTTTGGCATTATAGGTCTGCCATAATACGTCTCTTGATGTCAGTTCAGGTACAAGCCAAGGGTCAAATCGCTCTGCCCAGTGAGCACGATTCATGCCTTTCAAAAATCCTGTGATTTCGTCATGATAATGAATATATGCCTGAACGCCCGCAACAATAGCACTAACAGCGAGCACAAAACCGATCACCGCATGTGTAAATTTCACATTACCGATCCATAAGAGACCAACCAGAATGACAATATAACTCAGAACCGCACCCAAGTCATTCTGTAACATGACAAGCATCAATGGGGGCAACACACATAAGCTGATCGGAATGACATCCCGGCCGAAATATAGTGTTCTATTCTTTTTCCTGGCCAGCAAGGCTGATAAAAAAACAATAAGACATAATTTGAACAACTCCGATGGCTGGAGACTTAATCCACCGATCGACAGCCAACCTTGTGCTCCATAATACTCTTTCCCGACAAACAGAACCAGAACCAGCAGTAACATGCCTACTGCATAGATGTACAGGTAATTCTTCACGATAAACTTATAGTTGATCATGGACATGCCAAAAAAGACAACAAAGCCTAAACAATAAAAAATAATCATGTTTTTGGGAAAGGCTTCCCATCTCGGTCTTCCAAAGGTCGTACTGTAAATAGACATGATACTAATAACCATGAGAGCCAGTAATATGAAAACAATAGAGTAGTCTATCTTTTTTAATTTATGCAGCATGTAATTATGTTCCCCCAAGCATTCAGAAATCTCCGGTATATCTCATTGTAGAGGATTTCACGGCAAAAAGAAAACCCGCGGAACCTTACATTTTCGTCACCTGTTCCGAAGTACGAACACCCAGGACATGCCGCTCGATTCCGGCAAGGTCCGGTACAATGATAATTTCCGGCCAATGTCCCGCCGTTTCAAGCAGAACCGCGATGTCGCGAGCCTGTCCCTGGCCCAGCTCAAAGCCAATGATCTGCGGCGGCGCAGGCAACAGCCCCAGTTGCTCAAGCATGATACGGTACGGTGCAAGCCCGTCCGGACCGCCGTCCAGTGCCATGCGCGGCTCATGATCGCGCACCTCTTGCTGTAACCCGGCGATATCCGCCGCCGGGATGTATGGCGGGTTGGACACCAGGATGTCCACCCGTGCCCCGGCGAACGGGGCCAGCAGATCGCCTTCACGGAAGTCGATCTGCACGCCGTTCGCGGCCGCGTTCCGCGCGGCCACTTGCAGGGCAGCCGCCGAGAGATCCCCGGCGCCAACCTGCCAGCGCGGGCGCAGTGAAGCCATCGTCACCGCGATGGCACCACTGCCCGTGCCGATATCGACGGCGAGCGGAGCGCCGTCAGGAAACACGCGATCGGCTTCGCGCAGCACAGCCTCGACCAACAGCTCGGTCTCCGGCCGCGGAATTAGCACGGCCGGCGTGACCTCGAACGGCAGCCCATAGAATTCCTGGCTGCCGATAATGTATTGCGCCGGCTCACCCGCAGCCTTGCGCGTGACGGCGTCCTCCCAGCGGCTGCGATGCTCGCTGGGAAAGGGCTCCGGCTGCATCATGTAGTACTGGGCTCCATAGACGCCGAGTATATGTTCCAGCAGCAGCCGAGCATTGTTTTGCGGCTCGTACACGCCGCACTTCTCCAAAAAAGAGGAAGCCTCCACGAAGGCTTCCCGACAGCTCTGTTCCGGCGTCATGACGAACTGCGCGCGGCTCACAGATTATTCTCCTCTATCCATCAACTCGGTCTGCTGAGCAATCGTCAGTGCAGACAAGATATCTTCAATCTCTCCGTTCATGATCTGATCCAGCTTGTGCATCGTCAGACCAATACGGTGATCCGTAACACGGCTTTGCGGGAAGTTGTACGTACGAATACGCTCACTGCGGTCGCCCGTTCCCACTTTGCTCTTCCGCTCAACAGAGATCTTCGCTTCCTCTTCCATACGTTTCATATCGAAGATCCGTGTACGAAGAACTTGCAACGCCTTTTCCTTATTAGAGTTCTGGGATTTTCCATCCTGGCACGTAGCCACGATTCCCGTTGGAACGTGCGTTACCCGTACTGCGGATTTCGTGGTATTAACCGATTGTCCGCCGGCACCACTGGAACAGAACGTATCGACACGAATGTCTTTATCATGAATTTCGATATCAAAATCTTCAGCTTCAGGCATCACCGCAACCGTTGAAGTTGACGTATGAATACGTCCGCCGGATTCGGTTGTTGGAATACGCTGCACGCGGTGTGCGCCGCTCTCATATTTCATTTTGCTGTAAGCGCCGCGTCCGTTGATCAGGAAAACAACCTCTTTGAATCCACCGAGATCATTTGTGTTAACGTCCATCAGCTCTACACGCCAGCCTTGTGCATCCGCATAACGTGTGTACATCCGGTACAGATCTGCTGCAAACAACGCGGCTTCATCACCACCAGCTGCTCCGCGAATCTCAACAATAACGTTCTTGTCGTCATTCGGATCTTTTGGCAACATGAGTACACGAATCAATTCGTCCAATTCCTTCTGGCGAGTGCTCAGTTCGTCAATTTCCATTTTGACCATCTCGCGCATCTCATCATCCAGTTTTTCGCCCTGCATTTCCTTCGCTGCTTCAAGATCCTCACTTACCTGTTTGTACTCATTGTACGCTTCATAAGTCGGTTGCAGATCCGATTGTTCTTTGGAATATTCCCGCAGCTTTTTGTTGTCACTTGCCACATCCGGGTCACACAACAACTCGCTCAACTTGTCATAACGGTCGGCTAACGCCTGTAATTTATCCAACATATATAGTCACCTCACGCTTTATTTTATCTATGCACATATCGTTTTCCGTATTTATTTCAAATCCATCATTAATGATATCTATAATCTATATTCCACAACGCACAGGATTCTCATCGAATCCCCTGACCGCAGCATGTATTCACATTCACGTATGATCGACGTATAACATCGCTACAACGTCATCAAATCCTTTACTTTTAAAGTGAAATCAAGAAATCGTGTACCCTGTGTGAAGTCCGCTTCAGCTCATCTGTTCAAGCGCGAAATCTAACGTGGTATACGACTCTTAATTATAGCATATTCTTATGGTTCTGAATAGTAACTGTTCCGCAAGCGGATGAACTAATTTTTATGCTGCAACATACGAATGAAATTGTTGTTCGATGTTGTTCCGAAATGTTCCTACTGTGGTATAATACAAGTATAGCAAGTGTAAAATAAACAAAAGCCACGATGCGCTAACATCGTGACTTCTCTAACAAAGGCCGGTGGGCGACCACGGCGAATTTCAATCAAACGAATGAAAAACCACCGGATTGCAAGGCGACCAACCTAATCCCGGTGGTTTTTCTTGTTCCGCGCTGCTTTCCACGCACTGCACAAGGCTATTAACCCCACTGCAATACTAACTAGCTTGTCGCTAATTTCCAGGAAATGCTGCACTACTGCAAGAAATGACACGGCGTCACCCCCTCTCGGGTAAGCATCGCCGTGTCGATAATCCACCGGTTACTTTGTCTTCTCTATTATACCATAATATGCCTATTCACAACTCTATTTCAGGAGTTGATTTTGTTTATAAAAACAAAGAATCCGTTTCTTATGGAAGACTGCTCTTCCGTTGCATCCCCTTCTGCAAAACGCTAAGTCAAAGACCCCACGAACTTCACGAGAAAGTTGCAGGGTCATCGCTATTGATTCTGCAACTTAAACCATTGGAAATGAATCGGCCACTCTAGCGAGGGAAGGACTCTTCCATTGGATACATGATGCCAGTATATAAGTTTATAACAACTTATACATTGAAACGGAAGTGCATAACGTCGCCGTCATTTACAACGTACTCTTTACCTTCAAGACGAAGTTGTCCGCGCTCTTTAGCACCGTTCATGGAACCCGCTGCTACCAGATCATCGTAGGAAACAACTTCTGCCCGGATGAATCCGCGCTCGAAGTCGGTGTGAATAACACCCGCTGCGCCAGGCGCTTTTGTTCCTTTACGGATTGTCCAAGCACGAACTTCCTGTACGCCTGCTGTGAAGTAAGTGTACAGACCGAGCAATTTGTAAGCCGCTTTGATCAACAGGTTCAGACCGGAATCCTCGATACCGAGTTCTTCCAGGAACATTTGTTTATCTTCGCCTTCCAGCTCGGAGATCTCTTCTTCAACCTTCGCACTGATTGGCACCACTTCTGCGTTCTCAGCAGCTGCGAATTCTCTTACTTTTTGCACGTAAGCATTGTTCGCCACATCACCAATTTCGTCCTCAGCTACATTGGCTGCGTACAGAACAGGTTTCAGAGTAAGCAAGTGCAGATCGCGTACGATCAGACGCTCATCATCGGTAAGTTCCATGCTGCGTGCTGGCTTGTCTTCGTACAGAACCGCCTTCACTTTCTCCAGCACTTCTACTTCTTGAGAGGCTGCCTTGTTGCCGCCCTTCATGTTTTTCTTTGAACGATCGATTTTTTTCTCAACACTCTCGATATCGGCCAGGATCAGCTCCAGATTGATAGTCTGGATGTCGCTTACCGGGTCAATCTTGCCATCGACGTGTGTAATGTTCTCATCTACAAAGCAACGTACCACGTGTACAATTGCATCTACTTCACGAATGTGGGCAAGGAACTTGTTACCAAGACCTTCACCTTTGCTCGCACCGCGAACAAGACCTGCGATATCTACAAACTCAAACGCGGTTGGTACTGTTTTCTTAGGCACAACAAGTTCTGTCAATTTGTCCAAACGCTCATCGGGTACTTCAACGATCCCCACGTTAGGGTCAATTGTACAGAACGGATAGTTTGCCGATTCGGCACCTGCTTGTGTAATTGCATTAAACAATGTAGATTTACCAACGTTAGGCAGACCCACGATTCCAGCTTTCAAAGCCATGTATATGACAACTCCTCATTGATTACTTGTTCGGTATGGATAATCCTATACATTATATATGACAAACCTCAAGGCATCAAGAAACTTCGCCAATTCGACCAGCACCCTCCGCTTCCCGAAATCCCCGGTTACTGCGGATAATTCGTTTTGCGCAGATCTTAGGTTTGGCCTAATTATCCGTTTTTAGATTTACCCTCTGATTTCCTTGTACATGGTCAGATCCGTTACCTCATATCCCATCTTGCGATACAGGCTGCTCGCTCGCACATTATGTCCAAACACATGCAAACCAATGCGATCCACGCCAAGACTCAAGGCCGTCTGTTCAAGCGCCTGCATTGTCTCTGTTCCGTATCCCTTACCACGGTAAGCTTCTTCAACCACAATATCCAGCAAAAAAGCATCTTTTCCACGACGATGATCCGTGATATTAAACCAGATATACCCTACATTGCCATCCATAGGATGCACCAGATTGTAGAGATACGCTCCAGGTGTATTCAAGCCTTCTGGCAGATAACGTTCATAAGATTCCTCCGCCAGTTGCTGCGCCTCTTCCTCCGCCCAGGTACCCGCTTCTACTTTTTCCTGTGCAAAATCCTTAATCGATCGAATGCGAAAACTCGCATAATCTTCCTGATTCATTGGAGAAAGTTCCAACTTATTTCCCTCCTCATTTGAATGTTCTATGTATGATCTCTGTGCACTCTTTTATGCACTACTATATCGTATTGTATCTCGTTATCCAGCTTAGTGCTTGAGTTATTCTGACGATTTAAATTTGAGAATGAACTGTGAAAGAGGATTGTATGTAATAACGATGCTTCACTCCGTGGACTTATGTTAAAATATAGGGGCGAGCGACCCGCCAAAGTTTCTCGCCCAAAGTCGATTGAATTATTCAATCGACTTTTTTTATTTTAACCTGATTGTATTGATTAATTAGATCATCCAGGACCATAGATTGCTGTATAACATGAGGATGAAGCAGATTTCTATAGTTCATCTTGAGTTGATAGAGCTTTTGTCTCGCTCCTTCGATCTGCAACTTGAGCTCACCACAAACCATATTCACCCCTCCCTGTTGTAACATTCTAGTCCATTCTGCTAATTAGTAGGTAATCAGGCGAACTCCAACACGAAAAAGCTCCCTTCAAAGTAGACAATTCACCATTCTACTTGAGGGAGCAGGTCATATTAAATTCAGAAACGCTGGTTAACTTCCCATGCCATGGCCATTAGTTATCATGATTACTGGACGGTCTTTTTCAACGGGTATGGGTTGAGTTATAGGAATAACTACGCCTACTGCGATACTGCATGTAACTATCAATACTGCCAATTTCATCTTCTTTTATCTTCAAAGCTCCCGAATCAATTTATTGTAACGCAGTTTAACTTCTTCGACTGAACAATACCGAAACTCCTCAAACAAAGATTCGAGAATACCCTCTTTATTCTTAATTTCAATTGCGAAATCCATACCTCTAAGGATCAACTCATATCCTTTTGTAAAATCTTGATGTTGTAAATAGTATCTACCTAGGCCGACAAGCAAAGTAACATATTGATCATTCGTATACTGCTCGCTGATTTTTCCAATACGGCTACTCTGTTCTTGGTACAAGAAATGCGCGTCATATGCTTCAAGAACTGAATCAATGTTGATATCAAACCGATTTGCCGCATTCACAATTGCACATAAAGCAGGAAAGATCTCATTTTCTCTCTCAGAGATGTAGTCCATATAACTTGGAATAACCTCTGTTTTACCTGACATTAGTTCATATAGATACCGGTTGCCTTCTGCCCATTCCTCGAACTGACGAATAACAACGGTTTCCTCTTCGCTCGGATCATTTACCCAACTATAATCGGTGTACAAAGAGACATATTGAAGTGCCTTTTCATATTCTTCATAGTAGAAACAAGCTTCTCCAAGCGCTAAATATGCGTACAAAACGTAAAAAATAATCTGCTTTTTGGGTTTAGCCTCGGGCTCTTCAGATGTTCCCCCTAATTCATAATGGATCATTGCTTTAAATTTTAACTTGTCAGCAAGATTCTTCACCTTATCCCATCGACGTAACGAAGCATACACATTAATCAAATCGTTCAATCCATCCAGCTGGTAGTGCTCATCAAGCCGATCTACAAAAAACTCAAACTGCGTAGCAAGTGTAAGATTGCTCAACTGATCCTTGGAAAGCCCGATTGTGAACAAACGATACTGACTTAGAGCCAACCGTTCAGAATGTTGCATTTTCTCACCCTCGGCTACACAAAGGTACAAGGGCTTGGCCGCTTCCAACTTCCCTTCACGATATAACTGTTCAGCCAACTCGAACAAAAGCGGTGCATAGGAAAGATTATCCATAATCAGATTAACGGCTTCTTCCATATAATCGACCTTACCGAGTTCGGCACAACGGTATAAAAAAGGCCCAAGTCTTCGCCAATCCGGGCTTGTATGTACAAAACACTCATGTATATATAATTCATAGAAGTAACCCTCTGTTAAACCCATCCCGGCAGTAATTCGATCCAACTGCTGCATGCCTATGGGACGCAGCCCGTTCAGCGTACCACTCAACGTCCCTGAGTTAATTCCCGATATCTCAGAGAATTGATTGAGTGTCATATGGTTCGTTTTTAAGTAGTCTGCTAAATGATCACGTATTGTGGCTACTGAGTTCAAAGATACACCACCTTTCCAAGCAAAATTAAGCAATGGTCAATAAAATCATACTATATACCTCAGTTAATTAGCAATATTTTACTTGTAAATATTTAACTATATGTTTAATGGGTTAGATACCTTTTATCTTTTAGGAACTGAAGTTTGATCTACCTTGATATATATAATGCAAAACAAAAACCTGCCCAATTTTGTTGAGCAGGTCTTTGTGGAAAATCACCATCAGTTTGATTCAAAACTTTATCATTTATGTTGTATTCCTCAGCCTACGAAATTAAAAACTTTTCTTAAAGAACCTTCCCAATGCAAAACCCACTAATCCGCTAGCATAAACACAAACTATGCTTATTAAAGCAAATACCACATTAGACGGAAGGTCCAGAACGTATCTTATTTCATAAGCAGGCCCCGCCCAAACGATGGACGCAGGAATAAATAGTATTGCTACGTCCAGGTAATAACCCGCAAGGAGCAAAAATACCCCCGTTAACCAAAATAAAGTAGATCGCAGCACAAACTCTTTCCCTTACTCCTCATACCCAGAACAAACCATACAAGAAGAAATAACAAAGAAGCTATGGCTTGATATAAATTGGGGGGATGGCCTTTTAAATATGAACTAAAATTAATGATAGTAAAGGGAATCGCAATCAATAGTATAAGTAACACTTGTTTATATTTATTCATTATATTGCTGTAAGGTAATTAACTTGTTTTTTTGGAGTGATAAGTGTTCCACTGTGCTGATCCAAATATCATTTTTGGTAACGTCCCATTGCGTGTCATTACCAAACACACTGTAGCTATACCATTCATAGATTACTCGATAACCCCATCACATCGCATAGAGCTTACCTCATCATATTTGACATAAGTGCTGGCATTATTACTTCACCAACCTTAACGCCGTTCCATCAGACGTGACGTCTGCTTCAAATCTTCAATCCGCCCTGCACCAATGCCAAACATCACGGTACGCAGCTCGAATTCGACCTGTTCCAACCGCTCATTCAGCGCATCATCGGAAGCGACTGCGGATTCGAGCAGAGATCGACCGAAGCCGGCGAGATCTGCACCGAGCGCGAGGGCTTTGGCTGCATCCACGCCTGTGTATAGTCCACCGCTGCCAATCAAGGCGCCCGCTGGGTTCAGCGCTCGTACTTCCTGAATACACTCCGCCGTGGGAATGCCCCAGTCGGCAAAAGCTTCAGCTGCTGCCCGGCGTACCGGGTTATTGTTGCGGTACTTCTCTACCTGTACCCAGCTTGTACCACCTGCACCGGCTACATCCATAAATGCAACACCCGCTTCATACAAGGCTTTCGCCGTCATGCCGTCGATACCAAAACCTACTTCTTTTACGCCAACAGGTACATCTAGCTCACGACACAAGTTCTCAATCCGCTGAAATAATCCACTAAAGTTGGTGTTACCTTCCGGCTGAAAAACCTCCTGCAACGTGTTCAGATGAAGCACGAGCATGTCCGCTCCCGCAATATCTACGGCGCGCTGGAAATCAGCCGTGCTGAAGCCATAGTTCAGCTGCACCGCGCCCAGGTTGGCAATGACCGGGATGTCCGGTGCCCAGCGACGCACATCGAAGGTACTTGCCAGTTCCGGCTGTTCCACGGCAGCCCGGATCGAACCTACGCCGAGCGCCCAGCCTCTGGCGTTCGCTACTCGGGCGAGGCGCTCATTGATGGCGCCTGTTGTTTTGCTTCCACCCGTCATCGAACTGATGAGCAAGGGTGTGCGCACCTTTTTTCCAATAAACGAAGTCTCCAGATGCACCTCTTCAAAATCCAGCTCCGGCAGTGGGTGATGACGAAACGCAAACCGTTCCATGCCGCTGGTTACCCCTTCTCCTGCCACATTCTCCTCAAGACAGAGGCGCACGTGTTCCAGCTTCCGTTCTCCCGTAGCCACTTCGGGAAGCAGCCGTTCGCCGGCTCGCTCTTGTTCATTCATGATGAGACCTCCTATGTGAGAATCGTGCGGATCGACAGGATAACCTGCCCGTTCCTTACTGCTATGTATATAAGTCTTTTGCAAAAGACAAAAACTTTAATCCTATAAGTATTACAACTTAACTTTATCCAGTATAACGTTCCAATCCAGCTATTGAAAGGATGCCCACAACAAACTTATCCTAAGATATCCGATGCCAACTTCTCACCAACAATCTGTCCGGACAACGTCACAATCGGGGTTCCATCATCGATTGGAAGAGACGCCGTAGATCGAGCCTTGATGCGCCACCATTATGGTGCAGTAATCCGCTTCACATGACCCATCATCGTACAGGTATCAGGCACATTGAATTGAACAACAGCAACCAACGTGATGATGTTCCCCTTCCAGACACATCGCTAGAACTTCGGGCAGATGCGGATAGATCGGGAACAGAACTGATAAATCGCTGTGAAATCAGCTATGTCATGAAGTGTTCCTGAGCTATCGAAGCTCTGCCTTGCTCTACAGCATCTCCTGCGTCAACATTGTCACCCGTGTGGTAATAGAAGTCAGCAAGCACAGAAGGGGGAGTCTAGCGTTGGCCTCATTACGCCGCAATACATCAGACCGCAAGTCTTCACGCGGCAAATTTCCATACATACGAACAGGGCTCGCCCTATTGGCATTATGGCTCATCGCCGTCATGCTCTATCAGACCTACAAACCATTACCACCGGGCATTTCCTATGAAAGTCCAGAGTACCGTGTGGATCAAGTCGAGTTCCTGCATGACCTCACATACCCTTCATCTGACGGACAAATGCAGCATGAACAACAGATCTTCCAGCGCATGCTTCAGATTGTAGAAGAAGCAGAGCAGTATGTCCTGGTGGATATGTTCTTGTTCAACAACTATCAACACAAAGGACAGAACTTCCCACCCGTAAGTACAGAATTCACCGACGCTCTGGTCGCCAAAAAAAATCAGCACCCGGACATGGATATCTGGTTCATTACAGATGAAGTAAATACCAACTATAACTCAGCACCCAATCCGTTGCTGGAACAAATGATACAAGCAGGCATTCACGTGGTCATCACCGATGTGGACCCTTTGCGTGATTCAACTCCGGTATACTCTGCGGTCTGGCGGACCTTCTTCCAATGGTTTGGCCAATCCGGGGATGGCTGGATCAAGAACCTGATGGCCACGGATGGCCCGGATGTAACCTTGCGTTCCTATCTGAAACTGCTTAACGTTAAGGCAAACCATCGCAAAGTTGTTGTTAGTGAAAAGACGGCGATTGTCTCTTCAGGCAATATCCATGATGCGAGTGCCTATCACTCGAACATCGCATTTGAAGTAACGGGTCCGATTATTGGAGATATTCTTCAGTCCGAGCAAGCTGTACTGGATATCTCGGGCGGAGGCCAGGTGCCCGTCTATACAGCTCCTTCCACGGATTCAAATACAGGTGACTTGCGGATTCGTTATTTGACCGAAGGCAAGGTGAATGACACTGTGCTCCACGAGATCAATCAAGCGAATGAAGGGGATATTTTATGGATGGGCATGTTCTATATCGCTTCTCCAAAAGTATTGGAAGCCCTGCTCGAAGCGGCAAAGCGCGGAACCGAGATCCGTCTTGTGCTTGATCCAAATGAAAACGCCTTTGGTCAGGAAAAGATCGGCATCCCGAACCGTCCTGTCGCCGCCGAATTACATGATAAATCCGACGGCAAAATACAGATCCGCTGGTACAACACCACCAAGGAGCAATATCATACCAAAATGATCTATCTTGCCAAAGCAACTGGAGACCATATTGTCCTTGGGGGATCAACCAACTTCACTCCAAGAAACATGAATGACTACAATCTGGAGAACGATCTATGGGTTGCCGCTCCACCAGACAATAAGTTTACGCTTGATATCGCGAATTATTTTGAGCGTATTTGGAATAATGATGATGCCGAGTTTACACTAAACCTGGATGAGTTTCAGGAAAAGACAACGTTTTTGAAAGGGATTGTATATAAGCTGCAACTGATTCTGGGTTTTACGACCTTCTAATTACCGTAGATTCATATATGTCCTATCCGCCTGTGCTCAAAGTGCAGGCGGATATTTTCATCTTGACAGGCGATGTGAAGTGTGAAAATATAATTACCTAACGACCGTTAGGAAGGTGATTGAATGACTGCACAATCCATTCGGGATGCAGCCCTGTTCCATTTTGCCAGAGACGGCTATGAGGGGGCTTCTCTAAGAGCTATTGCAGATGAAGTCGGGATTAAAAAACCGTCCATATATGCACATTTTAGCTGCAAGGATGACTTATTTTTACACACGCTGGCCTTTGCATTTCAAGAGGTGCAGCGGCACACCCTGGAGTATTTCCGTGATCATGCGGATCTGCCACTGGAGGATAGACTTAAGGGCTTGCTGGCCTGGTTCGAACAAGAATACAATGCCCATGCCTCTGCCCGCTTGATGCTGCGCAATTGTTTTTACCCACCACTTTCCCTGTATAGCGAAGTGATGGATCTGGTATATCCGTTTCTGGACGGAATGGAACGCGCGCTGACCCGCCTGCTGCAAAGGGCGATGCGTAATGGAGATCTGCCGCCGCTTCCCGCGGAACAGGCCGCCATTGCATTCATGACGTTTCTCGACGGTATTACCGTTGAGATTATCTATGGAAGTTCCCGTCGCTACAAGAGACGGTTGGAAGCATCCTGGCCTGTCTTCTGGCATGGCATTCATTATCTGAACGAAGAGGCACAAAGCATTGTGCCGGAAGGAGATTCAGCATCATGAACCGCAACTGGTTATATGTATTTATTGGGGGAATTATTGAGATTGTCTGGGTAAGCGGGCTGAAACATGCTTCGAATGCCTGGGAATGGACTTTGACGGGGATTGCCATCGTGATCAGCTTTGGACTGATCATTGCTGCTTCCAAAAGACTGCCTGTGGGTACGGTGTATGCCGTCTTTACGGGAATTGGTACAGCGGGTACTGTCCTTGCGGAAATGGTACTATTCGGCGAGCCGTTCCGCTTGGCCAAAGTATTGCTCATTGGACTGCTGCTCTGCGGCGTCATCGGACTGAAGCTGGTTACGGATCAGCAAGAAGCCAAGGGAGGTGCTGTATAATGGCTTGGATGGCAATTGTAGGTGCAGGTATATGTGAAATTTTCGGCGTGATCGGTATTAATGGTGCTTCTACTCGCAAAGGATGGCCTTATATCGTTCTGATGCTGGTATCGTTCGTGTTCAGCTTCTCGCTGTTATCCTATGCCATGACATCGATTCCCATGGGCACAGCATATGCCGTGTGGACCGGGATCGGGACGGTCGGCAGTACGTTAACAGGTATGTTCCTGTTCGGTGAGCGAAAAGAAGCGAAGCGTATCTTGTTTATCGCGATGATTTTGGTGGCAGCCGTTGGTCTCAAACTGATCACATAACGGAACAACTGAATTACACTCTATATCTCCGATTGCAGTACCACTTTCCGATCGTTGTTATCGTGTAATTCTTAGCTTCCATTATGATATTTATTAAATTTAGCAGTATAAATTAGACGACTTCGATCAGGAAGTCGTCTTTTTTTGGGAAATGATATAAATAGGGAACCTCTTTATACATTGCTACGTAAGAAAGGATGTCGTCATCATGAAAAAGAGAAGGCTATTGGTACGCATGGGTTCTTATACAGGGATACCCTTCTGATCTTCTTGACCAGCTTCAATCTCATCGTTCTTGGGACTACGATTGTACATACAGACTGCAACTTCTTACTTGTTATGCCTACTTCCTAGATTCACCCTCATATCACTATACCGATATCACTTCTTAACCCACTCTCATTTTCCAGTTTACTCCCATTTGAATTCTTTCAACCAGATCGTTTATACTTAGTTTGACCTTAAAGTCAATCAGAGAACTCACAAGTTCCGAATGAGGTGAATGTATCGTTAATGAACCCTATACATGAGATGAATGAGAAGAAAAAACTCATCATTACTACAGCACTCAAGCTATTCTCATCCAAGGGCAGTGCTGCAACATCCATGCAAGAGATTGCAGAATTATGCGGGATGTCCAAAGGCAGCCTCTACATCATGTTCAAATCCAAAGAGGAATTAGAAGCCAGTACTCTGGAGTACTGCATGTACACGCTAATGGACGAGATGACACAGATTGAGCATGAAACTAGCCTTACCTCGCGTGAACGTCTGCAAAAGCAGATCGAGACACTGTTGATCCATGTTGCCGAACTCAAGGAGTTTTTGCGAGTACAGATGCGCAGCATGATGATGGATGATGAACAGCAACGCAAGGAACAATGCCATCCGCTGCAAAGAGATCTGGAGGTCCGTACCTTACATTGGTTTAAGGATAAGCTGGAGGAGCAGTACGGATCGGAGATTGAACCTTATACGATTGACCTTATTTTGCTGACACAGGGGCTGTTCCTCTCCTACGTCAAGATCTGGTTTACGGAGATGCCGTCCCTTACTGTTTCCAAAATGGCAACAAATTTACTGCAAATGATGGACTATGCAGCGCACGGATTCCTTAAGCAGCGACCTTTGCCTTTGATTCCTTTGGAGGACTGGCCTGCCTGGATTACCGAACCCCATCCGGATTCCACGGTGATGCGGCATCCTATTCATATTATCAAGCAAATGCAGGATATCGCTGCCTCCGAATTGCCTGCTGGACAACCAAAGAATGATGCACTTGAAACCATTGCCATTCTCAGGCAGGAGATGATGGAATTCACGCCGCGGCGGGCCATTATTCTGGGCATGATGCACAATCTGGAGAATGTAACTGCCATTCAACCTTTGCACTCCGAGCTTCAGCATATTCTGGATGCCATGTATAGCCGGTTCATCCAAGCTGACTCGTCACACACATAAACAGGAGAAACAGAGAGGAGAAGAAACCATCGTATGAAAGGTATTATTAATTTTTCACTGAACAACAAGTTTGCGATTTGGATTCTGACGATTATCATCTCTTTCGCAGGTTTGTACAGCGGATTGACGATGAAACAAGAGACGATCCCGAACATCAACGTACCGTTTCTGAATGTCACTGCCATTGATCCGGGGGCTGCACCGGAGGGAATTGTTGAAGATGTCACGAAGCCACTGGAAGTAAAACTACGCAATGTGGATGGCGTGAAGACAGTTACCTCCACTTCCATGGAGAATGCAGCATCGATCACACTCGAATTTGATTATGGTACAGATCTGACCAACGCGACGGCAACCGTTCGTGAGGCACTGAATGAAGTACAACTGCCTGACAGCGTGCAGAAGCCGACCATTTCCAAGTTCAGCATTAACTCTTTCCCGGTTGTATCCCTAAGCCTGTCCGACAAGGACGGTGGTGACCTGGAACAATTGACACGACTGGTTGAATCGGATATTCAGCCTGCACTGGAAGATATTGACGGTGTAGCTCAGGTTCAGGTGTCCGGTCAATATGTGAAAGAAGTTCAATTGAAGTTTGATCAAGCCAAAATGGCCGAGCTGGGCCTAACTGAAGATACGGTAAACGGCATCGTTCAAGGTTCATCCATTCGTGTACCCCTTGGACTGTTCGAACTGGATAAATCCCAGAAGGCCGTTGTCGTAGATGGAAACATCATCGACATCGATGATCTGAAAAACCTTGCCATTCCAGTCGTACCCGGCGGTGCCGGAGCTTCCACAGGCAATGGTGCAAATGCAGCCCCTCAAGGCTCTGGAGCACCAACTGGTGAAGCTGGTCAAGGTACCGCTCCTGGCTCTGCACAAGGAACGGACCAGGCTGCAGGGCAGGCTGCTGGCGGCAATGCCAGTGCAGGCAGCCCATCGGGCGCTGCCAACGCACCTGGCATTCCAACTGTAAAACTAAGTGAAATTGCCAAGATCGAAGTCATCGGTCAAGCGGAATCCATTTCCCGGACAGACGGCAAGGAATCGATCGGTATTTCCGTTGTAAAATCCAACGATGCCAACACGGTTGATGTCGTTAACGCAGTCAAAGACAAAGCGGAAGAATTGCAGACGCAGTTCAAAAATGCTGATTTGACTGTACTGCTTGACCAAGGTAAACCGATTCAGGACTCGGTGAACACGATGCTGGGCAAAGCCGTATTTGGCGCCTTGTTTGCCATCCTGATCATCCTGCTGTTCCTGCGTAATATTCGTTCAACCATTATCTCCATTATCTCGATCCCGCTCTCCTTGCTCATGGCATTGACTGCGCTCAATATGATGGATATTACTTTGAACATGATGACGCTGGGTGCCATGACGGTTGCCATTGGACGGGTTGTCGATGACTCCATCGTTGTTATCGAGAACATCTACCGCAGATTAACACTCAAAGGCGAGAAACTGAAAGGCCGTGAACTGGTTCGCGAAGCAACGCGCGAGATGTTTGTTCCTATCCTTTCTTCCACGATCGTAACGATTGCGGTATTCCTGCCACTGGCATTGGTAAGCGGTATGGTGGGCGAACTGTTCCTGCCATTTGCACTGACCATGGTATTCGCCTTGCTGGCATCCCTGATCGTTGCCATTACGATCGTACCGATGCTCGCACATACCCTGTTCCGTAAAGGGTTGAAGAACAAGCAGAATCACGAAGAAAAACCAGGCAAGATGGCAGAAGGTTACAAACGCCTGCTGAACTGGACATTATCACACAAACTCATCACGGTTAGTATCGCAGTGATTCTACTGGTCGGCAGTTTGTTCCTGTACCCGTTTATCGGTGCAAGCTTCTTGCCGGAACAACAGGATAAATACGTGACTATTACGTACAGCCCACAAACCGGAGCTTTGCGTGAAGATGTGGAGAAAGAAGCACTCGTTGCCGAGAAGTGGTTGCTGGAACAACCAGGTCTGGAGAAAATGCAATATTCCATCGGCGGCACGAACCCACTGAGCAGCATGGGTGGCGGTAGCGGAAACTCAGCACTCTTCTATATCGAATATAACGAAGATACAAAAGACTTTGCTCAAGTGAAAGAACAGCTTGTCGAAGGTCTGAAGAAGGAAGTTACCGTAGGAACCTGGAATGAGCTCGACATGTCCGGCGGTCTGGGTGGCAGCGGCCTGAGCCTCTCCATCTATGGCGATAATGTAGAGCAACTCAAACCTGTATCGGATGAAATTCTGAAACTGGTTGAAGCGGATACGGATAATTTTGAAAAAGCAGATACTACACTCGCTGACACCTACGGGCAGTATACGCTCGTGGCAGATCAAGAGAAACTAAGTTCCCTGGGTCTGACTGCAGGCCAATTGGCTATGACACTGAGCCCGGCACGGGAACGTCCTGTGCTCACAGAAGTCGATATCGATAACAAAACGTATAAAGTATATGTAGAGACGGACAACAAAACATTCAGCAGTATTGATGAGATTGAGGATGAGACCGTCACTTCACCGCTTGGCATCGAAGTGCCAATCAAAGATGTTGCCAAAGTGGAAGAAGGTACGTCCCCGAACTCCATCATGCAAATTGATGGTAAGGTTGTTGTACAAGTGACAGCCAACATCCTGGCTTCCGATGTACAGAAAGCTTCGAGCAACTTACAGGCTGAGATCGACAAGCTGGATCTGCCTGATGGCGTTGAAGTGAAGTTCGGCGGTACAACCGAACAGATTAATGATACCTTTACTCAACTGGGTCTCGCCATGCTGGCAGCCATCGCCATTGTATACTTCGTGCTCGTTGTTACATTCGGCGGCGGATTGGCACCATTCGCAATCCTGTTCTCCCTGCCATTTACGGTTATTGGTATTATGGTCGGCTTGTTCATCGCTGGTGGTACGCTGGATGTCTCCGCCATGATGGGTGGACTGATGCTTATCGGAATCGTCGTCACCAACGCCATCGTGTTGATCGACCGTGTTATTCACAAGGAAAAAGAGGGTATGCCTACCCGTGAAGCCTTGCTGGAAGCCGGTGCAACTCGTCTGCGTCCAATTCTGATGACAGCTCTCGCAACGATCGGTGCCCTGTTGCCACTGGTAACTGGTCTCGAAGAAAGTGCGGGTATCATCTCGAAAGGTCTCGGAATTACCGTAATCGGCGGTCTGATCAGCTCCACGCTGCTCACACTGGTTATCGTACCGATTGTGTATGAGTTCTTGATGAAATTTAAAAAGAAAAGAATCGAAGATTAAGAAGTAGAGAGTCTTTCTCATGTAACGGTTCGAGTACAGCTTAAATACAGTCGATACTCTCCAACCTCTCGCCCCTTAGCACATAATTGGAATGATTAAATTCCGATATGATGCTAAGGGGCTTTTTTTATGTAAATTCACACGAGACATAGACTGACATAGCAATGCTTCATTTTAATCAAAATCACAAAAAGTGCAGATCCATTTGTCATTTGGAACAAATGAACGTGAGGTTTCAGCCCATCTGCTGTAAATAGACTTATAATATGAATTAATTATGTAAGCTGACGGATTCCATTACTCCAGATAGATCACATGTTATTGGGGAAGGACGGTGGTTGTGTGGGGGAGACAATGCTTCATATTCAGATCAGAGACATGCTAAAACGTCCCGTATTTCGCAAGGCAGAAGTCCTGGCCAGTGAACGCGCACTGGAGCGATATGTTCGCTGGGTTCATATCATGGAAGTTCCCGAGGTCGGGGACTTGCTCAATGGCGGGGAATTGGTACTGACGACAGGCATTGGCTGGCAGGATGGTGAGCAGCATGGCCTGTCTTTTCTACGTCAGTTAATTGCACGTGGGGCTGCCGGACTCTGTATGGAACTGGGGGATCACACCAAGTCGCAGCTCGGGGCTATGAAAGAAATTGCAGTCGCAGCGGATTTCCCGCTGATTTGGTTTCACGAACAAGTCCGTTATATTGATATTACGCAAGATCTGCATTTTACCCTGATTCGCAGTCATCAGCGGATGATTGCCGAACTCGACAGTCTCACCACCTCGTTTAACCAACTTCTTCTGAATGGAGACGGGGTACAACCCCTACTTCGATTATTGTCACGTACAACCGGATATGCCGTGGCATTATATCCACTTGAAGGGGAAGCAAGTGCAGTTCCCTATTGCCCTCCAGAGCAGCTGGAGACTCGTCGGCAGGATTGGTTTTTGCAGCGAGGTCATTCGGAGCGAGAGGATACTACAGCGTTAAAAGCATACACAGATAACACATTGCATGCGTTCAGCATGCCTGTTCAGGCGTTGGATTACACCTTTGCCGATCTTGTGCTCATGCGTCACAAACTGCCGGATCACGATTCAAGCATACCGATCAAACCCTCGGATGAATTCGTCATTCAGGCACTGGAACGTTGCGCAGCTGCGATTGCCCAGGACTGGATGCGAACCAAGTACATGGAAGAAAAACGTCGCTACAAAGAAGATATGTGGGTCATTGACTGGCTTAACGGACATCACTCCACGAAGGAAATCCATGAATATGTATCCACCGTTAATCCCCTTCTCGCAACAGGCAAAGCCACCATTATCTTATTCGATAGCAACCCCGCCTACACAGACAGCCTCAGACTTCAGAAGTTATTGATACAACGCAACATCGTCGCCCGGTCGGTATTTGCACGGGAGAACTTCACCCTCTACAGCACGGTTCTGAACCATCAGATCATTCTTATCATTCTCGACCCACTACCCGGATCTCAGCGCAAAAGCAGTCTATGGCGCTGCATCGAACAGCTGCAGCAGCACGAGCAGGAACAGACCCACCGCCTCTTCTCAGGCCTGTTCGGTATCGGTCATAGCTGCGCGGATCTCTCCCGTCTCAAGGATAGCCTGGAGTCCGCGAAGGAGACACTGCGGATTCAGAAGGACATCGGCGTGATGCAGCAGCCCTTTTACAGTAACCTTCATTGTTACCGTATCATTGCCAGCTTGAAGCAGAGCGGTAATCTGGATGACTTCATCGAAGAATATCTGGGGCCGCTCATCCGTTACGATGCAGAGAAAGGAGGTCAGCTGCTACGTACGCTCAAGCAATATTTGGTCCTGTGCTGCTCCAAGCAAGAGACGGCCACCGCGCTATATATCGTTAGACAGACGCTGTATCACCGTTTGGACAAAATCGAAGCCCTTTTGGGAGAAGACTATATCCTCCCCGAGAAAAGGGTTGCGATCGAACTTGCCATCTACGCCTATGAGTACGTTCATGGGCCAATCGCATGAAGAACTCCAGCATGGTCTAAGCTCCCCGCTGCTCCTGAAGCTGGCGAATCAGGATGTGACTGAACCACTTTCGTCCAGACGCAGTACCCACGTATTGCTCTTGTTTCTCTTCGGGAAGATCCGGGTGCCCCCATATGACGTGTGCACCCTCCAGATGTTCCCGTACCGCGTAGATCCGATAACCCTGTGCAACCATTCGCTCTATGGCGATCCTCTCCGCTTCAAACACATCATGATCCGACATTAGCTTCTCCCTCCATTCAATGCCGTCACGAACTGTTTCATCGGGATAGGTGTACCTGCATCATATTTATCACGCTTCACATACCGCCCCGCCCCTGCCAATCCGGCAAATTGCCGATCTCGAATGACATATTCCCCGCGGCACAGCACCGTCACCGGACATCCCTGTACCTTCATGCCTTCGAATGCGCTATAATCCACGTTCATATGATGCGTATCTGCCGAGATCACTCTGGAGATGGATGGGTCAAAAATAACAATATCCGCATCTGTCCCTACAGCGAGAGTACCTTTCTGCGGAAATAACCCAAATAACTTGCTCGCTCTTGTCGAACATAGATCAACCCACTGATTCAGCGTGATTCTACCTTTGGCTACACCTTCCGAATACAGAATGCTGAGGCGATCTTCAATGACAGGCCCCCCGTTCGGAATTTTGCTGAAATCATCCTTGCCCAGGTCCTTCTGCCCTTTAAAATTAAACGAACAATGATCAGAGCCAATCGTCTGCAACTGACCGCTTTTCAGTGCGTTCCAGAGTACTTCCTGATGAGCAGCTTCCCGGAGCGGTGGTGACCAGACATACTTCGCACCCTCGAAGTCCGGCTGATCCATAATCGACTGATCCAGTGTCAAATACTGCGGACAGGTCTCCCCCCAGATCCGATAGCCCATCTCACGCATGCGTGCGATCTGCTCCACCGCTTCCGCACAGGTCACGTGCACCACATACAACTGCGAATCCGCAAGTGCAGCCAGACGAGCCGCACGTCCTGTCGCTTCTCCCTCCAGCATGGATGGACGAGTCAGCGCATGGTGAATTGGCTCTGTGCGCCCTTCGGCGAGCGCCTGTCGCACCAGCAGATCAATGACATCCCCATTCTCGGCATGCACCATGACGAGTGCGCCATACTCTTTTGCCTTCTGCAACGTCTGGAAGAGAATCCCGTCATCCGCCTGGAACTGGTTTTTGTAAGCCATGAACACCTTGAAGGATGACACACCCTCTTCTTCAATAATCTGCGGCAGCTCTTCCAGCACCTGATCATTCATCTCGCCAATCATGAGATGGAACCCGTAATCGATGGCGGCTTTCCCCTCGGCTTTGGCATGCCACTCTCGGAGAGATTCGATTAATGGACGGCCTTTTTGTGTCAGGCAGAAATCAATGATCGTCGTTGTACCGCCAAAGGCTGCTGCTGCCGTTCCTGTCGCAAAATCATCTGCGGTTACCGTTCCACCGAATGGCATATCCAGATGCGTATGCGGATCGATCCCGCCAGGAATGACGTAACAGCCGGAAGCGTCCACGACTTCCGTTTGTTCGTCCGGGACAAGCCCGATGCCAATCTGTGTGATTTTACCCTTTTCGATCAACATATCTGCTTCAAAGGTATCCGATGCTGTGACCAACACACCATTACGAATCAATTTGCGGGTACTCATGATATCGCCTCCTTGGTTGATTGATCTCTAACCGATTGCAACATCGCAATCGCAGACTGACGTTCATTCCAGGTTACAGGTTCCTGCTCAGGCACAAGCTCAACCATCTCAATCGCCCCATCCACTGGGCAGACGATCGAACACAGATTACAGCCAACACAATCCTCTTCCACCACTTCCAGATAGGAACCGGATGGGTCGGTCAACATATCAATACACTGATGCGAGGTGTCCTCACACGCAATATGGCATTTGTTGCAATTGATGCAGACATCGCGGTTGATGCGGGCGACCACTTTGTAGTTCAGATCGAGATTGCCCCAATCCGAATAACGCGGAACCGTCTGACCTACCAATTCTGCTACACTGCTCAAACCCTTTTCCTCCAAATAATCATTCAGGCCATCAATCATGTCCTCCACAATGCGAAATCCGTGATGCATCGCTGCGGTACATACTTGAACCCCTGTAGCACCCATGAGCAAAAACTCTGCCGTGTCCCGCCAGTCGGAGATGCCACCAATCCCCGAGATCGGCACACCTACCTCCGGATTACGCGCACACTCGGCAACCATATTCAGTGCGATGGGCTTCACCGCTGGCCCACAATACCCGCCATGTGCGCCTTTGCCGCCCACATGCGGCACGGTATTCCACGAATCCAGATCCACACCTGCAAGAGAGTTAATCGTATTGATGAGGGAGATCGCATCCGCGCCGCCGCGGACAGCTGCCCGGGCGGTCGCTGTAATATCCGTGATATTCGGCGTGAGCTTCACAATAACTGGAGTGGTCGCCACTTCCTTCACCCACATCGTCTGCAGCTCCACCAGGTCAGGCTGTTGACCGGAGGCAGCTCCCATGCCCCGTTCGGCCATGCCATGCGGACAGCCAAAGTTCAGTTCCAAGCCGTCCACACCGACGGCCTCCACCTTTTTCACAATCTCATGCCACTTCTCCCGCGTAGGTTCCACCATCAGTGATGCCACAACCGCACGATCCGGGAAGCGCTTCTTGGTCTCGGCAATCTCTCGCAGATTCACTTCCAGCGGACGATCGGATATCAATTCAATATTGTTAAACCCTGCTACCCGCTGCCCGCCAAAATGCACTGCCGCAAAACGGGAGGATGTATTGATAATCGGCTCACCCAGCGTCTTCCACACCGCACCGCCCCAACCCGCTTCGAATGCACGCTGAACCTGATACCCTGTATTGGTCGGTGGTGCAGAAGCCAGCCAGAATGGATTGGGTGATCGAATACCTGCCAGATTAATGGATAAGTCAGCCATAACGATCCCTCCTTGGTGTTGTTTGAACTTGCAGTCTGCCGCTTACGGCGCGGAAGATACTTAAACGTACAGTTTGTTGCCCGTGCATTGTATAGGGCCTGCTCATGCCGTCTCTTCCACCTGCCCAGGCAACGCCTTCATAACTGCGGCGGCAGCCAGCTTACCCTGCTGTGCAGCCGAGACAACCATCGCTTCACCCTGGCCCTGACCAAAAATAACATCGCCTGCTGCATAGATCTGAGGGTGTGAGGTACGGTACGAATGCGGCTCGATCTCGACAACACCCCCGTGGTGACGCAGCCCAAACGCTTCAATTAACGGTAATAGACGATGCTGCCCAATCGCCCGGATGACCGTATCACATTCGATCATGAACTCCGATCCCTCCACAGGTACGGGCAACGCACGCCCACCCCCAGGCGGGGTAACTAGCTCCATTTTCACACATTCCACAGCTTGAACCCGACCATTCTCGTCTCCAATGATACGCTGCGGCATCGTAAACCAGCGGAACTCCACACCTTCCTGCTTGGCAAACGTATATTCAAACGCATACGCCGTCATCTGGCTTTCCCCGCGCCGATATAACATCTGCACCCGCTCGGCACCAAGACGTACCGAACAGGTCGCTGCATCTACCGCCGTATTGCCCGCGCCAATAACGGCGACCTTCAGACCATTCAACGCGGGCGGAACCCCCTGCTTCGTGGACTCGACCAGTTCAATGGCATCATAGACGCCTTCCAGTGTCTCTCCTTCAATGCCCAGCATAGGTACTGAACCCATGCCACATGCCAGAATGACCGCTTCATGTTGCTCTAGCAACTGCGTAGCAGGAATATCCACACCGATGCGCACCCCATAACGGATCTGCACACCCAGCGCTTCCACCTGCTCCACTTCCCATAGCGCAACCGATTCGGGCAAACGGAAAGATACGATGCCGTACGTATTCAGCCCGCCGCCTTTGGGTTTGGCTTCGTAGATCGTCACCTCATACCCTGCCCGCCCCAGTTCACGTGCCGCCGACAGTCCCGCAGGACCCGCTCCCACAACAGCAACGTTTCTCCCATTGGCAGGTGCTGCCTGGAATAACGGCTCGTTCTTCGCTCGAGCCCAATCAGTGGCGTAACGCTGTAAGTCACCTATTCGAATCGGCTTCGACGATTCGTTTAGTACACATGCGCCTTCACATAACTCTTCTGTGGGGCATACACGTGCGCAGCTGGCTCCAACCGGATTCGCATCCATGATGGTGCGGGCCGATCCTTTCAGGTGCCCTGTCGATATTTTGCTAATAAACGAAGGGATATTAATGTCGGTTGGACAAGCCTTGATACAAGGTGCATCGTAACAGTACAGACAGCGGTTCGACTCCTCCATGGCTTCCTTTCCTGTTATGGCGGGTTTCATCTCGGCAAAACGACTCTCCCACCCATAATCGGATAACGTTGTTCCTGAGCTGTTCATCAATGTCATGCACCTCCTGAAGTTTGATCCGGGCTAGCTTCCAGCTATCTTCACAGACGAACCAGATGTTCGTACGTTTCCGGCCTGCGATCGCGGTAGAACTGCCACACATTACGCACCTCACGAATCATCTCCGTGTCCATCTCGCCAATGACGACCTCATCCTGATCCCTGCTGCCTATCGCTACCATGCTGCCTCGCGGGTCGACCAGGTACGACTGTCCATAAAATTCACCCATATTCCATGGCGCCTCCACACCAACCCGGTTAATGGCTGCTACATAATAGCCGTTGGCTACCGCGTGAGCAGGCTGTTCCAGTTTCCACAGATATTCCGATGTACCCGCAACCGTAGCGGACGGATTGAACACAATCTCTGCCCCCGCGAGCCCGAGCAATCGTGCACCTTCCGGAAAATGACGATCATAACAGATGTACACGCCGACTCTGGCGTAGGCCGTATCAAATACCGGATAGCCGAGGTTGCCTGGTTTGAAATAATACTTTTCCCAGAACCCATTCGTGCCCTCACCCGCTTCCACATGCGGGATATGATGTTTGCGATATTTGCCCAGATATGAACCATCCGCATCAATGACGGCTGCCGTATTGTAATACGAAGCAATGCCCTCCACCTCGTACACGGGTAAAACAATCACCACCGCAAGCTCCTTCGCCAGCTCCTGAAAACGTCTGGTCGTTGGCCCTTCCGGCACCGGTTCAGCGGATGCATACCATTTGGGATTCTGCTCTGTGCAAAAATACGGGCCATAGAATACTTCCTGCAACCCGATGATCTTGGCCCCTCTTGCAGCAGCTTCACGGACCAGCGCAATGTGCTTCTGAACCGCAGCCCCTTTGTGCACCTCAACGGGAGCCGAACCCTCAATCCCATGTGAAGCCTGGATTAATCCGATGCTGATTTTGCCCATAACGTCACAACGCCTCCTCAGGTAAAATGATTGGTTGGTTCATTCCACTGCACATCCTCCGAATGGTGCGATACAACACTTCCGTGCCCAGTCCAATATCCTCAGGGGAGGAATATTCGCTGGGATGATGACTGATGCCGTCCTTGCTGCGGACAAAGATCATGCCATAATCACACACAAGCGAAAGGGCCAACGCATCATGGAACGGACCACTCATCAATTCTGGCAGAGTAACCCCGATCTCTTCCGCGGATGAACGAATCACCGACATGATTGGCTCTGCACAATACCGCGGCTCACTGTTCGTATCCTCTGTCAGCGAGTAAGTCAGACCATATCGGGAACTCACGTCATCCAAAATGTTCATCAATCGGGCTTCAAGCCGGTTCCTGCGCTCCATCTCCATATCTCGTAAGTCCACCGTGAAGCTGACTTCCTCCGGGATGATATTCCGTGAGTCTGGAAATACCCTCAGACTTCCCACCGTACCTACGGTTGGAGCTTCCGGGTCTTCTCTCACCATATCGTCAAAAGCCGCAATGACTTTGGCGCTGCCTGCCAAAGCATCATGCCGCATCCCCATCGGAACGGAGCCAGCATGACCCGCCATGCCTTTCATCGTCACCGTAAGCCACAGCGGGCCCGAGATGCCTGTCACCAGACCTACTGGAGCATCCAGAGCCTCAAGCACTGGTCCCTGCTCAATGTGCAGCTCCAGATAACTGCCAATGGAACCTGGCGGGTAGATCGCTTCTTCAAAATCCGAAGGAGAACAGCCGAAGGCTTCCAGCGCCTCCCGGCGAGTCACTCCATTTTTATCCTGCCGCTCCAGTTCGCCCTCTTCCAACTGACCCGTTATGCCACGTGAGCCGAACAGGCCTTTGTTAAAACGGGAACCCTCTTCATCGCAAAAGGCAATCACCTCAATCGGCATACGGGGCTGAATCCCACTTTCGATCAGGCATTGCACGGCTTCGAGCGCACCGAGCACACCGATCGCTCCATCATATCGACCTCCGTAGGGCTGGGAGTCGATGTGGGAACCAATCATGAGGATTGGCAGCGCCTGATCCGCACCTTCCAGACGACCAATCAGATTGCCGAAGGGATCAAGTCGTGTCGTCAGACCGGCCTTTTCCATCCAGAGACGAACCTGAATGATGCCGTCCATATCTTCTGGCGTCAGGGCAAGTCGGCAGACACCTGTCTCTGCGATTCGTCCAATCTGTGACAACTGCTCAATTCGCTCATTTAAGCGAAGCTGATTAATGAGTTTGCCTGTCGTGGTCTGCATCCTCCCTCGCCTCCTTGTGTGTTATCCATCTATGGCAACTAACCTGCGTCCAGGCTACGTAGCGCAACGAGCAAACTTCCAGCGATCAGATCCAACTCTTCCTCGGTGGTGACGAACGGTGGTGAGATCGTCAATATGTTCGCGAACCCCGGTACGGTATCGCCGTTCTTGCCAATCAGGATGCCGTCCCTTTTACAACTGGCGAGTACCTTCATTACCTTATCCGCCTCCGCAGGAGAACCGTCTGCTTCAATTAACTCAATGCCACAGGCGAATCCGAATGAACGGATATCCCCCACGACAGGAAGCTCGAGCAATGGCTCCAGCTTCTCACGAAGCAGGTGTCCCAGTTCTTCCGCCCGGCTGACCAGATTCTCTCGTTCCAGAATCTCCAGATTCGCCAGTGCCACCCGGCAGGACACGGGATTCCCGCCAAAGGTATTCACATGCCGAAAGTGTGCATCCGGTCCGGGCTCCCGGAATGTGTCATACAGATTAGCTCGCACGGCCGTTGCCGATAGCGGTGAATACGCGCTGGTCATGCCTTTCGCCATCGTCACAATATCTGGCTGTACGCCATAGTTCTGATGACCAAATTTCTGCCCCGAGCGGCCAAAACCGCAGATTACCTCATCTACAATGAGCAGTACTCCATAGCGCTGACAGATCTCTTGCACGGTACGCATATAATCCGGTGGTGGAACAATCATGCCGCCCCCAGTGATGACTGGTTCCATAATTACTGCGGCAACTGTCTCAGGACCTTCCCAACGAATCACCTCTTCATAGATGGTTGCACATTCGAGTCCGCATCCATCCTTGTTTCGTCCAAACGGACAGCGGTAACAATATGGTGGTGGAACATGAGAGAAACCTACGCCGAGCGGCTCGTATTTGATCTTGCGGGCGGCTTGCCCGGTGGCGCCCAGCGCTCCCATGGAGTTGCCGTGATACGCACGGTGACGGGAGATGAATTTGTGACGAGTAGGCTCACCATTCTGATGGTGGTACTGGCGGGCTATTTTGAAAGCCACCTCATTCGCATCTGAACCTGAGTTGGAGAAGAATATTCGATACTCCCCCTCCAGCCAGTCATTCAGCTTCTCCGCCAGCAAAATCGCCGGTTCGTGACTCTGCGTCATCGGTACATAAGCGAGTGCTTTCATCTGTTCGTAGGCACTTCTCGCAATCTCCTCACGACCATGCCCCACATTCACACACCACAGTCCAGACATCGCATCCAGATAACGCGTACCATCCTGATCGGTAATCCAGCTACCCTCCCCGCTTACCGCAATCATCGGATGATCGTTATGAGGCGAGATGTGATGCCATACGTATTTGCGATCCTTCTCCAGCCATTCTTCCTTCGTACCGCCAAGCGGCTGAGGCTGCTGATCCACAGAACTCATTCGTCATCCTCCTCCGCACACTTATTTCACCGCTTCTTCATAGATGCTTTTCTCCAGCGCTTCATCCAGGTTAGCGGCTTTTTTGATCAGGCCATAGTTCAGTGCAATGTCCGCTGTTCGAGTAAACGACTCATCCACAAAACTGCCGACTTGCTGCTCCGTAAACCCTTCCGGTCGAATCAGCTTCGCAATCTCTTCCAGCATCGTTACCTGATGTTCACGGGTGGTGCTGCCATCCGTCACATTACTCATCACGATATTCACCGTCTCATCCTGTTCATCAATGGCATAGTTCCAGCCTTTCAAAATGGCACGGGTCACTTTGACCGCAAGCTCACGGTTGCTGTCTACCCAATCCTTCTTGGCAATCAGCGTATCCTCCAGCATGCCAACACCGGCATCTTCAATGTTGAACACATCCAGATCGGATTCTTTCGTTCCACTTTCCAGTACCACGTGATATTCGTTATAGATCGTCGCCGTAGCCACATCCACCTGATCGTTGAAAAACTGATCCATCGTGAATCCCTGCTTCACCAGTTCAATATCTTTCTTCGGGTCCAGGCCATTCTTCTCCATGAACGCGAGGACCTGAAATTGCTGACTGCCGAACCAGGTACTGACCTTCTTTCCCTTCATCTGAGCCGGATCGGTAATGCCCAGGGACTTCTTGGCAATCAAACGATAGCTGCTCTTCTGTGAGATCTGGGCGAGCGAGACGAGTGGCAGGCCGTTATCCCGGCTGACCAGCAGACTGTCTACACCCGTAATGCCCACATCGGCCGCGCCATTGACCACCTGCTGCTCAATCACGATATCCGGACCACCCGGAATAATCTCGGCATCAATGCCTTCATCTGCAAAAAAGCCTTTTTCCTTCGCTGCATAGATCCCGGCAAACTGAGCCTGCGGCACCCATTTCAGCTGAATTTTCACTTTGGTTAAGGGTTGATCTGCTTCTCCCGCCCCTCCTGAACTCGCAGCGGCAGGCTCAGTAGCCGGCTCGGACTTCGTAGAACATGCGCCCAGCATCGTAACAATCAACAAGACCAATACCAGCAAACCCGGCTTCAACGTTTTGTACATGTACAGAACAACCCCCTGTTTATATACGAATTTTAAGCATCAGTCCGAGTTCAAAAAGTCTGCTTTTCAGTACCGTGGACTTTTTGAACAACCTCTATCAGGTAGTACGATCTATCTATGGTGGGTACCCTGATGAACATTATTGATCTGTGCGTGCACGATTCCACGGAATGAGTCGCTTTTCTGCCAGGACAACCGCTTCATACAACACAATGCCGAGCGCGGCGGCGATGACAATGCAGGACCAGGCCAAGGGCATGTTCGCCAGTCGAATCTGATCCGAGAGCAAGTACCCGAGCCCCTGGGAGGCGATGAAAAATTCACCCACTATGGCCCCGATAATACTGGTCGACATATTGATCTTTAGACCGGCAAAGAGGGAAGGCATGGCGTGAGGCACTCTCAGCTTCCAAAAAAACTGCATCCTGCTCGCAGCAAGGCCACTCAGCAGATCACTGTACTGCGGTTGAATTGAAGTCAGCCCTTTGAACAGGCTGACAGCCATGGCTGCCATCGTAATCACCGTGACAACAGCAATACGGGACCAGATCCCGTCACCGAACCAATTGTTCATAATTGGGGCAAGGGCCACGATGGGGACCGCGTTCAGCGCAGACAAAACCGTAACCGCCGCCCTGCCGCTTGTGGGAAAGAACGATGCACCCGCTGCCGCCATAGCGCCCAGCAGGGAACCGAGCAGGAAGCCACCCAGCATTTCGGTTCCGCTGTACATCGCGTAACGAAAGAGCATATTGGCATTTTCCTGTATGGATGCCGCAATCGCGGAAGGCACAGGCAGCTGGTAGCTTTCCAGCGAGAATATCCAATGAAACAACCTGAGCTGCCAGAGGGCGAGAAACAACACACCTGCACCCCAAGGAAGCATACTCAGTGCAACCGATCGTCCGCGAACGCCAGAGCCCGATCTGTCCTTTCCAGCTTGTCCCCGTTGTCCATGAATTTCCGATCCTGGGACAGATGCCGTCTGTGAACCATTGAGGGTCGTAGCCGCGCCAGTTACAGCAATCGCCACACCTTCATCACTTTTCCGGCTCAACACGCTACCTTCACTCATGTGGCCTGACCTCCTTTGGCCCTGAATTCAGGCTGCCAGGGAGTCAACCAACGTTCAGCCAGACTGATGGCCAGATACGAGATCAGGCCAATGCCGATGCTAAGCATGATGGTTGCCCAGAACATGCCAACTTGGGCATGGCCGTAATATAACGAACTGACCATCAGGACGCCGAGTCCGTCGGGAGCCCCCATCAATTCCACAACGATGGAGGAGGTCACCGCTAGCGGAGCAGCTATTTTCAACCCAGAAAATAGTCCCGGCAGTGCTGAGGGCAGCAGACATTTGATATAACGCGCGGTCAGTGAAGCTCCACAGGAACGCATCAGTTCCAGGTGCTCTGGTGCTGCACTTTTCAATCCTTTCAAGGTATGGATGATGATCGGAAAGAAGGTGACATACGCCGCCATAACAATCCGTGCCCACTCCGCGTTGTGGATGATGCCGTACACGATCGGAGCGAGTCCAATGACCGGAACCATCTGTGAGGAGACTACATATGGCGATAACGTGCGCTCCAGCCAGACAGCCGCGCTCATGAGCAGCGCCAGACCCAGACCCAGCAGCGTTCCCCCTGCGAAACCAATGGCTGCATTGCCAAACGTGACAGCCCCCTGCTCTGCGAGCGTACCCGAGTAACGAAACAGGGCTGCAAGAACATCGTGCAGATAAGGAAGGCGAGACGCCGCCTGCTGAGGTGACAGGAACAGTTGGAGCATCCAGGCGATTGCTTCCCATAGCACCAATACGGCCATAATCCAGATGACGACCCAGGAGCGATAGCCTGGTTTAAAGAATCGCAGGGACATGAGAGTCATCACGCTCCTCGTAGAAGCAATTGCGAATGATCGTGATCATGCGATAGAAAGCTTCTGTTTCTCTCAGTTCACTATGACGTTCGGAAGGCAGGTTGACGGAATGAATGGAATGTACTTGACCCGGATGCGCCGAGAGTACGATGATTCGGTCGGATAGAAATACCGCTTCGGGGATGCTGTGTGTGACAAAGAGGAAGGTCTTGCCTGTCGAGCGTTTGATCTCAAGCAGCTCCAATTGAAGCTTTTCTTTGGTGAATTCGTCCAGGGCGGAAAAGGGTTCATCCATGAGCAGCAATGGCGGATCAAGTGCAAGGGCACGTGCAATGGATACACGTTGCTGCATCCCGCCACTGAGCTGCCATGGATAATGGTCGGCGAAGCGGGATAGCCCTACCATTTCAAGCAGTTCACTGCTAATGCGGCGGCACTCCTTTCGGCGGGTACCGAGCAGCTCCAAGGGCAATTCCACATTGTGACGAACGGTGCGCCAATCGAACAAGGCTGGCGTCTGAAAGACGATGCCGAACTGCCGCTGTAGCCGAGCCCGTTCCGGCTCCTGACCTGCAATGCGAACAGTGCCTGAGGTGGGCTGAAGTAGATCACCCACCAGCCGGAGCAAGGTTGACTTGCCACAGCCGGAAGGGCCCAGCAGGGAGACAAACTCATTGGACTGAATCTGGAATGTAACATCCGACAAGGCAGTGACTTGTTGTGTCCCTGTGCCGAAGACAACGGACACATGATCAACATCAATATGGCAGGCTTCGGGGACTGTAGCTGAGGATATGGAGGACATGGGCATTCTCCTTTGTGAGAAGTTGTTTGCATTGCACACCAAGGCTGAATGGGAGGTTTATATACACGAACGTAACAGGTTTTGCTTGTTAGATAATACTATATCGCTTTGGGCGGGGATTACATTATACAGTGTGTTTTGAGTATGGGCCCGTTCATGTTACACAATGTAAAATGAGACCCATTCTCAGATGTATTCATGTGAGTTTCCTTGGTAGAAAGCTAACATATGTTTCACCTAACAATAAGCGTACGATCATTTGTATTTATTGAATGAATATTCGGAAAATATGACATATCCCCTCGTATTCTTGTTCGTTTTCTTGTATAAAGATTGAATAGAACGATAAGGACTTCCACCTGAGAGTGGGCAAGCTACGGAATGATGAATGCGGTATCATAATTCCGGTTCAACCACTACACAGGAGTGTCCATAGATCAATAGAACGAAGCTTGCAAATCCAGAAATCGGGGTGGTCATGATGTTTGATTGGCTGGGATGGAGAAAAGGTTTGCCACTATGGAGATCGTATCGGTTGAACGCACATATGAAGGAAGATGTAGAACAGATTTTTGAGGGGATTGCCGAAACGAGGCGCCAGCTTATGATGGACTGGGCAGAGGAACAATGGAATCACCTGGATCGATTGCTTCATCAAATACAGTCAGTTCGCCCCCAAGATGTGTTGCCAGGTTCATCTCAAATAAGCAAATTGGATGCATGGTTTCAATCCAGCTATAATCGAGCCGTCGATAGTACAGAGCTATTTATGCTGAACGAACAGAATCAGGTGGTATTCTCTACATATAAGAAACATATAGGACAGATCTATGAAGACTATGAAGCATTAATTGGACCAGGATTGAAGTATTCCAGAGCAGATCATCATGGAAAAAAGTGTCTGTATGGCCCTTATTCTGATCCACTGACGTTGGATATTGGACCACGCTCGTCCGCTTTTCACGATGATGTCACCTTGCTGTTTATCAACCCAATTCTACAGGAAGGTCGATATGTTGGTTCATTATGCAGTCGTGTTCCTGGAGATGTCCTGGGTGACCTGATTCAACGAGAATCAGGCCATATCTATCCCGATTCCGGTGACAACTATCTCTTTATGGCTGAGTCGAGATTACGGCCTCATCTGCAGCCCGGTACTGCCTTGTCTCGAAGCCGCTTCGAGGATCGTACCTTTACACATGGGGAAAATCTCAAAGATGGTGTCACCACAGATTGGGGCATCGTTTCCGTGAAGGAGCATACCGAGCTGGAACTCATGTTCACTGATCCATCGACCGGAGAGCTACACCCTGGCGTTGCGAACACCATTCAGAATGGTTCGAATCTGTTTGTAGCCTTTCCCGGATACTCGGATTACCGCCATATTTCTGTCATTGGCAAAGGTATCACCTTCCAGCTTCCACATTGTCCTGATCGGTGGGGCATGATGTGTGAGGGGGATCTGGAGGAAGTATACCGGATACGGAGCATTGGCTGGCGCCAGTTTAAGCAGCACAGTCTCTTCACGCTCTTGTCAGGGGTTACAGGAGCGGCCCTTGTCTATGCCCTTACTGGCAGTGGATGGAGCGCGGCACTACTTGCGGTTTTTAATGTGCTGTTCGGATTCTTCACTGCATTACGGCTGCATCGCAGCCAATATCGACGGGTTCATGACGACTTGCGCCGCATCAGCCGATTTATTCGAATCAATGCCGAAGGCAGAGGTGATCTAACACAGCGCCTGAATACTTCTGATTTTGCCCAAGACGAATCGGGTGAACTCGCGAAGTGGATCAACAACATGATTGACTCTCTGGAAGGCATTATGCTGAAGGTACAACTTGCCACGGTAGACGTTATGGACAACCAGTATCAGATGCGAACCTCAACAGAGACAACCCAGGGTACAACTGAGCGTGTGAACTACAAGCTTGGTTCGATGATTCAGGCCATTCGCACCCAACTGGAAGATCTCGATCAGGCCAAGATCGCTGCAGATCACATGCGCCTAACGCTGCAGCAACTAGAGACATCTGCAACCAAACAGATCGGCGTAGCCCAACAGGAAGTGGAACGAATCGGTGACAAAATGACCCAAATCTCCGGAGCGGTATCCGATACCAACCGTACCATCCTGTCCTTCATGGACACCATGAAAGAGATTTACCGTGCACTGGCTGTCATTGATGAAATTTCAGCTCAGACCAACCTGCTCGCGCTGAATGCTACCATTGAAGCTGCACGCGTGGGCGAACATGGCCAAGGGTTCTCGGTTGTGGCGGGGGAAATCCGTAAACTGGCCGATGTATCCCGCGCTTCTACTGAAGATATCCATCAGATTCTGGACCGAATCTCAACTGCAGCAGGAGCTGCATCCCAATTAATCACAGAGGGAGATCAGGTGCTGGCTGAAGGAACGACATTGGTTCAGGCCGCTTCGCAACTTCTGCAAAATGCTACCGCTGAAGAACCTGTACGCACACAAGTCGTGGATCAAGTGGTCATGCTAATGGAGAATATTGCTGCGATCAGCCATCAAAATCGAGCGACTTCCGCCGAGGTAGAAGCAGAGATGATGGAGCTGATCCATGATATGTTGCAGGTTCAGCATTCTTCGAATAATGTGGAAGCTATTACGGTCTTCCTGCAACAACTCGTTGGACAATTCCATCTGAACCACCCCGCCAAAAATGCTGTCATCTGACGTCATCGTTGACGCGGATTGGAGAAATAGCTAAAATTTGATGCAACTGTTCCTTTTGAAATTGTCATATCATTTATAATAGAAGATCTCCAATCTGAACCGATGAAAGGGTGGTCTGCATGGAATTGCTTCAGGATTCATTTGGCCGGATACATGACTACATCCGTATTTCTGTTACGGACCGCTGTAATTTACGCTGTGTGTACTGTATGCCTGCAGAGGGTATGGAGTTTGCTCCACATGATGAGATTATGAGCTACGAAGAAATAGCACAGGTGCTGAAAGTGCTTGCCCCGATGGGTATGCGCAAAGTACGACTCACCGGGGGCGAACCGCTGGTGCGCAAGGACCTGCACAAGCTCGTCAGCATGATCTCGGCGATTGACGGGATCGACGATATTGCACTGACTACCAACGCTCTTCTGCTGGACAAACAAGCTCAAGCATTGAAAGACGCTGGGTTGAACCGGATTAACATCAGTCTGGACTCCCTGCAAGCTAGTCGCTTCTCCATGATTACCCGTGGCGGGGATGTGAACAAAGTACTCAAAGGCATTGAGGCTGCAACAGCCGCTGGTCTCGCTCCAATCAAGCTGAATGTCGTGCTGATGAAGGGCATTAACGATGATGAAATTAAGGACTTTATTGCAATGACGATTGATCAACCTCTTCATGTGCGTTTTATTGAATATATGCCGATTGGACAGGCTTCGGATTCATGGCGCAAATCCTATTTGCCGCTGGAGGCCGTCACGGATGTATGTGCTGAGGCAGGTTGGGCGGTTGAAAATACAGCAGGCCCAGCGGGTAACGGCCCATCACGCAATATGAAAATTGTGGGCTCCGAAGGCACATTCGGATTAATTCATCCCGTGAGCGATCACTTCTGCGACAATTGCAACCGACTTCGGCTGACAGCTGACGGACATATCAAAGCCTGCCTCTACTGGTCAGATGAGTATAATGTTCGCCGCTTCGTGGATGATCCGGATGCCATGGCGGCGCTCTTCCTCAAAGCGCTGGGTACGAAACCGAAGAATCACGAGATGGCCCTGGCTCTGGAACAAAAAATGCAATCGCACACGCCGACGGTACGGCGCATGTCCCAGATTGGCGGATAACACGTGTTTCATGGATGTTGTACGCTGGCATTGTATACCTTTACGTGAATCAGCATTCATTACAGAAAACGTGAAATAGAGCGTTGCACAAGAATAAAATGATAACCAAAGCAGACGAGAACATGATGTTCTTGCCTGCTTTTTTGTCATATTTTCATAAATTTCTAAAAATATTTCATATTCCTCTGATGAGATGGAGCGTGGATTACAATGCATCGCAGAGGCTGTCCACAGGCTCATGAATTCTGGCTCCTGACTTCGAATGCTGGTTCCTGATTTCACAACCAAAAAACAGCCTTGACCTGGACGGACCATGTCCTTCAGATCAAGGCTATTCGCGTAAGTTTCCTAAGTTTGGTCGAATACCAAAAGCGAGTAGCTACCGGTGAAGCTGAGGGATTCTTTCGAATGTTACCCCTTTACAGCACCCTCCGCAATACCCTCCATAATGAACTTCTGGAAGAACGCGTAGATTAGAATAACCGGAATCGCAGTCAGTACCAGGGAGGACAGAATCAACGGCCATTCCTTGTTATATTCACCAAACAGCATGTTCGTCGACAGAATCAGCGTATAGCGGTTCACATCGGTCAACATGAGCAGTGGCAACAAGAAGTCATTCCAGATCCACAGGAAGTCAAGGATCGCGATGGTGACTGTAATCGGAAGCAAGAGCGGGAAGATAATCTGGAAGAACGTCTGGAATTCATTACATCCGTCCATCTGAGCCGATTCCTCCAATTCACGCGGAATGGACTTCACAAACCCGTGATAGAGGAAGATTGCCATGTTCACACCAAGTCCGATATAGATCAGGGCCAATCCGTATGTGCTTCCTTGAACACCCATGCCTTTGGCTACCCGTGTCAGTGGAATCATGATCGAGTGGAACGGCACCAGCATGGACGCAACAAACAGGAAGAAGATCAAGTTGCTCAAACGGCCGGAAGTACGTGACAGCTTGTATCCCGCCAGTGAGGCACAGAAGACGATTCCCCCGATCCCCAGAAAGGATACAATTGCCGAGTTCATCGAACTGCCCAGCAGATTGATTTTGTTAAACGCGTCCGAGTAATTCTCCCAGTGAAGCGTTGTCGGCAAAGCGATAAAGGACTGGAACATCTCACCCTGTGTCTTAAAAGAGTTCACCACCGCCATGTAGATCGGCAGCATGGCGACAAGAGAGCCCAGAATCAGCAGCAGTCGAATCAGATAACTGTTCAGTCGTTGCATCCTCATGCTTCCACCTCTTTCTTCTTCATGACGGTGATCTGGATGAGTGTAAATATGAGTACGATGATGAACAGCACAACCGATTTGGCACTCGCATAGCCGTATCTGAAGTTATTGGAGAACGCTTCTTCATAGATGTTCATCGTGATAACCTGCGTGGCTCTGCCCGGTCCACCACCAGTCAGTCCATACACCACTTCAAACACTTTGAATGCTCCGTTCAGTGTCAGGAAGAAACAGATGGTCACAGCATGAGTGATCATCGGCAACACCACATTGCGCAGCACCTGGAATGCGTTGGCCCCATCAATAACAGCCGCTTCCTTGAGACTTTTCGGCACACCCTGGAGAGCAGCCAGATAGATGATCATCATATAACCTACACCGTTCCATAGCGATACGATCAGAATGGAGTAAAATGAAAACTTCGGATCACCCAGCCATTGCTGGTCCAGGAACGAAAGGGCCAGTTTCTGTGCGAGCTGTGGCAGCACCTGAGAAAAGATAAATGTCCACATGAAAGCACTGATGATCGTACTGATCATATTAGGCATGAAGAACAGGGTCCGGAAGAGCCCCTTGCTGCGCGTCCGTGACTCAATCAACACGGCGAGCAGCAAGGCAATTCCATTTTGCAGAATCAGCATAAATATTACATATTTCATCGTGAACCATAGGGAGTTCAGAAAGTCGGGATCTTCTTTGAACAATTCCACAAAGTTGCCTAGACCGATAAAGCTGTAATCCCGATTGAGTCCGTTCCAATCCGTCAGGCTATAGAACATGCCGCTAAACGTAGGGTACAGCAGGAAAATCGCATAGATGACAAAGGCAGGCGCAGTGAACGCGAGCAATGACAGATACTTCTTGAACACATTCGTAGCCATAGGTTCTCCCCCTTTCAATCGAAGCGGATGATCGTAAACGAGGGAACGAAGAACGTTCTGTCTGCCGTATCATCTGCTTGGAGACTGCGACGAAATAAAGTACCGCTAATTTGTTGACTAAACTCTCAAAACCGTTGAGATTTTGCCAACAAAAGCAGGTACTAAATTCCTCGCAGCTCCTTACTTGTTGACTTTGTTGTAGGATTTCCACGCCTTGTCGAGCGCATCGATTACCTGCTGTTGATTTAATTGCCCAGAGTAGTAGCCTTGCAACGCTTTGCCTGACTCGTCTTTAACTGCTTGCGGGATGGATGGGTCCTGATAGGCTTTACCTTCATTCACATATTTCTGGGCATCGTCTACCCACGGGAAGCTCTTGAAATCATGGATCTTGGCAACTGGATTGAACTTGAGTGCTTCGAAGAATGCGCTTGAATCCTTGTCATCAAGAATGTAGTTCACGAAATCGAGTGCCACTTCTTTGTTCTTGCTAGATGACGATACTGCCAGTGAAGTAGAGGTACTCAGATTGATTTTGGTATCATCCGGATTGTCATTGATCGGCATGGGTGCTACACCGAAGTTCAGGTCCGGGTTGGACTTCAGGATGGTTTCGGCAAACCACGGTCCCTGAATCCACATTGCGGCGCTTCCTGAAGCGAAGGCTGCTGAACCATCATCTCCGCCCACTTCCAGCGCTTTGTGCGTTCCATTTGCATTGACCAGATCGAAGATATCGAACAATGCTTTCATATCCGAGAAGGAGCCCTGATCCTGATTCATCTTGTCGACGAAGTCTTTGTGCTCCGATTGGGTCAGTGCACCCACAGTGAGTGGCAGGAATAATTGCGGAATCCAGGATTCTTTGTAGGACAGTTCAAACGGTGTGATGTTGGCTGCTTTGAGTTTCTCCACGACCGCTTTCATTTCCGTTAACGTCGTCGGTACTTCAAGTCCCTGCTCTTCGAAAATATCTTTATTGTACAGATAACCCCATGATAACGTTTCCAACGGAACAGCTACGACTTTGCCCTCCGCATCCGTTACGGAAGGTTTAACCGAATCCAGCAATTTATCGACAAAAGGTTGACCCGACAGGTCTTCCAGATAACCCGCTTTGCTGAACGGTGGAATCTCATTGACCGCATGCAAGGCGAACACATCCGGTGCATCATTGGAGGCGAGTCGTGTCTTCAGAATCTGAGGTGCATTGTCCGCTGGCGGCATCTCCAGTTGCACGTTTACCTCAATGTTTTTCTCTGCTTTCTCCTTGGCTTTGAACTGTTCTATATATTTATCGTAATGTTCTTTCAGCCGAGGTTGTGCAACGAATACTTTGAGTGACACCGTGCTGCCTGATGCCGATTCTTCCTGCCCATTGTCCGTTCCTGCATTAGAGCCGCAACCTGCGAGCAGAACACTGACCAGTACCGCACTTGCTACGCTTTTCCATACTTTCATCTCTTATGACCTCCCGGTGTGACTGGTTTGTCTTTCATAGGCTCATTATATATCGGAAAATGAAAGCGCTTCATTGGACAAAATTAGACTGATGTATTGGATTATTTTAAACCTTAATCCAGCCACAAATGCTCTCTCAAACGACTCATTCCATGCTACTGCCTGAACTGCCCGGCATACGAGGTTGTCCCTTCCGCATCTCTCCCGGTGAAACTCCGAAATGTTTCTTGAACACCCGATAGAAGTAGGACACATCTTCATAACCCGCCATCTCGGCAATATGCTTGAACGGAATCTGTTCATCCATCACCCATTCCTTCGCTCGCGTCATGCGTAACTGGACAACATAGTCGGTCACATTCACCTCATACTCCTTCTTGAATACCTTGCTGAGATATTCCTTGCTAACAAAAAAGATCTGAGCGAGCTGCTCCAGCGTAATCATCTCCATACAATGCTGCTCAATGTATTGCTTCACCTCATTCAGATTCAGCTTGTTTTTGAACTTGCGCTGAGCAATCAGCTGCTCCAAAGCCTGATAGTAAGGTGCAGATATCCACTCCACTGCAGCAGATATAGATGTCAGTGCAGCGGCAGGAGGTAGCGCTGTTGCCACTGGCCGCTCGTACAAGCCGTTGGAGACGCACAACTCATCCAGCAAAGCCTGTAATTCATAAGCCACCCGCCCGAGCTGCCGGGGTCTGTTAATCTCGCATCGTTCCAGCTTCTGCTGTAATTGCTGGAACCATTCCCGCAGACTCTGAACGTTCAGGTCATTAAACCGCAGGCGAGCCTGCTGCTGAAACAAAGAAAAATCACCAGCAAACGTAGAGGGATACGACTCCCATGATTCAGGCGCAGATTCAACCTTTTCCAATTCTTTTGCACATTTGGCCAGCACACCATTCAGTTCATCCGGGTTTACCGGTTTGAGCAGATAATCAGCAGCCCGATGTCGGATCGCATGTTTGGCATAATTGAAGTCATCATACCCGCTCACCACGATTACCTTGATCTGTGGGTATTGTCCGCTCAACGTCTGTAACAGCTCCACACCGTCTGTGCCGGGCATGCGCATGTCGGTAATGATAATGTGAGGCTGATGCTGCTTGACCAGTTGTATGGCCTGCTCACCATCCTCTGCCTCACCTGCAACGGTCATGCCGAGCTCACTCCAATCTCCAAGGTTGCGCAGAATATCCCGGTTCCACGGTTCATCATCTACCAGCAGCACTCTGTACAGTTCTTTGTTCACAAGGCTTCGCCTCCTGTATTGCAGGGGATTCGTACTGTAACGCTTGTCCCCTGTCCGTATTCACTTTCCATGCTCATCCCGTATTCAGGTCCAAAATGCATCACCATTCGTGAAGCTGCATTGACCAGTCCAATACTCGTGCCTGAACTCCACACCCGATCTGCCTCCCAGGTAAGCCGCTCCAGTCTGGACTGCATCTCCGCTAATTTCTCAACATCCATACCCACGCCATTATCATGAATTCGAATGGTTACATCTTTGGATTCGCAGACGACCTCAATGCCCAGTTTCCACTCACCCTGCTTCTTCTCCAATCCATGTAAAAATGCGTTCTCCACAATCGGCTGCAGAGACAACTTGGGAATATAACATTCCCGAAGTTCCCCGGTGATCTCCAGTGTATATTCAAGCCTCCCGGCAAAACGCTGCTTCTGAATCAGCATATAATGCTCCAGCTGGTCCAGTTCAGACTGCAGGGGCACAAGCCCATCGGGCGCTCGCACAATATACCGAAACATCTCGCTCAAGGCTCGAATGACCTTGTAACTGTCTGCCGGTTTTTGCGAGTAGACCATGCCGCCAATCATCTGCAGCGTATTTTGCAGAAAATGCGGATGGATCTGGGATTGCAGTGCTTTGAGTTCGGCCGTCTGCTTCTCCAGATTCATCAAGTAGTTGTCACGAATATGTTCCCGAATACGACTTGCCATGCCGTGCAGATTTTTCTCCAGCAGGCCAATCTCATCTACCCGGCCGCTTCGTACCACTTCCCTGTCCTTGATCAGCTGGATACCCTTCATGGAATTCGCCAGTCTGACAATGGGCTTCGATGTACGCCAGGCCACCAGCGCAGCTAATCCCACAGATATGACGGTGGCCAGGCCACCCACGACCAGTCCGTATTTCATCGTGTCCAAAGCACTTTCGTTAACGACATGGGCAGGTACAATCTTGATCACACGCAATCCTGACGGCTCAATGGAATGAAAGAATACGTATTCCTTGGGCGTACGGATGAAGCCAGAACCTTCTTTCGTGCCTGCCAATTTCTCCAGTGCTTCCGCAGACGGCTGAATCCCTTGGTTAGGCTGATAGACTGGACTGCCCACGCTGTCAGCAATGTATACCGCATAGTCTCCACGGCTATCCAGCAGCTCCAGCGTCTGATTGAACTCAGCCCACTTGACCTCCAGACTGATGGCACCGATCTGTGCCTGATCCTCGAAGCGGTTCATGCTGCGGGTCATGTGAAACTTTTGCGGATCGTCCGGATCATTGATAATCGTAAAATCTTTATGTTGTGCGAAAAGCTCATGATACCCTTCCGGAATTTCCGATACTGCCTTGATGCGAGAATCCATGGAGTTGAAGGTGAACAGGGTGTCCAATTCTTTCAGGTACAGTTCAACGCCAAATACATAATTGCCAGCGGAATAGTATACACTGTTCAGCATATTGAACACGGCCTTCTGTTCATCGAATCGACTGGCTGCCGGCGCTTCCTGGGTCAACGCCAGATATTGATGCAATTCGTCACTGATCTGAATCGAATAAATAATATTGTTCATGCGGGCGAACTGTTCACCTAGATAGATGGAGGCCCAGTTCATATTGGCTCGGTTGGTCTCCATAATCTCCTCTTCCATGGAAGAGCGGGTATTCTCGGCTGCCATGGCGGTCATGGCAATGACGGGCAGAACGGCCAGCAGCGTCATGGTAAGGATCAATTTATTGCGAATGCTGCGTTTGAAAGGATCTGTCAGCTTCCGATAACATTCGGTAAACACATCGCATCCACTCCTGAGCTAAAATAAGACAAACGCCCCAGCATGGAAGCCGAGGGCGCTTTGGTCTTTATATTATTTTTTCTATTATTGTTCGATAATCCTTATGCCCCATGGCTCCAGTTCGATCTTCTCTCCCTTAGCAATCGGGGTTCCTGACAGAAGTTCGATCCCTTCCCCATAAGCATTCACGAAGGAAGTTGCCTTATCCGCATAATTGAAATAGTAGCGAATCGTGTTCCCTTGATCGTTCACACCTGTCTTCACAATGATAGGAAAAGCCAGCTCCTGATCGGCTCCCCATACGCCCGCTTCCTTCATGACACGCTCCAACACTTTACGGATCACGGCAGAACTGGTGTAACAGCCAACATAGGTTGCTTTGCCTTTTCCATAAGTATTCTGGGTAATTGCCGCATATTCACCCCAATGTGGATGATCATACCAAGCAAGTACTTCAGCCGTTGTTGGTGTAATCAGTTCCATCCAGGTATGAATCTGGTTATGCTCCTCACCAACCCCGAACGGATCGTCCCGCAGTGACACATGTTTGGGCTCTACAAAAAGGTTATAGCTGATCCCGCATGCCTCACTGATCAGGCCGGGCTGGCGAGTAGAGCGTACCTTGATATGCTCATTCGCAAATCCGCTTTTGAACGAGTAGACGATATGTCCGCCATCCTCTACGAATTGATTCAATTTTTCCAGCAATACATCCGAAGCAGCATACAGAGCAGGTACAACGAGCACATCATACTCCGCATAACTCTCAACAGATGGATCGATGAGGTCACAGCCCATGTTCATCTTGTACAACTCATCGTACATCCAGCGCACCACGTCATTGTAGTTCTTGTCACTGGTGAAGTTAAAACCAAACCACTTGATCGATGTCAGTGCCTCATTGCTGAACAGCACGGCTACCCGATTCTTTTTCTTCAGATTAACGAGCTTCGGACTCAGTCTTGCAAAATCCCTGCCAATCGTCTTCGCTTCGTTGTACACCGGATTCGGTTCAAAGTCATGACTGAGCAGTCCTTTCCAATAGGTCTCAAACGAATTGTGCAACGAATGCCAGTGCCAGTAGGCGACCATGTTCGCTCCTGATGCCAGATGACTGAATACCTGTAGACGCAACTGGCCCGGGTAAGGAACCCAATGCCAGAACGCCTGCGCTTCGGTCTCCAGTACAAGATAGTTCGATTGTTTGGTGGAACGCGCCACATCCCCACCGAATGAAATCTCAATGCCGGTCAGATCATCCTGGGAAGGATGGTAGATGTCCACACTGGTAATGTCAAAAGGTTTCGATGCGGCAAAATGATCCACATCCCCTTGAATGCCGTACGAATATCCACGCCAGTCGAAGTCAAAGTTCTGGGTAACAAACTGTCCTTCCTGTTTGTATTCATTCACGATCCCCACTTGCCAAGCCAAAAAGTTGGTCACCAGCTGTCGCTGGAACTTGGCAAATTCAGCCCCCAGACTGCCGTTGATCGTTCCTACAACAGACGGGAAGTCCTCCCAGCTATTGATCCGATTGCTCCAGTAATCGAGGCCAAATTCCCTGTTAAGCTCATCCAGAGAACTAAACTTGTTACGCATATATTTGACGAATTGCAGTTGCACATTATCTCCGGCTGTATTGTAATGCTTCGTCTCGTTATCTGTCTGATAACCGATTACCGCTGGATGTGTACTTACCCGAGAGATCAGCTTGCGGATGATTCGCTCGGCATAGAATAGATAAGTTGGATGTGTAATGTCCATGATCTGTCTTGCGCCGTATTTGCCAGGTCCCTGTGAGGTGGTAGCCAGCACGTCCGGATGTTCCTTCACCATCCACGTTGGAACAGCATACGTTGGTGTGCCAACGATGACCTGAATCCCCGCCTCATGCATGGCATCCAGCACACGATCTACAGAAGAAAAGTCAAATACACCATTCTGCGGTTCATGGGTACTCCAGGTGGATTCTGCAATACGGACCACATTGATGCCTGCATCCTTCATCATCTGAATATCCTTGTCCAATCTTTCGTAAGGCATATATTCATCATAGTAGGCTACGCCATACAATAATTTATCCATCATTTAATCTCCTTTTTGTCGGGAAATGTAGTTCTCTTGCGTTGCATATGAGTTGACATAATCCAATCCATAATGGTAGCGTTTACATTATTAGCGGTTGAAAAACTTGGATTGTTCAGTAACCACTACGCTGATGAGTCCCATGGATTATCCATGCTCGCGTTAAACTGATTATAATGAAGTATACTACGGGTGCCGATTGTACAAGGCGAGTTGTTTTTACCCTTTTCCGAGGTGAATGTTATGGATATCCGATCACAGCTCCGAGAAATGCCTCACCATACACTGGCCCACTGGCTGCCTATTATCGACTGTAACATCAAATTCTATGGTGCGCACAGCCAAGAAGTTCCATATGGATGGGCAATGCCAGAGGAATCACATCCGGGATTTGAGATCATGTTGATTATTGAAGGCACCCAGAAAAGTGTGATTCATGGTTATACCTATACCGTGGAGGAAGGTTCCATTCTCCTCATTCCGCCCGGGTTCAAACATACGAATCAATGTGTATCCACGGACGGCATGACTTATTTCAGTGCTCATTTTAATGTGGATGATCCTGTCTTCACCCTGAAGTTGATATCACAGCATAGCCGAATCTACGCTGCAGGTACAGCCGATAATAGGAAGATGCGTGTTGTGCTGGAGAGCTGGATGGGCATGATTAACGTATCTGAAGCCTACACGTCCACCGATAAAATGATCATGCAGGCACGCATGTTTGAACTGTTCGCCCTGTTGTCCCAAGCCGCTGACAATGAACCGGAGTCCGCCAATTCCGTTGCTGCTTCACACACACCAGCCCCAACAGCCATGCATTATGCGGGAGCTATTGCGGAAGCCATCAAGCAGGCATTCCATGCCCAGCTTCGAACCAAGGAAGACAGTGTATCCACGGTCAAAGTCGAGCAGATTATATCCTCGTTTGGCATCAGCCCGGGATATGGTTTGCAGGTCTTTCGCAAGGTGTACGGGCGATCACCCCGGGCCTACCTGTCCAGCCTGAAGTTGCAGGAAGCCAAAGTGCTGATCGAACAGCCAGAGCTGTCGCTCGGGGAAATTGCGTGGAAACTCGGATATACCCATCTGTCTCACTTCAGCAGACAATTCAAGCGCTGGACAGGCCAAAGTCCGCTGCAATACCGCAATCATCATGCAGACGCATCAGGCGATCCGGTATCCTACAGATCTGAATCGAGTCCAGAATCCTGATTGCGAATACGCTCGTATGCTTCCGGCGTGTTCATATTACTCATTTGCATTGCTAGTTGATGAACGCCTGCTCTCTCAAGTTCTTCCGCTTCGACATAGCGGCAACCAATCTCTTCAAGCCATTGCATGACTCGAAGATGCCCCTGCATCAGGCGCTGCTCCAGATCAGGGAGCACTCGCTTGTGATAAGCACCTGCAAGCGGATGGACACGTCCATCCACGCGCGGAACGATTGCAGAATAAGAGTCATTCGACTCGGCCAGCTTTTTTATGCCATCCAAAAAGGACGTTTGCAGGAGCGGCATATCGCAAGCGCAGACCAGATTCCATTCTGTATCGGAAGCTTCCAGTGCTGCGTGGAGACCTGCGAGTGGTCCTTTCCCCGGATAGCGATCCTGAACGCATTCGTATCCCATTTCACCGTAAGTTGCCATGTTGGGTCCGGCAGCTACGATGATACGCGATACGGCGGGTCTCATGGCCTTCGTCACATGTTGCAGTACAACAGAACCGTTCAGTTCCAGCATGGCCTTGTTGGCCCCCATGCGGCTGGATAACCCTCCTGCCAATATGATGCCTGTGAATTCCCTCGTGTTCATGTTGTTATCCTCCCTCCGATCACGATGTGTGTTTGGTTGCATCAATTTGAAAACGTTCGCTATGCATTGAATCCCCTTTCAACAAATGATACATTGAACAATATGCATTTGAAAGGAATGGCTTAATTGGACAGACCTGTACCTTCGAGAGGCAATCCCTCATTGGTTTCTCTGAAACTATATAACTTTTTCATATATGGAGCCATCTCAATCTTTGCCGGATTCCTGCAGCTCTACCTGCAAGAGATTGGCATGACCAAACTGGAGATTGGTAGTCTGATGGCGATTGGCCCCTTTGTATCTTTGTTCGCCAACCCGTTCTGGGGCTTCTGGAGCGATAAATCTCGCAATATTCGCATCATTCTGATGATTATGATGGGAGGCACATTTGTGCTCGCCCAGGGTGTGTTCTATGCGCCCAGTTATACATGGATCTATGTAGCCATGATCTTCTTTTATTTTTTTCAAAGTCCATTATTCGCTCAAACGAACAGTCTAATTCTCGGATATATCGATGGTACGACCCAAAAATTCGGGGCATTCCGGCTCTGGGGTTCACTCGGTTGGGCACTGACTGCCGTCGCTGCCGGACCGGTTATTGACCGTTTTGGCATCGGCAGTGTATCCATTATATTTGCGTGCATGATTGTTATCGCCTTTGTATTATCCGTATTTCTGCCCAGACAGCCTATCGCTTCGGATACGCCCGTGGTTACTTTTCGGCGGTTTGGCAAAGTCATGTTCAATCCGTATTTTATGACATTTATCGGCCTGGGTGTACTCGTGTCGGTGCCCAATGCGATGAACAGCACATTTATGTCGCTATATATCGTAGAGATGGGTGGTGACAAACAGATGGTCGGTTGGGCCATCTTCACCTCTTCCATTCTCGAAGTCGGTGTATTTCTGCTGCTGGACCGCTTACTCAAACGCAAAATGAGCATACTCCTGGCATCCCTTATCCTCATCAGTGTGCTGTTTGCACTTCGCTGGCAGCTCATGGCACTGGCTAACAATCCGCTGGAGATTGTATTCATTCAGCTGATGCACTCCATTACGTTCGGTGGATACTTCTATGTGGGTACTCAACTGACCATGCTGTTTATCCCAAGGCCTTACCGTTCCTCCGGTCAAGCTGTCTACACGATGGCCTGGGGCGGTCTCTCCGGCGTAATTGCCGGTCTGTTCGGTGGCTGGTTGTTCCAGAGCTTCGGTGCGGAAATCATGTATAGCATCGGCGTATTCTTCTCGCTCATCGGCGCGGTCGGATTCGGCATCATGTGGTTGTCGAATCGACGTAACGGCTATCAGCCAGTTGTGTTGACGGAGATGGGCAATATGGATGAGGACAGATAATCATTTGTTGCAGGCTATTCGAACGATTAAAGTTACACTGGCGCACTCCGATGCCAGAACAACCTTCTGATCGCTGTTATCTCCGGATTTTCTTGATTCCCTTTTTAAAGGGTAAAATCCGGAGATAAAGGCGAACGCTCCGCTTCTTCAGGTTATTTCTGTCCTCTACGTTAGGGTGTAACATCAGCGTACAAAAAACCGAAACAAAAGATTAAGAATAGGTGTAGTAAATAGAAAGGCGTCTAAGGTTTGTTGCTCCTAAAGAACCTTAGACGCCTTATTTGCAATAATTTCACGAAATTCTAAAGATAATGAATCTCAGCCACGTTATTCTGCATAATAGATTGAACCTGACTATATCCAGAAAAACAAAAGGGCATCCTTCGCCATGATCATGACGAAGGATGCCCTTCCTTTAACTTATAACTTGGCTGCTTACCAGCACTCTGATGAACAGACCTTAAGTTCATCCATCGGCCTTATGCCTTCGGCAGTTGGAACGAGCTTTTCAGAGATACGACCCGGTTAAATACCGGACGACCTGGCTCAGAATGCTTCGGATCTACGCTGAAGTAACCGTGACGGAAGAATTGGAATTTATCCTGAGCATTCGCTTCCTTCATCTCTTGTTCCACATACCCATTCACAATCTCAAGGGAGTTCGGGTTCAATTGATCCAGGAACGTTTTCTCCGGTTGCTCTTCCCCAACCTCAGTTTCAGCCCCGGCTACTGCCACTTCCACCTCTGCTTCCGGCGCTTCATCCAAGATCAAAGGTTCATATAGACGGAACTCAGCAGGTACCGCTTGAGTCGCTTCTACCCAGTGGATCGTACCTTTCACTTTACGGCCTGTGAAGCCACTGCCGCTCTTCGTCTCTACATCATAGGTACAATGAATCTCGGTTACATTGCCTTCTGCATCCTTGATCACATCGTTACATTTGATGAAGTATGCATGTTTCAGACGAACTTCGTTGCCAGGGAACAAACGGAAATATTTGTTCGGCGGATTCTCCATGAAATCGTCTTGTTCAATGTAAATCTCACGGGAGAACGGAATTTGGCGATTGCCCATCTCCGGGTTCTCCACATTGTTCTCTGCTTCAAGCCATTCCACTTGTCCTTCAGGATAGTTCGTAATGACCACTTTGAGCGGGTGCAGGACAGCCATCGTGCGCGGAGCCTTCAGTTTCAAGTCTTCACGTACAAAGTGCTCCAGCGTTTGCAGGTCGATAACCCCTTGGCTCTTCGAAATGCCTGTCTCAAATACGAAATCACGAATGGCTTCCGGTGTATATCCCCGGCGGCGCAGACCCGAAATTGTCGGCATACGCGGATCATCCCATCCATCGACATGACCTTCATCCACGAGAAGTTTCAACTTCCGCTTGCTTGTCACCATCTGGGACAGATTCAGGCGGCCAAATTCGTATTGACGTGGTTGGCTCTCCATCTCACATTCAGCGATAACCCAATCGTAGAACGGGCGTTGATCCTCAAACTCCAGGGAACAGAGGGAATGCGTTACACCTTCAATTGCATCTTCGAGCGGGTGAGCGAAGGCGTACATCGGATAGATGCACCATTTGTCGCCCGTGTTATGGTGATGTGCATGTGAAATCCGGTAAATAACCGGATCGCGCAGGTTGATATTCGGTGCAGACATATCGATCTTGGCACGCAGCACTTTCTCCCCGTTCTTGAATTCGCCTGCACGCATACGTGTGAACAGGTCGAGATTCTCTTCCACCGAACGATCACGGTACGGGCTGTTCTTGCCCGGCTCCGTCAGCGTTCCGCGCATTTCACGGATTTCGTCGGCGCTTTGGTCGTCGATGTAGGCTTTTCCATTTTCAATCAACAAGACAGCACGTTTGTACATCTCATCAAAATAATCCGAGGCAAAACGTTTCTCGTTCCACTCGTATCCGAGCCATTTTACGTCTTCCTGGATTGATTGAACGTACTCGACGTCTTCCTTGACCGGGTTCGTGTCATCAAAGCGCAGATTCGTTTTGCCGCCAAATTCGCCGCCCAGTGTAAAGTTAATCCAGATCGCCTTGGCATGGCCGATATGCAGATAACCGTTCGGTTCCGGAGGAAAACGTGTAATAACTTCCTGGACTTTCCCTGACCGGAGATCTTCGGTAATAATATTTTTGATAAAGTTAGGTGGGGTTGTACGATTGTCCACAGGTATCAAACCTTTCATGAATTGATTGGAGCTTTCGGGAATTGCAGCAATTCCGGCTATAATTCCTTTATAACGAATTCATTTCCTGAAAAAAAACTGTTTTCTTGGAAAGTTTCGTACGCGTTTCATTTAAATATACCTTTAACGGGGGAGGAGTTCAATAAAGAACGGCCCAAAGTCAGGATCAGCCGTGCATAAATAGGCCCAAAACCATTTTGACGGGTTCGCTCGAATCATGTAGCATGATAGTAAAAGTGCGTGTTCAAAAAGTTGGATTTTCAGTACCGAGAAGATGGAATGTAGCTAGAAATGGAGTAGCGGAGGGTAGGGAAAACTACGTGAGCAACGGACATTTCGGCTGAATTTCATATTCGATGCTGATCATGCCGCTAGGCATGAGTCGTAATCAAAAGCGGACTTTTTGAACAACCTCTAAAATCAAATTAAAGGGAGGGTTTCCCATTGAACACGCTTAAACTGACCAAAGAACAGCAGGATGAAGCCATTCGCACCATCCAGTCGTATTTCGAAGAGGAACGTGGCGAAGAACTGGGTGATCTGGCGGCCTGGGGAGTCCTCGACCTGTTCATGACACAGCTCGCTCCCTACATATATAATCAGGCACTCCGTGACGCACGTACAACGGTCAATCAACGTATGGCCTCAATGGAAGAAGACCTGTTTGCACTGGAGCAGAAGTTGCCCAAGACTTCCCGTTAATCCACTAATTTATAAAGAAAGAAGGTTGCATTCATGTTTACCTATTCATTGGATGAATATACCGAACTCCGGCCACTGGCCATGGAACATACCAAACCACTGTTCGAACTCACGGATCGTTCGCGGGATCAACTGAGACATTGGTTGCCGTGGGTGGATCATGTGACAGAAGTGGAACATACCTCGAACTTTATTACCAATGCGTTAAAACAAGGCGCTGAGAACGGCGGTTTCACTGCCGGAGTATGGTTAAAAGGGGATCTTGCCGGCGTCATCGGGTTCCAAGAGATTAACTGGACCAACCGCTCGGTAAGCATCGGATACTGGCTTGGAAAAGGCTTCGAAGGTCAGGGCCTGATGACAAGCGCTTGTCGTGTTCTGGTTGACTATGCACTGGTGACCCTGGATCTGAATCGCGTCGAGATTCGCTCGGCAACGAACAACAAACGGAGTCGCGCCATCCCTGAAAGACTCGGATTTGTTCTCGAAGGTGTCATTCGTCAGGCAGAGAAATTGCCTAAGGGATACGTGAACCATGCAGTGTACGGCATGCTGCAGCATGAATGGGAACTTTTACGCTAATTCGCCTACATAATAAATCAGGAGTGATCTCTCCCAACATATCGGAATAACAGGAATACCCTCTATCTCCACGGCATGTGGTGACAGAGGGTATTTTATTGTATCAATGACTTTTATAGTGCCCGGACCATACCACCATCCACGATCAGGGAGGTTCCCGTGATGTACGTATTGGCTCCGGATAACAGGAATACCACCGCTTTGGCAAACTCCTCCGGTTGACCGTAACGTCCTAGTGGAATCTCCTTGCGGAACTGCTCAGAGACCTCTTCCTCACTTACTCCGTTCTGCTCTGCCCGTGCTGCATCCAGCTCACGAATGCGGTCTGTTGCAATTCTTCCTGGTGCCACTGTATTGATTAAAATACCGTATGGAGCCAGCTCCTGAGACAAGGTCTTCGCCAATCCGAAAACGCCAGTACGGAACGTGTTGGACAGCACCAGACCCGGAATCGGCTGCTTCACCGAAGTTGAAGCGATATTCACAATGTGTCCTCCGCTTTCTTTCATATAAGGAAAAGCACCGCGAATCAGCCTTACATAACTGAGTACATTTAATTCAAATGCACGTTCCCAATCTTCATCAGTCAGTGACTCAAATGAACCCGATGGTGGACCACCCGAATTGTTCACCAGAATATCAATCTGCCCGAACAGTTCTGCCGTCTTGTGAATAAGCGCCTCAATATCTTCCTTGCGTGTCACATCGGTTGCACAATATTCCACACGCCCGCCACCGCCAAGCGCCAGAAGCTCCTGCTTCACTGCTGCGAGCTTTTCTTCGCTTCGGCTGGCGAGCATGACGTCAGCACCTTCTGCTGCCAATTGAGCGGCAACCGCTTTGCCCAGCCCGCGACTGGAAGCCAGCACCAGTGCTTTTTTACCCCGAAGTCCCATATCCATCGTTGTTCCTCCCCCTCAGCTACGTTTTTATTTGGTCTGGATAAAATAACCCATAAGAATATCATCCACATACTTGCCACCGATATAAAATTCGGATACCAACCTGCCTTCTGTCACAAATCCACACTGTGTATAAAACGTAATCGCTCCCGGATTGCTGGAGAGCACGCGCAGCCTGAGCTTGCGAACGCCTTGTTGGGCCGCATGCTGCTTGATGGCATCCATCAAAGCTGTAGCAATACCACAACGCCGATCATGAGGGTGAACTGCAATATGAATCTCGTAGACATGACGATTGACCGGCATACCTGTGGCTGGATTAAAGCCCACATAACCACATACCCGCTCTCCCTGCACCGCAATCAACTGGCTGCCTGGCGGACAATGCTGCAGATATTGCTGTCTGGAGCGCCACTGCATCGGTGCAGGTGAGGTGTGTTTATCCCATACCAGGGTGTCCAACTCCATTAGCTGGGCTGCATCTTTAATCTCAGATGGACGAATCGTAAATGTATGGCTGGTAAGCATAATGATTCAACCTTTCGTGCTATAGTCGACAACGCTGTACGGTACAACGTCGGGAGAGTTAAGAAACTTAGGAATAGGAAGACATTGTTCGTTTACTTCACTATTTAATCTTTTTTTGTTCTATATATTGTAGCATAGCCTCAGCTTTGACTAAAATTCCACCCGTTATTGAACCTTTTCGCAAAATGAAATAAACGCTTAACCTTGCCGTAACGTCATGGTTTATACTGGTTCGATAAGGAGGGGATGCATGATGAATATCAAAGAGGCAGCAAGCAGGCTCGGTATATCGGCGAGAGCCATTCGCTTTTATGAGGAAAAAGGGTTAATTCTACCATCCAAACAGTCCAGTAACGGGTATCGCACCTATACCGAGAATGATATCTGGCGGCTTCAGACCATTGCGGCTCTCCGTGAGATTGGCATGTCACTACAGGATATTACACACGCGCTTGGAGAGATCGATCAAGGAAACCAGCAGCGGCTGGAAGAATACCTGGAGCTGCAACAGGCCGTCATGTATGCCCAATGGATCGAGTTGAAACGTATGATGGACACAACCCAGCGCATGATTGACCTGAATCGTCAGGACGGACCGCTGGATGTCAGCCATCTGCACGATCTCGCGGACAGTGCGCGTCGCCTGCGAGAAGCACGGCAGAACTGGCATGATCGGTGGAATTATGATACGCAGGCAGCCATCCATGATCAGCGAGTGCAGACGGCAGGCAGAGTCAGTACTGGACAACCCCATTCAGAGGACAGGCAACGTTCGGACAACGCCTCGCCTGCAAGCCATGAGCATGGAGTTACACATTCATACCAAGATACAGATACTTCCGCGCCGAGCGATTCCAATGTTGGGATACAGCCTTATTTTTATCTGTATCACAACTATAATGAGGGGCTCGCACAAACGGCTCACTGGATCTCGCCCGCCCTTGGTGAGAAGGGACTTGATATAGGCACAGGCACGGGGAATCTGGCTGGGAAATTGCTACAGTACGGCGCAGACATGACCGCAATCGATCAGTCTCGGGAGATGCTTCGCAGATGTCGTACCAAACATCCTGAGATGCATGTGAAGCTTGGAAATTTTCTGGCCTTGCCGTTTGCGGATCAGTCCTTTGACTTTGTTGTGTCCAGTTTCGCCTTTCATCATCTGAGTCCAGACCAGCAACTACTGGCATTACAAGAGATGCAACGGGTATTAACCGTACGCGGACGAATCGGCCTAACCGATCTGATGTTTATCGATGCTGCTCACCGTAATTTCTACATTCAGCAGGCCGAAACCACAGGACATGAAGAACAACTGCGCGCCTTGCGCGAGCGTCACTTCCCTCTGCTGGGTGAGCTATGCGGCTGGTTGGAGCAACAGGGATACGTAACGAAGCATGTGCGGCATAATGAGCTGTTACATACATTACTGGCAGTTCCACTGCGGTGATCGATCATGAGCATATGCCAAAAAGGCCATCCCGCCTTGATTAAAGGAGGATGACCTTGGTAAACATTCATGCTACGAGATTACATATAAATATCAACAATTGCACGTTCAGTTGCACTGCGTGCCTGTCTGAATTCATCAAGTGAAATACTAACCCCGCCCAGACGGTAACGGTTCGCTGTACGCTCGGTACGAATGTCCTTGCCGTTTACCGCTACACGGCTCACAGCACCTTCATTCAAGTGATAGATGAACGTCACCGGCTCACCCGCATACTCGAATTCGAATTGCATACCATCCAGTTCAGCTGGCAATACCGGGTCAATGACCAGATCGCCGCCCTCTTGACGAATGCCAAGCGCATTGGAAATCAACTGGTTCATGTAGATTCCAGGGCCGCTGGAGTAGATTCTCCATCCACCCTTCACTTGTACAGTACCTTTACGAAGCTGGTCAAAATGTTCCTGTGCCTCGTAACGCGTATTGAACTTGCCGTCTGAACTGCTGAAGTACGAGTTCGCCTGGCGAATCTCCGCGTTAGGTACAACCTCGCCGATGCCAACCGGGTTGATCATCGCGAGACCATTCCACACCTGATCTGTCTTGCCGAGCTTCGCCATCGCTTCCACGTAACGGATATGGGCGTGTACATATTGCAAACCAATTTCCCGACCGAAGTTGGACGCTTGCTCTGCACGTTTGAAGTGTGTGCTTACTCCGCCAGCATATTGAGCCGGACGATTCATCAGACGCACGCCATCCGGGCACAGGAACTGTTCACGGATCAATGCGTAATGCGACTCTGCTTGCTCCGCATTCAGCAATTCACCGATCATGCTGCGCGTCATTGGCAGCAGACGATATTGAATGCCTGTCTCCGTGTCTGTTGGATGAAGCATCAGCTTCGCTTGGTCGGCTTCTTCCATGTATACAAAGCCTGGAATCACATCTGTGCCCAGCATGTAACGGTTAAAGTCCTCACGGATGCCTTGAGCCAGCACGTCCAGCTCCTGTGCAAAGTCTGCATCCTTATATTTCAACGCTTGCGAGAGCACGTTCACGGACTGATACGTCAATGCTACAGTCCAACTGCTCACCATGTACTGCTTGAGCTGTGCATTGGCTGGCTGGAGCGTATCATCCCAGTCACCGTCTCCGTAGGAAGACAGGAACGTATCGTGCAGGAAGTGTGAACGGATATACTCGATCTCTTTTTTCGCATGATCCAGTACAGTTGCCGTCTCTTCCGTGAACCCGAAGCTATGCTTGACGGTATAAGGTACTTTCTCATCCAGGATCGCATAGTCGCGAGTCGCTGTCAGGTAGTCCGCCAATACTTTCAACGGCCATACGATGATATCGCCATGACTTTCTTCCTGTTGAATCGCAAAGTATTTATCAAACATGAACCATTGCGGCCAGTTGCCATCATCTTCGTATTGGTGAGTATAGACCATTTTGATGATATCGCGAACTTGCTCATATTTTTGCGTAGCCATAAAGTACTCTACCGGACCTTGGCACACATCCCGCGTACCCCAAGCTGCACCGCCGTACTGCTCCAAACCGTGAGGCACGGAGTAGTGAACCAGCATATTGTGGGTATACCACCAAGCCAGCGCATTTACTTTGAACAGATCTTCTGCACGCTGACCTTCTCCACGAGACAAACGGAAACCGTTCATCACACCTGCGAAGAACTCGCGGTATGCCTGTACTTCCTCTTCAAAGGTCAGGCTCGAGCCTGCTACCACTCCGCTATCCACTTGGCCTTCCAATACCCCTTGTACCTTCAGCGTCCATTCAGAACTCGCTTCCAGACTAAGCGTGACCAGAGATGCAGCTCCACTGCGGATACCACTTGCCAGCAGCGTTTCGTCACCTACATTTACAGTTGCACCATTCACCGACATGCGGTATTGCAGATCCGGATACGTTCCTGCACTAATCGCTTGTGGATCAGCCTTGAAGATCAAAGTATCGCTATCCTGCGTCATATGCAGCGGATATTCGTATTCATTCACATTCATTGTAATCTGGTTTGTTACCAGGTAACGGTATGCCGTGCCACTTGTGGAACGCACGTTCATGCTTACTTCCGTCGTATGTGCCCCTGTATAGTTCGTCACGATGATCGTATCGGATTCGGTTTTGTAGATCCAACGTACATAGTTGAAGCCAATCTCGAACAGGGAAGGCATCGTCAGCAGACAATATTGTCCGTCCATTTCCACATAAATGCGTTGTCCCGCCGTCTTCGGCACGTTCAATGCATTGCGAGCATTACTGATCATTTTATTAAAATTGGTGTTACCAATAACGAGCTGTGAGTTGAAAATACCGTACATATACGACGTTGTCGTAATAACCGGTGCTCCAAGTTGCACGTTGCCACCACTCATCAGAATGTGACCGTGCGGACGCTCCACAAGCAATTCTTTCGCTTTCAGAACGATATGTTCATAGCTGCCTGTGAAGAAGGATAACAGTTCCTCACCGCTGTGCTCTTCCTGATGACGATCAGGGAACAGATCATGAATCTCATCTTGCGTCAGATCGAGTGTAACCAGCGGTTCTCCCAGGAAGGAGGACAGTTTCACCTGTTCCAACATGTCACCTTTCTCCACAGTCAGAGCCTGTACTTCATTCCATGCTGCAGTAACTTCATCCCCGAATTCCAGTGCAGAGATTCCTTCGGCATGATTAGGCTTCGCCAGTCCATAGAAGACTACCTGAGCTTCCCCATTCAGATTCAGCAGTTCAGATTGCAGCGCCGTGTAGGCAAATTCATACTGATATGTCTCATTTGCCAACATTGGGCGATTCAAGCTCTCTGGTTGATTCGTTTCCTTGTACGACAGACCGAAGAATTGGAATCCGTCTGTGGAGTAACCGACTGCTTTGGTCAGGGAACCTTGTTGCATATATGGAAATGCACCGCCCTGAGGCTGGTTTTGACGGGAACAAACGACATAACCTTTGGCTTCATCTTCAAATACCGTGTGGTCGATGTATTGTGACAGATAAGCTTCATTGCTGCGTACCGCACCCGGATCAGCAAGTCCTACATCCTGTCCGTACACCACGTCTACGTTATCTTGTTGTCCTGTGAGCTTCACATCCCAGAACCAGACACCTTGCGGTGTAGCCGTAAATACGACCTGGTAGCCAATGCCTTGTTCATTACCTTCCAGCTGGACTGTACCCTCCCAGATCAACTGGTTGCTGGATTGTGCCTTGCTTGTAATTACCTTGCTATTCGAACGTACACCCAGCAGCGGGAACGAGCTAATTTTCTCTCCCTCATGCACACGCAGGTACAGGTTGTTCAAAGATCCATCAATCTGGTTGCTGAGCAACTGATTCAGCATGGTTGTGCCGGATGTGGCCTGGTACAGGTCTCCACTGTTCAAAAAGGTAAAAGATAACTCTCCGGCACTCAACCGGATCGGTTCATTAATCATCGTTGTCATAAGGTTCACTCCTTGAATTAGTTAAAATCGAAACGTTTCGATACATTTGAAAAAGAATAGGGGCCTCTTCAAACCGGCCTTTTACAGCCCGTCCGGACGATAACCCCATCATTAAACTTTCACTTCAGCATGCAGGAAATTCTTCGCTTCCAGACCCGTTCTAAACCGAACGTACAGAGCTGCGCTCGATCATATTAATCGTTAACGTATACGATGGATCCACCGCTTCTCCGTTGAGCATCTGGAATAACAGATGTCCTGCAAGCGCCCCTGCTTCATGCTTCGGTTGGCGTATCGTCGTCAGCGGTGGACTCACATATTCGGACAACTGGATATCGTCAAAACCGATCACGGAAATGTCATTCGGCACTGATACACCACGCTCTTCCAATGCCTTCAGGCCGCCAATCGCCATCTCATCGTTACCGTAAAATACCGCTGAGGGAAGTTCGCCCTGCATGATCATCATCTTGGTCGCACTGTATCCGCCCTCACGCACAAAGTTGCCGTTCAGACGCCATTTGGACTTTTCCTCCAGTCCCGCCTCCCGCATCGCCCGCAGATACCCTTGGTAACGCATCGCATTGTCATACGAGTTGGATGGACCGCTGATATAAGCAATCTTTTGATGTCCTGCCTGAATCAGGTGGCGGGTAGCAAGGTAACCGCCCTGCTCTCCATCCACCAGCACGTTGACCAGATGGTCACTCGACAGCTGACGATCCATCACAATGATCGGAAAACGATGACCAGCAGACTCCACCAGAATATCATCATGAATGTTATGCGCCAGGATGATGGCTCCATCTACTCTTTTTTCACGCAAAAATCGTACTGCCGTTGAATCCCGTCCACCCATGGAACTGCAAGCAATCAGATCATACCCGTTTGCAAGTGCTACATCCTGTACACTACGGATCAACTCCGAGTAGTACGGACCTGACAGATCCGTCAGAATCAAAGCGATGGTGTTCGTACGGCTCCGTTTCAGGTCCATGGCAAAGCCGTTCTTGCGGTAATTCAGTTCTCGTGCTGCCTCAAGCACTTTAGCCTTGGTCTTGGCACTAACCTTGCTATCCCCGCTCAGCGCATAGGAAGCAGTCGAGAGTGCTACACCTGCGAGCTTTGCCACATCCTTAATCGTTGCCATTCCACGTTCGCTCCTTCTAAACTAAAACAAATTCTAAGGTTATCTACATTTTATACGGTACATGGTCTTAACAACCACTACATCCTAAACAATCGTTCATTAATCATTTTACATAACAATGGTATAGCTATCAATCGAAACGTTTCGAGGTATTTTCAAAAAAAATCCTTGTCTCCATCCTTAGGGTACCACTGTTAAATGTACCTCATTCCAATCTATACCAGTAATGATGGTTATGACGCGTCTTTCAATCTGGCGCCCTATGAACAGTTATCGCCTAACACAATGAAACTGGTAGCAAACGTCAGATTGAAACGTTTCGACATTTTCATTATAGTCGGTGTTGATAGCGATTTCAACCACTTTATCCATTTTCCACAGAAAAATATAAATTGCTCAATCTGTCCATCCCCGTCACTTCGTTTATAGTATATACTGCATAATAGTTCAGATTCGAGAATTACGCCAGTATACGAAGGGCATAAGACGAATGATGCCCTTGCTACCTATGTAAGGAGACGGTTATCTAATGCATACATCCAAACCAACTTACCCTAAAAAATCGCTGTCGCGCCCAGTTCCCTTGCAGAAAATTCAGTCCATCCCTGATGCCCTGTTCAAGCTGAGCCATCTGGTTCAACTTCACGACCGCGAGGCGTTCTCCCGTACAGATGAATTGTGGAGCACACATCATGTACTATACGTCATTACTGCTGGCCAGGCCATACTGATCAGTGCAGAGGGTAAATTGACATTAAATGCGGGCTCTGCAGTCGTCCGTCAAGCCGGAAAACTGCTTCAGCACGAGAACAACCGCGGCTCTCTGTCGCCAATACAGGGCATTGCTATTGCTTTTGATTCCACTGAAAATGAACAGCTGTTCTGGCCTTTCGGGATACCAGCCCCCATTGCGAGCCGGACGCTCACCGACAGGACAGTAGAGCTGATACAAGCAAGTTCGACAGGCCATGATTCGAGCCCCTTCAGGCCACATATGCTTTTCTATGAATTACTGGATATTTTGCGGGATCATGTAGCTCATTCTGCTCATGAAGATCACTCGTGGCTCGATGCTGTGCTCAGACATATCCATCAGATGTATACACATCCGCTGACTCGCGAACAATTGGCACGCGATGCGAATGTGAGTCCCGAGCATTTTTCAAGAGAGTTCAAAAAACATACTGGTCTTACGTTTGTTGAATATGTGACCCGTCTCAGAATCAGGATGGCTCAGGAGCATCTGTTGTTCGCGAACCCTACGCTACAGGAAATTGCACAACTGACAGGCTACAGGGACACCTTCTATCTGAGCCGCAAATTCAAACAGATGGTTGGCTCTGCACCAACACACTATCGGAAAATGCCCAAAAAGATCGTATCTCTAACTTATAACTACACCGCTTCTCTACTGGCACTGGGCCATACGCCTCACATGGGCGCCGTAGCCAGCTGGATGGAAGAAAAATTGGGCGAACATGGTCCTGAACATTTTGAACAGCATTCCGAATATGAGCTGGTTAAGCAGACCGATCTGATTACCAATGCTCATCCTGATGTCATTGTCGGTTATGCACCGCATCCCGCTTCCGATGACCTGCGTCTGATCGCACCGACTATCCTGATGCCCTTTGAGGAGCTCGATTGGCAGCAGCAGCTTCTCCATCTCGGCCGAATTACGGGGCTGGAGTCCAATGCACAAGCGTTGTTAGATCGATATCATCAACTTGAGCAAGAAGCCAATCATATGTTGGACCAACGGATGGAAGGAACACGTGGTTCTGCCGTTTGCATGTTTATGATTGGAGAGGACGGGGCTTATATCTACGGTCATGGCTGGGGCAGAGCTTCTCATGTGCTGTATCAATCGCTCGGCTTCACTCCACCCTCACGTATGGAGCAGGATGGACAGTTACTCACGGGGTACGTTCATGTTCCGTTGTCCGAGATTCACTTATATGCAGCAGATCACATGTTTGTTGCCTATCCTGAGGAACGCACCGAACGAGAAATGCTGGATAGCCTGCTGAATCAGGAATCATGGGGCACCCTCTCCGCCGTTCGTGAAGGACGTGTATACGAGATTGATGCCGACATGTTCTATGGATTCGATCCCCTGTCCGTCATGGAGCAGTTGCAGCTTATCATGCGTCACCTGACATCATAATTGTCCATGCTGTAGTGATCATAGTTGTCCATGTACAAATATCACATCTTCCTCTATGTTATTAATGAGAATAATAATCATTATTGATTATACACAGGGGGAACAAGGATATGTTTGCTGCAAAAAAACGCTTTTCCGGCTTGCTGCTTATACTCGCCATTATTATGATTCTGGCTGCTTGTAGCAGCGGTACAGGCTCAACTGCCACTGAACAAACATCGGCAGCGGGAACAGAAACGACAACCGGCTCTTCCGAGACGAACACAGACACGTCGTCCGGTTCGGATAATTCGAATGCTACACGGATCTACAAGTCACTAAGCGGGGATGTTGAAATTCCGGCTGAACCGAAACGGATCGTCACGGATATGTACGTAAGTGATCTGCTCGCACTGGGTGTGAAACCCGTTGGGGCTGTTCAATATTATTTGGAAAACCCGTTCTATGCAGATCAGGTGGCGGGCATAGAGAGTATCGGTGATCGGGCGGCGGTATCCCTGGAGAAGGTTGTTGCCTTGAACCCGGATCTGATCATTACCTACTCTGATCAAGCCGAAGAGATCGAAAGTTATAAAAAAATCGCACCGACCGTGGTCATCCCTTATGGTACATTCACCAATGTGCATGAAGAAATCCGGGGATTCGGTGAGCTGATGAACAAATCCGAAGCAGCCGAAGCTTGGCTGAAAACATACGATGAACGAATTGAAGCCGCTCGTGCCAAGGTGAAAACAGTCATCAAACCGGAGGAAACCTTCTCTATCCTTGAAGTATCCGACAAGAGTTATTACGGGTATGGAGACAACTTTGGTCGAGGAGGACAAGCGGTCTACCGCGCTTTGGAACTTGCTCCACTCGAAATCACCAAAAAAGAGCTGATGGGCGATACCCAATGGAAAGAAATTTCGCGCGAAGTTGTTGGTGATTATGCAGGGGATCATATCTTCTTGACCGTTGGGGAGAACAATAAAAATTACCAAGGTGATGCCATCTGGCAATCCCTGCCTGCAGTAAAAAACAATCAGGTGTATGAATTATTGGAAGACCGTTACTGGTACTTCGACCCGATTGCCATTCAAGGTCAGGCTGAAGAATTCGCCGATATGATCGTAGAACGTGCCGAGCAAAACCGCAAATAACATAAGGATGAATACAGGTGTCCGGACAGGCTAATCAGTCTGTTCGGACATTTGTGTCATATCAAGGAGGACTTACATATGCTTCGCCGTTTTATGTCTTATTATCGTCCTTACAAAAGGCTCTTTATATTGGACTTCTCCTGTGCCATCGCCGCTGCTCTGCTGGAGCTGGCCTTTCCACTCGCCGTTAACCGTGTGGTCGACCAACTGCTGCCGGCAGGCAATTGGTCCATGATCTTAGCGGCGTGTGTCGGGTTGCTCGGCATCTACCTGCTTAGTTCCTTTTTCCATTATGCAGTCACCTATTGGGGCCATAAGCTCGGCATTAATATCGAATCCGATATGCGGCGTGAACTATTCACACGTGTTCAGAAGCAGTCCTTCCGCTTCTTCGACAATAATAAGACCGGGCATCTGGTCTCCCGCATGACCAACGATCTGATGGATATTGGTGAGATTGCGCATCACGGTCCCGAGGACCTGTTCATTGCCCTCATGACACTCGCCGGAGCTTTCGGAATTATGCTGGGGATCAACTGGCAGCTCGCTGTGATGACGTTCATCATCGTGCCGCTGATGATCTACCTGTCGCTGTATTTCAGTCGCAAAATGTCCAAGGCGTTCAAGCGCATGTTTGCAGATATCGCCGATTATAATGCACGGGTCGAGAACAATGTGAGCGGCATCCGTGTGGTACAAGCTTTTGCCAATGAAAAGCATGAAGTTGGACGTTTCGTCGAGAACAACGAACGTTTCAGACTCACCAAACTGATCACCTACCGCATTATGGCCTGGAACTCTTCACTTAGCTTCATTCTGATGAAATTCGTGTCACTGTTTGTACTAGTGTGCGGAACCTGGTTTGTCATTCAAGGAAGTATGACTTACGGGGAGTTCATTGCTTTTGTGATGCTGTCCAATGTATTCCTCGGACCAATCGAGAAGATTAATTCCGTCATCGAGACGTATCCCAAAGGCATCGCCGGATTCAGACGTTACCTAGAGCTGCTTGAAGCTGTGCCGGATGTAGAAGATACACCTCAGGCGAAACCGATTCCGGATGTAAAAGGCGATATCGCCTTCCATAACGTTACCTTTTCTTATGGAGAACACAAACCTACGCTGTCTCAGGTCAATCTGGATATTCAGGCAGGCCAGACGGTTGCTCTGGTTGGACCTTCGGGCGGGGGTAAAACGACACTATGCAGTCTGATCCCACGTTTCTACGATGTGGACGCGGGGCATATCTCCATTGATGGAATTCCGGTGAAGGACATGACGCTGGAATCCCTGCGCTCCCATATCGGGATTGTGCAGCAGGATATTTTCCTGTTTGACGGAACGATTCGCGAAAATATTGCATACGGGAAACTGAATGCTTCCGATGAGGAAATCTGGCAAGCCATTCGCCGGGCCCAACTGGAAGAGCTGGTACAATCCCAGCCAGATGGACTGGACACCATGATCGGTGAACGTGGCGTGAAATTATCCGGCGGACAGAAGCAGCGTCTATCCATCGCAAGAATGATCCTGAAAAACCCGCCCATTCTCATTCTGGATGAAGCCACTTCCGCGCTCGACACCGAGACGGAAGCTGCCATTCAACTGGCGTTATCCGAGCTGGCTCAAGGACGTACGACATTGGTGATTGCCCATCGACTGGCGACGATCAGACACGCCGATCGCATCGTGGTGGTAGAGAACGGTAGCGTAGCTGAACAAGGCAGCCATGAAGAACTACTCGCGCGTAAAGGCTCGTACAGCAGACTGCATCAAGCCCAGTTTGGTTAAGCGCGAGGCTTAAACGGTTAAAATTCAACATATGAGTTGTAAAAAATAAGTCGCTACAACAACAACAAAACAACCTTTCCTCTAGTGACTAGAGGGAAGGTTGTTCTTTTATTTACTACTCGTTATAACTTCCCACCCAGTATTGCGTTCGCCCGTTCACGAAATTCCTTCGCTGCCTGCTCGGGCGTGATTTTGCCAAACAGCAGAAGATCATACAACTCACGTAGCACCGCAGTCACCTCGGCTGCACCCACAGGATCAGGCGGGTCCATCTGGCTGCTGTTATCTGCAACCCAATCAATATAGTCAAACACCTGCGCCAGTTCTGGTTCTACCAGCAGCTTCATTCGCTCTTTGACACTGGATGAGACAGGCACACCCCGCTCCCCTTTGAGCAGCAGATTGGCCTCCAAATCATTCACGAAAAAGCTGATGAACTTGGCAGCCTCTTCCTTATGTCTGGAATTGCCCGCCATGGAGAAAAACATACCTGGCTTCAAGAACAACCCATCCTGGCTGTTTGGCCCAGGCATCGGGGAAATGGTTAATGGCTTGCCATAACGCTGAGCGGTGCTGATAAACTGATTGGAATACCCCCAGCTAAACAGAGCCTCTCCCAGATAGAACGGGTCATTGTCGGGTTTGCCAATGTCTGACGTCCAGATATCCGGTGCAAAAATAAGCTTCTTCTCCGCGAGCTGCTTCATCCTGCCAAAATAATCGATAAACAGCCCATCATCTTCATACCCCAATCCCTTGCCATCCTCGGCGTATAGCTTGGAACCATACTGTCTCAAGTAATACGCAAAAAACTGTTCCGGCGTGAAGTAAGTTCCCAAATAGATGTCTTTCCCGAGCAATTGCTCGCCCATCTGGTCAAAGTCCGCCCATGTCCACGTCTCCGTTGGCAATTCAATATCATTGGCCTTCAACACTTCCGGATCATAGATGCTGAGCATGGCGTTAACACCCAAACTGAGCCCGTAGGTTTTTCTATTCAGGCTACCACTCTCCAGCTGTTCCTTCTCAATATCTGTCGTATCAATCAGTCCGCTCTGCATGTACGGCGTCATATCCTCCAACAGTTGCAGCGAGCTGTACTGGGACAGATAGGAGATGTCCATCTGGATAATGTCTGGCAGCGCATTGCCTGCTGCATGCGGGGCAAGTTTTCTCCAATACTCGTTGAAGCTGCTATAATCGTATTCGATGTTCACATGTGGGTTCAACTTCTCATACAGGTCGATAACAGCTATCGTTGCATTGTTGCGGAACTCCCCGCCCCACCAAGCGATTCTCAGCGTAATCGGTTCTTCTTCCACAATCATGCCTGGCCTTTGATCCAATTGACTCACGCAGCCAGGAAGAGTCAGCATAAGACAGAGCATGCCTATCATTCGCATCCATCTTCTCATATCTTCTCCTCCTTACCTGGTGATGGTGGTGGAAGCAGTACCGTTACTTTCGTTCCACGCCCCGGCTCACTCTCCAGCATAACATCATATTCTTCGCCAAAAGCCAGACGCACCCGCTCCCTGATATTCAGCAATCCAATACCTGTACCTCTGGTTTTCACTTCTCCACGAAGCACTTGTTCCACATATTCGGACTCCATGCCAGGACCGTGATCCTCAACGATAAGGGCTAGCCTGCCACCTGACATCTCGGCATACACACGAATCAGACATGATCCTACCTGTGGTTCCAATCCGTATTGAATGGCATTTTCCAACAGGGGCTGTAGGGTCAACTTGGGAATGGCACACCCCAGATAGGGAGCGGGCACATCCATACGGAAGTCCAGCCGCTGCCGGAAACGGTAGGTTTGAATGGTGATGTAATGGTTGACGATCTCCAGTTCTTCAGCGATGGTAATGATATTTTGCTTGAAGCTGATGGAGGAACGCAGCAAATATCCGAGTGACAGCACCATACTGGAGATTTGCTCCTGTCTGTTCTTTTTGGCGAGCCAATGGATCGAATCCAGCGCATTATACAAAAAGTGGGGATTGATCTGTGCCTGCAGTGCCTTGAACTCCGTTTCCTTAATGACCAGCTGGCTTGCATAATTTTCTTTGATCAATGTATTAATATGTGTAATCATCAGTCGATACGTACGCTGCAACAATCCCAGTTCATCCATGTGCTGGTGTGTTGGAATGGACAGATTGGCGTCTATGTTCTCCAGATCCCCATACTGAACCTCCTTCATCTGACTGATGAGCTGCCTGATCGGCCTCGTCAGACTGCGTGCGAAGACCATGCCAAGCGCAAGCACGACCAGAATTGCGATAAGATAGACGACAATCAGTATATTTTTCAACCATATAATACGTTCAAAAATTTCATCATAAGAGGCCATATTATAATAAATCCAGCCAGTATAAGAGGATTTCTTCTGGGAAAGAAATATCTCCCTCCCATCCAAGTTCTTAATCTCATATCCCCCACTGCCTGGAAGTGGATTCAGTCCGGTGGACACCGCTTCCGGAAGCTCGCGATATGGATAGACAACTTCACTGCCTGCTTTTAAAATAATGTCACTGTCCTTGCTGTCAATGCCCGCATACTCCTCAACCAGTCGCTCGATATTAATACGCAGAAACAGTATACCTACCGGTTCCAGAGTCATCGGTTCATAGGCTCGTACCTGACGCACCATAACCAGCATCGGGTCATCGTCATCCGGGTATAACCATCTCACTGCACCATTGGCCTGCTCCGCAGCCGCAATCATCCGATCATACTTTTCCTGGGATACGGTGAGCGTCTCGCCATATTTATTCACTCTTCCCCTGGAATCAATCAGATGAACGGACTGCACATAACGTGCAGCCCCACTAATATGCTCCCATAACCGATCCGTGATCTTCTTACGTTCAATAAAGCTTGAATATGCGCTATCGTCATCCAACAACGACTTCAAGGCTCTTTGAATTTGAGTATCGGAGATCATGTTCAATGATAACGCTTCCAACTTCTGGAGTTCAACATCCACTGTAGACGAAGAAAGGTTCAGAAGTCGGGACGACTTATCAAACAGCTGTTTGTCATACACCGAGTACGTATAGTACAAGGACCCAAACGCCAGGATGATGATAAACGCCATCATGAACATAATCATCAGAAACATTTTCATTTTGATGCTCAGTTTGCGGTAGGCTGTCATGACCAAAGCGCTCCTTTGAACCACGTGATACTACTAGGTATATCACATACAGGAAGGTTTCCCCAAAGTTTTAGCGCTCGATATCTTACGTATTATTTGGACTGATATCGATCATAGGCAGCCTGATGAACCTCAATCGCCCGGTCAATGTCCATGCTCTTGATCGTTTCAGCCATGGTGTCAAATTCGGTGATCGGCTTCTGTCCGCTAATAATGGCAGTCATTGTCTCATTCAAATACGTATTCACCTGACTCATGATGGACGTACTTGTGGTCACCTCATCTGTTGACAAACGAATTGGGGGAAGCGTTAATGCTGAGCTTGCTTTCATCCATTCCGCATTCGCCGCACGCTGTCCGTCGTCAAATAGTAAGGCATCCAGATAACGGCTATCCTGATTGATTGGACCGTCCATAATGGATAAGGCATAGGAAGCCAGTGCCTGGTCATATGTCAGACCGTTCGGATTATCAATGATGGTATCTGTGAATTTGACACCTTCCCCTTCACGAACATAGCTGTCATTTTCAATACCGAAGTTGAACAGATCACTACCCTCTTCGCTATAGTTGTAGTCCATCCACTGTACAATATATTTCAATTTGTCTTCGTCAGCGGAAGCCGTAATGGCCTCACCATAACTTAGTACCTTATTCTCGAGATTGAAGGTAGCATAAGAAGTTCCATCCGGAGATACGGGCCACGGTACGCCGGTTACGTTAAAGTTCGGATCGGTATCTCTCATCAGATTGAAGTATTTCCCCATGCCACTGAATACACCACCCTGATATGCGCCGGCCAGATCGCTGGTAACCTTATAGTCGAACGCTTTGCCGTCATTGGTCATGATCTCGGGATCAATCAGCCCTTCCTTGTACCACTTGGCCATGGTCTCCAAGAAATCACGGTAGCCCGGCTGAATCGGTCCGAATTCCACCTTGTCTCCATTCATCTGGAAGCCACCAATGACGCCAAAGGCCGCAGCAAAATCATGAAGCTTGGTCAGGTTGCCCGGCCCCCAGTTTCCGGTGAAAGGAAGCTCATCTGACTTCCCATTGCCGTTAGGGTCCTGTTCCTTGAATGCCTTGAGTACCGTATACCATTCATCGATGTTGGTAGGTACCTTAAGGTTCAATGCATCAAGCCAATCCTGGCGCATAATTAAACCGGAAGTGGCATTCAGCTTCAGTGCATCCAGCTTGAGCAGCGGGAACATATAGATCGTTCCATCGTCTAGTGCAATCTGCTTCTTCACATCCGGATCGGATTCAATAATCCGCTTCAAGTTCGGTGCATAACTGTCGATCAATTCATTCAACCGGATGATTCGACCGTCCTTGATCATTTTTTCCGGTCCGCCAACGGCATCCGCCCAGTTATAATAAATGACGTCCGGTAGCTCCTTCGTGGAGATCAGCAGATTGAACTGGTCACGCTGTTGTCCAAGCGGAGGGTGTGTGAACTTCACTTGGATGCCTGTCAGCTTCTCCTTTTCCTTGTAAGCTGCCATATCGCCAAAATTGTTCAAGGAAGCCGTCAGTTTGGCGTCATTGGCGCGCCAGTAGTCGATGGTAAATGGCTCAATTGTAATCGGTAGCGGAATCTCGGTCAACGCCTGAACCGCAGGTTCTGTTCCTTCTGCTGGCTCTGCGGTACCTGGTTCATTATCACCTGTACAACCCGCTAGTAAAGACATGGTAAGTAGCGATGACAACAGGATGGACCCCATTCTTTTTTTCACACAATTCGCCTCCATAGATTACTTTTTTATTGTTTCACAGCGCCGATTAGAGCACCCTGAACAAAATAACGTTGGATGAACGGATATACCAGCATAATAGGCAGCGTGGAGATAATGATGGTTGCATATTTGATGTTCTCTCCAATGGCGAATCCGGTATCGGCGCCCGCACCCATGGCCTCTGTACTACTGCTGATCAGAATATCACGCATAATAATCTGGATCGGATATAGCTCCTGACTGCGCAGGTAGAGCATCGGTCCGACATAATCATTCCAATGGTCAACCGCATAATACAGCATCATGACGGCCAGAATCGGTTTCGACAAGGGCAGCACAATCCGGAACAAAATCAGAAAGTCATTCGCGCCATCGAGCTTCGCCGATTCGATCAGACTGATCGGAATGCCCTCAAAGTTTGTTTTCATAATGAGGAAATAGAATGTGCTGATGGCACCCGGAATAATAAGCGCAAAACGGGTATCCACCATGCCCAGATTCTGAATTAACAGAAAAGTCGGAATCATACCCCCGCCGAAGAACATCGTGAACGTAATTAATTTCATCAACGTTTTCCTGCCCATCAGATCACCGCGTGACAGCCCATATGCGGCCAGCGAAGTCATGAGCAGATTGATGGCGGTACCCACCACAACATAGAACAAGGTGTTCATGTATCCCGTATAGATGCGAGTATCCTGAAATACCGACTTGTACGCTCCCAGCTGAAAACCTTCAGGAATGAGCATCAGCGAACGGGAACGCAGCATCTGATCCGGGTCGCTGATTGAAGAATTGAACACGTACAGCATCGGGTAAAAGCATAAAACCATGATCACCAAGAGCAGCAGTGTATTGAATACATCAAAAAGTCGTTCCCCTATAGACTGTCTCATCGCTTCACCTTCCGATTACCATAGACTTGTTGAGTTAAGCTTTCTGCTGATCGCGTTCGCGATAATGAGCAGCGCGAAATTAATGACGCCGTTAAATAGTCCGATGGCGGTTGAATACGTATAGTTCCCCTCCAAAATACCCGATCGATAGACAAAGGTGGAGATGACATCCGATGTCTCATAGGTCGGTGCCGTTTGCATCAGCAATATTTTCTGAAAATCAGCGTTCATCACTGCCCCCATGCGCAGAATTAACATAATCACAATCGTTGGCATAATGCCTGGCAGTGTAATATGAAGCAACTGTCTCCAGCGACCTGCACCGTCGATTTTGGAAGCCTCGTACAGCTGTGGATCAATCCCGCTGAGCGCCGCCAAAAAGATAATCGAAGCCCAGCCTGCACCCTGCCATATGTTGGACAGGATGTACATCGGACGGAACATATCTTTTTCCGCCAGAAACATAATCGGCTGCAGATCGAAAAAGTCACGAATGACGTTAAATAATCCACCGTCCAGAGATGAGAACGTTTTCAACATTCCAACCACGACGACAACCGAAATAAAGTGCGGCATATAACTGATGGTCTGTACTGCGCCTCTGAACCACTTCTTCCGGACTTCATTCAGCAGCAGTGCTAGTAGAATCGGAGCCGGGAAACCAAACACAATACTGTAAAAACTCAAAATCAGTGTGTTCTTAATCAGTCGCCAGAAATAATAACTTTCAAAAAACATGGTGAAGTTGTCAAATCCGACCCATTCGCCTGCCAAGATTCCTTTGATCGGGTTGTAGGATTCCTGAAATGCCATCAGTAGCCCGTACATTGGCCCATAGCTGAAAATCAGATAGTAGGCTACAACAGGAACGAGCATCAGATATACGTATCTGTTGCGGACAAGTTCCTTTTTCACCGAACTCCATTTGCCAGCTGGCTTCAAACGCCCAGGTTCAATCCCCCGGCTTCGATTCAGCTCCATCCACTCGCCCTCCACTCTCGGTATTGATTCACTAACATGACACTTCTAATGATAGAAGGGAGCGCCATTTCTTCCCATGCTCATTTCCGTTAAATGAATGTTCAAAACCGAGTTCTGTCCGACAAAAAAAGACCCTGCTGCCGATGAATGGCAAACAGGGCACGATCGTAGATCGATGTGGATCGGAAATACAGGTAAGCTATGCAGAAGCCGGTAGCAACCTGTCCTAGGGTACTTTTTTATACTCGGAAGGGGAGAAACCCGTGTATTTCTTGAACATTTTGCTGAAATACGGCCAGTTGGCACCAAAGCCTGTCTGTTCGGCAAGCGAGGATACGGTACAGTTCCCGTCCTGCTCCAGAAGCTCCAATGCTTTACGGAGGCGGTAGCTTAACACATAGTTCGTGAACTTCTCACCGGTTTCTTTCTTGAACATTTTGCCAATGTAGTCTGGATTCATGTATATTTCGCCGGCGATAGACTGGAGTGTTAGTGTTTCGTCCCTGTAGCGCTTCTCTACCAGCTGTTTCACACTACCTACCATCTGCGATTGTCTGGAGCGGTGTTGTTCGTAGCGGCGCAGGGTGATTTCTTTGGCGACGGCAAGCAGAAACTGTTGAAAAGAGTGCAGCGTGCTGGATTCAATCATGCCTGGCAACTGGTCCATATACCTTTTCATCTCGACAGAGCCACTGAGTCGAATCATCTCCATAAACATCTGAATAAGATAGGACTTCGTTTGGGATATATCGTATCGCAAGCTGGCAAGCAGCTGAAACATCCGGTTCAGCTCTGTTCCAACTTCCTGCCAGTGTCCAGCCTTGATTGCAGTAACCATCCGCTCCGGATCGTATTCGAATTCAGGAAGACTGCGCTCCCCGGGAGAGTAAATATCCCGCTCCATAATAAGACTGCCCTCACCAAGGTAAAAGCGGTAATTGAGATAAACCAGCGTCTGCATGTACAAATGGCGTGCCTGCGAAAGATCTCCTGGCTCGCTCAGCGCAATCGTGAGATCATCATGGTAATATCGGGTAAATGTGGCGCGAATCTCATCGATATTATGGAACAACTGCGTTTCAGACAACTTGTCCTCCATGATTAGTAGCACATGCCCCCCAACCGTGGCACTTAAGATTGGATTGTGAAAGATATCCTCGGCAATGTTCTTGACCGCGAACAAGTGCAAATACTCATGATCCCCCTCAATCTCTACCAGCAACAACCGGACACGCTGATCCTGAAACTGTACATCGAATAATTCCTCGAAATAATTCCATTCCTTGACCCCGTATGTTCTGTTCGTGACCAGTTCCTTCAGAAAATATTCCTTGGCATGCGGCAGTACACGCTCCAGATTATATTGGATCGACTGCACAAAACGCTCCTGATCGGTTAACTCCCGCTTCTCACTGACTAATTCACTAATAGCCTGTACGAGATGCTCTTCACTGCAGGGCTTGAGCAGATAGTGCTTCACTCCATAATGCATGGCCGTCTTCGCATATTCGAATTCGGTGAAACCCGTAAGCATGATGAATGAGATATCCTGATACTTCTCCGCCACTGCTTCAACCAGCTGTAACCCATCCATTCCCGGCATGCGAATGTCCGAGATGATAATATCCGGGCGTTGCCGCTCAATTGAAGCAAGCGCTTCCAAACCATCTTGAGCAATACCGATCAGTTCTGTTCCTAATCGGGGCCAGTTCACGACACTGGAGATCCCGTCCGAGATCATAAATTCATCATCGACCAACAAAACCTTGTACATCGTATGCATCCTCCTGCCTTTAACCAGTTCCATTCTATTATATGGGCATTATACACAAATAGAGGAGAGAACATTGAATAACATGGGATTGAACTATAACAAGTCTAATTTGTGAACATTTGTATCACGTGCGAAGTTATTGGCTACCGAATCATGGTTTATGCTGGTCCTTTGTTCAAACCAAACGACCTTCACCCTGCCATAGGGTGAAGGTTGGCTGCTGCTATGCATATGGGGGCTATATAGGTGACCATACATGCCCAAATCGATTTATTTTTTTACTGCGTGAATGAAATGTATCGTTTCAAATGCCCTTAGATGATCGATTCGATCCTGGAAAAACTGTTCCTGAATCGCCTCCGGAGTCAGATGCTCATAAATAAGTAGCCCTGCTTCATCAAGCAAGGCCTCCATCTCCACATATGCGTAGCCGGATTGCATCGGCTCACCACCCATTGCAGCCAATTTAACCATATTTTCAACCCGATTAAACATTCCTTTTTCCTCAAAAAGGTGCTCATCTGCATAATCCAGAACTATAGAGCTCCCGGTTGGCAGGTTCGCAAACACATGATGAATCACGTTAAACAGATCCTTTTTGGGCAAATAATACGAAACACCCAAGAGACTAGCCAACGTCTTCCGTTTCTTCAAACCTTCAAGAGTCAAGCTGTCATTCAAAAGCTCACGCGTAAAATCCATGGGTACAAAGTGAAGATTGTCCGGAATAGTCAGCTCGGCCTGATTCAGCCGCTCCTTCTTGAATTGCTGTGTAGCCGGATAATCCACTTCAATGATATCCAGCGTGTCCTCCAATTCCGGATGCCTCAAAGCAAACGTATCCATCCCGGCGCCAAGAATGACTACCTGCTTCAATCCCAACGCGACTTCATGCAAAAGTACATGCTCACAGTAAGCGGCCCGAGCCAGAGTTATTGGAGATAACTGTACCTGGTTAATCCATTTTAGAATCTTTTCCGGGTCGTCCTTGAGCTGGTCAGCCATATCCGGGTTGAAAAAATGAATGCCTCTAACCATGTTATTGCTGATATCTGAAAATTCTTGAGGAGAGATCAGCAATCTCGCCATAAAATCATCGAAAATGAGGGGTGTGTCATGTTGGCTGTGATAGGCTCGGCCAAAAGTCGAAATCAATGATGTGATACTGGATTCATTTTGCTTCATACTTATTCCTCCCGTACAAACAAAAATAAGATTCCCCTGGCCAGGAGAATCTTATTATAAACGGAATATTTATATATGTAAATTATAGCATAAATATATTATTTTGTCAACCATAATTTACGGATGAGCAGACAGATTAAAGTGGATTTATCGTCCACTTCAACTCGTTCTCCCTTCGCATCCTGATCCAACCCGAGTAGATCTGTTAGGCGTCCATCCCATACTCCTTCACCTCACGATTACGGTTCAACACCGCGTGCAGTACAAAACCAAGTACCGCAATCACCGCTGTGCCTGTTGCCAGCCACGCTACAGGAATAAGTCCCTGTTTGTCATACATGACTCCCATCGCATAGGGTCCGATAACCCGTCCAACTGCACCGATCCCACCGGATATTCCGATGTAAAAAGGTGCTGACCTGCCTGCATGTTCCGATATGAAGGCAGGCGTCGCAGGGGAGATCAGCATCTCTCCAAACGTGGCAAGTACCATTGCGAGCACCATGCCCGGATAGCTGTACATGGTAATCATGACAATGTAGGCCATGCCATAGAATACCGCACTCGCGGTCATCTGGGCAGTGGAAGTACGGGCCATGGTCCGTTTCACCCAGCTGGTAAAAGGTTGACCCACAAAGATCAGCACCCCGTTCAGGGTCCAGAGCAGACCGTACATTCTTTTTTCCATACCCTCAGAAATGATATACGGGGACACGCCTGTGTTCCAGATGGAATTGCCGAATAACAGAAACAGCACGCCCAAGCTCATAAACAGATATAATCGCGTATTGCCCAGCAGTGCCCAGACGCCCGGCCCATCGGGAACGGTTTTGCGTTTCGTTAGATGCACTTCCCCCTGATCCGGTTCGACTCGCGACAGATAATACCAGAAGAAAATCGCAAATCCGGCTGAGGTCACCCCATTCAGTACAAAGCTGAGGTGATAGGAAAAGTCAGCCAGAAAACCACTCAGCGCCGTACCAATCGCTACCCCGATATTGTTCGCCACATAGATAATATTGAATAATTCACCGCGTCGCTCCGCAAACCGGAAGCCAATAAAGGCCTGAATCGCTGGCAGCGACAATGAACTGAACAGGCCAATCCAGCCCATCGCACATATAAATATGACCCAATACGCGCTAATCCAGGGCAGCGCAAACAAACCTAATGCATTAAGCGCAAGTGAGCCAATGATCAGCTTCTTCACGCCCACCCGGTGATACAACGAACCTCCAAGCAATTGTCCGAAGATGCCTCCCAAGGATTGAATGAGGATTACAAAACCGGCGTTTGCCATCGTCCGTCCAAGCTCATCAAACACATACATGGTGGTTAGCGGCCACATGAGCGCACTGCCTGTTGCGTTAACCAGACTTGCCAGCAAAAATATTCTCACTTCTTTTGGATAGTTATCCAGCCATCTCATCATCTCTAATCCATTCTCCTTAGTACCTTAAAAACATATTACACACCAAAAAAACCTTTGCCCTGACGGCATAACCAGCCAGAACGAAGGCCTTTGGAAGTGTTACATCTACTGCTCTTTAGATCCTGCTAAAGTTCTATCCTTTGTTCATCTTACCTCAAATAATTCATGCTGCAAGCACACTCATTGACGCTTCACTTCGACAGTGGCCGAGAAGAATGTAGCCCCGTTACCCATGTCCGACAACCGATTGGAAGTCAGTGAATTCGCTCGCTGCTTCTTGCCGTCACCATCCCACCATAAGCCTTGGCTGATGACGGTTCCCGGCAGCATGGCCTCACTCACCTTGGCGGTAAGTTCGATGCGCCCGCGATCATTCCATACGACCACTGCATCTCCATCCTCCACGTTTCTACGGATGGCGTCCTCGGGGTGCATTTGCAATAAAGGCATCTTTTCCAATCGCTGATGTTTGGCTGAATTGCCAAAGGTGGAGTTCAGGAAATTATGATTTGGCGGCGATAGGAACATCAATGGATAGGTATCGGCAGGTCCAGCCGGATTCTCCCCATCATAACCTTCAATTAGAGCGCTATAGGTAGGGAGCGGCGGAAGGCCTCTCTGTTCCATCGTCTCCGAATACAATTCGATTTTACCTGAAGGTGTGGGCAGCTGTTCCAGAAATGCAGCTTGTGGCGTCATATCCAGCTTCACGAATCGATGTTCCATCAGCCCCTCCAACGTGACTCCATTCATGTAGGGGTTGCCCGTTCCCTGAAGTGCGTTCTCAATCATCTGTTCCGGCGTTTCTCCGAAGATCACAGGGTCATACCCCATGGCCTGTCCAAGCAGGGAAAACAGTTCGACATTACTCTTGCTCTCCCCGATCGGTGCAATCACCGGTTCTTGCAGATGAACGTACTGATGCCAATAAGAGGTATACAGGTCCGTCGCTTCAAATGATGACGTGGCTGGCAATACGATATCTGCATATTTCGCCGTATCCGTCATGAACAGATCATGCACAACCGTGAACAGATCCTCCCTTGCAAAACCTCGCTCTACCCGCTCGGTATCCGGTGCCACCACCAGTGGATTGCTGCAGTAGACCATCATGGCCCGGATTGGCTGCTCCGCTTCCAGCAGCGCTTCACCAATCCGGTTCATGTTCACCACTCGCGGCTCCGGATTCTGCCGCAGCTCCGGACGTTCCAGCGCGTCGCTATTCGTGCTCGCGTAGCTGTTGGTCCGAACGGCACCGCCGCCTTGCTTCAGCCATTGCCCTGTAATGGCAGGCAGACATGCAACGCTGCGAACATTCATACCCCCATTATCATGGTGCTGGAGGCCATTGCCGATGTGAATATGGGCTGCCTGTGCGTTGCCGTATAGTTCGGCCAGCTCCACAATCGTCTCCTCCGGCACGCCGGTAATGCGTGCAACGCGGTCAGGCGTGTAACTGCGGACATGATCACGCAGTGCCTCATGACCCACCGTATACTTTTGCATAAACGCCTCATCAGTTAGTCCCCGTTCGAACAGCACATGCATCAATCCCAGCGCCAGTGCGCTGTCCGTGCCTGGGTACAGCGGAATAAACCAGTCGCCCCATTGGGCCGTACGATTGCGATGAACGTCGATTACGACGATCTTGGCGCCGTTCTTGCGGGCCTTCTCCGCCAAAACGACCTGATGCATATTCGTACTCACAATATTGCCGCCCCATACCAGGATGAGATCCGCATGCTCCGTATCTTCCGGCACCGTTCCCCGGTTGGCGCCCATCGTATATTTCCAGCCGGTATTTCCGGCCGCATTACAGATCGTCTGCTCCAGCACACTTGCACCTAGCGCATTGAAGAAACGTCGGTCCATGCCGTCTACACCAAGAATGCCCATGTTGCCGTAGAAGCTGTAGGGCAGGATGCTCTCGGGGCCATAGGTTTCAGACAATGCAGTGAATTTTGTCGTAATCTCTCGAATCGCTTCATCCCAACTCATTCGTTCGAACTTACCTTCGCCTTTGACTCCTACACGTTTCATCGGATATTGTAGACGCTCGGGGTGATACACCCGCTCGGTCATATTTCTGACTTTATTACAGATGGCACCCTTCGTTATCGGATGGTCCGGATTGCCTGCCACCTTCACAATTCTACCGTTCTCTTTATGTAACAACAGACCACAAGTGTCCGGACAATCGAGCGGGCATACCGCTGCAAATACCCCATTCTCCTGATCGATCATCGTATGGCTCCCCCTCTTTAAAAGCTATCCCTATATCATATCTTCTTCGAGGTTATCACGTAAAGAGAACAGTATGTTTTCTCCCGAAATTCACCGCTATAGCAGCTTTAAATTATTTTCAAAAAAATGTTTTGTCGTTTGATTCAACTTCAGATTTCAGGGGTAAATTAAAAATAAGGCATTAGGCTAGTGTTTCCCCACTTCCTCCTTATGCCATATCATGGACCACTCCCGAAATTCGCCATGAACAGGTTTCGTTCCCCCGAACCTTGTCATGGCGAATTTATTTTGCGTTAAAATCCGACAAGTACTTCATAAAAAACGATACCGGTCTGCTCCATCACAGCATATTCGTTAGGCAGGTCAAGGTCGTTAACTGGGGTGACCCAATTACTGACCTTTTATAATTACTTTTTAATTTGAACTTCTACCTCAAGATTAGTTAGGTACTGTTTTAAAACCTCACCGTTTGTATCCTGTTTAAATGATCCATTCTCATTAATTTCAATAATGTAAGGTTTGATTGTTATTTTGTCTGGTATTGTATTATAAGGCTGGAATCGAATATCTGAGGTCAACTCGTTCCCATTCGTTTCATGCCATTCATTAGAACTAAGTAACTTTAGACTGTTTCCATCTGAATCGACAACGTCATAGGCTATGCTAAGTGTAAGTGGATCATACGCCTCTCCTTCTGGTAAACTCAACACAGTTGATAGATTCGTTGTTACTGGTGTAATTTCAACTTTCTGAAATTTTATTGTGAAATCTTCAGACTTCTTTGTCTCATTAATATTAGTCACAAAAGCGTCTGTTGCATTTTTCCCAACAGGGACTTCAATAGATAAAGTCTTGCTTTCTCCTTTAAGATCAACATTCAAAGTCAGATCAAAGGAATTAGGCAGTATTTTCCCTTCTTGGTTACGTAAATCTGAGAATTCAAGGATAACTGAATTGTTGTCAACACCGGCATATTGAAATACTCCAATGTCGTTTGAATTATCAGGACCAAAAGATTGAATATCTTCACCATTAATCAATAAACTTATATTTTTAATATCTTTTTTTAGTGGATTATTTGAGATTGATAATTCACTTGTTGGATTTCGCTCTAAGCTTAAGGAAACTCTCGTCCCATCATATATAATTTCCGGTACTACCAAAGATAGGTTTTCATTTGATGCACTTACGTTAGGGAAGTTAACTAAATTCTCATTAACTGCTACCCTTAACCCTAAGTCTCCTGCTAGCTTAAAGATACTCTTTACCCCAGGAACTTGTTGCAAAGATTCAGCCATTGTAGGTGACACAAATCCACTTGCAATCACCAGCGCTAAACTAGCAGCAACCGTTGTAGCAATAACACTTTTCTTCACTTTTCTTCTCCTTTCAATAGTGGTGATAGGTTTTATATTTTGTTCTTTAATTTTTGTCATAATGATATCTGAGAAATCCTTGTTTGGATCCATTTCACGAATTTTATTTATTACTTCATCCTCTTGTGGTTCCAAGTGTTTTTTCATGTTCTTCATGACCTCCATTTCTGTGTCTATTTAATTTTTTTCGAATACGTTCATATTTTTTTCTAGCATTTGCTGCAGTTATGTTAAGTACATGGCCCATCTCATCAAAAGAATACTCCTCTACAGCCCGTAACAGTAAAATGTACTTTTCATTGAAATTTAGCTGTTGCAGTAACACATCAATGTAATTTTTCTGGTTATCATTAGTTGATGAAACTGTGTTTAAATATTGAAAATCAAGAAGCAGTTGATAATCTCTGAATTTCTTCTTATTTAAATTTATAGAGTGGTTATACACGATCTTGTGAATCCAAGCAGAAAAAGAAACTGTTTTAGTATAGTCACCAATATGTTGATACACTTTAATGAAAATATCTTGAACTGCGTCATCTACTTGTTCTTTATCATTCAGTAAGTAATAACTATAGAGGTAAACTCTCTTCTGGTACTTCTCAATGATGACTCTGAACTTATCAGTATCGCCTTTCTTTATTTGCTGAATTACTTGATCAATTTCCTCACTGTCAATATTGCCTGGATGTTCAGAAGTCAATTGATATCGCCTCCTTCCTTGTACCTATATAACAATTGGAAAATTCAATTTGTGACACTTAGCTATTCTTTATTTTAGAAATCCTTCCGACTGTCATCTCCCTCCTCTTTGCTTGCAGCGATTCGTGTGATAAGTAGGGGGGAGTGATTTGTCTGCCTTCAGACACAGGGAAATAGAGCTTGTCTTACACCAAGTCCTTGCTCGATTATGTATTCCTTATTATTCAGCTTGACGAGGTCATGTAAAGCCGGCGGTTGCCATCGTTTGTACCGGGCATCCGGTTCTTGCAGCAAAGTTTGCCCAATGGCTCGAAGCAGATTATACGCAACCAAACCCGCACAGAGGAGCCTAAAGAAGGCCTGCAATGCGCAGAAACCAGGAAAAGGGCTCATTCACGATTCGGACCGAGGCATCATTTCACCATTTATGGTAGAGGAAATATGCAAATCCATCGTGATGGATGTACGAACATGAAGAAAAGAAAGATTTAATTAAAATCAAAATCGTTCATTTGATGGAAATTATTCTAGGGGTAGATATTCCGGGGTTGCAAAGTGCTTATCTTATCGCAAGTGTTGAACATAACAGAGGTGCACGAGAAATTTGCTCGGTGGGTGAAGTTGAACATACGATTCATATTAATATGCCTTGGCCTATCCCGGATGTTCACGAAAAGTATCGCAATGATATTTCAAAATCTTGCGATACTTTCTAATTGTTCTGCATGGATCTCGTCTTCAGTTCATGTCCTAACGTCCTGGGTAAGAGCTGCGCGAATCTCGTCCGGATCGGAGAGAGCAGCAACATGCCGGTCGCTTGGGGGGTTGTCTCATTCAGTTTTTGAATTAACTGACTCATTCGTCCTTGGGATACACCTATCAGCTCAGCCCTTTTTTTGTCATGCAGAAGGTTACTCTTTCATAGCCTTAGCAAGCCGAAGCGCTGCATCCTTACTGCGAGTAGGCTTCCATTCAAAAGGACGTTCTGTCGGTTTTTTTCAATGGAAGGAACCACTTCTTTTTAGAAGCTTTTCGTTCCTCTCCCTACGTAGCAGAAAGCAGACCCTAAAGCTTCTTTTATACATGAACTGCAAATGAAATAATCTTTAAAGTAGGTAAGTTGCTCCGTTGCGGAAAAAAATGTACATTCACATGTTCTATACTTCCGCAAAATTATGCGTGGATCATCAAAAAATATTCAATTGGATCTCCATGCTCGATCCCCAGGTTACGCTTCAGTTCAATAGGCAATACAATACGTCCAAGTGCGTCTATGTGGCGTACCATTCCCGTATCTTTATCTTTTTTCATCACTGTTTCCTCTCCTATTTTTTCCTTATTGTACCATATCACTTATAGTTCTATCGGACATTAAGACAATGTTATCTATGGAATGTTCGGGTTTTTAACAAAATAGGCAAGCCGCAGAGCTGGCCAAGTATCCAAATCGCCTTAAAAACGAACGTTGGTTGTCTTCAATATCTGTTAAGGCTCAGTGCGGGGTGTGAAGCGCGGCACAGGGACCTAGAGCGCCTTGGCCGGGACGGCTTAGGCGCTCTAGGTCTCGGGCCAAGTACCCCGCAGCGGTGCGTACCGGCTCCTAGGTGGCCGCTCTTGCCGCCATAGAGCCGGTAGCATCAGCCCTAACGCCTTAATCTCTTGCCCTGGTCTCCTTGATTGGTATAAACACTCCTGCAACACCTTCGATCCTCCTGCAGAAGCTGAAGCCCTTCCTGATCCGTAAGCCTTCCCTTATAGGTTGGTTTAAACCAAACCTAGGTTGCAACTAGGATACAAAAAAGGCGTTCCCAACAATCCAGGAATGCCCTTATCTTAGAACCTATTTGTAATAGTAATTTCTGGATTCATGTACGCGCCGATATAATTTTATCGAACGCAATCCAATCCCAATCATCGTCATACTGAAACTATATTTCCTTCCGAAACGTACACAAATGAGACCCGTCAACTCTTTAAATTGGTGATAAAATCAATAATATTATGCACTAACTTCATCATGTATAATTGATGTATAGATACTTTTTGGTGGTTTAGTTAACCGGTAATAAAATCTATATTCGAATGGAGATAAGTGCTATGGAGTACCGATTTGAACAAGGTTACTTTTTGATTTATTTTCCTGCTAGAAGTACCAGTACTGGAGACATTATGGTGGTTAAATTATTAGACAGTCCATTTAAAGATAGAATTGAATTCCTTATAAATAGCAAAAACTATGAGTGCACATCACGTAATGAATATTTAACGTTTGAGCCAAATTCAAACAATAAATCTGAAAAGCCCGGTGCATTCTCAGCGGTACGAAGTGAGTACAATCGAATGTGGGCAACAATGAATTCATATTTTGAATAGTAAAAATTTAATTGGCAGTTGGGGACGACCTACGTGTACACATGCTACGAAATGTGCCCTCTATGCCTGTTTGCTCCACATCGCTCTAGCCTCAGTCTCCACTGGTTCGATTGATGTCACTATCTCTGGCTTCACTTTCGGCTCCAACTTACGCAGGTACACCACCCAATATGCTGCAGCTACAAACAGAGCACCACCAGTCAGATTCCCGAGCCATACCGGAATGAAATTCATTACATATTGTCCCCATGAATAATATCCTTCGAAGATTGCTGCCGGGATGAGGAACATATTGGCCACAACGTGCTGAAATCCAATCGCCACAAATGCCATCGTTGGAAACCAAATGCCCAGTACCTTGCCACTCATCGTATCTGATGCATAAGATAGCCACACGGCCAGCGCAACCAGCCAGTTACAGCCGATTCCGGAGATAAAAGCCTGCAGGAAACCGTCATGCAGCTTATGCCCAGCCATATCCACGACTTTAGCCAGATATACACCCTCTCCAGTCAGACCAAGCACATGTCCAAATGCGTATGCGACAAACAAGGCTCCAACAAAGTTACCAATCGTCACTAAAGTTAGATTTTTCAACATGCTACCCGCGGATAATTTTCGTGCAATCGTAGCAAGCGGAACTGCCATCATATTTCCTGTCAGCAACTCGCCACCACCAATGAGTACCATGATCAACCCAACCGGGAACACCGCTGCTCCAATCAGATTAACCAGACTTCCCCACTCTGCTGGCGCAGAAGCGATCACCCGAATATCCAGTAGAAATCCCAGCGCGATAAAAGCCCCTGCCAAAAAACTGAGTACCAGTACAGACGATGCCGGGTATTGAGCCTTCTTCATTCCTGTTTGCGCCGTATATTGTGCAACCTCAAGAGGTGTTTTTGCTGCCATATCATTCATCCTTTCCTTTATTGTTCATACATCATTGAAATAAAACCATTTGGAAATTCCTTAGTTACGCGTCGAACGCCATATCCTAATTGTATCTCGGCTATACGCAAAACTTTGTGCAAATTATCACAATGTTATTTATAAAAGTTGTTATTAAGATCGTCATTCAAGGCCTGTGACAGTAAGAGATATAACGCAGGCTATTATGTAACTCCATACAAATATCAAAAAAAAGACTGGCGATATACTCGCCAGTCTTTGTGTATTTTATGGCTTCCTTACACCATTGCTGGTGCTTTCACTTCGATCGGAGGCAGTGCTTGCAGACCCGCCGTGTTCAGGAAGTTCCACGGTTTGTTGTAATGTGGCTGGAAGAAGAAGTCGATGAAGGCCAGCTCATCTACGGTCATGTTGTTTTGGATGCAGACCGAAATCGTATTAATCGATTGAGTCAGATCAACCTGTGACATTACTTGCGCTCCGACAATTCGACGAGTAGCCTGCTCATATACCACTTTAAGCAACAGTTTCTCAGCCGTTGGCATGAACTCCGGACGGTAGCTGTCTTCCAGTACGACGGATTCCACAATCAGACCCTCGTCAGCAGCAGACGTTTCCGTCATCCCTGTACCCGCGATATTTTGCTCATAAATTTTGATACCCGATGTTCCTTGTGTGCCCATATACGGTGTCGTAGGACGAACCAGGTTGCGAGCTACCAGTGTACCCATCCGCACGGCGTTGGTCGCCAGTGGAATGTATGATGCTTTGCCTGTCGGGTTGTAATGAATTGCACAGCTGTCGCCCGCAGCGAAGACGTCTTTTTGACTGGTTTGCATATATTTATCCACGATGATCGCGCCGTTTGGCAGCATATCCACTTGGCCTTTGAGCAGTTCGGTATTTGGACGGAAGCCGATGCACAGAATAACCAGATCGGTCTCAAACTCCCCTTTGGACGTGACTACTTTAGTTACTTTGCCATTCTCTCCAGTAAACTTCTGTACCGTTTGACCAAGAACCAGCTTGATGCCGCGTCCAGTCAGAGTATCTTCGATCGCATCCGTGAATTCAGGGTCCAGGTATTTGTTCAAAATCCGGTCCACACTGTCGATCAGGGTAACTTCCTTGCCGTTCATCTGGAAAGCTTCCACCAGCTCTACGCCGATATATCCTGCACCTACAACGGTAACGCGTTTGGCGTCTTTGGCTTTTTCAATAATCGTGTTGGAGTGATTGTAGTTTTTGCAAAGTAAAATGTTATCCATTTCGATGCCTTCCAGCTTCGGAACAACAGGCCATGAACCTGTTGTCACGATCAGTTTGTCAAACGTTTCTTCAAATTCTTCCCCAGTTTTCAGGTTTTTAGCCTGAAGAGTATGACCCTCGGCATCGACTGCCGTCACTTCATGAAGCATCTTGGTTACAACACCAAGCTCTGCTAACTGATTAGGCGAAGAATAGAACAAGCCGTCAGGATCTTTCACGACCCCGCCTACGTAGAGCGCAATGCCACAAGATAGGAAGGAGATATTGTCATTGCGTTCATACACCGTGATAGTAGCATCCGGGTACAATTTGGCGGTATTTACGATGGCTGCGGTCCCTGCGTGTGTACATCCGATAACTGCGATTTTCATTAAAAGTTCCTCCTCGAAATATATAAATGAGTTTGAATATAACGTTATTGTAGTTGTGAAATATTTCACTTCATAAGCGATACTGTGTATGTGATTTATTTCACTTTATACACTCATTATAATGTGATCTTTTTCACATTGCAATAGGCTGAGCAAAAAAAGTTTGTCGAAAGCAGTTATATCCTTTTATTTAAGCCTTTCTTCCCTTCGTTTTATTGATTTCATTGTCCCCGGATCCGTGTTGATTTATGCTATGCAATGGCTTCCGCAATCACTATATGGACGCTTTCAGTTAAAGCCCTCTTCCCTATTCAGTTTTGCTTGTACAAAAATAAATGAACTAATTTTCATGACAGGGTTGATTTTTAAATTGGTAAGCGCTTACAATAATAACGATCCTTTAAATGGATTATATGTAAATAAAATAACAAATCTTACTTTGTTCAGGAGGCGTTCATTTGAAGAAACGTTCAATGTCTGTTGCTTTCCGCATGGTTCCCGTTACGCTTGCCATCACCATGATGACAACTGGAGTAGCGCTCCCCTTCGCTTCTGCTTCTGTAGATTCTCCACCAGTTACAATTAAAACCGAGGTTCTGTCCTCCAAAGTCCCAGCAGGTGCCGATGTGTCTTCGCTCCTTCAGAAGTTCAGGGATATCAATCATTTTGCAACTGGCGATCTGGCCAAAGATACGGCCTATGCCCTGAATATCGTTTCATGGCAGATGCCGCACGGTGGATTTTACAAAGACATGAAAGAACAATATGCAGCTCCTTGGGACGGTGTAACAGCACGATCAGGCTGGAAAGACCCGAATGGAATTGAACTTGGCACCTTCGATAATGATGCGACAACTTCCGAGATCCGCTTTCTGGCTGACATGTATGAAAAAACGGGTAATCTGGCCTTTAAGAACAGTGTTCGTAAAGCGGTGGACTTTATCCTGATCTCTCAATATCCATCTGGAGGTTGGCCACAGGTTTATCCCAAACGAAGTAATTACTCTGACGCGGTGACTTACAACGACAATGCCATGGTACAAACGATGGTTTTGTTAGACGATATTGTTGAGCGAAGAAATGAGTTTAACAACGATATATGGACCTCCAATGATCGCAGCAAGCTGAAGAAAGCACTGGAGAAAGGCATTGAATATACGCTAAAAGCGCAAATTATCAATGATGGTCAGCCCACCGTTTGGGGTGCGCAGCATGATCCTGTGACCTATGCTCCTGTGACGGGCAGAGCGTATGAATTAGCATCCAAGTCGGGATCAGAGTCGGTGGCAATTACTGCTTTTCTCATGTCCAGGCCTCAGACTCCCGAGATTGAACAAGCCGCCAAAGGGGCTCTGCGATGGTTCGATACGGTGCGAGAGAATGGAACCAAGTATAACCGGCAAGGACCCGTATATTTTGAACCGGATGAAGGAAGTGTGATCTGGTACCGTTTCTACAATGTGGATGAAGATGTGCCTTTCTACGCGGATCGGGATGGAATGAAGTATATGAACATTCTGGAGATCAGTGAGGAACGAAGACACGGCTACTCCTGGGCCGGAAGCTATGCACGTAACCTGCTTAAGCTGGCCTCGGATCAAGGCTATTACACGTTAAGTAAGCCCTTGCCTTGATCCGAGGCCACATCTACCTGATAAGAAGCTAAATCTACGTCGTATGTAAAGTCATCAAAAAAGCCTATCCTCGCATAAGCAAGGATAGGCTTCTCTACAACCATGGTTTAACCGAGCAATTTCTCGATTTCTGCGCTCATGGCTTCCGGGGATTCTTTCGGTTCAACACGACCAACCACTTCACCTTCACGGTTAACAAGGAACTTGGTGAAGTTCCATTGGATGTCGCTTGTTTCACCTGCGCCGGGTTGTTGCTCTTTAAGGTATTGGAACAAAGGATGTGCTTCCTCACCATTCACATCTACCTTGGCAAACACCGGGAAATTCACACCATAGTTAATCTGGCAAAATGATTCGGCTTCCTCACTTGTACCTGGCTCTTGCCCTCCAAACTGGTTACAAGGGAACCCCAGTACAACCAAGCCTTGATCGCGATAACGATCGTAGAGCTTTTGCAATTCGCCGTATTGCGGGGTCAGTCCACACTTGCTGGCTGTATTGGCAATGACCAATACCTTACCTTGATACAGATCCAGTGAGACTTCCTGGTTCGCGGTGGTTACCGCCTGATATGAATATACGGACATGACTGATTCCTCCCATGACATATGTTGGTTTGGGCTGTTGCGAGCACGTTGAGATCCAATGAACCTACAGCCTGTCCTATTATTATAGACCTGATCCGATGCGATTACCAAATTCCGGTCTATCCATACCAATGCTCCGGGTTACTTTAGCCTGACTTGGCAGCCACAATGGCATCATACCGCTCTTGCCGCTCTGCCTTGGTTAGTTTGGGACAGCTGTAACAGTAGTTTTGCCCGCCATACACTTGATAGTGCAGACAGCATGTCGGCTTCATCAGCATGCTCTCTTCAGGTTGATGGGGATTAGCAATCTCGACCGGTTTGAATGACAGCAAGTTCTTGCGTAACCCCAGAGTTTCCGGTGGCATGGCGATGACATACTCTTACCCCTGAATCACTGCTTCTCGTTCTGATTCTGTAATGTCCATCTTCACTACGGTCGTCTTGAACCATCTCAGGATGGATGCGAGCTGTGCCCACATCTGACCAGTGTTCGCTTCCCCGGCGAGCGCCACGCCTTCAATCATGGGACCTAGTTGTTCGCCGTAATAGGCTGTGAGCAACTCATTCCGCCAAGGAGATACATCTCCAACACCATTGTTGACTGAATCAGGATGGGCATGCTCGGTTACATCTATAAGTTGAAAATGGATTACGGGGCGCCCTTCCTGGACCTCCAATTGCAGTTGGATATTCTCCAGGGAGATGTCTAGCGACGTATCACACATGGACGTCATGTAATGAATACCGAGCAGCAGACCGCGAACGGAGTGCATGAAGTATACAGCAGCAGAGCGAAGAGAATCCGCACGCAGATGCTCATTATAGGCTTCGAGCATAAGCTTTGCATTCTCCAGATGTCTTAACAATGTCAAAGGCATGCCAAAAACCGGTTCGTGAACCGGACCGGTCGTTATACGTCCATATTGCTCTAACCACGTGTAGTTAATTGCTCCCATCGGTTGCAAACCTCCCATGAATGCGAATGAGCCGCGTGCATTACGCACAGCGGCTTCATTCTATAGTGTAAGGACCACGTATGGCCCATGTCGTTAACTTCCTGTCGCTTGAACGCGTTGTTCTGCCCGTCCTCCTGCATGAACCATCGCGCTGTTCATGACCATCTGGTCTGGCTTTGCTGGTTGCTGGCGTTCCCCTGCAAGAGCGTAAGGCAAGCAAAGCGGTACACCGGAACGCGGGTCAATCACGATATCTGCTTCAATGTTAAATACTTCACGAAGCACATCCGAGTTCATAACTTCCACAGGTGAGCCATGAGCGATGGCTTTACCTTTTTTGATACCAATCATGTGATGTGCATAGCGGGAAGCATGATTCAAGTCATGTACAACCATAACAATGGTACGATTGGCTGTGGCATTCAGCTGCTCCAGTAATTGCAATACTTCGAGCTGATGAGCCATATCCAGGAACGTAGTCGGCTCGTCCAGGAAAAGGATGTCGGTTTCTTGGGCAAGTGCCATGGCGATCCAGGCACGTTGACGCTGTCCACCGGACAGTTGATCAATCGGACGATCATGGAATTCAGTCATGGCTGTCACTTCGATAGCCCATTCAATCATGCGTTTATCTTCAGAACGCATGGAACCAAATCCTTTTTGATAAGGAAAACGTCCGTAGGATACCAGTTCAGTAACCGTAAGTCCTTCAGGGGCTGTCGGGTTCTGTGGCAAAATCGCAAGTTGCTTGGCAACTTCACGCGTGGACTGCTTATGGATGGACTTCCCGTCGAGCAATACATTACCTGCTTTTGGAGCCATAATACGTGCCATCGTTTTCAGGATGGTTGACTTCCCTGAACCATTGGCTCCAACAAGTGCTGTAATTTTTCCTTGGGGAATCTGAATATTCAGATCCTCTACAATTAGTCTTTCCTCATAAGCGATATCCAGCTTGGTCGTCTCCAGACGAAACATGCGATCATCCCTCTCTCATTTATCCCGGTTATGTAATCCGGCTATAGACAACGACAACGAAATTGTAATTAAGTGTATTTCCGGCGCAAATATCTTCTACACTAAAGATACTGATAATCATTATCATTTGTCAACATAAAAAACCAAATTCTCTGCTCTTTTCTTGCTTTATTCCGTCTTTCTGAAGCAAATTGCAGATCTTCTTCCCGAATACATATGAGAGCTTTTCTCATTCATCACGCGCATTTCATCCATTCTGCTTATCTCTCGCACTCTTGAATCACAAACTTTGTGTCCGATTTGTGAATGAACAATTTATTTTCATGCAATGGCTGTATAAATTGAACTAAAGGATAGTTACACTGGCCACTCCGATGACAGAACAACCTTCTGATCGCTGTTATCCCCAGATTTTTTGATCCTTTTTTAAAGGGTAAATCCGGGGATAGCATATGCTTCCGATGTAGCTTTCTTTTAGAAAGCTTTTAGGCGAACGTTTCACTTCTTCAGGTTATTTCTGTCCTCTCCGTTTTTGTGTAAATGTTAGTTCAATATATTCATCCGCAATATAAAATAAAAAAAGACGACCTTGAAATCTAAAGTTCAAGGTCATCTACACACTCTCGTTCACTATGGTATGAAGATCATTTTTCATTATTTGGTAACTTACAGTTTCGGCTGCGGCATCAATTGGATCACCGTCATACTGCCCTGCGTACTCTTCACACTGACAATGCTCTCGGCATCCATATCAGCTGGCAGATCGATCTGCAATCCATACGGATAGAGACGATCTGCCTCTCCAATAGACATCTGTGAAGAAGTCGTCGCATCCTGTTCATTGGATACAGATGTGTCAGGCGATGTCGTATCTGTACCCGTTGTTGCATCGGTAGCAGGATCTGAAGTGGCATTACCTGACGTTGACGGATCTGCCTGCTGATCGCCATCCTCCGTCTGCTCTGTGTTCCCCGCATTTCCCGTTGAAGACCCATCCGCACTTCCTTCGGAAGCACTTCCTGAACCCCCATCGGAGGCATCTTGGGAATCCGGTTCTTCATTCCGATTAAAGCTCTCCCACTTGCCTGTTGAATCAAAATCCTGCGTGCTGCCATCGTTCATCATCAATTGGAGTGAACCTTGCTCAAACTCATCACTTCCCGTATCATTCCTGAAACGGATGACCAATTGAGCAGCTGCTTCCGTACCCTCTTGTTCACTCGCAGGAACCATATAAGCAATCTGTTCCGCGAGCTGTACCTCAGGTTCAGCCGGAATGACAGGTTCCTGGGTGGTAGGAGGAGATGCCCCTGGCGGCTCCACAGAATCATTCATCCATGCATATGTACCGCCAGCTATACCCAGAACCAGGATCAAGAGGATTAATCCGAACAGATTCTTCCTTTTACCCGTTAGCATCCGGACCAGCGGAGAGGACAATTCGGTCTTGGCACGGTCATAGGCCGGCTTCATCGCCTTGTTTGCTCTCGCATAATATGATTTGAAAGCCGACTTCGACTTGAAAGCTTCACGGTCATGGGACTTGAAATAGGCCACAAGGGCATCCGCATATCCTTTATGTGCATTGGAACCCCGGACAAACATCCGTTGACTCCCTGTCCATTCGAAGAATGGATACAACCCTTGAGCTCGATCTGCATGGCTACGAACAAATTCAATTAGGCCAGGATAATCCAACCGGTTGCTGCCGCTTCCTCCTCGATAAAAGGCCATTGGCAAAGCTTCATAGGCCGCTACTCCCGGGTGAGCCTGCAGCTCTCCGGCAAGCCAGCGACGTGTCCAGCGCTGAAGTTCATTGCGCTCCGCCAGGGAAAGTGTCTCCAATTGCTCTTCATCATTCCCCTCGCCACTAAGCCATGCTCTTGCAGCCAGCATCATGTTCGTTCGAGCGGATACATCGGAACCTTGGCGTGCCGCCCAGTCCCGAACCTCATCGCCATGCTGCAAAATATCAATGCTTAACAGCTGTTCACGATTAACCCGTTCCAGATCCAGATCTTGAATCATAAACAGGTTAATGACATAGGCCAGCTTGTCTGCAAGGCGGGTTAACTCTTCCTGATATGCCGGATCTTGACTGGCAGACGAAGATCCCCCTTTTCGATTAGGGCGGACTGTAGCTTTAGATTGGCCTATTCGTGCCGTAATGCCCTTATCATAGGTATCTTCCACGGATACCCGGTCGAGCACACTAACTCGCTGGAGGGCTTCATTAGCAGACTGAACCGGATTAGGCGCAGAACATAATCGTTCACGCAGCTCACTGGCTGTCCGCTCCAGCAAGTAGTTGTAGTGAATCGCAGATGGATGAGCTGTAACCCAACTTCGGATCACTTCCACGACGTTTGCTGCGGATTCCGTGCGTTTCAACTGATTGTCCAGATAAGGCTCGAACAATAACTTGGTGAGCGATTCATTGGACAGCACTTTATCAAAGAAAGCCCGATTCAGCTGCGGATCCCGATCCAGCACAGCATACAATTCTTGCACAGCGCGCATACGCTTCTGGGCACGGGCATTATTTACACCGTAGATGAAATAGTCCACAATCCGGGATTGCACCACGGGCGCAGCAACACTGAAATATTCTCCAATGCGAGCAGCAACGGCTTCTTCGGGTACATTCTCGCGCTTCACACTGTCCAGTTCGCGGCTAAGCAGGGTCAGGAACAGCTCGTTCAGACGTGAACGTTGCTGGGGCCCACCTTCCGGCTTCAGATAGGTTAACAAACCACTCAGGACGTGGCTTTTGTTATCCAGATACAGGTCTTCCATGCCTTGTTCAAGACCATAGAACACCGATAGTTCCCCATATGCTTCAATGGAAAGTTCCCGTCCAGGCTCCATACCGGACAGCATCTCATCAGCAAACGTATAAAACGCATCCGCAGCAGCAGGTTCCTGCAACAAGTACCAGGCGAATTCGGCATAAGGCAGTTTCGCCACAGATGCATCTGCATGCGTAACTCTGCCGGATACCAGATCAAAAGTGAAATCCTTCTCCGTATTCCGGTCTTTTGGACGCAGTGTACCCCGCTCTACAAACTGGATGTGAATTCCCTTCTTGGCCTGCGGCTCCTTGGCAAACGTCATGAAACCAAGCTGACGACGGAATGCATAGGGTAACGCCGTGTACAGCAAACGCAGCAATCCCTTCGCTCCGGCGGTCACTTCCTCTGCGGGAAGGTCAAGTGCAATATATACTTTTCTGCGTGTCGCTACGGATTGCATCACCGCGTAGAGCAAGCGCTTAAACAGCACTTCGTTCATTTTCAACGCACTCAGGATCTGACTTGGCGACGAATCAGGACCACTACCCGACGATATGGGCAATTCAGCAAGCGCAGGCAGTACTGTGCCTTGTTCGATGTCATAGGACGTGGCGAACACGGCATCCAGCCAGCCGCCTTGCTTCATCTGCTCTTCCGAACGTTCGGGAGACAAGACGTAATTATGAGCGAAAAAGGCACTGCGCAGCCCGGTGAAATCCGCAGCTTGGTACACATTTTGCCCAAGGATCGTCTCTCCACTCTCCAGATGAAGCAGGTGAATGGACGCCGGAAACTTCGTCTCGTCCTTCTCGCTACGGCCTGTCAGCTCCGCTGGAGCGTCATAGACACAGTAGGGGTGAAGCACTTTTTTGATAAAAGAAGGGTCCAGTCCCGGCGATGCCGCAACCGTATCGAACCCCTCTGTTGTGCGAAACACCCCGCGCCGCTCTCGGGTATACAACTGTTGTTCAATGGGCGGGGTTACGGAAGAACGCATCATCCCACTCTCCCCTCAATGTACTTCAGCTTGTACAACAGCCACAGGAAGGGTTCATCCACGCGGATCGGGCTAACCACACCCTGCAACTTCATATCCACCGGATTGCTGCCCAGCGCAGATACTGCGAAATAGGCTGTATCCTTGAAGTACACATCCATCGTGCCCTTGAACGGACGATCCACCTTCTCGATAAAACGCCGGATCTCCCCGTCGATATTCTCGAACTCGGTTAAGTCGAACCAATCGCGGTGCACCATGTTGCGGAAGACATTACTGTTGGATTTGATATAATCCCCCTCTTCATCCTTGAGGGAATGCAGCATGTCGCTTTTCGTGAGCACAACGGCTGTTGGAATATTGGTCTTGGCTTTGTCCTGATACGCGATAAAATCTCCGAACATCGTAAGCACCACGTCACGTGGCTCATCGTATCGTGGTGTCCACTCTCCCGGCTCATTGCCGAGATTAATACGGATTTTGTCCCGAATCGAACGAATCTGAAGCGGGTCCACCATGAACAGAATACCTGCCGAGTTCTTGATGTGCTGCCCGTGAAGTCCGAGATAATCCTGCTCCACCATACCTTCACCTGCGACGTCAAAGAACACCAGCGTCAGCGGTGCTTTATCTTCGTCCTTGAACACAAACTGGAAGATAAACGGCTCCTGTAACTTCTCCTTCTGCGTGGAATCCAGCAGATCGCCACGTTCAAACAACGGTTCTTCATAATCCGCACGGAACCGGCGGCTGATCTCCGCATTCAATGGCATGCAAGCCGCGTCAAAATGATCTGCCGTATAATGCTGCAATGTATGAATTAATGAAGTCATGTAGACGGATTTCCCCACCTGGGATGCACCAATGATGGATATGATATTGCTCGGTGCTTTACCCGCCGTAACAGGAAGCTCGTTATGACACTGCGGACACAACCGGCGGCGCGTAACGACACCATACCGATCGTTCAGGCCCATCACGATGTTATCTGAATAAATGCGATGTTCCTCCGGTACATCATGTGGAGCCAATACAGCCTCCATATCAAATACCGTATCGAGTCCGAACCTTTCACGGTACCGATTCAACTTCGCATCTTCCCCGAGTGCGTAGTCCTCATCATCATCGCGGTGATGGGCGGCGCGGAACACCACCTCTTCTGGTGAAAATTTGCTGAAACAATAAGGGCATACAATATCGTAAAACAGCGGACGTTCCTCCGGCTGTTGTCTCTTCAAAAACCGACTAAAAAAGCTCATAGCCACTCCCCTCCCCTGATCAGTTCAGACTAAGACAATTTACACTTGCACTACGATGACAGAGTAACCTTCCAATCGCTAGTCCAACTATCTAGTCTGATATAAGCCTATAGGCGGCTCCATATTTCGGTCCGTCCGTGAAGAATAACCGCACATAATCATCCTTGGCAACTTCAACGGGCGGCATCTCATTTCTTCCGGGAGCAAAATCACTCACAAAAGGATACACCGTACCATCTTCCTTATTCAACGGAACCCCGCCCTGCTTGCGAACATAACAGAGTGCTTCCTTTGGAACAGGTACTTCCGCTGTTACGGTGATCAAGACACTTTTTCGTTTCTGAAAAAAACCGCTCTTGTAGCGAATGGAAAAGCGAATATCCGCCTTCCCTGCGCTTGCAATCACCATGTTGTCCTCGTCTCGTTGACGAATCAGCACGGGCCCGTCGTCCTCCATCTGACACACATAGACCGTGTACTTGATGGCACCAAAACCCGTGATCCGATCCGTGTAACCATTGCTCGCCTTATATTCCTCTCTCGTGTACAGCTTCAGCTTGCCCTGTGCAGGCTCTTCACCGGTACGATCATCGCTCATCATATCCAGCTCCAGCCGTTCCACATATACAGCTTCTACCCGTTCCGGCCAGAGCCAGCGAAGTGTACAACGTCCTTCGTCCACCGCAAGTGTCAGTTTCCGAATCAAGGGTGTCGAAGGGTCTGCATCCGTAAACCGCATTTCCATTGACCTCCCGACGTTAGAATCCTTTGCTGCGTGTATCTCTTGCTCTCTGACCAAACCCTTCTGCTGAAGATGTTCCGCCACCAGCTTCACGACGACCCCTGCTCTTCCGCGGCGTGTTCTCCTTGATCGGAACAATCCAGGAGAAGAGGGTCAGTACGCCAGACAGGATGAGCACCGCACCGAGCCGTACAAATGTATCACCCACGTTCGAACCGTCCAGGCCCCATTCCAGCAGAAGCCCTGCCAGTAGACCCGACACAGCACCACCAATGCCGAAGCTGAGCGCGAGATGACGGTTATCAAACACGAGTCCGAGTGACACACCCAGCGCCACGCCAATTAGTAACACTACTGCTACACGGAAAATCGCCAGATAAACGCTCTGTTCCATCATGCCTGTACGCTCCGTTACCAGCGTCCGTTCATCAATCGTATCGTAGATCTGCTGGAATGCCAGATTCAGACCACCGGAATCCGGTACATCATAGTACATGCCACCCGTTTGCTGGGCAATATTACGCAGCAAATCCGTTCCTGATGGGTCCACCAGACTGAGGCCGACTGTATTAATGGTAATCTGTTCGTTGTTATATTGGGACAAAATATCGGCCGTATCCGCTTCACTGAAGCCATCGGATAACAAGATGACGACGGTACCGCGTTTCGGGTCCAGTTTGCCCTGAATCTGTTCCATGCCTTCCCGCAGCACGGCATCAAAATTGGTGCCGCCCGAAGTCGTGACAATGCCATCGATTTTGCTATAAACCTCATTCTTGGCCGTTTCACTATCCAGCGCAATAAACGGCTGCAACAACTGCGGTTGGTCATCAAATGTAATGACAGCTACCTGTTTATCGCTCTCCATTTGGCTGATCAGAGTCTTGGCTGCTTCAAAGCGTCCGTTATCCGGATCTGTCTCGCTCATGCTGCCCGAGTTGTCAATCATCAATACGATGTCTTTCACTTGCTTCACACCGCCCGGATTGATCTGGTACAACAATTGCAGGGCGAGTCCAGCAACAAACAACAGAGCCAGTGTTGCCGGAACAAGCAATTTCCACGACAGTCCCAGATACCGGAGCTTCCATGAAGCACCATTCAGCTTGGGTGAGATCATCTCTGCGATCAAACAGAACAATCCAACGCTCAGCGCCAGTACGCCGAAGTATAATCCCATCAGCAACAGACGCGGCATCTCTCCAAGCCATTGACGCAGCATGATTTCTCCTGCCGCAAAGCCCACTGCCCCGCCAATCAGGCTGAATAGGACCAGGAGAACATTGATTTTTCGCTGCATGTCTACATGCATCCTTTCCATACCAGCCCTAAGCAGGCTGAGTTAATACAAGATTGTAGCAGAGTGTCATGACACCCTCGGCGTCTTAACGCATGGGCGACAACTTCTCCACCAGACCTGCGGGGTGAAGTTCATAGCCATTCTCCGTATAGGAGTCATAATATACCTTTCCGTTCCGATACACCATGAGATCCTCCAGATGGAAACCTCCCATCAGATTCAGCTTCTCCACACCACTGCTGCGTTCTTCGTACACCACACCCAGCTTGTAGATGCGTGACGTCTCTTCGGCATGCGCCGCGTAGTCCATGAAAGCACTATGGTGGTCACCAAAGAAATATTTTTCTTCATACCGATGTTCCTGTGTATAGTCGAAGACCCGCACCCGAACGACGGCCTGATCCTCCAGCGTGTGATACAACCTGCGGAACAGATCATCCCGGGTTAATACGTCTTTGTCTCCGTAAGCAATCGTTACATTGGCCCGTTGCAACAGCTCTTCTTCAAATGGCAATTGCAGCGGCTCGGCCGTAAGTAGCAACGAGTGACATACCTCCATAAGACGTTTCAGTAAACGGTCATCGCCTTCCGTTGCGAGCCGGTTCATGTCTCCCATGTAACGGTCCTCAAACCATACATCCCGTCCGCGCTTGGTTTCCAGATCGGTGATTAGCTCTTCCGTCACTTTGCCGTAGTACTCCATCACGTTCTGACCGATGTATTCATCCGCAGCAGCGATACTTTGGGCAGCTGTCTCTCGCAGTGTGCGTTCCAGCGCTTCGAGTTCTGCTGTGACATGGCGACTGAAATGGTGAAGCTCTTCCATCTCCGTATCGTAGATACGCAGCAGATGTAATTCATTTTCCAGTCGCAGTAATTCCACCTTCGGTACATACACCCGCTCCAACATGCAGTCAATCAGATTGCGTACATTCTGCTTATCACGGAACAACGCTCGTTTGAACGACTGATCTTCCACACGCTCTTGCTGACGTTGCTCCAGCAGAGCACGTGCGGATTCAAGCTGCATCGATTTATCCCGAATCAGTCCGAGCAGTGCCTCACGTACACTGCCAGGCTCACTGCCACTCCAGGCTGCCCATTGGAAATAGCCAACCTCAGGATGCTGCACTCGGGATTGTTCGGCCTGACGGCGCAGGGAACCGCTAGAGCTGCGCTCGCACACACGTTCCTCCACGAGTCGTACTACGTTGTCGCGGAAGTATGACTCGGCTCCTTGTCCGAACAACGCTCTCTCCGCTTCACGTAGGGAGAGCGGCTTCAGCTCAGAGAAACCAACGTTATGCGTCATGATGCCGCTCATGCCACTAACCAGATCTTCATCGGGCAGCAGACCTTCGACTTTGCGTTCCACCGAGGCCGCATCCAGTCCGAAGAAAGCGAGTTTGTCCTTGATGCTCCAATCCGGCTCCTGCCGCATACGTGCGAGCAGATACCGATACAGGTGATATAACACCGTCAGCGCAATCGGTTTGTTGGGCCGCCTGATCTCGGCAAAACCCGCACTTGCATAACCATGCTGATCAGAGGTGGTACGAATATTGTTTTTAAAGGATGTATTGTTGTACGTGTTCGCTCCGGTGCTTGAAACGGTACCGGAGTGATCCGTATCCTGCTTCCGGTTCTTCAGCAGGCAGATTCGGCAGATGATCTCGGCATTCTCGATCCAACCACCGGGGACGCCAGTTCCACGCTCATTTTTGTCCGACAATATATAGACGAGATCGAATAAAGGAGACGCGGGATGTGTAACCGGAATGGAGATCCCATCCTCCGTCACCAGCAGTTTACCGCTGAACGTGTAATCCAAGGATTGCATATAATCCAGTTCACGCAGAAATGCAAGACCTGCTGCGCTGGCATACCCGAAGGAATCAACCTGTTCCATCTCACTGACCAATACATGCAGATCCGTCTGCACCGACTTGAAGGCTTGAGACAAAATGGTCTCCGTCAGCTTGGTGAGCTCTGGCAACAAAACATTCAGCGGATCATCCGCTCTGGTTACCACCGTAACGTAAATCCGATCAAATGACGAGTATAACCGTCCATATTCGGCAATTCGGTTACTGACCCGCCGAAGCGTACGATTCAGATCGTAGAGCGCCTGATCCGATTCATGGAAATTGCGGTGCACATCCTTACGCCGTGTTTTGGACGGTCGCTCCTTCTGCCCAGTGGACAGTGGCAAGCGGTGCAGAGTTACCTGTCCGTCGTCACCGGATGAGCCATCATTCCTCGTTTCACCCGGATCTGCTTCCTGATCTTCTGTCCCAATCTGAACGTAGACCACACCGTCTCCATTATCCCATTTCAACCGGTTAATCTCCCTCACGGCAGACACGGCAGGTGCAACTTGATCACCCACGAACAGAAACAAGGCCGGGTAATGGATGCTGCTGCGTCCATCACCCAGGCTGCCTTGGCGCTCCTGCTCTGTTGCGTACTGTACCGCGTACTTCTCCAGATCACGCTTCAGGGTATTGTTCGAGCCCAACTCCATCCCGGCCGCCATCTTACTTCAGCCTTCTGCGAATGTCGTTCAGCTTCGACGACATCGTTCTGTAGAACTGATAGATGTCTTCTCCGTTAGCCAGTTCTACTCGTTCATACTCCAGACGATCACGTGATTCCATGAACAGCGCAGCCAGATCATCCAACTTCGTCAGCAATGGGGTGATATCTTCTGAAGCCGTCAGATCATTATCCCGACGGGAGGCTTTACGCAGCAGTGTACTGCGGTCTTTTTCCGCCAGGCCGCGGAAGTTGCCAAACACTTCATACTCGGCAAAGTTACGGCTCTTCATCAGGTTCGCGAATGGCTCCCATGCGTCTTCTTCCGGATCACGGTCATAGACGTAGAGCGCACCTTTTTTGACGATGGTGTCGGTATATATCGCTTCGATGAAGCGATCATACCACTGCTCTTCGTCCTGGTACTGGGCAAGAATGCCTTCGAGTTCGGCGACTTTGGCCGAGATGGCATTCATCTTCGCCAGTTCCTCACGTACGCGCGCGATCAGCTGCGGGGAGCGTACCAGGTTTTCTTTGGCCATATCTTCATTAATACTGCCGAAAATATCCTTAACTCCTACACGCGGCAACCCTTCGGATTGCAGACGTTTCAGCTCGATCACCGCCCGCTTCACTTCGCCGAGGTTCGGCGTGGTGGACGTGAGACGCATGTCGTAGGCTCCCAGTTTGGCAGACAAATCAAACGCTTCTGTTGTCACAATCGCGTACCGGTTACTTGTATTCTCATCAATGGATTTGGCTGTCACAATGTTGTATCCAAGCGCCTCCTCGAATTCGTTACGCACACGAGCGTTATACTGCTTCACGCGGGCGTTCTCGTACACATCTCCCCATGATTTTTCCGGAATCGGAGACGGTAGATAGGTCCAGTTGTTTTTCTCCGTTTGTACCAAGTGTCGACCAATGCCTTCTTTGTCCAAAATGGTACGTTCATAGCTTTCCTCATATACCTTGAGCGGTGTATACACAAAGAGCGGTACCCCGTTGCGGGTGTTCAGCCAGAATATCCGGTTACGCACTTCACTTTCCTTAACAGTAAAATGAGATTTGCCTACCGCATTGTTCTGATAATTGCGAATCCCTTTCAGAATGCCCGGCGCCTGTGCCGGTACCGATACAAATCCCCATGAAGGGAAATGCAGACTGCCTGTACTGTTGCTCAGATTGAACACTGGAACGGCCTCATCATCCAGCTTGCCCGCAATGAAACGTTCCACGAACTTCTCGACCGACTCATCCTGACCGTATTTGATCACCAGGAAATCTTCCATGGAACGGGTAATCAGATCACCAAACTTCTCACTCAGGAAGTCGGAGATGGAACTGACGATATCAATCTCATTCTCCTTCACCCACTGGCTGGAGTTTTCCAGCAATTCACGGGAGAAGTCACGGATCAGATCATCCGTATCGCGCTTATCCAACAGTCCATCCACCACACTGACGATATCCGGTACACTTACCACGTTCCAGTAATATGTCTTGTTGCCTTTGTGATCAGCTTGTTCTTCGCCGCGTGTCAGCAGATCACCATTCTTGGCGAATATCGAGCTAAGCGCGTTCAGCGTTTCGGTAAATACGTTATAAATGCGGCTGTTTTCCTGGTTCAGCAACTCATACAGATCCTCATAGAACTCGATCATCTGATCATTGCGTTCCACGTCGGCGTGCAGCCAGTACTCATGAATCTTTGCTTCAATATAAGCATTCTTTTTCTTCTCTTTGGAGACAAAAGCACTCTTCGCATCGCCCAGCTTCTCCTCGGATTGCTCCTGAGCTGCTTCAATATCACGCGGAATGCGGAAGGCATTCTCACGCAGGGTTTCGATGTAGGACTGAATCATCTTAAGTACACAGAAGCCTTTTTCCGTATAAATTAGACGAGAGACATAGAACGGACCTTGTTCGGGATGCAAAAACATACGCCGGATCTGTTCGGTGAACTGCCCCGCTATCTCGCCAGGCAGCTGTTTCTTCGCCTTGATATATTCTTCACGAGCACGAGCCAGGAAGTTCTGCTCCAGTTCGGTGTCCATATTCACAACCTGAGATTTCACCACGTTGCCATAGGACAGACGTTCGCTGTTCTGATACCCTGGCAGCGGCTCAGGCACGCGTGCTTCAAAGGACTTGACCACACTTTCGAGATCAATGCCCAGCTTGCGGGCAAACTTCTCCGTGTCCTCCTGGTTCGGTGCTTTGGAGAACATGGTGTTCATTTTGTCGAACATCCGATACGCCAGATACGTGGTCATCTCTTCGATCGGCAGTACAGCCGAAGAAGCACCGATGATGTTGTAATCATAGTTGGCTGGGTACACCTTGTTCATCTGTGCAATGTTGGTGCGAATGTTGCTGATATAGTCATGGATCGCGAACTCCTCGCCAGACTGCTTCTCCTCACTTGCCATGAAGTTGGTAATGTTCTCGGCCGTGACGTTCATGCAATAATCGTAGGCGTTCTCCAGCAATTTGCCTTCGGTATTCGTCGCAGAGATCAGATGACACAGGTTAAATGGCGGCAGTGGTGAGTTGACGGTTAAAATATTGCCGTACTTCTGTGTAAACCGCTCACCGCGGCTATCCACGTTCATCCAGTAATCCAGCTCTTTGAGCGCAGCATATCCGTTCTTGCGAATGTATTCGCGAGTGTGTTCGCTCAAGCTTTTGTTGGACAGGTTCACGTCTGGTGTGAACAGGTAGCCCAGCGTATTCACGCGATCAATCCCCGCAGAGCCGTGATCACGTTCGATAATGCCGCGTACGATATAAGAAATATCGAGGAAGCAGCCGCTACCTGTACCGCCGGACAGACCTGTCAGCAGGAACACCATCAGTTTTTTGTTGGTGCCTACAGATAAGGTTTTGATCTTTTTGTCGATGGCCTGCACGACCTGATTAATCTTCGTGAACAGGAGCAGACGCCCAGCCTGACGCACCCCTGCTGCGCCGTTCATGCCATCCGTGATGCTCAGTTCCGGAGACAGCCAGTCTGTAATATATGGCTCCAGCACGCTACGGTTCTGAAGAAGTCCGCCAATCTCGGCATTAGACAGCAGAACGAATTCATTGATCGGATCGAGTCCGATCCCTTTATACTTTTTGGCACGATCCTGTTCGTTCGTCTCAAAAGCCAGAAACTCCACATTGTCCGGCTTGTCCATTTTCTTCTTGGATACGGGGTCCTGTGGTAGCTTGAAACGACGGTTAATCTGATATTTGAGGCGCAGCAGCGCATCAATTCCCGTTCCTCCCAGACCGATAATCAGAATGGGGTTATCAATCGTATCGACTCTGATTTTCTCACTGACAATACCTCCGCCAAGTGATACATCCAGTTGCTGAATATGTTCTCTAACAATCGGTTTCATTCCATGTCCTCCTTAGATTAACGCAGTCGGAACTACAACATAATTACACTTGCCACTCCGATGACAGAACAACCTTCCGATCGCTGTTATCCCCAGATTTTTCGATTCTCTTTTTCAAAGGTGAAAATCTGGGGATAAAGGCGAACGCTTCGCTTCTCCAGCTTTTTTCTGTCCTCTGCGTTCTCGTGTAAACGGTTAGTACCAACTTCTATTGGCATACATTTTTAGACCAGGTACTCGATCAATATCGTTTTGTCCGCCTGTTGCAGCGGGATGCTCAGTCGGTCACCGTTCTTCAGTTCAACGCCTGAGCTTGCATCGACTGCACGACCGGATTTCTCCAGCGTACCGCCTGCGGTGTTACGGATTATAATTCGATCCCCATTGCTGGGCGTAAATACATATTTTTCGGTTTCCTTCAGCTCAGGGTCCAGTTGCAACAACTGATGCAGATGGAACCTGCCCCGGAAGGATACCAGCTTTTTATATTGTGGGTAGGACTTGTCTCCCGTGTTCTCATCACGAATCTCCACAACCATCTGACCTACAAATCCCCGGTTTTTGCGTTTCAGCCAGCCCATCAGGAACCAGGCTCCAACACCTACCACTATCAGGGCTATAAAACCCAGGATGACAGGTAACCAAGGAAACGGCTTATCCTGTTCACCGCCTGATGTTGTCGGTTGAGTTCCGCTTCCGGCTGCTCCGCTCGCGTTGATCGTGATGGGCGCACTTTCACGGTAGAAGCTGTCTTCTTCTGCACGAATGACTAATTCATAGTTATGGTTGTCCGGTACTTCAAACGTCCCGGTGAAACCAGAACCTGTGTTTTCCAGCGGTTGTTCCTCACTTTTGCCTGTATCCACATCGTTCACAACCAGCGTGGCCTTCATATCCGTATACAGGTCATTATCCTGAAGCGGCTGACCGCCATTCTCCAGTTTGGCGGCTAGATCAACCTTGTCCCCTTTGGTATAGGACTTGGTCTTAATTGGGTCCACAACAAGCTGAAGATCATAGTTGAACAACAGGTTGATATCGATGCTGTCTTTCGGAGCCCCTTTTACCCGAAGTTTCCAGTCTCCTTCTTGGGGTTGCAACAGCTTCACGAGCGAATAGCTCTTCGAAGTCGAGAGCTTGGCTGCATCCGAGTTCAGATCCACGGCTTGTCCGGAAGGATCCGTCAATTGCACTTCCACCGGCTTCGAGGACATGATCGAAATATTTGCTTCCAATACACTGTCGTTCGGTACGTTCACGGTAACTTCCTGATAACTGCCGTTTCCCGTTACAGAGGGCAGCTTAACAACATTCAGTTTGGCATGATCGGCGAAGATCTCACTCAGAATCTGCGGCAGATCATCCGGCGTATCGGTAATGAATGACTTGCCTCCGGTCTGTTGTGCCAGATCTGCGAGTGCATCCTTGTTCAGCTTGCCATCCGCGTTCAGTCCAATCGTATACACCGGAATACCCTGATCCTGTGCTTCCTTCACGGCTTTCGCCAGATCAGCGTCGGATTGTGCCTGTGTACGGCCTTTGGTTTTGTTAAAGTCATTGTTGCCATCAGCCAGCAGCACGATCATCGGCGAATGGGATGGGTCTGCACCATGACTCAGTATGTTTACGGCTTCAGCGACACCAACGGAGACATCGGTATATGGGCCTCGGCCGAGCTGATCAATAAAATCCTTCAGGCTGCTCTTGTCCGTATCGGACTGAATCTCCAGCATAGCCTTTTCTCGCTCCACCTGATCGGTATAAGCAACAATCCCTACCTTGTCCCCTTGGACTGGCAGCATATCAATAAACATTTTCATGGCTTCATTACTGATCTTGTCACGGTCACTTGTATTCATCGAGTTACTTACATCGGCTACAAGTACCGCATCGATTCCGCTCGTCTGTGCCTGAGCCGCTGCAGCTTGTGGCAGCAACGCCTGAGGTAGCAGTAGCGTTAGAATTGCCAGCAGAACCATCGTTCCGCTGAGCCAGCGTATTTTGCGTGTCCGCAGCATTGGGTGTACTCCTTCACGTTTGAGATTAAAATGGGAATAGTTTATTATAGGCGTCAAGCCTTAAGGAAATCTTAACAGTCTACTAATAAATTCTGAAAAGCACCCCTATCTTGAGTTACAGTTTTGTAATGACTGACAAAAATCGACGATTTCACGCCTGTAACTGGCACAAAAGTACCAACTATGGAAATATGATATAGTTATTGCCAGCAAACTGCAATATAACAGCGCTTGTTTACCAAGCCATAGAAGGGAACGGATTATGGTTACATACGGATGCCTCGCCATATTGTTTCTTTTTGTCATGATAAAGGTAATTGCACTCCAGCTTCATCGGCGGAAACCGGTCTCCCGCGAAGACACGGATCGTACCCTATACACTATTCTGAATGGTGAGCGTGATTGAGCATGAGTACTAAACTAGTTGTATCCATAAGACCATTTCAACGAACGACCTATGCCTATGAAAAGTTGCAAGTCTGCACCCGTTGTGGACAGTATACCTGCCTGTGGGAAGAGGAGTGCACGGCCTGTGGCCGGGGTACCCTGAATTCCGTTCAGGCGAAGGCGACTTCCCGTGTGAAACGCCGAATTGCACGCGACTTGTTCATTACGATATTGTTCGGTGCAGCTGCCACCTATTTCGGTGAGACCATAGATCAGACCATGGCGGCAGCCAGCGTTTCCCTGCTGCTTCTGGCCTTACTGATCTTCATACAGAGCCGTTCGTTCGAGGTAGAACAGCAGCGCGAGTTGAAGCGCACATTGCAACAGGATGAGGAAATCATCCGACAGGGTATCAACCGTAATTGGGCTCTGGTCGCCGAAGCCCGAAAGCAGGATGAAGCATTGGCCTATGAGATGCTCCGCGAGATCGGCTCACTTGTCTACAACGACCGAGTTCGACTGCAACAGGTTGCATTGTTACAATCCTTTGTCCTGCGTAGTGATATGGATCTGCAGCTCAAGCCCTTGCTGCTAGGCAGCTTCGAGCGGCTACTGGCTGAATATATCGGTGAGATTGCACGACTTAAGCCGGAATTAATTCGTGAAGATGCGATTCGTTATATCGCTACCTATGAAGTGAACATTTTACAGCTCCACAACGGAATTCAGATACTTACAGCCGTAGCTGCTGCTGCTGTGCGCAAGAGCAAATATATTGAGTTATTCCCTAGTCTTATTACCCGCTACGCCCGCTTTATGCCCAAGGATCGGTTCATGCGGCTGTATCACACGATTGAACGCTATCCAAGCAAGGCACGAGGGGGACTGGCAGAGTCGGTGGGCCGGGTGTATAACGAGAAATATCGGGATCAGTACGCAGACGTTCACGTGTAGCAATGATCTATTGGGAATGAAAAACGTAGTTTAGTGCAAACTCACTCCGTGTATATAGACGAATGGAATTTCAACCACCCCTGCATGCACATCGGCAACAGGTATCGAATGTTATGATTCTAATGATATAAGAATTGATCCAAAAACACCCCATCCTTAGGTCTAGGATGAGGTGTTTTGAAGTTTGTGGCAGAGCAATGAGCAATAAGCAGTAACCATATTCAATTCTGGTGAAAAAAGGGCCGCGACATGCTTCCGTCGCGACCCTTGATCTGAGGGTTCGGTACATCTGTACCGGAACCCTCTCATGCTATCCGCCGTGCCAATCTCTGTGGCATGGCATGATGCGGTGCAATTGCGGCTGCATCGCCGCTTGCACCGAGTGCTTTACCGTCCGCGACGAGAATCGCGACGGTCACCCTTCGCCGGCCCGCGTCCTGCGGATTCCGGACGGCGAGAGCCTTCACTGCTGCGCCCGGAGCTGCGCTTGTCGGCGCTACGGCCAGCCCAGCCGCTGCTACCTGTACCACGTCCGCCTTGGCCCGCCGCACCGCGACTACTGTCGCTGCTGCGCGCGGAACCACGACCTGCGCTGCGCTCGTCGCCACTGCGACCTGCACCGCGTCCACCTTGACCTGCTGCGCCGCGACTGCTGTCGCTGGTGCGCGCGGAACCACGTCCTGCACTGCGTTCGTCGCCACTGCGGCCACCGCTACGCCCACCACTGCGTCCACCTTCACTGCGACCGCCTTCGCCGCCGCGGGAACCACGGCCACCACGTCCGCCATCTCTGCGATCGTTACGGCCTGCACCGCGACGGGCACTACCAGTTCCGGAAGAGCGTCCGCCTGAACGTTCGTCATCCCCTTGACTGTTGATGGAACGTCTAGCTGCTCCAGTCGAAGCAATTGGACCTTCACTCGTCCACTGGATGCGTGAAAGCTTCTGGTCGATACCTTGTTCAATTCGTGCAAGCTCTGGTCTGTCGTGCTCTGTTGCAAACGTTACTGCAAGACCCGTACCGCCTGCGCGGCCCGTACGACCGATTCGGTGGATATAACTTTCCGCATCATGCGGCATATCGTAGTTAAATACATGCGTGACGCCTTCTACATCAAGTCCACGTGCAGCTACATCTGTAGCAACCAGGACTTGCAGTTTGGCATCGCGGAACGCTTTCATTACGTTCTCACGCTTGGATTGGGACAGGTCTCCATGAAGTTCGTCACTTGCATAACCTGCTTCACGCAGATCTTCGTTCAGTTTGGATGCACGACGCTTAGTCCGGCAGAAAATGATCGCCAAGTATGGGCGATACGTATCAATCATGCCGCGAAGCGCTTCAAGCTTACCGCGATCCGTGCACTCCAAAACTTGCTGACGAATCTGTTTGATCGGAATAACAGATTGGGAAGATACCTTCACATCTTCCGGATCTTTCATGTACGTCTTCGCCAGGTTGCGAATACCCTTAGGCATCGTTGCAGAGAACAGCATGGTCTGACGTTTGTGTGGAAGCTCACTAAGAATCGTCTCCACATCGTCCAGGAAGCCCATGTGCAGCATTTGGTCGGCTTCATCCAGCACCAGTTTCTTCACATTATCAAGCTTCAACGTGCCACGGCGGAGGTGATCCAGGAGACGCCCCGGTGTACCAATAACGATCTGGGTACCGTTCTGTAATTTACGCAGTTGCTTGTCCACATCCTGCCCGCCGTATACGGCAAGCACATGCAGTTTATCGTCGTTAGCCGTGAGCTTCTTCGCTTCTTCCGTAATTTGCAGCGCAAGCTCACGCGTAGGCGCGATAATCAGCGCTTGCGGCGAACGGTCGGATACGTTAATTTTCTGAATAATCGGCAGCAAAAATGCCAGCGTTTTCCCTGTGCCTGTCTGTGCCTCGGCGATAATATCGCGTCCACCCAGCAGTACCGGAATCGAACGCTCCTGTACCGGAGTCGGCACGGTGATGCCCTGATGTTTCAGGATCTCGCACCATTCCGGGCGAATGCCCAGTTGTTCAAAGTTTGCCAATCGTTACACCTCTGTATATTCATTTAGATGAGTCCATTTCATAAAGACTTCAGTATCTGCAATCAAGACTAGCTTTCCTTATATCAATCATGATTATGAAATGAATTTTTTAAAAAGCAATCCACTCGTTGCTCTTCTTCTCCATACCCTGTAGTTTACACGTTAGTCAAGCAAAACAAAAGGGGATACAGCGTTACACCCTAACTTGTAGCACAAAATTCCAAGATCAGCGTAACTTCTATCGACCAAGTGACTTTAAGTCGGGTAATAAGAGTCTAGATCTGCCTTCAGGTTGCTGATGATGTGGATATGACCTAGCATGCCTCAGGCTTTAATAAAAAACAGCGACGCCCTCTCCCCGATTTCCGGAAAAGGTGCGCCGCTGATTAAAAGTTATCTTTTTATGTTATTTATTCGTTGTTTACTACGTTCCAACCATGTTAAGAACCGTGCCCTCCGGCTGTGGCCAATCCACTCCGTTCAAGAATACGAGAGCTTTCCTCGTTCAACCCACGCAGGTGCACGGTTTTGCCCAGCTTCGCGTATTTGAACTTCACTTTGCCAATAGCCACAACCGCAGTGTTATCCCAAATATGCGAACCTCCGAAATCAATCGTGATCTCCTTCGGATCAGCTTCTGCATCGAACTCATCCACAAACCGGGACGAAGAACCGAAGAAGAACGGTCCGTGAACCCGATATACTTTGTGCCCTTGTTCCTGGCTGGCCTGTACGCGAATCTTGGTCTGTTTCCAGCCAAAATGCAGCACACTGAGCACAACGCCGACCATGACCCCGATCGACAGATCGTGGGTATAGACCACAATTGCCACCGTCACGAGCATGACAAAGGCTTCCGCCCGAGGCACACGGGCAATATTTTTGATGGAACTCCAGTCGAATGTTCCGATACACACCATAAACATTACCCCAACGAGCGCACCCATCGGCACCTGTTTCACCACTCCGCTGAGCAGCAACAACAGAATCGCGAGAAACGCACCTGCGGTAAACGTGGATAATCTTCCGCGTCCGCCAGACTTCACATTAATCACCGATTGCCCAATCATGGCACAGCCCGCCATACCACCGAACAAACCGTTAATGAAGTTGGCAATTCCCTGACCACGTACTTCCCGGTTCTTGCTGCTCTTGGTCTCGGTCATCTCATCCACGATGGTAGCGGTCAGCAGAGATTCCAGCAAACCGACGAGTGCCAGAGTGAATGAATAGGGCAGCAAAATCATTAGCGTGTCCCAAGTCCATGCAATATTAGGCAAGTGGAACATTGGCAATGTACTGGTCAGGTTCCCCATATCGCCGACAGTCTTCACATCCAGATTTAACATCGCCGTAATGATCGTCATTACGATAATGGCAATCAGCGGAGCCGGTGCGGCTTTGAAAAACCTTGGCAAAATATAGACGATCGCCAGGGTACCTGCCACCATCGCATACATGATCCAATTCGCTCCCGTGAAATGGGTTAACTGCGCCATAAAGATTAGTATAGCCAGTGCGTTCACGAATCCGGTCAATACCGAATGAGGCACAAACGTAATGAATCGCCCCACCTTGAAAATACCCAAAATAAACTGAATAATTCCCGTCAATATCGTTGCTGCAAAAAGATATTCCACCCCATAATCCTTGACGAGTCCAACCATCAGTACCGCCATGGCTCCTGTTGCTGCCGAGATCATACCGGGTCTTCCACCTGCAATCGAGATCACAATTGCAATCGTAATCGAAGCGTATAATCCGACCATCGGATCGACACCCGCAATGATGGAGAACGCAATGGCTTCCGGAATTAACGCCAGCGCTACCGTAATGCCTGCCAGCACGTCTCCGCGAATGTTGCCAAACCATTGTTGTTTTAACGTATTCATATGTCTTTGCCGTTCCTCCTACGTGTATTCCTCATAATGGACAATCTTACTGAAGAGTAACGGAAGCCGTCACCACTAACCAACTACCCAGGACAGCACAAAACAACGGATCCCTCTCCGTATTATTCACCTATGCTCTTGCCTGAATTGCATCATTAACCATCGGTATAACCTTGGCGGGTTCATGAGCAATTACGTCTTTGCCGTTCCAGTGTGCACCGCTGATGTTCCATTACTGTCTTCAGTTGTCTTACTCGTGCGACATCAGGAGCTGATCCTGATGCCAATAGGTTTTCCCCTCTCAGAAAAACCGGGTCCGTTAATGTACTGACCTATTATTATAGTCACAGGACCGAATATGTACTAATACAGTTAAGGCGAAAAAATAGAACCTTTTCTCCTATTATCTTAATATTTCTATAATTTACTCATCAATGCTCTATTCACAAAAAATAACCCGCTAAGATCCTTTGGAGAAAGTCTCTTTACGGGTATTCTTGTGATGTCATGCTGATGCTAGAATCTTCCCGATTTGAATATCGAATAGAGCAGGAAAGCCACCATCAGAATCGCCACCAGGAAACCAATCTCAATGACCGGAATATCCCACAGCATCGTGGATTGGTTACTGATCGACGAACCGATAATCAAGCCCACCATGATGATACAGAAGGCGAGTAATACGATACTGAAGGACAGCCGATTACTAATCTGGTCCATTCTGCGCATGAGTGCATCCAGTTCAGGGACACTGATCTCCAGCCTCAGCTTGCCTTTACTAATAATGGATGATAACTGTCTTAACTGCCCTGGCAGACCAATGACACTCTCGGCCATATCAGCCGCACTGCGAAACAACCGATTCTTGATTCTTCCGGCGCTAAAACGTTCCTTGATCAACTTCCGGCCAAAGGGCTCGGCCATATCTACGATGCTCAGGGAAGGGTCGAGATGTTCGATTACACCTTCCATTGTCAGCAACGATTTACCGAGCAGCAGAATATCGGCAGGCATCACCACCCGATGCCTCTGGGCTACGCCGAACAAATCATTCAGCGCCTGACCCACGCTGATCCTGGAAAAGGGAATATCGTAATATTTGGTACGCAACTTGTCCAAATCCACATGAAGCCCACGCAGGTCCATGTCATCTGGCATCATGCCCAATTTCTCAATCGCCCGGATCATACTGTCCGTATCTTTGCGCATTAACCCAATAATAAGCGAAGCGAGCTGTTGCTTCATCTCATCACTCAGACTGCCCACCATGCCGAAGTCTATAAAGGCAAGACGACCATCCTTCAATACCATCAGGTTGCCCGGATGTGGGTCAGCGTGAAAGAATCCCTGAATAAAGATCTGATTCAATAATGAATCCACCAACCGCTCAGCAATGTTATTCAGATCATGACCACGTCTCACCAGTTCTTCACGATCATTGAGTTTAATGCCTTCGATATACTCCATAGTTAGCACACGTGACGAAGTCTGATCCCAGTAGATGGCCGGGATTTTGACCTTGTTGTCCTGTTGGTGCTGCTGTGCAATCTTTTCCGTATTCCGGCCTTCGATCGTATAATCCAGCTCGGCCATTAATGCCTGAGCGTATTCTTCTACCATTTGCGGAATCTGATATTGCTTCACCCAGTCCCAGCGCTTCTCTGCCATAGCTGTCAGTTCACGCAAGATATCCAGGTCACGCTGCACAATACGCGATATACCCGGCCGCTGAATCTTGATGGCTACCGATTCACCACTTTGAAGTTTGCCCAGATGCACCTGTCCAATGCTGGCCGCAGCTACAGGGGTATCCTCGAACCGGGAAAAGATCTCCTCCAGCGGTGTATCCAATTCCTGTTCCAAAATACCCCGTGCCGTCTCGGAAGAGAACGGCGGGACCTGATCCTGCAACTTCACCAGTTCACGAATGACAGACTCAGGCAATAGATCTGCCCTTGTACTTGCGAGTTGCCCCAGCTTGACGAAAGCTGGCCCCAGCTCCTGCAGCACAAGCCTGATGCGTTCACTCAGCGTTTTGGTGGTGTGTGCTTCACGCGACATCCACCGTCTGGGCAGAGCCAGCAGCTGGAACAAACCCAGCTCCTCGACCATATAACCGAAGCCATGACGCACTAGCGCCATGGCAATTTCACGGTATCTGCCGACATGTTTGATTCGCACTGCCATCTACTCGATCTCGTTTCCTTTGAGAGGAGGAGGAACTTCAAGTGGAGCCGGGGATTCATCAGGTTGGAGCTGTGTTGATTGGCCCAGTTCGGCAAGTTTTTTCTCCAGGACAGCAACGCGCTGTTCCAGACTGGTTACATCACTTTCGGATGCCACACCAGCTTCCTGAAGCACTCGCTTGACCTGTTCCTGAATCATTCTCTTGAACTGACCCTGCTCTTCATCGCCCCGTTCCAGCAGACGTTCAACCAAAGCTTTGGATTCACCGGGCGCAAGTTCCCCGCGCTTGACCAAATCATCCACGGTTTTCTCAATTTTTTCTTTGCTTACGACAGTAAGTCCAAGCCCTAACGAGATCGCCTTTTTGAACAAATCGCTCATTTTTGTCATCCTCCTCTTCGTTGATCTCTATATTATACCCCTTATACTCTGCATGCAAAGATGTCCGTCCGATCAGACGTAACGTGCAGCCCATTTACCTGCTTGCAGGAGTAATTTACGGTACGTTTCGTGTGCAAAAGACGGCACATGATGACCTGGCATCAGATAAACAATACGTCCAATCCCATATCGATGTGCCCAAACCGCAGGCTTCGGCCCTTCTTCGGATTGATATTCAAGCAATATCTTCGTTTCGGCAAAAGAACCAAACTCAAACTGATAAGGTTCTTCTTCCATTGTGAAATTCGAAATACCCTCCGTCACTGGATGGCTTTCGGCCGTTACAGTGAATTCAAGCGGTGCATAAGCCGGATGATGCAGGAACTTGGCACCGATCATCTGTTTGAGTTCATAACGATTTTGGAGCGAAATGCCGTTATGTATAATGACCAGTCCACCTCCATTACTTACATAGGACAACAAACCTGCTGTCTGCTGTGGAGAGACTTTACCCTTCCAATCGTCCATGTATGAGATACATACATCAAATCCGGTTATATTTTCTTGCAGCAGCATATTCCGATTCTCACTGCACTGCACAGTCATAGTATCATGGAAAATTCGGCTAATCTCTGCATCCACACCTTGAAGCGGGTGCCAGTCCGGATGCGTATAATCGCCAAGTAGTAATGCTTTTTTACGATGATCCATTCAATCAATCTCCTTTCTTGTTCACCTCACTGTATAAAACCACTACCAGGGAAGTGTGTCTCCCTTGTAGTCCACATATGCGGGCTGATCTCCTTTAAACTGCTCATGGCGGTCGATAAGTACTGCGATATGCTGTGCAGATTGCTCGGGCGTGAGATCCGCAGAAGCATCCAATTCTCCCCGCATATAACTCTGTACCCAACCGGGATGCACAAGCATCACTTGTCCGCCTTCATCCTTCAGACCATTGTGCACAAGACATGCCTGCATGTTCAAAGCAGCTTTGGACATGCAATAGGCAAACCATCCATCCCGACTGCATTGCTCCATACTTCCAGCCTCGGAAGAGATATCAACAATCAGCTTGGTCTGCCCTTGAAGAAGAAGGGGCAACAGGGAATGAGTCACACGCAGTGTGCCAAGAGTATTTACATTAAATACTTCAGCCATCTCCGCCATATTCAACGGCCCGCGGATATGATCCGTAATACTTCCTAGTATAGCCGCATTATTGATCAGCATATCCAGATGATTCGTACCCAGCTTCAATGTCTCCGTGAACAGAGCTACCGACAGGTCGTCCGCAATATCCAGTTCGATCGCCCGCAGATGGTCAGGGTATGCTTCTGCAAGCACACGAATCCCCTCGGAATCTTCCACATCCAGACCGGCCGCATACACGAGATAACCTCTCTTCAGCATCTGTGCTGTCAGAGCGAGTCCCAACCCCCGAGCAGCACCAGTTACACATACGGTTCTCATCATATTGTCCCTCCCTCGCCAATGATTCTGTCTTTAACTCATTCCACATATTCATCTGAAAACCTTTAATTCAGAATGGGGTTCCCCAACTTCACGACCAAAGACTCATGAGGTAAAAGCGAGATTAGAGCCATTCTGCTTATTGAATTGAGCGGTTTATTGCTCTGTTATTATTCCTGACCCAGATCGCTCCTGCCGATAGGCTAAACAATGTTCCACCCATCTTCGAGCCGCTGCCGGGTAAGATCCCAGATGAACGTGCGTGTACCCCGCCACGATGTTTCCTGCGGCATACCCTTCTTGCTTCAAGCTACGCAACCCCTTGGTCTCATACGCATAAGGAATCGTTTCTTCTTCACGATAGGTCATCGTGGAGTAATGAAATTCATGACCCCGAAGTACTTCACCCTTTTTCAGCAAAAAGGAATCCTGAACGCTACTAGCTTCACGGTAACCAAGGGCAGCTCGCTTCTTCTGCATCTGCACCTGTGCGGGGATAATGCCCGCCATCTCGAAAGTAACGCCCTCACGGTCAGTCAACGTTTCCCCGAGTACCATGTAGCCACCACACTCTGCGAATAAAGGCATGTTCGAACGCGCTGCTTCACGAAGCCCCCCCAGGAAACCATGGTTTCCTGCAATCACTGCTGCAAATTCCTCTGGAAATCCGCCGCCCAAATAGATGCCATCTGCTTCAACCGGAATACAATCACCAGCGATTGGACTGAAGAATTGTAATCGGGCCCCGGCTGCTTCGAGCAATTCCAGATTATCGGGATAATAGAAATTAAATGCCGCATCACGCGCAACGGCAATGACAGGCTGTACCGCATATGATACATGTCGATTATTAACGTGGATCCCTGAATTGGAATGTGAATCGTAATTCGAGCCTGATTCAGCATCAGCCGAATCTGTGTGGGTAGTAGTGACAGGAATCACTTCTTCTGGATTCAACGAAGGGGCACTTGCCGCCAATTCAAGCAGAAGATCCATATCGGTGCCTTCCATTAACACATCGGCAGCCCGCTGAAATAACGGTTCCAGTTCACCGCGCTCAATGGCAGGCACCAGCCCCAGATGTCTCTCCGGGATGGACATGTCTTCGTCCCGCTTCAGCCAGCCAACCACCGGAATGCCGCACATCTGCTCAATGGCTTTTTTCACCATGGTATAATGCCCTGCACTTCCACAACGGTTGACGATCACTCCGGCAATATTTAATTTAGGCTCCAGTTGTTGAAAACCAAGAACGATCGCGGCCGCACTGCGAGCCATGCTGCGTACATCCACGACCAGGATCACAGGAGTCTGCGTGACCAGAGCAATCTCTGCAGTCGAGCCTGTATTGCTGAGCGGATCTTTGCCATCGTAGAGGCCCATAACGCCTTCTATAATGGAAATATCATGCCCCGCCGATGCCTTCTCGAACGTATCCTTCACATACGCAGGGGAAGTCATCCATGCATCCAGATTGCGTGATGGCCTGCCCGTCACGGCGGTATGATATGTCGGATCAATATAGTCCGGGCCGCACTTGAACCCTTGTACACTCAAACCACGCTGGGCGAGTGCTCTCATCAGCCCCAAAGTTACTGTTGTTTTCCCTGCACCACTTCCGGTGCCTGCAATGATCAGTCGGGGTCTGGCGTTACGATTTGCAATGGTCATTGTCAATTCCACCTTTTCTTCGATATAACAAAACCGCATCATATAGCGATGCGGTAAGATAATGCTCACTTTTATTCATGAAATGAATGAAACCCGTGCTACGGAGATCGTCAGATTGCCGCTCTTTTTCTTCTCCAGCAACCAATGATCAGCTCCCGACGAAAGCAACGCCGCAGGTTCACTTACGCCATATGCTCCGGTATATTTGAATACCGTTTCGGATGGATTCGCAAGCTTCACCGTATTAAGCTCCGCAGGGGTGTAGGTCACGAGTTCCCAGCCGTATTTGGCGCAAAGAGCCAGCAGGCCTTCTTCATCCTTTTTCAGATCAATCGTGGCAATGTTGCGCACGCTCTTCACAGAGAGGGATAAATCCTCCAAGGTGGCGAGGACTTCCTGCTCCAATTCCTCTACAGATGTGCCGCGATTACAGCCTATACCGAGCACGAGGCTTTTCGGACGATACAATACGCCATTGGTGAGAAAACGTTCCTCTTCTTCTGCCGAAAGCAAGCGGTCACTGACGACCAGTGCAGCGTTGAACGGGAATGATTCCGTTTCCTCCAGGGTGTTGAAGACGCGAATATGATCCGGCACTGGTTTGTTATATCTCCACCAGTTCCGCTCCCCTGTCTCCTGAATGAGAGCTACAGGCTCTTCGTTCACAACAGCTGCACTGACAGGTGTCGCCTTGTCGAAGCTATCCACGATCCAACCCAGCTCCCGGCCAAACATATCCACCGGAATGGTACCTTGCACGTCCGAAGCCGTCGTAATGACAGCACGTGCGCCAAGCACCTCTGCGACCTGACGAGTCAACTCATTCGCCCCGCCAAGGTGACCAGACAGCACACTGATGACGTTCTCTCCGCGGTCATCAATGACCAGCACGGCGGGATCGACCTTTTTGTCCACCAAGATCGGTGCGATCATACGCACAACTGCACCCAGGGAGATGAACAGAATAATGCCATTATATCGTTTGAACAAATCAGGCAAAATCAGCTTCACTGAGCCTTCGAACAGCTCATAACCCAACTGCTCTTCATCCCCACGAGCAAACTTGCTCATATAATACACGTCCGTACCTTGGAACTGCCCCGCCAGATTACGCACCATCTCCACGCCATGCTTCGTGATGGCAACGGCTGCAAACGGATTACTCACCAGACTTCACTCCTTTGCGATAACCATGAGTGAAGGATTTATCGTACAGCTTGGAACGGTGGGCATCCCGGTTCACGAGGTCGGGATCGAGCGCCCAGCCCGCCAGAATCATCGCATGCATTGTAATGCCTGCGGCACGCAGATCCGCTGCCAGGTTGGCAAGCGTGGTCCGTACAATCTTCTGATCAGGCCATGTCGCACGCTGCACCACTGCAACCGGCGTATCTTCGCTCCAGCCTGCGGCGAGGAATTCAACCACGACTTTTTTCGCCAAAGTTGCACTCAGGAAGAGCGCGACCGTACAGTGATGTGATGCCAGATCACGCAGCTTCTCCCGCTCAGGCACAGGTGTGCGCCCTTCTGCACGCGTCAGAATTACGGTCTGTGTCAGTTCCGGTACAGTCAATTCAGCTCCCAGCGCAGCTGCCGAAGCAAAGACGGAGCTTACACCCGGAATGATCTCATATTCCACTCCCTGCTGTTTCAGCAGTACCATTTGTTCCAGAATCGCGCCGTACATCGCCGGATCACCAGTGTGCACACGCGCTACGCTACGACCCGCACGAGTGGCTTCACACATCAGCTCGACCTGACGTTCCAGATCCATGCCAGAGCTTTGCAGCACTTCTGCTTCGGGCTTCGCGGTAGCAATCAGTTCATCATTCACGAGTGAATCCGTATACAGCACCATATCCGCATTCTTTAAAATGTTCGAACCTTTCACGGTAATCAGTTCCGGGTCACCCGGGCCTGCACCTACAATGTAGACTTTCGCTTCCAATGTCTTCATTTACTCACCACCATCAGGCTCAGATATTCCAGCTCCTGCCCTTTCAGTTCACGGGCATCACGCCAGACCAGTTCATATGGAGAAGTGACTTTGGTAACGACCGAAGCTTTGCCGCCGAGTCCCATCTCGTCCAGCAAGTCAAGCATCGGGTCAAGCACCTTCGCCACTTTGATAAATACAATCGTATCGTGGTGCTCGATCGCCTGCCGCATCGCTTCTTTATCTGCCGTAGCCGGAATAATGCCCACCTGCTCGTCTCCATCTGCCAGATGAATATCTAGTGCTGCCGCTGCACCCAATACAGATGAGATGCCTGGAATCGAACTAATCGGCACTTCAGGATGCAGCTCTCGCATCAGCCGTGCCAGATGAATAAATGTGCTATACAGGTTCGGGTCGCCCTCGGTTACAAAGGCTACATCCTTGCCTTCCTTGAGTGCTCCCCAGCATGCTTCAACGGTCTTGCCCCATTCACGTTCAAGCACAACCGGATCCTTGGTCATCGGGAAGATCAGGCCGAGCATCTCTTTCTCTTCCGGGTTCACATACAGTTCCACGATCTCGTGGGCATATGATTTGCCGCCTTTGCGCTTCTTCGGATAAGCGACCACTGGACATTCCCGGATCATCCGATACGCCTTTACGGTAATCAGCTCCGGGTCTCCCGGCCCGACACCCACGCCATACAGCGTACCTACTGCTACCGTACTCATGTTGCTTCCCCCCTTGTCCTGTCCTTGAAAAGTCATTCTGCCGCTCCAGCTTCCGCTTCCTCTGTTACTCCGTGCTGTCCTGTGATCACGTAAATCGGATTCAATCCGTCAAAACGGGTCATGTTCAGGATCGGCTTGCTGCGCGCCGTCTGAAGTAACGTCACGGATGCCTCCAGGCCCGCTTCGCGCATGGCCTTCATGCTGTCATGCAGCGTTTCGATGGTCGCTGCATTCACCACGATGCGTCCCTCTGGCCGCAGCCGGGACGCACACAAGGCGATCAGCTGAGCGAGTTCGCCGCCGCTGCCGCCAATGAACACCGCATCCGGATTCGGTAGTTCGTCCAGCCCTGCTGGTGCTTTGGCATGCAGGACGGTGAAGTCTGTCCGGAATTTGATCCGGTTGGCCTCGATGTTCACGAGGTCACCTTCATTTTTTTCGATGGCGAAGACTTGTCCCTGCGGCGCGAGCCGCGTGCATTCTACCGCCACCGAGCCTGAGCCAGCGCCGATATCCCACACAATGCTGTCCACGCCAAGTCGCAGTTCAGCCAAGCTGAATGCGCGGACCTCACGCTTGGTGATCAGGCCTTTCTCCGGTTTGCGCTGATGGAATTCCTCATCGGCAAAACCGAATCCCCTGCGCGGCGCAGGTGCCTCCTTGCGGCGCAGCAAAATCACGACGTTCAGCGGGCCGCATTCTGCTGCCGCCAGCTCGTCCAGGGTGTAAAGGCGGGCACGTTCGTCTGCCCCGCCCAGGTTCTCGGCAACGTAGGCATCATACTCGGTCATGCCGAACTGTTGCAGATATGCCCCGATCGCAGCGGGGCTGTTGTGCTCGTCCGTGAGCAGCGCAATTTTGGCTTTGCCATCGATGCGCTGTGCGAGGCCCTTGAGCGGGCGTCCGTGCACGCTTTCGAGCACGGCATCGTGCCAGCTCTCGCCAAGCTGGGCAAATGCCAGCTGCAGCGAACTGAGATTAGGCCGGATCTCCAGTTGATCCGGGCCTAATTTGCGCGCCAGATACCCGGCGATGCCGTAGAACAGCGGGTCTCCCGAGGCAAGCACAACGACGTTGTGTGCGGCCTGCAACGCTTTTATTTTCACAACCAGATCGCTTAAACCACTCTTGATCGCTAACTTCTCACCCGCAAATGCCGGGAAATACTCCAGCTGGCGCTCTCCGCCCACAAGTACATCTGCCTCCTGAATGAGATTCAGGCTATCCGTTGTCAATCCTGCCGCGCCTTCTTCACCCACGCCGATAATGCGGATTTTACGATTCTTTGCTCCAGTTGCTGTCTTCGAGTTCACTGATTTCCGCCCTCCCCAGTTCCATTCCTTTCATCGTGACCAATACCACTTCCACCGTTATGCCGCCTCCCGCATGTTCCAAACAGTGCTGGCAAGCATATGTACATAACTTTTCAAAATAGGGCAAGTACCCCGCTTCAGTCATCATATCTGCCACCTGAGTCGCCGTGTTGGCTTCCTCGATCGCTTGCGCCAGTTCATCTCCGGCTCCGGTCTCCCGGGCCACAGACGCAAGAAATCCAAAATCCACCGGCGCACTCTTGGAGTGCACCATCATGACGCCTTGAGCCACTTTGGCAAATTTGCCGGGCATTCCGACCAGACTAATCCGTTTCATGCCCAGCCGTTTACCGTGTTTGATAGCAAATCCGACAAAGTCCCCCATCTGGATAAAGGCTTCCTCTGGCAACTCGGGCATCATCTTCATCGCATATTTTTCGCTACTACCGCCCGTCGTCAGCACAATATGTTCACAGCCCGATGCCTCAGCAACGGAAATAGCTTGTACGACACTCGCTCTGTAGGCAGAGGTGGAGAACGGAACGACCACGCCTCGTGTACCCAAGATGGAGATACCACCCAGAATACCGAGCCGGGAATTCAGGGTCTTCTTGGCGATCTCTTCGCCTTCCGGCACGCTGATCACGACCCGCACCCCTCTGGCTGTGCCATGTTCGGCAAGCACCTGGGTAACCGCTTCGGTAATCATGCGGCGCGGAACGGGGTTGATTGCCGCTTCGCCTACAGGCACGGGCAGTCCGGGCTTCGTGACTCGGCCTACGCCGATTCCCCCATCCAGCTCCATGCCGGGCTCGTCTCGCCACGACACATGCGCGATGATCTTCGCCCGATGTGTGGCGTCCGGGTCATCCCCCGCGTCCTTGATGGTGGCACAGGTCGCTACGCCATCGGTCAGTTCCTGCTCGATCAGTTCGAACGAGTGGTCAAAGCCCGCGGGCAATGAAACCACGGCCTGTGCCGGCGTAACACCTGTTAACAGGAGTTGCGTTGCTCCCTTGGCAACGGCTGTCGCGCACGCTCCTGTGGTGAAGCCGGAACGCATTGGTTTGTCGGGGTCTGGGGTATTGCCGCCTATCATGGGTTTTGAACCTCCCGTCCTTTGTTAGTTAGGTTGCATTACGCTGCGTGCGTGGGTGGTGGCTTTGGGCGCTTGGGTGGCCGCTACGGGTACGGATCGTTCTTATGATCGCTGTTGTCTCCAGATTTCTTTGATTCCCTATTCTAAAGGGAGAAATCCGGAGACAAAGGCGACCGCTTCGCTTCTTCAGAATCGATTCCGTCCCCTTCGCTGCTTCCTGCTTCTGCATCCACCTGGCACAGTGCGCAGTGCCACCTCTTGGGCTAAACTATGCCCTGAGGTTTGTTTTGGGTAACTGATCATTCCACGCCACTAAAACTTGGCATGGAATGTAGTTACGCAGTTTTGTGCTTGTGCGTCTGCTATTCATTTTTGCAGATGAGCGATACTTGGGGATTAACCACCTTATAACGGTGAACCAAGCTTACCCATGAAATTCGTTTCAGTCATGCGAACATGGATGTATGCCTTTTCGATGACATCTACCTTTTTACGAACCGAGAAGACGCTATTAGGGCCATATTCCACATACGAAAATTGTAACGAATCGTAGTGACGTTATTTTATTAAAAAGACGATGTTTCCAACGCTTTTTGGCGTTTTTCACCGGGATAGCGTTACTTAGGTTCGTTAAAATATGAAATGGATGATAATCCACAATATAAGATCTATACGGTTCGTTAACGCTGGCCAATACCTTATGGGCGGTTACATAATGATTAAGCCTTTACTGCCATCAGGGAGATGGCGTTCAGAGCCGCTACGACGATGGTGCTTCCGCCTTTACGGCCGATGTTGGTGATAAACGGGATGTCGAGTTTGCGCAGCTCGTCTTTGGACTCGGCTGCGGATACGAATCCAACTGGCATACCGATGATCAAGCCCGGTTTGGCTTCGCCTTCTTTGACTAAACGGATCAATTCCAGCAGTGCTGTTGGTGCGTTACCAATGGCGTAAATCCCGCCTTCGTACAATTGATTTGCTTTACGCGTCGAGATAATTGCCCGAGTAGTGTTAAGGCGCTTTGCCTCCTCCATCACATCTGGATCCGAAATATGTACGTGCACATCTCCGCCGAAACCGCGAATGCGATCCTTGCTTACGCCAGCTTGAATCATCTGAACATCCGCAATGACAGATTGGCCGGCGCGGAGTGCTGCAATACCTGCTTGAATGGCATCCGGATGGAACACCATGCTACGGCCCAGTTCGAAATCAGCCGAGGCGTGAATAACACGCTGTACCACGGGATATTGCTCATCCGTGAAAGGATGCTCACCCAGTTCCTCCGTGATCATCTCAAAGCTTTTGCCCTCAATCTCCTGTGGTTGTACGGTCAACGGTTTAAATTCCGTTTTGAAATCCATATGCATTTCACTCCTTCAAGTAGTGGTGTCATTCAAATATTCGTTATTCAAATTAAGACTATCGGGGTGTTCTACTGCACCAATACGCGCTTCAACTCATCCAGTACACCTTCAAAATGATCAAACACCGTCCCAAATTCAGCCTCGGGGCGTGAAATCAGCACAACATGAATGCCCAGCTCCAGTGCAGATTGGATTTTCTCATCCACCGCTCCGGTCTTGCCGCTCTCCTTGGTAACCATTACAGTCGTCGCATAGTGCTTGTACAAGGCTTCATTCATTTCACGGGAAAAAGGTCCCTGCATCGCAATAATATTGCGCTGTTCCACGCCAAGCTCACCGCATTTCTCCATATTGTCGAGACGTGGAAGCATGCGGGCAACGAGACGAATGTCCGGATCACCGAGCAGGTGCTTAGTGAAGATCTGCAACGTTTTGCTACCTGTGGTGAGCATGACGGAGCCCTTCAGCTCTTTGGCCTTGAGTGCTGCTTCATCGTAGGAAGATACCACATGAAGTAACGCATGATCATCGTACGCCAGGCCTGTCCGTTCATAACGAATGTATGGAATACCTGCCTGTTTCGCTGCTTCCATTGCATTGGCATGTGCTTCTTCGGCAAACGGATGACTTGCATCCACGATGGCACGGCTACCTTTTTCACGTACCAGTTCGACCATTGCCTCTACTGTCAAACGGCCTGTGCGAACGGGTAATCCAGCTTCGGTCAGGCTATTCGCCGCACTGTCGGTTACAACAGAAGTCAGCACGTCTGCACCTTGCTGCTGAATCTGTAAAGCCAGTTCCCTTGCATCACTCGTACCACACAACATGAAGATCATGGACGATTCACCTGCTCTAAAGTTGCCGCAACCTCAGCCTGATCGGGAGAAGCATCTTCCTGTACGGTTCCTTCGTGCTCGTGATGCGTATGATGCAGCTCTCCATCGTGATCATGATGATAATCGAGTGATGCTTCACGATCGACGGCAGCATGAGTGTGATCATGATCGTGGTCATGCTTATGCGTGTGTTCATCGTGTGTATGTACGTGCAGATGGTCATGCTTATCATGATGATGGGAGTGATCATGGTCTGAATGATCGTGACTGTGCGCATGGTTGTGTTCCTGATGGTGATCGTGGTCGTGATCGTGGTGATGATCATGGTCATGCCCATGGTCGTGATCATGATGGTGGTGATGGTGTTTGGCTGCTTCCAGTCTGAATTGGCAGTTGTCACAGTTGGCTGTTACACGTCCGTATAGCCCCTCATGGGCCCGCTCCAGTACGAGTTCAACCAGCTTCGGGTGAAATCCGAAATATCCACCAACCTCGACCTGAATGTCTGGATGTGCCGCTGCAAATTCCGCAGTCATTTCATCAATGCGCTTGATCAGTACACCTGTGAACAGGAAATAAGGCATGATAATGATTTTCTTCGCACCCAGCAGCAGACAGCGCTCTAATCCATCCGGGAATGAGGGCTGAGTCACGCCGATAAAGCTACTTTCCGTCCACTTGTAGGGTAGTTTCTCCCATAACATCCGGGTCATTTTGAAAAAGTCACTGTTGGCATCCGGGTCACTGCTCCCCCGTCCAAGCACCAATACTGCGGTCTCCTCATCCGTCACCGGAACAGGTGGAGCTGCTACTGCTGTTCCGCCTTGGGATGCCACAAGTACAGGCTGGGCTTCTTGCAGACGGGTCTGCATGATTTGAACGACTTTCTCATGAACACCGATAGGACGACCATATACGAATTCCACCTGCGGATAACGTGCCTTGGCACGGTCAATGGCATTAGGAATATCAATCTTGGCATGGCCGGCAGCAAACAGAATGATCGGCACCAACACGACACGTGTTGCCCCCCGATCCACACAAGCAGTAACGCCTTCGGCAATACTCGGTCTCGTTAACTCCAGAAAACAGGTCTCCACTAACGTAATCTCCGGTGCCTTCGCTGCCACCTCATTTGCGAACTCCTTCAGTTCCCGGTTCCCCTCGGGATCACGACTCCCGTGTCCCACCAACAATATTGCATCCATCTTTTGTTATTCCTCCCCCGCCTGACCTACAGATCAGGCTTTTCATATTCATTCTTCTGGCATTCCATTCGATACATCAATCCATCTATGTCAGCTAAAATCCAGCAAAGATTGCAAAATATTAAATAATTTCTGACAACGTAAACCTCCACGCAGGGACCGATTCAGTCAGGGACTTAATCGAGTCTTAGTCACCACATATCGGGTTTACTTCCACAGTGACCGGTGCATCCACATGGCGGAAGCCCTGAATCACGCCGACCCGCTTAAAGAATTTGTGGAAACGCTCGTTCGGATGGCCTTTTTCCTTGTAATCCGCCACAATGCGTTCCACAATCCCACCAATCTGGTCACCCGGAATTCCCTCCGCTACGGGCTGGGCAGGGTGAGCATTGCGACCGAACTTCTTGCCGCCGAGGAACAGGTCATATGCACCTTTGCGATACACGATGCCGATATCCTCCAGCACTGCCCCATAACATGCCATGCCGCAGCCATTCAGTGCCACACTCGTTTCTTTGGGTGCACCCAGTCCGCCGATCACCGCCTGCAGATGGTTAGCCATCGGGACGGCATCATCCTTCTCCATGTTGCAGAAGTCACAGGCCTTCACCTTGATGACATCTCCAATCGGGACAACGATAAAATTCGCTGCACGCAGCTCTTCTACCAGCGAGTCCGGTTCAAAGGTCGGCACTCTCAAAATGATCTGGTGCTCCGGCGTATACTCCAGTTCGCCGTCTTCACTTGCACACTGCGCCAGCAGCGCCATCTGGGCGGCAGTGAATTTCTTGTTGCCCACGCCGGGCGACACGCCAACTTCGAACAGCGGCGCCTTGCGCCCAGGCTCGGGCGCGGTGCGTACCGCCGTTGCGGTCGCAGCCTGTGGCGCACTTGCCGTGTGGCTTGGCGCTGCTGCTTCCAGCCAGCGGCTCGCCGATTCGCTCGCGAGCGCTCCGCCTGCCGCGAGCCGCGTCAGCGCCTCGGCGGCGAGCGCAGCTGCGCCGGCGCGTGGCGCTTCTGCGACCCTGCGCGGAGCGGCCTCTGCCGCCGCGAAAGCAGGTCGCTCGCCGGCAAGCACGGCGGTGCCAGCGCTGCCGGCTGGGCTTGCCGCAGGCATAGCGGCAGCAGCCCCGGCGCCAGCGGGCGGCTGCCCTTGCGGGGCCATGCCCGCTCCGGCGCTTGCGCCGCGCAGGGCTGGCTCCGCCTGTGGCTGCGCGGCCAATGCATCGCTGGCCGCGCTCTCGCCCGCTGCCTCGCCGGAGGCGGCAGCGCGGGCTTCCCTTGCGCCGAGCGACCATGGCTCGGCTTCCGTGCGCAGTCGCTCATGGGGTCTGAGCGACTGTTCCGCGGTATTCAGCGTATATTTCCGCTGATACCCGCGCGGGGTGACCATGAGTCCTTCGTACATCATGGTCGAGGAGTTGCCGATAATCACGGTCGTCAGCATGCCGATATCATGATTCAGCATATCCTCCAGTGTGGTCATGACAACGTCCTGACGCTCACGATATGCACTCTTCACCAGACCTACCGGTGTCTGTGGGTCACGATAACGCAGGATCATTTCCTGTGTCTCCACGATCTGGCGTGTACGCCGCCCACTGCGTGGATTGTAGAGGGCAATGACAAAATCAGCTGACGCTGCGGCTTCGACCCTGCGAATAATGGTCTCCCACGGCGTAAGGTGATCACTGAGGCTGATCGTACATGCATCATGCATGACGGGGGCTCCCAGTAGAGAAGCACATGACTGAATGGCCGATACGCCCGGAATGACTTCAACCGCAACACCCGTATCCGGCTTCCAGCCTTGCTCCATCAGAACCTCGTATACCAGACCTGCCATACCATATACGCCCGCGTCACCACTGGAGATTACCGCGACAATCTTGCCCATCTCCGCCTGTCGGACCGCTTCTTGCGCACGGCTTACTTCCTCTGTCATCCCCGTACGTACAATCGCTTGCCCATTCAACAGAGGTCGGATGAGATCCACGTAAGTGTTATATCCGATAATGACCTCACTCTCCTGAAGTGCTTCGAGTGCCCGCTTCGTGATGTGTTCCATCGCCCCCGGACCGAACCCGATAATTAGCAGCTTGCCTTGACCTTGCATTTCTTCTCCTCCTTCATCACACTAGTCGTACGGATTAAACAGTGAAGAAGGACGGCTATGCCGACCTTCTCCCCAACTGTTAAGCGTGTTCAATTCCTAGCTCTGTTAACTCTGTTCATCGAACCCAGGTCTTATAAACCAGCTGCGTGAGCTAACTGATCTATTCCTCTGCCACTATTTTTCCAACACAAAACTGGAGATCGTAGAGATATCACTTTCATGTAAAAACAAAAAAATCCCATCCTTATAACGGATGGGATACGCATGTACGTACACTCAAGAACACAGTCCCAGACTCCCAGAGGGTAATCCTGTGACTATGTGGCCCAAGGGGGCCAGCCGGGCGAACCGCTTGTTCGCCCAATTCCTGATTCTTCGTACACCATTCCTTTCCGCGAAGGGTTCGGTGACACATGCAAGGTAGGTCTCCTGGCTCTGGATCATCAGCTTCCTTTTCTGTCTTCCCCGGCTATGCGAGTGACTTGGATCAAAAAGGGCTTCACCATTACAGTGGCGGGACCGCTCGGGACTTTCACCCGATTCCCTGTTACCTCTTGCTTTACGCAAGAGCACCTTGCTTGTTTTCATTCAATATTGTCTTCATAATAACACCGGTCAGGAAATAATGTCCATGCTTATGATACTTGTCTCTTCTTCTATTTTCAGACAAAACAGAAAAAAGTCCTGATCCAAAAATAAGATCAGAACCCGGAATAACATATGCATATACAACTCGGTTAGAATCATCAAATTGCCTAAGGATTGAATTCGTTTAGACTCATTGCTCGACTGTTTTTTGCTGCTACTTGCGGATCTTGTCCGCATGTCCGGCTGCGAAGTAACGCCCTAGTTCAACGATGAGTGCGCCCATTTTCTCTTCCTCCGGAATCACCAGCGCCTCAATACCTTCTTCTCGCATCGAATTTGCCGTCACTTTACCCACAGACGCAGGGATTACACCTTGTCTGAAAGCTTCCAGCATCGGTTCGAGCTTATTCTGCGATGCCGCATATTGCGTCAGAAATCTAACCTGTGGTCCACTTGTGAAAGCAACAGCATCTATCTCGTACTGTACAATCTCATTCAAAAGCTGTTCCAGTTCAGCCTCTTCCGGTGGTACATGGCGGTAAGGAAGCACTTGGCGCACGATTGCTCCTTGTTCCTCTAACCATGCAACGAGTTTGGGAGCTGTCTCCCCATGAAGCTGCAACATCACCTTTTTCCCTGCGAGATCATGTGGGGCGAATTCACGAATGAGCCCGTCCGTGCTGCCATCGTCATCCCGTACTAACGGCGTTAACTTGCGCTTTCTCAGTGCATTCACCGTCTTGTATCCTCTGGCCGCAATTGAGGATTCCGACAGCGCATCCAGTAGTTTTCCCGCGACTTCCATATCCTCAGCCATTTCAAACAACGCGTCCAGACCCATGCCAGTGGTCAATACCGCCCAGTCTGGCGGGTCCGAGATCCAGGATACCAGACCATCCCTGATATTCCGATCATCCAGAAATACCGTTCCCTGTGCCGGTCGCACAAGCGGAATTCCACCCATTTTTTCAACCAGTAAGGACATCTCTTTCGACTTTCGTGGTCCTGTCAATGCTACACGTACACCTGCCAAATGTTGAGCCATTCATGTTCCCCCCGTTAGTTCAGCCGAATGTTCATCAGTCTGACTACAGTATACAGGGTACTGCAGTGAAGGGAAACGGTGTTCAACGTGTTTCTGTCCATTTATCTATAACGATTTTTGATGGTTTGCATCAGGAAGGCTGGAGCTCCCCACCATGGGAATCCTTCCGTCTCTTCTCCCCATCCTTTCCTGAATCAGCCGATTTCTGCTCCTTTTCCTGCTTTTCTCGCTTGGATTGCTCTCCAGATTTCTGTTCGGAAGATTCATCGGTATCCTTTTTGCGAGGACGAAGAAACAGAAACAGCACGATCGGAAACAGCACCTCAAACACAATGGCGATCCATGTCCATTCCCGGGTAAAACGATTGAGCTGAATCGCGTTTCGGAAGAACCAGAAAGCACATACGAATCCGACCAAGGCGACCGGGCCCGTCATCATCTTTCCCGACACTTTCGGGATCATCCGCTTCAGTCCCCAGCAGACAAAGTATAGATCAAATGCAATCTTCGTGATCATGGTCGGCATGGTTACTGCTGCCAGTGCCAGGTCAAACCGGTCCAGAAAGTCACTAATTTGTAGTTGTCGTGCCAGCTCATACGAAGGATATACCAATCTCGAAGCAATAGGAACGCCAATAGAAGTGATAGTTTCCACAATAATCAGCATCATGAGCAGTGCCGAGAGGATAATTCCCCATAGAATTGACTTGAAACGAAAATCGCTTCCCTTGACTACAAACGGCAATGCAATCATCTCTCCATAAAAAGAAAATATGTACCAACTCCCCTTGCTTACTCCTGCAACATCAACATGAAAATAAGGCATGAGATTATCCATATTTACCTGCTGAATAAGCATGAAAGGTATAATCACCGAGATCAGCAGAAACAGGGTAACATACAACTCCGCCATTCCGATTAAAGAACCCAGTCCACCTCGAACGATAAAGACCCCCATGACCACCAGAGATAATACAATAATGGAAATGGGTGTGTTCTCCAGTAGCGTTATACTTACATAGTCACCCGATAGTCGGATATCTCTTGCAAAAACGAAGAAAAAAAATAGAATGTACAGCAATCCCATTACTCTCCCCAAAAACGGGAATCGCTGAATAAGGGATTCGAACAGATCCTGATCGGGAAATCGCCGCTGGACCCGACTTATCAACCATAGAGACGCCATCATCACAAGAACAACGGGCACATATGAGAGATAGGCATGCTGCTTCGCGTTGGAAATGGCCTGCGCGTGAGGCTGAATCAGCGTACCTGTAATACTGAGTAGCAGCACGAGCAGCACGATCTGCCGATGAGTCACACTCTGATTCATACAATACCTCCTTTCCGTCATTCATTCTGCAATCTGCATACTCCCTTATCTGCAATCTATGGTAAAGGTAAAAATCGCTGAATAACATGGCTTATCCATACCGTGACATATTGCGTTTTACTCAAGTGACTGACATAGAACCAAATGCCCGTTCCCAATGCAATCAGACCATAGGATATCCAGCGATTAATGGCTGCTGCCTGTTTCATATGTCTGAAATCCATCAAGATGAACACAATTGCCATGCCCAGATAGGTAAATAAAAGCGGTTTAATCATGTACGACCTCCTCCTCTATGACACCGATCGGTTTATTGATCACTCCTACATTTTCAATAATGACATGGGGAATAACGGTTACCTCAACTTCAGGATAAATGACATCCCATCGATCCTTCATCTTGTCCCATTCCGCAGGCAGGTGCTGATGGATAGATCGACCGATTCCAAGAATATCGGCATGATACTTCTGCTGAACCAATCGGACGCCTTCCTCAATGTCTGACTTTATTTTCTTGTGGATGGCATCATTTAACTTCAATATCTCTTCCTCTCGCCGGTCACCGTAATTCGATTCGTTATCCACGATAACTCCCTTGGCGTACAGTTGAATGTTCACCTTAACCTTGTCATTCTTGACACTGGGATGCAGCGAAGAATTGTTCTCGTTCAGTTTAATGAATATATCTCCTTCTCCCCGTGGAGCCTCGACTATAACCTCTGGCGCATTGGCCTCACCCATGGCCAGAATCAGTGCATCTGCCGGTGTTTTGTCGATCATGCCTACCATCTTGTCTTTCTTGAAAATGGCCAATCCATCCATCTTGATGTTCGTTTTGGGGTCCTTCCAGTTCTTCGGCACAGTGTCAACAACCGAAGCTATGGGCAGAAAAGGATCTACGCCTTCGCTAAGAATGGAATCTATAAACGTCTTGAGTGAGCGGGGATTTCGCATATTTAAAAAACACAATTCCCGCACCATCTCAGATGGAAATTTTTCTATGGGTGCATCAGTATCCAAGACCTTATATGCTTCTCCTCTTGTCACAACCGGCAAAGCTGAGAAACGATTGAGCGGGTAACGTGTCATCAAATCCAGCATAGGGGCAACGCCCTCCCTCGCCAAATCCTCACCGATGAGCAGAGTACGACGATGAGCGTAATATATTCTGCGTGAGAGCGCCTTTTGCCCTTCAAGAGATGTTCCGTGAAAGGTTTTGGCTGTATTGGACAATATGAACCAAGATTTATCACCACTTGTGCCCCCTCCTCCTCCTTCACTCCCGGCAGAACCGGATTGTCCAGGAAGCGCAATCTGCAAGCTGGACCTGTAGTTATCCTTCTCCTTATCAATCGCGATTCCGATCACAAAGGCGACATCATTAATCTCTTCACGATCCCAACAGCCCGAGATTAGAACAGTACATAACAGCAGTACAGCCACTGCGCGATACTTAAGTATGAACTGCATGTGTTTACCACCCTTCCTCTGCTTCGGGGGAACCATTAATCTTCTCATTCATCCGTTTCTGGTTATCATGGACGGTAGATGGACGATTGATCATTTTCCACCACGGCACACGAATGAGAATATCCTTGGTATCCGTTTTACTGTAAGGGCTAAGACCCGACAGATAAGGCACACCAAATGAAGTCATCTGGGTCAGATGCACCGAAATCAGGACCAGACCGATCACGATGCCATACAGTCCGAACATGCCAGCCAGTAACATGATCGGAAAACGTAATAGACGAACGGTAATCGCAAAGTTAAACCGCGGAATCGTAAAGGAAGCGATACCTGTCATGGATACGATAATAACCATCGGTGCAGATACAATCCCTGCCTGAACGGCTGCCTGCCCAATTACAAGTGCACCCAAGATACTGACGGCCTGTCCAACCGTTTTCGGCAACCTGACTCCTGCTTCACGAAGTGCCTCGAAGGATAGCTCCATGATGAGAGCTTCAACCAGTGCCGGAAAAGGAATGGCTTCCCGTGCTCCGGCGATACTCAGTATCAATGTGGTTGGCAGCATATCCTGATGAAATGTCGTAATAGCGATGTACAGTGCTGGCAGGAATAACGCAATGGCTACGAACAAAAAGCGAATCCAGCGCACAAGATTACTGATAAAGAATCGCTCATAATAATCCTCGCTGGCTTGAAGCATCTGCCACATCGTAACAGGGGCAATCAGCGCAAATGGCGTACCATCGACCATTATGGTAATTCGCCCTTCTAGTAGATTGCCTGCTACCGTATCCGGTCGCTCCGAATAGTGCATCTGGGGAAAGGGAGAATACGGATGGTCCTCAATTAACTCCTCGATATATCCTGTTTCCAGAATGCTGTCAATTTTGATCTTTTCCAGGCGTTCCTTAACGTCTTGGACCAGCTTTGGATCCGCGATCCCTTCCAAGTAAGTCAGAACGATATCCGTTTTGGTTTCGGTACCCAGCGTCATGCTCACCATCTTGAGGGCAGGTGTCTTCAATTTGAAGCGTAATAATGCTGTGTTCACTCGTAACGTTTCCGTAAATCCTTCCCGTGGCCCCCGAATGACAGATTCCGTCTGAGGTTCCTCCACACCGCGTCTTGCGCCACCTTTGACATTGAACATCCAGGCTTCGGCACTTCCATCGACCACCAGAAGTGCGGAGGATGCAAGGATACCTTCTGTCGCAGCAGCCCAAGTTTCAACTCGCTTCACCTGCGTCAGCTCTACGCGAGTATCATCCAGTGGAACATCAGGTTCATCTGTACGTTGCTGTATCAATCCACGAATGATCGGACGCAGCATGTGATCCTGAATATCAGCCGAATTAACAATGCCTTCGATGTATACCAGCAGCCCTTTCACTTCAGGCGTGATCATGACATTACGGAAAACCACATCCGAGCAATCGGAGAAGATCTCCTTTATCGCCTGAATCTGAGTTTCATGTACTGCGCTGATCGGCTGCCGCAGAAAAGGCGGGGACGGCAGTCCCAGAGGAACATGTTTTTTTTCTTCTGAAGCTGGTCCCGAAGTTCTGGACTTGTCTTTCCCTGATGTTTTGTCTGCCATATGCCGTCCCTCCGTTCTGTTTTTTATACAAGGTAGCTTGTGCCAGACAGCAGGGAATTATGTGGTCCTTTTTGCAAAATTAAGAATGCATTCTCCGAATCCAGACAGCAAAAAGGCCTCTGTATTCACAGAGACCTTCTGGGATGTTCCAAATTCTATAGTGACTTATAAGTTAATCGGCAAAATAATCATCAGGGACATAACGAATTTCCGACTTCGCATAGATACTTAGCGTGTGACTCTCCCCGTCATACGCTACCCGCTCACCCTCTACATAGTACCAATGCTTCAAAAGGGGCTGAGCCTTGCGTTGGACGAATCGAAATACGTTCAGTTCCTGTCTGAGCTCCAGGATCTGTTCCACGGTCTGCTCGTCCAGACCCGTCACGGTAAATACGAAACCTGTGCCCTCCTGTTGGAACCGATAGGACAGTGCATCTATTTTGCTATTAGCCAATCCTTGTCCAGTCACCGCATGCTTAACCATAAACCATTCCTGCTGCGCCATACGTATAATCCTCCTCTGTTCTTGGAGTTTATTCCAACACCCATCTACGGCAAATCAATGATCATATAGAACGTATCTTCGTTTGCTTGCAGCTCTATTGAACTGCATTGTTCCACACGAGCCGTGTCGCCTTCATTCAACAGGTACTCTCCATTCAATCCCAACGTTCCTTCGATGGAGAAAATGTACATGCGACGTCCCGTATCCTGATTAAAGGTTAACGTCTCGTCTTTGGCCAATCGGCTGAGGTAGATCGTCATATCTTGATGAATGGTTGCCATTCTTGGTCCCCCATCTGGCGATACAATAGGTACAAGCGCTCCTGCCAATGCCGCTGGATCAAATGATGTGGTCTCGTAGGAGGGCTGCAACCCTTTCGTCTGTGGCATGAACCAGAGCTGAAGCAAACGTACTTCTTCGGTATCGGATGCATTATGCTCGGTATGAATCATGCCACTGCCTGCTGACATCCGCTGAATACCACCAAAGCCTGTAACGGCTACATTACCCAGGTTATCTTCATGTCGCAGCTTGCCGTTCAGCACGATGGATACAATCTCCATGTCACTATGCGGGTGAGCCCCAAAACCGCGACCAGGCGCGATCACATCGTCGTTCGCGACCCGCATCGGTCCAAACGAGGTATTCTCCGGGTCTTGGTATTCTCCAAAGGAAAAGCTGTGACTGCCACGAAGCCAGCCTCGGTCAAAGCTGGAGCGGGCATCGGATGGAATGACGTTAATCATAAATTCATCCTCCTTATTTTTTCTTAGTAGCACACTTATTCTCATTGTATCAAACCATAGGCTTGTCGTCCAAATAAGGCAAAAAGGCTGTTGCGTTTGAAAAAAGCTCTCTACCGATCAGCCCGGTTCGCGAATACAGCTTCGAAACCAGGCTGGCCATAGAGAGCCTCATTGCAGGATTAATCCCGCACTTCAATATTTTTTTAATCAATGGTTATTGGATTCAAGCACTCACATTCTGACGAGCGTTCCCCTGTCTGGAGATAAGATAATCCACAGCCAGGAAGCGGCTTCCTGTGAAGAGCAGTGTCAGGGAACCAGCCAGCAGCAGGTAATCTAACTCGGTACCACTCAGGAACGGCTCACCCATTTTGGCTGTAAACAGAACTCCAACCATAACGATGACGAACAGGGCTGCAAACACCCGTGTTCCCAGGCCCAAAATCATCGCCGCACCACCCACCAACTCAATGATGGCTACAACGGATGCAAGAAATCCGGGAATACCGATACTTTCGAAGAAACCTACTGTACCACTGATTCCACCTTCGAATTTACTCCAGCCGTGCAATACAAAGATCAAACCGATCATAATCCTTGAGAAAAGTAATCCAATCTCTACACTTTTGCTATTCATGTTCATCTTCCTTCCTAGTGTTATACTCGACCTCACATTTAGCTAAGTTGATTCATCCAATGGACCAAACAAACAAGATAGACAGCAACAGGAAAACGGTAGCCGACATCAGAACGGCGTAGCGTGGCAATCTCAGCGTAACGTCCTGTTCCGGGTCCAGCAGACGTGAAATTCGGACATTTACCGACGTATCCGCAAATGACGATTGAACAGTTAGTTCTTTTGCTCCCCAAGGTTCAGGACAAGCACGGAGCAGCTTGAGCAAAGCACTGCCAATACCTGCCGCGTTTCCTGTACGCTCAATGGCCTCATTATCCGCCAGAATCTCTCTCACGATATTGTAATGTTTCGACGTATGCTTCAATACGGGAATATAAGGCATCATAATTGCAAATACCGACAGCAGCGTGGTTTTCAGTGGGTCACGGTGCCACAGATGGTGGACTTCATGATACACAACCGCAGTCTCCTCTTCTGCATCAAGCATCGTCAGAAGCCCTGTGGAGAGTACGATACAAGGTCTCCATAGACCAATTGTAAATGCAACTGGGGATGGCTTGTCCACGACAATGAATCCCGGCTGTCCGAGAGGGTGATATCTCGACTCCAGTTCACGGGACAGTGCCCGGATCTCCATGGAACGGAGTTTACGCACAGCTGCCCTGGTTTTCATCATGCGAACCGTAAGCAACCAGCCTGTTCCGGCGAATGTCAGCAAGACGAGTGCGAGCAGAAAATGCCCCACGGATAACCAGCCCAGTCGGCTCATCCAATGATTGCAGAGCCAGAGCAGATTAAACGGGATATCCCAGCCAAAAATCTTGTACATCGCGTACATGAACATCTGCATGAACACGAGTAACGGAATGCCAAACCCGACGGTAAACAACAGCTTCGAGCGGGCCTTCCACATCTTAATCGCTATCCTTTTTCCACTGCTTGATCTTCTGTTCCAGGCGTTCAATCAGACCCGCATCTGCTTCATCCAGGGCATCCAGCATATGATTTAATGCCAGCGCTCCGAATTCATCCACCAACTCATGTGACAGTTCCTTGGATTGGTCGTTCATAAACTCCTCCTTGCTCTGTACCGGTTGGTACAAAGATGTTCTGCCCTTTTGAGACTTGCCAAGCAGTCCTTTGTCTACGAGCCGATTCATGACGGTCATGACTGTATTAAAATTGACGTCTTTGTCTTGTTCAAGTGCGGTCTGCACTTCACGGATGCTACTGCCAGGACGAGCCCATAAAATGTCCATGATCTTGGCCTCCAGCGGACCGAAAAATCGGTTGAGCCCACGCTCACCCACTTTGAAATTGTGTATTCTCATATTCTGACACCCCTCACACTACCCATTGTAGTGCCATCAAGTGAGAAGTCAACCTCTATGTCAGCTATTTTATGTAAATGATTTGTAAATTTGTTTTCCATTTCACCAAAAAAAGCATAAAGACCGGGAGTTCCGCAATTTCACGGTTCTGCCCGGCCTTCACCTTAATATCAGCCTATATTATGTTATGCGTACATGGTCAGACTGCGTTTTATTTTCTATCCTGTGACGGCATATGTGCAGAAATATCCACGCCAAGTCCATGAGCCAAACGTCCGCCAAGCTGTCCATCGGCCCGGAAGAAGTGGCAGAGGGCACGCATTTGAATATCAACAGATACACCCTTGAGATCATTGATCAGATTATCCAGCAAATGCTGCTGCTCTACAGGGGTAAATGAACGGAAAAGCTCCCCTGCCTGCGTATAATCATCCGTTTTCTCGATTTTCTCACGTGTAACATACCCTTGCAACGGAACCTGACTGTCCCGGTATGCCGGATCTTCCTGCGGGCTGTTCCCGGAACTGTTAGGTTCATAGTTCACCGGAGATGGGTCCTGATTCACATTCATGAGTCCATCACGCTGATGGTTACGAACGGGTGCGTAAGGGCAATTCACCGGAATTTGCAAATAGTTCGTTCCAAGCCGGTGACGTTGTGTATCCGGATAAGAGAATAATCGCCCTTGCAGCAATTTGTCCTCAGAAGGCTCAATTCCAGGTACAACCGCACTTGGAGAAAAGGCAGCCTGCTCCACTTCCGCAAAGAAGTTTTGCGGATTTCGATTCAGGGTCATAGTTCCTACCGTATGGAACGGGAGTACATCCTCAGGCCAGGTCTTCGTAGGGTCGAGTGGATCAAAAGCAAAATCATCCATATGTTCAGGCTTCAATAGTTGTACCTGAAGCTTCCACTGCGGGTATTGCCCGTTCTTGATATGTTCACGAAGATCACGGGTAGCATGGTTAAAGTCCTGGCCCTGTACCTCGGCAGCTTCCTGACGAGAGAAGCCTCGAACCCCTTGTGCAGACTCCCACTTATACTTCACATAGTGGACCTGTCCCTGTGCATTGATCCATTTGAAAGCATGTACGCCGAATCCATCCATCTCCCGATAATTCGCCGGTATACCCAGGTCAGAGAACAACCAGGTCATCATGTGGGTTGATTCCGGTGAAAGGGTCATAAAGTCCCAATAGCGAGCTGGGTCCTGAATGTTGGTATCTGGAGCTGGCTTCAGGGAGTGAACCATGTCAGGGAACTTCATGGCATCACGAATGAAGAAGACAGGCAGATGGTTGCCCACGATATCATAGTTGCCTTCGCGTGTGTAGAATTTGACGGCAAATCCACGTGGATCTCGTGCAGTCTCTGGTGATCCCGTACCGTGAATAACAGTCGAAAAACGAACCAGCACATCGGTCTCCGTACCTGGATCTTGCAGGAAGTCCGCTGTTGTATAAGCCTTCATACTCTGCTCTAGCGTGAATACGCCGTGGGCTCCGGCACCTCTCGCATGTACGACTCTCTCGGGAATGCGTTCACGGTCAAAGTGGGCAATTTTCTCAATAAGATGGTAGTCTTCAAGCAGTGTCGGTCCTCTTCTGCCTGCTGTGCGGGAATTCTGATTATCACCTACAGGTGCACCTTGATTGGTTGTCATACGTTCTGTCATCATGTCGTCCTCCTCTAATGGGTCTCACGGCTGCTATATATCGACTATTAAAATCATATTCGGCTTCGGTTTAAATATACATTTAGACTTGATCTAACTGTTAAATTGATTCTAACATGTCCCATTCATCTGTTGCATGAGGTTCACATGAGATTACGATGAGGTTCTTGATCCAATCATGAATGATGCATGAACATACGTGAGCGATAGATATAAAAAAAGCGGACTAATCCGCCAGGCGGTAGCCCACTCCTCTTACTGTTACGATATATTGCGGCGAAGACGCGTTATCGCCCAATTTTTTGCGCAAACTTTTGATATGAACATCAACCACATTACTTCCACCCGTAAAATCTGTCTCCCAGATATCGCTGAGCATCTCCTCACGGGAAATGACTGCACCTTTGGCATCGATCAGCTTGAGCAACAGATCATACTCGGTCTTGGTCAGATGAATCCGGTTATTATCGCGCTGCACACTCATCCGTTCACGATCCAGCCATAGATCCTTGAATCCGACACGCTGCCCTTCCTCAGGCAAAAATCCACGTTTCGGCATAGCAGGACTGTTGCCAATCATACGTTGCACCCGGTAAAGAGCTTCCTGCGGACGTGCAGGCCACACCAACAACTCTTCCTGAAGCATCGGTCCACTCGCGCTGCCGATCATCTTCTCACCGACCAGATACAGACATGGCGTTGTGTGTTCTGCCTCCCGGTTCAATCGGCTGCTGATCCCAGCAAATGCATCGATGGTTCCGGCAACCGACAGATCATAGATCAACAGATCGAAGACAAGGCGTTCATGCAGATCCGGTTCCCAGCGGTGAAAGACCAGCACATCGAAGCAGCTATCCGTCAAGGCCTTAACCAGTTCGTGCACCTGCCCCGGCATCGGGCTGATCAGAATAACACGCCGTGTAACAGGACAATTGTCCACAAGAGGTGTTGAATCGGACAGGGCGGGTTTAACCCGAATGGGTAAACGGCGGCCAGGCAGCTTTATTTTTACTTGATCCGTTTGTTTCTGCATTCCCCGCAGACACCTCCAAAGACCACATGAGCATGGTCGATTGCATATCCGGTTTCCTCAGCTACCTGTTTCATCCATTGTGGAGGAACCTCCGTCATCACCTCGTCCACTTTGCCGCACACTTCACACATAATGTGCTGGTGATCATCCATGCGGGCATCATATCGGCTTGCTGTCTCTCCGAGTTTAAGCTCCCGTATCAATTCTTTGTCCGTCAGATAACGAAGGGAATTATATACCGTACCATAGGCCAGGTTATATCCTTGTTCCACGAGTCGATTCATTACCTCAGCAGCTGTCGGGTGATCTTCCGAATGGCGCACCACATCATATACTGCTTGCCGTTGTATCGTCAGATTTAAAGTTCTCACAATCATTTCTCCTTTATCATTAATGCATTTTATATGTTATCAGACACGCTGATATTCTACTTACAATAGTCTTCCCAGTTAAAGGGGATGAATTTTGATTTAGATTAAGTATAAATCTCATTGTATAATGAAGTCAATATCCACGCCAACAACCCGGATATGGAATTAAAAACAACTTTCCCAGCAATCCCCTCAATGATTTGGGATAATATGGTTCGCTACAGCACCATTTTTCAGATAAAATGTAGAGATGTGCGTAAAAAGGGGGAATGTCGGTTGTTAAGCACTTTTTTCATCAATATCTGTGTCATGATTACGTTTATGTATGTGTCCGGAATCATCGCCAAGTTCTATAGTATCCGATTGCCTTTTCCCTCCTTACGTGTTCAGTTGATCGGCGGCTTATTATTCGGCATATATGGCACAGTACTCATGAACTATTCCTTCCCTCTGAACGAAAGTACGATTGTAGATCTACGGCATCTGCCCATCGTTACCGCAGCGGTATATCTGGGAGGACTGGCTTCGGTCGTTACAGGACTTGTTATCTCAATTCTTCGTATTCTGATGTTCGGCATATCATCTTCTGCTATTGATGCCGGATTTATCATGACTCTGATCGGATTGTCCGGTGTATATTTCGCCTATGCTTCCTGGTCCAGACTGACCAAAATTATTACGATGAACCTGCTGGGCATCACGTTGATCTTTATTATTCTTATGTTGAACACGGACAGCATGAATTCATTAATGAAGGTATATCCGTTACAGATGACGATTTCGTTTGTCGGTGGGATTTTTATCTATTTCATCGCAGAATTTATTAATAAATCGAATGAAATGTTATTCCTTTTGGAGAGAAGAGCATCTACCGACCATCTTACCAACCTGAGCAATCGAAGACAGTTCGAAAAGTCACTCCAATCGGAGCTTCAGCATGCGCGGGAATACCAACAAAAGCTGTCCTTGCTTGCCATCGATATAGACCGATTCAAAAAGGTAAATGACACCTTCGGTCATTCCGCGGGAGATGCGGTTCTGAAGCAACTCGGACAACTGCTCGTTGAGCATGCGCGTTCCACTGATATCGTGTCACGAAACGGTGGTGAAGAATTCGCCATTCTCTTGCTCGATTGTGGACACCGACAGGCCATGGCTATCGCTGAATCGACCCGGCAAGGGGTAGAGAAATATCAATTTGCCCTGCCTGACGGGCACACGATACGAATAACGATTTCCATCGGTGTAGCCGTATATCCAGATCATTGTGATGATCATGATGATAACGACTTCTTCGAACAGGCTGACCGTGCACTATATGAAGCCAAGAATACAGGGCGTAATCGCGTCTGTGACTTACCACTTCGCTCTCTGCCTCTTACGCTTTAAAGCCTGTTATCACCTGTCATGTTCCACTTAACAAAAAGGGATGTCACGTTCGCCATTCAGGCGTACAGGACATCCCTTTGCTTATGGATGATTATATATCATCCGATCTTGTGTGCTGACAGGAGATTAAGCAAGAATACGCTCAATCTCCTCGACAATGGCAGCATCCAGCTTCACGCCAGATGCAGCTGCGTTCTCTTTCACCTGCTCGGGACGACTCGCCCCTACAAGTGCACTGGATACGTTGCTCTGGCGCAGAATCCATGCCAGGGCCAGTTGGCCAACCTTCAGATCCAGCTTGTCCGCCACCTCAATCAGTTGACGAACTTTTCCGATGCGATCTGCATTGATCTTTCCTTCGTCCCAGCCCAGCTTGGCAGCACGGCTGTTCTCCGGAATATCGGAAACGGACGTATATTTTCCGGTCAATAGACCTTGAGCAAGCGGGGAGTATACGACTTGTCCGATGCCTTTGCGCTCACCCAGCGGAATAATCTCATTTTCGATATATCGGTCAAACATGTTGTACACCGGCTGATTGACCACGATATGATCCAAAAGCAGGCGGTCTGCTGTACCCAAAGCAGCTTCCATCTGAGCCGCAGTCCACTGGCTGACGCCAACATACAATACTTTGCCCTGACGTACCAGGTCATCAAGCGCACGCAGTGTTTCTTCGATCGGTGTTTCTGTATGATAACGATGGCAATAATAGATATCCACATATTCAGCGCCTAAGCGCTTCAAGCTGGCTTCACATTGCTCCATGATATGTTTACGAGACAGACCCTGGTCATTCGGACCATCCCCCATTTTTCCAAATACTTTGGTTGCAAGTACATAGGAGTCACGGGAGTAGGCTTTGAGCGTCTGCCCAAGCAGTTCTTCTGCTGCACCCCGTTCGTATACATTGGCTGTGTCAAAAAAGTTAATGCCTTCATCGAATGCAGTTTCAATTGATTTCACCGCATTTTCACGTTCCACATACCCTCCGTACGTCAGCCAGCTTCCCAAGCTGATCTCGCTTACTTTCAGTCCGCTTCCACCCAATCTGCGATAATCCAATGTACATCCTCCTCTGTTGGTTATAAAGATGAAGTTCACATTCTATTGTAACGTAACCAGCTCGGATGAAAAGAGTTTTGGTTCAGAAAATGGAAAATTAAAAAGAGAATACCTTAATTTGTCTACTCGATTAAGGCAGCGTAATACTCAATGCATTCAACAGATCAGCTTGTCTGACCGGCTTCGTCAGAACAGCATCAAAGGCTTCCGCTTCATGCAGGTCAATGTGCATGCCATAGGGAACCAGAACAATGACGGGCAGATTTTCCACGCGCTGCTTCAGCTCATGTACAAAATCAACTACTCCGCCTTCCAGAAGTCCCATATCTACAACGGCCACATCCGGCTTGAAGCCTTCCTTGATCCACTCATGCGCTACACTCGAACCTGAAGTCATACGCACATCCATCTCCCATCTGCGCATCAGAGAAGAGACACCTTGCAGAATGTCAAATCCGAATAGCTGTCACAATCTATACTTATATGATTAACACCGTAGAAATATATGAGAATCATACTCCTGCTTATTGCCCATTTGCGGTCAAAAACAGGTCTTAACGGATGGTTTAACAAACGAAAAGTTATGGGAAAACGCCTTTTCAGACTGATCAGAGTCCATCTTGGCCGACTTCGGATATTATGCTTGCAGGATAACTAGAAATTATACGCTTCCGCTCAGACTTTAGGAACCTTTATCCACAGCAATTAAAGGAAAGTCCACTTTGTCCTGTAAGGTATGTGATCATTATCACACCAAAAAAACCACATATAGTTTATAAATGGATGAGAAGAATCTACATATAGTGTTATACGGAAATTGAATGATATCCAAATCATTTTAGGAGGAACCTTACATGAACATGCTTGAGTATGCCACTCCACCGGCATCCGATCTATTATCCGACCTGGGAAGACGAATTATTGGCGCAGAAGATGCCGATACGCTGAGGGAAAATGCCAATCTGAACGGAGACTCCTTCAGCGGCAAGATGAGCAGGCTCGGTTCGGAGACCGCCAAGTGGCATGCTCTGCGTCATGTGTTGCCGGAAGAGCTTGCTCAAGCTGTGGAGAACGGGGATCTGTACGTGCACGATCTGGATCAGTATGCACTCGGAACGACCAACTGCATCTTTATCCCGTTTGACCGTCTTCTGGCTGCAGGTTTCAATACAGGTAACGGATCGGTTCGCACACCTCAGACGATCATGTCTGCCATGGCCCTGGTTGCGATCATCTTCCAGTCCCAACAGAACAGTCAATATGGCGGTGTGTCAGCCAACAAGATTGACTGGGATCTGGCTCCCTATGTACAGCGATCGTTCCGCAAACATTACCGCAAAGGACAACGTCTCTTCGGTGAAAATGTCCTGATCGGGGATGAACAGCTTCATCTGGATAGTATCGAAGCGAAGAATCAGTGCCCGCAGGCGTATGCCTTCGCCTATGAAGAGACTGAACTGGAGACAGGACAAGCTGCTGAATCGCTGATTCATAACCTGAATACGATGAGCAGTCGTGCAGGTGGTCAGATTCCGTTCACTTCACTGAACTATGGATTATGTACATCAGCGGAAGGTCGGTTGGTTTCACGCTCGTTGCTGGAAGCAACCATCCGCGGTCTGGGTAACGGGGAGACACCCGTGTTCCCTCAACATATTTTCCAGTGCAAACAGGGCATCAATCAGGCTCAAGGCGAGCCGAACTATGACTTGTTCCGTCTCGCAGTCACCTGTTCATCCCGGCGGATGTATCCCAACTTTGTCAATGTGGATGCCTCCTTCAATCTCCCCTTCTATCATCCGGAAGATCCGGATACGATCATCGCCACCATGGGATGCCGTACACGTACACTGGCTGATCGATTTGGACGTAATCGCCAGAGTGGTAAGGGTAACCTGTCCTTCAACACTATTAATCTGGTTAAGCTCGGCATCCGGTTTGGTATCTGCCAAGGCAGCAGAGCCGTTGCGGATCGGGCAGGATTCTACACCGCACTGGAATCCGTAATGTATAATGCTGCTAACGGTCTGTTACATCGCTACCGAATCCAGACCGCGCAACCTGCCAAGGCATCCGATTTCATGATGCGGGAGGGTGTATGGGAAGGTGGAGAGCAACTCGCTTCCAATGAACCTGTTGCGGATCTGCTGAAACACGGTACGTTATCCCTTGGTTTTATCGGTCTCGCTGAATGTATGACAGCTCTCTACGGGCGTCATCATGGGCAGGACACGCATGTACATCGTGAAGCGCTGAACATTATTCGGACCATGCGAGAGTTCTGTGATCGGATGAGCGAGCAGCATAACCTGAACATCACCCTGTTTGCCACGCCTGCTGAAGGTTTGTCCGGCAAGTTCACAAAGATCGACAGAGAGCGTTATGGCCTCATTCCTGGAGTTAATGATCGGGAGTATTATACGAATTCATTCCATATCCCGGTCTATCACACTCTTCCAGCTTATCGGAAGATTGAACTGGAGGCCCCGTTCCATACGTTATGCAATGCGGGTGCAATCTCCTATGTGGAGCTTGACGGGAACGTTCGAGCCAACACCGCCGCTTTCCTGCGGATCGTGCAATATGCACTGGCACAGGATATCGGATATTTTTCCATTAATCACCCCATTGATCGCTGCCCTGCATGTGGTTATGAAGGGGTCATCGGGGATGTATGTCCAGGCTGCGAAGCCCACGAGAACCATGTCCACTTCCAGCGATTACGCCGCGTAACGGGTTATCTGACTGGAGATTACAAAGTACGCTTCAATGCTGCGAAGCAGGCCGAAGTGCGGGATCGGGTGAAGCACCGGTGAATCTGTATGGTTACATCCCGGAATCGGTGAATGAAGGGACAGGCCTGCGCGCCGTGTTATTCATCAGCGGATGTCGTCACGCCTGTCCGGGCTGCTTCAGTCCGGATTCGTGGAGCTTTCGAGCAGGTGAGCCTTTTACAGAGGAGCGGCAGCAGCAGATTCTGCATGAAGTGACGAACCATCCCTTGCTGGATGGCGTTACGTTGTGTGGTGGTGATCCCTTTTTCTCGGCAGCAGAATGTACGTCCTGGGTTCAGCAGCTTCGCGCTTCACGTCCTGATCTGACGGTGTGGGCTTACACGGGATTCGAATATGAAGAGCTGGTCACTGACCCTGTGAGAGCGGAGCTTGCCCGATTATGCGATGTCATTATCGACGGGCGATATGTTGAAGCCGAGCGTGATGTCTCCCTGCCCTTCCGCGGCAGCCGGAATCAGCGTTTGATTGATGTCAGTGCAACACTAGCCACTCAAAAGGTCGTTACCATACAGCTCAGTATGTTGTAAGGCACGAGTCCTCAAGGACTCGTGTCTTTTTGACGTAGCGTCGCCTATTTGAAAGAGAAATGTTGTATCCTTTCTCTCTACTTTCTTCTCTATTGCATGATGATATATTATATAGGTAGTTATCAATTTAGCTTTTTAAAATTTAACCGTTTACATAAGGTAGCCAGGGAGGATTAACCTTTTATATGGATATTGTTCAAGCATTAATTACATGTATGCCTTTCTTTCGAGACACTATCCGTCAGGATGTAACCCTGTCCATTATTGATCATGAGAAATTCCTATATTTCTCAGCAGGGGAATCGTTAAAGCAACTGAATTATCAACCCGGAGACCCTCTGTTGGATGGAAATCGAAATTTTGCAGATCTGAACGGGGGTACAGTAAAAAGATTCGATCACTACCCTAAAGATTTATTCGGCATTCCTTTTGACGTGGCTTTTATTCCCATCAAAAATGAACACGGTGAAGTCATCGCCCTGTTTAACCTGCTCTACAGTATGGATGATCAGGATCAGCTGCAACAACTCATGGATGCTACCGAAAATCTGACTAACCAGTTAATTGACAGTGTACAGCACGTAGCCGCGCACTCCGAAGAACTCAGTGCCACAACCGAAGAGATCCGGAACAACTCCAAACAAGCCGTACAGAAATCAGGAAATGTAACTCAAGTTGCCAGCTTCATTCGTGAAATCTCTGAACAAACCAATCTGCTCGGCTTGAATGCAGCTATAGAAGCTGCTCATGTAGGGGAAGCAGGTGCTGGTTTCGGCGTGGTTGCCAAAGAAATTCGCAAACTGTCTGTCGATACCAAGGAAGCGACGGCCCGTATTGAAGATTCTCTTCTCTCGGTTCGGCAATCCATTCAAGGCATGGAGAATGAACTTGGTGAGATCACTGCGAGCTCCCAAGAGCAAGCTGAACTCGTAAACAATTTCATGAGCACGATCGAGCAATTGAACGAAACCAACAAGCAATTGAAGCAATTTGTGCAAAAAATGATTTCGTTTGACGGAAAATAAAGATACATTTGATGGAACGTAAAAAAATGCATTTGATAGCGAACAACGAACTAAAGCCTCCGAATGTATTCGGAGGCTTCTTCATTAGCTATATGACTTAACGAATCTCGAAGTGACTGATGCGTACGCCTGCGGACAGCAGAATGTATACATTCTGCGTACCTGCTACACCCGTAAGTCCCGCCTTCACGGTAGACCACTGTTGGGCTTCTCCCTGTGTCAGTTCCACACGTCCTGCGAGCGTACCTTCCGGAGAGCCGAGTCGCACTTCCAACATAGCGCCTGCCTGTTCCGCGGATACACGAGCTTCCAGTGCGGTTGCACCAACACCCAGATCTGCGTCGTTGAATGCAATCCATCCTTGCTCTCCAACTACACGGACAGCACTTCCGCCCTCTTTGCTCTCATCCAGGTCAACACCCAGATAAGCGTCATAATTCTCAGCACGAGTTGCAACACTCAGATTACGAGCAGGGATTGTCTCTCCTTCTACTGTCAGGTCTGCAACCAGCTGAACATCAGAGGATGACTTGGCAACCATGATGGAATATATTCCACTTTCCACGACATACCGATCACGAGTCACATCCCAGATGGCCAGTTCCTGCACAGGTAAGGTGAAGCTGACTTTCGCTGTAGCTCCGGATTCGATATGAAGACGACGGAATCCTTTTAACGTTTTGAGTGGACGTTTCACCCGGGATTTGCCTGCACGAACGTACAATTGTACAACTTCGTCACTGGCAATTGAACCGGTATTGGTTACATCTACAGTTACCGTAACGTTGCCCTCTGTGCCCACTTGAGTTGGGCTAAGTTCCAAATTGCTGTATTTAAACGTCGCATACGTCAGACCATGTCCAAACGGATACAATACATTGCCTTCAAAATATTGATACGTCCGACCGGATTGAATGATATCGTAATCCTTGATGTCCGTCAGTTGATCTGCCGATTGGACCCACGTCATGTTCAGACGGCCTGCTGGAGCATAGTCGCCATAGAGTACGTCAGCCACTGCGTTACCCAGTTCCTGTCCTGCGTGCGAAGTATACAGTACAGCCGGGATGTTCTCCTGAACCCAATTGGATGTGAACGGATAACTCCCCACAATGACCACAACCGTATTCGGGTTCGCGGCATAGACCGCCTCAACCAGACGTTGCTGGGATTCGGCCAGATCCAGACTTGGACGGTCAATCTCTTCTTTACCATTTACAAGCGGATTGTTACCCACAAAGACAATCGCCGTTTCTGCAGCCTTGGCAGCTGCTACCGCTTCCTCAAGTCCATTCACAATGATATCCTGCTTGAATGTCTCTGTGGCACCGAAGGTTTTCAGATCTTCAGACACTGCGAATGCATCGTTTCCACCATTAGGTGCAGTCACCGTTTTGCCATTCCATGTGGTCAGACCCACACTGCCATCCTCTTGTGGCAACAGGTGGAATACTTCCTTCACGAACCAACCATACACTTCATCTGCGGATGCTGTAACGATCTCTTCATCTGTCGTCAGATATTTGCCGTTGCTTTCGGCCTGCAAGGTATAACTTCCGAAGCCCCAATCGGACACCATAAACGTCTCCGCTTCTCCCGAAGCAATAACAGGTGATTTCTCACCTTCCGCCAGTCCAATCTTCTTCCCATTGGCTATGGAAGTTAACGTAATGCGATCATTTCCATCCTTGAACGCAACCTTGTCGCTGCCTACTTTGCCACGGATCGCTTCAAGCGGGGATACGTTATACGGCATGGTACCTGCATACCAGTCACGATAGACCGTTCCACCCAGTTGACCAATCACAGCCACTTTACCTGCTTTTGTTTTGTCCAGCGGGAGTGTGCCTTTGTCGTTCTTGAGCAGCACTACTTGTTCTCTCGCTGCTCTGAGGGACAATCCTTTCGCTTTCTCCGTCATCATGGACTCTTCACCAATAGCAGCGTAAGGATTGCCCTCTTCCGGATCAAACTCGCCCAGACGGAAACGCACACGGAACGTATTGAACAACGCCTTGTCGATGTCATCCATCGTGAGTGTGCCTTGTTCCAATCCTTCACGCAGCGCCTGCTTGGACAGTTCAGCATCATCGGTGATGCTATCAATTCCAGCCTTCACAGATTCTACGGTACCCGGTGTGTGGGAATCATAGTATTTATGATCGTTCTTAATGCCCATCACATCGCCTGCGTCACTGACAACGAAGCCATCCATGCCCCATTCGCCTTTGACAATCTCGTTCACAAATGGATGCAACAATGCTGGCGTACCGTTAATGGAGTTGTACGCAGTCATCATGGATTGTGCGCCGCCTTCCTTAAACGGCTTCTCGAATGCTTTCAGATAATATTCACGCATATTGCGCGGGTCGATGCTGGACGAACCGCTTCCGCGGTCCACTTCGTTATTGTTGGCGAGGAAATGCTTCAAGGTAGCGACCGCTTTGTAATACTTCGGATGGTCGCCCTGAATTCCTTTGACCAATGCTGTCGTCAGCTCGGCTGTCAGTTCCGGATCTTCGCCATAAGCCTCTTCATTCCGTCCCCAACGCGGGTCACGTTCCATATCCACTGTAGGTGCCCACAGCGTAAGACCGTTCACTGCCGGATTGCGTTTGTAAAATACACGTGCCTCGTCTCCGAGCACGGAACCAATCTCCTTCATCAGGTCCGCATCCCATGTGCATGCCAGCCCCACCGGTTGCGGGAAAGATGTTGCTTCACCAAGCCAGGCCAGACCGTGTGCTGCTTCTGTACCATGTTTGTATGCAGGTACACCCAAGCGGTCTACTGCCGGCTGATATTGCAGCATGGATTCAATTTTTTCATCTTCAGTCAAGCGGGATACAAGGTCCTTCACCCGGGTGTCTAACTCTAGTGCTGTATCTTGAAACGGATATTTCGTTTGGTTGGTCGTCATATGGAATCTCCTTTGGTGATCGGTAGTTGGTTGGAATGATAGCGAATACATATCTTAGCAAAAAACGCGTATAATTTCGGCTGTATTCGTTCTTCCAATGTGGAAATTAATCCTTTTATAATAAGCATTTATAGCTGTGTAACCTCTTTTTTTTCATATACCTAAAACGGTTTCGGTAATCTTATCATATAGCATGTTTAACAAAAAAAACAGAGGTGCATCACAGGAAATTGTGAACATCCCCCTGCAAAATCTGAAGAGTATCGTTTTTTTCTGGAATAGTCTGGCAATCATGAATAAGAGTATGACGACTTTCGCTGAACAACATCCCATTTCGATAGATTGAAGATAATCAAGGAGGAAAAAAAATGAGTGACAATCAGCAGCCCAAGACGGGTCTGCCCCCGGTCCCGGAATCACTGTGGCGTGCTACACATGAATTCGATAGCTATCCGAAACTGACAGAAGATATTACCGCTGATGTGGCCATTATTGGTGCAGGCATTGCCGGTATTACTACAGCCTATTTGCTGGCACAGACGGGTATGCGTGTCGTCGTTCTGGAGGCGGGAAAAGTATTAGATGGTACAACTGGTCATACGACTGCCAAGGTATCAGCACAGCACGGCGTCATATTCGATGAGATTATGCATCACTTCGGACACGAACAGGCTCGGATGTACTATGAAGGCAATGCTCAAGCTGCCAAGTGGATGCGCAATCTGGTCAAGGAAAAACAGATTGATTGTCAGTGGGCGGATGAAGATGCCTACGTCTATATTCAATCCGAAGAGAATCTCAAAAAACTGGAGGTCGAACTGACTGCCTATGGCAAACTGAATATCCCTGGCGAGTGGGTAGATCCCCTCCCTATTCCGGTTCCAGCCAGAGCTGGCATTCGTATGCCGGGTCAGGCACGATTTGATCCACTGGCCTATCTGCACTACTTGCTCGATTCAGCTGTAAAGCACGGGGTACAGATCTACGAGTATACGACAGTTACGGATGTAGAGGAAGATACTTCACTGCATGTAAGAACCTATAGCGATGGACCTTCTGTAACAGCGGATCATGTGGTCGTGGCTTCTCATTTTCCCGTCTATGATCCTGGATTCTATTTCACCCGATTGCATGCCGACCGCTCTTATGCCGTATTAGTCGAACCTGAGAAACCTTATGCCGGCGGCATGTACGTCTCTGATGATAAACCGTATCGTTCCTTGCGTTCTGTTATATATGACGGGAAGGAACATATCCTCTTTGGAAGCGAAAACCACAAAACCGGACAAGGTATCTCCACCTTCGATCATTATGAACGCCTGGAGCAGTTCGCGGCGGAGACATTCGGTATTCGCAACATTCCTTATCGCTGGTCAGCCCAGGATCTGATCTCCATTGACAAGGTGCCCTACATCGGACCGATTACTGGAAGACATGAACGCGTCTATGTCGCGACTGGATTTGCCAAATGGGGCATGACGACTGGTACAATGGCCGGTCATATTCTCGCAGATCGCATCACCGGACGTGACAATCCGCATGCTGAAGTATTTGATCCAGCAAGATTCAAGGCAGATCCTGGCATGAAGAACTTTATTGTGGAGAACGCCAATGTAGCCAAGGAATTAATCTCTGGTAAAGTAGACATTGTTCACAAAAATGTTAGCGATATTGGTGAAGACGAAGGAGCTGTCGTTCGACATAATGGCAAACGGGCTGGCGCCTACAAGGACACCAGTGGCAAACTGTTTCTGGTGGATACCACCTGTACTCATCTGGGGTGTGAAGTCGAATGGAACGAGGGGGAGCGTTCATGGGATTGCCCATGCCATGGTTCCCGCTACAATTATGCAGGCCATGTCATTGAGGGCCCTGCTGTGGAAGACCTTAAAGTTCTGGACGCTCAGGATTAACCGACACTTAGGGATTAATCTGTAAACCGCTGATACAAAAAATCATCTCACAGACCGGATCGGAATCCGCCTCCAGACGGAAGTAACCGATCCGGTTTTTGCGTATGCTGAATTATAGCTAAACAAACCGTTTCGGTTGCGCATCAACATTAAACGAATAGTTATGGGATAAATCGTGACATGGAACTATTTTAAAATCACTACCTTGCATTAAACACTACTGAATGCTATGATGAATTCACTACTACTGAACAATAAACACTAGTGATAAATGAAGCTACTAAGGAGGAACCTGTGTGAATGTGAACATCCAGTTCAAAAAAGGAGTATTGGAGCTGTGCGTCCTGGTATTAATTAACCGCCAGGATCGGTATGGCTACGAACTGGCTCAGGCGGTCTCCAAACATATTGAAGTTGCTGAAGGTGCACTGTATCCCTTGCTTAGACGGCTTGTAAATGACGGGTACTGCACCACCTATCTGCAAGAATCAACTGAAGGACCGCCGCGCAAGTATTACCGACTGTCCGATACAGGTCGAGACTACATGACGGCACTGACGACAGAATGGAATGAATTTGTGCGCAATGTCGCAAATCTGATTGAGGAAGGAACCCCTAATGAATAGACAACAATTTATGAAAGCCATGGAAGTTCATCTACGGCCGATGGACCCATTCGAACGGGCTGAGTTGCTCGCCGACTATGATCAACATTTCGAGCTCGGATTAAGAGAAGGCCGACTGGAAGAGGAGATCGCCCGGGAACTCGGACAGCCGGAAGAGATCGCCAAGGAAGCACTCGGTGATCGGTATGACATCCATACACCGGGTTCAGATGCGTTCTATGCACCAACGTATCAAGAAATGCGTTCACCCAGAAACAGCACCAGAGCCACTCGCAACTTTTTTACAGCCGTCGGCCTGTTGTTTCTTAATCTGATTCTAGGGATCCCACTTGGTCTCGTGATGTGGTCAGTATGGCTTGTCATTGCCAGCCTGTCCTTGCTGGTATTGGCTCCTGTGGCAGCGGTTGTGGATTTCGTATTCCTGAGCCAACTCGATAAAGCAGAGATCTTCGTTGCGATTGGCGCTTTCGGTGTCGGCATTTGTTTTGCCATCGCATCCAAGTACGTTTTTAAAGCCTTCAAAATCGTCACTCTTCAATACATTAGATGGAATAAAAACATGATGAAAGGAGATGTTTCCGCATGAGTACCAAAAAATGGCTTGCTTTGGCCGTGATATGTATTGGAATCGGTTTGCTCGGAACATCCATCTATGGAGTTCAGTTCGGAGATGAGCGGGAGAATTACTCCAAACGATGGGATTTCAAAGAGGATGAATTGCAGAACATTGCTATTAATGCTAATTTCAGTGCGGATATTGAATTTGTCGTAAGCCCGGATTCGAACGGTTATATCGAAGTGGATGGCAAATGGGACCCTGCCGTAGTTAGAAGCTTCGAACAAGCCACCTTATCCAACGGCACATTCCAACTGTCTCAGACAGAACGTGAACGATTGCAGTTTTTCACCCTGTATTGGAATGATCGAGATTCCACAATAACTGTAGCCCTGCCCGAAGGACACCAATTAAATGAGGTTAATCTGGATTCTTCTTCAAGCGACTGGGATCTGACAGGTCTGAGTGCCAATCAGCTTGAGCTAAATAACACCTCAGGTTCCATTCGTCTGGAAAACATCAAGGTACCCCATATTGAGTTGGCTCTAACTTCAGGTGACATTACCGCTTCCATGATTGATGGAGACATGACCGTGAAACAGACATCGGGAAGCCTCACGGCTGATCAGGTAATAGGTCATGTAAACAGTGAGATTAAATCAGGTGATATCGAGATCACTGAATTAAACGGCGCAGCCGATGTTCAATTCACTTCGGGAAGCATCCATATTGAGCAGTCCCATTCTGCCCCGATTAATGCATCCGGAACATCAGGTGATATTTTCATTCAAGCTGCACCTGATTTTGACGGAATCTATGACGCTAAGGCTACTTCCGGAAGTGTAGATGTACCTGAATCCCCGATGGTGAGCCGGGAATTAATCAAAGCTCGTACCTCTTCCGGGAGCATCGAGATTACCAAATAGTGATGAAGCAATTTTCCGAACTGTGGGTAATATAGTATAATCAGATGCCAGTCCAATTCTAAGGAGGAATTACCCACATGGAACTTAAAAATAAAACAGCGATCATCACAGGTGCTGGTAAAGGTATCGGCCGTGCGATTGCTGAGGCACTTGCCAAAGAAGGTGTGCACCTTGGACTTATTGCACGTACCGCTGCCGATCTTCAGGCTCTTCAACAATCTCTTAGTCAAGAATACGGCGTGAAAGTAACCAGTGCTGTAGCAGATATATCGGATCGTACACAGGCGGAAGCCGCTGTAGCAGCCATCGAGATGGAACTCGGCGCGGTGGATATCCTGATCAATAATGCAGGCATCGCAAGCTTCGGCACATTGCTGGATATGGACCCAGAAGAGTGGGAACGCATCTTGCATGTTAACGTTATGGGTACATATTACGTCACGCGTGCTGTGCTTCCAAGCATGATCAAGGAAAGTAGCGGTAGCATTATCAATATTGCTTCCACTGCAGGTGAGCGCGGGTTCGCTACAGGTTCGGCATACTGCGCATCCAAGTTTGCGCTACTCGGCATGACCGAATCTCTGATGCAGGAAGTGCGCAAGTCCAACATTCGTGTAACGGCGCTGACACCAAGTACAGTGAATACGGAGCTCGCGACCAATGCAGGACTGAAAATCGGGGACGAAGATCGCATGATGCAAGCAGAAGATGTGGCTGAACTTGCACTGGCAACGCTCAAGCTGTCCGACCGTGTGTTCGTCAAAGCCGCAGGCATCTGGACGACCAATCCGCAATAGACCGCATGAGATAGATAAAGGTGGGAGGGGGCATATGCTCCCTCCTTTTTATGTATTCCATAGATGATCCAGACCCAATTCCTTGGACACCGCAATGATCACCACCGCAGGCTCCTCACCGATATTGGTCACTTCATGGGGGACTATCGCATTCCAGGTGAACGAATCACCCGCTTCGAGAATTTCCACATCTTCGCATTGCTCCGCACGAATCTTACCCTGCAAGACCAGATGGCTCTCCTCTCCTGCATGTTTGCTAACCCCTGTCGAAACACCTGGAGGTAACTCCACGATGGACATACGCATCGCGCCTTTGGCTGTGAGCTGCTGTACTTTGATCTGTCCGCTTCCCGCCGTCGTTTCCTTGCGCTCGTTCTTACGCACCACGTTCATCCGTTGCTCCGGCGGATCGTACGAATAGCCAAGCCAATATCCATATCGCGTCCCTCCCCTTCTATTGATTGATGACATAAACCTCCATTTATTCGGCGCGTGCCTCAACAAAGATAATCCGATTGCCGAATGGATCCGTTACGGTCAGCTCCCTTGAATTCCAAGGCGTCTCCTCTATACCGGGCCGCGCATGTTTGTACTCTTTCTGATGAAGCGCACCATGTAATGCATCCAGGTTATCCGTCTCCACACGTAAGGCGGCTCCAGGTGTACAATCTCCATGATGTTCGGACAGATGAATCACGATAGAATCGAGCGAAATCTGCATATATAAGGGCATATCTTGCTCAAATCGATGTTCCCAATCCAATTGGAATCCCAGGTATTCAAGGTAAAATTCTCTGGCCTTGTTTTCATCAAATATCCTCAGAATAGGCACGATACTCTTTAACATCCTGATCACGTCCTCGGGAATAGAATATAATTCATCTTCAGCGAATCTTCTATTAACTGCTTTCAAGGTTTCTTATACATAACATATTTTCATCATACAAAGAAAGTATTGACCCTACAATGAAACCATGATAAATGTTGTTCACCAATAAGAATATTTATTTCATATTAGTGAACTTAATCAAGAAACGATATCATCAACTTATTCCTCAACAGGTGGTGTTCTCAATGAATTCTCCTTATATACATGAAGTCCGATTACCGTCCCATTACCATGCAGGGCATCGGAACAAACGGGCATCACTCCTGTTCAAAGCGTATCAGTATGGCAACCTTAGTCTGTCCTGCTGGAAGTTTGATTAAAGAGGATATATAAAAGTTTAGTACTCTTATATAGTAGATAAATAATTAGCGTGGGTTACAGGGATTGCCCCTGTTGCTCACGCTTTATTTGTTGTTAGGAGCAACTTCCATGAAGTTGGTAGATGGAGCTGTGGATGTAACTAGCTGTGCTGGTTATGCAACAACCGCCTTTGAATGATGAGACCATCGGAGCCTGTAAGACAAGACTGTAGTTTCTTGTGTGCTTTTCTGGATTATAACTATAATATGAGGTGAAATTAGGCACAGTTTGCTCGCATATCACTCAGCATATTATCTCAATAGCTCATACGGAGGGGGATTGGATGCCAGAACAGCGTATATATGAATTGATGGATGAATTGGATGAATTGCTTTGAGGAAAAGGTACACGATGAGGAAAGCCGGGAGCTGTTCAACGCATATCGCGAGTTTGAAGGCGTGACGGAGGAGCAGCTTGACGCATTCGAGCGTTCGGAACTTACGTGCCATGGAGGCCATTGAGTACTGAGATACACATGATGATATGACCTTTTTTTCATAATGCTGGGATATGTCAAAGCGGTTATAATAACATTTAGTGGAAATGCACATGCTGTATAGATAAGATTGCCTTTTCTACACCTAATACATTGATCTGGGAGGGACAAACGAAGTGGCTGAACAACCGAAGTCTGAGAGCTTTCTGTCTCTCGTCAAAAAGGGGAATACATCCTCCGCCGTAGCGATGGCAGGGAATGCCGTACTTGCCGTATGCAAAGGAGGGGCTTTCCTATTCAGTGGCAGTGGTGCCATGTTCGCTTCGGCGATGCACTCACTCGCTGATGCCATTAATCAAGGGTTTGTCTTTGTCGGAAGTGTGTTGTCCGAGAAAAAACCTACACGCCGCTTCCCGACCGGATTCGGACGGGTCATCAACATTTTCTGTATGATCGCCGTTATTGTCGTGACGATTATGGCCTATGAAACCATCCATGAAGGTATACACCTTCTCCAGCATCCTGCTGGTCATTCCGGGGGCCTCTGGATTAACATCGGTGTGCTCGTCTTGAACATTCTGATCGACGGGGCCATTCTGATCAAAGCTATGAAGGAAATCCTCAAAGAAGCACGCGCACCCAAAGCCGCCGGATTTGCCTTGGTCCCCGCTGCCATCAAAAACGTAGGCCGTGCTGCACCGCCAACCCGTCTCGTATTTTACGAAGATGTTGTGGCTGTCCTTGGTGCCCTGTTAGCGCTGATCTCCGTCGTGGTCATTGCCTTAACCAATTTTGCATTGCTTGATGGTATTGTAACGACGATTATTGGATGCTTGATGATCGCTGTAGCCTTCCGTGTCGGTTATGATAATATGATCGGATTGATTGGTGTAGCGGCTCCGCAGGATATTGAGGACAAAGTGTCCCAGACCATTCTGGCAGACACGCACGTTGCCGATATTCAGATGATGCGTATCATTCAGGAAGGCCGTTATTATCATGTGGAGGGTCTGATTGAACTGACCAAAGGACTCAGCCTGGCTGATGCGGATGACATCAAGTTCCGTATTCAGGAGAAACTGATGACGAACCCCGACATCGCCGATGCAGCCATCTCTATTATTGAGGATGACGGTGTGAACAGCTGGGGCAAGAAACATTCAGATGTCGTGAAATAACGAGCTTCGCTTTTGATAAAAAGAATGACAGAACCCACTCTTCAACAGAGTGGGTTTTTAGATGTTCAACTACACCCTCATCTAAGGAGTATAGTTTCTCCAAACATACCTACCTAGACTTTGGTCTAGGTTCACTTTAACTCCAAAGACGGAGGATAGACTTTTCCAGTTCATGGTATGCTGTGAATAACGAAAGTAATTGCTCTACATACAACTGTTCGGAAAATTGATCTTGTATTGAGAAGGAGAGATATTATGGCTAAACGTACGATCCTTGCGCCTGTTCTCATTTTGCTGGGCGTGTACCTGATTCTGAACCAGGGAGGTTCACTCGGTCCGGGTACGATCTTCGCGACCTTCTGGCCAACGTTATTCCTGATTCCACTCGGGCTGTTCTTCCACTGGCTCTACTTCTCCATGATTGGCAGAGGGGTTGGACTGCTGGTTCCTGGTGGGTTGCTGCTCACCGTTGGTATCGTGTGTCAGATCGCCATGCTGTTTAACAACTGGAGTACGATGTGGCCGGGCTTCATTCTGGCTGTAGCTGTTGGTTTGTTCGAATTGTATTGGTTTGGTGGTCGGAACAAATGGTTGCTGATCCCCATCAACATTCTAACGGTTATATCACTGCTGTTCTTCGCCGTGATGTCAATTGGCACGATGCTGAACAACTTGAGCTTTATCCAACCGTTCGCGGCCATTGTGTTGATTATGGGTGGGGCGTGGATCATGGTGGGTCGCAAAAAGCGCATGTAGTGGCAATTATATAAGATGAATAGGTGGGATCAACTGAGCCACTCCGGTGACAGAACAACTTCTGATCGCTGTTATCCCCGGATTTTTTTGAATTCCATCTAGAATGGGAAAATCCGGGGATAAAGGCGAGCGCTTCGCTTCTTCAGTTTTTTCTGTCCCCTCCGTTAACGTGTGATCTTAAATGTTCATCTTATATGGCACTTCAAGCGCTATTGCTCTGAAGCAGGTAAAAAATAGGGGTGCTGCTCGTCATTCAGTTGAAATGACGAGCAGCACCCCTTTTTGATTTCTCAGATCTAACGAACTGTCACAGGTGATGATCAACCTTATAAAGCAGGGTAGATTCGTTAGCAGGCCCGACATGTATGAAACGCACGTTCATCCTGCGCCTCTCACTCGAACCTCTTATTTGCTGTGCATTTTAAACTCCAGGAACAGGTCGTTATAATGCGAGAGCATTTTTTTACCCAGATTATCGTAAACCTCAAGCTTACCTGTCAGTGTCTCGTCCGGATAGAAGCGTTCATCCTCGGAGATGTCCTCTGGCAGCTGCTTAAGTGCCTCGGCGTTCGGGGTGGAATACCCGACATACTCCGCATTGCGAGCGGCATGATCCGGGTCCAGCATGAAGTTGATAAACTGGTGTGCCCCTTCAATATTAGTCGCCGTTTTCGGAATAACCATGTTATCGAACCAGAGGTTCGAACCTTCTTCCGGCACCATGTAATCCAGCTTGTCGTTTTCATCCATAATCTCGGACGCATCCCCGGACCATACGAGCCCAACGGCTGCTTCCTCATTCGCGAGCAACATCTTGATCTCGTCACCAACAATTGCTCTGACGTTCGGTGTCAGTGTAGACAGCTTCTTCAGAGCTTCTTGCAGATGATCTTCGTTGGTATCGTTCAGGGAATACCCGAGACTGTTGAGACCCATACCAATGACTTCACGTGCACCGTCAAGGAGCAGGATCTGGTTTTTCAGACGTGGGTCCCACAGGTCGTTCCAGCTATCAAACGTTAATCCACCCACCAGTTCGGGATTGTACACCACCCCCACCGTTCCCCAGAAATAAGGGATGGAGTACTTGTTGCCTTCATCAAAGGACAAGTCCATGAACCGAGGATCGATGTTGTCCAGATGGGTCAATTTGCTATGTTCGAGTGGAACGAGCAGGTCTTCTTCTTTCATTTTGCTAATCGCATATTCGGAAGGAATCGCCACATCAAACGTGGTTCCCCCCTGCTCAATCTTGGTCAGCATCGCTTCATTGGAGTCAAACGTCTGATAGATCACTTTAATGCCCGTCTCGTCCTCAAACTCCTTAAGCAGATCCGGGTCGATATAATCGCCCCAGTTATAGATGGTCAGCGTGTTACCGCCAGAATACCCCTGACTCTTGTTCAGATACGAAGCCAGGATCATCAGGGCAAAGGCGGCCACGAATACAATTGCAAATGTCCGTACCAGTTGCTTCATGGACGCAGCCCCTTCCCTCCAGGTGGAATCCGCGTTGCACGGCGGTTAATGAAGTAATATCCAACGACCAGCAACACCGTCAACAGGAACAACAGGGTAGACAGCGCATTGATGGACAAGGATACGCCCTGCCTTGCTCTGGAGTATATCTCTACAGAGAGTGTTGAATACCCATTACCCGTGACGAAGAATGTTACTGCAAAATCATCAAGTGAGTATGTCAGTGCCATGAAGAATCCGGCAAAAATACCCGGTTTCACGTATGGCAGCACTACACGCGTCAGAATCTGCCATGAACCAGCGCCCAGATCCCGTGCCGCATCCATCAGTGTCGGACTCATCTCCTGTAGCTTCGGCAGTACCATTATGACAACAATCGGCACACTGAACGCAATATGAGACAGCAACACCGAAGTGAAGCCCAGTTTGATGCCAATCATGGTGAATAGAATCAGGAACGATGCACCAATGATCACATCGGGACTAACGATGAGCACGTTATTGAGTGACAGCAACGTATTTTTGGTCCGTTTGCGTCGCACATGGTAGATCGCCAGTGCTCCTGCTACACCAAGGATTGTTGAGATGGCCGATGACAGCAGCGCAATGATAAATGTATTCAGCACAATGATGAGCAGCCGAGTATCGGCGAACACCTCTCTGTACCATTCGAGCGTGAATCCTTCGAAGCTGCGCATATGGCCGCCACTATTGAAGGAATAGAAGATCAGATACGCAATCGGTGCGTACAGTATGGCGAATACAACGGCTAGATAGACGTTAGACAGCTTTCCGTTTCTTCCCATTACGCACCTCCTTCTTGCCTGATCCAGTCAGGAACATAATAATCGCCATCGCAATAATTAAAAAGACGGCAATCGTTGAGCCCATCCCCCAGTCCTGGGTGACGAGAAAATGCTGTTCAATCGCTGTTCCCAGCGTAATTACACGGTTCCCCGCAATGAGGCGGGTAATCATGAACAGAGACAGCGCAGGAATAAATACAGCCTGACAGCCTGATTTCACACCGCTAATCGTCAGCGGAAAGATAACCCGGCGAAATGTCAGCCACGATGAGGCCCCCAGATCCCGCGCCGCGTAGATCAATGATGGATTCATCTCTTCCAGCGCATTGAAGATCGGCAGGATCATGAATGGAATGAAGATGTACACCGAGACAAAGATAAAGCTGAAGTCGGTGAACAAGATCTGCTGTGTGCCAATACCCACTACTTCAAGCAGAGAGTTGGTCAAGCCGTACGTTCCGAACAGCCCGATGAAGGCATACGCTTTTAACAAAAGATTGATCCAGCTTGGCAGAATGATCAGCAGCAACCATAGCTGCTTGTGCTTCGTCCGGGTCAGCATATACGCCGTCGGGTAGGAAATTAACAGCGAGAAGGCCGTAATCAGAAATGCATACCAGAACGAACTGAGCGTCATCTGCAAGTACACAGGTGTGAAGAACCGGGCGTAGTTGCCAAACGTGAAGTTGCCTTCGACGTCGAAGAACGAATAATAGATGACCAGCAGAACCGGCGCCACAACGAACAACACCATCCATAATACATATGGAATCAGATACGCATTGCGTGTGCTGGCCTTAGTCTGCATGAGCGGCCTCTTGATAGGCTTCGAGACGTTTGTCGAACTCTTCCTCGGTCTCGTTAAAGCGCATGACGTGTACCGCTTCCGGGTCAAAATACAGTCCAATCCGCGCGCCTACAACGGCTTTCTTGGTTGAATGAACAAGCCATTCATTGCCCGCATCGTCGTACGTGGATATCTCGTAATGCACCCCGCGGAATAACTGGGAATCCACATTGACCTTGAGCTTGCCCTGGTCTTCAATTGTAATTTCCAGATCCTCTGGGCGAATAACAATCTCTACCGGCTCGTCCGGTTGGAGACCCTGATCGACACACTCGTGCTGTGCACCAGCGAATTCCACCACAAAGTCCTGCTTCATTTTGCCTGATACAATGTTCGATTCCCCGATAAAGTCCGCCACAAAGCGGTTAATCGGCTCATCATAGATATCATTCGGTGTACCGCTCTGTTGAATCACGCCGCCATTGAGGACAAAGATCTCGTCCGACATCGCCAACGCCTCTTCCTGATCATGTGTGACAAAAATGAACGTGATGCCCAGTCGTTGTTGCAGCTCCCGAAGCTCATACTGCATTTCGGTCCGCAGCTTCAGATCGAGTGCTGACAAAGGCTCGTCCAGTAGAAGAATTTCAGGTTCGTTCACAATCGCACGTGCAATCGCAACACGTTGTCGTTGTCCGCCGGACATTTCGCCAATTTCACGGTTTTCATAACCGGAAAGATTGACGAATTTGAGGGCTTCCAACACTTTGCTGCGAATTTCAACCGTTTTCATCTTTTTGATCCGCAAACCAAAAGCCACGTTCTCAAATACATTCAAATGTGGAAATAACGCATAATCCTGAAATACAGTATTCACCTGCCGCTGGTGGGCAGGCACTCGGTTGATGAGCGCACCGTTAAAATAAATACTGCCCTGTGTCGGCTCCGCAAAGCCGGCAATCAGCCGCAATATGGTTGTTTTCCCGCACCCTGACGGGCCAAGAAGCGTATAAAATTTACCCCGCTCAATCTCAAAGCTGACCGCCTTCAATACGGCTTCATCCTGATCGTATTGCTGGGTCACCCCTTCAAAGCGGATAATCGGTTGTTGTTCTGACATGCTTCACATCGCCCCCTTATACTTGAGGTACATCTTAAGTCTGTACACTTTCGTTCATGTATCCTTATTGATAACCCATCTATTATATATGATTCAGGTATATCCGCAATGGTTTTGATGTAAACGCCACGTGTCATTTCTTCTTATTTTCAGAAATCCTGCATACATTACGGGTATATGTCGATATCTACGCATTTCTTTGGGAAAATGCAGCACATTTGGGATTCCATTTTATGGTGAGAGGAGTCTTGGCTTTTGGATATTCGTCGTAACCTGCCTTTGCTGATGACGATTTGTTTCCTTAGTCAGATGGGCGGTTTCATGATCCTGCCCCTGTTTCCTTTGTTTATTGAGGAATTCGGCCTGTCCGGCTGGATGATGGGGGTTATTTTTGCACTTTTTTATGTGGGGAAAGTGATTGGTGGCATTCCTGCAGCGGCAATGTATAAGAAACTAGGTGGTAAAAAAGCTCTCATCCTCATGCTGTTACTGCTCGCTGTCTGTATGGGTGGTTTCGCGCTGTCTACTGCTGCGGTGTTATTCGGCCTGCTCCGACTGCTGCAGGGGCTTGCTTCCACCGGCCTTACCGTGGTCGTGCGTTCCATCATCGGGGATGGGGGCAGTGTAGACAACCGCGGACTGTACAATGGCTATATCAGCAGCAGTGAGGGTGGCGGTATGGTACTTGGCCCAGTCATTAGTGGCTGGCTTGCATTGCACTGGCCCTTATCGGTGCCTTTTTTGCTCGTTACCTTATGTTGTCTAATGGCCGTGGTCGCTGCGATGGGGATGAAGACGACGACACAGGCTAAAGCCAATCATGGATCTGGGGATACGTTAAGTGATCATCTAATAGAGGATCCTTCGGCTACTGTGACACAAGAACCTCTGGACAAATCAACACATTCGCCACTCTCCACGGATGAAGTTGTTGTAGATTCCACCACTAGTGACTCCCACCCCCATACTGTAACGACTGTCCCTCCTTTCCCTTCAACAACATCTTCTGGCCCAACTACAAGGCTTACCCGGCGGCAACAGCTAATTGGCTACGGTACGGTGCATTTTCTGGAGATGAGTGCCTATGCGGTATTCCTCACCTATTTCGCACTGTATGCAGCTCACATCATGCACTGGAACCCCTTTGCAACCAGTCTCGCCTTCACCGTCTCCGGGATCTCTACGCTTGCCGCTGCTCCCTTTGTTGGTTATCTCTCTGACCGGATGGGCGATCGCCTGTTGCTCTGCATGCTTGGCATGTTCCTGATTGGAATTGAAGTCGTTGTATTTCTAAGCACGTCCTCCTATCTGTGGGTCTACGTTGGTATGCTGATTGGCGGGGTCGGAGGGGCCTGTTACATGGATTCATTCTTTGCTCATATTGGTGATCACATCCCGGACGAGAGTCGAAGTTCTGTCATAGGCAAAATCGTCTCTGCGGCCGAGATCGGCTCCATTGTGTCTCCATTGGTGGCAGCACTACTGATGGAGATTGGGTCGCTGTACTCCGTGTTTGTGTTCAATCTGGTGCTGATTGCTGCTGCCATTGTAGTTCAAGCCGCGATGCGCAGTCGGTATCGATTGAAAGAGGGGTAGTCCTTCTTTGGAAAAAATAATCGCAAAAAATAACCCGCCTGCACAACTCAGTGTGCAAACGGGCATTTCATTGATGCATCCCCGGCCTGAGGCTGGTGATTCTCCACTTGTGCATTCTGCTGCTCGCTGCTTCGCGGCTCTGCGGCAGATGCCACGCCATCTTTCAGGGTATACGCCTGATCTTGACGGAAAAAGTTCGGCTTCACGATCTCATTACGATAGGAGCTGTGGAAAATATGTGTCGTCGCCGGGGACACTGGCGGAATTAGCCACACCCAATCCCCGGTCAGCTCACGTCCAGCCTTCTCTTCTCGCTGTTCGAACATGGCAAATTGCGCTGCTGCCGTGTGGTGATCCACCATGCTCACACCTGCTTTTTTGAACGAATACAGCACAGCCACATTCAGTTCCACCAACGCCCGATCCTTCCACAGCGTCGTTTCACTCGACGTATTGAGTCCAAGCGCTGCCGCCACCGCAGGTAGTTTGTTATACCGGAACGTATCAGCCAGATTACGGGCGCCGATCTCTGTTCCCATATACCAACCGTTAAACGGCGCTGCCGGGTAAGATAAACCGCCAATCTCCAGTCGCATATCAGCAATCATCGGCACACCGTACCAGCGCATGCCCAGCTCGGCAATCTCCGCTCGCTCGGGGTGTTCAATAGTTACTTCCACAATCTCTTCCTCGGGAACAGCGTACCACTCGGGTTCTTGTCCTCTTGCCTGAATAATGAGTGGTAATACATCATAGGAGCCACCTGCTCCTTGCCAGCCAAGGGACATGGCAGCCTTGGTCAGCTCCACGGAAGCAGGATCTCCAATAATGCCTTGCTCTGTCTCATATCCTGCATAACGGATGAGCTGATGATTCCAGAGCCGTACGGGAGCTCCACTCGGCCCATCCGGTGGAAGGATGGTGATCATCGGAATGACTTTACCTCCGTTAGAAGCTACAGAGATGTGGTTCAGCACAGCATCCGCTGCCGTTCCTGCTGTATCGGCATGACGTGCGTCCACGATCCGCAGCTTGTCCCAGAACAGCCGTCCGATGCAGCGGTTGCTGTTCCGCCATGCCATTTTACAACCCTGCTCCAATTCCTCTGTGGTGTGTACATAAGTATCTGTTTCCTGAATCTCGCTCATAACGACAGCAAGCCGGGCCTGCGCGTCTTCACGCGAATAGCCCAGCTCTTCGTAACATGTATATATAAACCGTTCAGCTTCTTCCTGCAATTGTTCCAGGTCTGACCGCATTGTTCACTCCACCATTCTGTACTTCTTGGATGCCATCATTATACGGCAAGCACACCGGATTTGTAAGCGAACGGACACTTTGTTCACGGACTCTACATATCGTTGTCAGGATGTAGGGTGACTTTGTTTATTTGCCCAGAAATGCGTTTAACATCCAGACCTCTTTATCCAGCGCAGCGGTGAATCCAATCAGCATATCTTCCGTTGCGTTATCTTCCGCTTCTCCTGCTTCGTGAATGCCTTGACGAATCACTTCCACCATCGTACGCAGATCAGTAACCACCGACTCTACCATACGCTCAGCAGACAACTGGCCTTGCGCCTCTTCAATCGGAGACAGACGCAGTTGTTCAGTCATGGTTGCTACCGGACGTCCACCAATAGCAAGCAAGCGTTCAGCAACTTCATCCATATTCGCTGTAGCGAGGTTGTACAGTTCTTCGAATTTGGCGTGCAGTGTGAAGAAATGAGGTCCTTGAACATACCAGTGGAAGTGATGCAGTTTCGTGTACATTACGGACCAACCTGCGATCTGACGGTTCAGAACCTCTTGAAGTGCTGTGGCGTTGTTAGCAAAAGTGTTGTTTCTAGTTTGAATTGTGCTCATGGAATTTATCCCCTCTCGAATATAAAAATGGTTTTGAAATTTAGGATGGACTGCTTTAATTCGCTTCTTTTGATTTAGACTTAATCTAAATCCTGTTTTAATTATAACACCGCATATACGGTTTGGGAAGGCTTTTGCCCTGTCTTGTAAATGAAGATTCCATGAAGCTGAACTTCATTCTGTAACATTACAAAATGGGAATCCAACCTAGACCACAGGACTGATCCATTGAGATCACGTAGTGCTCATCAAATCAGATCATACGTTGTATTTATACCTTCAATCGCGCTGACGTACAGCGAACATTATCACAGTGCTTTTAACACAAAAACAGCCCTTCATCTACGTGAGATGAAAGGACTGCATAAACACACCTATATCATTTTTATTGCTGAACGAGCTCAAAAGTCAGAATACGACTGATTTCTTCATAGCTCCGTGCTACAAAATGGGGCTGATGATCGGACTCCGGCAATGCCTCCCGATGGTTGAACCAGATAACTGACCACCCCGCATCCACTGCACCTACCACATCATTACGCCACGAGTCTCCAATGTAATAGCTGGAACGAGCTTCTGTCCCGGTCTGCTTACTCACATATTCAAACAACCTGCGATCCGGCTTGGCATACCCAGTCGTACCGGAGATGAAGATCAGGTGCTCGTCCACGAGACTAAGCACATCCAGTGCTTCAAGCTTACGCCGCTGATGCTCCCCTTCTCCATTGGTGATTAGACCGACAGTATGGCCTTCTGCCTGAAGCCTTCTGATTAGCTCATATGCTCCTTCAAAAGGTACAATCTCAAATTGTCTGCTCAAATACTGCGCTTGTAGCTCTTCAGCTTGTCCTGATTGGAGGGATATTCCAAACTCCTCCATCGTCAGCTCAAACCTCCGACGGCGCATTCGCTCCACCGCATCCGGTTCTGGCACAGCGGATAGATCTTCTTGAGCAGACAGCCAGTCACTATAATAACGAAAACGATGATAGGCCTCAGCATAATCGAAATCATCAGCCAATCCGAGAACGTCCTCCAACGCGCCACGAAGCGGCTGCAGGTGATCGTATAAGGTATCATCTACATCGAAAAATATGGTTTTAGCATTATTTTTTTCATTCATAATGGTTGTCTATCCTCCTGCTTTTGCGTCCAAACATTCTCTTCTTACTATATATGTATTCTTTTGTCCCGTCCAAAAGAGGATTTCTTGCAGCCCTCTCTAGGTTAAACCATAGCCAAAGACCTCTGTCTTGCAAAGAAGCATTAAACAGTCATTCATATACATAAAAAACACCCCATTTCACAACTCATGGTCATGAAATGGGGTGACGCTCTTTTTTTAATAAACTCTATTCTACAATCAACGGTACAACCTTACCTGCATTCACATCAATCAGGCCATGGTCCGTAATCTTCAGCGCGGGACTTACCGCAAGGGAGTGAGTACTGATCGACATGATCGGGTTGTAATGCACATAGCCAAGTGATAACATGGCGGCGCGTAATTCTTTCACTTGATGGGACACCACTGCAAGCGGTTCTTCCGTCAAAATGCCACCTACGGGAAGTTCCAGATGGGACAGTACCTTACCGTCTTCCACTACACAGAATCCACCCTGGCTCGAAATCACTGTGTTAGCTGCCATTATCATATCTTCACGGTTATGTCCTACCACCAGCAGGTTGTGATTGTCGTGTGAGTATGTCGTTGCAATAGCACCACGCTTGATGGTGTCTCCACCAATCAGGCCATGTGCTCGATTGCCGTTCACGCCATAACGTTCAAAGGTCGCGATCTGGGCATATCCGCTGTCTTCCCACTGCAATTCGCCATCCGAAGACTGAATTGGTGCAATATGCTCTTCTACAAAAGTAGAACCATCCTTCACCATCATGACACGGCATTGGTACTCCCCTTCACCAGCTAGATCAACATCTGATCCACTGACTTTTGGGTCTGACAACTGAATTGCAAAATCTGCTACGCCCAGCTTCTCCAACTGTACGCTCTTATAGAAGTGTGGTGGGAACTGTCCTGTGCTCCGTTCCTGCTTATACGGTTCGTAGTCGTCATAAGCTTTGCGGCCTTTTTTATACACCTGATCAATCGACAGTTTCCCCAGGTTGGACAGTAACACGTAATCCGCCACTTTGCCTGGCGCGATGCTGCCACGGTCGGTCATTTTCATACGGAGTGCAGGGGTAAATGTTGCTGCGTAGATCGCATCTTCCGGGCGCATCCCCATCTGAATTGCCTTGCGTACGATATGATCCAGATGACCACGCTCCACCAGTGAATCTGGCATCACATCATCCGTCACGAAGCAGAAATGCTGCGCCACATCATGTTGAATCAGGTACTCCATGACTTCCGGGGTCATTGATTTCTCTTGGATTTCAATAAACATGCCTGCCGCAATCCGCGCCTTCAATCCCTCAATGCTCTGATGGGTATGGTCGGAATCAATACCTGCGTAGATCAGTCGATGCAGATCGAGTCCAAGCAGTTTCGGTGTATGACCTTCGATCACCAGATCGGGATAGTTTTCGCGGATATGCTGTAAAATCTGGTTCGTCTTGCAATCCGGATCACGGATCACATCCACATAGTTCATGATCTCACCCAGACAGATGATCTCGCCAGTTGCGAGCAGCACGTCCATGTCTTCGATCTCAATCGAACCGCCTGTTGTCTCCATCGGGGTTGCCGGAACGGAACTTGGGATCGCATAGAACATGTCCACCGTCGTCTCCCGACTCGCAGCCATCATCTCCTGCACCCCTTCCAGCCCGAACACATTCGCCATCTCATGCGGTTCCGCTACAATGGACGTTACCCCGCAGCCAATCAGACCATGGGAAAAGGTTTCCGGTGTCACCATCGTACTTTCGATATGCAGATGAATATCGATCAAGCCAGGAATCATGTATCTTCCCCGCGCATCAATGACTTCATCTGCCTGAATCATCTCCGGTCCGCCGGGTCCAACATACATGAATCTGCCGTCGAGTACAGCAACGTTGTTCATTTCAAACCGTTTATAATAACTGTTATACACATGTACATTCACAATGAGTTGATCTGCACGCATGGGGCATAATCTCCTTCTTTCACAAGCATTTCACCGCGATCCGGACTGGACAATGAAACTGCACTTTAATCTGATGCACTGCACTTGATTGCGTACCACTGCCTCGTCCGGAATCATCGCATGAAACACCTTCTTTGCTGCTCTTATTTCTTAAAGCTACTCCCTACATTCACGACTACTCTACCAGTACAAGCTTGTCCTGTGGGAAAATCAAGCTGACACGCTGCCCACTAAGGTACGGTGTTTCCATCTCCTGATTTGCTGTAAAGTCACCCAGTTCCGTCTCGATTACATACTGATAACTGCGTCCCAGATACGTGCTGACTTTGATAATCCCCGGCAAGGCGTTCACCACATCCGCAGAAGTATCACCACTAACCATCAGATCATCCGGGCGAATCGCACCTTTGCGTGCACCGGGACGTGCTGTTCCGGGATGTGCTGTTGCTGTAAACGTACGTCCACCTGCGCTCAGGGTAATCACTTCACCAGCATCACTACGCTCTGCGAATTCAATGAAATTATGGAACCCGATGAATCGTGCTACAAATTCCGTTGCGGGATATTTGAAAATAGTTTCCGGGCGGTCGAGCTGCTCGACTACACCTTTGTTCATAATCGCGACCTGATCCGAGATGGAGAAGCACTCTTCCTGGTCATGAGAGACATACAGCGTTGTAATGCCCAGCTCTTGCTGAATCCGGCGAATCTCCACCCGCATGTTGAGTCGCAGGTTAGCATCCAGATTACTGAGTGGTTCGTCGAACAAGAGCAAGTCAGGCTCAATCACCAATGCCCGGGCAATCGCCACACGTTGACGCTGTCCACCGGACAGTTCTTGTGGAAAACGTTTCTCAAATCCATTCAAGTTAACGACTTCAAGGATTCGCATCACACGGGAAGAGATATCCTTGTCTTTCACCTTGCGCATCCGCAGGCCAAAGGCCACGTTGTCATAGACAGACAGATGCGGGAATAACGCATAACTCTGAAATACAAATCCGAAGTTCCGCTTGTTCGCCGGAACCTTCGTATAATCCTTGCCGCCGAACATAAACTTGCCCTGCGATGCTTCCAGGAATCCGGCGATGAGGCGCAGCGTAGTTGTTTTGCCGCAACCGCTCGGTCCGAGCAGGGAGAGCAGCTTACCTTTTTCCAGATCCAACTGAAAATCTTTCAGGATTGTCTGCTTATCGTATGCCACGGATACGTGGTCTAATGTCAGCAATGCCATAGCGTTCTGCGCCTCCAATTAACGTTTAGTAAAGTATGAAAATCCGCCCATGATCCGTTCGATCACGAACATTAAGAGTCCAGTCAGCACCATCAACAGCACGGAAATCGCTGCAATCGTTGGGTCAAAATAATTCTCGACATACGTCAGCATCTGAATCGGTAATGTGCTTACCCCTGGTCCGGTCATGAACACCGAGATATCCACGTTGTTGAAGGACTCCAGGAAGGCAATCAGCACCGCCGCCAGAATACCGGAACGAATGTTAGGTAGCACGATCGTGAAGAACGTTCTTACGCGTCCCGCGCCGAGACTCAGCGCAGCTTCTTCCACTGCAAAGTCAAAGCTCGACAGACTCGACGCAATAACCCGAATGATAAATGGAAGCATGATAATCGTATGACCGATCAATAGTCCAAGATACATCGGCAGATGGTAGATTACGATCAGGTATTTCATCAATGTAAAACCGAGCACGATTCCCGGGATCAGTACCGGGGACAGGAACAGTGCGTTCAGCACAGACTTGCCTTTAAAATCATAACGACTGAGTGCATACGCAGCCGGTACGCCGAGCACCAGTGCCAACAGGTTCCCCAGCAGGGAAATGAGGATGGACGTCTGGAACGTGCGGAGGAATCCGCCTGTGTTGAAAATATTCTCATACCAGCGGAAGGAGAACCCTTCCGGCGGAAATTTGAGTACCGTTCCCGGTTCAAACGAAGTGACCGATATGATCAGAAGCGGGCCCAGCAGAAAGATAAAGACCAGCAGACTGAACAGGCCCAGCCCGATATGTTTCTCCCGCATATGTCTACCCCTTCGGATTTAAAGTTTTGGCCATTTTGTTCATGACACCGACCACGACAAATGTAATCACAATCATAATCGCGGCAACAACCGAGGCCAGATACCAGTCGTTGAGGGTCATGGCGTTCTGATACAGGAACGTAGCAATTACACGCTGTTTTCCTCCAAGGAGGGCAGGTGTGGTATACGCCGTCAGGCTTCCGACAAAGACAAGCACGGCTCCAATCACAAGTCCTGGCACAGCCAGTGGGAACACGACCCGGCGGAATGCCGTAATGCGCGATGCACCCAGACTTTGTGCTGCTTTGAGCAGGTCACCGTCAATGTTCTCAAGCACACCGACCAAAGAGATAATCATCAGTGGCAGGAACAGGTGCGTCAGACCGATCATCATCGCTACCGGTGTGTACAGAATATCCAGCGGCTTGTCCACGATGCCCAGACCAACAAGGGTGTTATTGATCAGCCCTTTGCGTCCAAGGATAATCATCCAGCTAAACGAGCGCACGACCGGGCTCGTCAGCAGCGGGAAGATCGCCAGTGCCAGCAAAATGCCTTTGCGGCGCGGTGCTTTCTGCGAGATATAATAAGCTGTCGGGAATCCGAGCACCACACAGACGATGGTGGTGACCACGCTGACTTGCAGCGTCGTAAGCAATATTTTCAAAAAGTATGGGTCTCTGAAAAAATGCATATATCCTTCAAACGTGAAGGAGTTTTCTTGGAAAAACGTCGACCCGATCGTCAGGACAATCGGAATGATCATAAATGCCGCCAAAAACACGAACCCCGGCAGCAATAGCCAGTAGATTACTGATTTCTTCATCGCGATACTCCTGACTTGTAAATTTAATTCGAGATTGATACTTGAGTACTCCGACTGCAGTACCGTCCTTCGATCCCTGTTATCTCCCGATTTTTTTGATTCATTTTCATAGGTGAAAATCGGGGGATAAAGGGGAACGCTTCGCTTCTCCAGATCGGTTCTGCACTCTCCGCAATCGTATAAATATCTTATTGGGCAGAGTAGCTACGCGTTTAACGCGTTGACAAACAGTTCAAGGAAGCTTTCTGCGTCTACGGTTTCGCAGACGAGGGTGTTGGGTTGCTCGCCCAAACGGTTTTGGAAATCACATACCATCTGGCCATCGCACAGGCGGCTGGCGGTTTCGACATCGACGTAATACGATTTGCGTCCTACCAGTTCTGGGGCAAGGGCTACACCCACAGCTAGTGGATCATGCAACGCGCAAGCGCGAACGCCGTTCATTTGTTCATAACGGTTGATATAAATCTCGGTGCTTTGAGCGACGTACGCACGAAGTACAGGATCTGTGAGACGCTCAATCGTTGCTTCATTCAGCAATGTTTGACGCGTCACATCCAGTCCGACTTGAGTAAGCTTCTCGATACCTGCGTGCAATACGATACGAGCCGCTTCCGGATCAGCGTAGGTGTTGTACTCGGCTGTCGGTGTAATATTGCCATGTCCGCGAACAACACCACCCATGAAGATGACTTCCTTCAATAAAGAAGGCAGTTCAGGACACTTCATCAGCGCGAGTGCCAGATTCGTTAAGGGTGCGGTCATGATCAATGTGAGTTCGCCTGGATATCGCTTGGCTTGTTCCACGATAAAGTCAGGCGCAAAACCTTCCTCAGCTTGCTTGGACACCGCCGGATCAGGCAGCGCACCGCCCAATCCATCCTGTCCATGTACCCGGTGTTCATAATGCGACTTGCGAGTGAGGGGGCCAGATGCTCCGGCAATCACCGGAATGGCTGGTGCACCTGCGAGTTCAAGAATTTTGCATGTATTCTCTGTTGCCTGCTGGAGTGATACGTTCCCACAGACTGTGGTGATACCGAGAATATCCAACTTCCGGCTTTTGACGGCCAGCAAAATTGCCAGTGCATCGTCAATCCCCGTGTCCACGTCCAGAATGATGCGATTCTGCGCTTCACTCATCCGTTCTCAACTCCTATACGGTGTTATGGTTGCTTGCTGCAAATGATATAAGTTCAACATGTTGACCAAAGATAACTATTCAGTCGATTACGTGTTTTATTGTGCAATCTCACGGTTCCAGCGATCTGTCCAGCCTTTAACTTGTTGATTCACGAATTCCATATCAAGCTTGTTCAGCTTCTCAACCACTTCAGCACCGTATGTTACGCCTTCTGCTTCTTCAGCAGTCAGTTCAACCTTCGTGTTTACCGGGGAATCGACTTTGGCTTTAGCAGATTTCGCTTGTACATCCTGGCTGAGCTGCCAATTGATGAACTCTTCAGCAAGCTCTTTGTTTTTGCTACCCTTCACGACATTGATTGTGTTCATCACGGCATATGCACCTTCGCTAGGTGTAACAAACTTTGCATTAGGCACGGCTGCTTTCAGATCTTTGAAATACATTTCCATGATCGGTCCGCCTGCAATCTCTTCTTGGGAGAACATGTTCACGAATTCGGACGTTTGGCTGTAGAATTTCACCACATTGCCGCTTAATTTTTTCAGTTCAGCAAATGCCGCATCTTCATTAAACGTCTCGTTTCCGGCTACACGGGAAGCTGCATCCACAACCATTGGGCCTGCCGTTGCCGTAATATTCGGGATGGTCAGGTTACCCTCGAACGCCGGGTCCCACAAGTCACTCCATGAAGTCACTTCTTTGGAAACGAGGTCCGGGTTATAAGCGATTCCGAGCTGTCCAACCGTGTAGGCCGGGCCATAATCTTCACCAAGTGGTGCTTTGGCAATATCATAAATGTCATTTACATTTGGAATTTTGGAGCGGTCGATTTTCTCAAACAGACCTTCATCGATACCTTGTTGCGCATAGTAGTCAGACAGGTAGATGACATCGACATTCGATGTACCTTGGCGGATTTTGTTCAAACGCTCAGCGTTATTGCCGACTTCGAGCACGATGTCTACATTATGTTCTTTTTCAAAGGGACCAAATACCGATTCATTGAAGAAATCTTCCGAGAAGCCCCAAGTGGAGATAACCAATTTGTTAGCCGCTGTTCCCCCACTGCCTGATCCGCCTGTTGCATCCTCTGTGCTGCTACCACAACCTGCAAGTAATACCGATGTCATTGCCACTGCTGCCAAACCGCTAATCCACTTTTTCATCATGATCCTTATTCCCCCTGATATGTGTGATGTGTATGAAAAAACAAAAAGAAAAGCGCTCTTGTATAAACAAGAACACTTTTCTTCGTAAACAAAGGAAAGCGACACCCGCTGCCGGTACATCATCGGTTTCTGCTTCAGAATCAATCCAAAGACAGACGCCATCATATGAAATTGTACGGAACCTGATCATGAATCCGGTCAACAACCCCCGTAAGCATCAACAAGAATCAATCCTGCCGATCCATCCTAGGCCTGTTCCAGAATCACATTCGTGATCGCCCACTGAGTGGACGCATCATAATCCCGCAATATAGCTTCAATTGGCAAACCCATGTGTTGCTCGAGCTTCTCCCGGAATTTCTTCTTATATAAGACAGACATGCGGAAGTCCACTTCCAGCTTTAAGCCGGGGGCCTCCCCTTCCAGGGCGTCAGAGCGCGGTGAACGTCGGTGCTTCGCGTAGAAGGTAACAATATTCTGGTCAATGGTCACTCTCAGGAGAGTGGTGCCAAATCCGAACAGTTCCTTCGAAATTTCGTTATAATACTGGCACATCTTCTTCTTGCTCTCATTGCTGTCCAGTAGTTCCATGAACTCACCCACATCTCTTACTACCGTACATTCGACGTGTTAACACGATTGATTATACATAAATATACGATCATAGGCAACCCAAAAGATATAGTTAACATGATAATAACACATAAAAGCGAACGATGAGACATTAACTGCCGAAAACAATTCGTCTTATACCACAGTGAAATTTACATTAATATGCCTGCATGTCAGTTCTATACTATTGTTACTTCTAAACTCCATTTTAATACCAGGATTCGAGTCTTCGTTTCAACTTTCCCTATAGGGGTATTAATTCCTGCGAAACATAGACAAACTTCGTCACCAACCGTTAAAATGAGACACAATGTTTACATGTTTTTATTTTCTAGAAATTGGAGGCTTATACCATGAAATGTCCAGTATGTAATCACGAAAATGGAGATGCCCATTTTTGCGAGAGGTGCGGCTCTAATCTAACGCAAACAACCTCTTCGCCCACTCCTGTACCGAATCCGGAACCTGCTGCTTCTTCCGAACCGAAATACACCCGTTGGTCCAGTACACAGGCCACATCTTCCCAGGCACCGGTTCCGCCCAACACACCATCCGTCTCGACTCAAAAGCAACACTCAACAGAATCAACAAACACCAATGACCACGCTTCTACAGGAGACAACAGTTCCAATCAGTGGAATAATATCGTGCAGAATGAGAAAGTTCAGCAAGCCAAAGAAGTAAGTAAACAGTATCTATCCTATTTTCTCAGTGTATTGGCCCGTCCTTATCAGACGATGAAAACCGTTGGTGAGCAACATTCCCTTAACGGATGGCTGACGATGGCGCTGATTGCAGTCTTATCTTCTACATACTTCTTAATTACCTTTAGTCGCATAGGCATGGACGGCTTGTTCATTGGTGGATTTATCCGACCTCTATTGTTCACCGCCATTATCCTGATTGCCTCTATTGCACTGATGTACGCTATTCTGAAGATTGAAAAAATAACATTCCGTCCCAAAACACTGGTTGCCCAGTTCGGTACATTGCTTGTTCCTGCTGTCGTATCCCTCGTTCTGGCGAATCTGTTTATTATCATCTCGTATTCCATCGCAATTTCATTGCTCGCTGTCTCGTATATCATTATCTTTGTCGCTCTGAACTCAGTGCTGTTCCAATATCCACTGAATCGCACCAAAGCAGCCATCGATAGCATGTACAGTGTCCTGATCGCCAATGTGGTCGTGTTCTTTATTCTGTATCGATTGTTGGGTGAGATTGTTATTAGACTGATCGGCCTGATGCTTTCACCGTTTGGTCGTCTGTAAAATAGTTCAGTCGGAATAAAGCTTATTTACACTTGTTACTCCGATGACAGAACAACCTTCCGATCGCTGTTATCTCTTTAGATTTATATTGAGACCTTCCCTGCTCACGTGGGGAAGGTCTCTTTTGATTTTCTAAGGCAGCATTGCGTTGGGTATGTATCATACACTATAATGTGTAGTGCAACAGGTATGTTCTTATTTACGTAATAAACACGACTAGCAACTCCTGTTACGTAATGAGAGGGTTCACTATTGCCAGTCACACTACATTACGTAGTGTAATGATCTCATTTCACAAAGAAAGAAGAGGAACTCTCTATGGACATGACTCATATGAATCATATGCAAATGGAGAACGAGGCAGGAACATCCTATCTGTGGCTCATCGTAGGTGCAATCGTGTTGCTGTTCTCCATCGCCGCCTATATCTGGGCATCACTCACACAGGGCAAAATCCTGAGTCACATGAAAAAGAAAGAACGGGCCGACATTCAGAAGAAAGGTCGTTCCCTTCGGCTGGTTGCACATGCATTGATGGCTGTGTCGATTATTACGTTTGGCCTTTTCTTCATGCAAGGTGCAGGGACAAAGTATGATGTGGCAGATCTGGCGTCCAACGCGACCATCGATGTGACTGATGATAAATATTATGGGGCAGACCATACAGAGGAACCGATCCAGTATGAGATGACCATCCCAACATCGGGACCGCATAATCCGCATGATATCAAGTTTGGATTTTACACCGACTTCCCAGGCTATAATTACCTTGTTCACAATCTGGAGCATGGGGATATCATCATTTATTATCGTGAGAACGCAAGCGAAGATTTGAAAGAACGTCTGAAGTATCTTGCCAAATTCCGCGAAGCAGGAGCAGGTATTCTGGCTGTACCCAACAAGGATATTCCCGAAGGCAGTGAAATCGTGGTGACGGCATGGACCAAAACGATGAAGCTTGACCAATTCGACGATGCCAAAGTGGGTACTTTTATCCATAAATATATTAATCAGGGGCCAGAAAAGATTCCTGCCTCCATTCGCCAGGGCGGCGGAACGATGTAGTTATACTGCCTCGATAGATCAGCCCACAACAAAAAAGCCGCATGGCAGGACGGGATTATGGGTTCAACCCCATATCCAGACCACTGTCTGCGGCTTTATTTTTTGTACCTTTAATGATGGCACGCCCTGAGGCTGCTTGAATTAATAGCGCTGCGGAGCAGCTTTTTTACCCAAATCCGTCATGTACGTAAAGAACGCTTCCGGATCGGTATCATACACCAGTTGTACTGGACGTCCGTCTGCTTGCTCCACCGTGCGGCCCTGGCTAGGACCATCCGGGATGACAATACAGTTTACGGTTTTCTTCTTCACGATGTCCTCGCGTCCAACGGAAGCCGTTGTCAGCACATCCCACAGATAGTATGTGGAATTCGTCTCGCTGTACACCAGTGGCGGACAACCTGCGTAACAGTTCCCCAGGAAATCAACGCCTTCGAAGCGGCGTTCTGCTGCCCAGCGGTTACGGACGGCTGGAGTCAGTGGTACTTTGTTCGTACTTTCCAGTGCAACCAGATCAATCTGGATACCACTCTGCCACACACGATAAGCCGCTTCCGGGTCCCAGAATACGTTCCATTCAGCTGTGCCGTCATGCTCGGGCTCTTCTACGTTACCGCGCTCAAATGTGCCACCCATCCAGACCAGCTTATCGATTTTCTCTTCAATGTCTGGTGCTTCGTCGAGTGCACGCGCAAGGTCCGTCAGTGGTCCTGTGAACAGAAGCAGCGTTTTGCCTTCGGTATTGCGTACTTTCTCGATCAGATGCTGATGAGCTGGAACGGCAGAGAGTGGTGCTTCCATTTTGCCCGACTCGTTCAGTACAGGAAGTGCATCTACATAGAAGGAATGCAGTCTCCAAGCCGCAGGAAATGGATTTTTCCCTCTGGAGTTGGATTTGGATACCTCTACGGAATATGTACTGAAACGATCGATGATTTTACGGCTGGCATCTGTTGCTGGCTCAAGATATCCGTCTGCCGGAATAACCGATACGCCGGTTACATGTACATTGTCCATTTGCAGAAGCATGAACAGCGATACGAGGTCATCCACACCGCCGTCATGGTTAAAATACACATTAAGTTGGTTCATCATGCTTGCTTTCATCCTTCCCCTGGTTGTCCCATTGATGTTGATCATCCGTCTGCTCAAGGCCGACGCTCCCTCTATTATGTCCCATAACCCTTGGCTACGTAAACCTTCCCCATGCAAAGAAAACAGGGATCACGCCTCATCCTGCGGATATTTTACAGTTCCACCATTCCATCTCAGGTGGACAACTGGTTGTCATCTTCATGGTCCGAAAAATAAAGAAATGGACAGCGGGCTTGAAGCCCCGCTGTCCATCTCACCTAATCCATGGATTACATGGACTGGTTCTGTTTCTCCTCATTCTTCTCTGCAATCGGCACATACTTGCCTGGCCAGAAAGCCCATTTGCCCAGTAATGCGGTGATAGCCGGTACCATGAACGGACGAACCAGGAAGGTATCCAGCATCACACCTACAGCTGTGATAATACCAAACTGCACCAACACCTGAATTGGCAATGTAGCAAGTACCGCAAATGTTCCTGCCAAGATCAGACCGGCAGAGGTAATAACAGATCCAGTCTCGCCTACCCCTTCCTTGATGGCTTGACGGAGCGGCATCGTTTTGCGTTTCTGCCAGATGCTAGAGATCATGAAGATGTTGTAGTCTTCACCCAGTGCCACGAGGAATACGAAGGAATACAGCGGAATCGCTCCCTGAATGGCATCTGCGCCAAGTCCATAGTGAATGATGATCCAACCGAGACCCAGTGCAGAGAAATACGATAGAACGACTGTCGCGATCAGGTACGCTGTGGCTACGATTGAACGCAAGTACAACAGCAGTAACAATGTAATCATGCCGATGACTACCGGAATAATGATCTTGGCATCGCGTTCTCCCGTCACTTCAATATCATACTGTTCAGCCGTCTGACCATCGATCCAGACCTGACTGTCCACATTAGCTACACCAGCATCTTGAAGCGCCTGTTCCGCAGTAGCCCGCAGATCCGGGATATGTTGCATCGCCTCCATGGAATATGGATTCAGATTGAATTCCACATCAAAAGCGGTAATGTTGGCATTCTCGGCGCCCTGCTGGGCATCGCCTACTTTGCTAATGTAATCCAGCGATTCGAGACGCTGCTTCAGATCAGTTTCTTCGCCACCTGCATCAACGATCACTTTCACTGGAGCCAGCTCACCTTGGGAGAACTGTTCGCCAATGACTGTGAACCCTTCGCGGGAAGGCACATCTTCCGGGAAGGAAGACAACAGATCATATGTGAATTTAACCTGAGTAGAGAATACAGCCAGTCCTCCCAGCAATACCAAGGTAATCGCAAGAACGGTCCATGGCTTCGTTACTACAACACGGCCAATCCAGCTTTCCTTGATTTTGCGCGGAGCCGGAGCCGGTTTGCCTTTTTTCTTGGCACGTTCCACTTCCATCTCATGTGTACGCGGTACGAATGGATAGAATGAACCCCGACCGAAGATCGCGAGAAGCGCCGGAACCAGCGTCAGACTTGCAATAAACATAATAAAGATGGACAGACTGAATGGTACGGCAAAACGATGATATGCACCGTATTCAGCCAGCAACAGTACGAGCATTGCTGCAACGACCGTGAATCCACTCATGGCAATGGCGCCAGATGATCCGGTAATTGCCTGGAAGATGGCTTTCTTTTTGTCTGGCTCATGATAGAGAATTTGGCGGTATCTGGAGATCATGAACAGACAGTAATCTGTACCTGCTCCGAATAACAAGACGGTCATGATGGAGATCGACTGTGCGTCCACCGTGATCCAGCCTTGATCTGCCATGAATCCGAGAATGGGGCTTGTTACCATATACGCGAATCCAACCGCAATAATCGGGATAATTGCCAATACCGGCGAGCGGTAGATCAACAGCAACAGTACTAATACCAGTACAACCGTAGCGATAAGCAAGGATACATCGGCGGAGGAGAACAGTCCGCTCGCATCAATGGATATTCCTACAGGCCCTGTTACACGGGCAATCAGTGTATTGGTATCATCTATGGCTACATCGAACGGGTTGGCCCCGAAGATGTCTTTTGTTTTTTGCTCAAGCGCTTCAATGCCTTCCTTCAATTGTTCTGCATCAGCACCTTCATTGAAGAAAAGTGGCATAACCAAGGTACTCCCGTCTTCCGAAAGCTGGCCTTTCAATGCCTGTGGTGGCAATTGATAGAGTGGCACAACGGACTGCTGTTGTTCTACCGGATCTTGATCCAGCCGCTCCGTTAATGCCTGAATGTTCTGAATCTGCTCATCCGTCAGACCGCCGGCTTGACGCCATACGATCAGTGCGGGCAGTCCTTCACCACCAGGGAATTCCTTCTCGGCAAGTGCAGCTGCCTGAACCGATGGTTTGGATTCACTCAGATCCTGTGCGTTATTAGTTTCACGATCACCTACAGCAGGCCATACCATGCCAAGAACAACGGCGATAATGATCCATACCAACAGCGTAATCCATTTGCTTCGTTTGCCGGCAACCCAGCGGCCGTAACCCGAACCTTCCTGCATTGTCTCTTCATCTCCCTATTCTGTTTCTATGAAGCCCTAATATATATAATGGTGTAGTAATGAACCACGGGTCATAGTATAATCGAGTTAATTATATATACCGGAAGGTTAATTTTGCAATGCCTAATTTTGTGAACACGTCTAACAAGCAATTAAATACGTAAAGAGGTATGCACCTATGAGCAAAAAAACAAACATTCCCCGTTCACCGGGTAGACCCAAAGCAGGTGTGGATCAAGCATCTGTCCAAACCAACATATTGATGACCGCGTCACGTCTGTTTATGGAATACGGGTATGAACCCGTCTCTCTTCAGCAGATCGCTTCGTTATGTAATGTGACTAAAGCATCGATCTATTATCACTTCTCCAGCAAAGCGGAGCTGTTCACCGTTGCCATCACCCGCATGATGGCGATGGGCATGCAGCAGACCTCTCTTCGTCTGGATGAACCCGGCTCATTGCAAGAACGGCTGGTTAAGGTTGCCGAAGCGAAGATGCAACACTCCCATATTGAAACGGAGACCATGATGCGTGAAGCCGAGAAACATCTGGACATGGAGCAACTTACTCAGATTCGGGAAGCAGAGGTTCGTATTTTTGAAGTACTAGCCACTCATTTTCAGAAGGAGATGGACAACGGTTATTTGCGGGCCGCCAGTCCCATGCTGCTTGCCCATGCGTTTACGTCACTGCTGATGCTCGCGAACCGCGAAGATGTGCGCAACATGAATGGCGGAAGCATTGAGGAACTCGCCCAGGAACTGGTGGACCTGTTTCTGGATGGAGCTGTTGGGCGGAACTGATGCTGATGCTAGCTCCAGATTCTGGCCAATGCAGCAATACCCGGGTCAATGCGTTCCGGTTCTATTCCGGCAAACCGATAATGAACTCTCTTTTGCCATCTACTGGTTCGCTCCCATCAATATGTAACGCTACTTGAAGAGGCAGGGCAATCTCAATCTGTCCCGCTATGAACTATAGGAGGAAACAATATGTCTCAACCAAAACCATCCCAACGCATCCCCCGTCTGCTGGAAACGCAGCGCATATACCTGCGTCCTTTCGAGATTACGGATGTGGATGTATATTTCCCTGGTCTGTTTGACACCGAGATGCGTAGGCTGACGGGTACACAGAACAGCTTCACACGCACTCAGGTTGAACGTTATGTCGAAAACGCCGCACAGGATGACTCCAGACTCATGTTGCTTATTGCTTTGCAGGAAAATGATCAGATCATTGGAGATGTCGTCCTAATGGACATGCATGCCAAGAATCGCAGTGCACACATACGGATTGCCATCGATCAGGCGGAGCATCAAGGCAAAGGCTACGGCAGCGAAGCATTGCTGCTTATGCTGGACTACGGCTTCGGCATTTGCAATCTGCATCGAATTGAACTTGAGGTTTACGCCTTCAACGAGCGAGCCATTCGCACGTATGAGAAACTCGGATTTCAGCGCGAGGGTGTGAAGCGGGACGCTTTGTTCTACAATCACCAATATCATGATTCCATACAGATGAGCCTGCTGGAAGAGGAGTTTCGGCAACGTCATATGAATGATCAGGCAGGGAGTAATTAAGTTTTCGATCAGCCAAAATCAACCCAAAAACCGGGGAATTTAGTACCCTTCCCCGGTAAGAAACTTCAAACGACCCGTCAGCACGGACAGCTCGGCGGGTGTCTTCATATACAATTCGCCATCCGTATCGGCTGACATCGGCGCATCGGTCTTCAATTTGAGCGTAGATGCCTTGAAGTATGAAATGCTTCCATTCTGAGGTTGCCAATCGCCCTCAGGCTTATGCGATAGAATCTCTCGCAACAGCGGAATGCCTGTCTCATGAATAATGAGCACGTCCAGCTCACCATCCTGCAACGCATCCGGTGCAAAAGGTAATGCATTGGTGCCCAGGAAACGGCCATTGGCTGCGTAGATCATCACAGCTTCGCCCTCCATCTCTTTCCCATCCGCCTCCATTTGATAATGAAACGGCTCTGTATGACTAATCGTCTGTAACGTGCTGATGAAATAACTGAGCTTCCCCAGCGCGCCTTTCAGATTCTCATTAATATTCTGCGATGTATCACTGATTAAGCCAATGCCAAAAAAGTTCGTGAACACCCGATCATTCGCGCGTCCAACATCAATGGACACCACACGACCCGCCAGTATTTCCTGCGCCGCCGTCTCTGCATCCGGTGAAATACCGAGCGAACGCGCAAAGTCATTACAGGTGCCTCCAGGTAATATGCCAATCAACGGAGGATGTTGCAGATCAGCCAGTCCATTCACGCATTCATGCACCGTGCCATCCCCGCCCAGGATAAACACCACATCAAATTGTTCTCCGCGTTCAAGGCACAGCTTCTCTCCTTCACCCGGTCCATCCGTACCCACAATAACGAGTTCGTAAACAGCGGGAGCGAGCACGCCAGCTACAAGACCAACTGTATTCTCTCGATTGGCCTTGCCCGAATGATGATGATGAATTAACAAGGCTTTGTTAAACTCCATCCTTCTCTTCCTCCATTCCAATGCTTGTTAACCTTTACCCAGAAAGGTTGAAGCCGTAAACAAGCCTTTCGCTAAGTACCTCCTCATCATGATCCAAAATAGGTTCCCCAATCAGGTATGCATCCTAATCGTCATTCATTCGTAATAGCTATATAAGTTCAACTCATTTCCTTGTTTAACCAGAATGTATGCATGAGAAAAATGGTTTCTCCACACCTTATGTCATAAGGCCGCAAATTTTTACTGGTGATAACCCATTCAAAGCGAGTCAAAACGGTTATATCTATACCATATACGAATGGAGGGATTCCCTATGATTCCGGCAACGTTGGAACAATTGGAGCAAGTTCGCAAGGAATGCCGCACCATGGTTCGCAAAAGAGCTACTGCTTCCGCAGGTACAACACTCGTTCCACTGCCCGGTACAGACGTACTGGCTGATGTGGGGATGCTGATGCAGCTGTTGCCTGCCATTAACAATAAATTCGGATTATCGCAAAAACAGCTGGATGGTATGGACCCCGAGACCAAATCCATGATCTATGGATTCGTGATGTCCATCGGTAGCAAAGTAATTGGACGTATGGTAACCAAGGAGTTGGTCGTACAGGTTCTGAAAAGAGTCGGGGTTCGCGTTGCTACCAAATCGGTCGCCAAATTCGTTCCATTTGCAGGACAGGGGCTGGCTGCCACACTCAGCTTCACGGCCATGCGCTACGTGGGTAACAAACATGTCGATGACTGCTATGACGTCGTCAAACGCATGATTGAGCAGCGCGAATTGATCCCGGGTGAGCCGGCTCCGTCTGCACTGGATGAAGCTACCGATGATGCAAAGGTGGAAGTGAAGGCACCTTCCAGTAACGGCACTGATGTACCTGATAAAAAGTCCAATGATGAGTAAATGAATACTGCATATCATATCATCAATGCTCAAAATACATGACAAATAGCCGGGAACCCTTAGAGGGTACTCCCGGCTATTCTTGTTAATTCAATCTAATTATTATTATTAAATTGCCTGCGGTTGTTGCTCCGTAAACTGACTATTGTACAGATCCGCATAGAAGCCCTGACTTGCCATCAATTCCTCATGATTGCCTTGTTCAATCACGTTACCATGATCCATCACCAGGATCAGATCGGCGCCGCGAATGGTGGACAACCGGTGTGCAATGACAAAGCTCGTGCGATCCTTCATCAGATCATTCATCGCTTTCTGGATAAATACTTCAGTCCGTGTATCTACGCTACTCGTCGCTTCATCCAGAATCAGAATGGCCGGGTTCGCCAGAATTGCTCTCGCAATCGTAAGCAACTGCTTCTGTCCCTGGGAAATGTTCGATGCTTCTTCATTCAGCACCGTATCATATCCATCAGGCAGTGTACGAATGAAGTGGTCCGCATGGGCTGCATCGGCTGCCTTGAAGACGTCCTCTTCCGTTGCGCCTTCTCGTCCATAAGCGATGTTGTCACGAATCGTTCCGTTGAATAACCAGGTATCCTGAAGCACCATTCCAAACAGGCTGCGCAACTTGCCGCGTTCCATATCCTGAATATTGACACCATCAATCGTAATCTGACCATCCTGAATTTCGTAGAAACGCATCAACAGGTTGATCAGGGTTGTTTTACCGGCACCTGTTGGTCCCACAATGGCTACCGTTTGCCCCGGTTTCACATCAATGTTCATGTTGCGAATGAGCAACTCATTCTCTTTATATCCAAAATTAACACCTTGGAATGCAACTGCGCCTTTAGGCTGCTGTAATTGCACGGGTTGTTTGGACTCCGAAACTTCTTCCTCTTCGTCCAGCAACTCGAATACCCGCTCCGCCGAAGCGATCGTCGATTGAATGATATTGGAGATGTTCGCGATCTGGTTAATTGGTTGGGTGAATTGACGGGAGTACTGTGTGAAGGCCAGAATATCCCCGATGGAGATGGCTCCGCGTGTAACGAAGATCCCGCCGACCACACAAATCAGCACATAACCCAGGTTACCGACAAAGCTCATGAGTGGCATAATGATACCCGAGATAAACTGGGCTTTCCAGCCGGACTCATACAACTCCTCATTAACCTTCTCGAATTGTTGTACCGATTCTTCTTCACGTCCAAATGCTTTGACGACTTTGTGCCCTGTGTACATCTCTTCGACATGACCATTCAATTCACCAAGCGATTTCTGTTGACCCGCAAAGTGTTTTTGCGAACGGGATGCCACCAGCATAACCACTACCACACTGAGTGGCAGCGTCAAAATGGTGATCAGGGTCATCCACGGACTAATCGTCAGCATCATGATAATTACACCGACAATGGTTACTACAGACGTTATGAATTGCGCCAAACTTTGCTGAAGCGTATTACTAATGTTGTCCACGTCATTCGTGGCACGGCTGAGAGTCTCCCCATGGGTACGAGAGTCAAAATATTTCAGTGGCAACCGTCCAACCTTCTCGCTGATCTGCTCACGCATGTCATATACAACTCGTTGGGCCACACCGGCCATCAGGTATTGTTGTAGATACATAAATGCAGCACTGAACAGATAGAGCCCGACAAGCAGATACAACACTTTGATCAATGCCGGAAAATCAATCCCTGCTCCCTGCACACCCTGAAGGATGGCAATCGCGCCTTGACTGAGAATATCTGTACCTTCCGCCATGACCTTCGGACTGATGATGCTAAATACGGTACTTAGAATAGCTGCAATCAGCACACCTAACAGTAGATAACGGTGAGGCTGAAGATAATGAATTAAGCGACGCAGTGTGCCTTTGAAATCTTTCGCTTTCTCGGCGGGAGGTCGCATGCCCATTCCGGGACCTGGTCCCGGTCCGCCAGAGGCACGGGGTGCCTTGTGTTTCTCTGTACGTTCACTCATGCGATCTCCTCCTCAGTCAGCTGGGAGGATACAATCTCGCGATACACTTCATTGTGCTCCAGCAGCTCTTTATGTGTTCCTGAACCGACAATTCGTCCTTCATCCATGACCAGAATGCGATCTGCATCCATAACTGTACTTACACGCTGAGCCACGATGAGCACAGCCGCCTCTGTCGTTTCAGATTTCAGTGCAGCACGAAGACGGGAATCTGTTTTGAAATCAAGGGCCGAGAAACTGTCGTCAAAGATATAGACTTCCGGACGACGAACGAGTGCGCGAGCGATGGACAAACGCTGTTTTTGCCCACCAGACACATTACTACCCCCTTGAGAGATGAGGCTGTCATATCCGTCTTTCATCTCGGAGATAAAATTCTCCGCCTGCGCCGTCCGAGCTGCATGAACAATCTCTTCCATCGTGGCATCATCTTTGCCGTGACGAATATTCTCCGTAATCGTTCCGGTGAAGAGAACTGCCTTTTGCGGTACAAAACCAATTTTCCCGCGCAAATCCTCCTGCCGAAGTTCACGCACATCCGTTCCATTTACTCGAACACTGCCCTCTGTCACATCATAGAAACGAGGAATGAGACTGAGCAATGTGGATTTTCCTGAACCGGTACCTCCGATAATCGCTGTGGTCTCACCTGGGCGAGCTGTGAATGAAATGTTGGATAATGCCGGATTCTCCGCACCTGGGTAACGGAAAGTCACATTATCGAACTCAATCGTACCTTGCAGTGCTTTCATGGCGCGAGGCTGATCTGGATTGCTAAGATCAGGTTGCATATCAAGCACTTCGTTGATCCGCTCTGCCGAAGCCGATGCTCTCGGGATCATGACGAAGATCATGGAAACCATAATGAGGGAGAACATAATCTGCATGGCGTACTGAATAAATGCAATCAGTGAGCCAATATCCATATTTCCGCTGTCGATCCGTTGTCCTCCAAAGTACAGAATGGCGATCATGGAGAAGTTCATCACGAGCATCATGACAGGCATCAAGGTTGCCATAAGCACATTTACTTTAATGGACACATCTCTCAGATCTGAATTGGCTCCATTAAAGCGGGCACGCTCATGTTTCCCGCGATTAAATGAACGAACCACGCGAATTCCTGTTAACTGTTCACGAAGAACCAGGTTGAGACGATCCAGTTTTTTCTGAATGGTTTTGAACAAAGGTAAACCCTTTGCCCCAATCAACGCAATGGCTCCCCCCAACACAGGAAGCACAACCAGAAAGATGGTAGATAATTTGGCATCCTGGGATACCGCCATGAAGATACCCCCGATACACATGAGCGGAGCCATAATCATCATGCGCAGCATCATTGTAAGTACGTTCTGCACCTGTGTAATATCATTCGTTGTACGCGTAATCAGTGAAGCTGTACCCATCTTATCGAATTCCTGGAGCGAAAAGTTCTCCACATGGCGGAATACTCTGCTACGCAGTTGTTTGGCAAATCCACCCGCTGTACGGGAAGAGAGGTAACTGGCAATAATCGAACACGCTGTTCCGGCAATCGCAATGACCAGCATCCAACCGCCAATCTGCCAGATGTACGGGATGTCTCCTTTAATAATGCCGTGATTCACGATGTCCGCCATTAACGTAGGCAGGTACAGTTCAGCCAAAGATTGTAACATGATCAGACCCAGAATGAAGAAAATGGGTACTTTGTATGGCTTCAACATGCGAAACAGTTTCATCATGGCGTATCATCTCCTTGTGTGGAATCATCCTTTTGCGAAGAAGTCAGTGTATCAAAAAAGGTGTATACCTTCGTCAATAGCTCAGCCAGCTGAGTGCTGTCTTCTTCTCCCAGGTGTTTAACGAGTTTGTTGAATATCTCCATGCGCTCTTCATGAGCAGCCCGAATGACTTCACGGCCTGCTTCAGTAATCGTGATGCGGACAGCACGTCGATCCTCCGGGTCCATTGTCCGCTTGACCAACCCCTCATCTTCAAGACCCCGAATAACCGGTGTAATAGTTGGTGACTTCACTCGTAGCAAAGCACTAATTTCGGATACTTTCATCCCGGGGTGATTGGACTGGATGGTGTCATTGAAATTAGGCGGATTGTCCTGCCAGTTCAATTGCTCTCCCGGGTGCACCCCGTGGAGCAAACAACCCAACACCATAATTTCATTGTGATTGCGCCCATGAGGTTTATGTTGCCTCCATTTCCCTTTGTTAAATTGCATGATGGAGTATAAAAGCTTCTGAGCGACCGGATCTATACCAGTCATAATGGGTCCCTCCTTGTTTTTTATCAATCCATAGCGTCTAACATGAAAGGACTCCTATTAAATAGTCATACGATTAAATAGACAGTCAATTAATTAGGTCTACTAAGTATATTATCGTGAGAAACAAAAGTCAAACAACTAAAAACAACCAAAAAAATCCCATCCTATACTCCGGTTGAAGATGACCGGGGGTATGAGATGGGAGCACTTTATATTAAGAAATGGCACTCTCTTTGCAGTATTAGGTGCGCTAGATAAGCATCAGGACTGCGAGGCAGAGACCGTTTTGAGCGCTGAGGCAAACGGGAAATATTCCTTTGCATTGTTGTAGGCGATGCCTTGAACGATCTGACTGAGCAGTTCTAGATCCTGTGGTGCTTCGCCCTGTTCAGCCCATTCACCAATGAGATTGCAGACCAGACGACGGAAATACTCATGCCGCGTATAGGACAGGAAGCTGCGTGAATCAGTCAACATGCCGACAAAGCGGCTGAGCAGACCGACATTCGCCAGGGCTTTCATCTGGGCTAACATGCCATCCTTCGTATCATTGAACCACCAGGCGGCACCAAGCTGAATTTTACCCGGAATGCCTCCGCCCTGGAAGCTGCCGATAATCGCCGCGAGCACTTCGTTGTCCCTTGGATTCAGGGAATACAGAATCGTTTTGGGCAGTGCTTGCTGCTGTTCCAATGCATCGAGTAAACCAATCATTGCCGATGACAGTGGCGTATCATTGACCGCATCGTAGCCGGTATCCGGCCCAAGTTTGGCAAACATCCGTGTGTTGTTGTTACGGGCTGCATTGATATGGAACTGCATCACCCAGCCCCGATCTGCATACAGTTTGCCAAGGAACGTCAGTGTTACCGTCTTGTACTTGTCCTCTTCCTCACGAGTTACCTTATGACCCGCAAGTGCCTTGGCAAAGATGGCACCCGCTTCTTCGCGTGTAGCCACACCATAAGGGACATAATCAAGCGCATGGTCAGAGACTCTGCCGCCTACAGAATGGAAGAATTCCACCCGTGACTCTAGCGCAGCAAGGAATGATTCATAATCGGAAATCGCTGTACCGGATGCCTGTGATAGCTTGCCCACCCACTCGGTGAAGGTATCTCGATTCAATTCCAACCCTTTATCCGGGCGGAAAGAAGGCAATACCGCTGTATCAAAACCTTCGATCTCCTGAATCTTAAGATGATACTCCAGAGAATCCGTTGGATCATCTGTTGTGCAGACCACGGTCACATTGGATTTGGTAATCAGATCACGTGCACCGAATCCGTCACTGTTTAGCTTGGCATTTACTTTTTCCCAAATGGCTGGTGCGCTTGTCTCATTCAGTACTTCGTACACGCCGAAGTATCGTTGTAATTCCAGATGTGACCACGCGTACAGCGGATTACCAATCATCATGGGTACCGTTTTGGCGTAAGCCAGGAAACGATCGTAATCCGTCACCCCTTCACCACCGGTTATATATTGCTCTTCAATTCCGTTCGCGCGCATGAGCCGCCACTTGTAGTGATCACCGTATAACCAGGCCTCTGTAATATTGCCGAAGGTTTTGTTCTCGTAGATCTCCTGAGGACTGAGATGGCAATGATAGTCAATAATCGGCATGTCTTTGGCATAATCCTCATATAACTTGATCGCCGTTTCATTGTGCAGTAGAAATTGTTCATCCAGAAAAGATTTCATTCGCCTCGCACGCTCCCTTTAGGTGAGTTTACGTTCATATGGGTTCACTTCCCATCTTTACGCTACACTGTTTAACCCCAAAGTTCAATATAAAATGATAGCGTTATCAAAAAAGGTTGATTTAGGCATACATCCTTAAACAAGGTATACTGTTTTTAACGTAAGAATGCTGATCTGAAGATGACACAAGGAGATGAAATGCAATGAAAATCACATTTCTCGGCACAGGAGACATGTTCAGCGTGGAGCAGCACCACAATAGTATGCTGGCTGAATTCGGAGAGACGCATCTGGTCATTGATTTTCCGGAATCGAATGCCAAAGCGCTTAAGGAGTACGGTTTTCCAATGACCGATATTCACAACGTCTTTATTACCCATCTGCATGAGGATCATATTAACGGTGTACAGATGTTGGGTTATTACGCACAGATTGTAGGCGACCGCAAACCCCGTCTGTTCATCCACGAACAATTGGTAGAGCCGCTCTGGAACATTCTATCCCCGGGTATGCGCTACACAACCGATGGTGAACGTACCATGGACGATTACTACGATGTAGTTCCACTGCCCGATGGAGGCACATTCCAACTGGGGGGCGTGACGTTTGAGACGTTTCGGACTCAGCATGTTCCCGGTATGGTCAGTAACGGACTGCTCGCCAAGCCTTACTTCTATTACAGTGCAGACAGTACACTCGATCAGGAACGGGTGGAACAGGTCGCCTCTGATGTGCAGCTGATTTTCCATGAATGCCATATGCATGATCTGGTGATCAAGTCACACACCTCACTGAAAGATCTGGAACAACTGCCTGCCGAAGTGAGACAGAAAACCGTGTTAATGCATTATCATGATGAATACGCCGATGCGGATAAACGGGAACAGTTCAACCGAGAGCATGATCTGCGGATGGTTGGTACGCTGGAATCATTTGAACTGGAGTAAGTAAACAGAAAACTTATTAAGAACAAACCAATAACCACCTGCCCGGCAGAAACTCGTCGGTTCAGGTGGAATAACGGTCTATATATGGTTGTTTCTAATATCATTTATTCTCATTCATTGATTCTGTTACTCAGCGTCAGCACAGTCCTCATTCTGCTCTGGAAGGGCCCATACCGAGACACCTCCACCGCACACATGGAAAGTAGCCCAGCCGTCTTTTTCAATAGTAATCTGATCCTCACAGCTAAGGGTCAGATCTACCCAGACTTCACCAGCACGATGCTCACCAATGAACATTCTTTTCTCACCATCATCCCCATTGGAGATAACTACCGCACAACCGGAGCCTTCGATTTCCTCTACGCCACGACGTACCCAGCCAATCGTATTCGCGTGATCGAAGTAATCTTCTTGCTCTCCATACGCCTTGTTGCAACGAGCTGACAGCAGAATGTCCAGAATTTCCTTTTTGCCATCCACAGGTTCAGGTCCGCCAATGCCATAATAATCGCCGTAGAACACAACCGGATAACCATCTCGACGTAATAACGTCAAGGCATAGGCACTCGGCTTAAACCAATCTCCAATCCATGATTCCAACGCTTCATGAGGTTGGGAGTCGTGGTTATCTACAAAAGTTACTGCATGGGTAGGATGGGTCTGAACCAAGGTATCATCAAAAATTTTAGAGAGATCAAATTCTCTGCCTGCAAGTGAAGCCTCATGCAACTTGTAGTGAAGAGACACATCAAACAGATCAATCTGATAGTCTACCGTATCGAGGAATTCACGACATGCATCCAGGTTCGAATTCCAGAACTCGCCTACGATGTAAAAATCCTGACCGCGTTTGCGGATCATCTCTGTTGCAAATTCCTTAATGAATTCGTGGTTGATATGCTTAATGGCATCAAGTCGGAAACCACCACACTGGAGGGTATCAATAAGCCATTTCCCCCAGTCAATCATCTCACGCCTTACATCCGGGTGGTTATAATCTATATTGGCGAACATCAGATAGTCATAATTGCCAAACTCATCATCGACATTCTCGTTCCACTTCTTGTTCTCTCCTGCGATGCGGAATACACCTGTTCGTTCTTCCCTGGCATCAAAGTCCGTGCCATTAAAGTGTTCAGAAGTCCACTTAAAAGAGGAGTATTGATCCCCCCGACCCGGGAATGTGAATTTGGTCCAGCCCTCAATCTCGAACGGTTTGGAAATTTCCTTCGTCCGATCATTCGGATCAACCTCAATCACTTTGAAGACTTCCTTCTCATCTGCTCCGGCCTTATGGTTCATGACCAGATCCACATAGACGGCAATTCCGTTCTTCTGACACTCAGCAATGGCCTCCACCAGTTCCTGCTTGGTGCCATATTTGGTGCGCACGGTACCCTTTTGGTCAAATTCACCCAAATCATACAGATCATATACACCATAGCCTGTATCCTCAGCGGACACCGCTTTGGTTACGGGAGGAATCCATATCGAATCAATGCCTTTGGCTTTCAGTTCCGGGGCCATTTCAGCCAGTCGCTTCCAATGATCTCCGTCTGCAGCCAGGTGCCATTCAAAAAACTGCATCATGGTATGATTTCTCTTCATTATAAACCGACCTCCTTGATTGCTTTCGAAGCGGACCGCGGAACGGATAGGGTATTCGCCGTTGTTCGTTCGTTGCTAACCAAGTTATAACCCTTTCACCCTACCCTTCAATCATGTAAAAGAGACAAAATCGAAAAATAAATGTTACATAAGTTGAACTAAAGATTATTTACACTGACACTACGATGACAGAATAACCTTCCAATCGCTGTTATCCCCAGATTTTTTGATTCCCTTTTTCGAAGGGGAAAATCCGAGGATAAAGGCGAACGCTTCGCTTTTTCAGGTTTTTTCTGTCCTCTCCGTTATCGTGTAAATGATTAGTTCAACTTATATACAGACATCATTTCAAACGTAGTTCGTTTATCAAATTCGCTTATAATCCTGCCACTCCTCGGGTAGGAGGGAACGATAAGGTTCCTGAGTGAATCGATCATCAACCAGGACCAGTACACCCCTGTCTTCTTCCGTTCGAATCAGCCTTCCTCCTGCCTGCAGCACCTTGTTCATACCTGGGAAAATATAGGCATAATTGAACCCATTGCGCCCTGTACGGTCATAATAATCACGAAGTACATTGTTCTCAAGACCAATCTGCGGCAGCCCCGCACCTACCACAACGACGCCATTCAAGCGGTCTCCCGGCAGATCGACACCTTCCGAGAATACGCCACCCATGACGGCAAATACCAATCGTGTTCGTTCAGGGTTTGGTTGGAACGCATCCAGAAACTGCTCCCGTTCCAGTTCGTTCATGCCCTGCTTCTGTATAACCGTATCTGCTTCATTTGGAAGCTGTGTATAGGTTTCATATATTTCTCGCATATAAGGGTAAGAAGGGAAGAACACCATCAGATTACTGCGCGGCCATTCGGCCACCAGCTGTTGCAGCATCTCCGCAATGGGTCGCCGGGATTGCTCCCGGTCCTTATATCGCACAGATAATGGCAGAAGTCTTACATCCAGTTGTTCACGCTGAAATGGCGATGGAATCTGCAATGTATAATCCTCTTCCTCTGCACCCAGCATATCCCGATAATAGCGAAGAGGTGACAAGGTTGCCGAGAAATGAATGAGTGAGCGGAATCCTTTGGCCGTCTGACGAAGCAGCACAGAGGGATCGAGACAGAACAACTTCACTCTCACTTCACTTCGAACACACTCTGCATAAGTAATAAAACGTTCATCATAGAGCTTGGCAATGCGCAGGAAGTTTTGTGCCGTGAAGTAGGCATCGAGCAGCAACTGATCCGTCTCTGCATTCCCCGAACCACCTTCGACCAGACATTGCTCCGCAACCATGACAAAAGGCTCCAGCAGTTCAATCAGTTCCTCCGGTGCCTCCTGCTGTATGATCTTCCCTTCATCTCCACCATTTTTGCGAAGGGTAATCAGATACTTATCAATGGCTCCAGTGTAGTCAACAATGGCTTTGGCTGCCGACACACTGCTGTTCAGGGGCTGGAACTCCCTTTTCACATCCAGGAACACCGCTTTCTCCAGCTCTGCGGAAAACATCGTTCGGCCACGATCGACCAGATTATGGGCCTCGTCCACCAATAACACCGTCTTGCGCTTCTGCTCCTCCAACATTCGTTTCAGAGAAATACGCGGATCAAAAATATAGTTATAATCGCAGATGACCGCATCGGCAGCGTATGCCGCATCCAGTGAAAACTCAAACGGACACACCCGATGTTTGCGTGCATACTGCTCGATGACCGGACGTGTCATTAATGTCTCATGTTCCAGCATATCCAGCACGGCCCCGTTAATACGGTCGTAATATCCTTCGCACATGCCGCATTGTCCCGTATCACAAGCTTCCTCTTCTTTAAAACAGATCTTGTCCTTCGCGGTCAGACTGATCACATGCATCTTCAATCCTTCCGATTGCATCCGGGCAAAAGCTTCTTCTGCCGCCACCCGTGTCGTCGTCCTCGCGGTCAGATAGAACAGTCGGCTGGCTTCGCCTTCGCCAATCGCTTTGACCGTGGGAAACAGTACGGACATCGTTTTACCAATGCCTGTTGGTGCTTTGGCCATCAATCCCTGGCCTTCACGAATGGTCTTGTACACGGCTCCTGCCAGCTTCCGCTGTCCCTCCCGGTATTTACGAAAAGGAAACGGCAGCTCTCGCACACTGACATCACGCTCTTCTTCATACGCAGCAATCATCTCTGCATACGGCGCATAGCCGGCAATCACTTCTGCCGCAAACTGTTCCAGTTCCTGTCGCTCTGCCATTCGGCGGAATCGTCTTTCTTCATGGGTCACCGAATGCACATACGTAAGTTGCACTTGCATGCGCGGTTCATCCTGCTGAACGGCGTACATGTAGGCATACATCTTCGCCTGCGCCCAATGCACGGGCAGTCCGTCACCCAGGTCGTCCAGATTGCCCGCAGTGGATTTGATCTCATCCACCGTTAACTGACCCTCCAAACGGATCAGACCGTCACATCGCCCTTCCACCACATAGGTCAGATCGCCATGTTGAATCTCAGCCTCGAGTACGATCTCTTTCAGATCTTCTTCGGTGTATCCCTTCTGTACCCGCTGATGGATTCGAGTCCCCTCCTGCATCGATGCATTGGTCCGGAACCCTGGCCGTATGCTGCCACTGCGGTACACATACTCCACCAAAGGTCTAACCGATATCCGAATTGTTGTTGTCATACGATCACCCGTTCTGTTTGTAGTGACTATACTTTATCATGAAAAGACATGCTCAAACCAGTTGATCCGCCGATTGGACTCACCGATTCCCATATGCTATGTTGAGGTATATAAGTTGAACTAGTTAATGTTACACTTACCACTCCGATGACAGAACAACCTTCCGATCGCTGTTATCCCCAGATTTTTTTGATCCCCCCTTAATGGGGAAAATCCGGTGATAGTGTATGCTTCCGATGTAGCTTTCTTTCAGAAAGCTTTCAGGCGCACACTTCGCTTCTTCAGGTTATTTCTGTCCTCTGCGTTCTCGTGTAAACGTATAGTTTAACTATTTATATAAGGAGGCAGCTTCTATGTATATCTATTTGGTTCTTTCACCGATTCCGGATGCACTTGCTGCATACCCTCATCTAACTTTGCGAAGCGAAGAGCAGGTGCGACTGGCTATTGAATCCGCAGAACGTCTGATGAATATCGAGTCTGATGATAAAGTAGCCGCATATGAAGCTTTCGATGCCGCAGGCTCCTGGACTGGCGGAGGTTATGCTGTTTTGAACAATATCCCTGTCACAGAGGATGGTCGTAACGATTTCGAAGAACGGTTCAAGAACCGTGCCCGCAAAGTCGAAGACGAGGCTGGTTTTATCGGTATTCGTGTGCTTCGTCCATTGAAGGATGACACGTATGTTGTACTTACACTCTGGCAATCCGAGGAACATTTCAAAGGCTGGCAGGAATCCCAAGCATATAATCACGCTCACCGAAACCGTAGTACAAGCGAAGGCCTGACTGCACAGAAGCCCAACATGTTTCCCAGACCTTCCTACGTTACAACGTACACTATAGAATAAACAATCGGGTTATATCCGGCTTTCATTAGAGTAACCCGTGACTACCACACCTCTTCCCTGCTGGAAGAGGTTTTTTGTTGTCGATTCATGGCGGCTTTCATTTTTTTGACATGGACATGCTGAGATAGGATAATACTTGTTAAATGAAACTTCGGAAGGGAAGGCGGTACCTTGTCACGCAGTTCACTCACCCGGTTTCTAAGCGGACCGTTTATATTCTTTACCATCATCATGATGATCAAAAGTTCACTGGCCTGGATTGTTATTTTCGATGACATCCCTGTCTGGAAACCACTGCTGACCGAATTGCCGCTCATCTGGATTGGCTTCTGTCTGATTGAGTGGTTTGCTGCCAAACGACGGATGTGGATATACCTTGCCGTGAATCTGCTGCTCTCAGGGATTTTCTTTGCAGCCATCATGTACTACAAATACTATGGCGTAATCGTTAACTATCACGCACTGGCACAGGTGAATCAAGTGACCTCTGTCAAGAGCAGTATGTTCTCTTTACTTGACCCCTATTATTTGTTTATTTTTGCAGACGTTCTGATTATTGGGGGGATACTCATTCGTCGTCGGATCAAACACGGGAGTACAGAGCGCCCGGACCGGATTCCGCTTGAACGACGTGCCAGAAGACGTGTTGCTTCGGTCATTCTGACCCTGTCCATGATTCTGTGCATGCTCAACATCTATCCCAATCGGGCCAGTATGAGTGAGATTACACAAGCAGAACAGATGGGCATCCTCGGTTATGAAGCCTATACTATTCTGGATCGACCCGATGAACTTGTGCCCATTGCCCACATTGATCAGGCTGACATTGACCAGTTGAAGCAAACGACCGAACTTCCTGGGATTGTGGAGCAGGGGGTAGCGAGCGGACGTAACGTGATTATGCTTCAGTTGGAGTCATTTCAGAACTTCCTGATTGGATTAGAGGTAGATGGACAGGAGATCACGCCCAATCTGAATCAATTGGCTGGACAGAGCCTGTATTTTCCGAACTTCTATCAGCAAGTGGGGCAAGGAAATACCTCGGATGCAGAATTTGTTGTGAATACATCATTTTACACCCCGCCGAACGGGGCAGCAACGACTGTATATGCAGATAAAGCCCTGCCGAGCCTGCCCAAGTTGATGTCTGCAAACGGGTATCAGACAGCCACATTCCATACGAATGATGTTCGTTTCTGGAATCGGGATCAGCTATACCTGGCACTTGGATTCGACCAGTATTATGATATTGATTATTTCGGCACACAGGACTCCATCGCCTTTTCGGCTTCGGATGAGGTTCTGTATTCCAAAACACTGGATAAGCTGGAATCCATGCAGTCTTCGGGTGATCCCTTCTATGCCCATATCATCTCCATGTCAGCCCACCACCCGTACACGCTGCCTGATAACAAGGTCAAGCTGACGCTGCCTGAGCGTTACAAAGATACGTTGCCCGGCGATTATCTGATATCCCAGCATTATGCTGATCAGGCGGTTGGACAGTTGATTGCGGGATTGAAAGAACGGGGATTATGGGAAAATAGTCTGTTCGTCTTGTATGGGGATCACCTCGGACTTCCCATCTATTCACTGGACCGGGATGACGAAGTTCTTATGAAAGAGTTGTATGGTCGGGAATATACATCAGCAGATATGATTAACATTCCACTCATTATCTCGGCTCCGGGCATTACCACGGGCGCACAACTGGAACAGCTCGGAGGCCAAGTGGACATTCTGCCAACGATTGCTGGACTCATCGGAGTATCGTTAGATGACCAATTACACTTTGGACAGGATTTGCTGCATGAAGGTGGGAATCTGCTACCTGAACGCTATTACCTTCCTTCCGGGTCGGTGCTGAACGATGCTTCTCTCTTCATTCCAGCGACCGGATATGGTGACGGAACGCATTATTCCCTAGCTGATGCGGGCAGGCAGGATGCAAGGCAGAAACAGACGGACATCCCTTCAGAAGAGACGCCGGAGAATCCGGGAGAAAAGGGGTCTCCAACTATATCCAGCTCCAATAAAAGTGAGGTTTCCTCTTCGCGGTTTATAACGAAAGAACAATATGATCGGGCATTGGATCTTGCACATTTGTCCAACAGTTATTTAAGCCAGTTACCGGACCGAAAGCCTACACAATAATTGAATCTTTCACTGAAACTCCATACGGCGACCTTCCTCTCTTAACATAGAGGGAACGGTCGCTGTTTATTTTTACAGAGCCAGACTAGTGGCCTATCTGTTCGTGAGCAGACCATCAAAGAGCCAGTTACCTTCCTCGGTACGAGTGAAATAAATATCCAATGCACTGTTTCCATCAGACCACATTAAAGCCATATGCAACCTGAACTGCAGGCTGTTAATAGAACAGTGAACATCCATATCAACAACATTCTTCTTTTTCTCATCTAATCGCCTCCTTAATATAATGAATGCAAACATTTATTTTCCATATTTATGGTAACATATGCCACCTCCAAGAAAAAAGAGTATCTTGTTAATTCAGAAGATTAACAAAAAATGACCCGAACCCTGTTAGTCAGAGCTCGGGTCATTCATATGATTACAACGGCAGTAGCGCAACGGTCTTGCGAGCAGTCAATTGCTCTACCATGGCAAGCCATTCCTGCGGTTTGTTTGGTAACACTGCATAATATCGATTCAGGAAATCAGCCACCAGGCTGGCTGGCAGTTCACCGAGTGACTCATCGCCTGGCATGAAGCACAGATCCAGTCCGCCAACCGCTTCACCGTCACCTTGCCAAGATGGATGAACATACGGAAAGTCCAGACGCTGGTACCCCAGATGGGATAGCACTTCACGACGTACATACGGGTCCATTGGCTTGATGCCACCGAACTCGTGATCCTGACTCAGATAAGGATTATAGATTTCGGCAAACATGCCGAACAATTCTTTTCCATTTACCGCAGCCAGCTTCTGCAGATCACGCTTACGGTGATTCGCCAGGAAACTGCCGATCCCCAGACCTTCGCGCCCAATAATCGTGAAGTCCGTCATGGCGACGTTCCAGTCCTCGTAATAACGGTACTCTGTCGCCCCAACAACTTGTCCTTCATGTACAGCCACGAACACCCGAATACCCGGATCTTCCAACGGTTCTGCCCACAGGGGGAAGTCCAGCACTTCTTCCCGCGGGAAAATCTCCTGCATCAGCTTGTGCATTTGGGCAAATAGTGGATCTTGAATGGATGTAATACGCGTGAATTCCATGGATAAATGCCTCCTCGATCGATGATATATTTCATTGGATATTTCTTTATTTGAATGGATTCCGCCACTCCATCAGGGCAGCATAGTTGCAGGACTCCTCATCATCCAGATAGTCTGCAGTTACTCCTACCGGCATGCGGCCACAACGAAGCAGGAACGATATCACCGGATCACGCTTCTCTCCCGCAGCCACCTGGTCCACATATTCCTGCGCAGACAGCTGGTCTGCAACCAGATGATAACCCGGCATTCTACCCGCACCTAGTAACCGATCCATCCCCTGTGCAATGACAAGATGGTACATCGCCTGCATCATAAGCTGAGCCAGTCCCCACTTGCGGTACTTTGGACGAACACAGAGATCGACAATATACAGCGTGTTGCCATCCGGCTGGTGGTTACGAATATAGCCGTCATCCGTTACTTCGGCCCAGGTATGACTTACTGGATGTGCAGAGTCCCATTGCATCCGTAAGGAAGTCATCGATCCGGCTAGTTCTCCATCTACTTCAATACAGATCGCGCCCTCTGGATAATGCCCTACATGACTGTTGAGCTGTTCGTGACTCCAAAGCAGCTCTTCCGGATAAGGTGGAGGGAAACTCTCTGCCTGAATACGAATGAGCTCCTCAAAGTCGGCTGCTACATAATTGCGGACGACGGCCTTTACCCTTTTGCCACTTCGCTCCGGGTCGGTGATCAGCATTTCTTTGGTATACATGTTGCCGGGTCGCCCCTTTCCACTGACAAATGAATTTCCTGCTCTGTTCCATTCGGTTATAAACGTTGCTGCCTACTCCCAATCGGTATACAGATCAGTACGGCGGTCACGCCAGGTCGTTACCGATCCACGTTCGCGCACCTCATACAATAAGTCCAGATCCAGATCGGCCGTTACAATCATATCGTTGTTAATTTCACCCTCGGCCAGAATGCCACGTGGCGGGAACGGGATATCATTCGGCGTAATGATCGCTGCCTGTCCATAGTTGGCACGCATGAAATCAACGGTCGGCAGATTACCCACCGTTCCGGTTAACACAACATACACCTGATTCTCTACCGCGCGGGCATGACTCGTATAGCGTACACGGTAGAAACCGTGGCGATCGTCCGTACAGGAAGGACAGAAGATTACATCTGCACCTTTGGCTTTGGCCATCCGCACAATCTCCGGGAATTCAATATCGTAACAGGTCAGCATTGCAATGCGGCCTTTATCCGTGTCAAATACTTCAAGTCCATTCCCCGGAGCCATATTCCATTCCTGGACTTCGGTTGGTGTAATGTGAATCTTGTCCTGGCGCGCGATGCGACCATCCGGGTAGAACATGTGGGCTGTATTATACAGCTTTCCTTCACGACGAATGACGTGAGTTCCCCCGATGAGGTGCATGCCGTACTTGGCAGCTAGTGATGTGAATAGTTGTTCATATTGTTCCGTAAAGTTCGGCAGATCCTCAATCGTCAGTGCATTGCCTTGTTCATCTCCAATGGACATTAATTGCGTTGTGAAAAATTCCGGGAACAGTACGAATTCGGTTCCGTATTCGCTCGCTGTCCGTATGTAATGCTCAGCCTGAGCGGCGAACTGCTCAAATGAGCTGATTGTGTGCAATTGGTATTGTACAGCGGATACCCGCAGTTTCATTTTCCTACACCTCCACCATGATTATGCTTCCATTGTAACAACGATCCAGGGTCAACAAAAGAGTATTTACACGGAGCACTACAATGACAGAACCACCTTCGATCGCTTCCTTACTCGCCTAGCATCGACTGCGTGAATCCGATCCACTCTCTCGTGGCAAAAGACAGATAGCGGTCTTTCCGCCAGATCATGCCGAGTTGCCATGGAATCACAGGCTCCGTTACGGGGATGATGCTCACACGCATATGATCCACCTCACGACAGATGGTCTCCGGTAGCAAGGCTACCCCCAGATTGGCGGCAACCATCGCACTGAGCAGATCCCACTGAGAACTCTCATACACCACCCGGGGTTGGAACCCGGCCTCCTGACAGGCCGCAATAATCCGGTCATGCAACGCAAAATCCTCCCGAAACAATACAAAGGCGTCGTTTTCCAGTTCATGCAACGCAACCGATTCTTTCTCCGCAAGTGGATGTGAAGGGTGCACGAGCAGGTTCAGCTTCTCTTTGACAAAGACAAAATGATCCAAAAGCTCATCCACGGTTGGCAGTACTGCAACGCCAATATCCAGTGCACCGCTGATCACATCGGCCTCCACTTTTTTGGCCCCATCCTCAAATAGCTGAATAGTTACCTGCGGGTAAGCTTTGTGAAATTCACCAATGATCATGGGAAAAAAGCTGGACCCTACCATCGGCGGCAAGCCGATTCGTAGATGGCCTTTCTTCAAGTTCATCAGGTCATCCAGCTCGGATGACAGATTGCGGAACGATTTTTCAATCTCCAGTGCCTGCCGAAAAAACACATGACCTGCATCCGTTAGTTCCACTTTCTTACCATAACGATCCAACAACGTGATACCCAATTCCTCTTCAAGACTCTTGACGGTCTTGCTGATGGTGGGCTGGGTGATATATAGCACTTCAGCGGCTTTTGTGAAGCTCTGTTGCCTGGCGACTTCCAGAAAATATTGCAAATGGCGGATATCCATCGGTTGATCCCCACCTCTCATAGATAAATGGAATAGTAAACATTCTTAATATGCATTTTACTCATGAAAGAATGCCATGTAAAATTTGTGATATCAAGTGAATCATTTTCATAATTACTCAAACGATTACGTTGATTATACAAGGAGGGATTGAAGTGAAAAAATGGGGCCTTGGTATTGCACAGGTTGCGCTTTTAATGGTTTTTTCACTGATTATGGACCTGCTGGCCCGTACTCTCCATCTTCCTGTACCGGGTTCGATACTCGGTATGGTCGTGCTATTCATTCTGCTTCAGACCCGTGTCGTGAAGCTGCGCTGGATTGAAGTTGGAGCTGCCTGGCTACTCGGTGAACTATTGTTATTTTTTATTCCGTCAGCCGTTGGCATCATGAACTATATGCCCATGCTGGAGCATGACGGTCTGCAGATTTTATTCATCGTACTGCTTAGTACATTTCTGGTCATGTCCTGTACAGGACTGGTGGCTACACGAATTGCGAAACGAAAGGAGCGTCACACCGGATGATTGGATTCCTCTGCCTGTTGTTAACCGTCGGTATATACGGAGTTGCCAAACGAATGTATCGGAATCTGCCAAAAGTTTATCTGTCTCCGCTGCTCATTACGCCACTGCTTGTCGTAGGCATATTGCTCGCAACGGGAACGGATTATACCACGTATAGCAGCGGCGGCAAATGGCTGAGCCTGCTGCTTCAACCAGCCACCGTGGCTTTTGCCGTACCGCTGTATACCTTTTTTCATGTACTCAAAAAACATATTTCCGAGATCGTCTTCAGTGTCATGACTGGCTCAGTGGTTGCCGTGCTTTCTTCTGCCCTGCTCGCCAAATGGTTGCAACTGGATTCCGGGCTGATCCATAGCTTGATCCCGCGCTCCATTACAACGCCAATTGCCATGAACGTATCAGCAACCATCGGGGGAATTCCGGCAGTTACAGCGGTTTTTGTCATTATGACCGGTCTGCTCGGAGTAATTATGGGTCCTACTATTGTTAAGATGCTGCACATCGATGGCGAGATTGCACGAGGCACACTATTTGGAACCGGTGCCCATGGCACAGGGACATCCAAAGCATTTGAACTGAGTTCCTTGACAGGTACCATCTCCAGTATCTCCATGGTGCTGGCCGCATTGTTCACTTTAGCCGTTGCACCCATCCTTTCCAAACTTATTTTCCCATAATAGATGGAATAATCCCACTTATTTGAAATATTATTGTTGTATTAAAGCCCTTTCTTCCTTACAATAAGGACAGGTTTTTAATTGTGAATATTGCGGGGGAGATGCGATGAAAAGAACCGGAATGAAGAGATCTCTGGACCGTCTTGGACGAATTGTCCTTCCCAAAGAAATGCGGGATACGATGGAAATCCATATCGGCGATCCGCTTGAGTTTTTCATTGAAGGGAAAGAGCTGATTTTAAGAAAGTACAAATCAACATTATGTATTTTTTGTGGTGATGTAGATACGGAAATGTATTTCAAAGAACAATTCATCTGCCGGGCTTGTGCAATTCAATTAAAACACCCGGATGACTCTCCCGACTGGTTCGTACCTCAGAACAAACAGGCTCCTGCACCCGTGGAGCGTCCTGCTACCAAATCCGCCTCAGTCTCATCTCCCGCTAGGGAAGAAGGGACCACTGCTGACAACCAAGAATACCCGGACCTGCGACCCAAGACGGCACGCATGCTGCAACAGATGAAAGAAATTGTTGAACAGAATCCCGGTTTGGCTCAACAGCAAATTGCGGAAAAGCTTGGCATTAGCCAAGGACGCGTCTCTCAATTAAAAAAGTTACTATAATAAGAATGGTATTCGATCATTTATAGTCAGAAGACCTTCCGATTCAGGAAGTCCCGCTGCAAGAGAACCCGTTGTTTTTCGTGGGTTCTTCTTTTTTTATGCTCATCTGCAGCGGCCATCTCATGATATAGTTTCAGATCTTCTATTCATTTTCCTTTACACCTGAATGGCATCCATATGTCCTTCTTCTTCCTCTTCCAATCTGCGCATGCCCACAACCAGGACAATCATGTTAGCTACCAACAACACAGCCGGGAACGGAACAGCATCATATTGTGCATAGATCAGATGACTTCCCACAGCTCCAATCAGAATGAACGTCAGTATGCCAGAAGCCAGGATGCGAGTACGTGGAATCAGCAGCCCCACTGCACTGAGCAACTCGGCAGCACCAAGCAGATACATGGTCCATGTTGGATAAGAGAAACTTTCGAAGGTCTGAATCATCATGTCTGCTCCACTGATCTTGTTAAACCCTGTCATGACGAATACACCTGCTAGCACAACCAGAAAAATATAACCCAAAATCTTGTTCATATGTATATCCTCCTATAGCGAATTGAATGTTCCCACTATGTAATGATTATTTTGGCGATAAATGGTAAAAAAAGAATCTATGTAAAAGTTCCCCGAAGGTAACTCTGTTTTCATCTATTTAGCTAAGTTCACTTTCGAAATAGTACATGTGTATATTATACATATTATTTATCACTAACTTACTTTTATGAAGTTAGTATACAATGATAAGATAATTTCTTCAAGTAATTTTTCGCTGTATGATGTATAATACATACAAAAGGTATGTTACAGTATATTTTGTAGTGACCGTCATTAAACTGAATGTTCTACCATTCTTAGCGCGGCAGAAACCATGTCTTTCATATACATCAGCGAAAAAAATGATCATGAATCGAGGTGAACACGTTGAAGCTAAAAAAAGTAAAAGCACCAAGTCCCTGTATGATCACTCAGGCCATAGACATTATAGGCAAGAAGTGGGTACTGTTAATTATGTACCAACTGTTGTCCGGACCGAAGCGGTTTACGGAGCTTGAAGCAGAGATGGCCATCAGTGGACGACTTTTATCGGAGCGATTGAAGGAAATGGAGACAGAAGGTATCGTAACCCGGCACATGTTTCCCGAGATTCCTCCTCGTGTAGAGTATGAGTTAACACCCAAAGGCAGAGCCATTGAGCCTGTCATTGATCAGATCTACAGCTGGTCTTCCGACTGGTTGAAACAGCAGAAATCCGAGTAATATGGACTCCTGTCCCATTTATTTCCACTCAACACAAATACGCCTGAATCAGGTTGATCTACGGATCAATCCCCGATTCAGGCGTATTTATATTTTTAATGAGAGAGATGCTTTGAAGGCTGAAGCTGTACCGGCAGGCCGGAATCTGCAGATACCAGCGCAGCCGTCGTAATCTCCTGTGTACGACAGGCATCCGCATAATCGGACAGAATTCGTGAACGGTCTCCCGTACGCAGGGCGTGAATGAACGCTTCATTTTCACGCTCATATGGATTATGTCCTGCCGGAATCTCCAGTCCTGCCATCGCATGTGTTGCAGCACTTGGCAGAAGCAAACGTTCCGGCGTCCAATCCCACACCCCTGCATCCGTGTAGAACTGCAGCCCTGCACCGCCCTCTCCGTCTGGCAACAGACAGGTATTGGCGATGCTTGCAATCGCTCCACTTTCCAGCTTGAGCGTCACATTCGCTACATCGGCAACAGTAACATGCTCATGCTTCTCATGCATGCTTCGCTGAGCTGCTACGGCGTACACCTCCGTAACTTCTCCTGCACAATACCGAAGCAAGTCTACGATATGTGTGGTCTGCTCCACGAATTGCCCACCTGAACCATCCTGGCGCCGCCACCATGCAACTCCTGGCATTCCGCCCATCCAGCGGCCAAGTGCCATGCCAACCGTCTGTTCTTTCATGGCCTGTTGCAATACTTGAGCAGCCTCCTGATAACGGAAATGGTAGCCGACTGAGGTTAACAAGCCGCTCTTCTGTACCTGATCCAACACCTGACGCGGAACGTCCATTCCAGTACTCAGCGGTTTCTCGACCAGGAATGGAATTCCGCGACGATTCAATTCCGACTCAATCGATCCGTGAGACATCGGAGGCACACAGATATACACCGCATCCAGCTTCTCACCATCCAGCATATGTTCAAGTTCACCGTAACCAACAGCATCATAGACGGAGGCCATAGCCTCTGCCTTTTCCAACGTTGTTCCACAGACACTCGCAACACGAACACCTTCCATTCGTGCGAGAATATCTGCATGTACCTTACTGAACCAGCCTGTTCCAATGATTCCGATCTGTAATGTCATGGATGTAATCCCCTCTCTGTGTTACACGCTTACATGTTCCATTCGACTTTCAGTTGCGAAATCCTGCCTCAGATTTTGCCGGATGCTTCCAACAACAGCTGATCCAGTTCCTGTGTATGCATAACCACTTGCTCTTCAGACCAGTTCAAATGCCCGGCCATATAGGAGATAACCGCTGCCTTATAACGACGGACCTCATCAATACGGAAAAATAGATCTCCTGTTCTTCGTACCAAAAAGTCAGACGGGGTTACTGCCATCTCTTCTTCGATCGCATAACGTAACATCAGCAGTAGCTCCTGTGATAGGCCATGAAGCTCGGCCTTGGTGTGTGGATCAGGCATTCGCTCATACAGGGCCTCCACATTGGAACCATACGTGCGGACCAGCCGCTCCGCAGCAGGTCGAGTAAGCCCCAAGGCAACACCATCCTTGATCTTGCGCTCCGCATACGATGCGAATCCAGCCGAACCTCCTACGTCCCCGCCGGATATGGGCATCTTCTTCGTTACGCAAGGACCTATGGATTGTCCGTGCTCCTGCTCCATCTGGCGCGCGACCAGATTAACGACCATCTCGGCCATTTTACGGTATCCGGTTAATTTGCCCCCGGCAATGGTAATCAGATCGGAATCGGATACCCAGACTTCGTCCTTACGTGAAATTTCGGAAGGATTCTTGCCTTCCTCATGAATTAATGGACGTACACCCGCCCATCCGGATTCCACATCCTCGATACCAATCTGTACATCCGGAAACATGCCATTGACTGCATCAATCACATAATCGCGGTCCGAGTCGGAGATTAGCGGATGTGCAGGATCGTCCTGATATACGGTGTCGGTTGTCCCCACATAGGTTTTGCCATCACGAGGGACAGCAAATACCATTCGACCATCTGGCGTATCAAAATAAACCGCCTGTCTTAGCGGAAACCGTTCACCATCGAAAACCAAATGAATACCTTTGGTCATCTGTAGCGTTTTCCCCTGGCGTGAACCATCCAATTCCCGCAGCCCATCCACCCAGGGACCGGAAGCGTTGATCACCTTGCTTGCTTTCAGCGTATAGGTCTGACCATCGATCTGATCCACGGCAAGAATACCTGTAATCTTGCCATTCTCCTTCAGGAAACCTGTTGCCTTCACATAGTTCACTGCCTGTGCCCCACGTTTGACAGCTTCTTTCATGACTTCAATGGTGAGCCTGGCATCGTCTGTCCGGTACTCCACATAGAGTCCACCACCCAACAATCCCTGTTTGCGCAGCAAAGGTTCACTATCCGACACTGCACCGGCATTCAGCATTTGGCGTCGTTCACTGCGCTTCACCCCGGCGAGCCGATCATATACCATCAGACCAATGGATGTGCTGAAGCGGCCGAACGTACCTGCCGTGTAGATTGGTAGCAACATCGGTTCCGGTGTTGTCACATGCGGCCCATTCTCGTACACTACAGCCCGCTCCCGTCCTACCTCCGAAACCATTTTCACTTCATATTGCTTCAAATAACGCAAACCGCCATGGACCAATTTGGTCGAACGACTGGATGTTCCTGCTGCAAAATCCTGCATTTCTACAAGCGCTGTCTTCAATCCACGGGAAGCCGCATCCAATGCAATCCCTGCACCTGTAATCCCGCCGCCAATAATCAATATGTCAAAATGTGCATTCGCCATTCTTTCCAAATATTCGGTCCGGTGTGCTGACGAGAACGTTTCTGCCATCCTTGAACCCCCTATTGATTCCCTTGATGTATCCGCAAAAAAACAAAAAAAAAGGACCACGTCATTCGCTCAGCAATTGCTGAGCGGCACGTGGTCCCTCCCGATCTCCAGACATCATTTTTTAACTTGTGCCTTTATCCTATCACAGATTTTTGACGGCGTGAAGTCCTGAAATGACACATTATTCAAAAAAAATTCAAAAAGTTGTTCTGCCAAAGGATGGAATTTCAAATGAATCCACTAACCTTAACTTTTTCCTTATAGTGGGCATATGGTTTCGCTTCCCCAGGAAGAATTCCCCTGTAAATCATGCATCATTTTCCACCAGTAAATATCATTTATAACATAAGTTTAGTGATAAAGTACAAATGCCCACATCGAGAGAATTGCAGATTAATCATATATCTTTTATTTGAAGGCCATCGCTGCGTTCACTGCACGCTTCCAGCCTGCATACAGTTCTGTCCGTTGTTCCTCAGCCATAACAGGATGGAAGACACGCTCGGTATTCTCATGATCGGTCAATTCATCCGCGTTCGTCCAATACCCCACCGCCAGACCTGCCAGATAAGCCGCACCCAATGCAGTTGTTTCATTCACTGTAGGGCGTTCGACGGGAATGCCCAGAATATCACTCTGGAATTGCATCAGGAAATCATTGGCCGCCGCGCCGCCATCGACACGCAGAGCATGCACGGGTATACCCGAGTCGGATTCCATCGCCTCCAGTACATCTTTGGTCTGATACGCCAATGCCTCCAGTGTAGCACGGATAAAGTGCTCCTTCGTCGTGCCCCGGGTCAGGCCGAACACCGCACCCTTAACCTCACTATCCCAATACGGACTGCCCAGTCCCACAAATGCAGGTACCATATAAACGCCGTCTGTCGAAGGCACACGTGAGGCGTAGTCCTCACTATCTTTTGAAGAGCGAAGCATTCTTAAACCGTCACGCAGCCACTGAACCGCTGAGCCTGCAACAAAAATGCTGCCTTCGAGTGCATACTCAACTTTACCATTCATCCCCCAGGCAATGGTTGTAATGAGTCCGTGATCCGATTGCACCGGATTCTCTCCCGTATTCATGAGCATGAAACATCCGGTACCATATGTATTTTTCATACTGCCCTTGGTATAACAGCCCTGACCAAACATCGCTGCCTGCTGATCTCCTGCCGCCCCCGCAATCGGAATCCGATGACCGAAAAAATGATAGTCTGTCGTGTGTGCATATACCTCGGATGAACCTCGCACCTCTGGCAGCATGGCCTTAGGAATGTCGAGAATACCCAACAATTCGTCATCCCATTGCAGATCATAGATGTTATACATCAGGGTACGTGAGGCATTGGATATATCCGTGACGTGTGTACCCCCGCTTAGTTTCCAGATCAGCCAGCTATCAATCGTGCCAAACAACAGTTCACCCTTTTCTGCCCGCTCTCGGGCACCAGGGACATGATCCAGAATCCATTTCACCTTCGTTCCCGAGAAGTAGGGATCGATCAATAATCCTGTTTTGCGGCGAAAAAGGTCCCCGAGTCCCTGCGTCTTCAATTCTTCACAGATGTCTGCGGTCTGTCTGGACTGCCATACCACTGCATTATAGATGGGTCTGCCTGTTTCTTTGTCCCATACCACAACAGTCTCCCGCTGATTCGTAATTCCAATTCCGGCAATCTGGACAGGTTTGATCCCGCTCTCTGCCAGACATGAAGCCATCACCGCAAGAATGGAACTCCAGATTTCGTTGGCATTCTGCTCTACCCAGCCCGGCTTGGGGAAATATTGGGGAAATTCCTGCTGAGCAATGTGCACAATCTCTCCGCCGTGGTTAAACAGAATGGCCCGGGAGCTAGTCGTTCCTTGATCCAGAGCCAATATATATTTTTCCATACAGACAACCTCCTGTTGTGGGTTCTTTTTAAGGTGTAAGCGATTTCTCAAAATGTCGGATCAGCTCTGCGTTGGAAGTGGTCACTGCCGTCGCTCCGACGCCAAGCGCAAGTTCAACCTCTTCCGGTGAGCGGATCAGTCCCCCCGCAATAATAGGGATACCTGTACGCACAGATACTTCAGCAATAATATGTGGAATGACGCCAGGTAGTACTTCAATATAATCCGGTTGGGTTTTGGCCAGCAACAGATAACTTTTCTCCAGAGCATGGGTGTCCAGCAGAAAAATACGTTGTATGGCTGTAATGCCCTTCTGCTTCGCCTTCTGGATTACACTTGCCCTTGTAGAGATCAGTCCTGCTGGGCGAATGTGCTGACACAGATACTCTGCCGCATACTCATCGTTTTTCAATCCCTGTACCAGATCTGCATGCAAAAGTATCTTTTTGTCATACCGCCGCGCCTCGTCCATTACACTCTGAAGCTGTGCAATATGAGTTTCCAGCATCACCCCATAAGTATAAGGGCCTTCAATTATCGCCTCAAACTGCTTCATGCTTTTCGCAGCCGGCAACATACGTTGTCCCTCAAATGGCACCTTGGTTCCTCCCGCATTCATCAGATGCCTATATTGTATAATCCATGCCGTGCGAACGGCAAGCCATTCCGTGAATCAGGAAGATCTGAACGCTATGTTGTTATCCATACTAAAAAGCCGTTACTGCACTTCTCCATAACGGAGAGTACAACAACGGCTAATCAGCTAATCGCATACATCTATATAATGATTAAGCCTGCGCATGCGGAAGCAACGTCTCTGCCCCAGCCCAGCCATCACTTTCTGCCAAGTGACCGGAACGATTCACTTTCGTTTGCAGATACTTCTCGTTAAAAGCAGAACGATCTCCCCATAATGGCACACGTCCACCCACATTCAATCCCGCTTCCTGCAAGGCAGCCAGCTTCCGTGGATTGTTGGTGATCAGTGTAACCGGAGCAGAGCGAAGCGCACGCAATACGGCAATCGCATCGTCATAATTGCGGGCATCGTCTGTGAATCCGAGCTGCAAGTTCGCATCCACCGTATCCAGACCTTCTTCTTGCAAAATGTACGCCATCGCTTTGCTGAACAGACCGATGCCACGTCCTTCATGGTTGGCAAGGTAGAACAGTGCGCCCGCTCCGTGAGCAGCGATCATTTTCATGGATTGCTCCAATTGGAAGCCGCAATCACAACGTTTGCTGCCAAAGATGTCGCCTGTATGACAGATGCTATGCATCCGGATCAGCGCTTCTTGTGCGTCGGCAAAGTCACCATACACCAGAACACTGGATTGTTGACGCTCTGCCAACTCAGCCTCAGCAAGGGATTCAATCAACTCCCCGCTCTCCATCGCTTTGTCTGACTTCATCCAGCTGTACCACTGGAATGTCTTGGTCTCTCCATCAAGGTTTACCGGGAGCTTAATCGGCCCTACGAGGTATATAAACTCTTTTCCACTCGGAAAAGTCTGGATTTTGGGGGCAAGCAGTTGAATAATATGTGAATTGATCATTGTCGTTCCTCCTGTTTAGGCCAACTTGTATATGGATTGATTCGCATCCTGAGCAAAAATGGATCACTTGGATATTATATAGTACGTATCTATATTATTCTCATTATCATTAGTTACTTTATGTAAGTTAGTTTAAAATAAAAATTATAAAGTGTCAAGTAACTTTTATTTTTAAAGTAACTACTAAAATTATGTTACGCAACGGACACAAATATGTGTTTCATTTCAGGAATATTGGGTATGAGTTTATAAACTGCTCATACACTAATGTTGTAGTCCAAAGCACTTCATGCCTCGAACTTAACGATGAGGGGGTTATGCACATGATCCGCCGGAAAAGAACATGCTGGACAGCCATATTGATGGTCTGCGTCCTGCTCATAAGCGGATGCTCCATCTGGCCCGGACAGGACGATTCAGCGAACAACAAAAAGGTAACGCTTACATTATGGTACTGGAACCGTTCCATCGATGATAAGTTGATTGCCAGGGCTAAGGAAAAGTTCCCCAATATTGAACTAACAGCTCAGAAAATCGGCGGTGATTTCAAAGCAAAGCTCAAAACAACACTCGCTGCACGCTCAGGTGAACCAGACATTGTGGCATTGAACGACTGGATCATGGAGCTATTCCCCAGTGAGGACCGTTTTTATAATCTGTATGATCTCGGTGCTGGAGATATTGAAGACCAATATCTGCCGTGGAAATGGAAGCAAGGCGTTACGCCAAGTGGACAGATGATCGGGTTCCCGATGGATACGGGACCAACAGCCCTCTTCTACCGAGAAGATCTGTTTAAGGAGGCCGGATTGCCATCTGAACCCGAAGACGTCACACGCCAGATCAACAACTGGGATGCATATGCCGCTGCTGGAGAACAGCTCAAGGAGAAATTCGGAGGCAAGGTATATCTGACCGATAACATTGGAAGCGTTTACAATCAAGTGCTGTCGCAAGGAGCTGAACGTTATTTCCGTCCGGATGGTTCATTCATCGGTATGGATTCTGCTCTGGTTCGAACAAGCTGGGATACATCCATATCTTTCAAAGAGAAGGGACTGCTTGCCAACGCAGACGGCTGGACACCAGGCTGGAACGCCGCGATGAATAATGGCGAGATCGCCTCGTTCGTAGGTGCTGTCTGGATGAAGCAAGTTCTTCAGGAAGCCGCTCCAGATACATCCGGGAAGTGGCGGGTCGCTCGGGCACCAGGGGGAGATGGCAATAACGGGGGATCATTCCTGTCCATCCTGAAGTCGAGTGAACATCCTCAGGAAGCCTTCGAACTGGTTCGCTGGCTGCAAAGTCCCGAGAATCAGCTGGAGCAATATCAGACATTGAACCTGTTCCCTTCTGCTCCAGGTGTGTTTGATGACCCTGCCATGAAAGAAGAGGAACCTTTCTTTGGCGGACAGGCAACAGGACCAGTATTTGCCGAATCGGCACAGCAAGTGCCGGATGCTTTTTTTGGAGAAAGATACCCCTCCGTACACAACATTATTACTCGAAGGCTGAATGATGTCGCGAAGCAAAATGCCGATCCTCAGCAGGTCTGGACGGATACGGTGCACCGCGTCGAGCGGGAATTACAGCGTTAACCTGAAGAACGTGTGGTTTCGTTATCCGCAAAGGAGGAATTCATATGGCTGTAACTGAACCTCGTCTTACTCCCGATCCCGGAAATGCAAGACCTGATCTGGATCGGCAGAAGTCACTGTGGTCCAGGATGTGGGAGCATCGTGCACTTTATGTTGCGATATCGCCGTTTTATATTCTGTTTGCGGTATTTGGCCTGTTCCCGATCGGATTCTCACTCTATCTGGCTTTTCATAAATGGGATGGCATTGGTGTCATGACGTACAACGGGTTCAACAATTTCAAATACATGCTGACTGATGCCGAGTTCTGGCAAGCCGTGGGCAATACGTTCATGATCTGGATCTATTCGACGATTCCGATGCTCTTCTTCGCCCTGATTATTGCCTTTCTGCTGCATGCACCATTTGTGAAGTTCCGCACCCTGTTTCGGGTTGGTTATTTCCTGCCGAACGTCACGTCCATCGTGGCGGTAGCCATCATCTTCGGTGCCTTGTTTGCCAACAATTATGGCTTTCTCAATTATCTGTTGCAGTCGGTCGGATTACCGGTTGTGGAGTGGCTGAATGCACCATGGGGCATCAAAGTCGCAATCTCCTCCATGGTGGTCTGGCGCTGGACTGGATATAACGCCGTCATCTATCTGGCCGGGCTACAGAGTATCCCGCAGACGTTATACGAAGCAGCCAAGATTGATGGCGCATCAGCGATACAGTCCTTTTTTCGAATTACGATTCCGATGCTGCGTCCTGTGATCCTGTTTACGGTCATTACATCAACGATTGGCGGTATGCAGCTGTTCACCGAGCCGCAAGTATTGGTAGGCAATGATGGTGGCGCGGGTGCAGCAGGCATGACGATTGTACTGTACCTCTACCGTGAATCCTTCATTAACAATTACTTTGGATATGGTGCTGCTGTTGGCTGGGGTATGTTCCTCATTATCGCCCTGTTCTCGATTGTGAACTGGAAGCTTGTTCAAGGCAAATCATCCTGATGTGATAAGGGGGAGCGCACATGGCGACCAAACACCTCAAATCGCTGGTGTTGTATACCGGTCTTATCGGGGGCATGCTCATATCCATGTTCCCGTTCTATTGGCTGATTGTAATGTCTACCCGGACAACGTCCGATATCTACAAGTTCCCGCCCCAGCTCTGGTTCGGGGGTGAACTGTGGAATAATATCACGCGGGTGATGCAGCAGATTGATTTCTGGGGGGCTTTTCTGAATACGTTGTTTGTGTCAGGCCTCGTAACGATCCTGGTGCTGTTTTTTGACTCACTGGCGGGATTTGCGTTTGCGAAGTTTGATTTTCCCGGCAAAAAGTGGCTCTTCATCCTGCTGCTCGCCACCATGATGGTTCCTTCCCAGCTGTCGCTGGTGCCGTCCTTCGTGCTGATGGCTACGTTCGGCTGGGTCGGTTCCTTCAAAGCCCTTATTATTCCGGGCATGGTGAACGCCTTCGGCATCTTCTGGATTCGCCAGTATGCCACGGAGTCGATTCCGAATGATCTGCTGGATGCAGGACGCATTGACGGCTGTAATTTCTTCCGACTCTATTGGAACGTGGCGCTGCCCATTCTGCGACCTGCCTTTGCTTTCCTCGGCGCGTTCACCTTTATCGGGGTATGGAATGATTATCTGTGGCCTTTGATCGTCCTGACAGATGAACGTAAGTATACGTTGCAGATTGCGTTGTCTCAATTGAACGGGCTGTATAACACAGACTATGCCATGGTTATCGCGGGTACATTGCTCGCCGTCATTCCGCTTATCGTCATGTTCCTGTTCATCAGTCGCCAGTTTATCTCGGATATTGCCGCAGGAGCAGTGAAGGATTAAGATTCTGGCATTTTGATCCATCCCTCAAGTCTGATATTCTTATCTATAGATAAATACCAGATGCCATATAAGTTGGATGAATAGCGCCACGTGCGCGGAGGGGACAGAAAGAGCCTGAAGAAATGGAATTAAAAGCTTTCCAGAGGAAAGCTACTTCGAAAGCATATGCTTCGCATTTACGCGATCGGAAGGCTTTCTGTACCCGAAGTGTTAACGTGTAACAGCATTCATTTCACTTATATATTCAAGAAAGAGGGATGACAAAATGGCTTCTTCACCCTATATGATCGGCGTAGATATCGGCACGACCTCCACCAAGGGCGTCTTGTTCGAACAGAACGGAACCATTGTGGCTCAAGGCAGTGCCGATTATCCGCTGCACACCCCCACACCTGCGATTGCGGAGCAGGATGCGGAAGATATTTTCAAAGCAGTCATCGAATCCGTTAAACAGGCCACTTCCAAAGCGGGAGTGAAGCCTGAGGATATCCTGTTTGTATCGTTCAGTTCAGCGATGCACAGCATCCTGCCAGTCGATCAACACGGCAAACCGCTGATGCGGGCCATGACATGGGCAGATAATCGCAGTGCCGAGTGGACCGAAGTACTCAAATCGGAGATGAATGGTCACGAAATCTATCTGAGAACAGGCACGCCGATTCATCCGATGTCCCCACTCACCAAGATCATGTGGCTTACCCGAGATCAACCGGAACTATTCAGACAGACACATAAATTCATATCCATGAAAGAATATGTCTTCTATAAATTATTCTCTGAATACGTCATCGACCACTCGATGGCCTCAGCCACCGGACTCATGAATCTCGAGAAACTCAACTGGGATGCAGAAGCGCTTCATGTGGCGGGTATTACGCCGGAGCACCTATCCCGACTTGTACCGACCACACATGTGCTGAAACAGGGATTGCACCCGGAGTACGCCAAGGAGATGGGCATTGCGGTCACCACACCATTTGTCATCGGGGCCAGTGATGGCGTGCTCTCCAACTTGGGCGTGAATGCCATTGATCCAGGCGTCGTGGCTGTAACCATTGGTACTAGCGGAGCAATTCGTACAGTCGTGGACAAACCGGTGACCGATCCAAAAGGACGTTTCTTCTGTTATGCGCTCACGGAGGATGCATGGGTCATTGGCGGACCGGTGAATAACGGCGGTGTTATTTTCCGCTGGATTCGGGACGAGTTTGCGGCTTCCGAGGTGGAAACGGCGAAGCGACTTGGCATCGATCCGTATGAAGTGCTGACGCGTGTCGCCGAAAATGTACCTCCGGGTTCGGAAGGTCTTTTGTTCCATCCGTACATGACGGGTGAGCGGGCTCCGCTCTGGAATCCGAACGCACGCGGCTCGTTCTTCGGTCTGACGCTGCATCATAAGAAGGAACATATGATTCGCGCTGCACTTGAGGGTGTATTGTTCAACCTATACACCGTCATGCTGGCGATTGAAGAAAAGATCGGTCGTCCGAAAAAAATCCAGGCAACTGGCGGCTTCGCCCGCTCTGAGTTGTGGCGTCAGATGATGGCGGATATTTTCGATCAGGATGTCATCATTCCCGAAAGCATTGAAAGCTCCTGCCTCGGCGCAGCTGTACTGGGCTTGTACGCCCTTGGCCGCATCGATTCCCTGAGTGCCGTCTCCGGCATGATCGGATCAACACATCGGCACCAGCCGGACCCGGACAGTGTCCGCGTCTATCGGGAACTGCTGCCGATCTTCATCCGCATCTCCCGCAAATTCGAAGAGGAGTATGCGGATATCGCTGCTTTTCAGAATAAGACGATGCAAGGATAGGAATGGCATGCAAGTACGTTTAAGAAGACCCTCCCGCCATGTTTTGGACATGCGGGAGGGTCCTTTTTCATGTACAGATCTTCATGTACGATTTTTATGTACCCATTTTCTTGCAGAAACTGTGCTATTGGATAGATGAAGCCCTCGTCCTCAGTGCCTTTCAAATTAGCTAAATATGCCACACAAAAAAAAGCCAAACAGTTTGAAAGACTGTGGGGCTTCTACGCTATTACTGATTATACTTGCTGAACGCATTCTGATCGGCCTGTACATTCTCCAGGTACACGATCTGCCCCGCATCATTCACACGCGCAATATCAATGCCTGCTTTGGCATATACCGTTCCGTCCCCCGCTTGTCCGCATACCGCCCAGTTGGTTTGATAGCTGCCATCAGGCTGTTGCACCCAACCGTCCCACATATGTTTTACGTCTTTATTGTACTCGTAGAAAACCTTCATAAAACCGTCGAATCCTGTTCGGCTGGTGCCGTTAAGCACAATCTCTGCGTCCGGTGTGAAAAGAGATAACAAATCTTCCATGGCACGCTCGTCTGTACGTGAAGCATCAAATAAACGGAAATAGTTGTTCAACAGTGTAGTGGTATTTGTAGCACTCATTCATATTCCTCCTAGAATAAAAAATCCGATTTCCAATCTTTCAGTTCGAATATTTTCGAACTAAGTGAAAAGAAATGTAACATACTTCTTATACTCCCCGCAAGGTATAGTTCGAAATTTTTCAAACATTGAAAGAGAAAGCCGAATATGCTAACGTCATAGATATGAGAACTCCAACGATACCTATGGCTTCGGAATTCAAGCTGACCACGGTCTGCAATGCATTGGGTGATCCGATCCGCATGAAAATTGCACACTGTCTGGCCAGCTCTGGCGAGAAAAACTGTTCCGCCTTCGAAGTAGACCATATTTCCAAATCCACGTTGTCCCATCACATCAAAATTTTACGTGAAGCTGGCGTGATTCAGCCGCGCATTGAAGGTAAACAGCATTTTTATTCCCTACGAAAGGAAGAACTGAACACGCGTTTTCCAGGACTGGTCGAGATGATCCTGAATACAACCACGGAATACGCACATTAAAGCAGGTCTGAGATGAAGAACCACATTGATCGCAATTCGGATACAGGAGGCTCAACATATGGACAAAAAAGCCGCAAAGATACTGCTGAGCACGTTCTGGGGAGGCGGCGGTTGGAAAACAACTTCCGCACCCTTCTCTGGAGATGAATTTGAGTATGCCAAAAGCAAAGGCGTTATGTTCGACCCACTCACGATCACGCATGATGAGATTATCCAGCGTTTGTACGCTATGCATCAGGATGACTCCTTCAAGGGACGCGTGATTTCGGCCTTTCTACATAGTCTGTCCACCAAAAAAGTTTACCTGCGCAGCGCATTATCGAGCTGGGCTTTAACATCGAACATGCCTTTGCACACCTACGCGGAACGCACTGCGCTTCACGCTAACACCAGTGCCTGTGGGGATTGCAATTTCCTGCGTTTGCAGTCAGACAAGGAATATTCCAACGTCGACTTGAACGTCCTTAATTTTGAACGGATTAAGTGGGGTGGCGTGCGTCATGGTTGGTTACTCTACTGCCTGATGGATCTGGAATTACTGCTACAGGACAAGGATGCAAACTATGAAGTGACACCTGAAGATCAGGCTATCCTTGTAAATCTTCTTGAAGCAGCACAGACAGAAGATCCCAAGGACAGTGCACGTTCACTGGAGAAAAAGTGGAAGGATCTCTTCCCTTCCAGCAAACAGGAGCGGGATGCCCTGCTGGAAATTTGGGCCGCAGCCAGTATACTGGCCCCTGGAGATAAACCGAGAAAAGGCAAGGGTGGCTCCAATGATTTCGTCTTTGCAGCAACTTGGCAAGGCGATGATGGATATCATGTAGAAACAGCCCTCCATTACTTCGGCAACTATCTTCCTCAAAAGCAATAGAATCCGATTTTTGCTCACCTTGACGTGCGTCTGGTTACAATAATGACATCGACAGATTTCCTGTTTAACTCGTATAATAAGGGGAAATTGGTAGATGGGAGTGAAACAAGCGAGTTTATGGTATACATACTGGCTTTTATAGTGTCTTTTGCTGTCGTGGTTCTGCTTATTCCGCCGCTTGGTCGATTGGCTCACCGGCTCGATTTTGTGGACAAGCCCCGGGAAGATGTGGAGCGTAAGCTGCACAGGCAACCTATCCCGCTCACGGCGAGTTACGCGATATTTACTGGATTTTTCCTGACATACATTGCTCTTACGAAAGAAATCACATGGGAAACGGCCGCTTTAGTTGCTGGCGGTATGCTTCTGCTAACGATTGGTACCGTCGACGACTGGTACAAAACAAAAGGCAAAGATTTTCCTGCCCTGCCCAAGATGCTCGTACAGGTCTCTGCGGCAGTGCTCGTATTTGCTTCGGGCATTGCATTCACCGGATTCGTGAATCCCTTCAACGCGGAATATGTCATGCTCCCGATCTGGCTGCAATTCATTCTCACGATCCTGTGGATCTTCGGGGTGACAACAGTCATCAACTTCTCGGACGGCATGGACGGACTGGCTGGCGGACTATCAGCCATCTCGGCTATTACCCTGTTCATCGTGGCCCTTGCCAAAGGTCAAAGTGATTCCGCACTCATGTCGATCATTCTGGTCGGTGTGACGATCGGTTATCTGAAGTACAACAAAGCTCCTGCCAAAGTGTTCATGGGCGATGCAGGTGCTACGTTCCTCGGCTTCATTCTGGCTGTTATTGCTCTGGATGGTGCATTCAAACAAGCAACCATGTTGTCCATTTTCATTCCGATTCTGGCGCTGGGTGTACCGATCTTCGACAACATCTTTGTTGTTATCAAACGCTTCATTCAAGGCAAAGCGATCTACCAGGCCGATGCAAGTCAAGCCCATTATCGGCTGCTGCGTGCAGGATTGAATCACAAACAGGTTGTTGCTGTGCTCTATCTCGTCAGCACTTGTCTTTGCCTTTCCTCCATTATTTTAATGTTAGTAGAAATGTGAAATGTAATTATCCGTAACGAAAGCGGTCATATCGGAATAGGAAAAGAGACGAGCCCAAGATTTCTTGGCTCGTCTCTTTGTTATGCTCCCATGATATTCTACCGAGATAGCTACCGTGCGAACTCATTATGTCGTTTGGACTGTCTAGCCGGGAGTTTTCTAACCAGTTCATGCCCAACTGGAACCTTTGCAGAATACCTGTGACTACCCCGACGGCAAAGTTAATCAGGAACAGCTTGCCCACTTCATCTATTCATGGAAGATACTCATGTTTGGTACGGAATGCCCATATGTTAGTCTCAGGCATATCATGCGAAGTGCCGTGAGGGCTTTACATATGAAGTGAAAGCATGAAGCACATGCAGAGAGAATGAAACACCATAATACAGTCAAGGTGAGGTGAAGCAGTCATGGAAAAACCTGTGCCATTACCAGGGGTAGATCCCGAATCCAGCCCGATTGAGGACAGTACAGCCCAGTCGCCTGTCCGGTATATTCTCTTCCCTCGCAAAGGGGGCTGGTCCTCCTTTCCCTATCCCGATATCGCTGCGCTGCTGTCGATCGAGGGAGATGTCTATTATGTCAGCAGCCTGAAGCAGACAGAGGATGTACCTGCGGCCATCACCGTCATCTCCCTCCCTGAAGCCGAACAACTACTGTTGGAACCTCGCACCGTAGCAGTGGTCACCCATCCCTACTGGCTAATGGCTACAGCTTCGCTGGAGCCCGAGCTCTGTATCGCCCTGCTCCCTGAGCCTGCTGGAAATGAAGCAGAATCTCCGCTGTGGGAGAGCAGTATTTCCAAACTGGTCGGCATCGCCGATCTGGTGGGTACATCCTCCGAAACACGTTACATGAAGCTGCTATTCCAAGGCGTACGCGCTATCTGGCTGGGCGGCGAAGACCCTTCACCCGCGGGTACGATGCAAAAGGATGATCTTGAAGTCCCTCTTCGGGACTACGAACTGTTCTTCCTGCATGCGCTGCGGCAGATCCTGTCCGGAACGCTGGATAGCGTCACCCTGCTTCAATGCAGTGTACGTGGTGACTTCTACCGCCAGCTCCGGGCCAAAGCAGGGGCCCATGAGACAATATCCTTTTTATTGGCAGCTTATGAGTATCTGCTTGAGGATCCACGAGCCACCACATCACTTCAGGAGGCCTTCACCCACGCGGTTATGAACGGTCGCAGTGATTGTGTAGTCTCTCATTATCGATTCCTGTCTGCCATTCATGCCCGGGCCGGAAAGTTGGAGGATGCCCTGCTGGTATACGGAATCAGTGCAGGCGACGAACAGGAACGGCATCATTATGAACAGCTATGTCGCTGGTTTGAGGCGGGAGAAGATCAACTTGTGCGAGCGGAGTTGCTACGTATGAACGATGATTACGGAAACGCCCTGCGGATCCTGGACGAACTTGGCGGAGAAACCGCGAGACATTGGAAATTCCGCATCTACCAGGAGACTGGACGTGTGGAAGAGGCACTGGCTCTGGTGCATGCAGTCGATATTCAGGATGATGCCAGTCGTCGGGATTATCAGCAATTATCCGGAAGTGCGCTAGCACTGCGAGGGGAACGACACGGGGCAGTCCGACATTTCCTTGAGACGGCACTGGAGGATGAAGATGCGTTGGCCCGGATTGTCGAGCTAGAGCTGTTAGATCATGCTGTGCAGCAATTGCTTGGGGAGGTGCCATGATGCTGGACCCGAAGAAGCGTAGACAACAGGTGAATGGGCCGATGGTGCACAGAGATATCCTAACCGAAACCACTTACACGCCAACGGAAACAGTAGATCGGACACATACAGACTCATTGGAAAATGGTGATCACACGCCGGATCATGCGCAACAATCACAAGGCTCCCGAAGCCAAGTGCATCTGTGGACTGACGCACAAGGTCAGTTCGATCAGGATATTGCTGCAATAAACGAGGAAACGAGCGTATTCAAAGAGCCTTTCTCCATTCGTCGGGTTCGCAAAAGCAAAGGCAACAAGCTCACCGCCATGCTCCAGGTTCGCAATGAACGCGGCCGATACCTTGAAGAAGTATTGCATGATCTGAGTGAGTTCGTAGACGAGATCGTCATTGTGGACGATGCCAGCACAGACGGAACCCCGGATCTATGCAAAGCCTACCCGAAGGTAGTTCGTCTGGAGGTGCTGGAGAAACCGTTATTCGCCGAGGAATGGCGACTTCGCAATACCTTATGGCAAGCAGCTGCGAGAACGCATCCCGACTGGTTGCTCTCGGTTGACGCGGATGAGTTATACAGCTCAGAGGCCAAGAAAGCCATACGCGCTCTGATTAATCAGGAGTATGCGGACTGGTTTGCATTCCGTTTCTACGATATGTGGGGCGGCCGAACCCACTACCGGGAAGATGATCTTTGGTGTCTGCACAAACGGCATACCGCTTCACTTGTACGATATATGCCTGGATATCCTTATTTTTATCCACAGCAGAATCATCACGTTCCCCGTCTTCCCTTGTCCTGCACTGTATTGCCTGGGGTCAGCACGGAACTGAAGGTACAGCACCTCGGTTGGGCTGGCAGTCTGGAGGACCGGGTTCGTAAATATTTGCGCTACAAACGTATTGATCCGAGCGGTGAGTGGGGCAATCTTGCACATTACGAGTCGATCCTTGATCCGGAACCTCGGCTGATTCCCTGGAAGGAGGGACAGTGAGATGGGCGTGGTGAGTATTCTGACGCATAGCTTCACCGATGGATACAATCGGGAGTTCGGGCGGGTATTTGGCGGTGGACTGGAGCGTTACATTCTGGATCTGTGCAGTGTCATCCGTGGACTCGGGCACATTCCCGAGGTTCATCAGCTCTCCTATTTTGAAGCGTTTCAGACCCGGACGGAGCAGATCGATGTATTTGGCTATGCGTACGACATGAACGATGTGCCCGAAGCCTTCGACCGGATGGCAGCCGCAGCGCGCGGCCCAGTGATCTATGCCAGTTGTTTGTGGCAACCTATCACCTATAAACCCGGCAGTCTTGGCATCTGTCACGGCATTAACTGGGATCGTCCCGGACTGCCACTGGAGACCAAACAACAAGTAGCAGAACATATTCAGTTGGCTCTGGATGGACTTGTACGTATTGTGTCTGTCGATTCCCATTTCCAGACCTTTTGCCGGGCCGCATGCACCTATACCGATCCAAGACAGGTTGTCCTGATTCCCAATGCCGTAGATACATCCTATTTCACACCAGCCCCGCCAACGCGCACCTTGGAGCAGGAACGTGAAGACGAATGGCTTGCTGCTTGGAAGAGCGATCTGGCGAGTCATGAGGAGAATGTTGGTGCAGTTATATCAGGGGTGCAAGTTGCAGAGGACAAGGGTAGAACGAGTGGTGATGGTGCGGACAGTGATAGGGTTAACGGAGATGGAGATACCGACCGAGAGGGACCGATTGAAAAGAAAGCTGTGGATGCTCGTGTAACCTCAGCCCGTCCCCTTCGCATTATATATCCGCGCCGCATTAGCATGGAGCGGGGCATTATTCCGATGATGCTGGCAGCAGATAAGCTGCTCGGAGCCTTTCCCGATCTGGAGATTGAATTTGCAGGGGAACTGGTCGAAGGCAGTACGGTTGGGAGAGCCTTTCGTTATTGGCATCGTACTCATCCACATGCAGATCGAATTAACCAGCGCACATATGATTTTCGGGATATTCGGGAGGCCTACCATCAGGCAGATATCGCCGTGATTCCAACGGTTTTCTCAGAGGGTACCTCCTATGCCTGTCTGGAAGCGATGAGCTGCGGACTTCCCGTGATTGCGTCCAATGTTGGTGGATTGAATGATCTGATTCAAGACGGGTTTAACGGGCTGCTGGTACCTCCTGGCGAGCAGGAATTGACTGCCGCACTGGTACGTCTCGTTCAAGATCGAGCCGAGCGTGAACGACTCGGGATCTACGCGCGCGAGACCGCACTGTCCTATGATCTTTCCAGATGGCGGAGCCGGTGGAGTACGGTGCTGGAATCTTTTTTGGCAGAGACAGGATTGAAGGAGGGAATTCGAGGATGATGGATACGCCCAAGGCAACGGAATTCATGGAATCAAGATACATTCGGCAAAGTGACCCTAAAACAGACATACTGGTCTTCCCCCTGCATCCGGCATGGTGGAGCCGTCCTTATGAATATGAATGGGCCCGGCGTTTTGCCCGTCCAGATGATGTCGTCCTTGATGCAGCCTGCGGCATCTCCCATCCGTTCAAATTCTGGCTTGCAGAACACTGCTGTGAGGTTCATGCCTGCGACTGGGATAAACGTATTTTGTCTGAAGAAGCGATCAGGCTGGATATTGCTGCGGATTTTGGCGAGCAGGCCGCTCAGGATCTGCCGAATTCGAGTCTCGTCCGATTGCACCGTGCGCAGGCCAATCTGGCCCAGCTTCCGTATGAGTCTGGTAAGTTTGATCGGGTGTTCTGTATCTCCGTCTTGGAACATCTGGATACGGGCACGATGCTGCGGGCTTTTCGTGAATTCGCCCGAGTGCTGAAGCCCGACGGACAATTGATCGCTACCTTCGATGTGCCGGAGATGCGGCCTGATCTACTGGAGACGATCATGGCCGTTACCGGATTAACCATTGAAGATAAGCTGAATGTGGAAGAGCCGGATGATGCCATATGGTCTGATATGTATGGCACGCCGATTAGATGTTTCCGGGCTGTGATATGCAAAGGTTGAGACTGGTTGGGTTGCTTTGAGTTAAGTGCAGAGTGGAAAGGAGCGCGTGAACCGTGCGCTCCGGGGCCGGCACTTCGTCCGCATGGGGCTGCTGTGCGCCGTCCGGCATGCCGCATAGCGCAAGCAGCCCGCAGTGTTCCGCAGGAGGAAGGCGCTGCGGACAACGCCAGCACGCTACGAGGCGGCAGGGCTTGCAGCAGGTCCTTTTCTATTCAATGAATCTGGAAGATACGTCGTTCCTCCAGGTCAGGCTATCAATCTCACTGTTAGCGGTTCACTTTCGGTTGGAGGACTAATGGCCTCCACGGCCTATCTTGCCTGGTGGGAAGTGTGATTTCTCAGTATCCGACATTCCAGCACAGCAAACAGCCGCCTTCGGTGACTACCGGAAGCGGCTGTTTGTCTGACTGTAGATACAATGTTGTTAGGAATCGGGTCAGAGCAGTCAGGCCGATTCCTGCGGAACGATCTCTCTGGCTTCAGACATGGAGGGCTGCTTCACCTCCCACAAGACACGCTGCAGCAGTATGCCGGCCAGGCCGATTACCAATGTAGCGAGACCGATATATTGAAAGGTCGGACTCGGCCCTGTGGCACGAATCAGGGCACCGCCAGCGAGTGGAGCAATCACGAGTACCACACTGGACAGTGAATTTTGAATGCCAAAGACACGTCCTACATAGGCAGGAGGGGTTTCTTTTTGCAGTAAATAATTCAGTGTCACCATAAAGAGTCCATTCCCTATCCCGATACAGAGGCCCCAGATGATGACCCAAATTTCGGGTGTATCCGGGCTGATCCATCCCAATGCAGCGATTCCGGCACCCACGAAAAGATATCCTCCACCGAGTCCCCAACCATATCCCATTCTCGGAAGCCGATTTAATAATAGAATGATGACCACCGCTCCGGCACCTGCCGATGAACCCAACCAACCTAGCAGCGATTCATTACCCGGCTTGATCTCCCGGAACAGGGTCGTAAACTGATAATCGATCATGAGAATGGCCATGAGTCCAAAACAGCCAAACAACATCGTGCTCAGTATGACACGGCTGCTCCGTATAAACTGCCAACCTTGCTGCCACTGGGTGAACAAAGATTCCGATGCACCCTCTGTACCATCAACACTTCCGTCTGGTTCAACAGGCTCCGATTTCTCCGTCAACCGCCGCAAAGGCCACAACACTGCCCCCGACAACAGACGGGTACAGGCATTAATGACAATACAGATCTGTGGTGAGAAAAAGGCCAAAATGACTGCGCCCAGAAGTGGTCCCGCCACTTTCGAGCACTGGCTCACAAAACCGTTCAGGGAAGATGCCTGGAACAGATGCTCCTCTGCCACCACCTGACGGGTTAACGCCTGCTGGGCTGGAACATGGAATACATTCATCATGGCCCGCAAGGCGAGAAGTGGAAGCAACCATAACGGGCTTGGCGCAAACAAAATGGCAATGGTCAGGGCAACCGTAATCACACCACACAGCATCATGATCCTCACTTTATGAAGTCGATCAGCCAATGCACCTGCAACGGAGCCCAGCAATATGCCCGGGACAGCCATACATACTGGAATAAGCGCAATGATCAGCGGGTCTGCACCCCAACGGTAGGCCACCATCACCTGGATGGCGAGTGTATCGAACCAGTCTCCAAACGTAGCCAGAGAGTATGCGATAAACATGCGGACAAACCGGAGGTTGGTCCATAGTCTTCTGGAGGGTTCAGCAGATGGATCTGGTAATTCGGTTGATACATTGGATGTGGACTCATTTAAAATGACGGTCATACATGTACTTCCTCCCTTGATTACAGCCGTTTGTGGTCTGTATGTTCCTTGGCTGTAATCATAAGGGAGTTATATCAGAGGAAGATCAGAGGGTGGGGATACAGAAGACAAAAAGTGGCGTACCTTATCTACAATTTGTTGTCCATAGGTGGGAACACCGTAACTTTTACCGATCTCTGCATACATTTGACGATATTTGCTGCGAAGTCTGCCTTCAATTCGGTGATGACCCAGGAATAGGAGAATCTGATATGCAGCATTCAGATATAGCGGTGCGTTCAGCGACATTTTCAATACATCCAGACCGTCATCCATTCTTAACTCTGCCTCACGAATCCGTCCCTGCCGAAGTAACCATAATCCTTCCATCACCTGAAAACGTCCGATCTCTCGCAGATAGGGTGCATCCTTCAACCCTGCTCGCATTACTGCCATCTGAGCCTCAACAGCTTCGCTGCTGCCACCCCACAGTTCCACATACAACGCTGCAAGTGCTACAGGCAGTCTGAAATTCTTGAGCTCGTCTGTCTCTATTACACGATACGTTTCTTCCAGCTGTGCTTTGGCCCTTTGATATTGGCCTACCTCTACATAGACTTCGATTATGTTCAAAATGCGGAGTTCCCGAAGCTGATCGGCAGACAATGCAGATGAACTCAATGCCTGCTCATACATAGGTAAGCTTACGGATGGTTCAATTAGCGAGTGAACATAGATTAATAACCAGTACAAGCGTTCTTCGAAAGCAACTTCTTTCGTTGTAATCAACCATGCCAGATCTCCCTGTATAAACCGGATATACAACTGATAATAAGGGACAATCTGAATGCCGAGTGCTTCCTGCTGTTGAACCAGGGTCTGTATGGCGTTTCCCTGTCCAAACAAGTGATATTTACGAAGTAATCCGTGGATGGCTTCCTGCATTTCTGGGTTCTGAGCAGAAGGGCTAGCGGGTAGAGCGGACTTATTCTCCTGCACAGCAAGCCGATAACCGTATCCCCGTACCGTATCCAGACTGATCTCGTCCCAGCGTTTCAGTTTCTTACGCAGACGATAGATATGATCATCCACGGTGCGTTCAACCGGATATTCCAGCGGCCATACCCGGTCCAGTAATTGACTGCGAGTGAAGGCTTTATCCTTGTTTTCATACAAAAAACGAAAAAGTGCAAATTCCTTCGCCAGCAGACGAATGGATTCCATTCGCCGTGTTACCGTATATGTCCCCTCATCCAATTGCAAAGACATGTCTGGTTCCTCCTATGTATTCTTCTCATCGTGTGTTCAACATACCACAAAAACCCTTTGCGAGAACGCAAAAGGTTTCTGTCGTGTAGATGGTTTAGATTGTACATCACGTATATCTGTTCTTCGAACAAGTTATTACCTTATCTTAGCCCAGCACGACACGATCGTCTGCCATTTTTTTGCCGCTAATACGTTCGAATTCGCTCAGTAGTTCCGGTACCGTCAAGGTACGCTTACGCTCTTCGCTGACGTCCAGAATAATCCGGCCTTTGTCCATCATGATCAAACGGTTACCCAGGCGAATCGCCTGCTCCATATTGTGCGTCACCATCAATGTAGTCAATCTCATCTCACGCACCAGTGTCTCTGTCAGTTCCGTGATCAGTTCGGCACGTGAAGGATCAAGAGCTGCCGTATGCTCATCCAGCAGCAGAATCTGCGGCTGGGTAAACGTCGCCATCAGCAGACTAAGTGCCTGCCGCTCCCCGCCTGACAAGAGACCGACTTTCGCGTTAGGCCGCTTTTCCAGTCCGATTCCCAGCTTCTCCAGTTGCGTATTGAAAATTTCACGTCTGGCACGGGTCACGCCAAAGCCCAGCCCACGCCCCTTGCCACGTTTGTATGCCATCGCCATATTTTCTTCAATGGACATATGCGGCGCTGTTCCTGCCATCGGGTCCTGAAACACCCGGCCAATCCAGCTGCTCCGCTTGTGCTCCGGCAAGTTTTTAATCGAACGGTCATTGATCAGTACATCACCCATATCCGGCTTCATCACACCCGAGATAATGTTCATCAGCGTGGATTTTCCGGCTCCGTTACTGCCAATCACCGTCACAAAGTCTCCCGGATTCATCGTCAGATTCACACCAACCAGCGCGGTCTTCTCATCTGTTGTACCTGGGTTGAACAGCTTGGTTACTTGCGTAATCTCCAGCATGATCACATACCTCCCTTCGCCTGTTGACCCCCGGATTGCATCAACTCTTCCGTTCGTTTGCGAGCCAGACTTCGCTGCTTCATGGAGCGCTGCATCGTTGGGAATACAAGGGCGATAATAACAATTACCGCGGTGATCAGTTTCAGATCAGATGTATCGAACCATTCCACTTGAAGGGCAAGCGCGACCACAATCCGGTATATGATCGAACCAACGATTGCTGCAAGTGTAGCCCAGAATACCGTTCTTGCTCCAAGAATGGCCTCACCAATAATTACCGAAGCCAGACCGATGACGATCATACCGATGCCCATCGTGATGTCTGCAAAGCCGGATTGCTGTGCGATGAATGCACCAGACAAGGCAACCAGTCCATTGGATAAGCTGACACCTACAATCGTAGTCACATCCGTATTTGCACCAAAGCTGCGAATCATGCGTTTGTTATCACCTGTCGCGCGGAGCGCAAGTCCAATATCTGTTTTCATGAACAGATCAAGCATGATTTTAAACACCAGCACTACGATGATAATTAGCACCATGACATGTTCACCCGAGAATGGATTATCCATGCCCATAATGGATTTATTCGGTGCGCCAAGGATACGCATATTAATGGAGTAGAGCGCGATCATCATCAAAATACCGGATAACAATCCGTTAATTTTGCCTTTGGTATGAAGCAGACCTGTACATGCCCCAGCCACCATGCCTCCAGCCATTGCCGCCAAACAAGCAACCCAAGGAGAGAAGTCATTGGATATCATAACCGCCGCGATTGCGCCTCCTGTTGTAAAACTTCCGTCTACGGTAAGGTCAGGAAAATCGAGTATGCGGAACGTAATATATACACCAAGTGCCATCAGTGCGTATAAAAGCCCCAGCTCGATTGCCCCTTCAATTGAATTCCAGCTTATACTCACGCTACTTCCTCCCTGTCCGAAAAGAATGAGGCGAACCCGTTGCACGTCCGCCTCGCATCCATACTGCCTGATTACGATCCGGTCCAATTATTGAATCAATCTCATAACTCATTAAATTATTGTTTTTGTAACTAGAAATATACAAATTGAATCGTTTTGATCTATATCTACCCTTGATTGAAGCAACTAAAGGTATTATGAATTGATTCTATTGAATAATGTTGTTATCCTGGTCTTGCACTTCCGCCTTCATCTCGTCCGTAACCGTAATGCCTTGGGCTTCAGCCGCTTTCAGGTTCAGGATCAGATCCAGTTTGTCCGGAACGGTGACTTTCATGTCACCCGGTTTCGTACCATTCTTCAGAATGTCCGCGGCCATCTCACCAACCTGGTATCCGTGGTCATAGTATTTGAAGCCAACGGTTGCGAAAGCTCCTTTTTCAACGGTATCCCGGTCACTGGAGAAGAACGGAATTTTATTGCTGTTCGCCGTTTGGATAATGGTGTCAACCGCACTCACGACAGAGTTATCGAGCGTGATGTAGAACGCATCCACTTTGCCAACGAGAGAATCGGTTGCCTGTTTTACTTCAGATGTATTCGTAACTGGTGCTTTCACCAGCTTGATATTATGTGTTGCCAGCGCCTTTTCTGCGTTATCTGCCATAACCACAGCATTCGGTTCACCTTCGTTAATAACCAAACCTACCGTTTTCACATCCGGCAGATTTTTGGCGATAAAGTCAGCCAATTGCACGATGGCCTCCGGATTTGTATCCGATGCACCTGTAACGTTGCCGCCCGGCTTGTCCATATCAGTCACCAGTTTGGCACCCAGTGGGTCTGTTACCGCTGCGAACAGCAATGGCTTGTCCTTCACTTGTTGAGCCAGCGCCAGTGCAGATGGTGTTGCGATGCCGAGTACGAGATCGTTTTTGGAATCACCTGAGATTTTCTGTGCAATGGACAGGTTGTTCGTCGAATCACCTTGCGCGTTATTGTAATCGATTTTGAGGTTCTTGTTCTCTTCAATGCCTGCTTCCTTCAGGGCTGCGATGAACCCTTCACGTGTAGCATCCAGAGATGGATGTTCAACAATTTGCGAGATGGCAATCTGATATGATTTTTCCTCGCTGCCTCCACCTGTTGTAGTCCCCGATCCTTCGGATTCCGAACCTGTACCGCTGTTATTTCCGCAACCTGCCGCAACGATCATTGAAGCGACCATCATAAGTGACATCCAGAATTTCTTTTTCATGTGTGAGAACCCCTCTCCATCTTATAAAATGTAGTTACCTACCTTATCGCTATTCCATTGGCACGATAGGGCCGGACAAAACGAACGCTTCAACGCATTGTTGCTTTGATCGACAAAAGCAGACAAATATAGACTTTCCTCATGCGACTGAAGTCCATGACCCGTGTTGCTGTAATATTGTTTCCCTAATATTAAGGTGCGTCCCGATATACGTCAATGGTTGAACCGCTTCCAATTTAGTTTCATCGTATGATTGTGATAGAAAACATTACACAACAGCAAAAAAGGCAACCCGCAAGTTATGCGAGATGCCTTTGTCTTATTCAACTAATTCCCCAACGCTTCGCGAATCTCATACTTGCACCTTTTGCCGCCATCGGCGTAACATTCGGTACGCTCCACCTCCGCTTGAAGCAGCGAGCGGAACAGTTCCAGTTCACAGCGACAAGCTTGCTTGTAGACACTCGCGACTTGCACAATCGGGCAGTTCATTTCCGTAATGACGTAGGTGCCATCTTCTTCTCTGGACGCATCCGCCATATATCCGTTGGCATTCTGAATACGCGCGAGTTCCTCCACTCGTCCGGCCAGATCCTGGCCCTCCATCTGTGGCAATCCGCTGCGAAGCAGCTTGTCCCGGCGACTCTCGAACAACGCATCCACCACACCGCTCCTGGCTGAGTCAGACAATTCTTCAAGCAGTTCCAGCGTCAGGGACGAATATGATTTTGGAAAATAGCTGTCCCCGCGTACCGTTAGATGGTACACCGAGGACGGACGTCCAGCCGTAGCCCGGGCTTCCCCAACCTCAATCCAGCCGTCCTGCTCCAATGCCGTCAGATGACGACGAATGGCCATGCCGGTCAGACCCAGCTCAGCAGTCATTTCCCTCGCAGTCATTGTGCCTTGCTGCTTCAGCATGAACAAAATCCGTTCACGCGTCGTTCGTTCCTCTTCGCGCTTCACGATCAGCACCTGCTCTCCTGCTTATGCGTGTACCGGTGCTGCCTCCCGGCAAGCATCCGAGCAAAAGCGGTTATGCGTCTCTTCGCAATCCTCACAGCTTACATGCTGCAGGTTGCAGGTTGGACAATTAATATATCGGTCATGTGTCGTTCCACAGTGATAACAGCTGGCAATGACGATATCCTCGTCTGTCCGGTTAATCGGTACAGAGATCCGCTCGTCAAACACGTAACACTTGCCATCGAACAGATGGCCTTGTACTTCCGGATCTTTACCGTACGTGACAATACCACCGTCCAGTTGAGCCACGTCCTGGAATCCTTCATTGATCATGAACCCGGTCAGCTTCTCGCAGCGAATGCCGCCAGTGCAGTAGGTAATGATCGTTTTGTCCTTCATGTCACCCAGGTTCTCCCGAATCCACTCCGGAAACTCGCGGAACGACTCGACATCTGGACGAATGGCCCCGCGGAAATGACCAATTTCGTATTCGTAGTCATTGCGACCATCGATAACGATGACGTCATCACGTTGCAGATGTTCATGGAACTCTTTCGGTGAAAGGCGTTTGCCGCTAATCACATTCGGATCCAGATCTTCGTCCACGCGGAACGTAACCAGCTCTGCTTTGTGACGAACAAAGATCTTTTTGAACGCATGCTCTTCCACATCATCAATCTTGAACACCATGTCGCTGAATAGCGGGTTGGCACGCATGTCTTTCATGTACTGCTCTGTCTGTTCAGGTGTTCCGGATACCGTGCCGTTAATGCCTTCGGATGCAATCAGAATACGGCCTTTCACACCCAGGTCCTTACAGTATTGCAGATGCTCTTGTGTAAACGTCTCAGGGTCTTCAATCTTCACGAACTTATAATATAAAAGCACGCGGTACGCGCTGTTACACATGTATATCACCTGTTCCTATTCCATGTTGTTATTAGCCGGGTCATCCGGCAAGACGACTACGTTGCACCCTTACTGTTAAAAAGAAAATAAACAGCCGCCCGAAACATCGTCTCGAACTGCTGCCTGACATTCGACTTTTATTCCTGCATTCTAGTTTATCGGAAGCGGAATAGCTTAGTCAATATAAATGTATAGAAAGGGATGAAAGATATGGAACATTTCAACCATATATGATATGCATCTGGAAAAGCCAAAAAAATATTTCGAATTTGAACTAAAATCGTATTCATTTTTGCTCTCATATCCATTAAACTATGCTCATCATTATATGGCTTACCCACACCGACTAGCAAAAGAAGTGGATGGGAGCAAGCATACGGTGAACATATTAGGAGGAAAATGGGGATGAGAACGTGAGTTTAACACTGTTCAGAAAAGTAAGCATTCTGTGGTTGGTATTCCTGCTCGGATTAAGTGTGCTGTGGAATAACTCTGGCATGGTACAACGAGTGCACGCTGCAGAGGAAAAGCCATACATTGGGGAGATTCATTTATTTCCCTACAACGCAGCCCCATCAGGATGGGTGCCTGCGGATGGACGAACGTTTTCTATAAGCCAAAATACAGCTCTCTTCTCGTTGCTAGGCAATAATTATGGTGGAGATGGAAAATCAACATTTGCAATACCTGATCTATCCAATATTGCACCTCAAGGTTTAGGCTACTACATAGCCATAGACGGAATCTTTCCTCCCCGTAACGCGGATTCTCCTTATGCCAAAAATGCTATGCTTGGTGAGGTTCGCCTGTTTCCTTACTACTTTACACCTCAGGGGTGGTTGCGTGTAGAGGGTCAGTCTCTCCATATCTCTGATTACACTGAACTATTCAATATGATTGGCACAACCTTCGGTGGAGATGGGACGGAAACCTTCCAATTACCTACATTACCTAAAATCAAAGGTGACATTATTCATTACGCTGTATTTACGCACCGTGCCGAGACTGGCGGAACAGGGCTCGCGTACACTGGCGAGATCATTCCCATGCTGGTTCAACTATCGACTCCAAACTGGATTGAGGCCGATGGATCTTCACTGCCCATCAACCAAAATCAGGCCTTATTTAGTCTATTAGGCACCAAATTTGGGGGTGATGGCCAGGTAAGTTTCAGAGTACCTAATCTGAATAACACACCATCCGCATTGGTGTATTATGTTGTCAAAACAGGCATATTCCCTGATTTTGGAGGTGGCATTCCGCCCAATGCAACAGCAGATACTTACACTACCAGCCAAAACACGCCTCTGACTGTGCCATCACCGGGATTGATGGCCAACGACAGTAATGCTTCTACCGCCTCTTTAAGCACTGAACCGCTGAATGGAACCGTGGAACTTGATTCTAACGGTGCATTGGCCTACACTCCGAATACCAACTTTGTAGGAACAGACCATTTTTATTACACTGCCTCTAATCCATGGGGTACGAGTAATCCTGCGTTAGTTACCATAACAGTTGAGCAGGACTTGGCGCCGATCGTCAGCGGGGTAACAGACGAGGGTATATATAATCAAACGGTCACGCCTACATTTAATAGCGGTACAGCACTCCTGAATGGTTCTGCATTCACTAGCGGCACTCCGGTTACAGAAGATGGAGATTACACATTGGTGGTAACCAACCACATTGGCAGTACAACAGTCCACTTTTCCATTGATACGGTCCCTCCTGTTGTAACGGGTGTCATCAATGATGGAATATACGATGCAAGCCCGACCATCACCTTTAATGAGGGGACAGCCACCCTTGATGGTTCTCCATTCCTCAGCGGGGAGACGTTCAATGTTGAAGGTGAACATGTGCTGGTCGTTACCGATGCGGCAGGCAATACGACAACAATCCATTTCAGCTTTTATGCGCCACGGACTCTGACGTTTAACAGTAATGGCGGTTCTGAGGTAACTGAACAAACGGTGTCTTACGGTGACAAGGTTATTGTTCCAGCAGTTCCAACTAAAGCAGGATACACCTTTGCTGGATGGTATACCGATTCAGGTCTGAGTCAGGCTTTTGATTTTGACAATACCACCGTTACCACTGATATCACTCTGTATGCGAAATGGACGGTCAACTCCTATACCGTTAACTTCGAAACTAATGGTGGGTCAGTCGTTCCTGATCAGTCAGTCACGTATGGTGAGTTGGCGGCAGCTCCTGATGATCCAACCAAAGCAGGACACACTTTCGCAGGCTGGTATACTGAGCCTGAATGGAGTACGCCATTTGACCTGAATACTAGATCGATTGTCCAGGACACCACATTGTATGCAAAATGGGCACCAAACACATATAAGGTAACGTTTAATACACTTGGAGGATCAGCAGTATCCGATGCAGCTGTTGAATACGGTCAGAAACTTTCAGCACCTGCTTCGCCAAGCCGTTCCGGCTATACGTTTGCAGGCTGGTATGCAGACCCCGAGTTGAAGACTCCATTCAACTTTGCTCAAACAGAGATTACAGCCGATCTGATCTTATATGCCAAATGGAGTGTTAATTCCACGCCACCATCAGGTGGTAATGATGGTAACAACAGCGGCGGCGTCTCCGGCAACCAGAATAACAACGGGTCGAGCAGTACCCCTTCGTCGCCTAATACCATAACCCATTCGTCCACGAATGGACGTTTAACACTTGCTGCGGGGCAGGCTGGGCAAGTGAGTTTGGGCGATGGCATTACTGTAACCATCCCGGCTGGAGCAACTAATCAAGAAATGAAGATCACGATTGACCAGATTACAGATTCTTCGGACTTGCTAACTAATCAGACTAAACTCATCAGCCCGGTATATGAGTTACTTAAGAATGTTCAACAGAACTTCAATAAATACGTAACCTTGAATCTGACATTTGATACATCAAGCTTGCCAACCAATCACCAGGCTGGACTATTCTACTTTGATGAACAAAACAAGTTGTGGATCTCTGCGGGAGAAGCTTCAATTCATGACAATCAAGTCAACGTAGACGTGGACCATTTCACCAAATTTGCTGTTTTTGCTGTTGAACAACCCAAGGCGCCAGCAGAGATTGCATTTAGCGATGTCGACGGGCACTGGGCGGAAGATTTCATTCAGGAAGCCATCCGTGAAGGTATCGTGAGTGGATTTTCCGATGGGTCCTTCAAGCCTAATGCATCCGTTACGCGTGCAGAATTTACGGTGATGCTAATGAATACGCTGAAAACAGAATACACTGAAGCGGCAATAACTTTTACCGATCATGCAAAAATAGGAACTTGGGCAGAGTCTGCTGTCGCTCGTGCCTTGCAAGCAGGGTTTATTCAGGGAGATACCAAGGGAGCTTTCCGCCCCAATGATGCTATAACTCGTGCTGAGATGGCTGTCCTGGTAGCCGGTGCGCTTCAATTAAAAGCGCTAACTGGCACAAGCTCAACCTTTGCAGACGATGCACAGATTCCGCTTTGGGCCAAAGCAGCTGTCGCTGGCATGCAAAAAGCCGGGATGCTGCACGGTAAAGGGCTCAACACCTTTGCTCCAAGTGATAAAACCACGCGTGCAGAAGCGGTCAAACTACTGTTGAACGCAAAAAATTAGTGTGTATATCTAGAAGCCTGTTCCTTCCGGGAACAGGCTTTTCTGATTGTTTTATTCCGAGATCGTAATGACCGAGGTTACAAAGTGATACGACTCATTCTCCAATATCGCCTGCGATAACAGGATTTTATTGCCTTCCGGACTCCAGGCGAGTGGGTCAGAAGCGTTGTCCATATCCGCCGAAATCTGGAACTGTTCTGCCGATTCCGTGTTGGAGACGAATAATCCCTTTTCGTTGTCATTCTCTGAATTGATCGTATACGCAATCTTCGAATCGTCACCTGACCAGCTTGTGCCGAAGATCTGTGTGCCTCTGGCGAGCGTGGCTTTTTCATTGCCTTCCAGATCGGTGAGTACCAGCGCCCGTTTGGTATCCGCTGTTCTTTTCACAATGGCAAGCCTGGTTCCGTCATTGGAGGGAATGACCCACTCCACGCTTTTCAACACCTGTTTCACTTCACCAGAAGTGGTATCGTATGCATTCAACTGGCCGTCTTCGCCCGTAATATAATAGATCGTACCGTTTGAAACCTCGATGCTCCGCACATTAAAATTGCCTGTCTCCACCACTACCTCCGTTGTACCGTCCACACTTGCCGAGATGAGATCACCCTTCATATTGGGAAAAACAACATGTTCTTTATCCAGCCACGCGCCTTCTTGGATAAATCCGTCCTCCTTGCCAGCAGGGGTTGTCTCCCCGTTATGCAGGTTCAGGAAGTAGCCTTTGCCCGTATTTTCCTCCGGCTCCCGGTAGAACAGGTACTGACCATCCGGTGACACCAGCGGTGCACCCAGACTGACTTCACTTTCCTTGAGCGGCGTGTCTGTACCTTTGGTCAGATCATACATATATAAGTTATGCGGGTATCTTTCCTGACCTTCAACCGTAACGGGTTTCAAGGACTTGTTCTCCTTGTCGGATACAATCCAATCATCACTAAGCCATGTAATCCCGCGCATATTCGGCAACTTATCAATTTTCTCCAGCTTGAAGCTCTGGTACACAGACGTGTTGGTATTATCTTTCACTATAATATCGGTGCCCGTTTTCCCACCTTGTGCGTTGCCCCCCGGCTCCGTCGTTCCCCCGCATGCTGCTGTCGTTAGCAGGGCAATGGCCCCGAACGTCCCCAAAGCTGCTTGTTTCCAATTCATCATGGTCCCCCCTGGTTTCTCTTGCTATAGACCAAGCATACGCCTTGCATACTTCCAAAGTTATTCAGACTTGTTTCGAACTTGTAAACTTGCATCAGCCAAAGGGAAAATGAGCTGGAACGTCACACCTTCCCCATCCTCTGGATCGCCCGGATGGCTCGGTAGTAAGGTGATTGTACCGCCCTGTTTCTCAACAAACTGCTTCACAAGAGATAGTCCGAGTCCAGTTCCGCCCGTTTTTCTGGCCCGGTCTTTGTTCACGGTGTAAAAAGGTTCAAAGATCTTCTCCTGTGCCTCTGCCGGAATCGGCGTACCCGAGTTGTAGATACGAACGACCGCTTGGAGATCCTGCATCCGCAGTTCGTTCTTCACCCGGATCACGCCATCCGGGACGTTATATTTGATGGCATTATCCAACAGGTTGATGAAAATATGCATAAGACTTTCCCGATCACTGCGGATCACCGCCGGCTCAAGCTCCAGTTCCATGTTTAACCCAAACTTCTCAGCTTTCCCCCGCATGCGACCACAGGCGTCTGCCAGCAGAGCACTGACCTCGACATCTTCGGCCTGGTTCTCGAAGTCGTACTTCTCTAGGGCAGATAAATGTAAGACTTTCTCGACCATCTCGTACAGCCGCTCGGTTTCTTTGCCAATGTTATTCGTAGCATCATCAAGCAGTTGCGGATCATCCTTATACATGTCGAGCAGCTCAACATAGGCTTTGATCGACGTCAGCGGCGTCTTGAACTCATGGCTGATGTTACCGATATATTGTTTCTGCTGCTGTTCCAGCGCCTGAAGCTTCTCAATCGCCAGTTGCAGCTTCTGCTGCTCCGCATGCATGGCTGTGATATTTTGCTGAATGGATGTACTCATATAATAGATGCCCTGCCCAAGCTCGCCCAGTTCATCCTTGCGTCTTACAGGTGACTCCGTAATGTAGTCGCCTTCCCGAATGGAATCTGCGGACTTCTTAAGCCGGGTAATAGCGACAGCAAACCGATTGTAGAACAGATACCCCAGAATGAAGCTCAGCGCCACAACCGCAATCCCCGCCCACATGAACAGTTGAAGGATACGGGCATAAAAATCATGGTAACTCTGGACCGGATACTGCATCCACACGGCACCCATCTGCCCATCCGGACCGTCCAGTGGCGCGGCGTAGAGCAGGGTGTCTCCTTGTTCATGATAGGCAATTTTATTTTGCAGCGCATAGTTGAGCGTATCCTGCACAATCGCACTCTCCCCAGAGCTGATCGATGAACCGACCTGCTGGCCTTTCATATCATAGAGCGCTATCGGCAATCCGGTGGAATTGGCCAGTTCCTGTGCAAGCCTGCGGCCGTTTTGTTGTAAAAAGACTTCCTGTTCCAGATGAACGGACTCGGTGTAGTAGGACTGTCGCACATTCAAGTTGACCAACCGTGTCTGCTGAGACAGAATCCCCTCAATCTGTGACTGCTGGTTACGCTCAATACCTCGCAGTACAAGTGAGCTGAGCACCACCACCGTCAGGATGAGCAATGCTGCCAGAAAAACACTGAATTTCAGCTTGATGCTGACTCTCATACGGCCCCGCCCGATTCAGGCGCAGCGGCTTTGTAGCCAATCCCGTATACGGTCTGCAATTTTTGCTGATCCGTATCTCCGATTTTTTTGCGCAAACGCTGAATATGAATGTCCACAGTTCGGGTTCCACCCGCATATTCCATCCCCCACACCCGATCCAGCAGATCGTCTCGCGTGTACACCCGCTCAGGATTGGACATGAGAATGGTCAGCAGATCGAACTCTTTCGGTGTCAGATCCAGCTTCTCCTCATTTACGGTCACTGTGCGGTGAGCGACATGAATACGCAGTTCGCCATTCACGATAGCTTGGTTCTTCAAACCATCAGGTGGTGGACTGCTCTTCTCGACACGGCGCATCAGTGCTTTTACCCTTGCGAGCAGTTCACGTATCTCGAACGGTTTGGTCATGTAATCATCCGCACCCATTTCAAGGCCGACAATCTTGTCCACGATATCATTTTTGACGGTCAGTAAAATAATGCCGATATCCTCCCGGTCCTCCAGCCTGCGACAGACACCGTATCCATCGAGCCTCGGCATCATCACATCCAGAATCATGACCTGCGGGTGAAACGATGCGACCTTGACCAAGGCTTCTTCACCGTCACTCGCGGTCTCTACTTCATATCCTTCGCGCCGCAGCGCGTAAGCAATGGCACTGACGATGCTTGATTCGTCATCTACCACGAGCACCTTTTTATTCATGGGATTCATCCTCTACGTTACACGAGATAACTTCAAGTGCAGTACCGCCTTTCGATCGCTGTTAGTTGATAAAGGGCGTAGCATATGCTTCCGAAGTAACTTTCTTACAGAAAGCTTTGAACTTCGTTTCTTCAGACTGGTTCTGCACTCTTCGTTTTCGTGTAAATATTCAGTTCTTTTTATTTATGTTAGCAAGGTCCGTGCGAATTAGCTATGGATGAGTTATCAATTTGTATGAGAGCGTATGTCCTCTCAGCTTGGACTTGGCTCTACTTTCTTTATACCCTAAAGGCAACAAAAAGAGCCAACCCGCAATTGGATCAGCCCTTGATCTATAGATTCCCAATTCATGTTACTGTTTAGGCAACTGCTTATTGATCACCTCTGCATTTACTCCTCAAAGGACAGATTCAGCGGCTCGTCCGACATCTCGTACTCTGTCTCCATATGTGTCAGCGGTGTGTTCAGATCCACTTCCTCGAAGCGGAAGCTGTCGACCCACACTTTTCCTTTACCATTTAAAATAACCCCAAACGAAATAACCGCGCTGCCTTCCGGCACATCAAGTACAATGTTGTACTGGTTCCATGGCTGTGTACCCGTGATTGGCCGATCATGCATGTTATCAAATTGAAGTACATCATGGACGTTATTATCCACACGCATCCATAATCCGCAGAACGCATCCACACGCTCGGTCTTCACGAATCCCGATAACTTCATCCGGTTACCCACATACTTGTCCGCCCTGAACTGCTGCATCATCGTTGCGAACTCGTTAGGCTCCATCGGCGTAACGGCCTTCAAATACCCTGAAGCTTTCCCCTGATGCACTTCAGCAGGATCAATACCCATCTCATAATTCTGCGGGTGACTTCCGGTTAACATCCAGCCTGTAATCGTTGACGTCTGATTCATCTGTAATTCTCCTCCTCTGGTTCTTCCTTCGAATAATTGCAAATCGAACAATTTGCGAAAACGTCCTGGTGGCATGCCATATAATTTGCGGAATGCGCGGGTGAAGGCTTCCTGACTCTCAAATCCACATGCCAAGGAAATGTCCAGAATGCCTGCATCCGTGGTTCGCAGGGCCGTGGACGCCAGACTCATCCGGCGATTGCGGATATAATCCACGACGGTCATGCCCACCTCATTACGGAAAATCCGGTGATAGTGATAAGGCGACAACAACGCCTCCGATGCCACTTCTTCCAGCCCGATCTCCTCATGCAGATGGGTCTCAATATAGAACAAACTTTGCTGAATCATTGCACGGTAACGGCTCAACTGAAGTAAAGCCCCCTTCCATATCCTTACTATACGTGAACGATGTCATAGCCGTTTTGATCATTTTTGCTAAGTTGGATTCTATTGACTCTACCGAGAACGCAAAAAAGAGCCAATCACGGATTATATCCTTTCCGTCATTGACTCTCCTTTTATTTATTCGTACATCATTCTTCCTCAGACAGCCGGTACTGGCTGTGCACCAGGCTCTTCTTCATCATGCTCCACCAGTTCATGTTTCTCCCAGGCTCTGCTCTTCCAGCGGAAGTACATAATGACCGCTCGGGTCCACTCATCTGCCGCAATGGCAAGCCATACACCCGCAAGCCCCAGATGAAGCTGGAATATAAGAAGATACCCCAGTGGCAGACTCATGCAGACCATGGAGATCAGACCCATGTATACCGGGAACTTTGCATCCCCTGCCGCACGCAAGGAACCTATAATCACAATATTGCAGGTACGTCCGGTTTCGAGTAAAAGACTCAGTAAAATCACTTGAGCCCCCAGCTTGATAATTTCCGGATTATCCGTGAATATGCTCATCAGCGGCACACGGAACAGAATGATGATCACATCAATGATAACCGTAGCCAGAAGCGCCCATTTTACACTGTCAAAAACACGTTTGTACGCATCGTCTTTGCGCCGTGCACCCACAAGCCGGCCTACAATGATGGATGTCCCCATACCAATCGCCATGCTGAACAAGTAGATATAGCTGGAGATGTTACCCGCATACTGCTTGGTTGCCATGGCTTCTGCGCCCAGATAGGTCACATACAGCGTGAACACGAGCTGGCAGGAATGATATACCATGGATTCCATCGCAGACGGAATGCCAATCCGCAGAATTTTGCCAATAAAATGTTTGGACAATTTAATGTAGTATTCGAAATCCACCCGCACCTCGCTCACACGATACAACAACCAGAAGAAGATCAGCAGGCAGATAAAACGACTGCCCACCGTGGAAATGGCTGCCCCTTCCACCCCAAGCTTCGGCAGACCAAAGTGACCAAAGATCAGTGCATAGTTACCAACCACGTGAATCACGTTCATGAATACAGCGACGTACATCGTTTCTTTGGTATAACCATGTGTACGGATCGTCGCAGCCAGCGCATTAATGAGTGCCTGGAGGAAGATCCCGCCACCGACGATATTTATATACGAACGGGCAAAATCATAAATTTCGCCTTGAATGTTCAGGAGTGATAACAGATGTCCTCCGAACAGAAGAAAGATTCCGCTCAGGACCAGCCCCACAATAAGGTTCAGTGTAATGGCATTACCTGTAACCTGTGCTGCTTCACTTAGCTTTTTCGATCCAATATATTGTGCCACTACAATCGCAGCACCATGTCCAATGACTTCCAGTACAAGTATAGCGATAGAAATAATCTGGTTGGCTGCTCCAACGCCGGAGACCGCGTTATCGGACACCGAGCTGAGCATGAGCGTATCTACGCTCCCCATCAACATAAATAAGAAGAGTTCCAAGAAAATAGGCCATGTTAGCCGAATCAGATTCAGATCCTTGGCATCAGACCGAAGGGACTCTTTGGTTGAGGATATTGCTGTCATTTTCTCACCTTTCCCATGTGGGCTTTAATTCTTAGGGTATGTTAGCACAGGTAGTTTGAAAATGCAGTAGTTTTGCGAAAATAGTTGAAAGTTTTTTGTAATCCCATAAATAGGAATTTTCATTGCTTTCATCAAGCCCATCTTCCGTACGCTTACCAGACATTTCAGAAGACAAAAAAGGACCCTTCCAACTTGCCCTTTAAGCAAGTAATAGAAGAGTCCTTGACCTTTTAACCTTTAACAGAACCCGCAGCAATTCCCTCCACGATTCGATTACTCAGAATGAGAAAAGCAATCAGGATTGGCATAATGCTGATCATCAGCGTCGCACCAATGGCTCCCCAATCCGTTGTATATTGACCGATAAAGTTCTGCACCCCAACAGTCAGGGTCTTATACGCATCTGTACTGATGAACGTATTGACGAAGATGAATTCATTCCAGTTATAGATCATGTTAATGATCGCCGTTGTGGAGATGACCGAAGACGTCATCGGCAGCACAATCCGGAAGAAAATCCGATGCACGGAGCAACCATCCATTACAGCGGCTTCTTCCACCTCCCGAGGGAGCGCGTAGTAGAATCCGAGTAGAATCATAATGGTAATTGGCATATTAAATGCAATATAGGACAGGATGACTGACAAAGGATGATCCGTTAGATGAAGCTTCAGGAATAAGCTGAACAGCGGGATCAACGTGGAGTGTACCGGAATCATCAGACCCACCATGAATAACCCCAGCACTAGTGAACGACCCTTCCAGCGCATACGCGTAATCGCAAAGGTCACCAGACTGGCAAACAACACGGTGAACACAACCGAGACCACCGTAATCCATACACTGTTGAAAAAGTATAAGCTGATATTACCTTCAGTCCATACCTTGACATAGTTCTCCCAACGCGGCGTAGCAGGAAGGGAAAAAGGCGCCATGTCGAATACTTCCTGATTATTTTTAAGCGAGAATAACAGCAACCATACCAAGGGCAGAATTTGCAGCACAGCTACCAGGGACAAGAGGAAATATAGTAGAACATAGCCGAATCTTCTGAGCCATGCCGAACCTCGGTCTGTCCCCGGGTAAGTTGGCAATCTAACGGCCGTATCCGTCTTCACCGGGATGGACCTCCTTTCATTTCACTTACGTCAGGAATACTGAATCGTATCTTTGGATGCTGTCGCTTTTCGAAGCAACCAGGTAACCAGCAGACAGATCAAGAGCAGGAAGAAACCTACAGCACTGCCGTAACCAAAGTCGAAGCTGCGGAACGCCTGACGGTACATATAGGAGGCCATTACTTCGCTGGAGCCATTCGGTCCGCCATCGGTCATCACGTAGATGAGATCGAAATATTTGAGCGAGCCCACCACAGCCAGCACCACGGTCACCTTGATGACTTCTGTAATAAGCGGCAGCTTGATTCGAAAAGCGATCTGCCACGGGCTTGCCCCGTCAATCCGGGCGGCTTCCACCAGGGATTCCGGAATATTTTTGAGCGCCGCATAATAGATCAAAATATAAAAGCCCGCATACTGCCACAGAATTGGCACGAACAATGCATACAGTACCAGGGATGGCTCGGCCAGCCAGGCTGGTGGATTGCTGAATCCAATCGCCTCCAGGAATGTATTCAGCACACCATTGCTGGGATGATATATTTTCAGCCATAGCTGGGCGATGGCTACGGAAGACAACAGCATCGGGATCAGGTATATTTTTCGAAAAAAGTTCGCGCCCTTGATCTTGCCCGACAGCACCAGAGCAATCATGAGATAACCGATCAGGCTCAGCGCGGAGAATAAAGCAAGTAAAAAGGTATGATTCGCACTCTGCCAGAATGTTCCGTCCTGAAGCAATCTGGCGTAATTATCCAATCCAATAAAGGTCATTGCACCGATCCCGTCCCATTGCATCAAACCATAATATCCGGTGAGCACGATCGGGATGTAGACCAAGACCAGCAGCAGAAGCAGTGCAGGAAGCACGTACAACGCAGCAACGAGACGGTTGGACATGACTTTGTCCATCACATTATCCTCCCTTCAAGCGTTCAAGCGCGTGTACGTCAATTGCCTTTATCAATCGCAGCCTGATGATTCTTCACAAAGTCCTCTGGTGTCACCGCTTTGCCAAACAACGCCTGAATCATGTCCAGATGTGCCTGAGCCGCTGCCGGTCTCATCTGCACGTCTGCAAAGAGCGTAAGACTGCTCGCCTGATTCAATTCGTTCAGCAGGTCTGTGTAGAGCTGTGGCAACTCTACTTGAGCCGTATCCACTTTGGTAGCCGGGATGACGCCTGCTTCAGTCACCGAGCTCTCGCCCCATTTTTCCACAAAGTATTGCACGAACTTCTGCGCTTCTTCCTTCACTTTGGAGTTCTGGGCCACGAACAGCCCTACGCCTGGACCACCTACCCAGCTGTTAATGTCGCTCTTACCGCCTTCAATCGTCGGGAATTTGAAAAATCCGATCTTATCCTTGAATTCCTGTGGAATGTCCGGGTTCGTCGTGAAGTTCGGCAGTTCCCAGGTACCCATCAGATACATGGCAGCTTTTTCGTTCATGAATTCGGATTTGCCCTCATCGTTAGACAACCCGTTGAAGCCTTTGTTGAAGGCATTCATTTCCACCAGCTTTTGTACCTCCGCAGCAGCTTGAGTCAGAGCAGGATCGTCAAACTTGCCAGAGCCATTGATGGCCTTTTCCAATGCATCTCCACCTAACCGATTCGCCAGATACATATACCAGAGCGAGCCCGTCCAGCGGTCTTTATTACCCAGTGCGATCGGTACTTCACCGTTCTCTGTCAGTGTCTTCAGCACACTCAGGAATTCATCGTACGTTGCTGGCGGCTGTAGATTATATTTGGCAAAAATGGCCTTGTTATAATAAATGGGGGAGATATTCAGCTCAATGGGCAACGCATATGTTTTGCCGTCTATCGCATAGGCTTCGGTTGTGCCGGCTATGAATTTGTCGCCCAGCGAGCCGCTCAACAGATCATCCACCGGTGCGAACAGATTGCCTTTCACATAAGGCTCCAGAAATCCAGCAGCCCAAGTTACACCCACATCGGGAAGTTCATTGGATGCAGACAGGATTTTCAGTTTGTTCTTGTATTGTTCATTCTCCAGCACTTCTTGTTTAATGGTCACATTCGGGTGCTCCGTCTGATACTGCTTGATGATATCGTTGACCAGTTTGTTCTGCTGTGCGGAACTTCCTGCTGGCCAGAGGTGCATGAATTTGAGGGTCACTTTTCCATCTGTTCCATTGCCGCCCGTTTCACCCTCTTGATCAGAACTTGAATTGTTGCATCCGGATAAAATTACTGCGAGAACCAGCGTCCATGACAGAAGCATGGCCATCGTCTTTTTGCTCATCATCCCAACCCCCTTGGTTTTTTCGGTTAATGTAACCGCTTTAACCAAATTGTAGCACGCACCCAACACACCTATAAGACTAGGACGATTTGGAAAAACTCCACTTTTTTGAGGTAATTTATTACCTCGTATTATTGAGGGAATGACGATATTTGCTTGGGCTAAGCCCCTCCAGACTTTTAAATACCTTGATAAAGTACTTATCCGTCTGATAACCGACCTGTTCCGCAATCTCCGAGATTGGCATAGTCGTCTGCACAAGCAACTCCTTGGCGCGCTGAATGCGTTTACGGGTAAGATACTCACTAAAATTGATTCCAATCTGCTCCTTGAACAACACGCTGAAGTAACTGGAGTTTAGATGGAGTAAGTCAGCAATCTCACGCATGGTCACATGTTCACCCAGATGAGTCTCCACATAAGCCAAAGCTTCACTGATCTGGCTATTGAGCCTCTGTTCCCCGCGCTCCTTGGCATCCAGAAGCTTGGGGTCAACCATTTCCTGCATTGTTTGAATGCGTCGCTGTTGTTCGCTGAACTTTAGGGCTTTCTCGACGGTCTGAAGCAACTGTTCCTTATCAATGGGTTTCAACATATACTCCACGACCCCCAGCTTAATAGCCTGCTGGGCGTACTGAAAATCGGCATGTCCCGACATAATCAGGACAACAGGCTTGTTCGAAAAATGCTGAATGGCTTCAATCAGAGACAAGCCGGAGAATTCTGGCATGCGAACATCCGTTATTAACAGATCTGCCGGCTTTTTCTTGAGCCATTCCACGGCCTCGACGCCACTTTCTGCAGTCTGAATGTGATTTCGTCCTGCCGACCATCCTTCCAGTGTTTTACGAATACCCTCTCTTGTACGTGGCTCATCATCAACGATAAGAATCGTTTTGTCACGAATCATATGCACCCTCCGTTCCCTTGGGAATCTCAAAGCAAATGACGGTCCCTTCGCCAACCTTGCTCGTAATGGATAGCTTGCAACGTTCGCCGAGTTGGCTGCCAAAGTAAAGCTTCAACCGCCGATGTACGTTGATCAGACCTACGCCTGTACCCTTATTGGATACAGCGGGACCGCCATGTAAGGCATGAATGACAGATTGAAGCCGGGATTCATCCATCCCGGGACCATCATCCCGAACCTCAATGCGAACCAGATTCTCCTCTATCGAAGCCACATGGACGATTATCTTTCCCGGGCCCAGTTTACTTTCAATCCCATGAAGAATCGCATTTTCGACCAAGGGCTGTATGAGCAGTTTCGGAATTGGGACCTTACGCACCGCATCGCTTAGCTGAATCTCCCATTGCATTCTTTCTCCCAACCGCATCTGCATAATTCGAAGATAACGCTCGGCGTGTTCCAGCTCATCGGCCATCGTAACCCATTCATCCTGCTGGGAACTGGAGATAATGTAGCGAAACAACCGGGACATCGCCACGACCATACGTGCCATCTCCTCGTCTCCCTTCTCCTCAAGGGACCAATAGAACGCTTCCAGTGTATTGAATAGAAAATGGGGGTTAATCTGAGATTGTAGCGCCTTTAACTCAGCTCGGGACTGCATGACTTCCTTCTCATGAACCACCCGGGTCAATTCGTTCTGCCTGTAGACCATCTGATTATAAACCTCGTTGAGTTCATTGATCTCCATCGTAGAGCTGACCATCAGATTGGGCTTCATCGCTCCCGGCTGTGCACCACGCATGGCTCGCATTAGCCGGATTAACGGACGTGTAATCATCGTGGACAGAAAGAACGACATGACGAGGAACAGAATAACACCAATCATTCCCGAGACGAGCAGCGCCGTCCTCAAGATGGACACACCTTCCGTTGTCTCCCGCAGCGGTGTCAGGACAGCAAGTGTCCATCCGGTTAATTCAGACTTTTGCCGGACGACGATATAGGACTCCTCTCCATTCTGGACGACAGATCCACTGTACAGTATGGCTTTTGGGTCGAGATTAATCTTCGGATCAGAAGTCACTACCTCTCCTTCTGCGTCCAAGAGCATGATGGAGTCCTGCGAACCATCTGCCCCATTCGAATCATTGAGTTGAAAAAAACTCCGCTGCATCCGCACCACAACATAGCCTCCATGTTCAAAAGAATGATCCAGTAGATTAATCCTTCGAATAGCCAGAAGCACTCCCGGATCTTCCGGATCAGAGCCTGCCCACACCATCCTGCCTTTTCCTTCGTCCGCTTGGGTGATCCAGCTACGCTCCACCCTGAGATCGAGGGATCGGTCATCCATCGGAAAAATGCGATTATAACCTGTAGTGTATATTTCCATACTTTGCGCGCCGTTGATGAAAGATTGATAACTACCTGCAATCTGCAAGAGAGCTTGACGCTGATTAAAGGTGGCCGGTTTGCCTTGCTTCTCATCGCTGAGCAGACGCTGCACATATGAATCATCCGCAACCTGGGCTGTCAGGGAGTTCACCTGTGCAATGAGTGCATCCATTCTGCCACTGGCTTGGACTGCGGTTTGATGGATATGTTTCTCGGCATTGCTTTTTAGCAGAGCGGCCACCCGATCATAGGCGGATATGCCTGCGAGCAGCAGAACAACGAGCATCACCATAACGAAACCAATGAAGATCTGATTGCGAAGTGAGTTGAAATGTCTCTTTTTTCCCTGCAACTTCCCCATTCCCCTTTCTCTGCATGTAAAAGAAACCGCCAACTTACGCCTATGCTCTTGAAGACTGGGTACAAACGATGCCGGATTCATCCACGTATTCAGTTCATTCGTTAAAGCGCTTGCAAAATTGAACCTTAATCTTCTTCTCTTCTAGTCTTTGTTTAACGTTTAAACTAACGACTAAAAAATAGCATAGATTTACAGGTTAATCAATCCACCTGAAGAGCTTCCGAACGATAAATGAGGATGATCAAAAAAGAGAGGGGACTCTTAAAGTCCACCTCTCTTATCTGTATCTCTTGCACCGATGCTATTCTTTCTCACATCTATCCGTTATTTCACAGACCCTTGTGTAACCCCGTTGATGATCCACTTCTGTGCGAACAGATAGATGATAATCATCGGCAGTAACGCGAGCAGGTAGGATGCAAATGCAAGGTTAAATTCGGTATTGAACTGCCCTTGGAATACATACTGTACCAGCGGTAACGTGTACTGTCCCGGATCACTGATAATAATGAGTGGCAGCAAGAAGTCGTTGTACGTGGACAGGCAAGTTAGAATACCAACCGTGGCACTGATGGGCGCCATGAGCGGGAAAATGATTTTCCAGAACGTGCCCCACGTCGTCGCCCCATCCACAAAAGCCGCTTCCTCCAGCGCTACCGGAATGGACCGGATGTATCCAACGTACACAAATACGTTAAATGCCAGGCCATAGACCGTATGCAGCAGGATCAGACCTACCAGATTCGTCATCTCCAGCGATGAGGTCAGCTTAACAATCGGCAGCATGATGATCGGGAACGGAATGAACATCGCGCTGACAAAGTAATAATAGAGCCCTTTGAAAAACTTGCGTTTCTCCATATTCCGCGCAATGGCATAGGCCACCATCGAGTTACTGAGCAACGTCAAGAGTACAGTTGATGCGGTAACGATCGCACTGTTACGGAACGATTGGAAGAAGTTCGTCATGTCGATGGCCCTCGCGAAATTCTCCCAGTGAAGCGTTGTCGGAATGGCAAAGACCGATTGGGCCATCTGTTCCGGATTTTTCAAAGCAATCGTAACGGTCATATACAATGGGAACAGGATAAACAGGGTACCCAGCACAACGAGCAGCATAACGAGCCAATTGATTCGTGTACGGCTTCTCATTACAGATCCATCTCCCTTCTTTGCAGGAACCGGATTTGCAGAATTGAAATCACCGCAATAACGATGAAGTAAATAACCGAGTTCGCAGATTGATACGCATATTCGCCGCCTTCAAATCCTCCGGTGTAGATCAGGTGGGAGATGGACTGCGTCGCCCGTCCGGGACCACCGTTGGTCAAGGCTACGATTTGGTCGAAGACCATCAGCGAGTTTTTCATCGCCAACACCATATTAATGGTGAAGAATGGGGCAATAAGCGGGAAGGTAATACTCCAGAATTCACGCCATTTGCCTGCGCCGTCGAGGTTGGAAGCCTCATACAGTGTCGTTGGTATCGTTTGCAGACCAGCCAAATACAGAATCGTATTCAGGGCCACGGATTGCCATACTGCAACAATGACGATACCGATCCAAGCCAGACTTTCGCTACCAAGTATGTTCGTGGATAGCGCGTTGATACCCAGATTTTGTCCCCAGATCGGGAATACGTTGGAGAATAAGTAGTTAAATATGTAACCTACGATCAGCACACTCAGAATATTGGGCAGGAAGTAAATGCCGCGGAAAAAGTTACGAAACTTGATCTTGGCATTCAGCCCGAGTGCAATGAGCAGGCTCAGGATATTGGTCAGGATCGTCACAACGATCGCGAACTTGAACGTAAACCAGTAGGCGTTACCTACATTGTCATCCTGGAACAAGTTAAAATAGTTTTTGAAGCCAACAAAATCATATTCTTTCCCGAATCCGTTGTAATTCGTAAATGAATAATAGATGCCCTGGAGGGCCGGCAGTGTCATAAATACGAAGAACAATACTACCGCCGGAACCGTCATCCAGTAATAAGGTGCGATACGCTTGTTCATATTCCATCCTCCTTCAGACAAGGGTTAACGCCGATTCGCGACCTTGTCCCATTCTTTGTCGAGTGTATCTAGATAGTTGTCGATGTTTTGGTTCTGCAAAAAGGACTGTACGATGGAATTCAGCTGCACGGCAGCCGGTATATAGTGATCGGCAAAGTCAACGACCTTGCCCTGCTCAATATAAGGCATCAATTCCTGTACCGCAGGATCATCCTGTTTCACCCCTTCTACCGCAGAGAACAGCGTCTGTTCACCAATGTATCTTCCGATATTTTCAGGCTTTAACAGAAACGTAATGAATGTCTCTGCCTGCTCGCGATTAGGCGTGTCCGCTGCGATGGTAAACAGAGAGTCAATCCCGTTCACCAGCTTGATTTCACTTGCATCGTTGCCCGTTGGGAATGGGAAGAAACCGATGTCAACATTCGGGTTCGCTTTGCGAATCTCCGAGATGGCCCAGGTTCCCTGGATGTACATGAAGGCTTCACCGTTAGCAAAAGCACGGTTACCGTCCGAATAGGCTTTACCAAAGTTATCGCCGTGACCGTACTTCATGAGTTCCAGCTGCTTCTCAGCTACCTCGCGGTATTCCTCCTTGAACGTCACTTTGTTATCGCGCCGCTCTTGGTAGAAATCAATACCGACCAGATTGGAGCCAAGTGCATTGAAGGGCAGGCTCGTCTGCCAGTCATCCTTGTATGTGAAGTAAAATGGAATCTCACCTGCATCCTTGATCTTTTGGGCGGTCGCAATGAGTTCATCCCACGTCTTGGGTACGTCCAATCCCATTTCCCTAAACAGCGTTTTGTTGTACATGATGCCGTTCGCATTAGTTGCGTAAGGAACACCTGTCACTTCGTCCATCCCTGTGACATCCTTCAGCATTTGTATGTAGTTCGGATCAATCGTCTGGAGTAATGAGCTGTCCGTCAGATTGGTGAAAATATCACTCTGGGCCAAAATGGAATAGGTGTCGGTTGCGCCCATGGCCATAATATCCGGTATATCATTTTTGACGACACGCGTTTTCAATACTGTCTCCGCATCGGGCGGATTCACCTGTGTCACCTGAATATCGTCATGCTCTGCGTTGAACGTTTTGATCAATTCATCAAAGGTTGTTTTGGCTTCAGGTTTGTTCTGGAAAAATTCAATCTGCACTTTGCCATTCGCACTATCCCCACTGGTGCAGGAAGATAGAAGTACAGCCATCATTCCACACAGCAACATTGTCCCGAGAGCCTTGGTAAGCGTTGTTCTCATGTTGTACCTCCCTCAGCTTTATACGTAAAGATTTACCCATTCAGGTGGTGAAATAACCATTTGGTTAATTCTTCCACAAGCTCATACTATGAGCGTTGGCTATCAGCCCTTTATTATTTCTAAAACGGTTTCGGTAAAATTGAATCAAGGCAGTTCTTCCCATGACCCGAATCAGGCATAACAAAAAGGACACTGGATGATATCCAATGTCCCTCATTTATTAAGCTTATATTCAGCCACTGTAACGTTTTTATCCAACCTATTACGAACGCTCAACTTTCGGCAGAGCATTGCGTAAACGCTTGGCCCGATAACTCTGAAATGCACGAATTAACATGCCGATGATGATCATCACCACACCTACATTAATCGCGACATCGGCCAAATTCAAGATTCCGCGCCCTGACGGAAACACGAGGAAATCCGTTACCCGGGCATAGATAAATCGATCAATCGCATTTCCCAAGGCCCCGCCAACCATAAAACCAGCGCCTGCCTGCATCCAGAAACCGCGAATTTCACCTTTTCTGCGGTAATACAGCATGCCTGCTATGAACAGAACAGCGATCACGCCGAAGAGACGCGCATTCCCTTGAAACAGACTGCCAGCCATTCCGCTATTCTCGTAATGCTGCAATTGCATGCCGGAGTCACCCAGTCTCATCACGTCACCGACTTCCATATACATCCTCACTGCAATTTTGGTTCCCTGATCCACCAAAGTTACCAGCAGTGCTACAAAATAAAACAGCATCTTGCCTCTCCTCCTGCCTACTGAACGACAAATTATTTTAACTTTAAGAGTTTTGTATATTAGGTTCCCTTCACTTTAACACAGCCGATGTATGGTCTCCAAATGAGTGGTCTTTAACTGTGCATAAAAGATCTACTAACATCGTTCAGACTGCATCGAGAAGGGACTACACCCATCCATGTCGAATGTAGACATCAAATCATATATGTAAAGGGGCTGCCTGTAATTTGAACCTGACCATGACAGAGAAATTAAAGGAAATGCAGCAGGAAGAAAAGGACTTGGTATTTGGCACATTTGATTCTGAAATGGCGCTTAGACTTGGCATGCATCTGGTCGAGGAAGCGAAACGTCGTTCACAAGCCGTAACTATTGATATCACCCTGAAGGGACATCGCCTCTTTTTGCACGCCATGGAAGGCACTCATCCCGATAACGAAGATTGGATCCGCCGCAAGAACAATGTTGTTAATCATTTCTCCTCTAGCTCTTGGCATACTGCCCTGCGGTTGAGAAACGAAAATCAGACACTTGAGCAAGACTTCAATCTGCCTTCATCGGACTATGTCCTGGCTGGAGGGGCTTTCCCGCTGATTCTGAAAAATGAGGGACAGGTCGGCACCATTACGGTATCGGGTTTGCCTGATGAGGAAGACCATGATCTGGTCACGACCGGCATTCGCTCGTTTTTGTTGCAGCAAAATTAGATTAAACGTGTAAAAAAGCCCCCCTGATCTATATAGATCGGGTGGGCTTTACTAGCCAAAGCAGCATGCTCAGGACGGATTTTTACTTTTCATAATATGGTACACATTGCTAAAGCTGCCGGAGAGAATACCGGTAATCGGAAATATGGCCCAATTGATATCCCACCGCTGGAATACAAAGCCTGTGAACAAGAAGATGGCTGTCGCCAGCGGCCATACAATAGCTTCTACGGCTCTCACAACCTTTACTTCTTGCTTTTTTTCTGCCGTCAGCTGGTGCTTATCCATCAAGTTCGTGTAAGCCCCTTGAATATTGCCGTAGTATACAAACAGGAATACCCCTACCCCAGCCATGATCATAAAGGCAGATACACCATAAGAAGCGTAGTTTTCGTTGAAAGAGGCAGCTGCGAAAATAAAAACAGGAGACAGAATGCACAGGCAGACACCCGTAATGATGGCTACACGATAAGTTAGGGCGAAGTTCTCCTGGCTACGCTGAAGACTCATTTTAAGTGTATAGGGAAGTTGAAAGCCCTTCTCCATATGACTGAAACGATCTAGCTTCATGCCACTATGAATGAACATGCCAACCCCAATGGCAATCAGTACGAACATGCCGATCAAGCCCAATACAGCGCCCGTTTCTTCCGAACGGTTTGCAGCTAAATAGGCATAGTTCTCAAACAAGGTATCCATGAAAATCAGAAATGCCACACCCGACGCGCACAATAAAACACCCAGTCCAATCCAAAATCCAGCATTTCTTTTCGCAGTGGTATATGCGTAAATCTCTTCTTCCGTCAGTACAGGTACTGCCTCTTCTGTGCTGACTGGCTGAATACCGAGTTCGGCTGTTAATTCCTCGATGTTACCAAATTCCGAGATCACAATGCCGATGGCTTCATTCTCCGACTTGCCTTCTCGCTTCAATTCCAGATACTTATCTTCCATCCCCGAAAGGAGCTCCTGCTTCAGATGCTCCACCTCGGGAGTCTTCGGCAGACCAGCAAACATGTTCTCCAGATACACCATAATTGTCTCCATGTTCCGTCACAACTCCCTGATAAATAGATTAACAACCTCCTGCGTAACCTTCCATTCCTCACACTTCTGTCTGTAATAGTCGAGGCCAGGCGGCGTAATCCGGTAATAGGTACGGCGCTTTCCCAGACTATTCTCATCCAGGTAAAACGATTCAATATAACCGTTCTTCTCCAATCGCGTGAAGGCCGAGTATAATGTCGTCTCCTTCATGACGTACTTTTCCTCTGTCAGCTGCCTGATGTTCTTGGAAATCTCGTAGCCGTACGACTCCCCTTCGAGCAGCATGTAGAGGATCAGCGTATCATTGTAGCCACGTATAACGTCACTGCTGATCACAAAAGTTACTCCTCCTCGTTACTTCACCTGTCGTAGTAGTTGAAGTATAGCACAACTTACTACGACAGGTGAAGTAGTTCTTCTAAAAATGGGCAATAAAAAATCCGTACCTGGAAAAGGTACGGATTTTTTTCTTTTACGTGCAGTTTAATTACTGCGTTTATTGGATCGCTGAGAGAACATCCAGCAGCATGGATTTGAATTTGGGCCGATCAATGGCCTCACATACACGCACATTGGGCTCTTTGCCAAAACGTCCGTTGATATCGACCACACTGTATCCACGTGTCAGCTCTCCTGCCGCTTCCACATCCACATAATATTGACCTGACTTGGTCATGATGGATTCATCTGCGGCTACAGCCATCAGCAATGTATCGGGATGAGTGGTGCCATTCAGCTTATGTACCGACTTGTTGAACTGCATAACCACTTTGTTAATGGCTGTGAAGAAATCAGCACCGGATGTGCCCAGAGCAGCAATCTCTGCATGATCATTATCGTCCATGACTGAATATTGGGTGCACATCTCCCAGCCAACCATCGTGATCGGGATGCCTGCATGCAGTACAATTTTCGCTGCTTCCGGGTCCACGTAGAAGTTATATTCCGCCGCCGGCGTGATGTTGCCCAGTGCATTATTCGTTCCGCCCATGATGTACAAGTGAGCAATCTCCGAAATAATCGTGGGGTCCTTCTGAATTGCCATTGCAATATTAGTTAGCGGAGCAATCGCCAAGAGCTCAATTTCACCCGGATGTGCATGCACCTTCTCAATGATAAAATCAACCGCGTGCCCGCTCTCGGGACGTTGATCCGCCTTGGGAAAATGCGCGCCGCCCATGCCGTCATCGCCATGCACATCTTCCACTGTGCGGTGCTGAGCCTTTCCATAGGCCATTAGCGGACGCTCGCAACCTTTATATACAGGCACCTTGCCGCCATGTCCAGCAACCTGTACCGTGTACAGTGCATTTTCAACTTCCTGGTCGAATTGTACGTTACCGCCCGTGATGGTGATGCCTTCCACCTGAAAGTGGTGCAATGCCGTCAGGATCGCAATCGTATCGTCTCCTGCTGTATCTGTATCGATGATGACTCTTCTCATGATGCCGCGCTCCTTCTTCCGTTTGATATTCATTTAGAACAAAAATACAAGATTACACTTAATAACTCTGCGTACAGAATAATCTTACGATCACTGTTACCCTCGGATTTTTTGTATACCTTCTGTCAAAGGTAAAAATCCGATGATAAATGTGAACGCTTCGCTTCTCCAGATTTTTTCTGTCCTCTTCGTTTACGTGTAAACACTATATTTATTCTAAATTATCGTTAATCCCTATGTCTTATTTTACATCAAAAACGTACCGATGACGATGGAAACGCCGATGATAATCGAACGCAGCAGCTGCGCTACCGCCATATTGCCTCGTGCAATTTCTTCGCAAACTCGCATTTTGGGCGTGAGGAAGTCAAATATAATATAGACCAGACACAGAATAATGATGCCCAGCGCCGACCACAACAGCATATCCAGCCACGAGTGCGTAGAGAATGATACCATTCCGACAATAATACACAGCCCCAGCAATTTGCTGCCCATATACATGCCTGCCGCCTCGTTACCTTTGGCGATTTCCTCACTATCGTTATACCGGGTCAATTTGCTAAAAGCGAAATATCCACATACCAATACCACCAGCAGAATGCCTATACCCACCGCAACATTCAGCAAGTTCAATCCCAAGTTCTCCATTCTTTCTCCTCCTCATCATTCATCCGTCCACGAACTGTAGCCGCGCAATAATAAGCCATATCTCCGGTTACTTTCTCCCCGACCCGTGGTAGCATCCCTGCCAAACGCCCACCGATAACAAACACCCCTGTAAGCAGATAGCCGCTGTACGCTCCATCTTCCGTCTCGATCACAACCTGTTCCATCGGAACCAGCTGCTGATAGATTTTGGGCTGGTTTTCGTAATAAGCTGTGATTTCCTCTTCATCCTCTTTGGCTTGATCTTTTACCCTCAGGGTTGAATCGTGAGCCGACTCTATCTTCTGAACTGCACTTCCATCCAGCAAAAGAGTGCCTCTACCTTCGCGCCCCCAATAGCTTTTGGCTACATATGACATGGCGTTCAGCTCGAAAGGCTCTGCCGAAAAATAGGTGGGCAGCAGATATCGGGAAATCACGTCCATTTCCGCTTCATCAAAGAGGGTAAACCCGCAATAATCCGGGGTCTGCTCGTTACGCTCGTAGAGCGACCAGATTGCCGCCATGAAGCCTTTGCTCTGCATCAGTACATGCTGAACCGGATTCATCAGGCCTAGTCGTCCCTCCCGTACAAGATCAAGCAGAGCTACGCCAATCTCCACACCTGTCGTCTCATCCCGATCATCGATAAGATACTCCAGTGGATAAAGGCGATACAGCAGGTTAATCTCCCGACCCTGATGGTAAAGCGCCTCACCAGGAACAATCTCCAGTTCCTCCAGTGGGGCATACACGGCTTCGTATCCGGCTTCCTGACAGCGTCTCATCAGGTATTCCGTATTCGTTCGATCTTCGACATGTTCGCCAAAAGAAGTAAACGTCACCGGACCCTGCAATCCCTGCTCTGCATAGAATTCCAGCCACATCTTGAAACACGCCCGAATACGTGCATCCATCTCGGCAGATGGCGCAGTGAACGCAGCATCCTCAGTTAGACCAACCAGGATATCCTCCAATGCAGCAGCCTCCGGTATCCCCGTAGGCGTGTCCGTATTATTTTCAATACACTTCGGCCCAGCTTCTCCGATAATCCAGTCCTGACGGGTAATGCCTCCAGTGACCATCTCCATACGTGCTGCCGGAATAAGCCCCGGATGGATACCGAGCTGATGCTCTAGAAAAGAATCCGGCATATATTGCTGGATAAATCGCATCACTTTACAGTAAATGCCGTCTACCGCCTCCGCTGCCGCACGCAGCTCCTGTACCTCCGAGGGAGAATAGACCGTCAATGCAGGCACACAATACTGCTTCCCGTACATTCGATGATATGGGATCTGTTGTCCCGCTTCATCCTGAAATACCTCTTCGTGACTAAACGGCAGTTGAACCACTTGCCTCATCCGGTTATCCTCCCGAACTGCGGAAGAAGCTACCGAAGCCGCTTGATTTGGACTTGGATTTGCTATAAGAGCTGTTACTGTCCTTGTTGCTTCGATACGACGACCCACCGTAGTAATAGTGTCCGCTACTGGAGTCATATTCACATCCGGTATCATACTCCGGGTCACATTCATCATTGTTGCTGCCACAACCGGATAACACGGCAGGAACCGCCAGCATCAGGGAGAAAGCAACCAGCTTCGCTTTTGATCCGGGCTTGGATGCTTGCCCCTGCTCTTGGTCACTCATCACAGATCCACCTCTTTCATATAAAACAATACTTTCTTGCGATCCGCATCCAGCACGGAATACAGGAACTCATACGTCTTGCCACCGCGAACCATGTAATGGTCCAGCAGTTGCTCGGCAAGCTCCATCGTATAGGTGGATGACGCTGTGAGCTCCAACTCCTGAAACGAACTTCCATTCCACAGCATATACTCTGCGCTGTACATGGAAGACATTTTGCACATCGCCAGCGCAGCATCCGCAATGGCTGCACCGTACTCGTCCGGCATCTGTTGGTCATATGCCGTCACGTATACTGCATGTTCCCGCCCATCCTGGCATTCATTGGACAGATGTGCCCAGAGTTTGTTTTTCATCAGGGTGGCATCCACCAGTTTGCGCATGAATAGTTCATCCCGCGTGACTGAAGTCTGTTCCAGCACCCCTGTCTCCGCCTGTCGATCATCCGACCAACTCCGATACGTCAATGAATAATAGATACCGGTAACCTCCCTTATTGCGAGCTCTTAGATGAGCCGTTTCAATTCATACAAACGTATTTAACGCATCAGAAGGAAAAAAGTTACACTAATGAATCATTTCATATTACCTTTAGCTGCTTCAAATCAAGGCTAGACATAGATCAAAATGGTTTAATTTGTCTATGTCTAGTTACAAAACTCCATTTTTAATGAGTTATGAATGATTCTATTCACCATGACATGTAATAAAGCTACTGTTCGAGGCGTCGTCGATGATGCTACATTCGTGATTTAACGCTTGCTTGGCTAGCACGCAGATTCCGCGTTTGGTATGTAACCCAGGTGCAAAAAGGCCGGAGAAGACTCTCCGACCTCGCTTGTTCAATCTTATGCTCGTGCTATTCTGACTTATAACTCAGCCCACTGGGCCAATACATCATTGTATTCAGCGGACAATTGCTCGCGTTCATTCCAGCGTTGTTCCAGTTCAAGCGGATTGTTCTGTACCGTTTCCAACTGTTGATCCAACGCCTGAATCTCTGCCTCAAGACGAGCCAAGGTCTGTTCCAGCTTTTCCGCAAACTGTTTGTTACCATTTCTACTTTTATGATTCGATGCAGTTGATGCCGAAGAGGCCATCGCCTTACCTGATCCAGTGGAAACCTCATGATCTCGACTTCCACCAGCAGCCGCAACAGTGGAACTGTTCACTGCCGAGGTTGCTTCTGGCTTCTTCCCCGATCTGGCAGTCCCGCCGGGCGCGGACGTCAAACCTGACTTCATCTCTGACTTGGCATTCCCACGAGAAGAAACTCCCGCTCCTGCTGTAACTTGACCTGTCGCCGCTGCACGAGCTTGCAAATCAAGCTTCTTCTCACGATACGCCTCATAGTCTCCGAGATAAGCGGTCATCTGTCCGTCCTCCAGTTCCCAGACACGGGAAGCAAGGCGATTGACGAAATACCGATCATGCGAGATGGCAAGTACGGTTCCTTCAAAATCAACCAAGGACTCTTCCAACGCTTCTCTGGATGCGATATCCAGATGGTTGGTCGGCTCATCGAGCAGCAGTACATTGGGTTTGCGTTGCACCAGCAGAGCCAAACGCAGGCGCGTCCATTCCCCGCCAGATAATTGCCCGACAGAGCGGAATACATCTGCACCGTAGAACAGGTATCGGGCCAGAATTCCGCGAGCCTCGCCTTCCTCCACGCCCGCTTCCAGACGGAAGTATTCGAGTACATTCAGCTTCGGATTCGTGGGTTCCTCCTGTTGAGCCAGATACCCGACATCCACACGTGCCCCCCACTCCAGCTTGCCAGCATTGGGCTGCTCGTCACCAAGCAACAGCTTGAACAGGGTCGTCTTTCCGGAACCATTGCGGCCAATGAGTGCAATTTTATCCCCATATTCTAGCAGACCCGAGATTCCACGCAGGATTTCACGCTCACCATAGCTCTTCTCGACCTGTTCCAATACCGCTACCCGTTTGCCCGTTCGATCCGTAGGGCGCACATCGAACTCGGCATTGCGGCGCTCCAGCACAGGACGCTTCACCTGTTCCATCCGCTCGATTGCTTTACGCATCGAAGCCGCCCGCCTGAAGAACTTTTCATTCCCACCAACTCGGCCCCACTCCTCCAGCTGGCGGATCGTTTCTTTCATTTTCTTGATAACCTTCTGTTGCTCTTTGAACTCCTCGAATTGCTGCAACAGCCGTTGTTCCTTCACTTTCATATATTCCGTATAACCGCCAGCAGACGTTTCCGCTTCTCCATCCTCCAGCTCCAGTGTTCGATTCACTACCCGATCCAGAAAATAGCGATCATGCGAGATCAGGACAATGGTGCCGGGGTATTCTCGTAAATATCCTTCCAGCCACTCGACCCGCTCCAGATCGAGATGGTTCGTCGGCTCATCCAGCAATAACAGATCGGGCCTTACGATTAGCTGTGAAGCCAGCACTACCCGAGTCTGCTCCCCACCGGACAGGGAACTGAAGCGCCAACCATAATGCGCCTTGTCGATATCCAGACCGTCCGCCACCTGATCGATCCGGGCATCCATTTCGTATCCACCCTCACGCTCGAACTGGTCTTGCAGCGCTGCATAACGTTTCAGCAGGCGCTCCAATTGACTAGGGTCTGCTGCACATGCCGGATCGGACATTTGCTGCTCCATTTCCTTCATTTGCGTGGAACATACCATGAGCTCCTTGAATCCAAGACTCAGTACATCCAGTACGGTATGGTCATCCAATCCTTCCGGAACCTGGGCCACATATCCCACTCGTGTATCTTTCTTTATCATCAATTGACCCTCGTCCGGCTTGTTCAGCCTTGCCATCAGGCGCATGAGTGTTGTCTTACCGCTTCCGTTGCGGCCGATCAGGGCGACCTTGTCGCCTTCCATAATTTCAAATGTAATGCCGTCCAGCACCAGATGTGCTCCGTGGTATTGAGTCAGTTGTTGTGCGCTAATAATCATCATAATAAGGTTCCTCCTATAGGTTGGAAGATCCTGACCGCAACACAAAAAGAGCCGCAGGAGGTTAGCTCCGCGGCCCTTCAGAATTCAAGCAATATCGCTTATCGTCCGAATGAGGTCAAGGCAGGCATCTTCTCGCAAATGTTAACTTCCGTATATTCAAAATTGGACAGACTTCTCCCGTTGGTCAGAAAAGTATGAACAATGCCAGCCATAGCAATCGGCAGCTGGCTAATACGGTTGTTAAGCATCTCGTGATTCACCTGTCTTCACCTCCCTTGTCATAATTAATGTCAATATATCACAGACGAATGTATTCCTGCAACCATCCTATCGCCCAATTTAATCTTACTGTACAGTAGTTTCATTCTTCCGCTTAATCCCTGCCCCGTCGCCGAAGCATCACATCCCTGATCGCCACCGTAATGAGTGTTAACATTCCCGCGGTACCGAATGATACACCGAGCAGAGCATATCCGATGCCATTCCATCCGCCAATATTGATGCTGATCATGATTACAACGGCACCGCCAAGCAAAGCCACACATGGCAATATATACTGAACCCACGTCATTCGCCGTCCTTGCATCCGGTAGATAAGCCATTCAATCAGCAACTGCACCGCCCACATTCCCAAAGTCCACATGATCAGTACTTCCATAAGGTTCCCCTCCTGTTGCTGGATGGATCAAGCCCTTCGTTACAGACCTTCCTTTACTTCAACCAATCCGAGAAAAAGTTCCGGTATCCTTCTTTCATCTTCGTGCGCGAAAAAGCACTAAACGCATACTCCCGGTTGTCTTCTGAGACACTGCGCGGTGCAGCCGCAGCCATGTTCACCAGTTCAAACCAGTTATCCTCATTGCCTGCAAAGGCATGTGTGGATCGAATGTGACCGTAGCAGGCATGCTCCGGCTTCACGACCATTTTGCCCATCGCCATCGCTTCCGTCAGTGGCATTGCAAACGTATCAAAGGCCGAACAACTCCAGTAGACCTTCGATGAGTTCATCAGGGTAAAAATCTCATCCTGGGTGAGCGCAAACTTCAGCTTCACGTTGTCCGGAATGTCGTACTTCTTCATGCTTTCCTGATAGCGTACACCGCCGAACACCATGTACACTTCCTTGTCCGGGTTCTGCCGCGCATATTCCAGGACCAAGTCCGGGCGACGGTTCGCCTCATCCCGACCGATCCAGAGCACACGATTATGCACAACCTGACTCGGGTCATAGTGCCGGTTCGCCAGCTCTTCGCTAAATCCAATCGGAATGACGTTCACGTCATGTACGCCGAAATTGCGACCCAGCTCTGTTTTCAAAAACTCCGTCTGCACAATGGCTTTATCCACCATCGTATAAAATGGCTTCATCATCTCATATCCCGTCAGCGCGGGATCGGGGAAACTGTGCGGGAACAACACACTCTTCGGTAAGAACATCTTCAAAAACGTAAACCCGGATACGGTGTAGATGACATGCTCTATATTTTGGCTATGAATCTGATCCAGCACGATATCGTAGTTCACCAGGTCGCCTTTCTCATGCTCATAACCTGGCAACCAGTCATATCCGCTGACATGACGCTCCGGAGAGATGAACACAATATCCACGCCCAACTCCAGACCAATTTGTTTCAGCCGATCCGCAAATACGCGCGGCCCCTGAGCTTCTGTAAATTGAATTTTACGCATAACAAGTCCGACTTTACGCAAACTTCTCACCTCTCATTTCTATTCCTCACGCATATGCTTCATGCACTGTTCCAGCGTCGCTGCCGTCTCGTGCCACTGGCTTCGCAGCTGCTCCTTCGGCCACACACATTCCTCACTCCTCAGATCACCGTCAATCAAACCCAGCATCCAGAGCGAGAATACAATAGCATAGGCATCGTACCATCCTGTAAAAAGAACCCGTTCAATCTGTACGCCCAAGCTCCCCAGTTTGTCCAAATAAACATCCATAACCCGCTCTCGCAGGGCAGGCGTAACCGTTCTGGGAAACAGCGGATGCGAGAGATCCACCAGATGGTACACATCCCACAGCGGCGTATTCAGATGGGCATGCTCCCAGTCCAAGATGACCAGCCTGCCGTCCACCTCCGCCATGTTACCCGGATGCAAATCTCCGTGACAAAGAACGGTTGGAAGTTCTTCCTCTGCCGTGAGGATCAACCTGGTGATCTTGTCCCAATCCGATGCGGACAGCTGCATGTCCAGTCTGGACAACAGATCAACAGTAGATTGCTTCTGCATTTGCAACTCATCCAACATCGTGCGAATGGACGGTTTCTGGCCCACGCGAGGCAGCTCGCTCCAATCCGTAACAGGCAATGCATGCCACGCTGCCATATGTGCCGCTGCGCCGAGCATCGTCGCTTCTTGCGAATTATGCACAAGCTGCCCCAGATCCTCGTAGATCATCCAGCTCTGTGCTGGTGCAATTGTAAGATCAGACGCAGCAATAAGCTGCGGGTAGAACGGCGGTAATCCAGACATCACACGCTCGTACATCCATCGTTCCCGCCCATGCTGCGCAGGATTCGTCAGCGGTTTGAAAATATAACTTCCACCGGTAGGAACAGTAAATCGCTCCACATATCGTCCGTTCATTCCTTTATACAATGGTTCTCGATTGGTTATATATTGATCATTCAGCATTCCTTCAGACGTCACCCAGCTGTGTGCATCCTTCTCTTCATAAACGCTACCCACCATCCATATCGTTCTCCCTGCTGTTCGTATCCTCATGTTATGATTTCTATCCATCATACGTTGCCGCTCACAAGCCTGCAAGCTTAGGTCGTAAGTGCCTATTCAAGGAATCAAATCAGAGGATTCAAAAGTGCTTCTTGCATTTTAGTTAGTAATCACTTACTATACAATCATGAAGAACAAACCTCATGTGGATAGCAAAAAGAAAGATATCTTACAAGCGGCTATGCGCTTGTTCGCAACCAAAGGCGTTGACGGCATATCCGTCAAAGAGATCGGTGACGCCGCCGGAGTAACCGACGCGGCGATCTACAAACATTTTAAAAACAAAGATGCCGTTGCCCTGGAAGCCTTCACTCAATACTGTGTCGACTATACTGCATTGATTGACGGGTATGTTCGCCGGGAAGGCCCCGTACTGGAACGCTTCAAGCAACTGGTTACCGAGGTGCTCCATCTGCATGATGAAGATCCCTACGGACTGCTGCTGATTTCACAGAATCATGAAATATTCATTGAAGCTGGAAGCAGCGAGGATTACCGTCAGCCATTGGATGCGTTAATGGATCTGATCGATCAGGGAATCATGCGAGGGGAGCTTCCTCAGCAGGATTCGAGGCTCACAGGCGTACTGATTATTGGTGCGATTACACGTATGGCGGTCTCCAGTATGCAAGGTGAGCTACCGGAGCTGTTGGTACCTTATACGGGCGAGACTGTTCATCGTCTTGCATCAATGTTGGGGCAAGTACCACAAGAGTAGAACTGGAGAGGGCAACCATTCTGACCTCGCAGAACACCAAGTAAGGTTTGGGGCTACACGTTATATAAGTACGAGTTCAAAAAGTCTGGTTTTCAGTACCGAGAAGATGGAATGAAGCTAGAAATGGAGTAGCGGAGCGTAGAGAAAACTACGTGAGCAACGGACATTTCGGCTGAATCCCATATTCGATGCTGATGATGCCGCTAGGCATGATTCGTAATCAAAAGCGGACTTTTTGAACAACCTCTAAAAGAGAATCGTCAACATACCATCAGGGTATACAGATCGATTATCGGGTCATACGTGACCTTTTCTTTTTACACATGAGGTTAGTGTTCATTAACTAAAATAGTCAGGAAGTGTCATCTTCGATGAAGAAAATATTAATTATTCAAGGCAATCCCGTCTCACCCAGTTACAACGGCGCAATCGCCGAGGCGTACCGCAAAGGTGCGGTGCAGGCGGGTGCCGACGTCCGCATGATCACCTTGAACGAGTTGGCGTTCAACATGAATCTGGAGGGAGGATATCGTAATAAACTTCCACTTGAGCCAGATTTGCTACAAGCCCAAGAAGCGATCAAGTGGGCCGAGCATCTCGTATGGGTATTCCCAATCTGGTGGGGAGGACCGCCTGCCCTGCTGAAAGGTTTTGTTGACCGAATCTTCATGCCAGGATATGCCTTCAAGTATCAAAAAGGAAAACCTTTCCCGGATCAACTGCTCAAAGGCCGCACCGCTCGCATGATCACCACGATGGATGGTCCGAGCTGGTACTTCAAATGGTTCCAAGGTGAGCCCGCACACAAGATGATGAAAATCTCCACGTTGGGACTTACCGGCATCAAGCCTGTGCGGATAACAATGGTAGATCAAGTTGGCAAAAAATCAGAGGAACAAAGGAAGCATTGGTTGGATAAGATCGAACAGCTTGGGCGGAAGATGGGGTAAGACAGAAAATTGCCTAATCCTAAACAAAACAAAAAAGGGATGTCCCTACGTCATGTTCAAGACGGGACACCCCTTTGTTGCGTTCGTTATAGTCTAACGAACCTTGCACACGCTATTAGCTTCATTTCATACAGATCTGCATTTCAACGAATCGTAGACACGTTATTTACACGATCCCGCAACAGTACGAGCAACGCATTACCCAAACGAAATACGGCCTGACGGATGCTCAGGCAAAATAGCTGTAACCAGCTGCTGGACAACAGGATGATCCGACTGCATTACCGAATCCCCCGCATCACCGCTATAGACAATCCTGCCCTGATCCATTACCGCAATGCGGTCACAGATTGTCATGGCGGCCCGGATGTCATGCGTGATAAAGAGGTACGACAACCCATACGACGCTCTGAGGTCCGCCAGCAAGGATAGGATTTGCGTCTGGTGCACCATATCCAGGCTGCTGATCGATTCGTCCAATACGATTAACTTTGGCTTGAGAGCGATGGCTCGTGCGATGTTGACTCGCTGTAATTGGCCACCGCTGAACTGTTGCGGGAGCTTGTTTGCATCCTCAGGTGTAAGTCCAACCTGCTCAAGCAATTGTCCAATCACACGAAGTTGTTCTTTTGCCGACAAACGCTCGTAATTATCCAGCGGCTCCCCAATGATCTGCGCGGCAGTCATAAGCGGATTTACAGCCGAATAACAGTCCTGGAACACGACTTGCAGATCACGTCGTAATCCCTTAAGCACGGGTTTGCTGGATCGGTAGATATCCTGACCCTGAAACAAAATCTGACCCTGGCTGGGCTTCTCCAGCCCAAGTATGATTTTCCCCAAGGTACTTTTACCTGCTCCGCTGGTACCCAACAATCCCAGACAAACACCCTTTTCAATCGTAAGTGAAATGTCTGCCAGCACAGGAGGACGCGCTCCCGAACGATCCAGCCAATTGCGTTTGCTATAGCTATGGCTTACTTCACGTACCTGAAGCATCAGGTCATCCTCCTCTCTTGTACTTGGCAGAAGCAATCTCCGAAGAAGACGAAATTACACATCATCATGTCCATCCCACCCCTGCGCTACCCGCTTCAAACAGAGCTCACACCAGTTCTACACTTACATTCACTAACGATTCCACTCTTTATTAGTCGCTAACTTCCTATCGTCCCAAAAACATACTGGGCCTGGCATTTAACAACATCCGTGTATATTCATGCTGCGGGTGATCAAACAGTTGATACACATCCGCCTGCTCTACAATTCGTCCCTTCTGCATAACCGCGACTTCATCCGCCATTTGCGAGATCACACCCAGATCGTGGGAGATGAGCAAGATGGATGTACCGTATTCCGTACGTAGCCGATCCAATTCCTGAAGCACCTTCAACTGATTCACGACATCCAGTGCCGTCGTTGGTTCATCGGCAATAACCAGGGCTGGTCGCAGGCACATCGATATGGCGATCATCACCCGCTGCAACATGCCTCCACTCAGTTGGTAGGGATATCGCTTCATCAGTTTGGCCGGTTCGGGCAAGTTCATATCTGCCAAGGCAGCAATAGCCCGCTCCCGGGCCGCTGCTTTGGACATTTCTGTATGCGTACGTAAAGTTTCAATGAATTGAGATCCAATCGTATATACGGGTGTAAAAGCATTCATCGGATTCTGCATAATAAATCCGATGTCCTTGCCGCGGATGCGTCGCATCTCCTCACCTGACAATGAGCTAAGCTCCCGCCCATTCAGACGGATGCTGCCCGACACTTCCATCCTGCGTGGATCAAGCAGATGGAGCAACGCGTTACACGTAACGGTCTTGCCGCTGCCACTCTCACCGACCAGACCGAAGACACGACCTTTTTTTAATTCGAAATCAATGGGCTCCAGTAACGGGACTGAACCCTCCGCTGTTCTAAGATTCACTTGCAGACCACGAACTTCGAGTACTTTCGCTGCATCATCCATCGTTACGTTCACCTCCATATGCCTTTGGTTCCGAACCATTACCTTTTTGCAATGCCATAACGCTCGGATAACGCTTCTCCCAAGATGTTGAACGTAATGACCACCAGCAGAATCAATGCACCCGGATAGATCATCAACTCCGGATGACTGCGAATATAACCCGTTCCTTCATGAATCATGGCTCCCCATTCTGCATTCGGTGGTTGAATACCTAGTCCCAGGAAGGACAGAGCGGATATATCCATAATCGCCCATCCCATCTCCAGCGTGCCCATTACAACGATGGGACGCTGCACGTTGGGGATGATATGTCTGCGGATAATCGTCCATGAAGAGGAGCCGCTAATCCGCGCCGCTGCGATGAAGTTCCGTTCCTTCAGACTAACGACCATATTCCGGCAGATGCGTGCATAATACACCCACTGTACCATCATGAGGGCTAGAAGAACCTGCATCAGACCTGGACCAAAGATCCCTACAATGCCCAGCACCAGCACCAGATTCGGAAACGCCATAATGCCTTCACACAATCGCATCAGCAGACTGTCCACCCAGCCACCGAGGTACCCGGAGATCGAACCCACAATGACACCTATGAGCAAAGAAGACAGAAAGATCAGGGTAGCAAATCCGAGCGACACCCGAGCGCCATATATTAACCTGGTGAGATTGTCGCGTCCCAGATGATCCGTTCCCAGCCAATGCTCAAAGGATGGACTCGCCAGCTTCTGTAACAGATTCACCTTCACAGGGTCATGAGGAGCAATCCATGGGGCTAATAACGCTACCATGAAGAAAAGCAATATGATCACTGAGCATATCTGAATGGCTCTCTGTCCTTTAAATACCGCACGCCATTTGTTTATCAATGTTCTGCCCGTCCTTTCGCTGAAATCCGTGGGTCCATCATTAGCTGCACCAGATCAACGAGCAGATTGCATACGATGAACAGGCATGCCGCCAGGAAGACATAACATTGAATAACGGGAATATCCCGATTAAATATCGCATCGACAAAGTATCGTCCGAACCCAGGCCAGGAAAACACTTGCTCCACAATAATGGTGCCTGTGAGCAGCTTGCCCATACTCATACCCATCCCCGTAATGAGGGGCGATATGGCGATTTTCAGGACATGTTTCAGCATAATGACTCGTTCGCGAATCCCGCGCGTTCTCGCATACTGTACATATGTCTCCTGCAATTGCTCCAGTACACTGGAACGCAATAATCGGGTGTAGATCGCAATAAGAATCAAGGAGAGTGTAATCGTAGGCAGAACCAGATTCTCCCACGATCCACGTCCCTCCACAGGCAGCCAGTCCAGCTTCACCGAGAAAAAGAAGATCAGCAGGTAACCGAGCCAGAATTGTGGAATAGATGCTCCAAAATAGGAAATCGCACGGCTGACCATGTCAATCCAGCTATTCTTATACACTGCTGCCAGTATTCCCAAAGGAATACTCACCAAAGCCGATAACAATATACTCCAGAGGGCTAGTTCAGCCGTAGCCGGGAGCCTTAATTTCACTTCATCCCATACCGGTTTATTCGTCAGATATGAGGTGCCGAAGTCGAGCTTGGCAATCTTCTGAATCGTATGCATATATTGGGTTAACATAGGCTGATCCAGACCGAACTCATGCCGCTTTTGCGCAAGCAGCTCCGGTGTTGGATAGATATGAGCGGCTGTCAGATAAGCCTCGGCCGGATCAACCGGCGATATATGAATAAGCGCAAAGGTCACAAGTGTAGCGATAAAAACGATAGGAATGATCGCGATCATTCGTTTACCAATATAACCGATCACCAAACGTTCCTCCTTTTATCAAGCTACATGACCTTACCAAGGCCTTACCACTTCCGAAATTAAAGTAATTACTAATTATTGATCGCCCAATTCGATTCCCACAAATGGATTTTCATCACGATTCGCCGGGAAAATAAAGTTGGAGATTTTCTTCTGATATACAGCCGTTTTCTTAATATAAGAGATCGGTACGATCGCCGATTGCTCCTGAAGTGTCTTCAGGATGGAGCCATATAGTTCCTGGCGTTTCGTCTCGTCTGTGGAAGACAGGGCTGCATGCACCTGATCGTCCAGTTCCTTTTTCATCGGCAACGCACTCAAGGTCTCGGAAATCCCGAATCCAGGGTTCGCCACAACATTAATGAAGGAATGTGGATCATATGGCGCACCATAGTTGTACCAGAAATACAGGTCGAAATCATTGGCTTTCAAACGCTTGATCTGTACCGTCAGTTCCAGTCCAGTGAGGTTTACCTTAACCCCAAGCTCGCTCCATTCTGCCTGAATGGTCTCAGCCATCGCTTTCTGAATCGGGTCCGTCTTGTCAAAAATCATCTCAAAATCAAGCTGCTGACCGTCTTTCTCACGAACCGTACCACCAGCCGGCAGCTTCCAGCCCGCTTCATCCAACAACGCTTTGGTTTTCTCCACGTCATACGTGATCGGTTCCAAGTCTACATTGGTGTACGGATAGTTTTTGGACAATACGGTATCGGCTGGCTCTTCCAAACCGGAAGTGACGCCTTCCACCATCGCCTGTTTGTTGAATCCTTGCTGGAGGGCCATCCGTACTCTGACATCCGACATCTTCGGATTGGAAGAGTTCAGCAACAGACTGCGAGTTCCCACAGGATCAGACAATTGGGTCACATACTCATCGTTGTCACGAAGTTGTTGGAACGCATCCAGGCTGATCACACCTTCACCGTAGATCAGGTCGAGATCACCCTTTTCAAAAGCAAGGACACGGGTCTCCCCATCAGGAATGATTTTAACCGTAATCTCATCTACCTTCGGTGCTGTTCCCCAATAGTTCGGGTTACGCTTGAAGACGGCATATTCGTCCTGCTTGTATTCAGCCAGCATCCACGGGCCAGTACCCACCGGCTCTTTGATGCCTTGGGAAGTATCTCCGTCATCCGGGAATCCGGCTTCACCCAGGAAGCGGAAAGGACGAACTACAGACAAATCCTGCAAGACCGGATAATACGGCTCTGTGAGTGTCAACTGGAAAGTCTGATCGTCCACAACCTCCGTCTTGTCGAGCACGCCTACAATGCCCAGCCAGCTATGTGTATCTTTATTTTTCATAACAGCTTCAAAATTCTTTTTCACAATCTCAGCATTAAATGGCGTGCCATCTGAGAATTTCACACCTTGGCGAAGCTTGAATGTGTATACTTTGCCGTCATCGGAGATGGTCCATGATTCTGCCAGGGCAGGTTCCAGTTTTCCGTCCTTCTGGTAACTGATCAGCGGCTCATAGAGCATGGATTGGGCAAATAATTGCGAAGGATTGTACGTATGCGGATTCATTGTACCGATATCACGTGGCCATGACATCGTAATCGACTTCGTAGATGTTTGATCCGAAGCAGCAGATGAGGATTGATCTGCACTTCCTGTATTGCTGCAGCCCACGATAACCAATAGCAACAAGAGCATAGTTGCCAGTGTGAGAGCCGAAGATTTGCGATGTTGTACAATCATGGATGTAGAACCCCTTTTCTCTATTTCATGATAATGATTCTCATATTCATTCATTAAGAATAGGCAGGAGCCCTCCTTTTGTCAATAAAATTCGACATGGTATGTGTTGTTACTAAAATAGCCAAAAAACCTTTCCTGTAGGAGGAAAGGCTTTTTGATCTGAATGTGAATTACAACTGGAAAAATAAGTTCCACCATTATCTGCTATTCCTTGCTCACAGCATGGAAATCATCAAAGTACATATGGAGATATATCACTGAGATTCATCTTCACATACACCTTCTTGTTTCTCGTTTAAGTTTCTACAGTGATGCCTTCATAGAACCGACGAATCATTTTCTCCACAGGCTTACCATACACCCCATAACCGTCGTCAATCAGCGCATTCTTCTCCGCATGCAGATGTGCGCTCCAATCCCATAGACCGAACCCGCGTACCCAGTCACGCTGACTGACATGCCGGAACATCGCTTCATAGAAACGCTCCTGTTCCTCAGCGCTCACTTCGCCTTCCAGTCCCCAATCGTTCGGTACCTGGGCTGATCCATCGCGGCTGGGACAGCCTGCTTCCGCGAAGAAAAAGGGTTTGCCATAGGGAGCAATCGCCTGCTCAATTCGATCCAGCTGCGCCTCCCAATCTCCAATGGGATAATAACCACTGGAAGAGATCACGTCCACTGCATCCCACCACTTCACATGACCTTCCTGATATTTGTCTGTGTTGTATGACACCAGTCCAGTGTACACTTCACGCACACCAGCGATCACCTCGCGCCACTCTTGATCCCGACGCTCGGATTGCACCATCTCACAGCCTACGATGAACATCTCGCACTTTTCCTGCTCTGCAATCGCTGCATAATGCTTCTGAAATGCCGTGTAGCTGCGGAACCAATCCTTCCACTTCGGCTCACAAGGCACATCGATATCAAAAAAGTTAATGTGTGCACGCCATGTGCCGTCGGTGCAGTTGACGGTTGGTTTCAGAATGACACGCAGCCCGAGTGTGCGGGCATAACGAATCATGTCGACCAGTTCATCATCCTCCACCAGATGTGCACCCCGGTACTTCACTTCTACCGCCTGCGGATGATCCTGATGTGCCGCCAGTGCAAAAATAACATGTGAACTGCCTGTGCGTTCAGCCATCAGACGCAAGGATTCTTTGGCCTCCGGCTTGCGGAAGTCACCCTTGCCACTCATCCAGCCAAATGTAAATCCTTTGATGTAATCCATATATGTTGGCACTGTAAAGCCCCTTTCACCGTTCCTGTCACTCCGAGTGCAGTACCATCTTCCGATCGCCGTTATCCCCAGATTTTCTGATTCCCTTTAAAAGGGTAAAATCCGTTGATAAATGCGAACACTCCGTTTCTTCAGATTGGTTCTGCACTCTCCGTTAGTGTGTGAATTAACTTTTTTAGGTTTTACTACAATTACAGCTTGCCTTCCTCGCGGTCACCTGCAATAACCTCGTCCGTCTCGATCACATAGTTCACGATCTCTTCGATGGTCGTGTACGCCACGCCCACATACGTGTCGGCAGCACCGTAATAGATGGCGATACGTCCGGTCTCGGCATCATGCAGCGTTGCGCATGGGAAGATGACGTTATCAACGAAGCCTTGTTCTTCATACCACTTTTCCGGTGTCAGCACGAAGTTAGAGGAACGATACTTTACTTTGGAAGGCTCATCCAGATCCAGAATGACCGCCCCCATGCTATATACCAATCCATTACAGGTTCCCGTGACGCCGTGGTAGAACATCAGCCAGCCTTCGGACGTTTCGATCGGAGCAGGGCCGCCACCAATTTTGACCGATTGCCACCAGCCCTGACCGCCTTTGCTCATCACATGACGGTGCTTGCCCCAGTACACAAGATCAGGGCTCTCACTCAGGAAAATATCTCCGAATGGTGTATGTCCACTGTCACTTGGTCTGGACAACATCACATAGTTGTCGTTGATTTTGCGCGGGAACAACACACCATTACGATTGAATGGCAGCATTGGATTTTCGAGGCGGACAAATGTTTTGAAGTCATCTGTTTTGGCCAGGCCCAGTGCTGCACCGTAGAAGTCTGTACACCAGATGATGTAATACGTATCCTCGACTTTGACCAAACGTGGATCGTACGCATAGTTCGGCATGAACGGATCGCCATTCTCATCCACAAATGCAATGCGCTCTTCTTCAATCGTCCACTCCAAACCGTCCTCACTCGCTCCCATGTGAAGGTGCGGACGGCCATTAACGGTTTCAGCACGGAATACCCCAATGAATTTTCCTTCATAAGGAACAACGGCACTGTTGAAAATGCGGGCAACGCCTTTGACCGGATTACGCGGAACCACTGGATTCGCCGAGTGTCTCCATACCGGGCCTTCCGTTCCCTCCGGTTTGTTCTCCCACGGCATATTCGGCAAAGCGTCCCCAACAATGTATACGTTTTTCGTTTCGGCAACTGACATTTTTCATTTCTCCCTTCGGTTAGGCTTTATGAAATGAATACTAAAATTACACTAGACCACTTTGATGACAGAACAACCTTCCGATCGCCGTTATCCCCAGATTTTTTGATACCCTTATCAAAGGGGGAAATCCGGGGATAAATGCGACCACTTCGTTTCTCCAGCTTTTTTCTGTCCTCTTCGTTCCTGTGCATTCTCATATGCATTTCATATAGCCTTTCGTTTTTTATTTAACGGAGCCTTGCGCGAAGCCGTTGTAGATGTACTTCTGTAGCAGCAAGAAGATGATCATCGTTGGAATAATGGCGATCATGATGCCAGCGCTGATGACTTCCCACTGCGATCCGAACGGTCCCTTGAATTTGAACAAGGCGGTGGATATGACCTGTAGATCGGTCTTCGGCATGTACAGGAACGGTGTGTAGAAGTCGTTATAGATGTTAACGCCCTTCACGATAATGACCGTTACAATGGCTGGTTTCAGCAGTGGCAGAATGATTTTCCAGTAGATCGTGAAGTATGATGCGCCATCCAGCATGGCGGATTCATCCAGTGCACTTGAGATGGAACCCAGGAACTGCAGGAAGATATACACCGCGATGATATCTGTACCCAGGTACATCACGATGGCTGCCCAGCGCGTGTTAAACAGGTCTAGGGCGTTGATGATCTGGAATGTGGCGACCTGCGTCGTAACACTTGGAATCAGGGTGGCGAGCAGGAATGCCGCGACCATGATTTTCTTGCCTTTGAATTTGAAACGATCCAGCACATACGCGATCATGGAACCCGTTAAGGTTGCACCTATAATGGAGATGATCAGGATAATAATTGTATTTTTGAAACCGACCAGCATGTTGCCATCCACAAAAGCCTTCGCATAGTTCGCAAAGTTCAGCCAGTTGGCTGGCGGGGCAAGCGGGCTGCTGGTAGCGTATTCCGCATTGGTTTTGAGAGAGGCAAACAGGATGACCACGATGGGTAACAGCGCGATAAACGCCGCAATAACCAGGGAAGCATATTTAACCACGCTCGCAAGGGTGTATTTGAATTGGTTCACGTTCATTCCTCCCCTTTCATGGTGACGCGCTGAACGAGCGTAACGAGAATAACGATCAAGAGCAGCACCACAGCCATGGCGGATGCCAGTCCCAGCTTGCCATATTTAAACGCCAAATGAACCGTCTGGATTACAAATGTCATACTGCCGTTGGAACCATCAGTCATGATATATGGAATATCGAACGCACTAATTGCGCCGCTAATCGCCAAGATCAGGTTGAGCTGCAGGATGCGTGTAATGCTTGGCAGGATGATGTGGCGGAATTGCTGCCAGCGATTGGCACCATCAATATCGGATGCTTCATACACATCCTTCGGAATGGAGGAGATTGCACCCAGGAAAATGATAAAGTTAAAACCCATGTATCTCCATACCGATGCACCTGCGAGTGACACGTTAATAATATTAGGATTACCGAGCCAGAGCTGCGTGTATTGTCCCAACCCTACAGCATGCATGAGCATATCGAGTGTACCGTCCGGTTTGAAGAAAAAAAGGAAGATAAAACCGATGGCTACCCCATTCAGCAAATAAGGGAAGAACAGTATGCCTTTGAAGAAGTTTTTGCCTCGAACTTTGAAACTCAGAATCGTGGCAAAGTAAAGCGCCAATCCCATCTGTAAGAACGTGGCTACGAAGTAATACAGGCTGACAATAAATACTTTGAAATATTCGGGATCACTGAATATGCGCGTGTAGTTCTCAAAGCCAACATAATCGAACCTTTTACTGTATCCGTTCCAATCGGTGAAACTGTATTTGAACATGTTGATGACTGGTAAGTATGCAAACGTGAACAGCAACGCCAGCGGAATAATTGAGAAGGCACAGATGATAAATATGCGTTGCGCTGAGTAGCCCCAATTCGAAAGTTTTAAGTACTTCATGCTCTCCACACCTCCAAGCGGTTCTCCCGCCTATATATCGAAAGACTCCCATCCAATGGAATTCTGGTGGAACAACTGCCGAGGAAGAGCATCTGGCATCATGCTTCCGAATGCCAGATGCTCCATTTATACATGGACTTACATGCCCCCGCAGTCCTTTTACCGCCAGATCCACTCAGGTCATTCTCGTTATTTCGTGAGTTCTGCTCTTGCTTTTACCCACTTGTCGTTCAGATCTTTCATGATGTCGTCATACGATTCCTTGCGGTTCCCAATACCTGCTTCGATAATGCGTTTCTTGAAGTCAGGCTGCCAGAGGCCGATCTCACCTTCGTTATCGATCTTGTCGACCAGACCTTCCTGACCTTCTTTTGCAGGTGTAAGCGTGGAGAATTTCACATCTTTATACTGATCCAAAATCGGTGGCAATTCAGCATTCTTGTCTGCATCCATACCGCCGCCCTGTTCAACTGCGTAGTTCGATTTCGCCAGGAACCAGTCAATCCAGGCTTTGGCAGCAGGTTTGTTCTCACTGTTCACGTTCATGCCGATGTTATAGTCGGCGGAGAGAGGAACTACAACCTCACTTGCATTGGTTGGGAAAGGTAAGAATCCAATGTCGTCCGGGTTATCCGTCATCCCTTGGATCTGTGTGATCGCCCAAGAGCCCAGTGCCATTGTAGCAATTTTGCCTTTGGCGAGATCCGCTTTGGAGCTTTCCCAGTCGGTTGTCGTTGGATCTTTCTCAATTAGACCGTTCTTGGCTGCATCATAGAGCACTTTATATAGTTCATAGTGCGGCTGACCAGGCACAAAGTTCTCATCTGTGTTCGGTTGGTCCACGTTAACGTAATCCACACTGCCTGCAACTGTTGGCAGATCCGATTCCCATTGGGTTAATGCCCAGCCAGATGCATAGTTGGTGTAAAGCGGAACCGCATCTGTATTGTCTTTGACCAGTTGAAGCGCAGCCTGGAATTGCTCCGGTGTTTTTGGAATTTCCATAATGCCTGCTTCTTTGAAGACCTGTTTGTTATAAATGATTCCGGAGAACGTGATCACGGTAGGAATACCGTAGACCTGACCATCCACCATGCGTTCTTCAATGGCGGTGTATTTGTCTTTCAATTCATCGTACGTGCCGAGCGGCTCGAAAAAGTCCGGGATATCTGCGATCGGAACACTGGTCGGAATCATCAGTACATCACCATAATCCTTGGTGCTCATACGGATTTTCACTTGTCCTTCGTAGTCGGCCAGCGCCTGAAAGTTTACTTTTACATCGGGATATTCCTTGTTGAATTCTGCCGCGTAGTCTTTGAACACGGTATCCACAATATCTGTCCGTTGCGTCAGAACGGTTATTTCACCTTTGATATCTGCCGGATCTGTACTGATCTCCTCCCCTGCCTGCGAAGATCCACCTCCGGATGAACATGCAGCAAGTAGTGAAGTGATGAGCAGCATCGTCAGCAACATCATCCAACCTTTGTTTTTTCTCAATTGTTTCGACCCCTTTCTTAAATTTGTTAAGTTATCGTTAAGGTTACAAAATGAATTCTATTATGGTAACGCTTACCTGTCAATTTATTTATTTATAACCTAACAATAAAAATTGCGAGGTAATTCGTTGACATCTGTTTTTCAGAGCACTAATATTGTTTAATAAAGTTACCGTTAACTTAACGAATCGAGATTGATGTAACACGTTGAAGGAGTGCTCACTTATGAATACCAAAACAACCCAACTCCAATCTGAGATGAAGGAACATTGGGAAAAGCAGATTTTACCCTTCTGGTCCAACCTCAAAGATACAACCCACGGTGGATTCTACGGCTGGGTCGGCAATGATCTTCAGGTTAATCAACAGGCACCCAAAGGCGGGATCGCCACGGCACGGCAACTCTGGTCTTTTGCAGCAGCGTATCGGGTTACCGGAAACGAGAGATGGCGCGAGCACGCTGAACATGCATACCGTTTTCTCGCCGATCATGTGATGGATACCGAATATGGCGGCATGTACTGGATGGTAGATTACACAGGGGAAGCGCTGGACACGAGCAAACATGTGTATACGCAATCATTCGGCGTGTATTCACTCAGTGAGTACTATCGTGCTACCGGGGATGCTTCTGCATTGGAACTTGCGAAAATGCTTTTCGCTCTAATCGAGGACAAAGGTCTGGATGCCGAACTACCTGCGTACAAGGAACAATTTGATCGCACATGGAAGGAACAGCCCAATGAAATGCTGAGCGAAAATGGGGTTATTGCGGACTACACAATGAATACGCATATCCATGTGCTGGAGGCCTACACCACGCTCTATCGAGTGTGGCCGGATCAACAAGTGAAGGCGGCACTGGGACGCCTGCTCGGAATTTTGTATGAACGCGTGTATGACCAAGACACCAAGTTTCTCGGGGTATTTTTCAACAAACAGTGGGAATCCATCATCGATCTGCGCTCGTTCGGACATGACATTGAAGCCAGCTGGCTGATCGACGAAACGTTAAAAGTGCTGGGGCTGGAACAACATCCGGAGTATGCAGCGATGGTAACAGATATTGCCTATAACATCTCCAATGTAGCCGTGAATGCTGATGGTTCCCTGCTAAATGAACAAGAAGGTGAACATATCGATGAGAAGCGAATTTGGTGGGTTCAAGCCGAGGCGATGGTCGGTTTCTATAATGCATATCAGCGTACAGGTGATCCACTGTTTCTGGAGAGAGTGGAACGCCTGTGGAGATATACGAAAGAAAACATCATAGATCAGCGCGCTGGTGGGGAATGGTACTGGTCGGTTGATGGGAACGGCACACCGGATCAGAGCGAAATTGCCGGACCGTGGAAATGTCCGTATCACAATAGCAGATTCTGTATTGAACTAATCGAGAGGATGGGATCAGAATGATACACCCGAAATACAAGGAGTTACTGGAGAAACAGGAGCAGCTGCTTACTCGCCCCAATGAGATCAATTCTTCCTTCTACAACGGCGTATATGATCGGTATCAATATCCGGTAATCACTCGCCATCATGTACCGCTGCATTGGAGATTCGATCTGGATGAGACGACCAACCCGCATTTCATGGAGCGTCTGGGCATTAATGCGACGCTGAATCCGGGAGCCATCTATTTCAATGGCAAATACGTCATGGTTATTCGTACCGAAGGATTGGATCGCAAATCGATCTTCGCGCTCGCCGAGAGTGACAATGGCATCGACGGATTCCGATTTACAGGTAAACCATTAGTCTGGGAAGATATTGATGCGGATGAAACCAATCAATATGATATGCGCTTGGTTCAACATGAGGATGGCTGGATCTATGGCATCTATTGCTCGGAACGCAAAGACCCGGAAGCACCTGCATTTGACACGTCCAGCGCAGTGGCACAGGCAGGACTGGTTCGGACACGAGATCTCACAAGCTGGGAACGGTTGCCCAACATAACAACGAATTCCCCTCAACAGCGCAATGTCGTATTGCACCCGGAATTCGTGGATGGAAAGTATGCCTTCTACACCCGTCCACAGGACGGATTCATCTCAACAGGCAGCGGCGGCGGAATTGCCTTCGGTCTGTGTGAGGATATATTGAACCCGGTCATTCATGAAGAGACGATTATCGACGAACGGCAATATCATACGGTCTATGAGGTCAAAAATGGCCAGGGCCCTGCTCCGCTCAAGACGGATCGTGGCTGGATTCACATTGCTCACGGGGTTCGGAACACCGCGGCAGGCCTGCGTTATGTGTTATACACCTTCGCTACGGATCTGAATGATCCGGCGCGTATTATCGCCAAGCCGGGCGGCCACTTCATTGCCCCTTATGACGATGAGCGTGTAGGCGATGTATCCAATGTTATTTTCTGCAATGGTGCTGTAGTCAACGAAAATAATGAGGTCTTTATCTATTACGCATCCAGTGATACCCGCTGTCATGTGGCAACAACCACGCTGGAAAAACTAGTCGATTATACGTTCAATACACCGGCTGATCCATATCGTTCACTGGACTGTGCCAGCCAGCGGGGTCAGCTGATAGAACAGAATGAGAAGCTTTTACAGAAACAATTGACATAACATCGCTGTAGCAACCTTTCATGCAAACCTGAAATATGCTGAAAATAGCGAAACAACAGTCAGAATGGCTTTATTCCAAGTTGGTAACGATGTATACTGATATGGATTGTTATTATGTATGGAGAAAGCGCTCATCATAATGACAGCACATTGTGCCTATACCGGCTTGAAGGAGGCGACCATACTGAAGAACAATATCACCATGCGGGATATCGCCGACAGGCTCGGGGTCAGCAGTGTGACCGTCTCGAAAGCATTGAATGATAAAGATGGCGTGAGTGGCGAATTAAAGGAAAAAATTAAAGTGCTTGCTGTTGAAATGGGCTACCGGTATAATGCTGCTGCCCGTTCCATGAAGGAAGGCTTAACCCATAATATTGGCGTAATTATCCCGGAGCGTTTTACCGGGCCTACGCAGTCGTTCTATGTACGCGTGTTCCAGCGCATCACCAAACATCTGGAGGAACAGGGCTATTACGGCATTCTGCATATTCTGAATGTGGAGGATGAGGAAGAGTTAACGCTTCCCAAGCTATACAGCGATAACAAGGTTGATGGTTTCATCGTGCTTGGACAGATCAGCAAAGAGTATATTGAATTGGTGCGATCAATGGATGTTCCCAAGATGTTTCTCGACTTCTACGATGAACATTCGGATATCGATTCCGTCGTTACCGATAACTTCTACGCTGCCTATGAACTGACGAACTATTTGGTTCAGCAGGGTCACCGTAACATTGCTTACGTGGGGAACCTGTATTCCACAAGCAGCATTCAGGACCGATTCCTCGGATATTACAAATCCTTGCTGGAACATCGGTTGCCGATGAATCCGGATCTGGTTCTGGATGATCGGGATGAACGGGGTACGTTTATTGAGATTGATCTGCCCGAGCAGCTGCCAACGGCCTTTGTATGCAACTGTGATCAGGTCGCTCATCTACTGGTTCAAAAACTGACTTCCATGGATATTCAGGTACCTGGCCAATGCTCTGTTGTTGGTTTTGATAATGATATCTATGCCATGCTCTCCGATCCCAAGCTGACAACCGTCGAAGTGGATGTGGAACAGATGGCACGCACGGCAGTTCAGTCCATGCTCAAGAAGATCGACAACCCGAACCGCAGTTTCGGTCGTGTACACGTGAAAGGCAACATCATCTATCGTGAATCGGTAAGTGCTGCGTCTGCCTCATCAGATACCATGGATATCTGAATTAAAAAATGAAATGAATGAACACAGATGACTGGCCTCTATCTTACTGGCCAGTCTTTTCTGATGCATCGGAGCTTAAAGACGGCGACGATCTGTTGAATCCATCAAAAATGTAGTCGTTCTCCAAATCGAGAGGATGAGGATCAGCTCATACACATTGGTTAAAGTTCCACTTTCCACTGGCAGGGAGATTAACTGCCCTACAAACAACAATGCAGTCCCAACAAACAGCCATACCCATTTATGTTTGAAAAGAACGATCAGACTAACAAATAAGAGTACAATCCCCACGATGATAACCATCATCGGCGGACCTCCATGACCTTCTGCCATATACCTCAGTACTCCATACTCTTCTATAACAGTGAGATTTTTAACCTCCGATATAGTAAAGCCTACAATCTGGTAGAAAACCAGACCCAGTGTTATCAGCCATGCTGCCACATTCGTTATACTGTTATTCGCAAACTTGGCACCTGAGCTACGCAAGATATGTTGGCTCACAAGAATAAGGGTAGGGGTAGCACAGGCATGTAGCCAAAATCGAAGGCTACTGAGAACCATTAGCGGTTCCCCTTCCCCTATTATATTACCTAGAGCAAGAATTCCATTATCATATGCCAAGCTGAACGCTACGAATAACTGAAAACTGGAATACGACAGCCATTGCTTCCTCTGGGTCAAAACGACGGTCATCCGAATAACAAGTATCAAATAAACAAGAGTAAGTGCGAAGTATATCCATACATCCAAGCTGCTTCACCATCCCTATATCCAGCCCTATCAGACAGAAACGGCTGTTCTAATCTAATAAATTATATTTACCGGTAAGTAAAATTACAAGGTGAATTTGTATAAATGGATAATTTGTCATAAATTACTCACAGAGGTAATCAAGATGAATAACGGATTTACAACGTTCACCCTGAAGACCAAAACATGCTGTAAATGATTCACCCTTACAAAGAATCATTCTTCAAACGGCCGCCAAACTGTTTATGGGGTTGATTCATATAAAAAGAGTACTCCCGGCTATCGTAGCTGCAGGAGCACTCTTTTCTTTGTTTGAAGAATGAAAAAGCAACAGGTTACTCTGATGCCCCCTCACTTTGTTCTCAGAATTTAAATCACATCATCGTCTAATAACTTGTCTTCAACCAATTATCCTTGGACCAGGTCAATTTACCAGAACCTGCGCCATTGGAAGCGGTGAGACGTGCATTCAGCGTGGATGGGTCATCCACCTGATAGTTGTAAGGGAGTGACGTGAAGCCGTTCCAGGAGAAGGGTTTTACCACGGCCGGGATCGGTGCAAGCGGACTGCCGGATGTATCACTGCTGCCTCGGAACGAACTTCCATCGAGAGAATACATGGTATCGGTCACTCTGATTTTGCCAGTATAGTTGGCATCGGCGGGATCAGTCTGATTGTTGCGAACAGGATACAGAACATCCTTGATGACTGAATTCTCGATCAATACGGCTCCGCTCTCTGTGGAGATTGCCCCATTGCCAATGATATCGAACTTATAGCCTTTGGACGCAATCGCTGTTGACATCGCGGTGGTGATTTTGGCTTTGGCGGCACGTGCTCCGGTTGCATCCATCACAATATTATAGGCATGTGCGTTACCTCCGCGGAGACGTGGCATCCGGTCCTGAATATCCTTGTACAGGTTATGGTGCAGCGTCATGGACAGATTGGCGTTAGCCGACTCCAGACTGGTGGAACCGACCAGATGTCCTTTCTTCTGCGGTCCAGAGATAGCGATAATGTCTGCTTTGCTGAGACCAACCGCACTGCTGCGCAGGTAGTTGTACATGGGATAGGAAGCCTTGTTTGCTTCCAATTCATTGATCTGCTGGGTAACCCAGCTATTTGAGCTGCCGTCATCCCCTTTGAAGAGGGACCAGGAGATGGTCACGCCGCTGGTTCCTTTTTTCGAATCGACGAGTCCGTCATAAGCTTTATTGAATGTGCAGTGGTCAATCCATACGTTGCTGCTCTCTTCCAGGGTAATGTAATCCCAATCGTTCTTGTCATAGTCGCCTTTGGTAGATTCATCCCATTCCCATAACTCATCGAATTCCAGGTTGCGGATAATGACATTCGAGCTTCGTTTCACACTGATCGCAACGTGTTTGATTTTGGAACCGTTAGCGGAGAAAATCGTGAGTCCGTTGAAACCATCAATGGTGAGCTTACTGACACCTGTCTGTTTCAATACGGGATGCGTCAACGCATCATTATGCTTGGCAAAAGGAGATGTCTTCGCTGCACTCGGAATTTCATTCCATCCCAGATTCAGATCGTTCATGATCTCGACGACTTTGACACCGGAGTTCTTTTTCAGAGCCAACGCCAGATCGGTCGCATTATACACTTTCTTATATGTGGATGTGTTCGATTCACTGATGATCCCGCCACCTGCGTTTCCTTGGGAGAAGCCTGTGAGATTGTAGTCTGCGTTACCCGCTGCCTGTACACTTGCCGGTCCCGACAATAAAGTTAACCCCAACGTCAGAGCCAAGGCTGTGCTGCATAAACTTCGAAATTTGATTTTCATCGATTCCATTCCTCCCGAAATATAATGATTATATTCGCCCATCGCTGCCATGCCGTGTTACGAAGGACATGTTCTCAATGTAAATGTTGAAAGCGATTACAACAATAATCCCTATCTCACATGTAGGCGGGAATGGCTGGTACGGCAAGGGATTGTACTATAAGCAACCTTGAATCGTACGGAGTTAACTTGGGGAGTAAGGTTTCAGAGATACGTTAGGCAACAAGAAAATTTCGGATGGGATGAAACTAAAAAAGCAGGACTGCATCTGCTGCAGACCTGCTCGATTTTACTTTTTAATGGAACGTGTCCAGAAGCCGCCATGGAACTGTTTGGGCTCTACGGTGATGACAAATGCTTTGGGGTCCAGACTGAGAATCGTCTGATAGAGCAGTTTCTGGTTCTTTCGTTTCGCCAGAATCTCCATCACGAGCCGATCTCCGTCACGTCCACTACCCACCCAGGCCGTAACGCCGTACCCTTTGTCCCGCAGGGCATTCGCAACGTTGCTTCCCATCTGGTTACAGATGACTTTAACGGTAACGTAACCGAGGGCAATCTTCTCTTCGATCCAGGCCCCAAGTAACACACCGAGTCCATAACCTACCGCGTAGACGATCAGGGCAGAAGGTTGGGTTAGATACTTGAGCACCAGATTCAGACCGAGTACATAGATCACAATCTCACCCATGCTGATCAGAGCGGCGATATATTTCTGTCCTTTGAGTGTCAGAATCATCCGTAATGTATAAGCCGATACGTATACAATCTGGATCAAAAAGATAAATACCAATATTTTAAACAATCACAATCCCTCTTTCCTGGCCTTCACAGCTAACTCGGCCCTCTGCTGCATATTCTCAACGACTTCGTTTCATCCACGCTTCCTGTATGTTCGTTCTATCTCCATCATTGGACGTTATGCCCTCATTCTAAACGGTTGAATGTAAATCCGTAGGCATTTTCTGCTCTCCGGCATGCCGGAACTGCCATTATAGAACCGTTTGTACCGATTATCAACCCGGCGGAGGTCCCAGGGTCGAAAACCGATGCCTGTGAATATGTTATATCATCATATAGCCGAGCACGATCGCGCAAGATAGCAGGTTAGAACCAGATTAGAACCAGGTTGGATTGGTCAAAACAGAAGGGGGTACCGTCATGCAGTTATGGCAGGAGATGGAGCGGGAAGGCATGGAGGAACTCATTTTTTGCCATGATGCAGATAGTGGATTGAGGGCAGTCATTGCCATTCATAGCACGGCCCTTGGACCTGCGCTGGGCGGATGCCGTTACTGGACGTATGCGTCCGAAGATGTAGCTGTTCGGGATGCCGTAAAGCTTGCCAAAGGCATGACGTACAAAAATGCAATCTCTGGACTACCGTACGGCGGTGGAAAAGTGGTCATATGGGATGTACCTTTTGCGAAGAATGCAAAACCGGATCAAGGTAGTCACGGGTCTCCGAGCGTTGAGCATGTCGCTGGAGACTTAGAGGTAGAGCAGCAAGAGCGCGTTGCCTCTGAACGGAAAGTCGCTGCTGATCAGGTGACATTTGATAAAGATAAAAGCCTGGATAATGACGTATCCAGGCGGGCGCAGCGCTTCCGTGCACTGGGACGTTGTCTGGAGCGGCTGAACGGGCGGTACGTGACCGGTCTTGATCTGGGTACAACGGCGACAGACATGGACCAGATCCGAATGGAGACCGCACATGTGACGGACACCACCGGTTCACTTGGGGCGCAGGATGACTTCACTGCCGAGATGACCGCCTACGGCGTACACATCGGCATTGTGACCTCGCTGCGCCAGCAAGGCATTGCATCCTTGCAGGGCATACCCGTTGCCGTCCAGGGACTGGGCAAGGTCGGGTATGCCCTGTGCCGTTACCTGCATGCAGCCGGGGCACGGCTCATTGTGGCAGACGTTGTACCGGAGCGTGTACAACGTGCCCTTGTGCAGTTCAGCGGCGCCATCTCGGCCGATCCGGCCCATATCCACGCCGCTGACTGCAAGGTCTTCGCCCCCTGTGCCCTGGGGGGCGTACTGACCCCGGCAACGGTGGAGGAGCTGCGCTGCTCCATCGTTGCCGGGGCGGCCAACAACCAGCTGAGTGAACGACAGCTGGTTGCAGGCCGCATGCAGGCGCGCGGCATTCTGTACGCGCCTGATTATGTGCTGGGTGCAGGCGGAATCATCTCCACCGCCTGCGAGCTGGAAGGCGCCGGGCCTGACCTGATCCGCCAGAACGTGGCGGGGATTGCAGGCACGCTGAGCAAGGTATATGCAGAAGCTGCGCAATCTGCAATCATCTCCACAGCGGATGCAGCCGATCGGCTGGCAGAATCCACCCTCCGATCGGGCCAACAGAAATAGATCCCCACACCGCCACCAAATTATATTCACACCTCCAACACATTCTCCATTACTCTAGGTGAAAGAGAACCTCCTTGCCTTACTCCATACTAACGAATCGGATACACGCTATTTGCCCCCCTTAGCATGGATCTAATATCTAACAAATCACAGCGACGCTATTTTGCCTAATTTGGTCCTTTTTCGAGCTAAACGGCTACTTTTCGGAAGGAGAGCGTTCCTCAGTTTCGTTAGCGCTACGACAAGGGTTTCCCTGGAGTAGATCACCTATCAAAAAGAGCTAACCTCGACATCAACGTCAAGGTTAGCTCTTCTTTATTCTTCCGATACTCTTGCCCTTTGGCTCTTTTGTTCCATCGCTCTTTATAGGAACTGCATTAGTTTTCATGTAACTGTTCCTCTTGTTGCATGCACCCTCTTGTTCGTGCTTACTATTACTCTTACTATCATACGCTATTCTTAAACTGCGACCGACCTCTTCTCCGCTGTCTTCTTCACCCGATATAATAAGGTCCACATGAGCACATTGACCACAATCAGAATCGCGCCATAGATCCAGATGCCCCCTGACACCGAACGGAAAAAGACATGAACTCCCCATAGCATGGCGAGCACAGGTAGGGCGGCAAATACATACCAGCTATCACTTTGCTGCGCCACACTGAAAGATTGAGAGAATGGCGGCTTACGCAACAACAACTTGCCTGCTAACGGGATAAGCGCCATAGCGGTCAGCAGAATTATCGCAATATCCGGCAGAATCCGTAGCCCAAATGTCCAGGTGAACACAAGGGCATTCACCACAAATACAGGCAGGAACATATTGCACAAGAACGCCTTCAGCGCACCTTTATATAACGCGCTATCATTCGCCATCGGTGCAGCGCGAAAGGTCCAGAACGCCTTGTATTGTCCCGAATATTTCAGCATGACCACAACCGTTACAACCAGCATCAGCACGATGTAAAAAGTGTATACAAACGAAGTTTGCCTAAACTCCGCCCAGGTGGACGATTGCAACTCGGTGAACCAGAATACATAAGGCAACACGAATGATAGACCAAGCGATGGATACACCTTCAGCTTGAATTCCCGTTCATTGCGCATCATGCTGGCCGATAGACGGAAGCAAGCCTGCTCCTCTCTGGAACGGCTGACCAGCTTGGAGATCCAACGATCCCACGTTCCGCGTCTGCGTCCGGAAGACTGACCCGAGTGTGCCATTTTCTCCAAATACAACTCGAAGGAAGGCATAAGCTTCACATAGATGGCCATGCTTACAACGGGAACAACCACAGCCATTGCAGAGAAGGTATATATCCAGACGTTCCCGTCTCCGGTGAACAACCATTCAAATACAGCCGCATACCATAACGGAGGCAACAGTAATTGCCACCAAGCGGGGGTGAATACCATATCAAAGTCAATAATACTGAACGAACGAATCACTAGCTGATAACCAATCGCGATTCCAACCGATAGCAGAATCTGCACCATGTTGATCATATCCTTCAGCTTCTCGCCATCCAGAAACTTCATCATAAACAGATAGTTCAAAGACGTTGTCACCAGAATCAGCATGTTGATCAGAATTAATTCCACGAGGAAGATCAGGAAGAATCCGATCCCATGCGTAATTAACCCGGCAATTAGCGGTACGCCTGTTAATGAACCCGTCAGCAGTATTAGATAGACACCAGCATGTATGGCTCGGGCCATCCCCACCGTTCGCCCATTAACGGGCTTTGTCATGATAATATTGCGATCCCGGATGTCCAAGAGCACAGAGGAAAAGTCCGAAATCATGGACGTCATGATCATAAACATTAATATACCGAACACAAGACCCATCTGAAGCATGAAATGCCCCGTATCCCACACAACAAAGGGCACCATCAACAGTCCCATTAATCCATACAACCACAGGGAACGAAGAAACTGATTTCCGTCCTTGTTCTCCTTTTTCGCTGAGTTTGATGACAAAATGGTAGGCACTCTGCGCTGATCCATCTGGAATTTCACTCGCAAAATCAGGCGAAGCACATCATAATCCGCCCCTGTTCTAGCGATGATTGGCCGAAAGCGATCCAGGATCTTCAGCGTGCGGAAGTCGGAGGATTCCTCCATATTAGTACACCTCCTGCACAATCGATACAAAGCGCTCAGCAATGACTTTGTGCTCATTGAAGCCCGTCAATTGATTGAATACTTCCTCCAGTGTGCCTTCCATGGACTGTTGCTGGAGCTGCTTGAATGTACCATCTGCTACCACTCGCCCTTCAGCAATCAATACGATTCGACTGCTGATCTTCTCCACCACATCCATGATGTGGGACGAATAGAAGATGGTCGTACCTTTGGCTGACAACTGCGACAAAATTTCCTTTACCACCATCACACTATTGGCATCCAATCCGCTGAGCGGTTCATCCAGGAACAACAGATCCGGGTCATGCAGCAGCGCAGAGATCAACAGCACTTTCTGACGCATGCCTTTGGAGAAGGATGCAATGCGGGAATGATATGATTTTTCCAATCCAAAACAATCCATCAATAGCTTGGCTTTGTAATCCGCATCTTCATAGGACAGGCCATACAATTCCCCCGTGAATGTCAGATACTCCGCAGGCGTTAATTGTTCGTACAATTCCGCCACCTCCGGGACATACCCGATTCTGCGTTTATATTCCACATCACCGTTCGCGATATCCTTGCCAAAGATTCGAACCGTGCCTACATATCCTTCAACCAGCCCGAGTAAAATCTTGACTGTCGTACTCTTGCCAGCCCCATTCGGACCAATATAACCAATCATCTCTCCGCGATTCACTTCCAGATCAATGCCGTTCAGCACATAACGACCGTTGTACCGCATACGCAAGCCTTCAATTGATAGTACTTGTTCTCCACTCACTTCGTTATCCAGCTCCTATCTCTATGTATTTCTACAATTCTACTAGTTTACCACAGTTTGGATATCGGGACAGAAATCCTCTCCTAATTAACACTACTTAATATTTCGATGATATTCAGCTAATAAATCAAATCTATAGTAGTCGTATAGACGTCTAGACATATGAGGGGAAGGAGAACAGATTGAACAGATTAAATGTAAGTCTAAAATACGGAACTTTCATGGTTTTACTCCTATGGACGCTGTTTCCGATCTATTGGATGCTCGTCATTGCTACCCAGAAATCGTCTGATTTGTTTGCTAAAGTATCCATATTTCCGCAATCCATAACACTGGAACATATATTCCGTATTTTTACGGAAGACAACTACATCCAGCCCATGTTCAATAGTTTCGTGATCACAATCAGCTCGATGTTGATCGTACTGGCTTTGGGATTGACCTCTGCATATGTACTTGGACGCAGAACCTTCCGAAGTCATTTCAAAATCTTCAAAAACTCGCTCATGATCTGGATTTTGCTGGTTCGTGTCTTGCCGCCGATTACGTTTGCACTGCCACTGTACATCATGATGAACGACGCAGGACTGCTGAATACAAAGATTCCGATTATCATCGCGCATGTCCTGATGAATATCCCTCTCGTCATTTGGTTTATGATGGCATTCTTCTACGGTGTTCCAGGTGAAATCGAGGAAAGTGCGCGGATCGATGGTGCATCTGAATTTATGATTTTTTACAAAGTGATGCTGCCGCTGGTGTTGCCGGGGATTGCTGCCGTGACGATCTTGTCCTTCATGGCATCATGGAATGAATATCTGTACAGTGTAATCTTCATCCAAAGCCCTGACAGTTTCACCATTCCACTCAAACTCGCCACACTGAACAGCGAGCAGGAACTGACAGAGTGGGGTAAGGTAGCGGGCGGCGGTCTGGTATCTGTGCTGCCAGTACTGCTGACAGCCATCTTCTTGCAGAAACATCTAATTAGCGGCTTAACCGCCGGTGCAGTTAAAGAATAGGGAGATGTGAGAGAAAAATGAGAAAAAAGATGTCGTATATGCTGAGTATGTTGTTAACAACGGCGGTACTGTTCACCGGATGTCAATCTCAGGAACAGGCTGCTGGACAAGGTTCAAGTCAAGGAACAGATAAGCTGGTCATTGCGGCAAGAGGTGGTTCCCATGTCGATGCGATGAATGCAGTTAAGGCATCTTTCGAGACAGAACACAATGTGAAGATCGATATTATCGGGCTGGAATCCGCTGATTTGAAGCAAAAGGTATCCCTCGATGCGAAGAATAAAAATGGCGCATATGATCTGATTATGGCGGATGATCCGTGGATGCCACAATTCAGTGAAGCAAACATTTTTGCCAAACTGTCTGACCTCGGAATCAAGGAAGACACAGACTTCGAAGAGTCCTCCCTCGCCCTTGGGAAGTCCCCGTATGCTACAGGAGATCTGTATGCACTTCCTTTCTCCGGCAACGTGCAGCTGTTCTTCTACAATCAAGAACTGCTGAAGAGCAATAACTATGATGTTCCGGAAAACTGGGCAGACGTGCTTGAGATGGCCAAGGCCATTCATGCGAAGGATGGAACTGCTGGCTACGTCATTCGCGGTCAGCAGGGTAACCCGATCGTATCCGACTTCCTGCCGTTGTTCTGGGCACAAGGCGGACAGATCTTCGACGATAATTGGAAAGCACAGATTGACTCTGACGCCGGTCGGCAAGCGTTAGATACCTATATCGGCCTGCTCGCTGTAGGAGAAAACTATGAGAACACCGACATTGTCGGATCCGTGTCGGAAGGCCGTGCAGCGATGGCTCTCGGCTGGCCATCCTGGTTCATCAAAGGTGAAACCGCCAGTGCGGATTATGCTGTAATCCCGTCCAAGGCCTCATCTGACGCTCAATCCGTTCCTACAGGCATGATCGGCAACTGGATGATGGGTGTAGCTGCCAACTCTCACAATCCGGAACTTGCCGCTGAGTTCCTGTCATTCATCACCAGCAGTGACACGCAGAAGCAAATGGTGGAACATGGTGGTGTGCCTACTCGGAAAAGTGTCTATCAGGACGCTGAACTTACTGCAAAGTATAAACATTTCCCCGTTATGCTGGAGGCATTACAGAACTCGGTAGCAAGACCACGAACAGCAAAATGGTCACAAGTAGAAGAAGCTCTCGGTGCTGAATTGTCCGCTGCTATTGCAGGAACCAAAACCGTGGATAAGGCACTATCAGATGCAAACAAGGCAATGAATGACATCATGCAATAAGAGGTTCATTCAATCTAAAGGAGTGGACTGAACTTGGCTAGTAAACGAGGCTTTCAATGGGCGATGCTGGCACCAGTAACCTTGTTATTGATCTGTGTCACCGTTTTCCCGTTGATCTACACGATTACGAACAGCTTCACCGATTATTATTACTTGGCGAGCGATGCGAAGGAGTTCATCGGGTTAAGCAATTATATGAAGATTATTCAGGATGAACAGTTTCTTCAAGCCGTCTGGAATACGATTAAATTCATGCTTCTGGCCGTTTCTATTGAAACGGCTCTGGGGCTTGGGATTGCCGTGCTTATCGAGAGCATGAGACGCGGACAAAAGGTGCTGCGGATCACGATGCTCATTCCGTCTTTATTGCCACCGGTCACAGTGGCGTTAATCTGGCAAATGATGCTCAGCAACCATAACGGGGTTATTAATCATCTGCTCCACTGGTTTGGCGTAGGACCGTTCAATTTCCTAATGGACATTAACATTGCCTTCAATGCCATATTGTTTATTGATATTTGGCAATGGACACCGTTCGCTTTCCTGCTGCTATATGCCGGGTTACAATCGGTTCCACGCTCACAATATGAGGCCGCAAGAGTAGACGGAGCAGGCAAAATGCGAATTTTCCTTCACATTACATTACCGAATATGTTGCCGACCCTGTTCATGGTCATTTTACTTCGGACCATCGATACGTTCCGGTTATTTGATAAAGTGAACATCCTGACTGGCGGCGGGCCAGCGAATTCCACGACGACGATTACACAGTATATCTACAAGCAAGGTGTATACAACCTTCAAATTGGGTACGGAGCTGCAGCATCAGTCATTATGGTACTGCTGGTTCTGGTGTTCTCCGTGTTCTACATTAAACGTTCGATGGGAGGAACGGAATGAAGTGGTTTATCGATTTTCTTAATGTAGGTTTTGGTGAGGCAACGGTCATTCGGCGGATGGAGGAGAACTGCACCTACTGCCTCGTGGTAGACGGCGGGGATGTGGACCCAATGACCAACCCTCGCCGGTGTAGCCTCGATCAATACCTTCGGGAGTATGAGATTGAGAAGATTGACGTGCTGGTCCTGACCCATTTTCACAAAGATCATATCGGTGGAGTGCTTCCCATTCTGGGTCATGTCCCTGTTGAAGAGGTCATCCTGCATATCCCATTACCGGAACATGTACAGAAAAGCGGATTAAATGATTTTACCACGCCAATTCTGGGTTCGCTCTCGCTATATGCATCCATCCTCAACCTGCTGGAGGAACTAAGCATTACAGTGACTCAGATCCATGAGCCTTTTACCATTATTGAGGGTGATATGGCGTTCCGAATCCTCATGCCAAGCCATCACAGATTGAGGCAATTGGCAGAAGAATTGGAGCTGCTGGACGTAACCAATCTGGATCTTCAGGAGGAGAGATTGACCGCTATCGACCGCATGCTGAATCACACATCCTTAGCTGTATTAATTAAGAATAAAGAAAACTCAAAAGCACTGCTCACCTCGGATGTAGGCGTTGATTTTTGGAAGCCCTACGATGACGAGATTGGGCAAATTCACACCCTGCAAGCACCACACCATGGTGATACTAGCCATCTATCCGAAGCATGCCTTCATCATTGGGCGCCACAAGTGGTTATTATCAGTGCAGATGATCAAGGGACCTATCAGCTTCCACATCCGGGGATGGAGTCGTTGGTTCACGAGCATTCCGAAGCTAAACTCTATTACACGGAGGCAGCGTCCAGCACGCATCGGATTATCCGTGTAGATGCAGTGGAAGGAACGTTACAACTGGTTGAATAAATCAATCATAAATTATAAAATTTACAGGAATTGAGGTCTGAATAATTGAGTGGTTACCAGCACATCAAGCAGGAATTGGAAATGATGATCGAAAACAAAATATGGAATGTAGGCGAGAAACTGCCCTCCGAATATGAGCTCGCCAAACATTTTAGTGTCAGCAGAGAGACACTGCGCTCAGCGATCAAGCTATTGGAGCAGGATGGCAAGCTGCTCGTCAAGCATGGGGTCGGCACCTTTGTGATCAAACCACTACCCGGTATCCCTAGTCGGCTGGAGTTTCTTCAGAGCATCGGAACCATGATCAAGTTGGCGGGATTGACCGAAACGGATAGCAAGGAAATGATCGGAGAGGTAGATTGCATGGAGGAATGGGCGAAGGCGCTGAACATCGAAGAGGGTTCCCAGGTTGTGAAGGTGGAGCGAATTCGATATGCAGATGGAGAAGCCGTGACCTACTCCGTTAATATTATGCCTAAGGACTTGGTAGGAGATGCTTTTGAACGTGCAGACTTCTCGGGTTCCTTGTTCAATTTTCTGGAGAAAGAATGTAGTATCCATATTGCCAAAGCAGACACGGAACTGGTTGTTCCTCCTAACAAGGACAAGTATGTTGAGAGATTGAAGAATCATCAGGAAGAGACTCCGGTTCTTCTTATGAAACAATTGCATTACGACCAGCAGAACCGGGAAGTACTGTATTCCTATGATTATTTGAGAAGTGATGTCTTCCAGTTCTGGATTCGCCGAGAACGCAAGTGAACGAGTGCGGTCATCATCGATAAGACCCTTATCCGCATATGAATGGGATGAGGGTCTTATCCATGTCTTATTAATGGGTTTAATTATTGCATCTTAACAATCTGGAAGTGCTGATTCGTGCCGCCATTATCGGTCCACTGGATGGCTGCTGCTCCATCTGCCAAGGATTGACTGGAGATGTCCAATACTTTGCCGGTACTGCGGTTCTTCAATTTATAATACCCTCCACCTACATGGACGGGCTGCCATTGTTGGCTGGCCCAACCACCATCGTTCCATTGTTCAATGACAGCCCCATCGGTTGTGGCACCATTCTCCACCCCAATCAGTTTGCCGCTGGAACGGTTGATGATTTTGACATAGCCGCCACCCGCATCGGTAATCTGCCATTGTTGACTTGTCGTCCCCCCATCTGATCGCTGCTCCAGATCCGCACCATTAGCAGCGGAACCACCAATAACATTTAGCAGTTTGTTACTCTTACGGCTAATCAGCTGATATGACGCATTCGGGTCCCATACATCCGGTGTACTCACTCCAGTCACAGTCCCTGTTGCTGTATCTATCGTAATACTGCTGGCCCAGCTCATCGCCAGACTGGTTGCGCTCGGGAACGAGAGGGGCAGCCAGATATACTTGGAATCCTGTACAGGTCCGCTCCAGGCACCCGCCCAGCGATCACCCAGGTAGAGATAGGATGTGGTCTGTGAACCTTCTACCGGAACAACATAGGTCGATTGGGAACCATATGTTGTGCTGTCACCGAAGTTGCTGAGACCGCTCCATGTACCTGTAATGCTGGAGGCTGTGGCATATTTGGCCTGATTCGGATTCCAGCCAGTCGCACCCGAAGTGATCAGGAAGTAAACACCGTCCTTTTTGAACATAGCAGGCGCTTCACGATATTGTCCGGGCCACAGTGTTGTGACAAGCGATTCCACTCCCAGGAAATCCGGGGTCAGCTTATATATATTCAGATCGGCATTCACTCGGGTCGCAGAGATTAGATAAGCAGTTCCGTTATCGTTGTACACCGTCATATCTCTGGAGTCATAGCCAAGCGGGCGGTAACTGCCCACATACGTGTAATTGCCATCAACCGTATTAGAAGTAGCTACGGCCACTCGGGCCTCCCCATAATCCAGACCATTCTCCTTGTGCATCCAAAGCACATATTTGCCGGTAGCACTGTTGTAGATGACCTTCGGGCGTTCGATGTTGGAGATATTTAGCTCGGCTGCCGAGCTGCTGGTGAGCACATCATTGCGATACTCCCAGTTCTTCAGATCCGATGAACGATACACGGACACGGCCTTGAACGTTCCATTCGCATTGCGGTTCTCCCCAAACCAGTAATAATACCCGTTTGTCTTGATCATCCCGCCCCCATGGGCATGAACAACATTGCCATTGGTATCCTTGAACTGTACCCCGTTCGTTACACTGAGCGGAGCAGCTGACGCATTCGGTCCGGGTGTAAGCAGCATGCCTATGGATTGAAGCGCCAAGAGCACAGCAAACAGATAACGCAAGCGGCGGGTAAAGCGACGTGAATGTGTATTCTTTTTTAACCATCCATCGTTCATAGCCATATCGTAATGCACCTCCATGTTTTTAGTGAAGCGCTTACATAAAATTAAATCGATATGTCTCATCTGCCTCCGATCGATGATGCATTTTAGCATTAGAATTCTTGGCAAGACTAGCTGGGCTTCACCTCCCTGACTCTGATTGTATGCGCCACGTCCCTGCTCGCATAGTGAACAATCTGGCGGAACATGTACAATTTCATACTCCGCTCTCTCCATAGACAGCAAAAAGACGCTTCCCCCGAAGCGTCCTCTGCTATACCTGCCCTGCCCTCCATAATTTAACTTGTCTCTGGCTGTGTGTGGCTGATCGCGGGCAGGTGCATGATATGATGTTTTATCGGCGTATACTCGCCCTTATTGCTTAATCTTCGTCGTCAAAATCCTGGTCGAACGAAAACACTTTGCCTGTATTGGCATCGATATCTACATCCGCTTCACCTTGAGCGGTTCTCAGCTCGATCTCATACACATAGCGACCATCATCATGATCCAGCTCGACTTTGGTTACTTTACCACCTGTCACCTGCTTCAATGCAATGTTTGAAGCTTGGGATGCCGTCAATTTGACCTGCTTGGAAGCAGAGGTGTTAGATGTGTTGCCTGTTACAGTACCTTGATAATCATCGTCATCATCGTAGTCTTCATCATCCACAACTGCAAGGATTTTACCTGTGTAGGCATCCAGACGAACGACAACATCATCGGTTCCTTTTCTGTCGATCTCAATTTCATAGAACGTTTGGCCGTTTCTGCGCTCCAGATCCACGTCATCCACTTTACCATCGGCTGCTTTCAACGCTAGCGCTTTCGCTTGTGATGCATTCAGCATTTTGCCTGTGCTGTTCTGATTCTGTGTTACGGATTGTGTCGTTGACGTTGGTGTAGTTTGCACCGATTGTCCGTTCACATTCCCGCTAGCCGCTACGGCTGATCCACCAAGTAATACCGCTGCCGACAAGCTACCAATCCAAAGTTTATGTTTGTTCATCATCATCATTCATCTCCTCGTTTGTTGTTTTCGTTCTCGTCTACATTTATAGAATAACCTGCAGGAATGAGAGATCAGCGAGAGTTAGATTAGAATTTGATGAGAAAATGAGGAGAGTGCTCATTTAACAGATGTTCATTATCCATGTAATCTAAACTAAATGAAAAAGATGACCCCTAAATTAGGAATCATCTGTTCAACAAGGTGAAACTATATATTCAATGGATTCCTGTACAAGTGTTAATCCTCGTCCTCATCCCAAGTCACGGAACGAATCACTCCCGAGATGGCATTCACTTGCACAATGGCCTCCCGGCCATCCTCCAGATCAATTTCAACCAGGTAATACGGATTGCCACTATTGGTTCCACGAAGTTCGATGTCGTCCACTTCTCCCGGGACCTCGGCAAGTGCCTTCTGCTTCGCTTGCTTTTCGCTCAGAAACTGAGGCTTGGGATCTTCCTTCGCCGGTTCAGTTGTCGGTGCTGCTATTGTTTTGGAGGATATCGTCTCTCCGGTATATGGATCAATCGTGAGTTCTTCACGGCTGTTATCCTTTGCCTTCACTACCGCGGTGTATACCGGACTGCCTTCTTGCTCCACAAGTTCAAGGGAGACCAATTGGTCATCCGTTTGTTGTTTTAACAGCGCCGTCTTGATCTGCTCGCGGCTCCATAACGTCTTCTCTTCCGCTTGCGGATTGGACTCCAGTCGTTTGATGGAGTTCACAGTGGCTGTAACGGCATCCACTTGCACGTCATACAGTCCGGTCTCCGAGCGAAGCTGCATGATGTACGTCCCATCCTTCAACGTAGAATTCACAATCTCCCCTGGATATTGATCCAGTACGGATTGAGCTGCTGCATCTGCCGTAAGCACTGCACCAGTCGATTGCCACGGCTTCCACCAAGCAACAGCTGCCACAATCAGGACAACGAGAAGCCCTGCACCCCACCATATGGATCTCCGCGATTTTGCCCATCCGCTGTTCCTTTGTTCTTCCCGTTTCATTTCCGGTGGTCGCTGCTCATGCTCTGTCATCACGTTTCCCCCTATGCGCTCTCTTATCATCCCCAGTTGATCTGATGCTTATCAGTATATAAGAGAAGAATGAGAATTTCATGAGAGCGGTCCGTTCTGAACCGATAGGGGCAAAATAATCGAAGCCTCGGTGCCTTTACCTTCGGTGCTGGTCAGTTCGATTCGGGCTCCCACTGCACCTGCAAGTTCTTTGGCGAGAGATAACCCCAGACCTGAACCACTTGCGCCTCCGCTACGTGTTCTGGCCGGATCAGCCCGGTAGAATCGGTCAAATACCTTCTCCAGCTCGTCCTCCCGCATCCCAATTCCGGTATCCACGATCCGAATACGGCACTCTTGTCCCTTGGCTTCCAGCCTGACTTCAATCGCTTCTTCACTATACTTCCGGGCATTATCCAGCAAAATAAACAACAGCTGCTTCAGCTTACTCTCATCGCTGATCGCCCAGATTGGACCCGAATCTTCACACCGGACTTCACGGTGATAGGCTTCGCGAAACGCACGTGTGGAGTCTGTTGCCAGTCTCGTGATATCCACACGCGTCAACTGCACATTCCACTGCTCTGGCTGCTTCGCGAGCAGTAGCAGTTGCTCGGTCATCTCTCGCATGCGGACAGATTCGGACAGAATCGCTTCCACCGCTTCATCAAATACCTCGGGCCGCTCTTTCCCTCGCCGCTGCAGCAGACTGGCATAACTCTCAATAATGGTCAACGGTGTTTTGAGCTCATGGGATGCATCCGAGACGAATCGCTCCTGCCGTTCAAAGTTGGATTCGAGCAGGTCCATCATCCGGTTGAAAGTCTGTCCCATCGTTTTCAGTTCATCCTTCGATCCTTCCTCCAATGGAAGACGCTTGAATCGGCCGCTGGACTGAATATCACTCATTGTGCGTGTCATCTGCTGAATCGGTCTGGTCATCCGGTTCGCCAGAATCCGGCTGGAGATAATGGCTGGAATGAGGGCAATAATCGTGACCGCAACAAGCACGGTTCGTAGTACAGACAGACGATTCTCCGTCTCTGCAACGCTCTCGGTGACCTGCACATTCACCACCTCGCCATCTGGCCAGATGACCGGGACTGAAACCCATACATAACCGATCTGTTCCACTTGGGTATACTCTGACTTCTTCTCACTTTCATACTTATAAGGCAGCTTGCTGAGCTGTTCGGAAGCTGCTGTTGTCGTCACCGGGGAACTGGTGCCGTCTTCATTGACGATCCGAAGCATGCCGTTCACAGGCGCGTAGGCCCGCAGCAAGTCGTCCGGCGGAATGGAGTCGGCAGACTGACGCACTCCTTTCACAATGGACTCCGCTTCCGCTTCCACCCGATTAACCTCGTTATCAATCGACATCCGTTCAAACACGATATAGACGGACAGGTTGACCGCGATTAACAGCACGGCAAATAATACAGATGAATATCCGTAGATTTTACTGCGCAGGCTCATAACTGTTCCTTCAGGACGTATCCTACGCCACGTACGGTATGTATTAAAGGCGGTGTGAATCCGTTATCCACCTTTTTGCGCACATAACGGATATACACATCCACCACATTGGTATCTCCATAATAATCGTATCCCCACACAGCCTGCACAATCTGGTCCCGACTGAGCACCTGACGTTGATTCTGAAGCAGGTACACCAGCAGGTCGAACTCACGCGGAGTAAGCTCAATAGGCACGCCATCTCGGAATACCTCTCGCGTTCCTTCATGCAGTTTCAATCCGGCAGCCATTAACCAACCCTCAGCTTCATCCTTATACCCAGATGAGTCATTCCCTGCATTAGATGTAGTAGATGAAGCAGAAGAAGTAACGGACGCGACTGCACTAAGCCGTAATGCGGCCCGAACTCTGGCTAGTAATTCTTCAATCTGAAACGGCTTGGTGATGTAGTCATTGGCTCCGAGATCCAGACCAGACACCTTATCTTCCACGGAATCTTTGGCGGTGAGCATAATGATCGGAACTGTAGCATCTTTGGCCCGAACTCGGCGCAATACTTCAATTCCACTCAGACCAGGCAGCATCACATCAAGCAGAATCAGATCCCACCGACCTTCCGCATACTTCTCCAACCCTTCTGTTCCACTACCTGCCTTGCCCACCTGATATCCCTCATACTGTAATTCCAGTTCAAGCAGACGTGCTATTTTGGGCTCATCCTCTATGATCAGCACGGCTTCGTTCATGCAGCGCTCCCCCTCATCCCCATCATTTCATTCTCCCGTTATCTTACAACACTATCTATAGTTTGCCCAAGGCATCTTCTATGGGATGATCCCCGGCAATCAGATCAAAAGCCATCCGGTACGTCTTCTCTTCCTGCAAAGCAGCCACAATGACGCGGGCTACATCTGCACGCGGGATGCTTCCCGGCTCCAGATCGGTTCCAACTGCAATCTTGCCTGTGCCCGGTTCATTCTCCAGACCACCAGGACGAATAATGGTGTAATTCAGATCACTTGCAAACAGTGCACGATCCGCATAATGTTTGGCTACGTAATATGGCTTGATGGACTCGGACCATTTCTCCCGTTGATCTGCGCCATACGCACTGACCAGAATATATCTGGAGATTCCTTGCTGCTCTGCGGCTTCCATCGTCTTCACCGCACCATCGAGATCAATTAGCAGCGTTTTGTCCTGACCGGTAGATCCGCCAGAACCCGCCGTAAACACAATCGCATTATGATCCTTCATTGCCTCAGCCAAATCCTCAACACTACCCTCCAGATCACCGATCACCACATCGGCACCGAGTTCTTTCAGTGCGTCCGCCTGTTCCGGTTTGCGGATCATGGCCGTTACTTTATGTTTGCCTTCCTGTATAAGCTGTTCCACCACAAACTTGCCGATTTGTCCATTTGCTCCTATAACTAAAACGTTCATACGTCATGTCTCCTCTCAGTTGAACGGGCTGCTTGTTGTTGCTCCCCGTTCCTTTAGATGCTCATCCTATAATTTAAACGAAAGCCGGCGCTTCTAAGCGCCGGCTTCATGTTCATGCCCGTTCAGTACATCTATGAAATGTGAATTCTTCCGTTGTCCCATTAATATGCCATATCCCCTAGGTACTTTATACGTGACCTCACACGGACCACTTCTGCTGGTCCCTTTTCACCTCTGCATACCTGTGATTCTTTTAACCCTCACAACAAAAAAGGACGCCCGAAAGGGCGCCCTTGAATAGCATGAAGATTAGTAAGCCAGTGCGAACAAACCGTGAATGTGAGCCAGGTAACGGATGTTACTTGCTTCTTTCATCATGGTTGCAGGCAGACCTTTCAGACGAGTCTGGTTGCCACCGATCATGCCGACAGCATCTTTACGACCCAGACTTCCCAGCGTACCGGAGAATACTGGTGTGAAGGATTCCATTGCGCCACCTTTGAACATTACGCCCAGGTTGTGACCAATGGTTTCACCCATTTGCCAAGCCAATTGTGCTGTTGGAGGGTAAGGGCGAGCGCCTTCGCTAGGGAAGACCACTGCGCTGTCACCAGCAACAAACACGTCTTTGTGAGAAGTAGATTGCAGAACTTCCGTAACTTTCGCACGGCCACGATCCACTTCAATTCCGCTGTTAGCAACAACCGCGTTGCCTTGTACGCCACCTGTCCATACGAGTGTGTTCGTAGGGATGGAGCTGCCGTCTTTCAGCAGAACTTCGTTTTCTTTCATCTCAGTGATCGCTACGCCAACGATGAAGTTAACGCCACGTTTCTCAAGACTCGATTTTGCACGCTCAACCAGCTCTGGCGGGAATCCTGCCAGGATGGAAGGGCCTGCTTCAACCGTGTACAGGGATACTTCTTTGAAATCGATCCCTTTCTCTTGACATACTGCAGGAAGCAGGTCAGCGAATTCGCCAACAAGCTCAATACCTGTCAAACCGCCGCCACCAATAACAAACGTAGCGTCTGCTTTGTTGCCGGACTGTTTGTAAGCATCAAGACGCGCTTCAACGTGTGCACGAATACGGTTTGCATCGCTAACCGATTTGAGCGTGAAGCTGTACTCTTGCAATCCCGGAATTCCGAAGAATGCCGTTTCGCTGCCCAGGGCAACGACGAGTGCATCGTAAGAGTATGTGGAGCCGCTGGTCATCAGAACTTTCTTCTCGTCCGGCTTGATTGTATCCACCGTATCGATTTTCAAGTTCACGTTTTTGCCACGCAGCAATTTTTCGAGTGGAAGAGCAACTGCTTGCTCAGCAATGCTTCCCGCTGCAAGACGGTGCAGTTCCGTGATAATTTGGTGTGTAGGGTAACGGTTAACGACAGTAATTGTCGCTTCTTCCGGAGACAAGTATTGACGCGCAGTCAATGCAGTCAACAGACCGCCGTATCCTCCACCCAAGATCAAAATTTGCTTCGACATATCCATCCTCCGTTCTTCTAAGTCTTAACGTTTCTGTTGTTGACGCTCGTTCAGGATGCTCAGGAAAGATTGAGCAAAACGAAGCGATTGTTGTACGTTTGGATCTTTGAGCATTTTCAGCATAGCGAACAAGCCAACTGAAGTTTGCTCTGTTTGCGCACGATCATTGGCTTCGATGGCAGCAGAAGCTACACCTTTAGCTTTGTCTACAACAGGCTTAGCGAACTCGCCCATTGCGCTCATTGTGTCGCTGATCAGAACTTTGTCTGTTGCTACACTTTGTGCAAAGTCATAAGCTTTCGTCATAGCAGTAACCATTTCAGCCAATTTAGGCAGGTTCTCCACCAGAACGGTTAAAGACTCCTGTACCTCAGGCTTCATCAGTTGATCCAGAACGTCCAAGGACTGGCGCTCGGAAACGTTGGCACCTTCTGTAACTGGCACCTCTTGTTGAGTAGGCGATTGTGACATAAGAGAAAGTCCTCCTTTACTTTGGGATAGAAGTCCGCGACTTTCATGATGCCTGTCAAGCAGAGCCGAACCACAAAATACATCGAATACATCTAAATGTACCAAATTTCACACAATAGGATGAGCGTAGCTCATGGCTACTCCCATATCATGCATTGTATCTTGGATCTATTGCGGACAACATGTGTTGACGCACAAAACGACAAGCAGGCCGAAACCGAACTCTATACCCTTATATTACACCTCTTACACATGAACATGAAAAAGAAATTTTTTACACTTGTGAAGATATTGTGAACATTGTAACAAAATCGATTTTTTTGTCAACCCATGCAGGCAAGCTAACGCTGCCGATCTTCCTGTCCAAGATCCGTATTCCTACCACATATGGTATTAAGACAAGATCACATATGACCAGATGTGCGATATGTACACAAGGAAGGATTAGTTTAGCGATATTCACAGGAATTGTTTTCCAAATTCAATAATCTCGCGCAACGAAATTGGTCACTGTCGTTATTATGCAGCGATGAGCACAGCCTTATTCCATCAATGAGACATCTTTTCTATTTCAAGTATGAACCTCTTGCGCCGCGAATGCAAAATATGGGTCAATCCTCTTTTGTTTAGAATGCTGGCATCCCGGTTAATTAGGACTACACCAGACAACGAAGGAGATGTTCGATATGAGTAATTCAACTGGCGATAAAATCAAAGCAGGCGTAAACAAGGCCAAAGGCGAAGTGAAGGATCAGATCGGTAATGCAACCAACAACAGATCCCTTCAGGCTGAGGGTAAGAAAGACAAAGCCAAAGGTGCTGTACAGGATAAAATTGCCGACGTCAAAAAAGATCACTAGATCTTTTGGATGTAAGGTCAACAGCACGATCATTCGTGCAATAGATAGATGTCAAATAGCTTAACCGTCCGTGTTCGGATGAATCCGTCGTATATGTGACGGAGGCGCAAAAAAGCCAAGGAAGGTGTTTCTCCATACACCCTTCCCTGGCTTTTTTTGTGCAATTTATACAGCTGGAACTGCATACCTTGCCATATCGATAATGAAACTGCGCGTTTCCCTTGTTGTATGATATTCACGGCTGAACTGTCTCACCCATTCAGGATGTGCCTGGTACCAACGGAAGGTTCTTTCCAATCCCTGCTCCAGGTTAATTTGCGGTAGCCATCCCAATTCCGCTCTTAACTTGCCTGAATGCACGACCAGACTGGATCCTCTGGACTGGGTTGGTTCCTGCTCCCGGATCTCTACAGCAGCTACGGATCGATCCATCGGTTTCAACAATTCCCCAATTTCCTGCATGGTTGTCCCAATCCCAGTTGAGATGTTATAAACTTGTCCGTCTTTGCCGTTCAGCATAATCTGTTCAATAGCCCGGAGCGCATCATCCACATACAAAAAATCGCGCACTGCCGATCCCTGGATATCCAAAGGCAGTCCATCCAGCATCCGACCGAAGTTTCGGGGAATAACACGGTCTGGCAATTGCCATGGACCATAGAGGTTGGTCAAACGGAAGAGTTTGACTGGAAGCTGGTAACATTGCGCGTATGAGTGAGCCAGCATTTCACAGGCGACTTTGGACGCGGAATAAGGAGAGACGGGTGCATACGGATCCGATTCGTGATAGACTCTGCCCCAATCGCCGCCATACACTTCAACGGATGAGGCCAGTAAGACTGAAATGTGATGTTCCGTAGCATATTGCAGGATAGCCTGTGTGCTGAGTGTATTATTGCGGAAGACTTCCCCAGGCTGATGATACGAATAATCCACATGTGGCATGGCAGCCAGATGAATAATGTAATCAGTCCCTGCAGGCAGATGAATCTGATCTGATGCAAGGTCACAACAGATGAAAGGCATCTCATGCAGAGGAGAGATATGAACAAGCCTCTGACAATAGTCATCCCGATCCAAAAGGGTAATTCGATGCCCCTTTTGCGCCAAATACTGTGAAAGATTAAATCCCAAAAATCCAGAAGCCCCTGTAATCACAATGTTCACACACGATTCCCCCTTGCGATTTATACAACGAGTGCATTGAAGAGAGTTTATGTACTGAGTATAACCTTAAAATGATACATTTTGTATCATTTTACAATTGTTTTTTGTTCGTCCTTGAGGATATCGGGTAATTTATCATGAGGTGATATGAGATGAATGAACGAAAAAAGAACATAGAGACGTTATTCCTTCAGGATAATGGTGTAATTCCCAATCATCCGACCCTGCCTGTGCTTTTGTATAAGAATGTATGGGCAGAAGAGGCTCTTCATGCAGAATCGTTGCTGAACCGTAATGGGTGGGGAAACAGCTGGTTGAATGGTGTGTTCAATTATCATCATTATCATAGTAATGCTCATGAGACTCTTGCTGTGGTGAGTGGATTCGTAAAGCTGATTCTAGGCGGGGAAAACGGACAGAAGGTATACCTTCAAACAGGCGACGTTGTTGTACTTCCTGCTGGAACAGGACATAAACGTCTGGAGTCTAGCGCCGACTTTCGTATTGCCGGTGCCTATCCGGGCGGCATGAGTTACAACACACGAACAGGTAAGGAAGGCGAGCGACACAAAGCGCTTCAGGAGATTCAAGAGGTTCCAATCCCGCATACTGATCCGGTCTATGGACAAGATGGGCCACTAATGGAACTCTGGAATGGGAAGAAATCATAACAGAAATGAAAATAATAAAGAAGCATGTTATTGAACAATACACAGGAGAAGTCGGTCCATTAATCAACAGAAACAAATAGACTGTTCCCCGGACAAGTAGGAGCACTATACCGGAGAACAGTCTATTTTAATTAGGGAAGCTTGGCTGCTGGAACCTTAGACACATTGCATAATATCCAACCTGTTATACAAGAGAAAATGTCCATTTCTTCCGTCTTATTATTACATCTTCGATCTCGTCGCTCTTTCTTACTATCATGTGGCCATCAATCTTAGTCCCTTTTAGCAATCAGCAAGTCGGACGCTGTAGTACCTTATCGCAAGCGGCTTTCCATCCATCTCCAGTTGGCCTTGTAGCACCAGTTGTCGCAATCGATACTCCACGAACGAAGCACTTATGTGTTGACTACTCGTACCAATCACTTCACCCACAATACGAGCTGCTCGGATATACTTGCCTGGCTCCCAGTTGGGTGTCAGTTCTCTCACCTTCTTCATAATGTACTCATCCAATGCATCTTCAGGCAGACTACGAATCTCGCCATCCTCCATCATACGTAACTGCCCAGGCTGTGCCGAAAGTTCCAGCCACTCTTGTTCCAGTTGGCGGCGCTCCTGCTTCGACAGCGGCTCTTGCCCTGAGCAGACCTGCCACATCGCCAGAAGCTTCTCCGGAAGAATCTCGCCTGTATGGAGCACATCGTATTGAACGTCAGGACGATTGAATAATTGCTGATATAGTCCACTCGTCTCGATAAGATATATGGGACTCTCACTGCTACGCAATAAATGCATGGCGAAAAGTAGCCCGGTCTTTTCATGAGCATTGTTCGTATACCAGATAATAATCGACGTCTGAGAATCAATGGACTGTATGGTGGCGTTTAGCTCAAATAATGATTCCAGTTCATGCATGGCATATGCCTCACGTTCATTGAGACACAATCGTTCGGTCAGCCAGAGATGCCTGCGCTGCAAATCTGTACGAAGGGTCAGATCACCTAACGGCCCCACCGCATAATCATCATCCATGGAGAAAAAACTCCGTTTTTCCCGATCAGGTAATGTACTCAAGCCCACTTTCAGACTACCTAGAGGTGAATCTCCAAACGTAATATGAATTTCATTTGGCTTGTCAGCCTCGGCCAAAGCCTGTTGCTCCAGCCGCCCCAGATCAAAAGAGGTATCCATATCCCGAAACAGGGACTGTATTGTTTCCGCAAAATCTACTATTTCGCCTTGCTCTTCCTGCTGCTTGACCACGAGTGCTGATTGCATATAGAGCACACGTAATAGTGAACGAAGTTCATTTTCATTCAAACGATTTAACATTCGGCTGAATGCATAGATATCGTCAATCATGCTGACCTCCTCGAGCTAGCGTCAATGTTGCAAAAAATTATATATCTACACCCATAACTTCTTTGATTAAGAGGAAATCGATTTTCCAGAGGGTTGATTCAGATCATGTAGGTCTTCACCATCTGACGACGACCGGGTAAAGTGTCGCTCCAATTTGCGGCTTGCCCACAGGGATACGGCTATGAACAGCAATACGCCTACCCAGCGTATAGGGTGCTCCAGAAATTGTTCCACATTGGAACCAATATACGTAACAGAGAAGATCATGATCGCTTTGCCACAGCCCACTGCCAGCAGGAAGGATAATAACCGCATTCGTGCGATACCTGCCGCCACATTAATAATGACAAACGGACCTACCGGGAAGATGCTCAGCAGAAAGACATAACCGAACGCGTTCCTCCGAATCCATACCATGCTGCGCTGCACACGGGGTTTACGTGCCCATCGTTCCACAAAAGCGGATTTCCCGATCTCCCGTACAATCAGAAATGTAACGGTACAACCGAGAACCATGCCGATCCATGAATATAAAAACCCTGCCCACAGACCGTATACCGCACCGTTCACGCCCACAATTAATAGCGTTGGCAGTGGCGGCACAAATGATTTCATAAACGTAAGCAAAATTCCCGGTAACGGGCCCAAAGAGCGAAACTTCTCCAGCCAGAAACGAATATTTTCTTCCGTGATATATGACATAATGTCCAATGCCGCTGGGGTCATCTGCATCCATCCAATCTATACAGTCTACTTTCTAGTTTGGTTATTCCACATGCAACTTCATCATTCAAACAAATGCTGAGACACATCCTAACTAACGTCCTCCCAGTATAACGTACATCTTCGATGAACACCGTTGTCAATTTGAAGAAATTATTGCACCAACGAACTTACTTCCCACCAAAATCAAAAAAGCACACCTCGACCTCTTCGGTCTTGGTGTGCTCTTATTATGAGAACCCCTATTCACACTATGTTGGGGGTATCGTATCCGTTTATTCCAGCTGTGCTTCCTGCATTGCGAGTTCAATCAATTCTGCCTGATGTGCTGCATTCCATTCCGGAATGCCTGAACGCATGAACTCTTCGGCATCCATCGCTGCTTTGGACTGGTTGCACAGATTGCAGGCGCAGACACAGTTGAGCGGGGTGGTATGTCCACCTTTGGCACGCGGCAGCAGATGGTCAATCGTATCTCCATACGATCCACAGAAGTAACAGGTGTAGTGATCCCGGGTCAAAATATACCGCTTGAAATCCTTATTGCTGAACAATCGACGAATCGTGTACCGATTGACCACCACAGCAGCTTTTTCCTTGACCAGCGTGACCGCAAGCTCCATGTCCACTTCCTGATGCCAACGCCTGCCCTTGTCCGTCTTGCCTCGCATCCGTACCATACCTTGTCGGTTGGTCCGGAGCGAAGCCGGATCTTCCGGGTCGATGGCCACCGGGGTCGCCGGAGTCTGACGGCGGGGACGGCCGTCCATTCCAGCTGCGTGACTGCGGCTGGAATGCGCGGGGCGCTGCCCTGATGTACCGCGGGTAGCGTCTTCGCCGTTCGCCTTGGGCGCACGCTCCTTGCGCGCCTGGCGCGGCTTGGACCCTGGCGAGCCAGGCTGGCGCACGGGCGCAGGAGGCCCTGCCTCCGCAGCAGCCCCCGGCGCTTGCCCGGGCTCGCGCCCGGTGGCGGCAGGCTGTGCCTCCGCCGCCGTAGGTGCAGCGACCGTGGTGGCATCGCCACGGTCGCTCAGGGCCGGCGCATGGGCCTCAGCAGCTACGCTGCGGGCCTGCCCTGCGCCGGGCGTGAGCGCGGCAGCACGCTTGCGGCGCCGCTTGCGCTTGCGTTTGGCTGCGGTCTGTTGATCCGCAGCCATGGGCTCTGCTGCCGGGCCTTGCGGCTCAGCCGGCAGCAGAGCTTGGGCCGCCGCGGTCTGCTCGGCGGCCTGGTCTGCAGCGGCAGCTCGCGCGCCAGCCCGCTGTGCAATGCCCTTATCATTCGCAGCAGCATGGCCCTGCGAATGCCCTTCTTCCCCACGCCAGCGCTCACGTGGCTGTGGCTCAGCTCCCAACTGACCTGCCGAGCCATCACGCTCTAAGCTCGTCTCTGCTTGCTCATTGCCCGTGAGAATCTCTGCACGTTTGCTCTTCCGGCGTCTTCTCCTCTTCTTCCGGTTGCCCGAGGAAGAAATACCTGAAGAAATCACCAAGTCAGCATGTGCGGGATGTTCATCCTCTGCAGAAGATGACTCAGCCAAGGGCAGTGAGTCCAGACGTCCCTCCGGCTCAGTCATGGCAGCAGATCTCTGCTTCACATAAACAGTCCGCTCTCGTTCATTCTTCGCTGAGGCAGACGGCCGGTCAGTAACCTCACGGGTCTCCAAGCCATCCCGTTGACGCCCGATCCGTTCATTCGTTTGTTCGCTCACGCTTGAACCGGTATCGTGATCAGCCTGTCCACCGAGCTGACGACAGCTGCGACAGGCTCCCCGTCTGGCTCCGGGGCCTGCCCGCTTTCCGGTTCTGCGCCGGAATTCGGACATCGACCGCTGTTGTCCGCAATACATGCATGTCTTGGTCAATCGCGCTTCTTGTTCCGTCTTTCCTTGCCGGAAAGGGGCTGGCCCCGTCTCCATGTTGTCACCTCGGTTCCGAATGAATCCGGTTTCTTTCTATTGTATCACATCTGCTCGTGAACACCGTCATGGCCATAGGCCTGATAATCTTTCGAATTGTACTCCTGTGTCTGTTCACTGCATTCGTGAAGAATGTGTTCCACATATTCCAATATATCTTGCATCGGTCTCCCGCATTTATCGCATGTTGTCATTTTTCTCACCTTAATCCTGTTCTTCGAAGTTCCGTTCCGACTTATGATTACCCCTCGTACATGATAAAGAAACACCCGTTCCCCACATCACACTCATATGAATAGACCAAAAAAAACCGTTTCCTGCTCTCCCCTAAGGTCGACCAAGAAACGGTTTATTATTCCTGTATTGGCAGTGTATCTTAACGAACATCCAATTGCCCCGAGTTCTGTTGTGGCGCCAGACGTGGTTTCGGTTTTGGCAGATTGCCAAAGATCACCCATGCATATGGAACGAACCTTGCCGTCAATCCAACGACGATCCACGAAGCGATCAGAGCTACACCGAATCCTCCGGCATACCACAGATGCACTAACCACGACACTCCTGTTTGCGGTGGATAATTCCGATACACCAGCAGGAAGAATGGATGGATCAGATAGATTCCAAAAGACAGTGCCCCAAGACGGTTCAGCGGTTTAACGATTAGCGACGGCCCTTTGCGGTATAGCAGATAAGAGATCTGGATGAGTACCAGCGCACAAGCGAAGGTATGCACATTCCAGAAGAATTCATACCACAGTGTGTTATACGTTGCAATCTTCAAACGCAGCTGATAATAGATGTACACATGGCCCAGTCCGGCAATGATCCACACCGCCCAGAGCAGAATCCATGAAGCTACGCGCCCTTTGGTTGCATTAGCCCGACTGATAACGAACCATTGCTTGATTTTAGGAAAGTACACCCCGATAAATGCCCCAAGCATGAAATAGGAAAAGTACGAGAATGCCCAGCTTCCCTTATTGGGTACCTGGAACCCATATTTATTACTTACGATGAATGCCCATTGAATCAATAACCCAATGGGTACAGACCATTTCACCACGGAAGGATACTTCTTGAGCAGCCATAACACCAATGGGAATAACAGATAGAATTGCATGTTAATAAACACAAAGTACAGATGTGTATAGGCCTTACCCGTAAACAATTTCGTAATGAAACTTACTGTGGATTCACCGAACGGTCGGCCCTGGTAATGTGTGAAATGCAGGATAACAAAATACATCAATGAGAACAGGAAATATGGAAGCAAAATATACACAAATCTTTTCTTGTAAAAGTTACTTACGAGTTTCTTGTCCAGCGGACGGGAATAATAGTTATAGAACAGTACGAAACTGCTCATAAAAATAAAGGTAGGCGTACCATATTTCATAAAGATATTAATAAAGTTGTACAGCCAGTAATAGCCCGAACCGGTCATGTCCACCGTCGCGTAAGAAGTGGAATGCACACTCAGTACGCCGATAATCGCCATGGCACGTACCAGATTCAGCTCCGGAATCCGCTCTCTTTTCAGTGTTTCACTCATGTTAACGTTTCTCCTTCATGTGTTCGTCAATATGTCAGATATGACTTAATACGATAAAGCTCTCTATCTATTAAAAGCCATAATGCTTAAGATGGGTAGTCCATTTTCTTAACAATTCCTAAATTTTCATCATATTTCACACTATTTTCATGTCTATATATGTAAAAAAGACCGCGAGTACGCGGTCTTAAAGCCCTCAATCCTTAAATTATTTTATTTTGGTTCTACTGGTATAAAAATGGTAAACTCGGGCTCTGGATCATATGGATCCTGATTCATCGGGTACACTTCATAGTGTGTAAGAGGACCTTCCGATACCTTATGACCCTGATCCTCTATCCAGGCATAGATACGATTGTAGGAGGATTCCACGGGCTGTCCTTTCACATGGCTACACGCTGCATAGTCATGGGCCGGAACATGGATATTCACCATGCCTTTCGGAATCAACTGTGCTCCCCTTTCACCGACCTGGACCGCTACATAATGGACGAATCCTTCATTTGTCATATGATAAGACAGCCCCAGAAGTTCATCCGGATGAAGCAGATCCGTGATTTCATGCAGACGACGCTTGAATTCCGCTTGTACGACTCGGATGCCTCCCGCTCCCGCCTCCGCGAAAGTGCCCTCCCATTGCAAACCGATGATCGTAGTCGCTTTCTTATGTACCAACGCAGCAGATCGATCTTGTTCCATATGTTTCACCCTTCCACTCGATTTTTTCTCAGGCCTGTGCTGTTGTCCCGTTCCTGACTCTATTTTATACTAATACTGTGACAAATCCTGTCAGTATAACCTATGATTTTTCAGGAGTGAACTGGATATGACCAAGACGGAACGTTTGATTGAACTAATCATGCGAGTATACGAGAAGCCCACATTCACTGTGGATGAGATGGCAGCTGAATTTGGAGTTTCCTATCGTACCATGCTTCGTTATCTGCATGAACTTAGCGGCATGGGGGTCCCTTTATATGCCGAGCCTGGCCGCAGAGGTGGATATTTCTTGCTGCAACCCATTAACCCGGGAGCCCATACGATAGCGCAACGAATCCCCGACAACTCCCCGTTCCAACGGATCGTTCGTCCAGATACTTATGTGGTCGGACTTGAATTTCAGGCTCCTTTTACAGCATTCTATATGGCCCAGGTACTAATTCCCAAGCTCTGGGCAGAACTGGAACAAAGACAACACGAAATTCCCCGCCGGAACCGAGCGGGGATGAAGACAGGAGTCGTCCTGAACCGGCAACGCCTCTATCACTATATTGCCGGAGTAGAGGTGTCTCACTTTCATGAGATACCCAAAGGTATGATGGGCATAACCCTACCGGCCCGCGAATATGCAGTATACTCACACCTCGGGGATCATGACCGGGTACAGGTGGACGAAACCTATTTATTGATGATACACAAGTTAAGGGTGCGAGGTCTGGAACCTGATCTATCGGCCTATGGCTTGGAGATTAGAGAAACCGGATCTTCAAGCATCCGTATGCATGTCCCTCTCCTCGACGACACTACGCCTTCACACGACTCGCCAGAATCTGTTTGTACACGTCAATAGCTGCCTGCCTTGATGCCTTCAGATCGACAATGGCATCCTTGCGCGGCTGATGGATGTCCTTGCTGTGCAGATCCTTCAACTCAGGCAACCATTTGCGAATATAATCGCCTTGCGGATCATATTTCTCGGATTGTGTTACCGGATTGTTCACCCGAAAATACGGTGCTGCATTCTCACCAAGCGAGGCACACCACAACCAGTTACCGCGGTTCTGAATATTGTCATAGTCACGCAGTTTGCGTCTGAAATAGGCTTCACCCAAGGTGAACGGGCATTGAAGGTTTTTGGTAAGGAACATCGCCGTAAGAATGCGCAATCGGTTCGGCATATGTCCAGTCTCGTTCAGCTCCGTCATCGCTGCATCAATAATCGGAATGCCTGTCTCCGCCCTGCACCACCGTTCGAAGTGACCGTCATGAAGGGCCGAGAGATCGTACACCTTTTCATATGTAAAATAGTGACTCTCATAGACTGCCCGATACAGGTAGAAGTCACGGAAGCACAGCTGCCTCTGCCGTGCGGCTCGCCGCATCATACATCTTGCGAATGGATACAGCCCCCACTGCCACGTAAGAACTGAGATGGCTCGGTTCGTAGGCTTCATATTCATCCCGATGATCACCGTATTCAGCAATTCTATCCGATAAGAATTGATCCAGCATAAGATGCGGGTCATCATCATCCGAATCACTGGACTCCAGCAACTCCGGAGGTACCCTCATCGCATCCGGCCATTCAATCTGGCGATTACTCACCTTCAACTCTGCAACCGTTGTTGTCGAAGGAGGGTTGGGATGTTCATTCATGAACTCCACCCACCGCCGATGGAAAGCCGCAAATACCTTATAAGGCTCCGACTTGCCTGTAAAATGTGCAAATCCATTCAAATCCAACAGTAGATGATCCGTCAATTGCGTGAACGAAACATCGTACGCCTCACTTACCTTACGTATGGCTCTGTCCCGCTCCATCGCATATGGCGTCATGTCCCGGTGGACCACAATCTCATTAATATCGTCTTTGAAATACTTAAGGATGAAATCAACCACTTCAGCCGGTTTGCCATAAACAACATGCAGTTTTCGTCTGGCTTCAAGATACTGTCTACCTAGTTTCGCCGCATGCTGTAGAAAATTAACGCCGCTGTGTTCCTTCTCTCGGCTCTGGCGCAGCAGAAATGGATCATAGATGAGTACATGCACACTCTCATCTTCGTGTTCCCGCAAATCATCGAATGCAGCCAGATCATCCGTACGCAGATCTTTGCGGTGTATGAATAGTTTCACGCCTCACCCTCCTACCTGAACTTATGATGTGTCAGGTTCCTATATTACCTGCTTGTTTCAGGCTCCGGATGATGTGCACCGGAGTTCCCTTGCTTTGGCTCTCGCCCAGTAGTAATCACGCCCTTCCAGATAATCAGCACGATAGAGTGGAATCATATGCCTCAGGTCATCAACATTGTCTGATGTGATGGCATTGTAGACCACGGCTCTCTCGAATTGTTCCACGTCTCTTACGTACCGGTTTAAGTACATAACCCAGTGCATGCAGCTCGAATGCCTCCACCGCATGATCGGCGTAAGCCGTTGAAAGAACCCCAAGCCGACTTCCACCGAGTGAACGGGCGGATCGACCTGGGGTTGCACTTAATTCTTGTATCTAATCTTGGCGTTTTCGAAACTGTTCAGTCTGCAGCCAGCGACGCTTGTTCGCTTCTACTTCACAACTTGGGCAAGCTTCTGAACAATCCCGGCCCATCCCTGCTCCATACGTTCGCGCACCATGGCGTGAGCCTGTCCAAACTCAGTCAGTTTATCCGCATCCCAACCGCTGTGAATCAGTGTGAAATCCGTCCCTTCCGGCTGTTCAAGCAGTTGGAACGTCAAAGTCCAGTCTTTCCCCCATCGAAATGATAACTTCTGTAGCGGAAGTACCTCCGTCACCTGACAAGGCGATTGACCAAAGGGGCCTGCTTCCAATATAAATTCATGACCTTCTACGGGTTCCAGATTCCCTGGCATGAACCAGGTCCCCAGTCCTTCCGCTGTCGAGACCATCTCCCACACTTTCTCTACAGGTGCATGGAGCAAAAGTTCCTGCCGGATATCCGGTAATGCACTTGATGATTCCACTCGTATCGCCTCCTTGGATATATATCATTCATTGTTTGAGTTTTGAAGATACATGTCAAACCGATTCGTATATTATATAATTGGAACATATTACATAAAAGGTGCGTGATTCCTATGATAGTCTGCTCTGAAAAATTCAATTCCAACCGTTACCGGAAGGGATAATCATAATGACTCCCCTTCCACGTTTTCAATCAATTACATTTAAATGTGGGGGATACCATACCATGTCATTCCGTTATTATGGTCCATTATGCACCGCCGTTTATGATCAAACGAAACCCGTGGGACACTCCTTGGGAGGAGACATTGAATTCTATCGCCATTACCTTCGAGGCTGCAAAGGACGTATCCTTGAAGCCATGTCTGGTTCTGGCCGAGTGCTCATTCCTTTGCTTGAAGCTGGGCTGAACGTAGATGGCCTTGATTACTCAACAGATATGATTGGCTCCTGCCGTTCTCGATGTACGGAGCGGGCATTGCCCATGCCCGAGCTGTTCGTTGCCGATCTGGAGAAGCTTGATCTTCCGTATCGATACGAAGCCATTATCATTCCCGGAGGTTCTCTGCTCCTCATCCAAGACAGACAGGCGTCGATTAACGCATTGCGTAATCTATTTCAACACCTGGAACCTGGAGGCAAGCTCGTTTTTGATCTGTTTCTGCCCGATGTGACACAGCGCCCTTCTATAGAGACATCAATCGTCCCATTACCCGATGGGGATACGATCACAGTAGAAGTGAAAACCATAGAATTGAACCTTCTACACCAGTACAAAGTGAGTTTGATTCGCTATGAACAATGGCATCAGGGCGCTCTTGTTGCTACCGAGATGCAACAACTCAACTTGCGTTGGTACGGCATAGAAGAGTTACGCCTGATTCTCGAACACATTGGCTTCTCCGATATCAAAGTGTACGCTGATTTTAACCCGGATCAGCCACCTACACAGTCGAATCAAAAATTCGTCTATGAAGCAACTCGAAGAAGGGCATAGTCACATACAAAATCAGGCCACAGCATGAGGTTTAACCCATGCTGCGGCCTTTTTTTACTATATAAAATTTGCACTAACATTTACACGAAAACGAAGAGGACAGAAATAAGTTGAAGAAGCGAAGCGTTCGCCTTTATCCGCAGATTTTCACCTTTGAAAAAGTGAATCAAAAAATCTGGGGATAACAGCGATCGGAAGGTTATTCTGTCATCGGAGTGGCAAGTGTAAATATAATTTAGAGCCGATTAGTATCCACGAGAATATTGCTCCGCAATGGCGGCTTGATCCTTGCTGACACCCAGTTCCAGAGCCGCATGGTTCGCCCAGTACGGATCGCGCAGCATACCTCTGCCAACCGCAACCAGATCCGCATCTCCGTTGCCAATAACCGCCTGAGCCAGAGCTGCATCCTCGAGCATTCCCACTGCGATGACAGGAACGTTTAATTCTTCACGGAAACGACGGGCAAATGGCAATTGGTAACCTGGATAGTTACCAGGTTTCCGTTGTCCGGAAGGGCCTTCACCGCCTGAGCTGACATGGAACATGTCCACGCCTGCGTCCTGGTAGGCACGGGAGATATGAATGGTATGCTCGATGTCATATCCACCATCAGCGTATTCTACAGCCGAAATCCGCAAAATGAGCGGCACGCCTTCCGGCATTTCCTTTTTCACAGCACGAATGACTTCAACCCCAAAACGGGACAGATCCTGCCCATACACATCCTCGCGATGGTTCATCAGCGGAGAATGGAACTGGTGAATAAGGTACCCGTGTGCGCCATGCAGCTCAATGGCATCCACTCCCGCCTGTACTGCGCGGCGAACACCGTCTGCGAACTTCTGCACCATGCCTTCTGCCTCTTCCGTACTCAAAGCACGAGGTTCCTTGTACTTCTCTCCAGGGAATGTGACCACTGACGGGGCAACGGGTTGCTCTGCATCCTCTGCTTTCCGTCCCGCATGTGCAATCTGAATGGCTACTTTGGAGCCGTAAGCATGGATTCCATCGACAAGTTTGGTGAAGGCAGGGATATGCTCATCTGACCATATTCCCAAGTCATTGTCCGTAATGCGTCCATCTGGGTCCACATCCGTCATCTCGATTACAATCAGTCCTGTACCTCCAACCGCGCGGCTCACATAGTGAACCTGATGCCAATCGTTCGGGATGCCATCCTTCGCCGTCACGGAATATTGGCACATCGGTGCCATGACGACACGGTTACTTAATTGCAAATTTTTAAATTGATAGGGGGAAAATAATTTCTCAGTCATTTATACTGCATCTCCTGTTCCTTAATCATGATATATATGAAACCTTACTTATTGGTCCAAGTCCGAAAACAGTTTCCCGTTCTTGCCATAGTTGTCCTTCTCCAGATCCTCAATGAAGATAAAGACCTTGCTCGGATCAACATCCAGTGTCTCACAAGCCACTTGGGTCATACGTTCAATCAACTGACGTTTCTGCTCCGTCGTCTTGCCTTCCAGTACCTTAACGGTGATAAATGGCATGTCTTGAACACATCCTTTCTTCACTGATTATTATGAACCTGACGTATGGAAATGCAAGTACGTACATTTTGGTGCCTAGGGCCCTTTTGGATACTGGTCATCCTCACATATCGGTTCTGCCCATTCTGGAAATGACTGCAAAACATGATATGATAACCATAGAGATATACAGGAAATACTATACCCCAAAAGAAATAAATCCAAGCTAGGGAGAGATTATAGATGAAGGATATATTAATTCAAAGACTGAGTACTTATGTTCGGATGGACACCCAATCCGATGAAAATAGTGAGACATGCCCTTCCACATCCGGCCAGTTGGAATTGGGCAAACTGCTCGTGGAAGAATGTAACTCCATTGGTCTACAGGAAGTGACAATGGATGAGAACGGTTATGTCATGGCTACATTGCCGTCCAATACCGACAAGGATGTTCCCGTGATTGGTTTCCTGGCTCACCTTGATACAGCGACCGATTTTACAGGTAAAGATGTTAAACCGCAGGTTATCGATAACTATGACGGTGGTGACATTGTTCTGAATTCGGAACTGGACGTTGTGCTGTCCAACAAGGATTTCCCGGAACTCCACGAATATAAAGGCCACACGCTGATTACATCGGACGGTACAACGCTGCTTGGGGCAGACAATAAAGCTGGCATTGCCGAGATTATGACGGCGATGGCCTATCTGATTGAGCACCCGGAAGTGAAACACGGTAAGATTCGGGTTGCATTTACCCCGGATGAAGAGATTGGCCGTGGACCCCACAAATTCGACGTAGCTGCTTTTGGAGCCAAATATGCTTACACGGTCGACGGCGGACCCCTTGGTGAGCTGGAATACGAGAGCTTTAACGCAGCTGCCGCCAAGATTACATTACGAGGCACCAATGTACATCCCGGAACAGCGAAGGATAAAATGGTGAACTCTCTGAAAATCGCGATGGAATTGAATCGACGCCTGCCTGCAGAAGAAGCTCCCGAATTCACGGATGGTTATGATGGGTTCTACCATCTGTTGTCCATGGAGGGTGACGTTGAACTGACGAAAATGAGCTACATCATCCGTGACTTTGACCGGAAGAAGTTTGAAGAGCGTAAAACGAATCTGCTCCATATCGCAAACGAACTGAAGACCAAATACGGAGAGAAAAGCATCACTGTAGAGTTGAATGACCAGTACTATAACATGCGTGAGAAAATCGAACCGGTACGCCAGATTGTAGACATTGCCCATGAAGCCATGACCCGACTGGACATCGAACCGGTTATTCGCCCGATCCGAGGAGGTACAGACGGTTCCCAGCTATCGTATATGGGCATGCCAACACCGAATATATTTACTGGCGGTGAGAACTACCATGGCAAATTCGAATATGTATCGGTAGACAATATGGTTAAGGCAACTCGTGTCATTGTAGAGATCGCTCAATTGTTTGAGCAACGCGGCGATATCTAATTCGCTTGAAGCGCGGTGCACCAAGAGCACCCTCTGGTATATTCCGGAGGGTGCTCTTGGTTGTGTTTTATTGTATTTTATTATGTCGTGTCATATCGTATAGATACGCCAGCTTGGCCTTTAGTTTATAAGCCATCACTCATATATATTGCCTCCCGCGATGGCGCGCAGTTGTTCCAGATCACAGATCATAAGCTTCCGCTGCACTTTACGAATAATATTTCGATTACACAGCTCGTGAATGACCCTGTTGAGATGTCTGTAGCTGGTACCCAGCATATCCGCCAGTTCGGTCAGTTTGGAGGTCTGAATCTCTTCCGAGGAGGGCTCGTTTGGGTCCATCGTGGACAACAGGTAGCTGGCAAATCGGCTCTCTACCGGATATAGCATATTCAGACTGGACAGGTTGGAGAAGGTGTCCAACTTGTGCGTAACTTGACTGAGCATGAAGTGAAGAAATTTGGGGTTTTCTGCATACGTATTCTGGAGAGAGCGATAGCTAATACCAAGCAGCAGACTGTTGCTCACAGACTCTACCGTATTCTTGGCCTCCTTGCCATTAACCAGCTCCAGATCGCCCACGAGTGCTAATGGTGTACTGAAACGGAGCAACAGAGACTTGCCGTTAGACAGTGTGGTATATATCTTGAGCTTACCCTGTACAAGAAAATACAATCGTTCAGGTCGTTCACCTTTGGCACAGATCAATTCGCCTTTGGCAGCCTCCAGCAGTCTTAATTCTGCGAGTGCAGGCTCGTCCAGCACCTGGTCCAACCCATTCTCACGTGCGAGCTGGCGCACAAGTCCAAAATCCATGATTTCTTTCATATCGACTCCCCCTCCGTTGCTCTATTTACCGTACACAAAAGGACACATGTCCTAGATTTGATATACATCCGTACAAATATCTTGATATAAAAATAGTTACAACTAGCACTTATATCCAATAAATCATTTTAGATGGGAAATATTTTAAAATTTAATCATAAAATGTTCATTCTTTTAAGAGAATGCCGTTCACGAAAGGCCATTTCTGTCCGATGATAGATAGAGTCATTCCATAGAACGTTAATATATTTTGTTCAAATATTGAAAGGATGGTCCTATTCCATGAACATTGTAGATGCACTGCTTAAAGTAATGCCTTATATCAGTCAGATTCTCAGAGAACCAGCAAGCTTAACGGTATATGATCACGAGAAGGTATTGGAAGTCATTACCAATGATAGGTTTGACCTTGGTTTTGAAAAAGGAATGGCGCTCTTGGATTCATTCCAAAACTTTGCCGTCTTAAAAAATGGAAGAGAAGCCAGCCTTTCTACGATTCCCAAGGAGGTATTTGGTATTGAACTGGATACCCTGAACATTCCGATCTTTGATGATCATCAACAAGTCGTCGCTGTTTTCTGTGTATCTTACGACCAATCGAATCAGAACCAACTTGAAGACATTATACAAGAAAATCAAACCATCAATGGTAACCTGGTTGATATGGTGCAGCATGTCGCCGCTCATGCCGAAGAATTGCAAGCAACCAGTGAGCAGATTTTGCAGAACACAAGACTTGCTGTTCAGAATTCTTCCCAAATCAACAAGGTAGCCGGGTTCATTCGAGAAATCTCCGAACAAACGAACTTGCTTGGCCTGAATGCCGCCATTGAAGCTGCCCGTGTTGGTGAAGCGGGTGCCGGCTTCGGTGTAGTTGCATCCGAAGTACGGAAGCTCTCTGTGGATGCCAAACAAGCCACAAGTGATATCGATACCAGTCTGAGAGATGTACAACAGGTGATCAAACAGATGGAAGTTGAAGTGTCCCAGATCGCTGCCTCTTCACAGGAACAAGCGACGCTTGTATCCTCCTTCACAGATGTCATCGAGAAGCTCAATGACACAGGCGAGCGAATGAAGATTCTGTCTGAACAACTGATTAGCTACTCCATTAACAAACAATCATAATGTATCTGTTAGATGAACTTCGGCTAGTCCGAGGAACAATCTACTATGTATGTAACAAACAGGACTCGGGTTGCCCAATGATGGATAATCCAAGTCCTGTTTATTATGTCTATTTGTATGAATTAACCCCATTCAGCTCCATCTTATTTCAGCACATGGACTGATTTATCCCCAATAACTTCTGCTTCGGATTCCCAGCACTCCACCTCACCCGGAATATGAATGCGGTCCCGTGTAAAGATCGGGTCACGCCCTTCAGCTTTCTGTTTCTTGTAATCCTTCAGTGCTTCAAAAGTCACCTTGGACAGCATCAGAATAGCAATCAGGTTCACCACAACCATGAGCCCCATGAACAAGTCTGCCAAATCCCATACCAGCTGCACCTTGGCAACCGCACCGAAAATCACCATTGCGATAACGCAAATACGGTATACCCACAGCCAAACCTTGTTGGACTTGATAAATTCAATGTTGGTTTCACCGTAGTAATAGTTTCCGATTAGCGTACTGAAGGCAAACAGGAACACCATGACCGCCAGGAATCCTGATGCCCATGAGCCAATGTGTACACTTAATGCAGCCTGAGTCAATTCAATGCCACCCAGATTGGAACCTTTGTACACCCCGGATAGCAAAATAATCATGGCTGTGCTTGTACATATAACAAGCGTATCTATCAGCACGCCAAAAGCCTGAATAAGTCCCTGCTTCACCGGATGTGTTGCATCCGCTGTTGCAGCGGCATTCGGGGCACTACCCATGCCCGCCTCATTGGAGAACAATCCGCGTTTTACACCGTTCATCAACGCAGCACCCAACGTTCCTCCAGCGACCTGTTCAATGCCAAAGGCACTTTTGACGATCAACGCGATCATGGCTGGAAGCTGGGTAATGTTCGCCAGCACCACAAAAGCCGCTACCCCAATGTATAATACGGCAAGTACAACGACAATGTACTCCGATGCTTTTGCAATCCGTTTGACACCGCCCATAATAATTCCTGCAAATATTACAGCCATAATGATACCCACCGTTAACCGATCCGTACCGAATGAGTTTTCGAATGCGACAGTAATTGTATTGGACTGCACCGCATTAAAGACCAAACCGAATGAGAGCGTAATGAGAATGGCAAATAGAATCCCCATCCAGCGTTTGCCCAACCCACGTTCCATATAATACGCAGGACCCCCACGGAATCCGCCCTTATCCTTCACTTTATAGATCTGAGCCAGCGTGCTCTCCACAAAACTGGAGGCTGATCCGATAATTGCAATGATCCACATCCAGAATATTGCACCAGGTCCTCCCAAAGCGATGGCCAGTGCAATACCGGTAATATTCCCTGTACCTACGCGGGCCGCCATACTGATACAGAACGCCTGAAATGGTGAAATTTTGCCTGATTCCTTGCTTTTCGGTTCTCGAAGCACCTTTATCATATCTCCAATCATGCGGAATTGCATGAATCGGGTTTTGGTGGTGAAGTATATACCACATACTACCAAAAGTATAATTAAGACTTTGGACCATAGAAAATCATTGAAAATGACGACAATATCTTGTATTGTTTGCTCCATCGGTATGCCCCTTTATAGGTGTATTTCACGTACAGAGATGGGTCACATGAAAAGTTTGTACCATTCTGCACAACTCTTGACCCAGACTTTGGGATGTTACTTATACTACAAGTACATCTACGAAAATCGACAAATACCTACATGCAATCTCTACATTTATTTTAAAAATGGGCGTTGCTCGCCTAATCTTTGTCACTTAACCTGACATATCAGGTTCTATGCAAGAAGGAAAGGAACGATTACACTGGAACGAGAGTTCGCGACGGAGTTAACCGTCTTTACCATAGATTTATCGATCACACCATTCGCAGAGAAAGGAGATGACGGATATGCGTTATTTTATTGTGGATGATGATCCTGGCGTTCGTTCCATGCTGATGGATATTATTGAGGATGAAGGACTTGGCGATATTGCCGGAGAAGCTGAGGACGGAGCACAGATTCACGCGGAGATATTGGAGTTGCATAAGGTCGATGTACTGCTGATTGATCTGCTGATGCCACAACGGGACGGGATTCAGACCGTGCGTGCCCTTGAAGGAAGGTTCGAGGGCAAGATCGTCATGATCTCCCAGATCGAGTCGAAAAACATGATCGGAGAAGCCTATTCACTAGGGATTGAATATTATATTACGAAGCCGATTAACCGGCTGGAGATTCTATCCGTTCTGCGGCTGGTGGGCGAGAGGTTGCGTATGCAGCAATCCATCGCAGATATTCAGCGTACATTGCAGGGATTGTCCGGATTTCATTCTACCGAGCGCACTGCCACTCCGGTTCCAGATAAAACAATTACTACAACGGGACATTTCTTGCTGTCCGAGATGGGCATGATTGGAGAAGCTGGCAGCAGGGATCTGCTGGACATGCTGGAATATCTGGAGCAGGTGGAGACAGAGGAACATAAATTGTCGCCCTATACGTTCCCTTCCCTCAAAGACATCTTCCAGAATGTAGCCATTCGCAAGCTGGGATACGATGCCCCACTCGCTGAGGTGAACAAGGAGATCAAGGCGTCAGAACAACGTGTCCGCAGAGCCATCTTCCAGACCCTGAGCCACGTGGTCTCCCTGGGATTAACGGATTATACACATCCCAAGTTCGAGAACTATGCATCCAAATTTTTCGATTTTACCGAAATCCGCAAGAAAATGCTGGAGTTGCAAAACAATGTGGAGCCTTCCCTGTCCCAGACCCGCATTAATACGAAAAAGTTCGTACAGGTATTATATTTGGAAGCCAAACGGTTGCTGCATTAAGCAGATTGATGATGAATACGATGCAAAAAACAAACGGACATGAATACTACGCCGGTAGGTACACCTCATTAACTGAGGCTGTCCATTCCGGCTATATCCATGCCCGATTATACGATCAGGCGTTACTCATCTATGTGATTCGTTTCTGTATATAAAATCAAAATCCTTCAGGTTCAGCCCCGTGGATGTTTTCGGCTAATTCGGTTGTACTCATTGATCAATTCGTCCAATGCCTTAGACTGCCGAATTACATCGGGATGCCCAAGACCACCCTTGTTATGCTCCACCAGCATATGAAGGTTATGTCTGGCCTTCTCTATTTTATTTTTCAAATCCAAACTCATAACCATGACCCCTGATACCTCCTTATTCTGTGAACCATTTTAGTTTTTCCTGTCAATCTATAGTTGGATTAACATATGGCATAGGGGACAAGGATGTTTTGTATTCTTCTCCAAATTTTGATAAATACTATTCTATCATACAAGAGTGTATCCGCGAAAGACTGATGCAACGCCCTTTTACCCGTTAACGAAGAGCTGGATTCTATGGATTGACCTCACTGCCGCCTTCCAGAATCGAATGTGTCGTTATTGTGTATATTTAAATGTAAAATTGGTTGCCTAATCCTGACATAAGTCTTACAATGATTCGTCTATTGGTGCAAAAGGTAATAAAATCCCTTTCCATAACGGTGCCATTCAGGTACAATAGGGCGATGTGTGTGTCCGGACCCGGCGGATACAAAGGATGTAATTTAGAGGACGGCCAACGACGGCCATGATCCTGATTTGATATTATTGGAGGCTTATCATCACCATGCAGACTGATTCACAGACTAAAGTCAAAATTGTTAATGCCGATCCCAGCGCAATGGGATTATTTGGGTTGGCTATTGTAACCCTGGTCGCTTCTTCCCAGAAGCTTGGCATTACAGAAGGACTTAGCTACGCTATTCCTTGGGCGATCTTCCTGGGTGCTTTTGCCCAGTTATTCGCTTGCATTCAAGATTCCAAACGCAACAACACCTTTGGTACAACGGCTTTCGGCGCGTACGCATTCTTCTGGTTCGCCATGGCTGCCAACTGGATGATCAAAATGGGTGTATTCGGCTCCACGCTTGCTGAACAAGCCGATGGCAAGCAGCTCGGATTTGCTTTTGCCGGATACCTGGTATTTACCCTGTTCATGACGATCGGTGCTATTGAAGCGAATAAAGTATTGCTTATCATCTTCATTCTGATTGACTTCCTGTTCCTTGGTTTGACCTTTGATGCTTTCGGCGTAGCTCCTCACATTTTCCACACCATTGCAGCATACGCTGAACTGGCGATCGGAATTGTGTCCCTGTACGGTACAGGTGCTTCGGTACTGAATGCTCACTTTGGCTATACGTTCTTGCCGATTGGCAAACCGTCCGGCATCTTCAAACCCAAGGCTTAATATACAGCAGTAAACCGCCAGCGCGCCGGTCCGCGCCTGGCGGTTTTTTTGCAGTCTGACTTCATTTGAATATGTATCTGACCGACACCTATACTAGGGATAATAGATCATAAATAGACCCTGCAACACAAGAAATGCCACAGCAGCCATACTGTAAGGAGGAAAAAGCATGAGAGAGATACCGAAACCTACGGAGATGGATCAGGTGGAGAAAAAGTATGTACGCGAAACGCGTTGTTTTAAGACGGCACGAGTGTTTCCAACCGATGTCAACAATCATAACACACTGTTCGGCGGCAAGCTGATGTCCTACATCGATGATATCGCATCCATCGCTGCTTCCAAACTGTGCCGGGTCAATACCGTAACGGCTTCAACCGACTCTGTCGACTTCCTGTACCCGATTAACCCGACAGATTCCGTTACGCTGGAATCGTTCGCGTCCTGGACAGGACGAAGTTCCATGGAGATTTTTGTGAAGGTGATTCGTGAGGATCTGAAGACCGGAGAGAAGAAAATTGCAGCGACAGCTTTTCTGACCTTTGTGGCCCTGGACGAAAATAATCGCAAACTGATCGTACCTCGCATTATCCCGGAGACGGAAGAAGAGAAGAAATTATACGAGACCGCTCCGGATCGGGCGGCCATGCGGAAACAACGGCGGGAAGAGAGCAAGAAATTCGCTGACTTCCTGACCGTTACTTATCCTTGGGAATAAGAACACGGTTGAACACAAGCAATACATTATCTGGACGATGCCGGATAGATGGACATTGGTCTGCTATCCGGCAGTTCGCCACCCATGGAGACACACCACTGCTGGTAGAGGCGATATGCTGCTCCACTCTCCAGCAACCCCTGACAAGTGTATATGCCCTCTTCAATGGAATTGACACGTCCGGCCGTGTACAAGCGGAAGCCTCCATTTAACAATACCTGATTCACAAAAGCAATATGACCCTCTCCGCTTAAAACACTTTCTGCCACTTCGAGCTGTTTGGCAGCCGTCCATACCAGTTCCGGCACAGGCATATCCAGTTCATAAGCTGCGGGGTCAATCAGTTCCAGCTTCATATCTCCGTCTTCTACTGCGTATACGCGGGTTGGCCGATCGATGTACAGATCCTCAGAACCTTCCATTCCCTGTATCACATAAGCACGGCGGTAGGCAAAGCGGGTAAGCAGCTTCGCAATCCGATCCAGAAAGGTATTATGAAACACACCAAACACCAGGTATGGTGAACGGTTATAATCTATCAGTTTCTCTGCCGTATTAAACACCGTGCGGAAGCCCAACTCTTCCCGTAACGGACGAAGCTTACGAAGAGGCGCGCACCAATCCTCGGAAGACACGTACATGACACCCGAACGCATTGCAGCACTCCGGGCATCTTCACGATCCATCTTACCTGTATCTATTCCTGCTTCCTTCAACAATACCGACAACGTAACGCCCCATTTGGGTGGTAAAGGATCACTCCCGTGTAAAGTCACCGGCAACCCCGCCGCTGCGAGTACAAATGCAACCGGAAACGTAGCCATGAATGACTTTGTCCGTCCGTCATAAGGACCGGCACAGTCCAATCCGTCCTGAAATACGGAGAAACGTTCCGCACTGTTACGACAAGCATGAACAAAGGCTTCCAGTTCCTCGACGTTTTCCATTTTCATACGTTCAGCCATAAGAAATGCAGCCGTCTGGGCAGGGGAAACCTCCTGTTTCAGGATTTTCTCTGCTACGGTCAGTGCCTCTGTATAATTCAGATCACGCGAGCCTCGTTTCCCACGTCCGACCTCTCGGAGTATCTGAGACATATCCATGGAGAATCCTCCTTCCGATTAAGACTGGAGCAGTTGATGTGCCTTCACAATCGCTGTAGCCACATCGACCATCCGTTTGCGTTCATCCATCGCTTTCTTGCGTAACAGGTCATAGGCTTCGGCCTCGGAGATCTGCTTCAGATCACTAAGGATAGCCTTCGCCATATCAATCCACTTCCGATCTTCAAGTCTGGATTGCAGCTGCTTCCGTTCCTGCTCCCACTGCTTGCGTTCCATGTAGCGGCGGGCTGCAAAGTGAAGGGTCCAGTGGATCTCCGGTCCGGTCATCGATGGTGTAAGTATTCCATCAAGTGAGGTTTCGACCTCGCACGATTCTGCGGAAGAGGAGGCCGTGTCTGGCGCGCACCACCAGAGCAACGGGGTATCCGACTTCCCCTTTCCCAGGCAATTCCCCCAGTATTCCACATCAGTCAGGGATAGGTGCAAAATGGATGCTTCCGCCTCACGAGCCAGCTTCAGCACTTCCGATTCGCTGCCTGCCACCTGTACATGGTACCCGTTTGCTCCCAGCAGCTTCTCCGGTGTCAGAGGGATTGCACCGGATGAGGCAGCTATCGTTGGTTGTACACGGATGACCAATAAAGATCGCATGATGGATCAATCCCTCCCTATTACGTATAGTCAGAGTCCCTAACATTTAAGGCGTTAATACATAAAAGCAATAAATGTGTCATGTTACCTGACAAAAACCAAATAGTCATGATTATACATTCTGAATTCAACATGTTGATAAGCATTTCATGCCTCGCCATCCTGCAATAAAAAAGGGTTAAACAGTGCCCATGGCACCTTTTCTACAGTTTAATTCGTATCCGGTATGCTAATTTCATCTAAATCCTTCAATCTTATGGAGGTATGTCCATAAAACGTCGTCGTCCCATTTGATATTCCAATAAACTCATGTAAACATAATTAACTTTAAATTTCAAATACTTTTTTATGTTAACTATCTTGACATGGTTAGATCGATCTTTTATAGTTAAGCCATAACAACTCCATATTTGAATCGATCACAGTTACAACGGCGTAGCTGGTTGAAACGGCAATGAAGCCTGTTTTGCAATCTCGGAGCAAGGGATGCGTATGTATATGCGCAGTCCTCCGAGGCATAACAGGCTTTTTCGATTTTAGAGACAAGGTTTTGAGGCAGTTTGCAGAATGGACCTAAGGGGGCTAATCATAATGAGTACAACGAAAAAACTGGTGCTGGTCGGTAATGGCATGGCGGGAATCCGCACAATTGAACATATCCTTAAGCTTGCTCCGCATGCTTATGAAATTACAGTCTTCGGCGCAGAGCCGCATCCCAACTACAACCGTATCATGCTATCCTCTGTATTGGCTGGCGGAACAACGATCGAAGATATCGTAATCAACGAGTGGACCTGGTATGAAGATAACGGCATTCGGGTATACCCGGGTGACCCAGTCGTTCAGATCGATGCCGAGCGCAAGGAAGTTGTATCTCAGAATGGTGTACGCACAACCTACGATGAGCTGATTATGGCAACGGGTTCACAGGCGTTCATCCTGCCACTTCCCGGCGCTAATAAGGAAGGCGTTATCGGATTCCGTGATATTAAAGACTGTGAAACGATGATGGAAGCATCACAAAAGTATCGTAAAGCTGCCGTCATTGGAGGCGGATTGCTTGGACTGGAAGCAGCACGGGGACTGCTTAATCTGGGCATGGACGTCACTGTCATCCATATTAACGGCCATCTGATGGACCGGAATCTGGATTTGCCGGCAGGCCTAATGCTTCAGCGGGAGCTTGAAGAGCAGGGCATGAAGTTCCTTTTGAACAAACATACCGAAGAGATCACAGGGAAACATCGAGTAAAAGCCCTACGTTTCACTGATCAAACGGTGCTTGAAGCGGATCTGGTTGTCATGGCAGTCGGGATTCGCCCTCAGATTGAACTGGCTCGCAATACCGGCCTCGATGTGAATCGCGGAGTCATTGTAGATGATTATATGCATACCAGCATTCCTGGCATCTCTGCCGTCGGCGAATGTGCAGAACACCGTGGCATTGCTTACGGACTGGTTGCTCCATTATATGAACAAGGTATGGTGCTCGCGAAACGTCTGGCTGGCGCGGCAACCGAAGGATACGAAGGTTCAGTCACTTCTACCAAGCTGAAAGTATCCGGTGTTGACGTATTCTCTGCCGGACAATTCAAAGACGCTGCGGACACTCGCAGCATTCGTATTCAGGATGACGTCGATGGTGTGTACAAAAAGATGGTAATCAAAGACGGAAAGTTGATCGGGGCTGTATTGTTCGGAGATACCACAGACGGCGCATCCCTCTTCTCCCTCATTAAGAGTGGCGAGAACATCAGTGGTCGCGAGAAAGAAATTTTGCTCGGCGTACCTTCCGGTGGCTCCGGATCTGGCCCATCTGTCGCAGAACGAATGGCCAGTATGCCGGATGACGAGATCGTCTGTGGTTGTAACGGTGTTACCAAGGCTTCCATCGGGGATGCTGTTCTGAATAAAGGCTGTAATACGCTCGGTGCAATCAAGTCCTGTACCAAAGCTTCCGCTTCTTGCGGCGGATGCAAACCTATTATCGAAAATCTGCTCACGTATTACGCAGGTGATAATGTAGGCGAACAGACCAAAGAAGGCATCTGTGGCTGCACATCCTATGATCGGGATGAGATTGTTGCTCAGATCAAGGAGATGGGACTCAAAAGCGTTAAGGAAGTCATGAATGTTCTCGGTTGGAATGAACCGGAAGGCTGCTCCAAGTGTCGTCCTTCCCTCAATTATTATCTCGGTATGATCTGGCCGGCTGAATACACAGACGAGCGTGTATCCAAATTCACCAATGAACGTTATCATGCCAACATCCAGAAGGACGGTACCTACTCCGTTATTCCACGGATCTATGGTGGTGTCACTTCCCCGGCGGAATTGATCAAGATTGCGACTGTTGCAGAGAAATACGATGTGCCTTTGGTGAAATTCACGGGTGGACAACGACTCGATCTGCTTGGTGTTCAGAAGGAGAACCTGCCGAAGATCTGGGAAGAGCTCGATATGCCTTCCGGTTTCGGTTATGGCAAGGCGCTGCGTACGGTGAAGACTTGTGTAGGTAATACGTTCTGCCGATTCGGCACACAGGATTCCATTGAGATGGGTATTCGTCTGGAGAAAAAACTCGACAAGATGGTGGCTCCAGCCAAAGTGAAACTCGCTGTCTCTGGTTGTCCGCGGAACTGTGCTGAAGCAACCATCAAGGATCTGGGTGTTGTCGCAATTGATGGCGCTTGGGAGATTCATGTTGGCGGTAACGCCGGAGTCAAGGTTCGTGCAGCCGAGTTGCTGTGTACGGTGAAGACCGATGCCGAAGTGGAAGAGTGGACTTACTCTTACCTGCAATACTATAGAGAGAACGCAAAATGGAATGAGAGAACAGCGGCATGGATTGAACGGGTAGGTCTGGATCATGTGAAGGAAGCATTGGCGGATCGGGATGTACGTCTCGCTCTGGTTGAACGTCTGGAAGTTACACTGGGTCACACGGTTGATCCTTGGAAAGAAATCATTGAAGACGAGAAATTGCGTAAAAACTTCACCCCACTGTCCGGTGCCGAGCCGGTAACTCACTAGAAGAGGAGGAACAGCAATGAACAAATTCCGGATTGGACACCTTGCGGATATTGATGAAAAGGGAGCACGGACATTCCTGATACAGGATACCGAAATTGCAGTCTTCAAGCTGAGTGACGGAAGTCTGCACGCCGTCGAGAATCGCTGCCCTCACAAGGGCGGCAAGCTGTCGGAAGGCATGGTATGCGGGACAACCGTTCATTGTCCTTTGCATGATTGGAAAATTGATCTACGTAACGGTAAGGTACATGAGCCGGATGAAGGCTGCTTGAATACCTACAAAACAGAAGTGGATGGCAACAGCGGAGAAATTTACATCACGATTGCGGGCTAAATGCTAGAGATACCCTGACATCAAGGAGGCGTGCGCTATGGATTTTGTTAAACCTGCAGAAGTGCTGCAATCGATGGTCGAAGCTGGTGAAAGCAAGGCCAGAATGAACCGGGTACAGATGCTGATCCGCGGTTTTCTGGCGGGGGCTATCCTTGCCTTTGCAACCACACTGGCATATACCGCTGTATCTCAAACTTCCGTTGGTTTGGCAGGTGCACTGATATTCCCGGCTGGATTCGTCATTATTATTCTGCTGGGTCTTGAATTGGTGACAGGAAACTTTGCGATGCTTCCACTCGCAGTGTTGAAACGTAGAATTACGTGGATGGATATGCTCCGAAATTATTTCTGGGTGATCACCGGTCATCTGATCGGATGTGCATTCTATGCTCTCTTATACGGCCTGACCATTACGAAGATGGGTACGGATATGAGCAATCCTTTGATTCAGACGCTGATCCAGACCAGTGAAGCCAAGACACTGGGGTATCAGCATTTGGGTGGAGCAGGCATTGTTCTGGTCATCATCAAGGCCATTCTATGTAACTGGATGGTCACACTCGGGGCTGTCATGGCGATGACGTCCACTTCCACACTGGGCAAAATCGTAGCGATGTGGCTGCCCATTACGATATTTTTCGCTCAGGGATTTGAGCACGCTGTGGTAAATATGTTCGTCATTCCAGCAGGCATGATGCTCGGCGCACAGGTCAGTATCGCTGACTGGTGGTTGTGGAATCAAATTCCGGTGTTGGTGGGCAATCTCATAGGCGGAGCCGTATTTACTGGACTCGGTCTGTATGCCGCCCACCACTGGGGAAATCCGGTGAAGCTATCGACCAAACTGGCGACCATTCAAGGTGGTCGTTCAGGATTGGCAAGTTCCGATGCTGGACCGAAACTGGGGACACGATCATGAGTCGGGGCCTGGTTAGTATTATTGGCGCTGGTCCTGGAGATCCGGATCTGATTACGGTAAAAGCCCTGAAACGTATTCAGTCCGCAGATGTCATTATGTATGATCGGCTTGTGAATGACCAATTGCTCGCTGAGGCTCGTGAAGGAGCACTCCGCATCTACTGCGGCAAGGCTCCAGGCCTTCACTCCATGAGTCAGGAGATGATTGGACGGATGCTTGCTGCGCATGCAGCAGAAGGCAAACAAGTCGTACGACTCAAGGGTGGCGATCCGTTTATCTTTGGTCGTGGTGGTGAAGAAGCGCTTGTGCTGGCGGAAGCAGGGATTGCATTTGAGGTCATTCCTGGCATCACTTCGGCTGTAGGTACATCCGCTTCATCCCTTATTCCGTTAACCCATCGCGGGGTTGCTTCATCCTTCGCATGTGTCACGGGAACCGGCAGTGATGGAAGTGTATCTTCGGTTCGCTGGGACCTGCTCGCTCATAGTGTGGATACACTGGTCATCTACATGGGTATTAGCCAACTGCCCCAGATCCAACATGAATTGCTTCACCATGGCAAAAGTGGACACACCCCTGCGGCTTTAATCGAACGGGGAACCACTTCGGAGGAACGCATTATTACCGGCACACTTGCCGAACTCCATTCCCTCGCCCTGTCACATCAAGTGAATAATCCCGCATTAATTATGGTCGGAGAATCGGTCCTGATCCGCGAACAGCTGCTTCAGATGCAACAGGCCGCGAACGCCTCCATGACCGGATAATCTGACTTAATCCAACAGCATACGCTCATGAATAGACCGACCCTTCTGCCCTGGTTCAATCAGCAGACGGGTCGGTTTGATGTTAATCAGTGCCGTAAGCTGCTCTCCCATATAATGCGCAGAATATTTGAATCCAATCTCTGCCCAATGCATGATCACGCCTACCGTAGCAGATACCAGATAACTTAACATGATGTCGTAATTAATCGTCCACTCACTATCCTCGGTCACCAATACAAAATCTTCGGTTAGATACGTTCTAAACATATTGCACAGCCTGGAACCCATATCCGAATGCATCGTTATTAATGCACGAAAGATATCCTGATGGGCTTCAATATATTCGAATACAGGCATCGTGGATGGCAGCAATGCCGTCATGTCCACTTCTTTGAGCTGTGCGTATGGTTCTGCATAAGCTCGCCCCACTCCCTGCATGAAATCATCCAGAATGAACTGCAACAACTCCGGTTTGCCGGGAAAATGTAAATAGAAGGTTCCTCGGTTGTAATCCGCCCGCTCCGTAATATCTCGAATGGTTAAAGCATCCGCTCCTTTCTCTAATATCAAAGAAACTGCCGCAGCGATGATGGCATCCTGTGTTCTTCGTGCTCTCCGGTCCTGAGGATGTTCAATGATCAACATTCTCGCCTCCTTTGTTCATTATTGTAATATAAATGAACACCGCTTACATCTCTGTCCGATAGCTGACATATGCGCTGTCAATGATTATTGTCATACTGCTATGTATATCTTAACATTGAGACAGGAAAGATAGACGACAGGTTGAAACTTTTTTTGAGAAATACCTGCCAATAATGAATAAGGAGCGGATTAACTCATGAGTACATCTTACACACATACAGCCGTTATTACAGGAGCAGCCGGAGGCATTGGTAAAGAATTGGCACGCCGCCTCGCTGAGCGCAAAATCAACCTGGTTCTGGTGGACCTGAATGAAGAAGCCATTCAACAGACGATTACCGATCTGAACCTCGACAAAGAGCATGTAATCGCCGTAAAAGCGAATGTATCCCAAGAAGCAGACGTGAAAAACTATGTGCAAAAAGCACTGGATGCATTTGGCCGAATCGATTATTTTGCTAACAATGCCGGGATTGAAGGCCCAACAGGGCTGATCGAAGACCTGAGTGTTGAAGCACTGGATACGGTCTATAACGTTAACATTCGCGGGGTATTCCTGGGTCTGCAGAACGTCATTCCGGTCATGAAAAAACAAAAATCCGGTGCGATTCTCAATACCTCTTCCCTCGCGGGTCTGATGGGTGCACCTGCTGTGTCTCCGTATATTATGTCCAAACATGCCGTAGTCGGTCTCACGCGTACCGCTGCGAATGAACTTGCACCTTATAATATCCGGGTTAACGCTGTATTGCCAGGCACAATCAACACACGTATGATGCGCCAGATCGAAGCTAATTCCGGTAACGTGGAAGATTATCAAACGGCAACCGTGTCCAGCATTCCAATGGGCCGTTATGGCGAACCGGAAGAAGTCGCTGCGGTGATGAACTTCCTATTGTCCGAAGAAGCATCCTATGTAACAGCTTCCCTCTACACCGTAGATGGCGGCATGATGGGTCAATAAGAAGCTGCAAACGGTAGGATTGCTCGATAGATTGGGTCGATAGAACTCCATTTCCATCCTTAGTAGGAGCTACACCGACAGGCAACCCGTAGGAATGGATACCTTTCGCTACAATCCAAAAAAAGCCTCAACACCACAGTAACGTGGAGTTGAGGTCTTTTTTCAGTACAACACTTTCCCGAACTAATGAATCTCAGATTCGTTAAATTCCCATACAAGCGATATTCGCCTGAATAGTGCCTGTCAGGTTCGCTAAATGTTCTATACCGAACTTAATCGACATACCCTGCGTGACCCTTATCCATCAGATAGTCCATTTCAGCATCCAAAATGCTTTCCACCGTCAACTCATCCAGCTTCACATCTTTACGACTAAGAATGTAGTCAGCCAGATCATCGCCGTCAATATCCACATCGTTACCTTTGGCATTCTCATGCGCCTTGTTAATGTACGCTTGCTCATGCTTCAGCACAAGAGCGATATTTGCCTGGCTTGCCTTCGTTTTATCTGCAATATATTGCATCATTTCTTGTTCGTTAATTGAATTTGCTTCTGCCACGTTTAGTTCATCTCCTTGAGTCATCTTGAGTCATACATACTGTTGCCATTGTAGCATAGGTTAACCCATTACCGGCAGAACTTATGCCTGACGAACGATTATAGGGCCAGAGTGAAGGAGCGCATCTCTCAAACCCTTACGACAACCGCACGTAAAATGTAGCGCCTTCTCCGACCACGCTTTGAGCATACACCTCTCCTTTGTGCTGATCCACAATGGAGCGGGCAATCGCCAGACCCAGACCATGCCCACCATGTTTGCGTGCTCTTGACGAATCGGTGCGATAGAATCGATCGAAGATCCGGTCCAGATGTTCCGGTGCAATGCCTTCCCCTGTGTTGGACACGGCCAGCATGACATCATTATTCTGTTTCTGGAGAGTGACGTTCACGGACCCTTTGGGACCGGAATACTTCACAGCATTATCGAGCAGGATCAGAATGACCTGTTTAATCTGTTCACTGTTCCCATGAACCATAAGATTCGGCTCAATGTTGTAATCGAGGGAAATGTTTTTCTCAAATATTACGGCTTCCATCGGCAAAATTATACTCTCCACCGCATCGCTCATATTGAACTTTGCATGAATCATCGATGAGCGTGAGTCGTCCATCTGGGTCAGATACAACAGATCATTCGTAAGTCCGGTCATGCGCTCGGTCTCCGACTTGATATAGTGAAGCCACTTCGCCTGGTTGGCTATGGTATCCTCTTGATTCGCCAGCAGCACGTCGGCATTGGTATTGATGATCGCCAGCGGCGTCTTCAGCTCATGTGAAGCATCACCGATGAATTGTTTTTGCTTCTCAAACGCTTCTCTGACCGGTGCAATGGAACGATTTGCAAAATAACGGCTCAAGAAGTAGATCACAATCAGCATAACCAGTCCAACCACAGCAAATGTATAGATCAGATTCGTCAGAATGCCTTGTTGTGCCGTCACATCAATAAACACAATCATATGTCCATCAACGCTCGGATCAATCACATAGGCCCAGTCCGTTCCATCCAGTGCAAATTGTCCCGTCTGTCGTTCCGAATCACCAACTTTATCTTGGTCAACCTTTTGCAGCGCCTCGGTGTAGAAGGTTTCTTCCATATCAAATCGGGAATGCGTATCCGTAATCTTCCACTGATCATCCGTCTTAATCATGAACGAAACGGAACGTGCGGGAGGTGAGTTGGGATCACCTCCCGGTCCTCCATTATCTCCACCCATAGCATCGGAAGGTAGTGATTCTGAACGCGGCATCTTGGATGAATTATAAGGACTATGGTAGAAATCCGACACTTTGTACAACTCCATATTCGTCTCACGTTGCACATTCTGATAAGTAATCGTATAGATCGTCGCAAATGCCACCAGCATCATAATAGATATGGACACCAGATTCACGATCAGGAATCGATTTCGGAGTTTCTTGAACATCAGGACGTCACCTCAAGTACATACCCCACACCCCGAATCGTGTTAATGCGGACAGCAGAGTTCAGGAAGGTTAATTTTTTACGTAAAAAAGATATATAGACCTCCACATTGTTATACTCCACTTCCGAGTCGAATCCCCATAACTTCTCAATAATCTGCTCTTTGGAGGTAATCGCCTGTTTGCGGGCAATCAACAGCTCCAGCAGTTCATTCTCCTTCAAGTTCAGCTTGATCTCCTTCCCCTGAACGCTCAGCTTCAATTGGGTTGTATTCAGCTCAATGTCGCCAAACTTCAGTCCATCCTCGGGAACCACTTCGCCCTTCCGTCGTAAGGCTGCACGAATCCGGGCCAGCAATTCCTCTGTGGCGAAAGGCTTGGCGATATAATCATCGGCACCATAATCGAGACCTGTGACCTTGTCCGACAGTTCACCTTTGGCAGTGAGCAGAATGACAGGCGTATGATTCCCTTCACTGCGAAGTTTCTTCAGGACGGTGATCCCGTCCATCTCCGGCATCATGATGTCGAGCAGTAATAGGTCGTATATACCGCTCTGCGCATAATCCAGTCCTGATCTGCCGTCGTGGACCATATCCACGGAGTAGTTGTTTTTTTTCAAAATCTGCGACACAGCCTCTGCCAAATGAACCTCATCTTCCGCAATTAATATTCTCATGATCTATTCATTCCTCTGCTTGAATTATTCATCTTCATTAACCCTTTATGATATCACCTATTCTATCAATCAAACCTTGAATCAATCTTAATTCATTTTGTGCATGCGCACTATTATAGGAAGGTAAAAAAATGTTAACGCAATGTAAAACCATTTAAGATTCATTCAAGGTTGGCGCTCTAAGATACAGACATGGAAGAAATACACGATGCAACAAAACATACAACTCGCAAACGAAAGGAATGAGTCCCACATGGCGATTGAAGTATTCAACCGATATGAGAGCAAGTATCTTCTGACGGATGAGCAGTACGCACATTTCTACAATGACCTGCTGAAATACATGGAGCTGGATGCCTACAACAAGAAACATGAGTATTACTCCATCAGTAACCTGTACTTTGACACTCCACAAGATTCGCTGATCCGCGCCAGTCTCTCCAAACCGAAATACAAGGAGAAGCTGAGACTGCGGGCTTATGGAATACCTGAAGAAAATGCCAAAGTGTATCTGGAGATCAAAAAGAAAGTCTTCGGCCTGGTGAACAAGCGCAGAACAGCCTTGAAGTTGGATGAAGCCTACGAATTCGTTCGCTCGGGACAGGCGCCAGAGCTGGCGGATTACATGAATAAGCAGGTTGTCGAAGAGATCAAATATTTCCTTCGGGTATACGATCTGGAACCGAAAGTGTATCTGGCGTATGAACGCAAAGCGTTGTTCGACAAGAACAGCCGCGATCTCCGCATTACCTTTGATACCAACATTCGCAGCCGCAGATACGATCTGAAGCTGGAACAGGGAGATTACGGTGAACCGCTGGTGAAGGACGGTCGGTGGCTGATGGAAGTGAAGGCCGAGAAAACCGTTCCGATGTGGCTGTCACAACTACTTTCCGAGCATGGACTGTACCGTACCGGATTCTCCAAATACGGCAACGAGTACAGACATCTGGCGCGAACAACGAACCTGAATTATCAGACAGAACGCATTCTTGTGCCAGGTACCGATTTCAACCCATCCATAGAACAAGATAAAACGATCATAGAAAGAGAGCGTGTCCTATATGCTTGATTCCCTTTTCAGCTCAGCCCTAACCGATACCAACCTGACGTTTAACAACGCAGTCATTACCATTGGTCTTGCCATCCTTCTGGGGCTCGTCATCAGCCTCACCTACATGAAGACCAACCAAAGCACATACTCCCAGAGCTTTACCTTAACGATGGTTGTCCTGCCCGTCATTGTCGCCATCATCATCCTGCTCATCGGCAGCAACATCGCACGAGCTTTCAGCTTGGCGGGTGCCTTCTCCATCATTCGTTTCCGCAGTGCGCCTGGTGATCCAAAAGACATTGCTTATGTATTGTTCACGATGGCTTCCGGTCTTGCCTGCGGTGTAGGCGCTTTTGGATACGCGGTGCTGTTCACCATTATCCTGTGTGTTCTGATGTTTGTCCTGAGTCGCTTCAACTTCGGCGGCAAGAAAAGTCAGCTGAAAACGCTGAAAGTCACCATTCCCGAAAACTTGAGCTATGAAGAAGCACTTAATGAAGTGTTCCATACATTCAACGTACCTTTTGATCTGAAAAAAATCAGAACGACCGAACTCGGCAGTCTGTATGAGCTGGTCTACAGTGTAACCATTCACGAAAGTGTTAGCCAAAAGGAATTCCTCGACGCCATCCGTACACGGAACGGCAACCTGGATATCTCCTTAACCATGAGTCCAACAACAGAATATTAATTTTTAATTCGAAGGGAACGATCCAATATGAAGAAGAACATGATAACAGGCAGCAAACTATGGTCCATCGCTATGATTACCAGCCTACTCGCAGCATGCAGTGCACCAGCAACCACAAGCACAACGGCCAATGCCGCAACGTCAACGACAGGAACAACCAAAACGGTATCCGTCAGCGAGCAAACTTCTGTAAAATACGCAGACCTGGTCTCTCTGGATGCTGACGATACCAATATTAGCTGGAGTGAGGCGGATTCCACAGCGATTAAGCTGAACGGAACAACGGCAACGGTAACCGGTTCGGGTGCCAAAGCAGCGAATGGCTCAGTAACCATCTCCGAGGCAGGCACTTATGTACTTAGCGGTGAGCTTACTGACGGCCAGATCGTGGTCAACGTTGCCGATAAGGGCACCGTGCATCTCGTATTAAACGGAGCAACCATTCGTGATAACGACAGTGCAGCGATCTACATTCAGCAAGCCGGTAAAGCGGTGATTACACTCGAAAAAGGAACCAAGAATACCGTTTCCGATGGTAAAACGTATGTATACGCCGACGCTACGACAGACGAGCCGGATGCTGCGATCTTCAGCAAAGCGGATCTTACGTTCAACGGTGCAGGTCAATTAACCGTCACAGGTAACTATAACGAAGGTATTACAAGCAAGGATGACCTGAAAATCATTAGCGGTACCATCAGTGTCAAAGCAACCGATGACGGCATCAAAGGTAAAGATATGGTTGCCATTCAGGCAGGTACCATTACCATTCAAGCCGAAGGCGACGGCATTAAATCGACCAATGACACGGATACCACCAAAGGCTACGTTGCTATCGCAGGAGGTACCTTCGATATTCAGAGTGGCAACGACGGTATTCAAGCCGAAACCGCACTCGTTGCGGATGGCGGCACATACAACATTGTGACTGCCGGCGGCAGCGCCAACGCACCAGCCAAAGTAGAAGAAGGTCCTTTTGGCGGCGGTGGCGGTGGATGGGGTGGCGGCACACCACCAACCGATATGGGTACACCACCGGATGGCGAGCCTCCTGCGGATATGCCGGAGATTCCGAATAGCAGCAGTACGAATGCAGGTGCTAATACGAACGGCGCAGCAGTATCCAGCTCTGCTAGTGCAGCACCAGCGACGGATTCCAATGCCGATGCGGATACAGCAACAACAGCAACCGAGTCCACAAGTGCCAAAGCGCTCAAAGCAGGTACAGACCTTACGGTTAATGGCGGTACGTATGCCATTGATTCCATGGATGATTCCCTGCACAGCAACAATAACGTAACCGTCAACGATGGAACATTCAGCATTGAATCTGGTGATGACGGCATTCATGCAGATCAGGAGCTAACGATTAACGGTGGAACCATCACCATTGCGAAGAGCTACGAAGGACTCGAGGGGGCAATCATCACCCTGAACGATGGGGATGTGGATGTAACGGCATCCGATGATGGCGTAAATGCTGCAGGTGGCGAGACGGAAACAACTGCGAATACAGCGGCAAGTACAGATAGCACGACTACAGCAACTGATGCCGCAACGACATCCAACATCTCTGTGACCGAAACGACGGGCACAACATCGACTACCGATCAGGCATCCCAAGGTACAGCTGCTAATCAGCAAGGACGTGGACCAGGCGGTATGGGCGGTGCAGCAGCGAGCAATAACGAGTTCCACATTAACGGTGGTTCCCTCACTGTGAACGCAGGTGGTGATGGACTGGATTCCAATGGTTCCATTAACATGACTGGCGGAACGGTTATTGTGAACGGACCGACGGATAGCGGCAACGGAGCATTGGATTATGATGGCACATTTGAAATCAGTGGTGGATACCTCGTGGCTGCCGGAAGCTCTGGCATGGTACAAGGAACATCTGATGCGTCTACGCAAAATACCATTGTGATGACATTCCCTGCAACCCAAAAAGCTGGAACACTTGTACATGTACAAGATAGCGAAGGCAACAACATTTTGACGTTCGCTCCGGCAAAAGATTATCAAACGGTGGTAGTCAGCTCTCCGGATCTTGCGAAAGATGGTTCCTACGTGATCTACTCCGGTGGTACGTCCACAGGTAAAGCGGTAGATGGACTCTACACAGACGGTACGTATAGTGGTGGAACTCAAGTGGTTGCCTTCCAATCGACAAGCAATGTAACTTGGGTGAATGAATCTGGTGTAACTACAGCCAATTCAGGTATGGGTGGTCCAGGAGGAGGCCGTGGCCAAGGCGGCTTCGCAGGCGGTAGAAATCGGACGCAATCCGGTACAACCTCTGAGAGCACAGGCACTACTACGGATTCTGCAAAATAAGACATGATGCTGAGCGGTAAAGGTTAACTGGCCTATTCAGACTAAAACAGAAAAGGCTCCGAATTCACTTTCACAGTGAGTTCGGAGCCTTCTTTCGTTATTCTTTTGGAAACAGGATTAGAGCGCTCTGCCAAGGTGAAGTCGATGCACTCCTTCTCCTCAAAAGGTATAGACATACACCTTGGTCCGCAAGGTATCGCGGCATGTAATGGTGCGTAGCGGTTCTTTTCCCGGCAAGGCAAAACAGACGCTAATGACCTTGGCTCCAGGCGGAAGCTCCCGACTGAACTTGTCCAGCAGCCGGGTCATGGCTCCCGGGAACAGATAACAGATGACACAGTCTGCATGTTCATAGGAACTGGTGTAGATGTCCCCGCGCATGAAACGCAGCCTGCCATGAAGAGAATACCCTTTTCCCTTCGCTCGCCTTAAGCGAACACTAAGATAGGCGATCAATTGAGAAGACCACAAGGGAATGATAGAATTCTCAATCCCAGTCAGCCTTTTCCCAGGACAGTGCCTTACAACATCCAGTCCCAGTGTGCCCCATCCGGAGCCCGCTTCAAGCACATCCCCGTACCCGGGAATCCGGTTCACCTCTTGAATGACCACCTGCCTGACACGGCTGGATGTGGGCATCGGTGAAATTCCATTCTTCCAACTGATGAGCACGATGGATATGACGCCGATCAATGTCACCACGGCAATCAGCCATGGAATCAGGTAAATGATGAACATGAACTCATCCCTTTGTTATTACTCTTCATTCCGGTACATGAGACTTCATATATACACCTTTTTTGTATACAGACTTAATGGTAAAGTGTACACCCAGCTTGCGATTCGTCCGATAGATCAGCGAGTTAATCTCGTCGATCCCTACCGCTTCACTCTCCAGCATGCTCCGCTCCGGCCACACCTGAGCCACAATCTGTTCCCTTGTCACAAAGTGGTCCAGCTCACTGTACAGCAACTTGAACAGCTGATATTCCTTCTTGGATAGTGGAATTTCCACTTCTCCAATCTGCACCGTTTGCAGGTGATCCTGTAAACGTACGCCTTCACCCAGCAGATCTGACACCCGATACTCCCTGGTCTCTCCAAGATCGCCTTCCGTGCGAAGCTGGATCAGGCCGTTGACCAACGTCAGGCTGTCTCCCTCGCCAAACGGATATTTCTCATACGGAACGAGGCGCTGCCCGTTCAGTTCGGTTCCATTTTTGCTATCCAGATCCTCAATCCATAGCTGCTGTTGTGCATCATAATGAATGCGGCAATGCCGCTTCGATATCATCTGATTATAGACAGACAAGTCCAACCCACTGCCGCCTGTGTAACGTCCCACGGTAATGGAGCGACCTTGGCTTACATAAGCGAATGAGCCGTCACTTTCCTGTCCTGGCGTACGAATGACGATTTTTGCCGTCTCCCGCATGTTATTCTCCCACCTTCAATGATCACTCGATCTCTATAAACATTTTGTAACAATAATGATAAGATCATCAGATTTGTTCCATTGTTTGCACCGCTATACATCCATATAGTGATATACAGGAACGATTTATGTTTGGCCCTGCTAACTCTACTATACCAGACGTTGTGCTTTTTTTCTCATAACGGCCGGATGTCTACTTTAGCTCATTCAACAAGAGAGGTACCTCCCTATGAACAAAAAAAACATTTTCATATACGTGCTGCTCGCCTTCGCCTTGTCCATAACATTAACCGTGCTCTCCCGTATGAATGACGATGGCGGAGAATCACTGAAAGGCACATCGGCTTCCGAAACCTCATGGTTACAAATGAAGATCCAGCCCTAATCTACTCTATTATAACGTGATCTCCGCGCAAAACGTTTCATGAATGTCATATTAGGCTAAGCCATAGACTCACATCAATAAGGCCCCAGATTGCTGGTAACAGCAGCCCGGAGCCTCATTTCAATCCAAAGAATCTATATTACACAAAAGATCATCTATGAGCTGCATAACAACAGAGATAACGGCTCATTTCCCAAAGCAAAGTAAAGTGGACAGTGGACACTCCCATCATCCGCACTCACATCAACGCCGCTTCTTTCTCGCACCGAATTTCATCCACGCATACACGACAAGAGCTACAGGGCCAGCAAGCCATAACAACTGCCATAGCATGATTTTCAGATCGAATCCCATTTCAAGAATTCCTCCCCATATGATCGCAAAGGTCACTACAGTCGTTCAAAATCCAAATCAGTCTTCTTCCTCCGGCACAGTCGGTTCGTCGTCAGGCTTCGCTGTTTCTCTGGACTGTATTTCCTCCATTCGGCTGGATACCTTCTGATACAGGTAAGAGATCCCCAGCAATAGCACACCGAAGCTGAAATAGGCAAAGATTTTGCTGCCCGAGGTCAGCATACCCACATCATAGAACACCATCTTACCCGTAGCGAATAACGTTAGGCCAAGGCCCAGACGCCGAATCATGACATATTTTCTACGGAATCCATACGCAATATAGAGAATCGCCAGCAGCAGATAGATCAGGCTGAACATCAGCCCCACATCGCCCCACTGGAACTGAATCGTCAGGAATACGGTGATGACACCCAGCAGATATACCCCTGCGATAACCGGGTACCATTCAATGCTCTTGAACTGCCCTCGGATGCCTGCAATCAGTAGATCCCTTCCTGCAAAGAATACCCCTACATTGAAAATAATAACCACCAGCAATCCTACAATCTCTGCCGCTGTATGCTGTTGAACTTCCGGCTGAAGCGCTGGCATAGTTAAGGTTACGGCCAGTGCAATACAGCAGCCCACGGCATGCAGGAAGGTGGTGTACACCTGCACAAAGTGGTCACGCAGCAACTTCACTTTGCTCAGTCCATAGGCCAATGCAATGGTGAGCGCTGCGAACATTAATAACTTGTAGAACATGTATAACAGGAACGTCCCATCGACAGCTCTGGTATACAATTCATTCGACTCATACAGTACGTATAACCACAGATTCGCAAGTGCTACATACTTGAATCCGTTCAGGAAACCCAGCTCCAACGCGCTGTAATTGAATCTCTCTCTGGAAGATGAGTTGCTGTGAACTGCCCAGGCATAATACAGTGTAATAAGTAAGGTTCCCAGCGTGATGCTGGTGTATTTTAACATAAAGTAAGAACGTTCCCCGATGAAAAATAGCGCCAGCAGGTCATAGTACACGAAAGTGATTAGACATAGAAGCACAATGCCCCATCCTGCACGTTCCACCGATTTGAGCCGTTTCAGATGTCCGAGTGTGACCAGCAGAACGCCCTCAATTAACCAACCCATCGATAACCACTTGGCCCCGAACTGGAACGGAATAATCAGAATGGCGAATGTCAGGGAAGTCACATAAAAGAGTAATATCGTCTGTTTCTCCTGAGCCATATGGCGCTGGACAAATCGTGCGAGGCCCAGATACACCACGCAGAAGATCAACGCCAGCAAGCCCTGAGCATCATTCCAACCCGCCACATCAAATAACACATATAACATCAGACAGCTGATACTCGTATTCATAGCGAGTAGAGCGAAATCCCACCAAGTTAACTTCATCCGGTGTTTGAACGGATATGCCAGTGTAATGCCCAGATATAATGCAAACGTCACAATGGAATACAACATGCCAACCTTCTCACTTGGCGACAGCCATAAGAGGATGAGCATGGACGGTGTGTTGAACAGGAAACTGATATAGTGCACCACAGGCCACCGTTTGCCGAATGAGATGAATACAATAATGCCGTTTAAGAGCAACAGATAGATCATGGCTACATAGACAGCCGAGCCTTCAAGCCCAAACGAGAACATGTAGGAGAATAGCGGAAGATATCCGCCTACCAGACCCAGTGAACAGATGGTCTTCGACTGGTATCTCAAGGACAGCAATACGGAGATTGCCGATACCAATACAGACAAGCCAAGTCCCGTATATAACCCGATAATATGCAGTAAAAAGTAACTATAGAAGACGGAGCCGAACAACACGGATATCCCACCGCCGAGCAGCCCCATCGCAAACGTCTGCCTTTTGCGGCGGAACAGCCACTCTCCTCCAGCGAGCATCAGTGCACCGAGCAGGAAAAAGGCTCCACTCTTCATCTCGTCATTGAACCAGGTCGAGTACGAATATTGGAACGCTGCTCCAACGCCCAGAATGAGGAGTAGGATAGCAACCTTGTTGATCCAGCTGAGTCCAATCTTCATCTCCATGCGATTCTGCTTGATTCGCCGCTGAATAGTCTCTTCGCTCAATCCTTCCTCCGCCATCTGCTCATACCCACGACCCATGTGCCCACGTAGAGCCTCTTCTCTCTCACGTACGGCCTGTCTGTGCAATTCGATACGCTCATTCACCTCTGCCGCAAGGTAAGCAATCCTCTCCTTCACCTCATGAGAATCCTCCTGCAGCTCCTGCGCTGCCTGGTTGTAAAGCGCGTTCAGATTGGATTTGGTTCGATGTTCATGAGATGCAATTCGATCATTATGTACCGCTGTTTTCCCTTGAAAATAGGTCTCCATCTTCTCCCGGGATACCCGGATCAGATTCAGCTTCTCATCCAGCATCTGTTCGGATAACGCCATGCGAAGACGTGCATTCTCTTCTTCCATCTTGCGCGAGCGAAGTTCCAGCTGTTGCAGCTTGAGCTTGTGGGCCTCGTACTGTTCCTGCAACTGTTCATTCTGAACGATCAGGTCATCGGACTGGTACTCCTGGAGCAAGGCGTGATACTCCTTCGCCAGTTGCTTCTGCTGCTCCTGAACCTGTTGAAGCCGATCCTTAAACTCCTTCATGAGCTTCCTCCGTTGGTTGATGTTTAATCTTTTCCCTATATTTTACTATATGTATGCCATAAAAAGAGGTTTAAACATTAGATATATCCGTGCAATATTTCATCCAAAGGATCCCAAACACAAAAAAAGCCGGGAAGCATACGCTTCTCCGGACTTATATTCATATACATACACCTTGGCATTACAGATAAATCTGGCACACACTTTGATCCATTCTCGGAGTTGGCGGAGTGCACAACCACAACTTCTCCATCACAAGAATCGAGGCTTATGCCGCATCATTCGTCTCCGATTGGTCGGCTGATTCCGGTTCTATAATCTCGGTCGCATCCGGGTCCAGCCAACTGGCGATCATGCCACGCACATATTGCAGATCGTCCTCCGACAGATCATAGTACCATGTGCCACCGCGCGTCGCACCCTCACCCTTCAGCATATAATTGCTGATCGTTGGTATGCTGTCTTTCATATATAAGGACTCGGCAAATTTCACGATAAAGTCCGAGGTCATGTTGGTTGTAAAATTCGATCCGGCAATCTGGATTACATCCGGGATCTTGGTCAGATTTTTGACCTCCAGCGCACGATTCATGAAGGCACTTAAGAAAATTCGGTGACGCATCGTCCGATTGAAATCGGAATCTTCCCGGTAACGCACATAACCAAGCGCTTCTTCGCCGCTATAGATTGGTTTGTTGGCTTCAACAAACAGCTTCTCATGCGCTTTTGATTTGTTTTCAATGTTCTTTTTGATTGGCAGTTCAACGCCGCCCACCGCATCGACAATATCCTTGAGTCCGTTAAAATTAATTGCGGCATAGAAATCCACTTTGTTCCCCAGCAGATTCTCCACCGTGTCCATCGCCATCTTGGCTTCACCATGGGCATAAGCTGAATTGATCTTCGACTTCACATCCCGACCGACAATCTCGGTATAGGAATCACGCGGAATAGACAGCAGCAGCACTTTATTATCTTCTGGACGCACAACAGAATAGATCATGGTATCCGAACGGCTTGGTTCGTTATCCCGTTGGTCAATCCCTAGCAACAATAACGAGAATGGATCGGTATGTTCCACAACGGGTGCATCCTGATCACCAACCGGCTTGAAGGATTCATCGAGTGTTTCCTTTACGCTATCCGAAGCAAACAGGTTAAATGCAAACACGACGAGTTGCTTTTGATAGATAAATCCGAGTCCTCCCAACACCAGCAGCACACTCAGGGTGATGATCAACGACTTCTTCCATCTCTTCTTCGGCTTCTTCGGCTTCCGCCTTGTTAAATGTGCAGCACTGTTTTCCATCATATCTCCTTTAATAACGGGTTCTTAGAATCATTTAACTATATTAATAACACGTTTTCAATAGATTACGTTATAATCTGCATTACAAATGCGTGTTCAAAAAGTTTGGTTTTCAGTACCGAGAAGATGGAATGAAGCTAGAAATGGAGTAGCGGAGCGTAGGCAAAACTACGTGAGCAACGGACATTTCGGCTGAATTTCATATTCGATGCTGATGATGCCACCAGGCATCATTCGTAATCAAAAGCGGACTTTTTGAACAACCTCTACAAGAAAAGGAGCGATGAATGATGGAATATCGACATTTGGGCAATAGTGGTCTGGGTGTGTCGGCACTGGGGCTCGGCACCAATGCGTTTGGCAAACGCGCGGATGAAGCAGCTTCTACCCGCATTATTCATGCAGCGATGGATCAGGGCATCAACTTTATCGATACAGCCAATATCTATGCAGGTACAGAATCAGAACGAATCATTGGACAGGCCCTCGCAGGTCGACGGGAAAACGCGGTGCTTGCTACCAAAGCCGGGTTACCCCGGCATGATGGTCCCCATGGGCGGGGCTCGTCCCGCTACCATTTGCAACAAGAGCTGGAAGATAGCTTGCGGCGTCTGCAAACGGATTATGTGGATCTGTATCAGATCCATACCTTTGATCCGTATACACCGCTGGATGAGACACTGCGCACACTGGACGATATGGTCACTTCCGGTAAAGTCCGTTACATCGGAGCCTCCAACTATGCAGCTTGGGAGCTGATGAAAGCACTGGGGATCAGTGAACAGAAAGGTTATGTACGCTACATCTCCACCCAAACCAGTTACTCTCTGGCTGACCGTACACCTGAGCTGGAATTGATACCGATGTGTCTGGATCAGGGTGTAGGCTTTATCCCGTATTTCCCACTGGCAGGTGGCATTCTCACGGGTAAATATAACGGACAGGCAAGTGTGCCTTCCGGGTCCAGAGCAGACACCGATCCGTCCTTCAACCGTTTCCTGCTGGAGCATAACATCCAGCTAAGTGAACAAGTGAGTGCTAAAGCTGCTTCATATGGCTGCTCCCCGAGCGTGCTGTCACTCGCATGGCTACTGGCACGCCCGGCTGTCTCCACAGTGATTGTTGGCGCTACACACACTGAACAGCTGGAACACAATCTCGCTAGTCTGGACTTGTCACTGCCAGATGAGCTGTTGTCCGATCTGGATCAGATCAGCGACTCTTTCCGCCGCCGCGAGCCGTTTGCGTCCTACCGAATGGATTGAGGCAACTGAAATAAACCTCCCTATGCTTGCGGTGGGAGGTTTATTTGGTGTCTGGCATATATATCATAAGATGATTAATTATAAAAATTTCCAATTTAACTACAATATGTAGTTAAATAAATGAAAAAATTATATTAAAGATTACCCCTCTGTCTTATGTTGAATGAACTTCTGCATAATCTCCAAATACTCTTCCTTGCGGTCACCCACAATATCAAAGAATGCCTTGTCAGACTCCTCTACCAAGTGGATCCCCTCTACAGCCAGACGGGTTCCTTCTTCCGTCGTTGTAATAATATTGGCACGTGTATCCGTCTGATGACGAGCACGGGTAATCAACCCTCTCTTTTCAAGAGCACGCAGCACCTGAGAAGTCACGTTAACGTCCACTTTGGCAAATTGGGCAATCTGAACTTGCGTAACGCCTTTGCCTTCCTCATCGTGTTCATTGAGCCATAGACAGGCGTGCAACAATACAAATTGGGGTTGTGTCAGTTCGAGGGGCTCCAGCACTCTGCGTACTTCCTTTTGCCACATCGCTGTAACCTGCCAGAGCAGGTATCCTGGGCTTTCCTGCGCATTTTTATACCGTGAGCTTGTCATTTCATACCTCCATGATGTGTGACTTATGCAGCAGAATATGTACCCATCAGACATATAAGTCCGTTATTCTTATAACGATGATGAAAACTCATCCGTTGCAACTCTGTGTGTTCTTCTGCAATCATATTTAGCGCGCAGGGATAAACTGCTTCACCCATTGTCCGAATCCTTGCGGATTGCGGCTCTGTATCAGAATGGTTCCTTCTCCCCGGAACCGGCATACCAATCCTTCTCCACTAGTAACACTGGAGAACCAGCCCTGGGAAGCTTTCTCAATGCGATAATCTACATAATGGGGCCATGCCACCAGATGGGCATTATCCACGATCATTTCTTCACCCGCAGCCAGATTGATCGCATGGATTGCACCATAGGAAGACAGAAATACAGTTCCACGCCCGCTGATCTCAATAATAAAGAAGCCTTCTCCCGAAAAGAGACCTTTCTTCAGGTTTTGCATTTTGGTATTTACCTGAATGCCTTCGGTACCAGCCAGAAATCCGTCTTTCTGTACATAGAGTGAATAGGAACCGTCCAATTCAACAGCTTCCACATCGCCCATGCTTGAAGGTGAGAGTAGAATCTCTGCCGTTCCGCCCGCAGCCGTCAATTCCTGAAAGAAGAACTTCTCCCCGCTCAGCATTCGACCGAACCCGGCAAACATTCCACCTTCTGCTGAACCCTTCAGTTCAACCGTCGGAGTCATGGATACCATCGCACCGCTTTCGGCCTTGAAACGTTCTCCCCGCTGCAAATGTACTTTAAGCATCGCAAAAGCACCATCATATAAAATTTCATAGTTCACGGTTGCACCAGCTCCCTATTGTCCGAGTTAAAATCATTCAGCCCGTTATCTTCCAACACTGCCGATTTGTCTCCGTACTCCTTCACAATATGCTGATCTCCCCAATTACAGAGCGCATTAAGAATCGGTTCAAGACTCCGCCCATAATCGCTCAATTCGTACTCTACCTTGGGAGGGACCTGATTATATACGATTCGGTTCACGATTCCGTCATTTTCAAGCTCTCTCAGTTGCTGTGTTAACATTTTCTGTGTAATAGCGGGCATAATACGCTTAAGATCACTGGTTCGCTTCTTCCCATGTGTCAGATGACATAGAATGACGCATTTCCACTTGCCACCGATCACCTCCAGGGTTGCTTCAACCGAGATGTTATATTTTTTTCGAACCATAACTTGTTTCCTCCCTGATGAATTGAATTACATCCGATGCATGCTGTATAGGCACCAAAAAGTACGTAGGGTACTAAAAAGTACGTACTATTCAATCTATACCGAATAACTCATAATAGCATTTGCCGGTACGTAAATCTACATTCTGGGGAGTTGAGCAAGAAATGTTACAAGATTCAAAACGCAGCACGTGGGCGCTGCTGGCGCTGGCCATTAGTGCATTTGCTATCGGTACAACTGAGTTTATCAGCGTTGGGCTACTGCCCCTCATTGCAGATGACCTGGGCATTTCCGTAACTACAGCGGGACTGACCGTTACCTTATATGCCTTAGGCGTTACCTTTGGGGCTCCTGTCCTGACCTCACTGACGTCTACCGTATCACGCAAAACGCTACTGCTTGCCATCATGATCATCTTCATTGCGGGTAACACGATGGCTTCGCTATCGACGGGTATCACCATGTTACTCATTGCACGCGTGGTATCCGCTCTGGCACACGGAGTATTCATGTCCATCGGCTCCACGATTGCAGCGGATCTAGTACCTGCCAACCGCAGAGCAAGTGCCATTGCCATTATGTTCTCCGGGCTAACAATAGCCACGGTAACGGGCGTACCTCTCGGAACACTCATCGGCCAACATTGGGGCTGGCGTGCTGCTTTTATCCTGATTGTTGTGGTTGGCATCGTTGCGATGATTGGGAATTTGATACTCGTTCCATCCACGTTGAAACGCGGAACACGAACAGCATTTCGGGATCAGCTGAAGCTGGTTACAGGTGGACGCTTACTGTTAGCTTTCGCCATCACTGCCGTTGGATACGGAGGAACATTTGTTGTCTTTACGTATCTGTCCCCGTTGTTACATGATATTAGCGGCTATTCCGAGAAAACAGTAGCGTTCATTCTGTTGTTATACGGAATCGCCATTGCAGTCGGCAATATCATCGGTGGTAGAGCAGCCAACCGCAACCCGCTCAAGGCCCTATTCTACATGTTCATCATTCAGACCATCATTCTGGGCATCATGTACTTTACCGTCCCGTTCAAGTTGGCAGCACTGCTAACCATTATGGGAATGGGCCTGCTCGCCTTCATGAATGTGCCTGGCCTTCAGATGTATGTAGTAACCTTGGCCGAACGATATGCACCACAGGCCAAGGATGTAGCCTCTGCCTTCAACATCGCCGCGTTTAATGCAGGCATTGCCATAGGTGCCTATCTGGGTGGAGTGATCAATGACTCCATAGGATTAATTCACACGACATGGGTTGGTGCCTTGATGGTTCTCATAGCTGTAATCCTGACTGCATGGGCTAAAATGCTGGAAAGCAAGGATCAACATGTACCCGCCGAAATGGAGAAGGCTTCGTTCTAAGTTGCATCCCAACCATTGGGCTCGGCCTGGGGATATTGGTTTCAAATACATGAGGAAAACCGGTTTCACATCGTATTTTATTATACTATATACGTTGAACCCAATTTGATCTACTATGATTTGATTTTGTATGATGAAATAACGGAAATTCAGCTTCAAATGACTGATTTTTACACAATTGAAGGAGGAAATCTCATGACAACAACACAAACCGCACAACATTTGCAATCCAAAGTAACGCTGCACAATGGTGTTCATATGCCTTGGTTCGGACTTGGCGTATTTAAGGTAGAAGAAGGATCTGAGTTGATTGCAGCCGTGAAAAATGCGATTAAACATGGCTACCGCAGCATCGATACTGCTGCAATATACGGTAACGAAGCCGGTGTGGGCCAAGCGATTGCCGAAGCTTTGCAAGAGAACAACCTGAAGCGCGAAGAACTGTTCGTGACATCCAAAGTTTGGAATGCAGACCTCGGATATGAAGAGACCCTTGCCGCTTTTGATACCACATTGAACAAACTGGGACTGGAATATCTGGATCTGTATCTGATTCACTGGCCAAAAGCAGGCAAATACAAAGCAGCCTGGAAAGCGATCGAGGAACTGTACGCAGCCGGCCGCATTAAGGCTATTGGCGTAAGCAACTTCCAGATTCATCATCTCGAAGACCTGATGCAGGATGCCAAAGTGAAGCCGATGATCAATCAGGTGGAATACCACCCTCGCCTGACTCAGGTTGAGCTTAAAGCTTTCTGTGAAAAGAATGGTATTCGGCTTGAAGCTTGGTCGCCTCTGATGCAAGGCCAGCTGTTGGACAATCCAGTACTCACGGCGATTGCTTCAGCCAAAGGCAAATCGGTTGCACAAGTAATCCTGCGTTGGGATCTGCAAAATGGGGTCATTACTATTCCGAAGTCCACTAAGGAACAGCGGATTATCGAGAACTCCTCCATCTTCGACTTTGAACTTTCAAAGGAAGAGATGGATCAGATCAGTGCCCTGAACGAAGATGTACGCGTTGGACCCGATCCAGACAACTTCGATTTCTAATAGATAGCCTTTTGGGAGCCTGCTTTGATATAACACAGCGAAAACCACCGGATCAATCAAGAGCCGGTGGTTTTTGGTCTTCTATTTGTATACTGCACGCTTCAATTAAAAAAGTTGTAATCCATATTTTAACTATTGAACCTGCCACAATGCGGGAACGTTGGATGGCTCCCACCCGGGTAAGGATGTGTGGGCTTGCAAGCATTTGTACGTCTTGCCGCTATACGTGACCACCTCTCCTGTAGTGTAGGCTGTATTCGCCTGCCAAGCGGAAACTCCCGGATTTGTCGTTCCTGTTGCCGTTTTTACAGTCACAGCACTACTCGCAGCAGACAGATTACCCGCCGCATCCTTTGCTTTCACCGTAAATGTGTACGAGGTATCCGCTGCAAGCCCGCTGATCGTTGCCGTCGTTCCGTTCACCGTTGTTGCCAGTACCGTCCCGTTGTACACATCATAACCCGTTACACCTACATTGTCTGTCGATGCCGTCCAGCTAAGTGTAATGCTGGAGGATGTTTGCGCAGTCGACGCAAGGTTCGTTGGCGCAGTTGGCGCCTGCGTATCTCCTACTGGCTGAGCCGTTGTGCTTACGGTTACAGCATTACTGGCTGCAGACAGATTGCCTGCCGCATCTTTTGCTTTTACCGTAAAGCTATATGAAGTACCCGGCGTAAGTCCGCTGATCATTGCGGTCGTTCCATTAACGGAGGTCGCAAGATTAGCACCGTTGTAGACGTTATAACCGGTCACACCTACATTATCTGTTGAAGCATTCCAGGCCAGCGTCACCGAGTTTGCCGTCACGCCTGTCGAACGGGCATTTCCGGGTACGCTCGGTGCTGTCGTATCTACTGGCGGCAAGGTGCCTCCATTGGACAGATCCGATTGCAGCTTGTTTTGGAGCGTTTTGTTACGGTCACCACTCAGCTCCCAGAACATCGCTCCACCGAGTCCTTTGCTCTTGATATAAGCCGTTTTATATCCAACAGACTCCGCATCGTCATAGCTGATAAAGCGCTTGTTGGACGCATTATAGAGATATGGCACTTTGGCCGTGTCATTCCAGTAACGCGTATACCCGTTTTTGTTGATGTAATTGGCTTCCAGATCGTAGAAATCAAAGGAGCCTGCTTCCCATGTTCCAACGGAAGAACCACCCGTGCACGTCTGGTACTGGCCGCTATTTGCCTGTGCGCATCCATCCCAGCCACGTCCATAGAATGGAACACCAAGTACAAGTTTAGCAGCCGGCACACCTGCATTCAGATGCCCTTGTGCTCCGGCAGCTACATTAAATGTATTGGCATCCGGCACGCCAGCAGTTGAAGCCGCAGGATCATAGTTCAATGGTGCATTATGTGCGCTGATTTTTTGCCAAGCCCCGTTAAAATCGTAGGTCATGATGTTAATCCAGTCGACGATGGCAGCAATTTTTGCAAGCTCCGTATTGGCAGCGTAGGTCGCAGATGCACCGCTGGCAATCGTAAGCAGATACTTCTTGCCGTCCACAGCCCCTGCTGCATCCAGCTTTTCACGGATTTTGCTCAAGAGCAAGGTGTAATTCTGCTTATCTTCAGGACGTTTGCTGTTACCATCGAGCCCGCCAGATACCGGGTACTCCCAGTCCAGATCCACCCCGTCAAAATTGTACTTCCGCAGAAATTCCACGGCAGAGTTCGCAAATACCTCTCGGGTTGCAGCAGTCGCAGCTACATCGGAGAAGCGGTTGGACCACGTCCATCCTCCCACGGAGATGATTGTCTTCAGATTAGGATTAATCTGTTTCAACTTGTTCAGCTGATTGATATTGCCTGCAATGGGTTGATCCCACGTATCTCCTGCAAATGTCTTACCCGTATCGATCCAAGGATCGCCAAGGACGATCGTTCCGTTGGGCACATTGATCGTCTGACTTTTTTCATTCTGACAGGTCCAGGTCACAGGATTTGGCCCCGAAGGGTCCGGATTTCCATGAATGCCGTTCCAGCAAATATCAGCAAAAGCATAGTTGATATGCGTCACTTTGTTCGGATCGATATCGGTTACATTATAGTTTCTCCCATACGCGGCCCAGGACGGGTAATAACCAACAATTTTATAAGTATCTGCTGCTTCTGCCGTAGCAGGTTGGAGTGTAAATGAAGGGATAATAACAGATAAGAGCAGGGACAGACCCAGGAAAAACGTTGCGGTTTTCTTCCAAACCGTGTGTTTATTTACATTTGGCATTTAGTACACAGCCTCCTTTGTTGTTTGCGTGCTAAAACCATTCAGGAATGAACGATGTGCATTTGAGAACTGGTTGTTCGTATACGCATCCCAATTAATCGACCAGGTCATAATCCCCTTAAGGCCTGCATAAGCAGCAGGTTGGCGAAGGGTGTAGGAGCCACCGTATGACACACCTTTGATCAAATAATTCAGTGCCTTTTGCAGCTCAGCTGGCGGCGTATAACCGCCCCCGGCAGCCTGCTGAGAAGCCGGTACACCGATTGCAATCTGGTCCGGTCGCAAGGGACTAAAGAATGGTCCTGAGCTTCCGCCTACATTAAAACCTTGAAGCAGCATTTCAGCCATAGCCACATGGAAATCAGCTGTTCCTTGGGCGTAGGAGCGCCCATCCAACCCCACCATGGAGCCCGTATTATAGTGCTGTACATGAAGCAGGGTCAGGTCATTACGCAAGGCATGGATGACTGGCAGGTATGCTCCCCAAGGGCCGCCATAGCTCAGATATCCGCCCTGTACATAGGCCGTCTCCGGTGCTGCCGTCAGGATGAAATTGGCGCCAAAATGAGATTTAACCGCCTTTACGCCATTGATGAGATTAACGATCTTCGGTGTCGTCGGACTACGGAAATCGGTATCCCCCGCATTAAGAGACAGGGAGCTTCCTTCCAGATCGATATCCAGACCATTGAAACCATAGGTGGAAATAATTGATTTTAACGATTCTTCAAACTGCTGTCTCTTGGTCGCATCGGTGAGTTCAATGGTGCCATTGGCTCCCCCCATGGAAAGCAGCACTTTTTTTCCTTGGCTTTGAAGGTAGGCAATATCGGATTTGAATTCGGCTACCGTCGCATTATACGGAGTAAAAGCAAGCGTTCCGCTACCATGTGAAATCGGTTCGGCAAAGGAGACATTAATGACGTCATAGGCTGTTGATACGTTACGAAGTCTGATATTGGTAGAACCATTGTCGAAGTTGTGCCAGTAGCCGATCAGCCATTTGCTGCCGGTTGGCCCAGGATGAGAAGATCCGTTGGAAGTCGTTACACTGAGGGATGTGCTCGCAGCAGATGTATTGCCTGCGGCATCTTTTGCTTTTACCGTAAAAACATAAGTCGTGCCAGCTGTCAGTCCCGTTACGACAGCCGTTGCACCTGAGGTGCTTGTCACGGGAACACCGTTTCGATACACCTCATATCCGGTTACGCCCACGTTATCCGTGGATGCATTCCAAGCCAGATTGACTGAGGTGTCCGTGATGGAGGATGAGGTTAGACCAGTCGGCACAGAAGGGGGTGCCGTATCAGGACCCGGAGTCTCTCCCCCTCCGCCGGTATTTTCACCGACGTATTTCCACAACGCAGGAACATTGGAAGGCTCCCAACCAGTCAACGCCGTATGGGGCTGAATACACTCATAATCTTTATTTTGATATGTTACGAGATCTCCTTTCTTGTATGCGGTGCCTGTCTGCCACAGGGCAGCGGCGTCAGCTCTTGGTGCAAACCACGAAATAATCAGAAGAAATGCCAAAGCGAATGTAATGACCGGGCGGAATCGAACAGCTTTATTCAAGCAAAATCCCTCCTGTACTAGGTTATTCTCACCTTGCAGACAAAGCTTCACTGGTTCACTCACATGTAATCCGCGATCGATTCGAGCCTCATTAAACCGTTTGACGCTAAGTGCCTCATCACTCCCTTCACTTACCAAAATGGACCTTCCCTCTCGTTCTCTTTTTTAACAGTCACCATCCAAATTTTACAGGGAATTTACAGATCCTCACCCTGTATTTAATCAGTAAAATGCAAATCAGATAAGGGATAAATTATTTCTATGGGGGGCGAAAAATGTGAGATACCGCACAAAAAAGGCTCTCTACCAAGTCTTTAAGAGACTTGGTAGAGAGCCTTTACCTTTTATTTCGCACAGTAGAAAGTTGACTTGCCACTGATTAGCCCTTCTCCTCACCGAAAGGTTGCCACCCGTCCACACCGGACAGAACAAGAGGTATCGCGTATTCGGCCGCTTCCTGCTCACTGAGTGTTTTCGCCCATGGGACCCGTACCATCGCATTTCCAGCCCCAGGTCCGGCACTGTGATATTCGGCGTACGCAACCGTCGCTTCCGCATCGGTTTTGTTCCAGTTATGCCAGCCCTCCTGCTTCACATGAGCACCAATCCAACAGTTCAAGAAACAGACTTTGGCATGATTACGCCAGGGTCTACCAAGGTATACCGACTGGGGAGGTGCGTTGCTGGTCAGATCACAATCGATAAATACATATCCATAACGTACATCCTCAGGTGTAGAAGCTGCGGTAATCCAGCCGTTCACTTCTCCGTTCGCAGCCGCCACATCAGACAAACGGTTCTTCGCAAAGATCTCACAACCCTTGAACACAGCCGTAGCCGAGCCGAAAATAAAATCGATGTCGCCCTCAATGTAACAGTCCTCATAATATTGACGCAGCTTTCGCCGCTCGGCACCATCTCGTGGCCCGCCAAAGTAGCTGCGATCCAGCGGCTGCTCCGGCAATGGCCCGGTAAAGATCGTATCCTGATGGCCGATAAAGCGACAATCACGGAATGCAGCCCGATCTCCATCCACATAAATAGCCAACGCCTGACCTACCACCTTACCTGGCCCAGCAGAATTAACAAAAGAAAGTCGCTCGGCTATAAAGTCGTCAGCTCCGATGAAGGCAGCATACGAATGAAACGTATGATACTGTGATCCATCTGGAAACTTCTTGAGTGCATGATCATCATACGTGATGACGGTCTGCTCCGCTCCCTCGCCTACCAGATGAATCATCGGCTTCTCAATATGCAGCTTCTCATAATATTCGCCCGGCTTAATTCGGATCTCGAAGCTTTCAGTTCCGTTGTCTGGAGCGGCATCAAGAGCCGCTTGTATGGTAGCATAATCACCTGTCCCATCCGAAGCAACGATATAATATCGTGTCTTTTGATCCTGATCCGAATACGGTGACACCTGCTTACTCATGACAATCGCTCCATTTCCAGCGCAGCCAGCAATAACGGAGCCACACCCATAAAGGAATCGCTTACAATTTCTTCGCTCACATAGTAGCTGTAAGAGCCGTCCCGATCCAGACTGAGTCCTGCCCCATGGCAGATACCATTGAGTTTCACCCCGTCAGTGGTTTCATCCACCAATCTGGAGGTCAGCCCATTCCAACCTTTCTCCGCCGCCTCTCTGAAATGTGGCTCCAGATAACGCAACCGTACACCCTTCGCAAGTGCATACACGAACATGCTTGAGCCGGAAGCTTCCAGATAATTGCCCTTGCGGAAACCCTGATCGAGTACTTGGAACCACAGCCCACTCTCCTGCTCCTGCACGCGAACCAATGCATGACACATCCGTTCGAAGATACCAATAATCGTTCCACGCTTCGGATGATGCACAGGGAAATGCTCCACACTGTCTACAATAGCCATCGCATACCAGCCCATCGCACGACTCCAGAAGTGTGCGGAGCATCCGGTCAATGCATCGGCCCAGACCTGTTCTTTGGATTCATCCCAGCCATGATAGAGCAGCCCGGTGCGTGGATCACGCGTTTTGCGTTCAATCAGCAAGATCTGATGAGCTACCTCATCCCATAATTCCGGGCGATTGAACTGCTTCGCATACTGAGCCAGAAAAGGAGACGACATATACAACCCATCCAGCCACATCTGGAATGGATAGATCTTTTTGTGCCAAAAGCCGCCTTCGGATGTTCGGGGCTGCCCTGCGAGTTGCGCCGCCAGTAGATGTGCTGCTTCCGTGTATCGCTGATCTCCGGTAGTATCCATCAATCCAAACAGGTTTTTGCCCTGATTGATCTGATCCAGGTTGTATTCTTCAAGTGAATACGTCGCAATGGAACCATCTTGCTGCACATACATATCCATATGTCTCTTCATAAAAGCAATGTACTCGTCCTTGCCGTACTGTTTACCCGTGCGCGCCATTGCCATTAGTGTCATACCCTGAACATAAGCCCATCGTTCAGAAGGAAACGCATGATAGCCGTCCCCGTCACATTGCTGGATAATCGTCTCTGCTATTCGCTCAGACCAGGATAATTGCGTCTGTACCTGCATAACGGACCCCTCCTTGAATGTTGTACCATCCTTAACGTGCACATGTGCGTCTAATCATTCTTGTTCTTGGTTACTGGCATATTGCCGTTGAATTGCGATGATTCAACTTCGGCTGAATTACCACCGGATAGTCCACCTGTTCATCACGGATCAACGATACAATCAGCTCTGCGGCCTGCGCAGCCAGTTCATCCAGCGGTGGTCCAATCGTTGTCAGTGCGACCTCGGCATATTGCATATCTGGCAGATCATCGTAACCGATCAATGAGATATCCCGTGGGACACTGTAACCCGCTTCGAGCAAGGCCCGTAGCGCTCCCCGGGTCACCAGGTTGTTCAATCCGATAAAAGCCGTGGGTGACTCCGGGCCAAATGTATGATTACGTATGGCAAAATATCCATCTTCCCAAGAGGAATGTGCTGGCAGTACATGGTCTTCGTTGAACATTAAGCCTGTGCGCTGCATCGCTTCCCTGTATCCTTCCAGTTTGATATTCTGCGAGTTACCGATAAAACCGATTCGGGTATGACCGAGTGATTGCAGGTGCTCAACTGCTTTGAATATGCCCTCTTTGCGATCAATCTTAATGTATGGAGAGTTGGGCGTCTCATCTGTACCCAGCACGAAACATGGCATGTTGAGTGTCGCGAACTTTTTCCAGAATACATCCCGATTGTCCAAGGCATAGTCCCACAGGATACAACCGTCCACACGCAGCTGGCTGAAGACATCTACCCCGTCATCGGCGACGACCAGAATCATCTGGTATCCCCGTTTCTTCAGCTCCGCGTGCAGATTACCCGATATGTTCGAGAACAGCGGATTACTCAGCTCATCCAGCACAAAACCGATGATATTGCTTCTGCCCGTGGAGAGCTGCCGAGCCAACATATTTTTCCGATACTGGTGTTTCTCCGCAACGGCGAGCACCTTCTGTTTCGTCGCAGGTTTGATTCGAGGATCATCGTTAAGGGCCTTGGATACCGTGCTATAGCTCACCCCCGCCAATTTGGCAATGTCTTTAATGGTTATCAAAATCAATCAACACCCTTCATACCTTGGGAAACTTATTGCTGTGCAGCTTTATACCGATCATACTGCGCCTGTCTGCCAGCAATAACCTGCTCAATATTCATCTTTTTCAATGTTTCAATATAACTGTCGAACTGATCCAGACTGGCATCTCCGCTAATGAATTTGAAGTTCATCTCTTCCACATATGTCGTGATGTCAGGCATCGCCATGCTCTCTACACTTGCCTCATCCGGCAGCGCGTAGACAAACGGGAACGGTTCACGGATGTACGGCTCCAGCTCCTTGTCGAGCTTGGCATGCCATTCGGCTACGACTGAATCGGCAGAGTCGGTGGATTGAATGTTAGGCAGATTGACAGGTCCGATCCCGAGCTTCTGAATGTATTCATTGTCTTTGCCTTTGTCCGTGAATGTCTTCACGCCATTCTCTTCCGTATACGTATCGTCCTTGATGCCCCATGTATAATACGTCTGTGCTTCCTCACTTACGGCATAGTCCAGGAAACGGAAAGCAAGCTCCGGATTTTTGCTATCACGCGTAATGCCAAAGATACCACTTACCGGTGTACGTCCTACATAGAACTGATCCCCATGCGGTCCTTTCAGTGGCAGAATGCCTTTGAAGATGGGCTCTGCCGGATCATAATCCTTGAAGAGCGGGCTATAGACCATCGACATGTACCAGCTAAAATTAAACGTCGCTCCCGTCACATCCTGAGAAATGCGCGAGGTCACCTGATCACTTGTGGTGCTGGCATAATCCACGCCAAGCAGACCTTCCTTGTACAAGCCGTTCAAGTAAGCCAGATATTCCTTGTAGGCAGGCTCATAATAGCTGAAATGCACCTTGCCCTGATCGTCCGCATAGAACTGATTGGACAGATCCAGACCAAAAACAGGACCAAATGCCATCGACACAAATTTGGATTCCATGGACAGGGGAATCTCATCAGCCTGCCCGTTGCCATTCGGGTCATCCGTCTTGAATTTGCGCAGCATCGCTGTGAACTCATCCAGTGTGGTCGGTTCGTTCAATCCCAACTTCTTCAGCCAGCGCTGATTGATCATAAACACAGGCATATAGTTTCGGGTGAGCGTCTGCTGCGGGATATAATACATTTTACCATCTGGCGTCGTTAAACTGGCTTTAACCGAAGGGGACTTTTCATATATTTTTTTGAGATTCATGCCGTACTTATCCACCAGTTCGTTAATCGGGATAAACAAACCACTGTTGATGTATTTCATGAGCTGATCCTGATCCGGCAAGTAGACGATATCCGGCAATCCCGTACCCGCAGCCAGCCTCGGATTCACAGCATCCGCGTAATTCTGTGGTGGAATCAGATCCCAATCAACCTCAACACCGGCATTGCTCTCGATTTTCTTCACAATTGCGGCGGTAGACAGATCCACATTGGTCGTCCATGCGTTGGTTCCGAGAACAGACAACTTGGCATCCGACTGATCCGTTACCGGTCCTGCACCGGTGTAATTAAATGCAGGTTCCGAGCTGGTCGGAGTACCTCCCGCATCAGTCCCTGCCCCTGTTCCACCGCTACAACCCGCAAGGCTGATTGCCAGTATCGCTGCCATTACACTTTTTCTTCCTGCCCCTTTAAATCTCATCCATCATTCCTCCTTAGGTATGAACAGTCCTGAACAACCTTGGTTAATCCTGATGCCCGGGTAAAAAAGGCTATCCTTTCACGGCTCCGAGGGTGATCCCTTTAACGAAGTACCGTTGGATAAACGGGTAAATTGTAACAATAGGCAGAATGCTGACCACAATGGATACATAACGAACCTGAAGGGAGGAGACCGCCAGTGCACCCGAAGTCATCGTACCTCCCATCTTCTGCATCACTTCAGGGGAAGCCATGATCAACACCCTTCGCAGGAACATCTGTAACGGCTGCATATCCTGCTTGCCCAGATATAATAGGGCCGAGAAGAAATTGTTCCAGTGGAATACCGCATAGTACAGGGTAAGTACAGCAAGTGTTGGCTTGATGATCGGAACCGCCAGACGATACAGCATCGTCAGCTCGTTGGCCCCATCTATACTCGCACTCTCGAAGATCTCATTCGGAATGCCTTCAAAAGCCGAGCGGCAGATCATGACGTTAAACGTAATGACCAGTACAGGCAGCACCATTACCCAGCGGGTATTGTATAGCCCAAGTGATGTTATGAGCATGTAGACCGGAATGAGTCCCCCAGAGAAATACATGGTAAAGGCGATAAAAAAATTCAGTTTTCTACGCAGAAAAAATTGCTGTCTCGATAACGGGAAGGCAGCGAGGCATGTTGCCACGATGTTCAACAGTGTGCCAACCACGGTGTACCAGACGGTGTTGTAGAATGAAACCCACAATTCCTTGTATTGCAGAACCATTTGGTAACCTGACAGGGTGAACCCGACGGGCCACAGCACAACTTTTTGTTTGTCGATGGCATCCACCGAGCTGAATGAAATACTGATTACATACAGGAAGGGATACAATGTAATCACAACCGCCAGTATAGTCAGCAGGTAGACACATCCGTAGAACAACCGATCACTACTCGATTTTTGCATACAGCATCTCCTTTGGGTTCGGTTATGGTGTTACCAGAGTGACATCTTGGTCAGGCGTCGGGTCATGGAATTGGCTGCAAAGACAAGCACAAATGTGATAATGGAGTTGAACAAACCTACTGCTGTGGCGAAGCCATAGTTCTGTCCCTCAATCCCCATCCGGTAGACGTAGGTAGACAATACATCGGCAGTTTCGTAGGTGGCTCCGTTGTAGAGCAGATATACTTTCTCGAAGCCTACGCTCATAATGCCGCCAAGCGATAGAAGCAGGAGAATGACGATCGTTGGTTTGATGCTGGGAAGGGTCAGGTGCCAGAGCTCCTGAAACTTGTTGACCCCATCAATTTTGCCGGAATCGTACATCTCGGGATCAATGCCCATAATGGCTGCAATGTAGATGATGGAGCTGAAGCCGAAGCTCTGCCAGATGTCTGAACTGGTGAAGATGGTCCGGAACCAGCCAGCCTCCATCATGAAGTTCACTTTGTCCATGCCGAGTTTGGCGATTAGCGTGTTCACGATACCGTCTGTTGGTGACAGGAAGTTGATAATCATGCCGGCTACAACGACGGTGGAGATGAAGTGGGGAAGATACGTAACGGTCTGGGCAAATCGCTTGAATGTCCGGTTCTTGATCTCTACGATGCAGACCGCGAACAGAATGGGGATGGAGAAGCCAAACAGGAGCGGCAGAAAGGCAAGCAAAAACGTATTGCGCAGCAGTCGCCAAAAATAGATGGAATTCACGAACTGTTCAAACCAGCGCAGGCCTACCCATTCCCCACTGAACATGCCTTGCCCCGGCAAGAAATTACGAAATGCGAGTAACACGCCAGGCATCGGAAGGTACATAAAAATGAGGTAATACAGAAAGATAGGCGAGAACATCAGCAGCAAATACTTATCCCGTCTGATCAAGCTGAACAACGTGGACATACGTCTCTTCACCTTAAATCACTTCCCTTCGTTTCATAATTACAACGTTTGAATTTTTATATGAGCATATTCTTCATAATTGGTATATGGATTATAGTTATCCGTATATCAATTCTATTACCATTGAAAAATTGCTATTTTATCATCAATCTCGCTAAAACTGCTTCAAGTATTCTGATGGTTAACCATAATTACAACGTTGTAATTTTAACCTAATGTATACGCTTACATTAACTTTTCCCCATCTTAGCAAAGTCTCCATCGTTTGGCAACAACAAAAATCAGTGTCATGCTGGAATGTTCTGAATGCAGTCTCGCATACGCGAGACTGGCTATTGAAATCTACACCTGATTCCGATATTCCATCGGGGTCATACCATACACTCGCTGAAAGGCCCTGTAAAACTGACTGACGCTGGAAAATCCCAGCTCATAACTGATTGTGGTCACTGAATCAATCGTAAGGCGAAGCCTCCTGGATGCCTCTTCTACACGCAAACTCAGCAGATATTGATATGGTGTTGATCCCGTAAGACCCTTGAAAGAACGCATGAAATGATACCGGCTCTGATGTGCAACCATCGCCATTGAATCAATATCCATTGGGCTCGTGTAGGCACTGTGAATGTACTCCAACACTCGGCGAAGATGAGGGTCAATAACTGTACCGTTATCTACAATCCCTTTTCCATTTTCCTGCCCCATCAACATGCGTCTTAGATACGTCTCGACCGCCAGCTCTGCTTCCTGTACTTGCAGCAAATCTGGCATGTCATCTAACAAAATGGAATTCCAGCCTCGAAACAGACTGCTGATCTCCGCCGGATCAAAGGTCTGGGTAGGCCGAAACTCAGCTCGTCCCCCACGTGACTCTGCCCCTTCGAAACTGCCTAATGGCGGTTTACGGAACTTGATCACAATGACAGCCGAATCCGACCCTATTTCAAAATAATGCTCGGTCTGGGGATGAGCAATAATCCCTATGCCTGCTTTTAGCGGGTATGCGTGCCGTTCCTGTACCAGATGACATTGGCCTCTGACCGGCAGCGTTAGCTGGTACCAGTCGTCATGTACATGCGGCTCATTCGCGAATCCTCCGGTAGCTTTCCATAATTCCAACCCATTTAGCGTCATGTTTAATTCCATCGTTTCCTCACCTGCTGACATTATAGCAAATCGTGCTCACTTTCCAAGCACTTTTCACAAAGACAATACCCGACCATATCTCTTATCATTGAAAAAAATAAATCGAGGTGATCTCACATGGCTCAGGCCACTTTAAGCAAAATGCAAATCAACTCCTCCGCCAATTGGGCACTCGCCGGAGTCAGCTTCGCCCATCTGCTGAATGATGCGATGCAGACGGTTGTTCCGTCTGGCTTCAGCGTGATCATTGTCTATGCACAGGAATTGCTTCCTCGTCATATTGGAACCGTATCCGGATTGTTTTTCGGCCTGTCATTCGGCATGGCTGGACTTGGCTCGGTTTGTTAGGTTCTTTAATTGACGTGACCAGCGTTGCGTTTGTTATCAAGTTATGTTCGTTTTTGCCACTGCTTGGTGTGTGTGCTGTATTTCTGCGCAGGGATCGACCAAGGACAGCGTGATGACCGTTGAAACCTCTTTGGTTTTGTGACTACAATACACCTAGGACAATTGAGGATAACAGAAGGAAGGAATAACGCATGATTATTGATGTACAACATGTCACTTGGAAAAGGGGCCCTCACACCCTGCTGAACGATGTCAATTGGCAGGTCAATGACGGTGAACACTGGGCGCTGCTTGGCCTGAATGGCTCTGGCAAAACAACACTCCTGAACATGATCACCGGATATCTCTGGCCGACCGAAGGCAAGATATCCGTGTTAGGCCATGAATATGGTGATGTGGATCTGAGGCAGCTTCGCAAATCCATCGGCTGGGTCAGTTCATCTCTGCAAGAGAAATTGCACGGTACAGACCGCACACAGTATGTGGTGATCAGCGGTAAACACGCCACCATTGGCCTGTATGACAAGCTGTCAGATGATGATCTGGATCAGGCACAAGAATTGATGCAAACGCTGGGTTGTCAGCACCTGTGGGATCGTGAATATCGCACCTGTTCCCAAGGTGAGAAACAGAAACTTCTCATTGCCCGAGCACTAATGGCCAATCCGCGCGTACTTATTCTGGACGAGCCTTGTAATGGACTGGATCTATTCTCAAGAGAGCGACTGCTGGAGAGCATCCGTGAATTGTCCCAGCGTCCGGATACCCCTTCACTCATCTATGTCACCCATCACACGGAGGAAATATTGCCCGTATTCAGTCACAGCCTCTTGCTGCGCCGGGGCGAAGTCGTCAGTAGCGGATTAACAGGTGATCTGATGAACACGGAAGTGCTGAGCAACTTCTTCGAGGCACCTGTTGAAGTCGATCGGCATGGAGAACGTGTCTATGTCAGAGCTGCAGGGGATTCATAATCGAGGGTTATACACAGTAAACGTATCAAAGGTATCGAAACATAACAGTAAAAGCGCAATATCTTATCCACATGTGGATAGATTTTGCGCCTTTTACTCCTATATCTAGTGTTATCCACCGTTTTCTGTGTAGAACTTTCTACTTTATGAGTATAACTTTACGGTTTCATCTATTTATCTATACGCTTTATCACTATCTACTTCCGGGCACCTAAAAACAGAAACAGCGGAATGCGCTTTCTGCGCAGATAGGTTTCCTCGTTTACAAAATGAGCACGCTGTGGTGCTGACTCGCGCAAATGCTCCACATGGAACCCTGCACGTTGCAATGCCATATAGTACGATTCAATGGATCGATGCATCTTTTTCACAGAACCGCCAAGCCACTGCTGCTCACGATATCCTTCCACAAAATATTGATCAACCACCCAATCCGTTCGAGTCCCGGAGGGTTGCAGCGTGGATGTGATCACAGGATGTTCTACCGAGAATACAAATGTACCATTCTCTTTCAACGTATCGTATATGTTGCGGAATAGACTGTCCACATCCTCAATATAGTGAATAGCCAGTCTCGATATAACCAGATCGTACACGCCGGCCGGGTAGGTCCAATCCTCCATGAACGCTTGCTCAATCCGGGCATTCAATCCGGTTACCGACTCGTTGGCTGCCTGAATCATATTCCCAGAACCTTCAATCCCCGTATACGTTGTACCTGAAAGATCCATACTCAGCAATTCTGCCGCGAACCTTGCATCTCCACAACCGAGGTCCAGAATATTTTTGCCAGCAACGTCTCCGATCAACTCCAGCATTACCGGCTTCTCCAATGTATCATTGGCGTTCTCCTGCCACTTGCGACGTTCCATGTACTTTTCGAAATTCGCGTCATTATCGTAAAAGTCTGATCCTCTGCCCTGCATTCCGTTACCCTCCATTTCGGATAAGCATGCTTCATACTTACAGCTTGTAAGAGTATACAGAATGTGGATGTACCTGGCTATACCAGAAAAGGCTGTTGTCTGGATTTACCCAGCAAACAGCCTCTCTGTCTTACACTTGTACCTTTTTGTCGCTTAGCCAAAACGTTGCGTCTTGTACCACTTGCTCTCGCGTTTTCGGATCTTGTCCATAATCAAAGAGTAGAATGCCTTGATCGAAATCAGAATAAAGAGTTGTGCATACGTGAAATAGGATACGCAGGCGTATATAAAATTATGGGTATTGCTCTGTCCAATATCTGCGGCAAGCGCCAGATTAATCTGGAGCACGTAAATAAAGTACATGAGTGCCCAACCAATGACGAGGAACACATATGCATCGCCGGCAAATTGAAACGGTGAACTTACCTCCGGTTTAAATATGGCGATGACCCGATAAACCAGATTCACGAGGAATATAATGTCCGATACAATGATTGCAAGCATGAACCAGAAATAACTGACGGCATAATAGATGACCAGCAACTTATTACGCCAACTGGAGCGGTTAAACAAGTTATGAATGTTATCCAGTACTACCTGGTAGTTACCTTTGGCCCAGCGTTCGCGCTGCTTCATGTATACACTCAGCTGTTCCGGTTCCTGCTGATAGGCTTCCGCTTGCGGCGCAAGCGCTACAAACTGTCCACGATTCAATATCTCGAATGACAACGCGGTATCTTCTGTGATGGCTGTAACATCCCAACCACCAATCTCCCGAATCAACTCGGTTTTAATAATATAATTCGTTCCTGGAATGGAACCGAGCTGGAACAATTCCCACAGGCCTGTGTGATACACACGTTGCGAAGTGATGATCTCCAGATTGATGCATTTGGAGAGGAAATTCTGACCTCTGTTGCGTGCTTTGTTTCTGCCAAAAACAACGCCATATTGTTCAGGGTTCTCAAGCGATTTTTGCGCCAAAAACATTAATGAATTGCGTTCAGGTGCGGCATCTGCATCGAAGATACAGATCCAATCGCCCGTGGCTAGCTCCAACCCATCATTTAACGCACCCGACTTACCACCCGTTCCTTTACGTTCCATAACGGTTACATTCCGATGAGCGTAGCTGGTTTGGCTAAGGAATGATTTCAGTTTCACTGCTGTATCATCTGTGCAGTTATCCGCGATCACGATGACCTGAACTTTATCCTCCGGATAATTCAAGCGCAAGATGTGCTCTACCGTCGCGACAATGACCAGATCCTCGTTGTGTGCAGGAACCATGACAGTGACTGTCGGATAATGATCCATATTTTCTGGAATCTGAATCCCTTTCTTGTCCTGTTTATTAATAAAACGAATGGCACCCGCCATAATAACAATCGACTCGAATACGGCAATCCAGATACTGAATATGGATAATATTAAAATAAAATCAGCCACTTACCTTCCTCCGATCATACTTGCGAATAACTTTCGATCGAAAACGAAGGGTTGCAATCGTTAACCAAATCGTAAATACCGCGAATATACAACTGACGGCGATACAGATCGGGATGAACCAGGACATATAGTCCACAGGCCTCTCTCCTTCCCGTTATATATATTCACCGATGAGATCGGTCTCTGTGTTTCGTTCAAGGGCAGCAATTACTGCGTCTATATCCTCATACTTGCTGAACTGCTCTTTCTGGAATACCAGAGCGCCGGATCTGATCACGGTCTGCAGCTCATTTCCCTTTTTATCGATCATGTGAATATCCATTATGGCTTTTTTGATCCGCTGTGTAAGAACTGGAAGGTATTCCACATTTGCCATCGGACATATGATGACAAATCGCCCACGATCCACGAAAAATTTATAATCCTCATATCGAATCTGCTTCTGAATCGTACCCGAGATTTCAAGCAGGAACTGTGCGTACCGGACAGAACCGAGAGATTCCATCACCAGTGGCAAAAATTCAAGCTTGAACATGGCAATGCTGAATCCATACTTTTCGGAATATCGACGAGCAAGGTTACTATGTTTGATTAATGTATCTGCCAGAGCTGCTTTATTACCAAGCGTTGTATCCAGATCGATCTCCGGGTTACGATCCTGCATGTCTTGCAGACGCTCCACTACACGTGCACTGCGCAGCAGGCTTGCCTTGATAAACGATGCCACAGCAAAGTTGGCCGGGATGAGTAACCACCAGGAGAATACAAGCACATTCGCATCAGCGTATGTAACAAGCCACACAAAATAAGAGACCAGATAAATAAATCCCACGACGACAGATACGCCAACCGGCAACAAAAGACCAAGGACCAACGCACCCAGCGACACGATACTAAAAATAACATCCCCTGTGGTATAGCTCTGATTCATATGAATTTTAAGATAAATCATTAGTAGTTGAATCACGGCAAGTGCAATTAAAAGGCCATATCCCCAAGCAATACGGCGGGTAGGTGCTTTATTTCTCATAGTTCCTTCTCTCCGTTGAATTGATAAAGCTCTTGCTCAGATTCACTTATATATGACAAAATTAGACAAATCAATGCTAACATAATGAATCGTTCATTAGATGACAAAACCATTACTTTTTAAAGTTTTTCTGTAAAGTACTTTCTCCTAATAAAGGAAAAAGATTATCAAACAGATGTGTGTTACCGTCAAATACATATCCACCTGGATAACGCTCATCCTGACTACGCAACGTTATCATATGGTTATACAGCTGTTTAGCCCATTTTGGATCACCTGAACGAACAGCAAGCAAGATGGCGAGACCATATACCGATGAGGATTCATAAGATACCCCAGGTGTATGGGATTCCCGCTTATACTGTCCGGGTAGCTGGTGCCGGGAGCTGAACTCCTTTTTCAAAAAAGCAATGAGCTTGTCCGGTTTGCGATCGGTCACCGTTAAGTGATTTGCCACAATCAACTGGTCGATCAGATTCACCGTATCATCATACGTATATTCTTTACGGATCACATTGAAGGTCTTGGGATAGAACAGGCCATCATCCGGCATATTCTTCAATAAGGCTTCATATCTGGCATAAGTTCCCGGCTCCAGCATTTGGTGCTTCTCCATCGCTTGCAGCGCAGGCAGGTCCACATAGACCAGGCTTAATGTATCCGTTGAATGCCCACCCGCAAAATCGTGGAAATCCACTAAATACCCCTGCTGCTGAGTCAAATGCATCAAGCTGCGGGATATGGCTGATGCGGTCGCCAAATAGGCCTCTCTTCCTTGCTCCCACTGATCTGATGCCTGCAACAAGGCACCAATAATACGAAGATCATCGCCAAGTGCATTTGTCGTTACATGGGATTCACCCTCGGCATCCAGCTTCCAGGCGATATACGGGTCTGGCGGCGTGAGAAAGTAGGTCGTCAGTTGCTCATAACTCTGCTCGAACAAAGCCTGATCATCACTCGCTACCGCATACTGCATCCATAGACCGAGTGACTCCGATAAAGCCTCTCTACCCGCTACGATATCTGCTTCCTCCGAAGCTGCATCCTGTAAGTAGGTGGCCAGTGTTCCGTTCGGGTTGGTCATATCATTCTTGATAAAGGCTACCGTTGGGGATTCTTCGTTCATCAGGAACCGCTCCCTCATCAACATCACACTGGCTGCTGTAATACTGATGAGCAGTAGAAGCAGCCACGTTCGTTTTTTTCGAAATATGATCTTCACGCCACTCCTCCTGCATGTATACGGCTGTGAACCCCTAGTCCTTCGGGTCAAGGTCTGCGACACATCTAAAGTTCGCATTTATTCCAGGTGATCCATGTAGGGCCGTCGTCCACCCTTTTTAACAAATTTCCAGTCCACTTCAATGTTATGACGCATGCGCCTGAGAAGGTGAATCGCTGTCTCGATCTCTTCCTCCGTCAGACCGTCCAGCGTTACCTGATCTGAATGCACGCCCTCTTTACGAATAAATTCCCATGCCTCAAGCCCAGCTTCGGTGGGATATAACACTTTATTCTTCCTATTACCCATTGCTGGCTGTTTAATAATGAATCCATCCGATTCGAGTTTGCTAATAGCCCTTGCCGCAGTCGTACGATCTACTTTGATCAGTTCAGCGAGCTGATTCGGGATAATCCCCGGATTCTCACAGATTCGATACAGATATAGATACTGTCCCCGGGAGAGGTTCAGATGCTGAAACTCCACGTTACTGATTGAATCCAGACAACGGGCGATCATACCAATTTCACGCAGCACTTCTTTCTTTTCATTCAACACATTCACGCCCCTATAAAATTGTTGCATTCGCAACATAATTGATGGTATAACTACAGTTGAATTGGTTTCAATTTTAACCAAATCGCTTGAATCATGTAAAAGAAAGAGACTCGTTTACTTTCCTGTTATGTACCAGTTTATCACGTTAGGATAACATTACGATCACCCAAAGGAGAAACATTCATGAATACAACGATTGTTGAAGTTAATAATCAGGAATTGCTCGATGCCTGCTTTGCCATTCGCACAGCTATTTTCGTCGAAGAACAAGGCGTGCCCGCAGCGGATGAATTCGACGCTCATGATACATTAGACGCGGAGGCACGCCACATTCTACTCTACGTAGACGGTGTACCTGCTGCTTCCTCCAGGCTGCGCGTTGTGGAACAGGTCGCCAAATTGGAACGGATCTGCGTCATGCTCGATTACCGCAAACACGGCCTGGGTCGTATACTGATCGACAAGCTGGAGCAGATGGCTGTTGCCGAAGGACTTGAGAAAGCCAAGCTGCACGCACAGGTGCAGGCTTCCGGGTTCTACGAACGTCTCGGATATGCACCGGCGTCGGAAGTATTTATGGAAGACGGCATCCCCCATCTGCTGATGATCAAAAAACTGAAATAATGACATTCCAAAAACGCCTCTGTCATCACTTCTCAGTGATGTACAGAGGCGTCTTTATACTCAGAAAAGCATTCGTGATCGAACGGTTATGATACGTAAGGGCACGGATCACAGCAACCACGCATCCTGACTTATCTACCATCTCCGTGCTGTGTCTTATTCTTATCCCATTGCCAGACGGTCTGGCTCGGATTCAGCAGCGTTGTTCTTCATTTGTTTACTACGCAACTGTCCGCAGGCGGCATCAATATCGGTACCGTGTTCCATACGTACAGTTGAGTTGATGTTGTTCTTTTTGAGTGTATCATAGAAGCCCAGAATCGATTCTTCTGTACTCCGTTGATACTGACTGTGCTCATCCACCGGGTTGTAAGGAATCAGATTCACACTGACCATACTCTTGCGGCTGGACAACAGCTCAGCCAGTTCCGCAGCATGCTCACGCTGATCGTTAACATCACGCAACAGGATGTACTCAAACATGATGCGTTTGTTCGTTGTAGCCAGATAATAATCCACCGCATCCATCAATTGCTCAATGGGGAAAGCCCGGTTGATCTTCATGATGTGTGTGCGCAGTTCATTATTTGGTGCATGCAGAGAGATCGCCAGATTAACCTGCAGACTGCTGTCTGCAAATTCCTTGATCTTATCCGGAAGGCCACTTGTGGATACCGTAATCCGTTTGGCTGCCAGCGCCAATCCTTTGCGATCTTTGATGACCTCGATGAAATCACTCATGTGCTGGAAGTTATCGAATGGTTCGCCAATACCCATCACAACCACATTTGTTACCCGCTCGTCTTGACCCGCTGCATCCAGATGTCGCTGTACGTGCATGATCTGTTCCACAATCTCTCCAGCAGTCAGGTCACGGCTTTTCTTGATCAGGCCGCTCGCACAGAAGCTACAGCCAATATTACAGCCGACTTGTGTGGTCACACATACAGTAAGTCCGTATTTTTGCCGCATCAATACCGTCTCGATCAGGTTGCCGTCCTGCATCCGAAGCAAAAATTTCACGGTACCATCTGCCGATTCCTGCTTCACATGTTCACTCAGCGAATTCATTGTGAAATGTTCAGAGAGCACATCCAGACACTCCTGACGTACATCGGTCATCGCAGGAAAATCATGTACACGCTCTTGATATAACCATTCCCAGATCCGGGATGCACGGGATTTCTTCTGCCCATGCTCCGGTAGCCAGGAACGTAATTGCTCTAATGTTAATCCATATATGGATGATTTGTTCATTGTATAATCCTCTTTTCGCAAAAAAGCTATGGCTTATCGGTCCTACCCAAAAAACCTCTACTCCGTATTGTCCCAAAATTGAAGCGGGAAAACAAGGGCTTTAGCATTTCTTCCAAGAGGTTTTATCTATGGCAAATCTGCACAACAGACCACATTTATGCCTATCAGGTCTTCATTTTAGAAGTGAATGATACCCGATGTGTGCAGAAGAACCAGCAGAACCAGGATCGGTGCCACGTAACGAAGCATGAACAACCACACCCGGAACCATCCGGAACGCAGGCCGGAAGCTTCCGCAGCCGTTTTCCAGAAGTATCCGGCGAAAATCGTCACAAGCAATCCACCAACAGGCAGCAGGATGTTGGACGCTACAAAGTCCATCCAGTCGAACACACTCTTCGATCCAATGGTCCATTCAGGCAGCAAGCCGAGCGACAATACCGAAGGAAGTCCCACGATGAAGACTGCGAGTGATATCACCCATACCGCACGATTCCGGCTCCAGGACAGACGTTCCATGAAATATTTTACCGGAACTTCCAGCAAGGATACTCCCGAAGTCAATGCGGCAATAGCCAGAAGGATGAAGAACAGTCCGCCAAACAGGAAGCCAAGTGGCATCGCCGAGAAGGCTGCCGGAAGCGCTATAAAGATGAGTGACGGTCCCTGATCCGGTGCGATACCAAATGAGAATGTCGTTGGGAAGATGATCAGGCCGGCAATGAACGCATAGAGCAGGTCACCCGCACCAACAGCGATGGTGGCCGCTCCGAGCGATTGATTTTTGTCCACATACGAACCATAGGTTATTAGAATACCCATTCCGAGTGACAGGGAGAAGAAGGCATGTCCGAGCGCCACCAGTGCTGATTCCGTTGTAAGTTGCGAGAAATCAGGATTCAGGAAAAAGGAAACCCCCGCACCTGCACCAGGCAACGTTACGGCCCGTATCATCAAGATAATGAGTAGCACCAGCATGGCGGGAATTAACACTTTGTTAAACTTCTCAATCCCGTTGGATACCCCTTTGGCTACAATCCAGCCTACGACAAGTACCGCGACCAGTTGCCACACGATCGGCATATAACCGCCTACGAAGGAATTGAATTGTCCCGCATAATCTGGATTGTTAAACAATGTTCCACTGAAGGACGTAATCGCATATTGCAAGGTCCAGCCTGCAATAATGACATAAAAAGAAAGGATGATAAAAGGCGTCAGTACTTGCAGCAAACCGGCTGCGAGCCAGCCTTTATGTCCGCCTGCTTTGATAAAAGCAGTTGCAGCACTTCCTCTGCCGCTACGACCAATCGCAAGTTCGGCGAGCAGCACCGGCAGACCAATCAGCAGCAAACAAACGATGAAGAGCAGGAAAAACGCAGCTCCTCCGTTCTCCCCCGTAATATACGGGAACTTCCACATGTTACCCAGACCAACTGAACTACCAATGGCTGCCAGAATGAATCCAGCACGCGAGAAGCGCTCACCTTTGCCAGCGTTGTCTTGATCGAGATTAGGCTTACTAAAATTCATCGTATCTACTCCATCACTTTAAAGTTTTCCCGTAATTATATACTACTCACCTTGTCAGGTCATTCGAAATTCGAAATTTGTCGAAATGTTATTTTTTTACATATGAATACACAGGGAAATCTTCATCGCGTACGTTCCCTAGAAACATTATGTGACAAAGTCCGTCCGCCCAACCCTATGAAGTTAAAATGAAGTAAATCGCCCAAGCATTCAAGCTCAATATAATAAAAAAAGGTGTCCCCTCAGCCACGTTCATGACTGCGAAGCACCTCGTTGCCGTATTACACTTTAATCTGAAGCAGCTCATATTTGATAACGCCCATCGGAGCATTTACATGAATGACGCTGCCCACTTCTTTGCCCATCAATTCTTTGCCCAGCGGGCTCTCGTACGAAATTTTATTATCCGCAACGTCAGCCTCGGCAGGGCCAACCACTTTATATTCAATCTTCTCGGCGAACTCAATATCATTAAGAAACACCGTCGATCCAATGCTCACTTTGTTGGAGTCTATATTATCTGAAGTGATGACCCTTGCTTTTGTCAGCATCTTCTCCAGAATCAAAATCCGAGTCTCCATAAAGGCCTGATCATCTTTGGCTGAATGATACTCACTATTTTCCTTCAGGTCACCGTAACTGATCGCGAGTTTCAGACGCTCAGCCAATTCTTTGCGCTTCACCGTCTTCAATTCCCTCAGTTCGTCCTCCAGCTTTTCCAAGCCTTCCTGTGTCAAAATCACTTCATCATTAGCCATTTTTCCATCTCCTAATCCTGCTATCTATCTATATTCTAACCTATATCCACTCCAAAGGGTTAGCATACCCCAGAAAAAGAAATAGCCCATCCATATATTGTATTTTGATTGCATCAAAACGATGTTAATCTCTTGAGATCATTTTTAATACTGTACTCATTAATTGTACCGTTACAATCTGCTCAACTGATTGTGTATATTTTAACCAATCACTTTTACAATGAACTCAGGGCAGCAGAAGTTTATAAAATTCGGCCTGCAACCCACTATATAACATGAGGTGATCTGGATGAGTGAACCATTGAATACAGCTGAAATACAGGCCTATCTGAAACGGATCGGCATTGATGACATAAAGAAACCCACACTGGAATTCTTATTTGAACTCCAGCGAGCACATGTGCAATATCTATCCTGGCAAACGGTCGATATTTTTGCAGGTCGTCCTGCGGGAATCAATCTTCAAGAGTCGATCCAACTTATATTACATGGGCGCAGCGGATACTGTTTTCATCTAAATGGTGCATTTAGTGTTCTTCTCCGCTCTCTGGGTTACAAGGTGGATTGGCATCGCGGCGGAGTACAGCCCCATGGAGAACAACCACGAGTGAACTCGTTCCATCTCGGTCTATCTGTCCTTTTGCCGGATGCTGACCCGACAGTTGAGTGCTGGATTGTGGATGTAGGCCTGGGTGGAATGCCCTTCGAACCTCTGCCACTTCGTTATGGAACCTATGGTTCGGCACCATTCACGTATCAATTGATGCCATCATCTGTTGTTGCTGGCGGGTGGCGCCTCGAATATGAACCAAACGGACCAAGCGAGGGTGTAGACTACGCTCCTACAGCAATCACCAGCCTGGAAGAGTTCATTCCGAAGCATGAATTCTACAGTCGAGCGGCCGAATCACCTTGGCATAACGTATTTTTGCTTCGTCAGCGGGATGAGAACTGTAGTCATGAACTACGTGGATGTATGCTCCGAACACATGATATGGAAGGGATTCGGAAAACGGAGATCCAGACCTACACAGAGTGGCGTGACGTGTTAACTGGCATATTCCATGAGCCATTGGTGAATTACAGTGAACTGGAATGCCAAGACATGTGGGATCGCGTACAGACTGCCCATACGGAATGGAAGCGAGCGCAAGAAGCGTGAAGATGTATAGCTTGAAACCGTAACATGTGGCGCGGATAGCCTGCTTGATTGGAGAATCATTAGAGAGATCCATTGAGGATCGTTCCATATAAAGGAAAGTTATTGATCCATGCCGAATTATGTCCTCAGGTGATAAATGATGATAACTATTCGTGTGCTCCAAGTTCCAGAAGTATTGCCCGAGGCGTACTGGAACCACTTTCTGTCGCAAGTCTCTGCCGAGCGATGTGCTCAGGCTTCGCGTTTTGTGCGTCAGGCTGACGCGTATCGCTCCGTGCTGGGGGAGATATTGACTCGTGTGACTCTAAGCATGTTAACCGGCTTGAGACCTGATGAGCTTTCTTTTACCCGTAACTCCTACGGCAAACCTTTGCTCAATCACCATTCCAATGTGCAATTCAACGTTTCCCATTCTGGGGATTGGATTGCTCTGATCTCTGGCGGTACAGTTGAACTGGGCGTGGATGTGGAAAAAATAGCACCGATTGACATGCAGATTGCAGAGCGCTTCTTCTCTACATCCGAAAGCCAGTTCCTGGCTGCGCAGCCTGCCGAGATGCAGCGGGAGATCTTCTATCGTCTATGGACGCTGAAGGAAAGCTATATCAAGGCAGTCGGTATGGGCCTGTCCATTCCACTGAATTCCTTCGCCATCCTACCTAATGAGCGGGAAGGGTGGCATTGTGAGCAGGCCGTGGAATATCGCTTCAACAGTCAGCGACTGGACGATGGGCATATGCTGGCAGCCTGTTCGGCTGGGGGAGAGCTGCCGAGCCAGCCCGAAATCATAACCTTGGAGGATCTGTACACGGAGTTGGTGTAGTGTACGGCGGAGGCCTAACATATCTGATACGCCTTATGACTAGAATTGTATGGCTGTGGCGTTCTAAATGGTCCTAAAACACAAAATAAGTCACACCAGAAAAAGAGCGAGCGGTCCGGCAGCAATGTACTCTGGAGATGTCTTCGAGGATAAAAGAACGATTGAATTCATGTTTGAACCAACGTTATATTATCCGGAAACGAATATCCCAAGGGCCGGAAATGGTGCCGCTTCCCACGCCGCGATCTCCTCGCGAACGATCGGAGGGACCTTCGTGCCGAGCAGCTCGACCGAACGAAGCACGTCGTCATGATTTTTCATCGTGCCGACCGACGTATACAGCATGAAGCGGGTAATGGCGACCGTCTCCGGACTGCCTACATAAAGAGCGCCTTCCGGGCCGTGCAGGACGTCGAATCCTTGACGCGAGTAAGGCCCCCAGCCGCGTTCCTTTCCGAGCACGTTCATCGCGTACTGCATCGAAGGAAAAAACTTGTCCGCCGCCTCGTCGTCGGTACCCCCGACCAATTCGTGCGAGTGCGAAGCGACCGGAAGCAGGGAAGCGTCATGGCCGCCGTGCTCCGCCGCCCGTTTGTACAGGTCGACCAGCGGCGCGAATTGCGTTGGGCGTCCGCCGATAATCGACAGCACGAGCGGAAGGTTAAGTAGACCCGTACGCACGACCGATTCCTGATTGCCGCCGCTTCCGATCCAAAGACATTTCACTTATTCTTCTATTGAACGAGTAGAGCAATCAATGCCGTAAGCAGTGTGGACAGTCCGTTATTCACAATATGTACGATGACGCCCGGCCAGATCGATTTCGTTCGATAAAACAAATAAGAAGTCGCAAGCCCCGTTACGAAAGCTACAATAAGAATCTCGTTCAAGCCGTGAATCAGCGCAAAAATGACAGAGCTACCGAGAATAGATACCCACGGTCCATAGCGGAGCAGCGCATTCGTCACCACGCCTCTAAACACCAATTCTTCACCGATCGGCGTTGCGACTGCAATCAACAGAAGCTGAACCAGCAAAGGGAAAATCCCGCTCGTCGCCGCTGTATTGTAGGGTTCTTGGACATTTTGAATCTCGCCTCCAAGAACGATGAACAGTAGGGCAAGCACTTTGGAAACCACAAAGACCGCAAATCCAAAAGTCAGACCTTTAAGCAGCCAACGCCCGGATACGCGGGTCAGACCGAAGGATATCGGATTGCGGATTCGAAGCCAATAGGCTGCCAGAAATGCTCCCACTCCGGCTAACGCGGATAACGCGGAAAGGCTCTGACCGTAAAAGACGGCTTCGCTCGATATTGTCGCATTAATCAAAGATGCCCCTGCAAGGACAAGGAAAGTATGAGCCAACAAACCTATAACGATTTCGATCCAACCCGGCCGACGCAAATTCTGTGTCATCTCCTGCACGAATTTCCAGCTCCTCTGTTTTATTGTTTTCTGGACCGCAACCTACTCGCAACGCTTATAATCAATCAAAAATAAAATAAATCTTCGAATTTCTTGTCCAATGCGATACAGAGAATCAAGGCCAGTTTGGCTGTCGGATTAAACTGTCCCGTTTCAATTGAGCTGATCGTATTTCGGGACACGCCGACCATTTTGGCCAATTGTACCTGTGATAAGCGCTGCTCGGCTCGGGCTTCTTTTAACCGGTTATTGAGAATCAATTTGTCTTCCATCGGCTCAACCGCCCTGCATGGCAATTAGACTGTGAATGTGAACACCCGATAAAATAAGCGCTGCCAGTGTATAGACGGTGGCCAGCACAATATCGTGTCTGCGTCTCATTCGGATGACTTTGACAATAAAGCTTGTAGCCGGAACGGAAAAGATAACTGCATACAAACCAAAGTCGAAGCCGTCGCCCATCAGACTTTGCAGGACGAAGAAAAGGGTAGCCAGTAAGATCGCCGTGATCGACCCGGCAAAGCCCGCCGCAACTTCCGCCTCATGCTTGAACAAATCCCTGTGCTTATTTTCCTGTCTGCTTCTCGACAAGATGTCTTCTTTATTGATAAAAACTCCTCCTTATAATTTTGCCAAGTTTACTTGTCAAAACTTATCATACACACGCCAAGTTTACTTGTCAAAACTTTTGTGAAAATCCCCGATTATGACAATTGTTTTTACATTTATTTTATGTGCAAATATTTTGTATCGGGAAATGCCAAGTATAGAACCGTCTCAAATAGAACGACAAACTTAAAAATAGATTATATAACAATCGGAGCACGATTATTGCAGATAAAAAGCCTAATTCCTCGATAGACTAGCAAGAGGAATCAGGCTTTTTATTTACGTTATTTTATATATTACCCAAGTAAAGCAATCATCGGCTATAAGCATTACCAAAACGTAGACAATACACACAAACGCCTTGGAGTTCAGGCGAAACCTCATCTGCCAACCTCATGAATCATGCCCGGCATCCCCGTTTCATCACAGAGACTCAGCGGCTTCAGGTCAGTCCATTGCTCCGCAATGTAATCCAGACATACACGTCGTTTGGCCTTCCCCAGCATCAGCGTCCAACCTGCTGGTACCGAAATGGATGCAGGCCACAGCGAATACTGTCCTTCATCATTCATTAACACCAGATAATTGCTGTCTTCATTTTCAAAAGGGTTGCTCATCAGCTTATCCTCCTATTTGTGTTGAATGTTACACTTCTTGTTCAGCATCTCCAGCCGGACGGAAAGGGTACGGCAGATTTCCTCCAATGGACCCGGCTGACAGAGGTCTTTATGACGACAGGCAATATCATGACGTTCCAGTTGTCCTCCGATGTATGCATTCCACATCTCCGGTTCGATTGGATCGAACCAGTCCGGAATAATGGTGGATCGGAAGAAGATCAGGTCACCTTCGAATCGGGATGGCGTGTATGCCCCCAAGATTCGGACAGAATTTTCGTAGGTTTTCCGCAGCTTCATGATTGTCTCTTCATCCAGGCTCGCCAACGCACTTCCTTCGCTACGAAGGATGCGCATCGCTGTCGCCATATCCAGCGGCCCATCCCCAATACTGTCCGGATCATATCCGCCGAGTGCAAGCAATGCCGTTAACGCTTCTTCCTCATCCGGTTCCCCGCGAATAGGCAGATAATGACTCGGATACGCATCCAGCATGGCAAGAAACTCTACTTCCTCTCCTTCGGACTGAAGCTGCACGGCCATCGCCTGAGCCACGTTGCCACCAAGAGACCAGCCCAGCAAACGATACGGACCTTCAGGCTGCACAGACCGGATGTGACGGATGTAATCCGCCGTCATATCCTCCAGTGTCGACGGAAGCACTTCATACTCGGCAATCCCCCTTGCTTGCAATCCATACAGCGGATACTCCATGCCCAGATGTTTCATCAACCCGGCGTAACACCAACTGAGTCCTCCTGCCGGATGCACACAGAATACTGGCAGATGCTGCCCATGCGTCCGGAGCGGCAACAACACTTGCAGCGAGCTTTTCCCCGAATCTGCGCCCATCTCCAATCGCTCAGCCAGTTCAGCCACCGTAGCGGTTTCGAACAAAATACCGATGCCCGGCTCCTTGCCCATCGCTTCACGAATTCGACTCATCAGGCGTACCGCAAGTAGCGAATGACCGCCCAGTTCGAAGAAGCTGTCATCGATACTCACACTTCGCACTCCCAATACTTCCGCAAAAAGATCACAGAGAATCTGCTCCTGCGGATTGCGCGGTGCCCGGCCATCAGCCGATAATTGCAACTCCGGTGCAGGCAATGCTTTGCGATCCAGCTTGCCATTCGGCGTAAGTGGCAGGATCTCCATCACTACAACGGCAGATGGAACCATATAATCCGGAAGGCTCGCTGACGCATGTCGGCGTAACGCAGCCGTTTCCAGTTCTGCTTCAATATCCGGTGCAGGAACAACGTATGCCACAAGACGCTTATCGCCGGGCTGGTCTTCACGAACGATAACAGCAGCCTGAGCCACGCCCGGATGTTTGGCCAGTACAGCCTCAATCTCGCCAAGTTCAATACGGAACCCGCGGATTTTCACCTGTTGATCGGCTCGTCCCAGATAATCGAGTGAACCATCATGCAGCCGTTTAGCCAAATCTCCCGTACGGTACATACGCGTTCCCGGTGGGCCGTACGGATCGGCAATGAATCGCTCTGCCGTTAGATCAGGCCGCCCCCAATACCCACGTGCCAGACCCGCGCCCGCCACATACATCTCTCCAGTTACTCCTGTCGGCACAGGCTTCAGATGATCATCCAGCACATAGACGCGCAGGTCTGGAATAGCGCATCCGATCCAGCTGCTTGCACCTTCTGCCGAGCTGCCTGCATGAAGTTCCTTGTAGCTGACATGGACCGTTGTTTCCGTAATACCATACATATTGATGAGTCTTGGGGCGTCATCCGCATGGCGTTCATACCAGTCATCCAAACGTCCCAGCTCCAGTGCCTCGCCTCCAAAGATCACATAGCGGAGCGCAAGCTGCTGTCCCCAGACCGGATTTTCCCTGTCAGCCTGCATCAGTTGGTAGAAGGCGGATGGTGTCTGGTTCAGAACGGTTACTTTTTGCTCGGCGAGCAATTGCAAGAATGCTCCAGGTGATCGGCTAATCTCATGGGGAACAACTACCAAGCTGCCTCCATACAACAGGGGGCCCCAGATTTCCCACACGGAGAAGTCAAACGCATAGGAATGGAACAACGTCCACACATCGCTCTCGTCAAAATGGAACCAGTGCTGCGTTGCATCCAATAGCCGGATGACATTCGCATGTGGAATCACGACACCTTTGGGTTTCCCTGTTGAACCCGAGGTGTAGATCATATAAGCCGGGCTCAGCGGAGTTACCCGTCCGTTCCGTTCATGGTCTGCCAGGTTTCGCTCATCCATGGATTCCAATTGCTGCAAGTTGTGCAGATCATCCATATTAATACATGCAATGTTCGCAATCTGCGGCAGCAGGGCATATACCTCTGTACTTGTAATCATCACTTTCGGTGATGCGTCCGTCAGCATATGCGTTAAACGGTCTGCAGGATAGTTCGGGTCCAGTGGCAGATAGGCGGCACCCGTTTTGAGTACGGCAAGAATGGCTACAACCATTTCTACTGAACGAGGTAAGGCCAGTGCCACCATCTGTTCCGGCCCAGCACCTTCTGCGATCAACAGTCTCGCCAGTCGATTAGCCCGTGCATTCAACTCCCTGTAAGTCATACGGATATCCTCACAATGGAGGGCTACCGAACTGGCGTGAGCGGCTGCCTGCACTTCAAAACGCTCGGCTATGGTCAGCTGTGGACCTTCGTCCAGTGTAGATGTCCACTCCTTTTCAAACTGAGCATGTTCTAATGGTGTAACCAGGTCAAATCTGCTGATGCGTTCATCCATTTGCTGTATAGCATCCTCAAGCACCTGCATCAACCGAACCACGAGTTCTCCGGCAGTCGATTCACGGTAGAGGTCTGCACTATACTCCAATACGCCTTTAATTCCAGCTGGAAGTCCGTTCTGTTCCCGTTTCTCCGTCAGTTCAAGCGTAAGGTCGAATTTGGATGAACCCACACCGTGGATGCGAGTCTCTGCTTCAACACCTGGCAGCTCAAGACGAATATCCGGCGTATTTTGCAACACCAGCATCACCTGAAAGAGCGGATGTTTAGAACGAGATCGGGGCGGATTCAGCACTTCGACCAGCCGTTCAAACGGTAAATCCTGATGTTCATAAGCAGAGAGGTCTGCTTCCCGCACGCGGGCCAATAGCTCTCGGAAGGTCGGATCGCCCGAAGTGTCTGTACGCAGGACAAGCGTATTGATGAACATCCCCACGACATCATCCAGCGCATCGTCACTCCGTCCGGCAATGGGTGTGCCTATCGCAATATCCGTCCCTCCACCCATTCGAGTAAGCAACACCGATAACGCTGAGTGAAGAAGCATGAACAGACTGACCTTATGTTCACGGGCAACTGCCGTCAGCTGTTCATGCAGACGTTGACTGATCGCAAATGGCACCGTCCCACCTCGGTAACTGGACACAACTGGACGAGCATAGTCTGCCGGGAACGTGACTTGTTCTGGCAAGCCTGCGAGCTGGTCAGTCCAGAACGCTAACTGCCTCGCGATCAGGCTGTCCTGTCGCTTCTCATCCCCAAGCAAGCTCTCCTGCCACACCGCATAGTCTGCATACTGAATACGTAGCGGCTCCCAAATCGGGGCAGCTCCACGCAGACGAGCTGCATAAGCCTCCGACAAGTCCCGGATGAGCCGTGACAAGGACCAGCCATCCCCTGCAATGTGATGAATCAGCAACAGCAATGCATGTTCATCCGCATTCGTATGGAACAATTCCGCACGTATGCCTGGCTCGGTACTAAGCTCGAAGCTGTAACGGGACGCTTCTGCCAGCAGGTCGGGCAGCTCCTCAGCCGTAGCTCGGGTGAACCTCATATTTACCGTCACAGCTGATGAAAGAAGGATATGCTGGCTCGCTGAACCCAGGTCTGGCGGATACAATGTGCGAAGCGTCTCATGACGGTCAACAATATCCTGCAGTGCGTTTCGAAGAGCATTCACATCCAGCTTCCCGCTCAACCGGGCAACCAAAGGAATATTGTAGGTGGGATTAGCACCCTCCAGGCAATACAGGAACCATAACCGTCGCTGGGCAAAGGAAAGCGGAATCCCCACGGCACGCGGAACAGGCTGAATAACGGGTCTGACGGACTTCACCTGATCCAGCTTCCGGGCAAGCCCTGCGGCTGTCGGAGATTCGAACACACTGCCGATGTTCAGTTCTGCACCAAATACATCACGCACTCTGGCTATAATTCGCCCGGCCAACAGAGAATGTCCACCCAGTTCGAAGAAATCATCATCAATGCCTACCCGAGCCACACCCAGAATTTCGGCAAACAGGCTACACAAAATCTCCTCCTGCGGTGTACGTGCCTCCCTCCCGTTTGCATTAGATGCCAATGCAGGCACAGGAAGCTGTTTACGATCGATTTTTTTGTTCGGTGTCAGTGGCATCTCAGTCAGCAGCATGAAGGCAGATGGCACCATATAATCCGGCAACGCATCAGCTACGTGTGCTCTTATATCTGCCAGATCGATGTCGGCTTGATGCTCTTCAGCATCAGCCACGATATATGCCGCTAATCGCTGGTTTCCAGGTTGGTCTTCACGTGCCATGACCGTAACCTGTGTTACACCCGGATATCTGGAGATTACCGACTCAATCTCCCCCAGTTCAATGCGGAAACCCCTGATTTTGATCTGATGATCTGCCCGTCCCAAATAATCGATGGACCCGTCCGGCAACCATTTGGCCAAGTCTCCTGTCCGGTACATTCGACTGCCCGGCTCTCCAAAGGGATTGGCAACAAAACGTTCTGCGGTCAGATCAGGCCTCCCCAAATATCCCCGTGCAAGTCCCTCTCCTGCGATATACAATTCCCCTGCTACACCTGGAGGTACAGGTTGCATGCTCTGATCCAACACATAAAGCTGTGTGTTACGTACCGGACCACCAATGGATGGTTTGCCTGAATGTTCATTCCCCAGCGATGCAGCTGTAGAATAGATGGTTGTCTCCGTTGGCCCGTACTGATTATTGACCTGACAGCCTAACGCCTCCAGCGAGAGCTTCAGTTCCTCCGACAAGGCCTCTCCTCCGGTAATCACCGTTAACCCGTCGAACCTTCCCGGGCGGCTCGTCACCAGAGACTGCCATAACGTTGGTGTGGCCTGCATGATCGTCGTCTCTCGCTCTCTCATCTTCCCGGCCAGTGCTACCGGATCAAGAATCGTTTCCTTTTGCGCGATATCCAGCCTTGCTCCAGTCGTCAGTGGCAGGAAGATTTCCAGTACGGAGATGTCAAAAGCAATCGTGGTCACCGACAGCCAGCGATCCTGCGGACCGACCTGTAGTCTCTTCTTCATATCTTCAAGCAGATTCGCCAATCCGAGATGGGTTACAGCTACACCCTTGGGCTTACCTGTAGAACCCGAAGTATAGATCAGATAAGCAGGATTCAGCAGAGAAGCCTTGCCTGTCAGATCGTCACCTTCGGGATTGCTTCCAGACCGACTGCTCACTGCCTGTATCCTATCCGGTTCATCCATGACCAGAATCGGTACACTGGACGTTTGCGGAATATGAGAGAAGTTGTTCATCACCGTCACCACACAAGCAGGCTTGGCATCCTCCAGCATGTAGATCAGACGCTCTTCGGGATAATCCGGGTCAAGTGGCAGATAGGCTGCTCCTGTTTTGTGAACAGCTACGATGGCGATGGCCACTTCCAGTGAACGAGGCATCGCAATGCCAACCACCTGTTCCGGTCCTGCCCCGTAAGTCTGTATCAGTTCATGTGCCAGTTGATTCGCACGTTCGTTCAGCTCTGCATAGGTCAGCGATTCGCCTTCAAATGTCACTGCAGTTGCACGCGGTGTGCGCCGAACCTGCTGTTCAAATAACGCTGCCGAATTCCACTCAGCGATGGCATGCTGCGTCTGATTCCATCCTTCCAGCACTTGTTCCCATTCGGCAGGAAGCAGGATGTCCATCTGTCCAACCGATATGTCTTGTGTCCCTTCTGACATCATGGATTGCAGGATTTGCACATAGCGAAGAAGATGATTACGCAATTCCGAGTCCATATAGATCGAAGGATTCGCATCAAAAGCAATACTCAATCCATGACCATGTCCCTGGTCCACAATATGAATCGACAGATCATCCACCGGACCCGTGGACAGATTATGGATCATGCCGCGTGCGCCCGCAAAATTCAACTCATGATGGAAAGGCATCACATTGATCATCGGTCCAAACAGACGTCGATTCTCTCCCAGAAGCTTGAGATCACGCCGCAGATCCTGATGCCGATATCGCTGGTGTTTGCGTACGACCCGGATCTCCTTCACAATCTGTCCTATCAAATCAGACAGATTCATCTGCGAATCCAGGTACAGACGGAGCGGAAGCACATTCATGACCATGCCTGGAACACGCAGCGATGCTGAACCCAATCGACACATCACGGGCAAAGCCAGAACAACATCGGTGGACCCCGTCATCCGGTGTACATAGACAGCTGTTGCTGCAACACAGAGATCCGGCCAAGTCGCACCGAATCTTCCCGCTGCTGCTTGCATTTGATCTCGCTGTGACGGTGTGAGCACCATACTCTGCCGCAGGAACTCGGATGATGTACGCGGAGCACGTTCACCCAGACTGACCACATCCGGTGCATCCGCGAATCGGTCGATCCAGAACTGTTGATCCTGCTCACGGTTGGGGGAGGCCGAGTATGCTTCATCTTCTCCGAGAACAGATGCAAGTGATCCAAATGCTGCCGTGCACTGTGCCTGTGCTGCCCCTTCTCCCTGGATGCTTGCAGAATACAAGCTGGCGACTCTGCGCGTGATTAGGGATACGCCGTACCCATCAATCGCAATATGATGAATGCGCTGGTACCAGTAATACCGATCCTCACTCACCCGGAACAGAGCCTCTGTGAAGATTGGGCCAATCGCCAGATCAACAGACTTTGCCAGATCCTGCTTCATCCAGTCCAGTGCAGCCGCATGAGGATCAGCCTGATCACGTACATCCATGACATGGAATGTCCAATCATTCATGTTGGTGCGCAGAGATTGCCACGGGCCTTGCTCATTTTCGCCATATACCATATTCAGCGATTCGGCTTCCATCACAGTCCGGCGTACACTTTCTTCGAATCGTCCGGTATGGATCTGACCGTCAATAATCACATACTCGGCCGTGTTGTACATCGGGTTGTCTGGCTTCAATTGTTGGGCATACCAGATACCAGACTGTGCAGAAGATAAAGGCCAAGCGGTGTTCCGACCATGCGACATCTGCACCGCCCCGGTCAAAAGTAGTCTCCGTTCGGCAGTACTTTCGATTGGACATTATCCAGGAGCCCTGCCCATGCTGCCAATGTAGGCTGCTCCGCCAGATCGACAAAGGTGACCTCTGCTCCTGCCGCGCGAAAACGCTCCGCCAGACTCATCATACGTATGGAGTCCATTCCCCAGTTCTGAATCAAATCATCATGCTCCCCGATCAACTCAGGCTGCTCCTGCAACAGATCGGCAATCTGAGCCCGTAATGCTCCCAGCCTTGCATGATCAATGCCTTCTCGTTCTTCCACGACATCCCCAATCTCTGCGGAGGACGCTGATTGCTGCTGCGCCTCGGATGTAACTGCCCCTCCAGTTTTGGCTGCAGCTGACGCATTCAGCAACGCAATCGAACGTTCGGTCGTCAGTGTTACCGCGCACCGTTCTGCCGCGTACGTCAGCGCCATACGATGTTTTTCCTCCGAAAAATCAGCAACCGCATCGGCAACCAGAAACGCCTGAATGTCTCGCATAAATGCCTCACTTGACGTCATCAGGCATCCGATATGCGCATATATGCCGCAGACAATTAATTGATCCCGGCCCTGCCGCTCCATTAATTCAAGCAGTTCTGTCTTCTGGAAGGCGCTATAGCGCCATTTGGTCATGAAGGTGTCCTGTGGAGCGGGTGCAAGTGATTCAACAATTTCTTTTTGCACAGGTCCGCCATCGATTCCCGCACCCCAGAAGTCCAGCTGTAATCCGCGCTGCTCCGGTGTCTGTCCACCCGGCTGAGCCGAGTAGACCACGGGAATCCCAAGCTCATGACACGTTGAACGAAGCTCTGCAATATGATCGATTAGTTCCACCACCGGGGATGCTCCCGCCGTAAATGCATTCATAAAATAGTTCTGCATGTCGTGGATCAAGAGTACTGCACGCTTCGCATCCGGTGTCCAGGCTACCTTGTTGACCGGAAGCTCCGACGCTACAGGCATTGCATATGGTTGAATCACTGGAAGTGCCATGAATATCCCTCTTTTCAGTTTTATTTATCAGATCATGTTCAGCCATATCAGTTGAACTAAAGAATGTGTTTACACTTGCCACTCCGATGACAGAATAACCTTCCGACCGCTGTTATCCCCAGATTTTTTGATTCAATTTTACAAAGGTGAAAATCCGGTGATAGCGTATGCTTCCGATGTAGCTTTCTTGCAGAAAGCTTTTGGGCGAACGTTTCGCTTCTTCAGGTCATTTCTGCCTCTACGTTCTTGTGTAAATGGTTAGTTCAACTGATACAGTGCAACGTTATCGAAAATTCTTATTTAGATACAGGTTGCTTAGTGGCCAACATTTCCCGTAATGCTTTTTTGCTAACTTTGCCCACTTGTGTCTTCGGAAAAGCATCCACCAACTCAATCCGGTCCGGGATTTTATAACTGGCCAGGCCCCGATTGCGTAGAAAAGATTTGATCTCGGCCACCGCCAGAGCTTCACCGCTTGGCACGATAAAGGCACAAGAGCGTTCGCCCAGATACTCATCAGGTATGGATACCAAGGCTGCATCATGCACACCAGGATGGGCCAGCAGATGATTTTCCACTTCCTCGGCAGCCACTTTATCCCCGCCACGGTTAATCTGATCCTTCGCCCGCCCTTCGACAACGAGATATCCGTCAGCCGTCAGACTCGCAATATCGCCTGTGCGATAGAAACCGTCCGTAGTAAACGATTTGGCGTTATGCTCCTCCGCTTTGTAATAACCACGAATGGTATAGGGCCCCCGTGTCAGTAAGTGTCCGGCTTGTCCCTGTTCAACCTCAACGTCTTCGTCATCCACAATCCGCACCTCGTCATAGGGAGACATCGGTTTCCCTTGTGTATGGGTAATGACATGCTCAGAATCATCCAGACGCGTGTAATTCACCAACCCTTCAGCCATGCCAAATACTTGCTGCAGCGTGCAGCCAAGAACCGGTTTGACACGAGCCGCCACCTCTGCACTGAATTTGGCTCCTCCCACTTGAAGCACCTGGAGCGACGGAAGCTTGGTTCCTCGGGCAGCCGCTGCATTGAGCCAGACGAGAGCGAGCGGCGGCACGAGAGCCGTGATCGTTACCTGATGACGCATAATCAGCGGAAAGGCTTCATCCGGGCTTGATCCCCGTGACAGCACAATCGTGCCACCTGCGTACAACGTACCCAGAATGCCGGGTGAGCTCATTGGATAGTTATGTGCCACAGGGAGTGCAGCCAGGTAGACACTCTCCGGACTGAGACCACACACCTCGACACTTCTTCGCAAGCTGTAGATGTAGTCATCATGAGTGCGTGGGATCATCTTGGATAGCCCTGTACTTCCGCCTGACAACTGTAGAAAAGCAACATCTGAAGACGTCGGTTCATCCGGCAGCGTGATAGGTTCTGCATAGACATCTTCTAACGCTGTAAAGGGCCCGGCTTCTCCCGCCACAAAAATATGCCGAAGTCCCGGCACCTCTGCCTGTACCTCCTCTGCCAGAGTGCGGTAATCAAATCCGCCATCCTGATCTGGAATCAGGTACGCTACGGCCTCAGAGAAACGAGCGAAATATGCGATTTCGCTCTTTCGATGCAAGGGAAGAGCGAATACAGGCAGTGCACCGATGCGGAATAAAGCAAAACACGCTTCAACAAACGCTGTAATATTGGGCAGCTGAATAATAACCCGGTCATACTGTCGTATGCCTTTGGCATATAAACCGGAAGCCAATCGATCTACCCGCTCATCCAATTCTGCATAAGTGAGCTGTTGTTCTCCGCTAATAACGGCTACCCGATTGCCATATAGATCTGCACGCTGGCGGAGCATCTCTCCAAACGTAATGCCTTCCCAGCAACCCTCCTGCCGATAACGCTCTGCAACTTCCTCAGGCCAAGCCTGATATCCTGACAGCATTGCTCATTCCTCCCTCCGACTGGACACAGTCGAATCCAAACCCATCGCGAGCAGCATCGTTCTGAACTTGGCAGCAGTCTCTGCCAGCTCTGCTTCTGCCGTAGAACCTGCTACAATGCCCGCTCCAGCGAACAATTTCACAGCTGTACCTTCCACTTCGGCACATCGGATCGTTACGGCCCACTCGCCGTCGCCCTCACTGTCGCACCAGCCCACCATTCCCGTAAATAATCCCCGATCGAACGGCTCCTGTTGCTTAATCGCTGCCCGCGCAGCCTGTACAGGTGTTCCACAGATGGCGGGTGTGGGATGAAGAGCCAAAGCCAGCTCAAGTGACGTTGTGGCCGCATCCGCTAGCTCCCCGTGTATTTCAGTGGATAAATGCCACATTGTGCGCGTCTGAATCAGCGAAGGTTCTGCTGGAACGGATAGATGGCGGCATAATGGTCGCAGTGCCTCCGCAACGGCCTCAATGACTACGGCATGTTCATGCCGATCCTTGGCTGAAGCCAGCAGTGCTTCTGCGCGGCGGCGATCTTCCGCTGTCTCTTCACTCCGCGCAGCAGAGCCTGCCAGTGGGTTGGCGCGTACTTTTAAGCCTTTGCGGGTAACTAACAGTTCTGGGCTTGCCCCGATGAAGGTGCGACTCGTTTTATTTCCAATTTGTTCGTCTACTTCTGAATGTTTTTTATTCGTTGTTAGATTACTTTTCAACTGAGTTATGTCCCTCATTGGTACGGCAAATGTATATCCATGCGTATTGTCCCTAAACAGATTACGCAGTAATTGATGCGTGTCCACTATAGTCTGTGAAGTCACCTCAAGCGTACGGGATAACACGACTTTGTGGAGATCACCTTGGTTTAGGTCAACCAATACATTGTTTACACTTTGCTCATACACTGTCCCCGCAGGAGCCTCAACGACCTCACAACCTACGGCTGCTGGCAGCTTTTGAATCAATGCTCGTGATTCCGAGGGTAGCGGTTCAGCCCACTGCACCGTCTCTGGTACATATAGCTCAGCAGCAGCGTCCAGCGGATCAAACGGGATGGCGCCAACCACCATCGGGTTCGATTGCCCTGTTTGTTTAGCCATGTCCATAAGCTGTTGAATCCGCTGCATGAAAAGATGTATCTGTTCCTTATGTTGATGTTCAATAACATCAGCAGAATCGCTGGGATCTGATTGAATTGTGTCCTCCGCATGTAGCGGAGACCAATGAATCCGTTCTCCTTGTGCGAGCAAGGTATGTTGCGGTGAAGACCAGAAAAAGGACGTCCCCTCCCGATATTGCTCCAGAAGGTGTATGGCGGAAGTTGCAGTAACCGTACCCGCTTTTGACATGATTCATCATCTCCTTATCTCTTGATTCAGGCACCGAGCGTGGCGCCTCCATCCACACACAGATCGTGCATCGTAATATGTCTGGCTTGTTCCGATACCAGAAAGACCACCGCGTCCGCAATATCTTCTGGCAATGCCATCCTGTTCAGCGGTATGCCCAAACGGAAGGTCTGCGGCGAGCCTGCAATGACTGCCTGTGCGCCATGCTCATCCTGCCACATGGCGCGCTGCATTGGCGTATCCGTTGAACCTGGAGAGACAATGTTGCAGCGAATATGCCGGTCGGCGTATTCCAGAGCCAGACATTTGGTAAAGATGGTCGACGCGGCTTTGGAGGCCGCGTAGGCAGACATGTGCATTCGCGGAACACCCGCAGCATTTGAACCCACGGTAACTACCACACCCGTTTGGCGTTCTGCCATATATCTCACTACCGCACGCGACATGTAAAATACACCGTGCGTATTCACGTCAAACGTCCTCGTCCATTCCTCATCCGTCAGCTCACTCACTGCCCCTGTGTGCAGCACACCCGCAGCATTCACCAGAATGCCAATGGGGCCCACGGTCTCCTCGATCCGTTGGACCGCATCTTCGACTTCTTGACGATCGGATATATCAGCAACGCAAGCAGTTGCCCGATGGCCCTGACTGTACAGATCGGTGACCAGTTCATTCAGTGCAACTTCCTGTCGATCCACCAGAGCAACGATAGCGCCTTGTTGTGCAAGAAATCTCGCTACCGCTTCACCGATCCCTTGAGCGGAACCGGTGACCAAGGCTACTTTTCCATGGATTCCTGTGTAGCTCACCTCGTGTACCTCCCTTACTGTCTTATAGCCGTGTTCTCCCCTATTGGAGCGATGCCTTAGCTTAGTTAAATCTGATTTCACCTGAACATTTCCCAAACCGCAACAAGCCTACTCCCTGGCTCCTGTCGACTCCTGTTTCTGACCTTCTACGACTCCGGACTACAGGCAAAACGCATCGTGCGACTAATCAAAAAAGGCAATACCGAGACATGGTTCTCTTCTTCGAACTCGGTGTAGGCGATATCCAGCCCCGACTGCTTCAATACGGATAAACGTTCCGTAAGACTCGCTGCCTTGTCATTGTTGCGTGCTGGATGTGTCTTCTCCTGTTCACCCATGCCAATCCACACCTTGACGTTCACCCGTTGCTGATCCAACCTTGCAATGAATTCCTGTTCCTCCGCCTGCATGACCTTCTGATTCCAGTGCAGCGAGGGACTACCCGCAATATAATATCGAAAAGCCTCCGGCTTCGTGAACAACGCATGGAGCACGAACAAACCCCCAAGCGAATGACCAAATATAGCCTGTCTGTCCCGATCAATCCGAAACTGCTGCTCCATCTCCGGTTTCAATTCTTCTTCAATAAACCGCAGGAATTCATCCGCTCCTCCTTGTTCGGGCAGAGGTGTGCCATCGGATTTTGCGGTATATTCCGTCGTGGCTTTTGGAGTAAAATCATAGTATCGATGAGGGGAAAAGGGACCCGCAATCGGGTATCCAATGCCTACGACAATCGCCGGAAGTGCACCTGTCTTCTCCGGTCTCCGTCCCTGCACACGAACAGCTTCCACCATCGTGCCGAATACGGAATTGGCATCCAGCAGGTAGATCACCGGGTAACCGGACGGGGGCGGAGGTTCGGCAGGCTTGAATACCATGATCTGATAGTCATGATGACCTGAACGTGATTTCATGGTCCATTGTTCGGCATGCGGGATCTGAACGGTACTGCGTGCGATATGCTCAAGGTTCCCAGGAGCGGTTGGATTAGGCTGAAACGTCATTACGGATGGGTCCTCCTCGTTGTTCTGCTTATATAAGTTGAATATTGAACTACTCATACACTACGCCGTTAGAATAACCTTTCGATCGCTGTTATCTCCAGGTTTTTTCTGACTTCTCCGTTTCTGTGTAGTTCATAAACTCAACTTATATTGGTTATGGTTAATTAAATAAATTGATCTGTATATGAGATTGATTCTCATTACCAATTATAAAAGAGTGAATCCGGCTGTCCCATGGACGATATCCAGAAATCATTTTGATTATCTCCATATTTCCATATTTATGTCATATAATGTTCACGTTTCAATCACAAAAAAAACTCCCTCACGGCGTACGGAACGCTGGACTAACCATCCGATTCCGGGCACCCCAAAGGGAGCTTTACTATTCAGATTATTGCGTTAACGCCTTTAACGTATCATCGATAACATGACCGTATGCGATCAGTCCACCACCCAGCCAAGGAGCTGGCTCGACAGCGTACACATGCCCCGCTTTCACCGCAGGCATACTGTTCCATACGTTCGTTTCGGTCATTTCCTTCATGCTGCCTGGCCCCTGTTCCACGGTGAAAATAAAGTCGGCATCAATCTCGGGTAATACCTCTGTCGATACAATGGCGCTGTTCTCCGACTCGACCAATGCAGGCTTACCGAGTCCCAGTTGTTCATATACGACGTAACCGCTGAAGTAATTGCCACCCATCATGCTAATGCCACGTGGGGCAAAACGGATAATGGCTGCTTTTTTGCCTTCGGCCACTTTCGCCAGTTCAGCTTTGGCTGACTCAACCTTGGCATGGTAGGTCTCAATGGCTTTTTCGGCTTCAGCCGTTTTGCCCAGAAGATCACCGATGACCTGCAAAGACTTCTCTACATCACCCGACGCATTCGTGAATACGTAGGTCGGTGCGATCTTCGAATAACTCTCGTATACCCCATTCTCGGCGTATTGGGCCGTGTGCAAAATAATAAAGTCAGGATTATACGACATCAGTGCTTCTGGCGAAGGCAATCCACTGGAGAAATCAAGTGTAGGCACATCACTGAGTTGATCCTGTAGATAGACATGCCCCTTCGTACCACTCGCCCATTGAGCTACTGGCTTAACACCAAGGGTTAGCAGTGAATCTTCCAGATATGGTGCAAACACTCGCTCTGTACTGGCTGGAATAATTACATCATGTCCCAAGTCATCTTTTACGGTGCGTTCACCCGTCGTCTCTTCCGCTTGCTCTTCCTGAACAACCGTCTCGGCTGAAGCAAGGGTTGAAGTTTCCTTTGCGGGTTGCTCCGCCTGAGCGGATCCTGCATTCTCGGACGCTGCGCCACAGGCAGACAACAACCCTGTAATTAACAGCAGTAGGATCAGGGCTGAGAGCCGGGCACTGCGGGATTTGCTACCAACGGAACGTTGTCCGGTGTTTTTGATATAGTGAAACATGTGATATCCCCCTTGATAAACATTCTCATTTAGATACAAGGATTATATGTCACGTCGCCTGGGAATCACCATGGACGTTATCCAGATAGATGTTTGGACAATATCCCGTGAAGATCAGTAGAGCTTCATCCAGCATGCGCATCACGCCTAAAGCCGAATAATCAAACCAAGGGTCACCTGTAATCAGATGGACCTGGTACTGACGAATGGCCTTGAGCTGCCGCCATGTAACCGAATGCTGCAAGCTAAGCCAATACGCCCGTGAAGCTGCTTCGGGACACACCATTACGAGAATTCGATCAGGGTTCATTGCGGCTAGCTGCTCCAGTGTTAATGGATTATTGGCACTAATGTCAGAGAATGTGTCCAGTTGCAGCGCTCCATACAACACTTCTTCAATACCCGGATTGCTATAGAGGTACAGACTCTGCCCGTAGATCCGCACGACGATCACTTTCTCCCGGCCCACTTCCCGCTGTACCGATTCACGCGCCTTCTCCGCTCGCTGGTTGTACATGTGTATCCATTGCTCCGCCTGTTCCTCCCGTTCCAGGAATGATCCAATCATGCGCAGCTGTGTCCGCCAATCCGAATGGTGCTTGGGGACAAAACAGCAAGGCGCAATCTCGGCCAATTGGGCCTGATCCTGTTCACTAATCTGATCTGTACCTACGATGGCATCAGGGCGAATATGAACCAACCGTTCCACATTGGCCTCAAATCGCCAGCTCGTGTACGGGTCCGTCAATTTCAGGTGAGACTGAATCTCTGTACGATGTGCATTATAATAATAGGCGGTCCATTTGGGATCGATGGGTGCAGCGACGGGGATGACATTGAGCGCCAGAAGCTGTCCAATCACACTGGAGGAGCAGGTGGCAATCCGTTTTCTGGCGTTTTTCGCATAATCCGAAGGAGATACGCCAACTTCCTTTTTGAATTTACGGCTAAAATAGTACTCGTCACTGTATCCCACTCTGAGAGCAATATCGCGAAGCTTGTATCTGGATTCCTTCAGGTATCGCTTGGCTCGATTAATGCGCAGATCAGTAAGATATTCCATTGCGCTCTGTCCGTACGTTTTCTTGAACAAATCCACGAAATATTTCGGACTAATACCCGCCTCGGAGGCAAGGTCTGCAATCGATAGAGGTTGATCGTAATGTGTATCCATGTATGTTTTAACCTTCGCAAGATCCGTCTTGGGACTGCGGCCGGTAAGAGGCTGGTGCACAGCAATCTGCGGATCATTTTCCAGTAACATGAGGCCACTCCTTTCGATCTGCTTGATCGGTTTGATATGTAGCTAAAGAATGAAAACAGCTGGCAACTTGGTAACTTTTAAACGAAAATGATAATCATTATCAATAAAATACCATAACCATTTCCAGACCGTCAATCCAAATATGGTAATATGTACACACCTCGTGCCTTATCATTTCCTCTCCTACTGTTCAAAAGGTTGCCTATAGACTGCATCCACATATAACAAAAAAGCCAACGACGTGAGTAACACGCGTTAGCTTTCATGAAGTTCAAACTTTAACGATAAGATTAATTCCGGCTCCGTAATTTGCTAAGCAGACGGATCATCTCAATGTACAGCCATACCAGCGTCACCATCAAGCCAAATGCGCCATACCACTCCATGTACTTGGGAGCACCACGTTCAGCGCCACCTTCGATGAAGTCAAAGTCAAGGACCAGATTGAGGGCAGCCACAATGACGATAACCACTGAAATACCAATGCCGATCAAGCTGTTATCATGCAGATAAGGAATCGTAATTCCGAAGAAACCCAGTACAAAGCTCAGCAGATACATGATCATGATCCCGCCTGTTGCAGCCACGACACCCAGCTTGAAGTTCTCTGTAGCTTTAATCAATCTGGTTTTGTATGCCACCAGCAGGGCAATGAATACAGCCATGGTCAACAGAGCCGCCTGCAAGGTAATTCCGTTATACAGTGACTCATAGGTTGCGGAGAGTGCTCCCAGGAATAGCCCTTCTGCCACGGCATAGACGGGTACCAGATAAGGCGCCGATACAGGTTTGAACGAAATCACAAGTGCCAGAATGAAACCAACGATCAGTCCGCCATAAGCGAGCGGCATCACTTGTTGTCCGTTAAAGAACATCATCCATGTTGCAAACGCACTGCCCAGCAGGATCACCAAAGTAATAAATGCTTTGTTCACCGTGCCGTTGATCGTCATGTAATTCTGATACCGATCTTCTCCATATCCTTTGTTTTCAAACGTGCTGTCTTTAAGTGTAGGGTTACCGCTACGACCGATCAACACAATCACCTCTTCATATGTATTTGGTATATCTGTGATTCTACGTTCTATAATACTTAACTGAAGCTCTGGTATTTCTACATTTGTGCCAAGCGAAACGGGATGCAATCCTGCGATCACATCCTTCTCCATTGGCATAACACTTAGGACATATGTCCCAGACATTGCATGTTCATGTGCTTTTTAAGCGTCTTATTTGTACAACACTTTGTCTACATTGTATTTCGCTCGCATCGTGTTAATGATATATGTTTCGTAAATTTCACGATCTACCGGATCTTCAACCAGGCATACTTCAATCTTCGTTACTTCCTCGCGGTGATTCTTGATTGGTGATACAGTGTCTTCAAAATGCTTTTTGATACGGGGTCTTAATTTTCGTGCTTTCCCGACAAATAACAACTCTCCAGCGGCATTGTAAAACATGAAAATCCCGCCTAGTTCCCGGGTAATCAGGTGAAAATCAGTAAATCCATAAATGTGGCTAAGCTGTGGATCAGCCTGCTTCGTGATGGTTACATCTGGTGTTGGCACGGTAATATTAATCAATAGGCTCACTTCCTCATTATCTATAGGTTTAGATCTTATCACATATTATAAAGGGACACCATTTCATTCTATAAGAAGTACAATTCACGCAATTTTCGCTATTACGACAAATATTTCAAAAAAAAGGTTAACTTCCCTGATTCAAAGTGGTACTATAGGGGTATGAGGAAGAAATTGGGCACTGAGACATACGTCTTTATATCTACCTCCGTCTATTGTACCCTATGATTGAATATCTTTTTCATGCTGAATTCTGTTACGTGATCACGACAAGAGTACAGTTAGCAAGAACCTTAGCTTATAGATTGTGGATTCACCCTCTATTCGACCCTTGCAGCAAGCAAATGTAGAAAGACCTAGATTCATGATTTCACTGTAGATTTTAAGTATCACCTAGAAAGCCTGCAATTATAGCCGTACAGAAGTTATATAGACACACGTAGAAGGTCAGATAGCTATCGATCCTAGAGAGACTAGTCATGCAATGCAACTGTAGAAATTATAGCAGCAGTACTATAGAAAATGGATCAAGTTTCACCACCCGGCTCAGGCATATTGCCTGGGCTTTTTTGCGTTTACGCGAACAACCAACCACTCCCGCAGGGAAACAGAGGTATCGTGGTTCTTTCTGCTGGGTTTATAATATGGCAAGATACCAGTAGAGGGAGTGATGGGATGTATTCCGATCTACAACTGACGGAGGACCGCCCTGTATATATACAAGTCAAAGATTATATGAAGCGATTAATGCTCAAAGGTGGCCTGCAAGCCAAACAAAAGCTGCCCTCGACCCGTGAACTCAGTACACTCATGAAGGTTAGTCGCAGCACGGTCCTGCTCGCATACGCCGAGCTTGAAGATGAGGGACTGATCTATGCAGTCAAAGGCAAGGGCAATTACGTCAGTGCCTCCATCGAAACACCTGAGGCTACAGCAAGCTGGCAACTGGACTGGACGACGGAAGTAAGCGAGTATGCCATTCAGGCAGAGCAATACGATCTAATGAAGCATGGCTCTGGAGCAGAGCGTGGCGAGATCTCGTTTACCAGCATAGCACCGGATGAGAAGCTGTTCGATCTGCACAACGTGAAACGGGCTTTTCTGGATCGCATGTCACTTGAAGGCGAAGTACTGCTGAATTACGGATATGCGCAAGGATACAGACCACTCATGAACTATTTATTACGATATATGGAGAATAAAGGTGTTGACCTCCGTGGCAAGGACATTCTGATCACCAACGGATTCACGGAAGGCTTCGATCTGGTTCTTGGGGCGTTACGCAAAAAAAGCGGCAAAGCCCTCTGCGAGAATCCAACGCACCACACGGCGATCAAGAATCTAAAGTTGCACCAGTTTCACCTGACCGGTGTGAATATGGAACCGGATGGCCTGGACTTGAAGCAACTGGAACATGAGCTTGAGGCAAGTCCATATGATCTGGCCTATCTGGTTCCCTCTTATCACAATCCAACCGGGATTGTGACGTCCCCTGCGAAACGGGCGGAGATTATCCGGTTGATGAACCAATACCAGGTACCGATCATTGAGGACGGGTTCAACGAAGAATTACGCTATTCCGGTTCGCATGTCTCTCCCCTGATTGCCAGTATGGGTAAAGGCAATGGGCTCGTGTATTTAGGCAGCTTCTCCAAGGTGTTGTTCCCAGGACTGCGGGTTGGTTGGGTTATTGCGGATGCGGCGCTGATCGATTATCTGGAGAGTATGAAGCGGGCACGCAGCATCCACACATCAACGCTGGATCAATCGCTACTGTATCAATATCTGAGCAACGGTAATTTCGAGAAATATCTGAAGCGGGCTCGTACAGAGTATAAGCGCAAATATGAACTGGTTGTGCGCTGCCTGAAGCAGCATCTGCCGATGTGCCGGATCTCCGGTGAGGGTGGCCTGCACCTGTTCGTGCAGTTCCCGTCCGAATACAGAACTCGTGAACTGCTCGCGGCTTGTAAGGTGAAAGGTGTAACGTTCACACCTGGGGATACCTTTTATCTGGAACCCGGTCAGGGCGTAAACACGATGCGTCTGGGTTTCTCCAGAGTCAGCGATGAGAATATACGCAAGGGCATTCGGATCATTGGCGAGACAGCAGCTCAAATGAGATAAGAAGGAGGATTTCACATGAAAGTTGGCGTGATTATGGGCGGTACATCTTCAGAGCGGGCTATTTCCCTGCTCACCGGACAGGAGATGATCAACCATCTGGATAAGAGCAGATACGAGGTTGTGCCCATTGAGCTAAATACCAAGCGGGATCTGATCGACAAATCGGCCGGGATCGATGTGGCACTGCTTGCCCTGCATGGCAAATACGGGGAAGACGGTACGGTTCAAGGCACACTGGAATCATTGGGTATTCCCTACACAGGCTGTGGCGTGCTTGCGAGCAGTGTATGCATGGATAAAGACATGTCCAAACAGCTCATGCAGCATGCAGGTGTGCTTACCGGAGAGTGGCTGCGGGTGAGTCACATCGAGGAACTGTCCTCTATTGCTGTTCAACAATTAACGTACCCTGTGGTGGTCAAACCCAATTCAGGCGGTTCCAGCATCGGTACCCAATTAGTGAAGGAGGCTGCTGCCCTGCCCGCTGCTGTGGAGGCCGCCCTTGCCTGGGATGATACGGTCATGATTGAACAGTATATCGAAGGTGAGGAGATCACCTGTGCCATTCTGGATGGAAAAATGCTGCCGGTGGTCTCCATTCGTTCGAACGCCGAGTTTTTCGATTATTCTTCCAAATATGATGACCACGGAGCCGATGAGCAGGTCGTGCAGTTGCCTGTGAACCTTCACCACCGTGTGGAAGCCGCGGCACTTGCCTGCTATCAGGTGCTGAAATGCAGCGTCTACGCGCGCGTGGATATGATGATTCGCGAAGGCTTGCCTTATGTGCTTGAAGTTAACACGCTGCCGGGTCTTACCCGTAACAGTCTGCTGCCCAAAAGTGCAGCTGCTGCAGGCATTTCTTTTGCAGATCTGCTGGATACCATTATTGAACTTTCGTTGAAAGAAAGACCCAAGGAGGAGATACGATTATGAGTCTGGATGTAACCATTAGACATAGCTCTACTACGGATCTGCAAGATATGGTCATTCTGATGGATCAACTCGGTTATCCAACCAATTACGCCGAGATGGAGGAGCGCTATACCCACATTGCTGCAGACGCTAACTTCACCACACTGGTTGCTGAAGCACGCGGACGCGTAGTTGGACTGATCGGATTACAGACGTCTTATCTGTATGAAAAGAACGGAAGACACTGCCGTATCTTGGCATTGGTTGTACACGACCAGTTCAGAGGCTCAGGCATCGGCCGTCAGCTCATTCTTGAAGCTGAGCAATGGGCAGCCACCCATAACGTGGACTCCCTGTCTCTGAACAGTGCCAATCGCCCGGAACGTGAAGCTGCGCATCAATTCTATCGTCAGATGGGATTCACTGCCGGGAGTACTGGATTTAGCAAAAAGCCGCAGATTCTACAGCACAATTAACCTGCGGACGTTATCTCAAATTTCACACCAAAAAGAACGCCCCACTCCGCACATTGGAGGAAACGGGCGTTCTTTGTTATATCTATGTCGCATCGATATATGCTTTGATTATGGGATCAATATTTAGCTGATTGTGCACCATCAATTGGAATAATGGCTCCATTGATGAAGGGGGATTCGCCAGACAGCAGGAAGGCAACGAGGCGCCCTACTTCCTTCGGTTCACCCAAGCGCTTGGCCGGGTTGTCCTTCACGAACTCTTTGGATGCTGACTCCCAATCATTCGGATTGATCTGTTTGAACGAACCGATGACCATATCTGTCAGAATGGCTCCGGGGGCAATTGCATTAATGCTGATCCCGTGCTCGGCGTATTCAATCGCCGCATCTTTGGTCATACCGGCTACGGCATGTTTACTCGCTCCATAGGCAATCTGATTCGGCACGGCACGGATGCCACCAACAGAGGACGTGTTCACGATGTAGCCTTCGCCCTGTTTTTTCATCACAGGCAAGACGTGCTTCAACCCGTAAAATACACCCTTCAGGTTGATGTCGATGACTTTATTGAACATTTCCGTATCATAGTTCTCGATCAAGTTTTGCTTGCCCTCAATGCCTGCATTGTTGAAAAATGCATCGATACGTCCAAACTCATTGACCGTATCACTAACATACTTCTTCACGGCTTCTTCGTCGGCTACGTCACCTTCAATTAACAGAAACTCGGCATGCTGTATCTCCTCAGAGATTACACGCTTGGTCTCTTCCAGCGCCTTCATGTTCACGTCCACCAGGGCAAGCTTGGCCCCTTCACGTGCAACTTCCACAGCTGCTGATCGGCCGAGGCCGGAGCCCCCACCTGTAATCAGGACTACTTTACCTGCAAATCGTTCAGTCATCATTATTCATAGACCTCCCTATGCTATTTTTGACATCCTCCATACGAAGTACCCGTTTCTTCATTTGCTCTAATCAAACATGAATCTGTTACAACCAGCATCTCAACCGGATTAGTATGCTTCATCACTCGTTCTGCCATTCATTCTCAGGATTTCATAGCTTCATAAGCCGCAAACAGTTTCTCTACCTCTACCCCGTTGATCTTCATCCCAGCCACTTGACACTGCTCCAACTGAACCCCAGATAGATCACAATCGATAAAACGACTTCCTCCAAGATCACAATGCGCCCACTGCATGGGTACACGGTCAGATCCAAGATGTGTATCCTGGAATTGAACGCCATCCAAAGCACAGAATTCAATCTTGCTGTCAGTTAGCCGTAAATCGGCTAGCAATATATTGGTCATATTTAGATTGGTAAATTTGCTTCCACTCAGGTTACAGTCGGTGATCCGACTATTGGTCAGATTACTGGTACTGTACCGAACTGAGTCAAGATTAGCTTGAACAAACTCAACCACTGACTCACCCGAGTCCTTGGATAATGTCTCTTCACATATTGGATCAAAAGAATCAACTGACATGTTCTTCTCATATCCAAACTCTTCCTCAGATGCATAGACACGAATATATCCCATTTTTTCGTAAAAATGATGATTATCCAGCTGCAGACCTGAGGTCTCCAGCTTCCAATTTTCAATCTGCGGAAATTCAGTCTCAATAAGTTTCATGACTTGAGATCCCACACCACGTCCTTGGCATACGGGATCAATATAGATCTTATCGATCCTGGCATGTTTTCGTCCAAGCACGTTAACACTCACCCCTCCAATGGCACATCCGTCTGACTCCACAATATAATAGTCCCATTCACGAATCAGGTAACGATGCATTCGGATAGAAGAATAACCAGGTGGGCATAGATTGCTATCGATTTCCTTCTCACCGTCCGACCAGACTTTTATGGCATGATCAAAAGCGCGACTGCACATCTCTGTAAGTACAACAGCATCTTCCTGCTGTGCTCGTCGTATACGAATTGCAGAATGTACCTGCTTCGGTTGCACTGGTTCGGACTTTATTTTGAGCAGTTCAAAATAATCGTAGTTCTCCTGGTCCACTAGCTTTCTACGAGAGACATAACGAAAACCCGTATGCTCCAGAACTTTGCATGACGGCTGGTTGAACGGCTTCACAATGCCCACGATTCGATTCAGCAAGGTATGCTCAAATAAATATGATGTTAGGGCTTGAACCGCGTCTGTGACGTATCCTTTATTCCGGTAATCCCGGGAGATGGCGTAGGCCACTTCCCGGTCTCCATGATCCAGCATGTCATTCGGAAACACCCCGCACCAACCGATGATGCGCTGATCTTCATTGTGTACAACGGCAAGTAGGATGCGTACATCTTCCGGGTTGAACTGCTCGTAACTGCTTACGACAAATTGTAAAAATTCGTGCAACTGCTCCTCGGTCATTTTCCAATCCGGCAGGATATCCGTGATTTCGGGTTGTTGGATTAATGCATGCACGGTAGCCTGATCTTCCATCGTAAATGGACGCAACGTGATGGAGTTTGAATGGATGAATAATTGACTTTTCATATACAACACCTCTGGGGATTTATTTAGGATGACACAACAAAGAGGAGCACCTCCAATAGAGGTACTCCTCGATCCGTTTCATCATTTCAGAAACGCCGAAGCTCCTCGTAATGGGTCAAAAGGACACACGTATCCCGTTCATGGTCTAACGGAATTTTTGCGGTGTTCTTTTCACGATCATTACGAGAAATCTGGCATATTCTGAAATCCCCTCTCATACTAAGGCTTACTTATAAGTCTCAATTAAGGACGGTCAATGTAGATCCAGCCTGTTTCTTGTTCCTTATCTACAGTAGCTCCAAGGGATTCAACCACAAAGCGCAGCGGCACATATGTCTTGCCGTCCTTGCCTACATAGGCGGATTCCACCAAGGTCACTTCTTTACCAGCAACCGTTGCCTTCTTGGAACCTACAGTCAGGACAATCTCATCACCAGTGATGTCATCAATGACAACGATTTGGTTCGAGCCTTTGGTCCATTTCACTTCAGCATCCAATTCTTCGGATACATAGCGAAGCGGAACAAATGTTGTATTCTTAACGGTGATCGCCCCAGCGTATTCATCATCCGGGAAGAGCACTACACTTTTACTCGTGATCCCGGCTTCATCTTTCAGTAATTGATACGCCAGTGAATTGGAATCGAAATTGCGCAGCATCTGACCAGGCGTAATATCATCCTTCATCAGATCCATAACGCCGCCCGATACATCCACTTCATCGACTGCAACCGTTCCACCGATATTCCACTGTTCACTGTCTCCACTTACGGTTACGGATTTCAGCGGCAGATCTACGGAAGCAGGCAGCGCCACTTTCAGTTCAAAGTTTTGCTTGCGAACATCCAGCTTGCTGTCCAGATAGAAGTCCAATTTCAGTTTGGTTTCTGTACCAAATACCGTTTTGAATTCAGGGGTCTCATTCAACAGGTTGTTCAGTTCCTGATCATAATTGACGAGCATACTGTCCAGTCCCACTTTGATCATGGCATACAGTGATGCAACAGCTTCATCTTTCGATTCAGGAACGATTGAATTCAGCGTGTCGTCTCCCCCACCTTCTACCTCATTAACGGCTTCAAGTACAGGGTAGAACACATCATACAAATCTCCAATCAGATCTTTCAGTCCTTGCTCATCTTTCGAAATACTCGTCAGGAATGGTTTGACCATGGCAAGCATCTCTTCACCACTAATCTCCATGTGCAGCTTGGAGAGGCTAAGTGCTTCGCCATTCACGGATTCCTGTACCGGAGTCACGGAAATGTTCTTCGGATTGGACAGGTGCTTCAGAACAAAAGAGAACAGTTTCGGGGAAAGTTCCTCGAGTTGCTTCTCCAGAGCCTTCGTATCTACCATCGGAAGAGCTTCTGCATCCTGGAACGTATCCAAAGATATGTACAGAGGTTTCTGGGCTCCGTCCAGATCAATGACCAATTGAGACTCATTCATGGACAGGTGGAAAGGTAACTTCGTTCCCTCCATGCTGAATGTGCCTTTCACTGATGCGGTGTTAGCATCTTTCATTTTGGCTTGATCAATATCCAGGGATATGGAATTAATGAGTTCGATCATTTCAAGGTCTTTCTCTGTGGCAAATTCCGTAGCCGGTTCTATGTTTATATTCATGGATTGTCTGGATTCACCGGACTTGATACTCGCGCCATTAGCCATGGCTTTGCCAACATCTACTCCACCCACAGCCTGACATCCTGTAAGAACAACCATTAATAATACGAGTGGCACTGCCATCCATTGGACTAACTTTCGATTCGTAATATGATCTCCTCCTTAGAAAAATATGGTTCACTCCCATTATGAAGGTACAGGGAATTATTGTAAATGGATACACAAAAAATAAACCAAAAGGCCGGAACATGTCCGACCTCTGGTCTATCTATATTTCAGCATATCGTAAGATTCGATAAAACATCCTACTTCATTATGCAACGCTGGGAATTAGTCTTGCTCCTGATCTTCTGCGAGTTTCTCATCCGTTTCTTCATCTTCCGCAGTTACGGGAGTCTCGAATTGATCCGGCTCGTCCTCTTGAATCGCTTTGTTCTCTTCGTTCTGATCCTGTGTCATATCCCATTCCCTCTCTTCTACCGGATTGTCATGTCATTAAGGCCAGAGCCTTGTGTCTATCAATAACCCGAATAGGCGTAGTTCAAACCTATCACACCAGCACTGCCGCGCTTAGAAAACATAAAAGACGATCCCATTTCCGCTTGCAGCCGTTGCCTGAAACAAGGCCTGGATATCATCCACGGTCTGAACGATCTCCTGAAATGTCTCTTCCGCATCCCAATCTTCCATGACAGGATAGACGCCTTCAGCGATCATCTGGTCCAGGCTATACCGCTCCTTTAATTCTTCCGGTGTGAGCTGCTCCAATGCCATGTAGGCTTCCAGCACCTGCTCGTTACTAAGCAAAAACAGATCCATGTCCGAATAGTTTCCCAAGTATTGCTCACCTGCGAGAGGTACCACATAACCGAGAGGTGGCTCCCCCTGGACCAGGTTACCGTTCAGGGTGAACTGCAGCATCTGCCATGTTTTATCGATATCCAGATCAACTGCACAATCGTGCACACTAACCTCGCCTGACTTGATAGATTCAATGAGCTCCTTCGTGACCACAAGATATCTGCCGGACATTCCCATACCGTTATCCCTCCTGTGTAATTCGTTCTGTTGTTCCCCATTAACCGTGCATGATGTAAAAGAATCGGGGTATTGTGCCATATAGTGAATCAACTCATCAGGTATAGCCCACTTGAACACACTAGTCAGTAGAGGATTACGAAAAAAAGATCGAACCGCTTCCATATTTATGTCCGCTGAATAATCTTCAAATAGGAGCTCTTCTCGCTCCCCTGATCGACACTGCAGATTTGCCACCTGTGCAAGCGAAGATTGTTCAAAGATGAAGTCAATCATACGAATAACAACAGGTTTTACATACTTTGACGTTGTTACATGTACTTCCATTCGCTGCAGATCATAGATTAAGGAAAATACCGTATCTTCGCGTTTGGCAGAAGCCAGTACCTTGAAGAGTGCGTCTGGATTATCAAGAAATGTCCCGGAATTAGTATAAATGTCGGAAACACATGAAAACCGATCCATTGAATTTTTCTCATAATCATCCCATTGTGACCATACACCCTGCCCTGATTCCAGTTCACGTATTGCATCACTATAGATGGTATTCGTAATTACTGGCGCCTCCAAAGGCGCGGAATGCACACACATTTGACCCTGGAGAAACTCCACAATTACATAATTTCCAGTACGATCTGCAATCAGATAGTGTAACTGGGAAGTGCTCTGACCTATTCCGATTTTCCCCGCTGCCTCCAATGCTTCATCTACAGTACTGCAAGTATCCAAAAGATATTGCATCCACTGAAGCTCGCTTACAACTGGAAGGCCATCCTCAGCTGGATACTGGGTCGACCATAACGTGGTCTGTTCAATCACAAGCCCTGCTTCATTTATTCCTCCATTGGGATTCTCCTTCCCTACCTGCGAAACGGTTAGACTCCCATAGACAGAAGTCCATGATGCGGGAAGAGATGGAGGCATGATCAAGGCAGTTTTGTGCAGACCACGCTGATTTGTGAACAGATATGCTCCATCATAGATCACATCCTGATTTTTGCAGACCCAAAAGTTCTCTTGAAATTTCGCTGCGAATGCTGTGCTCATTATTCCCCCTCCTGATGAGAGAATTGTGCAGATGCACTTGCCATGAACTCAGCTTTACTAAGCCACTCTTCAGATTGTTTGAGCGTTTCCTCATCTCCCAGTTCAATGATCGCTGCAAACCTTGCAATCAAAACCTGCTTGTGTTTTTCATGCATTAACTGTACAAGCTTCAGCCTGTAGGCTTCTTGCTTCTCTTCTTCCCCTTCCCTCTCCAACTTCTGTTCAATAAAAAGGATTTGTATATTCACTGTATTTTCAGGTGTGAGATCACGCAAATAATGTTGTCCATCAATCAGTACCTCATGTTCCACATGAAAATAATCAGCCAGTTGTTGCAATCTATCCTTTGGAATTGGCCGTCGTTTCTTGACCCAGTCATTAAATTGCTGTGGAGTGAGTCCTACCTCCTTGCACACCTGAGTGTACGATAACTGGTGAATATGAGCCAAGTACTGCAATACCGTCATCGAGGGGAATGAAACTTGATTCATGCACAACACGTCCTTCACAAATGTATTTTATTAAATTGACATATAATATGTCATTATACAGGAGACATATTATATGTCAATAACGCTTATTCACTTATTTTCATCTTCAATAAGACCGGGTAAACGATAGTACAGATTACCAATTGTTGACGGCAACACATATCATCTCAAGGAGGAACCAAACGGATGAAAAAATTCGATTACAGCCTCAACTATGAAGAGCTAGATCTGCGCAAGCATCCTGAACTGTACACTGTTGGACGGGGAGAGCAGGGTGTTCTCATGGTTGAGCCATACAAGGGCGAGATTTTGCCACACTGACGGTTCAAGACACCCGAGATTGCGACAGAGTCATCCGAGAAGATCTATAAGCTATTTTTGGAGTATAAGAAAAAGGGAGATTTCGTTGGTATGGATATGGCTCGCAAATTTCTCCAGATGGGCTATACACGGGCCAGACGGTATATGAATCACAAAGGAGGAGCATCGGGAAAAGTACGAGTCAGAGCAGACGTAAGAACATCGGGTAAATGATTGACTTATGGAAACATTTGTCTCAGAATCTATCTTGTTACTGTTCATTTTCAACCATTATATTGGAGAAGAGAGGCATACGGTCATGACCGATTCGTTCATTCAATTAAACTCAGGACAAAATATCAGCATCAACGAATGCGAGCAAATTCAGGTAACCATTCAGTGTACATCAACCCCTTCTCCCTTGGATGTTAGCTGCTTTATGGTGAACGAAGAAGGAAAAGTTCCATCTGACGACTATTTTGTATTTTATAATCAGAAGGCTGATCCTCAGCATAGTGTACTTCTGCAACAGGCAGAGGAACTACAATCCTCTTTTGTACTGGATACGAATCAATTACGGCAGGCTCCTGTGGAAAAATGTGTGTTTACGGCTACTCTGGATGCGGGAGGCACATTCGCCGATGTTCAGACATGTCAGGCAGTTGTACAAGCGGGTTCCCAGCAGATTACCTATGAGATCAAGCAGGTCACTGCGGAAACAGCACTTATTTTCATTGAAATCTATAAGTATCGTGACGGATTCAAAGTTCGTGCAATTGGACGAGGTTTCTTTGGTGGGCTGCAGCCGCTGGCAGAGTCATTTGGTGTTGAGATTGAGAGTAACGACACCTCGGAAGCTGAACAGGTCCTTCTCACGGCACGTGCTGAAGTTGCAGCGACCTCTCCTGAAGCCCCGGCACCTGTTGCTGAACCGACCACAAATCATCCACCGTTGAACCTGACCAAGATCGATCTCCTCAAGCGTAAAGTAACCCTGTCTCTGCAAAAGAAAAATATTGAACCTATACAGGCACGTGTTGCCGTCGTATTCGACGCATCAGGCTCCATGTACCATCTGTATCGCAAAGGCATCGTGCAAGAAGCCTTCGAGCGTATACTGGCGATTGCATCAGCATTTGATGATAACGGAGAGTTGGACGTCTGGTTCTTTGCCAAAGACTTCTTGCGTGCCCCTAGCGTCACCGCCAGGGATTTCGAGAATTATATTGAACGCACATATACGCTGGGAAGCAAAGGCGGTACCAACAACGAACCTCCTGTGATGCAGGATGTCATTCGTAAATACACGATCGAGGAACCTAATGTGAAGATCCCAACGTATATTATCTTTTTTAGCGATGGTGGAGTCAGTCAAAAAGGGAAAATTATGCGGCTTATTACCGAAAGTTCAACCAAAAATCTGTTCTGGCAATTCGTTGGCCTGGGACAAGCCAATTACGGTATTTTGGAGAATCTCGATGACATGACTGGACGTTTCATCGATAATGCTGACTTTTTTGCACTGGACGACATCTCCAAGATCAGCGATGAAGAATTGTATGATCGTCTCCTTACCGAATTTCCAGACTGGATGAAGGAAGCTCGGGCCAAAGGCATTTTGGCCTAGAGCATTCGTCCCATATAAATTATTCAGGCTTGCACTTTCTCTGCTTTATCACCCTTGGAACGTGGCCTTAGCATACTTCCTACGATTCGCAACATGGACTTGCGTGGCATGAGGCGGGAGAGCTGCGCTGTCCAATAGTTTTGGGCCCCAGGCACAGCATAAGGTTTGCCTGACTCCAGCGCCCTCATGGCCACTGCCACGACATGCTCAGGTGTATCACGTTTGCCCACGGAGGCTTCTTCAGCGCCCACTACATCAAAGAACGAAGTCTCGGTTGAACCCGGACATAGAGCCAAGAACTGAACGCCACGCTTCCTGTTTTCTTCATATAACGCCTCTGTAAAAGAAAGTACAAATGCCTTCGTTGCTCCATACACAGCCATATACGGATCAGGTTGAAAGGCGGCAGTCGAAGACACATTAATGACAGCACCATGTTTCTTCTGCAACATGCCTGGCAAGAAAAGATGTGTCATATTGGTCACGGCCAACACGTTCAACATAATCTCATCCTGCTGCCTGGAACCATCCACTTGTTCAAATAACCCATGAGTAGCGAATCCAGCATTGTTGATCAATATATCGATCTGTATGCCCCGATTCTGGCATTCCTCATATACGTTACGTGGTGCCTCTACCTCGGAGAGATCCGATACGATTACCTCAGCCCTCACTTGATATGTACGCTCTATTCGTTCTGCCAATTGATTCAGTTTGGACTCCGTTCTGGCCACAAGCACGATATTTTTACCCTTGGAAGCCATTTCGAGTGCAAAAATCTCCCCGATACCTGAAGAAGCACCTGTAATAAGTACCCATTGATGTTGATCCTTTTTCATTTTTCATCCATCCTCTAATTATAATTGGAATTCACGTTTTCACTAAGAAACGTTGTTTCTATATAAAACCATCGTAACCACAATCCACGATCCTGTCAAATCATAATTGTTAAAATTGAATTTAGAACATGGTGCTTCTTTTCTAAATTCGGATTAAATTGACGTTAGCCCGCGTAAAACAGTAGAATGACCTTAAGAAGCGGAAACGTAGTTTCTGTTGAACAACAATACGGTTACGAGGATGAAATCAATGAAGGATCATCATTCAGGTTCCACGGAATCTGCACATACAGTAACGACCTTTCAGCAAGCCAGACTCCAGCACTCGGATAATCTGCGGCAAAATATTGTGCATGCTGCTGCTGCTTTACTGCAAGAGCATGGACCAGAGGCTGTCACGGTACGCCGTGTAGCTGAACGCATGGAGTGCTCCACCAAGATCATATATAACCTGTTCGGCAAAAAAGAAGGGTTAGCCAAACATCTATATTTAGAGGGATGTTCCCTCATGGCCCAGTATTTTGAAGCTATACCCCGACAAGCGTCGTTCGAACAATATTTCCGTGATCTGGCCCACGTCTACTGGGACTTCGGCATTTCGCAATCCAGCTTCTATCAGCTGATGTTTGGAGGTTCTTTTTCCGAATTCAAACCGGATGGAGAGACCTTGCAGGGAACAGCGACTGCATTGAAGCAAGTGTCTGCCTTGGTGGAGATAGCCATTGAACAGGGAATGATTCAGGTACAAGATCCCCTGCTTGCGGTACGAATGATCTGGGCACCCTTACACGGTGTTATTCATCTGTACCTGGGAGGCCATATTGAGAGCGAAGAAGCTGCCAGAACCCTCTATGATCATACGGTATCGATGGTCATACACTCCCTTTTGAGTACATCTGCAAATGAATAAGCATGAAATCTGTACACTTTAAAGCTTTTAGAAGTTAAACGGAAAAGGAGCAGATCCATTGGCATAATGCGCCTAGGACATGCTCCTTTTCTTTGTTCACTCTCTAACCATATCGACTCACAGCCGATTAACGTGTCTCTTGGTTCTCGGCTTCCCAACGTGCAATTTCCTTGCGTACGATTGGAGCGACCTCTTTACCAAGCAGCTCAATTGCTCTCATCACCTCGTTGTGCGGCATGGTGCCGAGGGGGGTGTGTAACATGAAGCGGGTAATACCAACTTCTTTACGCAGGTAAATAATTTTCTGAGCTACCGTCTCCACATCACCCACGTACAAAGCACCTTCAAGGCTGCGCGCCGCATCAAATGTCGCACGGCTATAGTGTCCCCAGCCACGTTCACGGCCCAGTATGTTCATAACCGCTTGAGCTGGCGGGAAGAATTTCTCCACGGCTTCGTCTGTTGTATCGGCAATGAAGCCGTGAGAGTGAGAAGCAACGGTCAGCTTGGAAGCATCATGTCCCGCATGTGCAGCTGCTTTCTTGTAAAGCTCCACCAGTGGTGCGAATTGCACCGGACGGCCACCGATAATGGCAAGCACCAGCGGTAAACCGAGCAATCCTGCACGAACAACGGACTCCTGATTACCGCCACTGCCAATCCATACCGGAAGTTTCTCCTGTACAGGGCGCGGGTAGATGCCCAGATTGTTAAAGGAAGGGCGGTGTTTGCCTTCCCAGGTTACTTTTTCCGAATCACGCAGTTTGAGCAGTAAATCCAGTTTCTCGTCGAATAGTTCATCATAATCGTTCAGATCATAGCCGAATAGTGGGAACGATTCGATAAATGATCCCCGCCCTGCCATAATCTCTGCACGCCCATTCGAAATGCCGTCCAGTGTCGCAAAATCTTGAAATACCCGTACCGGATCCTGCGATGACAGCACCGTTACAGCGCTCGTAAGGCGAATATTCTTGGTCTGTGAAGCTGCGGCCGCCAGAATGACAGCTGGTGATGAAGCGGCGTAGTCAGCACGATGATGTTCCCCCACGCCGTATACATCCAGACCCACCTGATCTGCCAAAACAATCTCTTCAACGACATCGCGAATGCGCTGCGCATGACTGATAAGCTCTCCCGTTTTTACATCCGGATTCGTCTCCACAAATGTACTAATTCCGATTTCCATTGTCTGTTCCTCCCTGGTATGAAGCGATCCGTTGTCCATCTAACCTATTGTAAGTAGATCACCTTTTGTTATGTATCTTAATATTGAACTATTTTAATGAAAAACACAAGTACCCTCTGTTTCCAGAGGGCACTTTTATGATTATTTCTTTCTCCCAATGTACAGCAGGTGCGACGAGATTCCCAATATGGAAGGATCTTTGGCCGCCTCAATCATATATTGCATGAGTTCATCATACTCGGCACGTTCTTGCCAGTATTGCTGTTGATCGTCCGTGAGCATCGCTCTAAGGCTCGAAGAACCAATCAAATCGACAGTTTCGAAGTTGTGCTGTTCCATGAAAGGCGTAACGTCCTGAATATTGAAATAGTATGCTCCCGTAAATCGTCCTTGATCCTGATGATCGAAGATACCCTTTTCCACAAAAGAACGAATGGCTCCCATATGGTCATTTGGCTTCCAATGCTGCGGAGATTGTAACGAATTGATACTCATGCGCATTCGGCTCTGCATCGCTATATACACCATGCCCCCCGGCTTGGTCACACGATACAACTCTGCACAGCAGCCACACGCTCCTCATCTGTCTGCAGGTGATACAAAGGCCCCAGCATGAGAGACGCATCATATGTCTCATCGGCAATACCGGAGAGCGAAGTCGCATCGAGAACATGGAATCCATTGAATTGCTGCATTAAACCGAACTCCTGAGCCTTTTGCCGTGCAGTATCCACGGAGGATGGTGTCAGATCGGATAAAGTGACTTGGTACCCCATCTTTGCCAGCTCCATGGCATATTTCCCCGGCCCAGCGCCATTATCCAGAATATGACCGTTGGCAGGCAGATACGCTCTGATGTAATGCATGTTAATGATGAATTCAATCGGTTCCCGCTCCAGTCTCCCCCACTCATCAAACCCGGAATAATATTCAATAATATGATCTCTCTTCATCGCTTTGGCACCTGCCTTTTCTGATATGTAGACCACCCAAGCATGTTCAAAAATTAAATTCCAACCAGTATATATCTACTAAATATTTCCTGTCAAACAAAAAACGTTCAATTCCCTTGGATACGGAACTGAACGTTTCTCAATCTTATCTTATATCTTTTTCACAAATTCGGATTTCAGCTTCATCGCACCCAAACTGTCAATCTTGCAATCAATATCATGATCCCCATCAATCAGGCGGATATTCTTCACTTTCGTACCCTGTTTGACCACAAGTGAGCTACCTTTTACCTTCAGATCTTTAATGACCGTAACGGTATCACCATCACTTAGCACATTTCCGTTTGCATCACGGATTACCTTCGTATCCTCTGCGTTCTCATTGTCTGCTTCCAAAGACCATTCATGCGCACACTCCGGGCAAACCAGCAGGTTACCATCCTCGTACGTGTACTCAGAATTACATTTCGGGCAGTTAGGCAAATTAGACATATGTATTAAACTCTCCATTCTACGATTGGCTTTCCCGCAAGTATACGGGAATTCGGCGGTATGTTCCATACGCTTGCTCACTGCATGGATGGATTTAAACCAAATTTAAGGTTTATGCCTCCCTGACTTTAAGGGTAACTACTTATGATGTAACTATTAGATACACACTACAAATACATGAATTTAGAATGAATTTTACTATATTTTTGATATCAAAGGAGTGCCTACTCATGTCTTCATATGTTTTTCCGGTGCAAGCGGCATTTGCTGTATTTGTCGTCGCGGCCATGTTTTTGCTGGTGCCGTGGTTGATCTATGGTTATCGTAAAGACGGCTTCTTTAGCTGGTCGCGGTTTGGCGTCAGCTTTTCCTTTATCTTTTATATTCTGGCTGCTTATTGCCTCGTCATTCTCCCGTTTCCAACTACGCGAGATACCTGCGCACAGCAGGCTGCTGACACGATCTACTACAATCTGATTCCATTCACTTTTGTCAAAGACATCATGAAGGAAACACCCGTTGTATGGTCTCAGCCTTCCAGCTATCTCAGCATGATTCAGGGCAGAGCCTTTCTGCAAGTTCTATTTAACGTCCTGCTTCTCATGCCGCTGGGTGTATATATCCGTTATTTTTTTCAAAAGAGATCGTTCTGGAAATATGCTCTACTGGGTGGATTTGGGCTTTCCTTATTCTTCGAGATCACTCAAATTACTGGATTCTACGGATATTACAACTGTCCCTATCGCTTGTTTGATGTAGATGATCTGTTATTGAACACTTCAGGAACAGTGCTTGGATTTGTCACAGCTCCCATTCTACTCGCTTTGTTTCCATCCCAAGCAAGTATCCAGGCGAAAAGTGAGCAGATCGTGGAGCAAAATCACGTGTATCCCGTACCACAACTGCTTGCATTGCTTATCGACGGTGCGGTAGTCGTGCTGATTACCAATGTGTTGTCCATCTTCACCCCGTCCGATGTCATTCAAGGAGCACTGAATACATCCATCGCGATGGTGATCGTACTATTCTTCATTCCATGGGTACGGAGCGGAACAACACCAGGCTCAGCTATTCTGCGCTTCCGATATGTGAATCGCCAGAGCGGCTCACCGACCATCGAATCGTTATTTAAAAGACTGCTCGCACTTTACACGCCTTGGTTCGTGGTTACAATCATCCGCTGGGTCAATGATTATGCCTTCACCAGTAATCAGGATGTTATGCTCCAGCCTTATCAAATATTGCTTTCCCTGGGAACAGTCGGTGTCTATATGTTGGTCTATGCCGTGCTCTTCATTCATGTCTTAATTGTGCTGTTCTCCCGTGGAAAACGTTCCTTCTACTTCGATGAGGTATCCCGCACGCGGGCCTCTCGTAAATAGTTAACATGTCTGCTAAGCGCTAAGCTTCCGTAAACTAGCATCAGAAAAAGGCGACTTCCACTTATACATAATGGAGTCGCCTTCTTTTTGAACTACAGACCCAATAGCTCTCGCTTGGATGCATCCGGATCATGCACGACCTCAATCTCATGGTTGAAGATCAATGTCGCACGATCCTGCTCATATTCAGGCCAGTTCACACCTGCAACCTCAGGTTTGCCATTCTTGGCAAAGGAAATCCATGCATCCTGTACCTTTAGAGCAAGTGCCGACGCAGCTTCGTCGGGCTCCGCATTCATGAATTTAAGGACATGCAGTGTATTGAACACAAAGAACATTTCGATGCTATGAATTGCTCTTTTCAACAGGGGATGTTCCGGCATGACCCAATCAAATCGATACATCCACACGGGGGCATACTTCTGCTGTGCCGCAGCATATTGCAGCGATGACCGCCAGAAGAACATATCGGTCATAACTTGAGCTTGTCCATCAGCCGTTTTCGGATAACTGTCCGCGATGGATACCCGGTTCTGCAGATCTGGTGTCATAAAGTCTACGCCCTGAACCATATCGATTTCTTTTGAATACGGTACATGCGGCTGGATGAACAGTGCACCCTCGTGCAATGTTGTACCAATCAGCACCGGGATGTCCTGTGCTGATCCTTCGCTCACCGCCTGCAGTGGAACCTGTGGAAGTATCTCCCCATCCAATACAGGTTGGAAGAATAATGCCATGCCCGCTCCGCTCTGCTGTTTGGCCGTTTCACCAGCTGCAATAATCTGCTCTACAGGGATTGTACTTAGCTTCTGCAGATTATCCCGGCCCACGCCAAGAATCTTCAGTATCCCTTCCCGCATAGCTGAAGCTTGCTCTGCCGGCATGAATTGTGAAGCACCGCTCTCCATAATGGCACGATGGAAGAGTCCTTTGGCCGCTGGCATCGCCATCAACGCCGCAATACTCATGCTGCCTGCTGATTCGCCGAACACCGTAACCTGGTCCGGGTTACCACCAAAAGCAGAGATATTGTCCTTCACCCATTGTAACGCCGCAACCTGATCCAGCAGACCTGCATTGGATACAAATGAATCATCCAATGGGGCCATGTGAAGGAAACCCAAAGGTCCGAGTCGGTAGTTGATTGTCACAACGATGACCTCACCCCGAACCGCTAACTGCGTACCATTATACATAGGCTGGCTACCTGAACCTGATACGAAAGAGCCGCCGTGAATCCATACCATGACCGGCAGTGGTTCCGCGCTTTTTTCCTTGGGCGCCCAGATGTTCAGATATAGACTATCTTCTGACTCATTCGGAAGTTCTGTCAGGCCTTCTGGTTGATGATTTCGAGGTTGTATATTCTCAGGTCCAAATTGAGTGGCCTGTCTGATTCCATCCCATGACTCGGGTTGTATCGGAGCCTGGAAACGTAATTCACCTACTGGGGGTTTCGCATAGGGAATGCCCTTCCATACGCTTGCACCATGCAAAAGCTCGCCTTGAACTGTACCGTACTTCGTTGCAACTTGAAGTTCTCTCATATGCCGCCTCTACTTCCTCTCCATGAATAGGTTAGACTAACGATTAATACGTTAATGTGTACTTATTTGAGTATAGTTTGTACGAACACCCATTTACAACTTTACCCAGACTTATGTAATCCTACTACGTTTCACGTGGAACTTTATGGGGTGGATGTCCTTCCTAACCTTCTACAGGATAATGCACCGTAAACTCGGCACCCTCGATCCATTCACCCGTAACAAAGTTCCGTCCCTTCACAACGACTCGATCCTTATAAATCTCCACATGAAGTCCTTCACTGCCCTCCAGATGCTCGTCCTTATCTGTCCAGAGATATCCTACAGACGACGCATTGAACATGGTTGGCATGTGGCCTGCACCATCGTACATCGTATGCAGCGCCTCTAACTGCCAATGGGTGTGACCCGAAAAAAGAATCGCTTGCGGGTATTTAGCCAGAACAGCCTTGAGTTCCACATCCTGATTCACCCCATACCATCCCTGTTCCTTCAACGACCCAGCTACCGTATCCATAAGCGGCTGGTGCAAGAACAGGAAGATGGGATGATCCGGCGTTGCACGTTCAGACAATTTCGCATCCAGCCACTCCAACTGTTCAGCCGACATATCACAATCCTTCGGATGAGGTTGCTCGGTTCCGAGAAAGATGTAATGGTACCCGTCGATCCAGTGATCGTGGTAGGAGCCCTTCATGCCGGTTGTCGTTTCAAAATCACTTAATCGACGTTGCCATAGCCCGGCGACTGTAATGGATTCAGCTTGGTCGTATATATCCTGACCCTCCTGCTCCGAAGGTGCAGCAGACAAAGTATACGTTCCACCTGATAACTGCTCAATCAGTGCAGCTGATTCAGCAGCGGTTTGTTTTTTGACCAGTTCCATATCTGCCTCTTGCTCCAATAACTCAGCTACTTCATCCTCTTTCATCTCAAGCAGAACAATCGGCGGATCTTGCCATATCACGGCTCCGATATCATGATTACCTACCGTGTACCGGATATCCGGCAAGTTCTCCGCATGTTGCTTCCATATGCGTTGCAACTCACGGTACTCGCTCGGCAGACCCCGATCCGTCACATCACCTACATGCATAATCCCACTGCTTCCCTGACTAAACGTAGCCATATCAGCGAGCGCTTGCTCCAAATGTCGGTTATGAATGTGGTCTGCATCGTCCCGTACATGTGTGTCCGTAATCACTTGGAAGGTGGCAAGGGGTTGCTTAGCTAGATGTTCATTTCCCATCAAGAATCACTCCATTTCAGTCCAATAATGCCAATCAAAATAAAACCGATCCATACCATGGACGTGAGCCGCAGACGTTCACCAAAATAGTAATGCCCCACGACACCAATAAGCGTAATGCCCACGCCAGACCAGATCGCATAAGCCACAGCCAGCGGCATATACTTCACTGCAAAGTTGAGAAAGGTAAAGCTTGCGCCATAACAGACAAACATCAACACCGAAGGCCATAACCGCGAGAATCCATCCGATACTTTCAGCAAAATGGTAGCGCTAAGCTCCAGCCCGATGGCCAGTGCCAGTAGTACCCAGCCCAAGTAAGCATGACTGTTCGTCATCGGCCGAGCCCACCATTCAGTAATTCATGGAACGATTTAATCGTTCTGTCCGCCAAGCGGATTCTTCCTGGTTCTCCAATGCCAATCCTGTGCCCCGCACCAGCGGTTCGTGCCATCTCCATGTCTCCGTCCGTATCTCCAATGACCACAGTATTCTGCACAGATACACCCAACCGTTCACAGGCAAGCAGTAGCATATCGGGAAAAGGTTTGCCCCGCTCCACCAGATCCGTACCAATCACCAGGTCAAAAAAGGAATCCAGCTCCATCCACTGCAAATGTTTAACCGCACTTGGTGTATCATCTGCCGTCACTACGCCCATAACGACACCTTCGCTACGGCACTGTTCAAGGAATTCACGAACGCCCGGTAACGGACGTGCCGGACGATGCTTCTCCATCTCTTCCTCCGCTCGCACCAAGCATTCCCGAACCACAATCTTGGCTTCCGCCCAGCTGAGACCCGCACGATATCCATGCCACGTCAGTACGGCATACACCTCATCCATCGTGCCCATGGCAAGTGGGCCCCGCACGTCATACCCATTCATCCGGCCTTGTTCATCGTGGAATGTACCCCAGATCTGCGGAAGTTCATCTGTGTTGATACGCAGTCCTCGGGTCGCCAACTGATCTCTGAAGTCGTTCAACACACAATCGGTCCAAAATCCCCACATGCCTGTAAAATCAAGCAATGTCCCGTCCTTATCGAACAAAACGGCTTCAATCGGATTCGGTAATCCGTCCACATACGTCTCATCTTGCATTGGTTAAACTCCTTGTCTGCGATCTTTATGAACGGAAAGGACGGTACAGCATGTACCGCCCTTTCCGCGTGATTCACTTGCCTGTATACGTTTCTTATTTCGTTACACGATCCAGTTCTTTCTGCGCTTTCTCTTTTGCTTCCTTCAGTGCTTGTTCCGCTGGCATATTATTGATCTGCACCTGATCAGCTGCATCCTTCAATGCATCATTGATTTTGCCACCCGTTGGATCCTGGAATGGAGCCGAAGCGTGAGCTGCTTGTTGCAGTGGTACAGTAATCTGTGGATTTTCCTCACTGAATTTCATGAACTCTGGATCTTGTTGAGCCGATTGACGCACTGCGATATATCCGGTGTTCATGGACCATGAAGCTGTGTTCGAAGTCTCAGAGAAATACGTAAGCCATTTGTAAGCTGCCTGTTGTTGTTCAGGACTTGCAGCTGACGGAATACCTGCCGAAATGGCACTTGCTACCGGTTTTCCTTCACCAACGCCTTCCCAGCCTGGTTGTTGCATCGCAGCGACTACGCTAAAGTCCAAGTCGCCTTGGTCACCACTAGATCCGGTGTAACCTGCTGCTTTATTCTTCATCACATCATCAATCGTTTTGTACCAGTACTCCCACCCCTGACCTCCATAGTGAATGCCCATAATCTTGTCTTCGTTGATCCATTTACGGAACAATTCCCATGTCTCGATCCATTCCAGGGAGTCAATCATGACGGTTTTGCCATCATCACTAAGAATCTGTCCGCCCTTACCCAGCACGGCATCAATCATATTGTCTCTACCCCACATCGGTTCCCAGCCGTAGAAGGTGGTCTTGCCATTCTCTTGCTTGCTCATCTTCGCAGCTGCCTCAGCCAGCTTCTCCCATGTCGTCAGACTTGCTGGATCGATTCCGTTGTCCTTGAAGGTATCCATGCGGTAATACATGATTTGAGTCGTACCGTACATTGGCAAGAAGTATTGTTTTCCATCCACCTGCCCCTGGTTCAGGAACGTCTGAATGAAATCGTCTTTCTTAAAATTCGGATCTGCGGCAATCATCTCATCCATGGGTGCATAATATCCTTTGCGTGCCCAGTCTATATTGGAGCTGAGTACAGCGGCCGGAACCTTCTTGGAAGCAATCGCTGCTTGCAGCTTCTGTTCCGTTTCCGTGTAATCTGCTTGTACAATTCCTTTTACTACGACTTCGTTCTGGGAGGCATTGAACGCATCAATCGTCTTTTTCATGTTATCGCCCAGATTACCACCCAGACCATACCAGAATTCAATCTCCACCGGATCTTTCGCCTGAGCTTCGGTTCCACTGGCAGCAGCCGTCGTGCTTGATTCTGCGGGTGCTTGTGTTCCACAAGCGGTCAGCAGTGCAAAGCTGGTCGCGAGTACCAGCGACATACCACCCTTCCAGTTCAACCTCAATCTCTTTTTCCATGTCATGCTTGCCTGACTCCAATTCATTGTCGTTCCTCCCGTTTTAGGTGAAATGTTGGTGTTGACACGGTGCATCTGGATAGATGCCTTTGTGCATGGTGATTCATATCAGTTCTTGTTCACACCAGCCGTGATATTCACGCTTTGCATGATCGTCTTCTGGGTGAACAGGAAGAGAATAAGTAGTGGTGCAATGGTGAATGCACTCGCAGCCATAATCTGTGGCCAAGCCAGACCATATGCTCCGCCTTCTACAAAGAAGCTGCGCAGACCAGCTGATACCAGCTGCAGGTCCGGGTCTTTGGTGATGAGCATAGGCCAGAAATAGTTGTTGTACTGTTCAATGAACGTAATCAGAACCATTACAGCGAAGCTTGAGCGAACAAGCGGTGTGATAATCGTCCAGAGAATCCGGAAATGAGAGGCACCGTCCAGCTGACCGGCTTCCACCAATTCATGAGATACCTGCATGAACGCCTGACGGATCAGGAAGATCGAGAACACACTGACACAGTTGGATACAATCAAGCCTGTGTAGGAATCCAGCAAGTTAAGTTCACTAAGTACCAGGTAACTAGGCAGATACACGGCTGTACTCGGTATCATATAACCCACGAGAATCAGGGATGTCAGTACACCTTTGAGACGGAATTTCATATGTGTCAGGGCGTACGCCATCATACTGGAGTTGACGATCTGAAATAGACAGATGGCTAACGCCACCCCGGTACTGTTCAGGATGTAACGTGCAAATGGTGCGGCATTCCAGGCATCTGCGTAATTGCTCCAGAGGAACGTCTCCGGCCAGAAGGTCGGCGGAAACTGCCAGATCTCATCATTGGTTTTGAATCCGCTAATGACCATCCAATAGAAGGGAAAGGCTGTACCCAGCGCGATAATAGCTAGCAGGAGGTAGCGGATTATTTTACTTATTTTAAAATTTGTATGCGACACATTCTGCAACTCCTTGCGCTTCATCCGTTTAGACTTTTTGGTAGGCAATGTCATTGTCATTAGTAGTGCACCAGACGTCTGCCCAGCAGGAAGGATACTCCCGACAGCAACACGCAGATCAGAATAATCACAACGGCGATGGACGAAGCTTCACCTACATTAAAGGATTCGAATGCAGACTGATAATACATGTACAACAACGTTCTTGTTGAGCCCGCCGGTCCGCCCTGCGTCATGACATTAATCTGGTCATAGGCCTGCAAGGACTGGATTGTAAGAATAATGGAGAGAAAGAATGTCGTTGGAGAGATCAGCGGCAGCGTGATACTTCTGAACTTGTCCCAACGGTTTGCCCCATCGATCGAAGCCGCTTCGAGCAGATCAGACGGTAAATTCCGTAGCGCAACCAGATAGAATACCATCGCCCAACCAATTGATTTCCAAAGGGTTACGATCAGAACTGCAACCAGTGCCCAGTCCGCGTCACGCAACCAGCCAATGGGAGATACACCTACCCAGCCGAGCATGAGATTAGCAAGTCCCACCTCTGGCTCGAAGATCCAGGACCACGCAATAGATACTGCAACTGTCGGTGTGACCCAAGGTGAGAAGAGTAATGTCCGGAAGATGCCGGATGATTTGATTTTGCTATTCATGAGCATCGCAAGTGCCAGTCCGCCCACAATGGTTGGGATCACGCTCCCCAGTCCGAATAACAAGGTGACTTTCAGTGACCGATAGAATTCGGAATTCGTCAGCAGATAACTGTAATTGTCCAACCCAACGAACAACTTGTCCGGGCTCATGAAGTCCCAATCGGTGAAACTGAGATAAACGATATATCCCAGAGGTCCCAGCCAGAAGATCAGCAATGGGATTAGAGCTGGCAGCGTGAATAGGACCGCCTCAGACTCCCTCCATAGTTTTAAACGCAATTCCCCCACTCCTTACTGTCCAATTTTTCTTTAATTATTGGAAATTTTTGAGTATAATCAGCTTTATATTTATTCTGTACAAAATTGATTGTACACTCGTATTGAAAATTCTAATTCCGGCTTATGTTAAAATTGGAGCAAGTCATGTAAAATATGAGGCAGCTAGTGGGAACGCTATCATAAACCAGAGGTGACATTGTGGGAAAAGAAACTGCAGGGAACCCGAATCATTCTTCGTTACCTGATCGGCATGCGCTGAGGGAGAGAGTCATTGAGGCCATCGCCAATACGATGGATCTGTATGGAGTTAATCATACGTTTGGCAAATTGTACGGAATTATGTATTTTGAGGATCGACCGATGACACTTGAAGAAATGAAGAATTCAATGAATATGAGTAAGAGCAACATGAGCTACGCGGTTCGTTCGCTTACAGAATCACAGATGATTTATAAACTGGAGGAAAAAAAGGAGCGTCAGGATCAGTATTCGGCTGAGACCGACTTCTATCGTACATTTCAGAACTTCTTCGGTTCCAAGCTGCAACGGGAAGTGGATGTGATGTTAGAAAGCATTCACGAGGTCATTCCTGATCTGACGGCTATGATCCTTTCCGAGCATACTTCTTCCGAAGATCGAGATGATGCACTGCGTGATCTGCACAAACTTCAACATGCGGAGCAGTATTATGTGTGGCTCCAAGGATTCGTGGATCAGTTGCGGGACGGCAGATTTTACGGTAATAACACTTTGCAAAGTACCGATAAGGAGTAGTTCGATAGGGATAAACGTACCACTCCTTTATAATTTCGTTCAGATGCACAATGTGGATATCGGGTAGAATGATCATCAGAGAAGATGTGCATTTTTTGCATGATGAGGTGGAAGGGGGGAGCTCCGTTGTTGCAGCTTTCGGAAAAACAGGCACAGGATATTGTCGATAAAATGATGCAGGACATTCCATACAATATCAACATTATGAATGAGCACGGCATTATTATTGGAACCGGGCAGAAGGAACGTGTGGGCACGATTCATCAGGGAGCTGTCCGCGCGTTGACGACAGGAAGCAGGATTGAAGTCTGGCAGGATGGCATGCTTGAGAAGATGGGCACCAACGAACCGATTCTAATCAATGAGCAGCATGTTGGAGTCATTGGCATATCCGGTCATCCGGATGAAGTTCGGCCATTCTGCAACATCGTGCGCACCACCGTATCTCTCCTGATCGAACAGCGTAATCAATTGGAAAGTATGGCCCATGAAGCTTCACGTAAAAAAGCCTTTATCGAACGACTGTTGAACCAGTCCGGTTCCTACTCACAAAAGGTCAAAAAAGAAGCTCTGCAGTACCGTATTGATCTGCAATTGCCAACCATTCTTCTATATATCCGTTTCCCCAGCAAATCCATGGAGACTGACACTGAGATCAACCGAATATTGCTCCACGTTCCTTCATTCTCTGTTGAAGGTGATGGAGATACGCAGATCATCCTGATCCAGAATGAAGCAGACGTTGATCCAATGATCCAGGGTTTGAGTCAGACTACACCCGAAGCATTCATCGCGATCAGCCGAAAAGAAGCGAATATTGCTACTGGCTACGAACAAGCCAGATCTGTGATGAACATCCTGCTGGCACTTCAACCAGACTCACCGATCATTCGTTATGAAGATGTACCTTTCCTGGTACGATTCAGCGCGGCTGATCTAACACCGTATGCCAACATCGTCAGCAAACTTGAGGATACAGCTGATCTGCTGGATACCCTGCGCAGTTTTATCCATCATAACGGCAGTATGACCACGACAGCGGACCATCTCAACATTCACCGCAATACGCTTCAATATCGGCTTAAACGCATACAGACCCTTACCGGCAAAGATCCTCGCAACTGGCTGGAGCTCATCGAGCTTACGCATGGACTACTCGCGTTCTATCAGTAATGTCAGAACAGCTTCGAGAATGATAAAAGACGAGACACAGATCGCCTGATTTCAGGCATATCCATATCCCGTCTTTTTCACATCCATTTTAATACGACCTCGTACGGTCTCTATTCTCACTGACTTAAGATAGCAGACCCAGCTTCAGCACCCTTGCAATATTCTCCGTTGTTCGCTCCACATTCTCCGGGCCTTCTCGCAATAGTCTCTCCAGATCTGCTGCCCCAGGCACAATACCAAATATGGCATCAATGCCTTCCGCGTACAGGGTGTCGATCCCTTCGCCCACACAGCCTGCAATGGCAATCACAGGTTTACCCGCTTCCTTGGCTGCCCGAGCAACGCCATAGGGAGTCTTGCCGAATTTCGTTTGAAAGTCGATACCGCCTTCTCCCGTAAATACCACATCCGCAGCAATCAACTTTTCACGCAACCCGGTATATTCAATGACAATTTCAATTCCTTTACGTAATACCGCCTGTGTAAAAATCAAAAGTCCCGCGCCCAGACCGCCAGCTGCACCGGCACCCGGCACATCACGGATATCCTTGTGCAACTGCTGTTTCACTATATCTGCATAATGGGAAAGGTTCGCATCCAGCTGCTCAACCATCTCTGGGGTAGCCCCTTTCTGTGGTCCAAACACCCGTGATGCACCATGCTCCCCGCAGAGTGGATTAGTCACATCACAGGCCACAATGAACTCCACTTCCTGCAAACGCTCATCCAGACCGGATACATCAATCTGAGCCAGTTGATCCAAAGCCCCGCCCCCACGGGCAAGCGGATGACCCTCTGCATCCAGAAACTTGGCGCCAAGCGCTTCAGCCATGCCAGCACCACCATCATTGGTCGCACTGCCACCAATGCCGATGATGATTTTGCGTATGCCCAGATCCAAACACGCTCGAATCAACTCACCCGTCCCATAGGTTGTTGTACGCAGTGGGTCCCGAGTTTCCTTGGTAACCAGATGTATACCACTGGCGGATGCCATCTCGATGGCTGCTGTTGTCCCATCACCCAGAATGCCATACTGGGCAGTGACTGTCTGGCCCAATGGCCCACTCACCTTTTGCTGGTGAAGGACACCACCGGAAGCATCCACAAGGGACTGCACAGTCCCTTCACCCCCATCCGCCATAGGTACATGAATATATCCTGCGGTCGGATATATTTTCCGCAATCCTTTTTCCATCGCGATACATACTTCTTTGGCTGTCATGCTTTCCTTGAACGAATCCGGTGCCAACAAAAAAGTCTTCTCTTTAGTCTTTCCAGCTTCTCTCATCGCTCTCACTCCATCCGTTAGATTAAAGGATAAATCCGTATAGTAACGTCGCTACGATAGCCATCGTGCCACCCACAATCGCTTCATATGGAATAACGCCCATCCGCTGACGAATCGTCATCTTCATGCTATCTGCCGACACGTGGAAGTAATTGCCCTGTGGTAAAGAGTCGATAACGGTCGCTCCAGTGTGCACCATCACAGCAGCTGCCAGCGGCGCTGTGCCCATGTTCAGGATGGCATCACCGAATGAGCCTGTTGCCAGAATAACCCCCGTCGACGTCGAAGCCGTTGCTGCCGCCATCAGAATACCCGCAATTGGTGCGAGGAAGGTACCGGATATTCCGGATGCCTCAATCAGACCAACCACCTGACCTGACAGATCTGAAGCAGAGATGAGTCCTGCGATTCCTCCTGCACCCACCAGAATGAGCACGGTTGCTGTCATTTTATTTAATCCTGCGGTTGAATATTGCACGATGTTTCTGCCTTGTCCCATTGCTAACATACCGATAACGCCTGCAATCGGCAGGATATACATCGCATCCACTTTGAACGCGGACAATGCTTCGATGCCCGCAATAGAGCCAATGGGATTGATCATTAACAGAATGATCGCAACCAATGGGGCAACAATGGCTTTGCCCAGTGGAGGATATTGAGATGTATCTACTTCCCCCTGATCTGCTTCCTGATCGGTAACCATCACACCTTTGTTTTTGAGCATTGAAGCTACGATAACGGTTACAATTAATCCGCAGATGGCAGGAATGACTCCAGCCAACATAACGTTGCTCAGATCCAGGTCGAACCCTCGCGCTGCTGCAATGGTATTTGGATTCGGGGAGATAATGTTCCCCGCCTTACCTCCACCCGATAAGGCCAGCAACAGGGCTAATTTGGAGATACCCATTTTATTACCTACAGATAATGCAATCGGTGCAACGATCAGTACGGCTACAGGGATGAACACTCCAACAGCGGTAATAATCATCGTGGCCAGTGCGAGCGCCAAAATGGCCTTGCTTCCGCCAAATTTGCGTACAATAGCCTGGGCTATCGTCTCCGCTGCTCCCGATTCCATCATCACACCTGCAAGCACCCCAGCAGCCAGCACGCGGAGTACGGTTCCCATGACACTTTGTGTGCCATCCACCAGTATATTTACGGTCTCTTCCAGGTTCGCTCCACCAATTAAAGCGCCTACAATCGCACCCAGAAATAAAGAATAGACCGGATTCAGCTTCCTCAAAATCAAAATAATCGCAATAGCCAGTCCTGCCAGCGCGCCAATCCAGCTAATCGTTAATGCTTCCATTGTCAATTGCCCCCCATGCACTTGTTGAACACGCTTTCATTATAGATGCTGGAGGCTAGAATAAATATTGATGAATGGACGAAATTCATTGTGCATATGCACAATGAGAAGGGCGAAGGTTGATTTCGGCCGATAATCATCATCGTTCATATGAAGCACACAAATAGCCTGTTGCCTCGTAATCCTTAGCAGCAGGCTGTTTCATGGTTGGCATTGGGGTTGGATTCTTTCCTACCCTACTCCTTCTCTCCGTTTCCAAGCGTATACTCCTTTAACTTCCCTTCATAGACCAGCTGCAATCGTTCACTCTGACGAAAATCATCCGGTGTCACCAGGGCAGGCAGCTTGTTCCACAGCTTGATACCCGAACGCTGTAGAATCTCAGCCACGAATTGAGAGCAGAAGTAGGAGTTGCTGAACTCCACCGGCTCCTTGAGCGTAATGCCGATCACACCCAGCAGATTATACATATATTTCTGACGGCTGCGGATGAAGATATGCAGCACGCGTTTCATCTTTTCCACTTCACGATCCGTCACCTGAAGCTCATAGATCACACATGTTGTGTTGGGATACTTGCTGTATGTACCTGTCTGAATATCTTCCTTCACAAACCCGCCGTTCAGCGGATTGCTCGGATGCTTGCGACCGAAGCTGTACAGTTCGGATAATTCCTTGTCAAATGAGATCGAAGCGTGATTATATGGCGCTCTGGTGTAACTCTGAATGACCTTGGTAAACAGTGTTCCTGTATTCGTAAGCAGGATATAGATCGAGCGTTCATCTGTCATAGCAAAATTTCCCCTTATCAAGTTGGCACTATTCCTTCATAATAACATAGGTACCCTATAATGGAGTCTTACTTTGAATAAGCAGGTGATCGGTACGTGAGCAGTTCATTATTTACACTAACACTCATCTTCATAGCTTTACTGGTGATACATATCGTGTACAAAATTATAGCAAAGCTTCAGCCAAGCAAAGACTATTCAGGCATCGGCCAAAAAATCAAAACCTGGTGGGGCATGTTCGTGATCTTCTGCCTCGCTACCCTCTTTAACCCCATTGTATCGCTGATTTCCCTCATGGTGCTCGCATTCTTCTCACTCAAAGAATACTTCTCCATGATTCGCAGCACACGCAAAGCCGACCGCAGGCTGTTCCTATGGGCGTATCTGGCGATTCCGGTTCAGTTTTACTGGATCTACATTGGATGGTACGGCATGTTTATCGTGTTTATTCCACTATATGTGTTCCTTGTGCTGCCCTTGCCACGCCTGATTAACAAAGGCACGGTCGGTTTCCTGCGCAGTGTCAGCTCCACACAATGGGGACTGATGCTGATGGTGTTCGGGCTGAGTCACCTTGCCTATTTCCCATTCGCCACACCGGAGTACGGCTCCAAGCTGGTACTGTTTCTCGTCGTGTTAACACAGCTTAATGATGTGGTTCACTATCTGGTCTCTCTCTATCTGGGCAAACGAAAAGTGGTGCCTACCGCCAATCCTTTTGTCACCTGGGAAGGGTTCGCCTGTGCATTCATTGTAACGACAGCAACGTCGTATTTCATCCATCCCTACCTGACGCCATTTGATTGGAGATTCTCACTGTTCATCGGGGTGCTGATCAGTCTGGCCGGATTCTTCGGCAGTCTAACGGTATCTGTACTGAAACGTGATCTATTAATCGGGGATGACAACAAGTTCGATTCGCTCAAAAAAAGCTACCTGAGCCGGGTCGACAGCCTGACCTACACCTCTCCGGTAATGTTCCACGTGGTTCGTTATTTCTTTGACTTTATGTAGCAACTATATAAATTGAACAAAAAATAATATTTACACTTGCCACTCCGATGACAGAACAACCTTCAGATCGCTGTTATCCCCCGATTTTTTAATTACTTTTATAAAGGTGAAAATCAGGGGATAAAGGCGAACGCTCCGCTTCTTCTGGTTATTTCTGTCCTCTACGTTCTCGTGTAAATCTTCAGTTCAATCTTTATAGATACAGCAACAAATGGATCGGCGACCTTGATAATATGTATGTCAAAAAAGCAGCCACATGGGCTGCTTTTCCTGTTCATCAGGCTCCTGGCTGAGCCTGAACTATAGGACGTTACTTCAACTTAATTTCTTTCTCGGACATAAGCATGTTTCCCTCATCATTGGTGAAGACAAACGTGGCTTTACCGCGTTCGCCCTTCATCTCATCCGAATAGATAAATCCGGAGAATTGCCCGTTCCCGCTAAAATAAAATCCTTCTTTACCAGTTTCACCATGTTCAATGGATTCCTGTAGCGAGTTCACAATCGTCACCGTGTTAGACGTCCATCGCATCTCTGTTAGTGCGTAGCCTTTCGGAACCTGTTTAATTCCAAAATCAAAGCTGTTGCCCTTGATCGGTTTGTCCGACTGGTCGATGACGATCTCAATCTGTTCAGACGTTTCAGCGGATTCAGATTGAGCCTTAAGCTTACCTTCTTCGCCACTCGCATCGCCTTGGTTATTGTCACTCTTCGCATCCGCATTAGGAACAGAGGTATTTCCTGCTTCCTCTACGGGCTGCTTCGATTGCGGATAGGCATGTTCCTGAACCGATTCACCACTAGTGCCACAGGCACTGACTAATAACGAAATACATAGCACAGACATGCAAAGTGCAGATTTCTTTATATTCATGTTCATTATCCCATTCTCCCTTCATTCATCTAAAGCACCCAGATCTATATCAGTTGAACTAATCATTTACACGATAACGGAGAGGACAGAAAAAACCTGAAAAAGCGAAGCGTTCGCCTACAAGCTTTCTGTAAGAAAGCTACATCGGAAGCATACGCTATCCCTGGATTTTCCCCTTCGGAAAAGGGAATCAAAAAATCTGGGGATAACAGCGATTGGAAGGTTATTCTGTCATCGTAGTGTCAGTGTAAATATTCTTTAGTTCAACTTATATAGCACACCACTTACTAATCACTACACCATATCGTCCCTCATGAAGCTCCATTATATGTAAATGACTAATAAATTCAGTATACTGTCGCACTTTGATGATTCTGAAAGGAACTTGTGAATGACGTATTACACAGATTATCTTATCGATCAAACCCTGGCAAAACTAACACTTGTCCAATCCGAATGGCGTTATGCTCAAGTTCGTTCACTTTCTTGATTGCTTCTACATACACACGAGTGTCCATCTGCTGAGGTTTATGCGCCAGAGAAATGCCCCACAGCGTATCTCCCTGCGATACGACCACCTGATCACCCGATAACCATTGCTCATCACCAGCAAATGCAGTGAATACAGCACTGCACCCTATGACTATAATTAGAGCTATGATGACCATCTTCATTAGCCAAGTTGGCATCTTCACACGCTGTATGATTAGCTTTTTAACATACATGGTGCGAGATTCGGACGGTTTTCATAAACGGGTTCATAAATACTTTTGTACGTAGAATATCTCATTCCAGTCAGCCTCCAAACTTTCGTTCCGATCATCTTCAATTCCATGCTTACCTATGTATTTTTCCTATAACAATGAACGTTCAATAATCATCTTATTTCGGAAATAGGCATACTATCCTAAGTCGCTCCACTCTGATAGGTCTATACTACCAGTTCACTCTAAACAAATTCTGAACAAAACGAGTTTCATTGCTGCATCAGATTTAATCTATCTAATATTCATGCCTGATTTTCGGCGATGCTTGCTGCAATATTTTTCTATAATAAATTAATGATTAAGATTCTAATGAGGTAAGGACGTGCTTCTCCATGATTTCTGCTGATCTGAAGGAACAATATTACGAGGCGCTTGTGGCCAAGAATTCGGAATACGAGGGTTTATTCTATGTCGGAGTCCGAACCACAGGTGTATTCTGTCGCCCCACATGCCCTGCGCGAAAACCTAAATTCGAAAACTGTGAATTCTATGAGACGGCTCAGCAGGCTCTTCTGGCTTCCTACCGCCCTTGCCAGCGTTGCCGCCCGCTATCTCATCCTAACCAAGTATCAGATGTCGTTCGCATATTGGTGGAAGCTGTAGAGAAACAGCCGGAGAAGCGCTGGAAAGGACAGGATTTCAAGGCACTCTCTATTGATGAATCCACAGCTCGACGTCAGTTCAAAAAGCGATTCGGCATGACCTTTGTGGAGTATGCTCGCGCTCGCCGCATGGGCCTCGCCCTGAAAAATATTCGCTCCGGCCGCACCGTTATGGATAGCCAATTATCTACCGGATATGAGTCAAGCAGCGGCTTCCGCGATGCCTTTTCACGGATCATGGGTGCCGCCCCTACCCAAGTTGATGAAGGACATGTCCTGAAAGCGTCCTGGATTGACACCCGCCTCGGCCCGATGATGGCCATTGCAGATGAGGAGGCACTATATTTACTGGAATTTGTGGACCGCAGAGGTCTGGAACGCGAAGTTGAGCGTCTGCGCAAACGAACCAAATCAGCTATTGTGCCTGGCACTACAGCTCCCATCCAGTCCATTGAGCATGAACTAAACGAGTACTTTCAAGGCATTCGGACAGCATTCGACACACCGTTGTTCTGTTTAGGAACACCATTTCAAAAGCGGGTATGGGAAAAGCTCGTAGCCATTCCGGCAGGGGAAACGAGGTCATATCAGGATATCGCGAATGCACTGGGGAAACCGACTGCTTGTCGAGCCGTGGCACAGGCGAATGGGGCCAATCAGCTTGCAATTGTGATTCCATGTCACCGTGTAATCAATGCCAGTGGTGAACTGGGCGGATACGGTGGAGGATTAACTCGCAAGAACTGGCTTTTGAATCACGAGAAACAGGAACAGGGTAGCTGAATGAATAAATAAATAAATGAATTACCCAACAGATGTTCAAAGGAATGCATGTATATGACAGAGGAGAGTTAAGATATATGAGTACGCTAGAAGAAAAAGCAACGATGTTTCAACAATACCATGTAAAAGGAAAACCACTTGTTCTGGTCAATGTGTGGGATGCTGGAAGCGCACAAGCCATACAATTGATTGGAGCAACAGCGATTGCAACAGGTAGCTGGTCCGTAGCTGCTGCCCACGGTGAATCCGATGGTGAAGCGATGCCGTTCCATCTGGTATTGGCTAATCTGGCACGGATCACAGCGAGTGTGGAGTTACCTGTAACGATCGATATAGAGGGAGGGTATGGGAGGTTTGCGTCAAGAGTGAAGGAAAATGTCCTGCAAGTCATCGAGCATGGTGCTGTGGGAATTAACATGGAAGATCAACTTCCAGATGACGTGGGACTGTACGCTGTAGAGGAGCAATGCCTGAGACTATCCGCCGCCCGAGAAGCTGCGGTGCAGGCAGGCATTCCACTGTTCATTAATGCTCGTACAGATATTTTCCTGCAACATGCACCAGAACACCATCACCACGCCCACCTTGAGGAAGCACTCATCCGTTCCAGATCTTATGCAGAGGCAGGAGCCAGCGGTCTGTTCGTACCAGGCTTACAGGATCAACAACTGATTCAGGAGTTATGTGAACGTTCCCCACTTCCAATCAACGTTATGGTTACATCTCCTGAGCCTTCACCCGCACAACTTGCTGCACTCGGTGTAGCTCGCGTAAGCTATGGACCTTATCCTTATCTGCAAGCCATGGAACACCTGAAAGAGCTGGGGCGAAGTATTTTATCAGGAAATTAACTGAAGGGCATGTTATAATCACCTCTACCCAACATTTACAGGAGGCACATATGCTTAACGTTGAACAAAAGCTTGAAGTGCTACAATCGTACCCCCAACTGCAACGCAAAGATGTTTCTCTCGGTCGTGTTAACTTCCACTTCGAAGAAAGTGCGTATGAGAAAAAGATTGTTGCTCTGCATATTCACCCTAACGGTAACGGTTATATCTATGCAGGTCTACTGCCTAACTATGAGACCGATGCTAAAGGATTCGTCAATATTCGCGATTACTCCGAAGCAGATCTGCGTACATTGTTAGACGAAACGATCAAAGCGATGTCTCACAATCTCAACGCAGTTGAATTCAAAGAGCCAGAACAAGTAAAAGTTGCCCCTACATTGACTACAACCTCTGCTGGTGGCGGAACGTGGATCGATGAAGATGGACATACGCTGACTTTAAAATATGAAGATGACATGTGGTATGTGTATTCCGGTGTTAATCTGGATATGGCTTTCGAAACGCGTAGCGAAGCTGGAGAGTATCTCAAAGACGAAGGGTTCAAACCACAAGCTCAGGCTTAACGCATACAGATTCATTTAGATGCACAATGATTGACCAAGATGATACCAAAAACACGAGGCGTATTCGCACTCGTGTTTTTCTGATTCAATGGATCATTGTCTGGCTTTCATTGTAAGCGGTGCATTCTTCATCATGGGATAGGTCGACAGGAGTAGCGCACCACCAAACGCCCCCAGAATAGTAAACAGGCTCATCGTGTTAACACTAATAATCCAATTCAACCACTTTCCAAGATCTGCGAAAACAAATATCAGTGTAACGATCAGACCCACTCCAAAGAACATAATGAAAAAGTTACGCATCCCCAAGCGCTTCCAGCAGACCGTTGGGAAGGCGGAGATTCCCAGTACGAGAAAGCCACACATCAGATCAATCCACAGGTAGGAGAAGAAATGATATTCGCTTGAATACAACATGCCAGGTTGATATAAGGTAACGTTAACAATTCCTTTGTCCTGAATCAGATGTATGATGAAATAGATCACATGCAAAATGGCCATGGTGCCTGCAACCATCCATATCGAGTTCATATAGAAGGATTTCATGAATTGAATTCGGGTACTGCCCATACCGATCGCAACCGGAAACTGTGTAATGATTCCCGCGATCGCAAACGCACATATGCCGCCGTACATTGGACCAAACAGTTGTGTGGAATACGTGACGTCAAACGCGAGTCCAATGGCCAAATATACGACAGTGAGCATCAGAGCAATGGATGAGAAGATAATCAAATACAAACGCATATCCTCAAGGATCAATCGGTTGGTGCCTTTAATTGAATTCATGGTTTAACCCCCTCTTGATTACGGGTCCTGTTAACCAAGTAATCTTGCAATGTCGCCTTCTCAATGGAAAGTCCTTGTGTATGAGCGATGTCCTTCCACTTTTTCGAGTAGGGCTCATCAATCATCACTTTCAAAGTCGATCCCATCTGGGAAGACTCGATGACTTTAACATCTGCTGTAACACGATTAACATCTTCAATTATCCCTGTTAGAAGAACTCCTTTTTCGCGCATCTCTTCCATCGGCTGATTCATTAACACCTCTCCGGCCTGCAAAACGATAAGGGACTCACATAAAGGCTGAATCTCCTCAATATGATGGCTTGATACCAGGATCAAACGCGGGTTATCTTCATAACTTTCCAGTAGGGCATTGTAGAAGAACTTGCGCTTCTCGGCATCAAGTCCATTGGTTGGCTCATCCAGGATCGTTACATTTGCATTACTGGCGAGACCCAATATAATCTGAGCAGCCGTTTTCATTCCTTTCGAAAATTTAACGATCTTTTTTTTCGCCGGTAATTCGAACATTTCGATTAACTGCTCCGCAAAGGTTTGATTCCACTGCGGATGGAAATATTGACCCAATTGAACCATATCATTAATCGTCCAGTTTTTCCCCAGGGGATGATTCTCCTGGATGTAGCATAGATGCTCTTGAGCTGCCAGATTATTGTAAGGGTCCTGGCCCATAATCCGAATAGTCCCACTGTCCGGGCGATTATGTCCTGCGAGTAAACTCATCAGTGTTGTTTTACCCGCTCCATTTCTCCCCCAGATCGCACTAATGATCGGCTCGCTCTCATGTAGCGTGACCTGGTTCAGAACGGGCGTCTTTTGATAACTGTAGTTGACCTGCTCCATATGAATCATAACTCACTCTCCTTATCCTTCTTGCCTCGAATCAGATCAATGATCATGTCCTCATTCATGTGAATTCGTCTGGCTTCTTCAAGTAAAGGCTTGATGTATTCTTCATAAAAATCCTGCTTCCGTTCAACGAGTAACGCTTCTCTTGCTCCCTTCGCAACAAACATTCCAACACCTCGCTGTTTGTATATGATCCCCTTGTCCACGAGCTCCTGCAGACCTTTACGGGCTGTTGCCGGATTGATATTGTAAAAGCGTGACAGTTCATTGGTTGAGGGAACCTGTTCTTCCACCTTCAATCTGCCCTCCACAATATCATCCATGATCATCGTGGCAATCTGATGAAAAATAGGCTGAGATTCATCCAAAGTCGATTTCATGTGCTTCCAACTTTCATACGTATTCATTAGTCAGTTAGTCGGTTAGTTACTCATGTGACTAACTATAATATACAAAAACACAAATGTAAATAGGCTGACTTAATTTATCACCTTTCCTACCTTGGCTCTGTTGTATTGATTAATTAGACCGTCCAGAACTACGGATTGCCGGATTACTTCCGGATGAAGCAGACTGCCGTACTCCATATGCATGCGGTATAGCAACTGTCTGGCATCTTCGATCCGTGATATCAAATCCAGGCGATCCATAGTACCCCTCCTTTTTGTCATATTTTAGTGTATTATGCCAATCAAAAGAGCAGGTGAGATACGACATACTTATTTTTCCACTTGGATATAAAAAAAAGAACACCTCTGAAATAAATTCAGAAGCGTTCTTTTCATTTTTATTACGTTCCAAATCCGTGATCAGCAGGTCTCATAATTTCGAGGTTAGGGACGTCATTGCCTGAGACAGGTTCCGTAGCAGGAGCTACGATTTGTACAACGATACTACAGGTAGCTATCAGCAAAGCCAACTTTCTCTTCATTGAGTTTCTGCACCTCACTAATAATCATTTTGTACTGCTGTTTCGCCGTCTCAGATGCAAATTCCCTGTATTGCTCAAACAGTCCGACACCTCTAAGCATACCTCGTCCACTGCTAATTTCAATAGCAAATCTTAAACTATCCAGGACATATTTTATTCCTAAATAATACTCATCTTTTTTTAGATAGTATGCACCCAGATCGGCTAAAAGTCGTAAATATCGATCATCCGTAACCTGTCTGCTCACTTTGCCAATTCGGTTACTCTGTTCTTGATATGTGAAGTAAGACTCATACTCACTGAGTACACTATCAATATTCTCACCATATTGATTAGCCGCCGTGACGATGTCGCAAAGTGCCGGGAAAATCTCATTTTCCTTTGACGAGATATAAGCGAGGTAATCAGGCAGCACCTCAAACTGACCACCCATTAATTGATATATATAACGGTTAGCTTCAGCCCATTCCTGGAATTGATTCATGACTACCATCTCATCTTGATCCGGACTCTTCACCCAACTGTTATCTGTATACAAAGAAACATATTTCAGCGCACCGGTATAGTCCTTTAAGTGATAACATGCACTACCATAAGCGAGGTAGGAGTAAAGAATATAGAAAACAATGGGTCTTTTCGTCTCCTCTTGTTTCCTTCGCCCATTCATCTCATAATGGATGGCTGCTTTTATTTTCAATTTCTCAGATAACTCCTGAACCTTGTTCCATCTATGCAATGCACCAAATGCATTAATCAACTCGTTAAGCGCATCCAATTGATAGCGCTCATCCAGCCGATCCACATAGTATTCGAACCGGGCTGCGATAATCAGATTTCGTTGCTGATCATTGGTCAGTCCCAACCTGAACAGTCGATACTGACAGAGTGCAAGTCGCTCGGAGTGTTGCATTTTCTCGCTTTCAGCGATGTTCTCATATAGTAGAATGGCTGGTTTGAATTTACCTGCATGATAGAATTCTTCAGCCACATCAAATAACAAAGGAATATAGGACAGATTATCCATCATCAGACGAATAACCTCTTCAATACAGTCTAACTTGTCCAACTCGGCACAGCGATGAAGGAACGGGCCAAGTCTTCTCCAGTCCGGGGTTGCGTGTACGAAACACTCATCTATGTATAATTCATAGAAGTAACCTTCTTCCAGCCTCATGGCGGAAGTGATGCGATCCAACTGCTGCATGGCAATAGGCCGATTTTTGTTCAAAATATTGCTCAGCGTACCCGAATTAATCCCTGACGTTTCCGAAAAATGACTAATGGACATCTGTTCACGCCTCAGATAACTTTCTAAATGATCGCGTATTGTGGTTGTCGGCTCCAAACGAACACCACCCTCCAAAATAAAAAACAAATAAACAGGATTATCGGTATGCAAAAGTAATTATATGTAATTAGAAAGTAGCGGTCAATATAATAAATTCAACTAATTTGTAATAAAACCATTTTAATCCTTTAATTGAAACAAAGATCTCCACCCTTATTTTATATCGGAAATGCGTCCAGCATCAAACCTGAAAACAGACAAAAAACACGAGCCATCGACGGGCTCGTGTTCTCAACTGACTCAGCAGTCAGTATGCTCACTATAACTTGAATTTAAGGCAGTATATTGCCTGCTGCACGGTAAATTTCATACCACTCTGGACGCGTGAGATGAACATCTCCTGCTTTTACACAATCTTGCAGACGTTCAATATTCATCGTGCCTGTCACAGGCTGCATATGCGCAGGGTGACGAAGCAACCATGCGATCGCAATTGTCGTATTGCTCACGTCATACTTCGCAGCAATCTCGTCGATCTTCGCATTCAATTCCGGGAACTTATCGCTGCCCAGGAAGACACCTTCGAAGAACCCGTACTGGAACGGAGACCAAGGCTGAATGGTGATATCATGCAAACGGCAATAATCAAGGATACTGCCGTCACGGTTAACCGCAGCGTCGTTCTCCATGTTCACGTTGATTCCACTGTCAATCATCGTAGTATTGGTAATACTCATCTGCAACTGGTTGGCTACCAGTGGCTGTTTTACGTATTTTTTCAACAATTCGATCTGGTTCGGATTCTGGTTGGATACCCCGAAGTGACGCACTTTGCCTTCGCGCTCCAGTTGATCAAAGGCTTCAGCCACTTCCTCCGGCTCAACCAGTGCATCCGGGCGGTGCAGCAGCAGAACGTCAAGATAGTCCGTTTTCAGACGCTGCAGGATACCATCCACCGAATTCAGGATGTGCTCTTTGGAGAAATCAAACATGCCTTTGCGGATACCGCATTTGGATTGAAGAATCATATTTTCACGAACTTGGGGATTCATCTGTACCGCTTCGGCGAAGATCTCCTCACATGTTCCTGTACCATAAATGTCAGCATGGTCAAAGAAATTCGCGCCAATCTCCATCGCAGAACGAACAAAATGTTCGGCTTCCTTGCCATCTAACGAATTAATCCGCATGCAGCCTACGGCGACTACGGGTACTTCAAGTGTGCTGTTGCCCAATTTCATGGTTCTCAAGATGTTTTCCCTCCATATTCGAATATTATCGTGTATCTTACTTTTGATTGTGACACAAATCTGCAATCGGTTTCAATAGATTTATCCTACATTCATATGGAGAAATGATAGGTTCTGCGTCTCCGCCTTTAAATAAACAGAAGTGAGTTATACTTCTTCCGGTACAATGACCTCAATATGTCGTGGCAAGACACGAATATGAATCGGCAGGGCAGGACCTTCCTCCCCATCTACATTTGTGCGAATGGCTTCCGCTGACCGGACATGGACATCTCTGGCTGTAAAATAGTCCACATCCTTATGGTCTTTCAGACTACCAAATAACAGGGAAGTGCCCAGGGTCAGGCTGTTGAACACACTGATATTACGAACAACAAAACAATGTATCAGACCATCGTCCACCTCAGCATCGGGGGACAACTTCTCGAATCCCCCAACCGAATTGGTGAGTGCCGCCAGAAAAAGAGGCGCTTCCCCCTCCCAGATCTGGCCATCATATTCGATGGTTAATGGATTGGCTGATGTATGCACCAGGTCTTTCAAGCCTTCTTTCAGATATGCGAATGAACCCAGCTTCGACTTCTCTTCCGAGGATACGGAGAACAGGGCTTCCGCCAAAGAACCTGCAGCCACAGTGTTGGCAAACAGGCGATCATTGATTTTCCCCAGATCCACGATATGGGTCTGATCCGAACGTAACTGCCTAATGGCTTCTTCCGGGTCAAGCGAGATATTCAGCGCACGTGCAAAATCATTCACCGTTCCCAGCGGTACGACGCCCAGTCGGGGACGATGATCCTGATCCATCATGCCGTTAATCGTCTCATGCAGCGTACCATCCCCACCAATAGAGATGACCAGATCACAGCCGTCTTTGCAGGCGCTCAGGCAGTAGTTGGTGGCATCACCTTCCCCGGCTGTCTCGTTCACCACCACCTCATACTGCTGTGACTCCAGAATTTCTTTGACTTGGGACACATACTGCTCGGCCTCTTCCTTACCTGACGATGGATTACTAATGATCATGGCTTGGCGCATACTCACATCTTCCCCTCCAAATTGGCATCTTTACTTCATCTATACCCGTTTCAAGGGTGGGTTGAATAGGTTCTGCGGGAGATGTTCCATTTTTTTTGATAAACATGTCTCTGAAGAGTGCAGAACTGGGTTTGTTTCATATAGAATAGAAGTATAGGAATATTCATTACGAATTCTTTTTGTTCCTTTTTCCCGTTGACGGGTTAATAACTATAGATGTGATTGTATTCCAACGTGCAAAAGTTAAACTGATCCAGTTACACATAGCACTCCGAGGGCAGAACAACCCTACGATTACTATTGTTCGGAGTATTTTATAATTTTATATTTTAAGAATCGGAATCGGAGGGAATGCATGCAATGAAAAGAATGACGCTATTATTTCTAGTATTCATCCTGAGTCTCGGTGCATCGGGGCAAGCCATGGCTTACACGACTACAGACTTGGGCGAGGGAATCATTGAAGATCCCCTACTTGAGGACGGACTGAAGCTAATCCTGAACAAACCTCTGGATGTCGCACTGACTCCATCTGATCTGGAGCAGCTTGAGGTGGTGGATCTGAGCAATGCAGGTATTCACAGCCTGTCCGGTCTGGAGTATGCTACCAACCTGACTCACCTCCGATTATACGGGAATGAGATTGAGGATCTGACACCGCTGGAGCACCTGACCAAGCTTCGGGAGATCGATGTTCGCAATAATTACATTACATCCATACACGCACTAGCCGAGTTGAAAGACTTGGGACGGCTGTATCTCAGCAATAACTCCATTTCTTCCATAGAGGTTGTACGCGGATTCACCCGATTACATACATTCCACGCCAGTGGGAACCAGATTGCCAGTCTTGAAGCACTTTCGGATGCGGATGAACTGAATTGGCTTGAGATCTCGAACAATACCATCACGGATCTGACGCCACTCGTCGATAAAACCCAGCTCCAACAACTCAATGTGGCGAACAACCAGATTCAGATGCTGGACGTAATAGCTGAACTGCCCAATACGCTGCGGAATCTGAATGTGGCAGGCAATCTCATAGCGGATCTAACACCATTGGAACACATGACACGGCTGCGGACACTCGATATCTCCAGTAACCAAGTACAGCACCTCAAGGGGCTTGAGGGACTGACTCGGCTGACAGAGCTGAATGCAGCATCTAACCAGATCTATGATCTGGAACCTCTACGGCGGCTTTCCAACCTGGATGTATTAAAATTGTCCAACAACCGGGTGTGGGATTTGGCACCGATTGCAGGTTTTACATTTACCCGTGATCAGTCATCGACAAATGCCATACAGGATATCTCGGCTTCCACCTCGTTATCCTCAGGTATTCAGTCGTCTACCTCAGAGGTTGAGCCTGCCGGACTCACGGTGCAGAACAACTATCTGGATGTCGTAAGTGGCAGTCATACCATGCAGCTCCTGAATCAGATGAATGTGCGAGAGCAGAAAAGAACGCCCCAGGGCAGCTTCCAGCGTCTGATTGAGGGGTCTACCACTGCCTATGTAGGTGATCGTGCTTATGCATTGGATGCTGCACCTTTTATTGATGAAGGCCGGACCTATGTGCCTCTGCGTTTTGTCTCGGAGCAGTTAAATGCCAGTGTGAACTGGAATAGCGATAAGCGGGAAGCCGTGATCACACAAAATGATAAGAACATTCGCTGGACTGTGGGCAACAAGCAAGTTATCGTGAACGATACGCTTGCGATTAATGATGCTCCTCTTTTGATGAAAAATGGCAAAGCATTTGTACCGGTACGCTTCATCTCGGAGCAATTCAATACGACGGTTGCGTATATCGGGAGCAGCAAAACGATTCTGATCTTCGAAAATAAACCACTTGCTGAGCGTACAGAGCCTTGAGTCGTATCTCAAATTCATTTCCAGCCATAAGAATCACAGCGAAAGTCCCTGTCTGAACCATCGGCGGGGATTTTTTGTGTTATCACATTGGATAATGGTATATGGACAGAGTCGTGTACAAGAAAGTACAGCATATTAACTGTCTGTACAGACTTGAACTTGTGACAGCCCATCTTGGATTAGGGTAAATTTTACACGGTTTAGCATATCTTCTTTTGCAGCGGGAGTTGTTATACTGAATCTAATTCATATGACAGCTGGGGTTCAAACGAGGAGGAAATCACATGACATTCACGTTCAGCGGCTATTCCACAACCCAAGACAGCCCGTGGAAAGAGTTATCTTTTGTACCGACAAATGAAAACGCTAACTTAAAGCTCACAGGGGAGCAGAACCAGCTTGTCGAAGGGTTTGGTGGTTGTTTCAACGAGCTTGGTTATATGGCTCTATCCCACTTAAATGAGGAGCAGCGCAACGAGGTATTCCACTCTCTCTTCCATCCGGATGGTGAGCATAAGTTTAACATCTGTCGCCTGCCGATTGGCGCAAGTGATTATGCAGAGCAGTGGTATAGTCACAACGAGGTGGACGGCGACGTGGCCATGGAACATTTTTCGATCGAACGTGATTTCAAATATCTGATTCCTTACATCAAGGAAGCTCTGAGTTATAACCCGAACCTGCAATTCTTCGCCTCCCCATGGAGTCCGCCAACATGGATGAAGTCGCCCAAAGCCTATAACTATGGCACACTGCGCTGGGAGAATGACATTCTGGATGCGTATGCCCTGTATTTCGTAAAATTCGTACAGGCTTACCGTGACGCAGGCATTACCATCCATCAGGTGCATGTGCAGAACGAAGTGATTGCAGATCAGAAATTCCCTTCTTGCATGTGGACAGGCGAGCAGCTTCGTGAGTTTATTGCCGATTATCTCGGCCCCGCTTTTGACAAGCATGGTCTGGATACGGAAATCTGGCTTGGAACGATCAACGCCCCTGATCCATGGGAGGAATTAACTAAGAAGAAAACCAATGACTTCGACGAGTACGCCGGGCTGGTGCTGAGTGATCCGAAAGCCTATTCCTACATCAAAGGTGTTGGATATCAATGGGCAGGCAAAAATGCCATTCAACGTACCGCGGCAAGCTATCCAGAGCTTCGTTACATGCAGACCGAGAATGAATGCGGCGATGGCAACAACTCATGGAACTACGCCAAATATGTATATAACCTCTACCAGCATTACTTCAGCAACGGGGTGAACGCGTATATCTACTGGAACATGGTTTTGGAACCCAAAGGCCGCAGCACATGGGGCTGGGAGCAGAACTCCATGATTACGATAGATCCTCACACAACGGAGGTTACTCGGAACCCTGAGTATTATGTGATGAAGCACTTCGCGCATCATATTGTTCCTGGTGCTCGAAGAGTCGGCCTGTCTGGCGCCTGGAGCGGTAAATCCGTCGCTTTCCGCAACCCGGACAACAGTCTCATCATTGTCATTAATAATCCATTCCAAGACCGTCGGGATCTGCATCTGACCTTCGAGGAAGGGCAGACCCTTCACATTGAGCTGGAGGGCGATTCCTTCAACAGCATGGTTATTCAACCGAAATAACAAACTTAACACATCGTTAAAAGCATAAACATCAATAGCGTCAGGCTCAGGAATTTCCCGGGCAGGCGCTATTTTTCATGGCGCAGGTCATGCTATTGTTATCATTTTTTCTTCTGTAGAACGCAAGCTGTAGATGAATTGAAGATAAGCCCTTTAACTTTTCATATTTACAAATCTATAAATCTAGATATAATGTAGTCCAGAGAACCTACTCTCATGTCCATCACATTATAGGAGGAAAGGCAGTCCCATTTTAGCATATTATATCTATTTATCTGTATATTTAAATACAATGGAGGTACGCTTTACATGAAATCACAACAGGTCAATCCGCTCCTTATCTTGATGCTGGCACTCGGAGTATTCGGGATTATTACAACGGAAATGGGAATCGTGGGGGTATTACCTCAGGTTGCGGATAAATTCGGTATCTCGGCTGCACAGGCAGGTTGGCTGGTCAGTATTTTTGCGCTGGTCGTAGCCATTGCGGGCCCTTTTCTTACCCTGCTGGCGTCGGGGATCAATCGTAAAATCATCCTTTTAGCTGCTGTGCTGATGTTTGCCATCTCGAACGTCGTATATGCCTACGCTACAACATTTGATACCATGCTTATCTTTCGAATGATTCCCGCACTGTTCCATCCCGTCTTCTTTTCCGTAGCCCTTGTCACCAGTGCCCAGCTCGTTCCAGCAGAGAAAAGCAGTCAAGCTGTTGCTAAAGTCTTTACCGGAGTTACCGCAGGCTTTGCCTTTGGCGTGCCACTGACATCGTATCTTGCTGAACGCCTATCTCTCGAAATCGCCTTTCTGTTTGGAGCGATGGTTAGTGTAGTCGCTTTGATCGGCATTTGGATCTGGTTACCCTCGATGCCCATCAAGGAAAAGATGTCCTATGGTAAGCAGCTCGGTATTCTGCGCAAACCTGGATTATGGCTGAATGTTGCCGCAGTCATTTTTATATTCGCCGCCATGTTCTCCGTGTACAGCTATTTCGCCGAGTATCTTGGACAGGTTACCCAGATGAGTGGATCATGGATCAGTGTCATGCTTACCGTCTTCGGTGTCGTCATGATTATCGGAAATTTGGCATTTGGACAGTTTCTGCGCAAGAGCGTGGTCCGTACTGTTCTCCTGTTCCCCTTGCTCTACATAGCAGCTTACGCACTCGTCTACTGGGCTGGTAATCACTTCATGTGGATGATTATTGTAGTCATCATCTGGGCATCCGTTCATTCGGGAGGATTGATTGTAAGCCAAACCTGGTTAACCGCTGAAGCGCAGGACGCACCTGAATTCGGCAACAGCTTGTATGTATCCTTTTCCAACCTCGGAATTACCTTGGGTACTGCCATCGGCGGATGGTTTATCGCAAACCTAGGGACACATCAACTGATCTGGAGCGGGATAATATTTGCACTCATCGCTTTTGTCTTGATTTGGATTAAAATCAAATGCTTCACTACACCAGGAATTGCGAAAAACAATTGAAACAATGCATCCGCACACAAGTAGCACCATGTCCCCATACTTATCAAGAGGAACATGGCGCTATTTGGTGGTATATAATCACCAGATTTAGATAAGAGCACAGACTCGTCCAAACGCAAGCTTAAGGATTGTTCGCCAAGTAATTTCTCAGCCATTGCATGGCTGGACGTTCTGTACCATTGCTGTTGACCAAGTGGGAGCCAGCCTGCCAGGTTTGATTCTGGTTGTAGCCCCACAGCGTCACACCTTTAACAGCAGAGTGTTTCCACAGGACGGGGAACTTCTGCTGATAACGCTGCAACTGTGTATTGTCATCACCTGTCATATCCAGCTCGGATACATAGATCGGCAACCCTGTCGCTGCAAGCTTGTTCAATACCGTGTTCATCGTGCTTACAGAGACATTGTCCATATTGAAGTAATGCGCTTGGATTCCAATACCATCGACTAAGCCTCTGTTTTTCAGAAGGTTAATAATCTGGATATATTGGTCCGCTTTAGCCGGATCGCCGATAATACCGTATTCATTGATCAACAATTTGGAGTTAGGGAAGGCTTGTCTCGCCTGTTGGAATGACCAGATAACCCAATCCCACCCCGTTGCTCCATCTCCGCCAATGGCATTGCGGTAAGATGGTTTCGCATGCAGAGGTTCATTCACCACATCAACGAAGGCAGACTTCGAATACCGCTGCCCTGCGGCCTTGATCCATTGTGTCACTTCAGCCTTCTGATCTGCGGCCGAGAGACCGTTAATCCAGGTCGGCTGCTGATTTCCCCATACGAGCGTATGGAACTTGAACGGAAATCCATTGTTGTTAGCATAATTGTACGCTATGTCCGCCTGGCCCCAATTCATTACGTTGCGTGTGCCTTCCACAGCATCCCACTTGGTTGAGTTCTCCGGAGTTACCTGATTCCAATACGGGCTAAAATTCGAAGGAACCTGGTTGGCAATAATATTGCCCAGAAATTTGCTGCCTTTCGCTAAACCTGCACTCACACTACCAACCGCAACAGATGCAGCGAGAATCCCTACCAATGCCAATGAGCCGACCGTCTTAAACCATTTGGACTTGATCAATGTATTTCCTCCTTCGTTTCTTATATTTTGTTAAGCGTTTACAATTACCACCTTACTGGATAATTATGGTTTTAGAAACCTGGCAAATTATAGTATTTTATCCCAATAATAGAATTATATATATATTTCTATCGATTTATCTGCTTAAACCCAACATAATTCTTACATTGGAGTTTACATTCCCCAAATGTTTATCTAGTATGAAATGATACATATCTTTACATACACTAGATAACAAGGGAGATTACAACATGCGCAAAATTTCAACGAAACGTATCGCCGGATGGCCCTTATCGTTCCTCTTATGTGCCTCCATTTTGTTCGCCCCATTTGCATCCACCCCGGTGAAGGCTGCTGAAGCAGACAAAGAAACCAAAATCACACTACTGGGAACATCCGATATTCATGGTCGATTCATGCCATGGGATTACGCGCTGGACGGCCCTAATGCAACAGGGAGTCTAACTCAGCTCTACACCATTGTGAAGAAGATTCGTACAGAGAATCCCAATACCATTCTGTTGGATATCGGGGACATGATCCAAGATAACTCGGCCGAACTGTTTAACGATCAACCGCAATCTCCCATGATGGTTGCAATGAACGAGATGAACTATGACGCATGGGTCATGGGTAACCATGAATTTAACTTTGGACTGGACGTACTGGAGAAGATATCTTCACAGTTCAATGGACAGCCTCTCGTGGGTAACATTTTTAAAGAAAACGGCGACCGCTACATGCCGGCCTATACGATTATTGAAAAGGACGGAATCAAAGTTGGCCTCATCGGGATGACAACACCCTTAATTACGGAGTATGAAAAAGGTACGGATCATCTCGACGGCGTTATCGTCAAAGATCCCGTGGAAGAAACGAAAAAAGTCGTTGCCGAGTTGAAGGGCAAAGTCGATGTCATGGTTGGAGTCATGCACATGGGACTCGAAAATGAGAATGGGAACCCGGGAACGGGAGTGACGGATATTGCCAATGCGAACCCGGAGCTGGCTGCCATCTTTGCCGGACACATGCATGCACTGATTGAATCCGAGACGGTGAACGGCGTATTGATCTCCGAACCGAATAAATATGGCTCACATATCTCGCGAATTGATCTGACATTTGCTAAAGACGGCGACAAAGTTGTGCTGAAAAGCAAGGAAGCTCAAGCCCTCGCTGTAAAAGCAGCTGACGGAACGTATGAAGTCTCCGATCCTGCGCTGGAAGAGACATTGCACCCGTTCCACGAGTTCGCTCGTGCCGATGCCAACATCGAAGTGGCTGAACTGAAAGGAACGAACCTGGTCCCTGCGGACGAAATCAAAGGCATCCCTGCTGTGCAGATTCAGGAGACTCCACTCTCGGACTTCTTCACCGAAGTTATGCTGCATTATAGCGATGCCGATGTGGTCGCGCACCAGATAGATAACGACAAGGCCAAGCTGGATGTAGGCCCGATCAAGAAGAAGGATATTGCGTTCAACTACCAATACACCTTCGGTGAAGTAACCGTGTATGAAGTGACCGGGCGTGATCTGATGGATTATATGGAGTGGTCTGCGGGGTACTTCAACTCTACACGCCCTGGTGATGTGACCATTAGTTTCGATCCGAAGCGTCGTGCTTCCAAATACAGCACCGATGATTTCTTTGGCGGCGTGACGTATGAGATTGACCTGACCAAGCCATATGGAAGTCGGATTACGAATCTCAAGTACAGTAATGGTACGGCAGTAAAAGAAGACGATACGTTGAAACTTGGCATGAACGCCTATCGAATGGAAGCCCTGATTGCGAAAGGCGGCGCCATGGAAGGACGTAAGTTCAAGCAGCTCTGGTCTTCCAAGGATGCCTCGGCATTTGGTGAGATCCAAGGTACGATTCGTAACCTGTCCATCGCCTATCTGAAAGATGTCATGAAGGGTGTCTACGAACCGAAGATTCAGCACAACTGGAAAATCACCGGCGTAGACCTGACTGCACCAGAACGTGCAGATGTGGTGGAGTTAATTAACGATGGCATCATGTCTGTGCCAACAACGGAAGACGGCAAATACACCAATATTGCCTCCATTAACATTTTGGATGCGGTGACTCAAGAAGAGATTGATGCTTTATCTGCCAAAGCAGGTGTGAGTGCAGCACAATTCGCAGGCGTGAAAACCAATGGAGCGTTCTATCAACAGCTGAACAAAGCTCGTAAAGCAGTTGGTAATGACGAGGAAGAAACCACACCTGAGAAGCCTACAACACCAACAGTACCAAAATCAACACCAACTCCAGGCACGCCGAAATCCGGCAAACCATCCACACCAAACACAGGTAAACCAGGTACCGTCACCAAAGGCAAACAAGCCAAGGTTACTGCAGCTTACCTGAACGTACGCGCTGGCGCTTCATCCAAAGCCAAGGTCGTATCTGCTGTACCGAAAGGCACCGTACTTGAAGTAATCAGCACAGACAAGTATGGCTGGGTAAAAGTGAAGCTGGATGGACGTGTAGCCTTCGTATATGGGAAATATGTAAGCATGTTGAAATAGCATAATCGTTACGCACCACGCTTAACGAAAAAGAAAAAGGGCGATTCTCCCATGGAAATCATGGTCGAGGTCGCCCTTTGTTATATTAACAAACCGTTAGGAGTATCGCTGTAACTGCTCTACGGGAATGAAGTCATTTAGCCTTGTGGCAGGTTCTTGATTTTATCCCTAAAAACGTCAAGTTTTATGCCATTCGTTTCTTCTGTGAAAACGCGTAATTCCTCCGATTCACCCTCATAGGCGGCAAGTACGTAATCCTCATCGACAATATAGTACGTGCCATAACGGGTGAAGGAATAGCCTCCGATCTGTTCTCCTGTCGTCCCTTTTTTGACTACAGCGATAATCTTCATACCCGGTTTAAGTTCCGGCTCCATACCTGCGAAGTCAGCGTTGTAGAACAGAAAAGTGTCCTCAGCTATATCATCCCCTGTTACCACTTCATGTATCTTCACCCCATAGGAGATGAATCTAGGCTGGTAGGGTGTCATCCCACTAGCCCTATCCTTATCAGCCATCTTTCGTTCAGGCGTGCCTGGTTCAGTCGACAGCTCCACACGAAAGCTCGGCATAACGTTCACAACCTCCGCCACAACGACCCCATCCCCAAATGCCATGACCTCCTGGAAGCTCACTTCTCTTATGTTAATCGTCGCAGGGACACCCGTCGAAAGTGGATATTCCTCGCGGAGTTCATTCATTCGATTAGAGGACAACCTGTTCCCCGCACCATTAGGCGATTCGGGAAATGGGGATGAGCACCCGGATAGGCTGACCACCGTCAATACGATACATAACAACGAACCAATCATCCGTACCCGTGCCATATATTCAACCCCCCTCATCTGACATCATTAAGATTCATACATCTTCGATGCTCAGCCCCTCTTCACATCCCAGCTCGCCAGCATGCCTCTCGCCATTTCCATCGTCGACTCTTCCCCTGTGGTTAGAGCAAATTTGGCAACCAGTGCCGGGTAAGCAGCCCATTGTTCCCGAATATGCTCAAACATCTGAGGCCATGTCCTTCCCCCTGCCTTCTCGTATCGCTTCAGCAGATCGCGCAGTCCATCATCTTGGAAAAGTCCATAAAGGATTACAAAATCCTTACCCGGATCAGCGATCTCCGCTTCCGTCCAGTCGATGAGTCCGGTTACCCGCTGTGTATCATCGACAATGATATGCGGTGGGTGCAGATCACCGTGATTAAACGTCGAGTGCTTCGGCCAATAGCTACCTACAGACAGCCACACCGTCCAGCGTTCAACTAGCTCGGTTGGCACCGAAAAGTTCTGCTTAATCTCCTCAATATTGGCTGCAAATTCTTTGCGAGCTTCCATAGGTGTCTTGATCCGCACTCCACCTTTCTTCGCCTTGTCGGGATCGATATTATGCAGCTTGGCGAGAGTCGTTGCCAGTGAATCTAGGAACTCGTCAGACAAGGTCTCCTGCGGGAAACGCCACGCATATCCTGCACCAGCAGGATCTACCACTGCAATCGGGTCGCCATCCAATAGTGGATAAGCGATAAGTTCGGGCGTGCAGATTCGCCAGTCCGGCACCTGTGCCGGAACACTCCCCCGGACCACATCCAACACCCTGCGCTCATTTTCGGCTCGCTCCCATACGTCTTCGCGTCGCGGCTGACGCAGAACCCACTTTTGTCCACTTATATCAGTGGCGAAGGCTACCCGGAAGTCCATCCCGGACTCATTGATTTCCATCGATTCCTTACGGATTTGAAGCCCATTTTGTTCAGCCAGCAACCATATATCCTGTGTGAAATCCACTTGTTCATTTGACTTTGTCATATCCAAACCTCCCCTTTTCCTTGGAAAAATAAAAAACACAGACATTCATGCCTGTGCTTTCGATCTCGGAATAGGGCTATACCTATTTTTGCGCATCCCCATAGTGGTACATCAAAGAACCACTCTTATGCAAGAGTGTCCACTACAAATAACGGCATACGTGTAAACAGGCAAACTTCTCCCGATGATCTGCACACAGGCAGTGAAACAGCAAGCGCAAGCAAACGTTCCGCTACTATCTCAATCGAAAAAAATTTACCACACGTATCCCTCCGTTCAGTAAGTTAACTATATGCTAACATATTCCAATTTTTAGTGCCATACTGAATGGACTGATTTTCGTTTTTTATGGATGTACAGGAACTTCGCTGACTCAGGTAACGTCCATAGTTATAGCTACACTAAAAAAGGATGAGAGGTGAGTAACCCAATGTACATTGTACGAAGATTATCCTTATTACCAGTCCTCTTGTTTCTGCTAACGCTCGGATGTGCAGAGCAATCTGAGGAACAAGGGAAAGAGAAGCCACATGTACGAGGAATTATTACGGATTATGAGGAAGAAAGAGGTCAGGTACTCATCGACAATAAAGAAGATGGAGGTGTTGAATCAGGACCGATTTGGATTTCGCTCAGCAAGAACGCCGAACTCATCATCGAAGGAGAGACTGTGACCGTCTCTTTGGATGAGACACTCGTTGGTCGAAGTGCAGAAGTGTGGATCAATGGAGTTATTGCTCAATCTTACCCTCCCCAAACCAAGGCTGTGAAGATGGTCATTCATTAACACAAGATTGAACACATGATATGTTATAATAACGAAATAATCTTATAAGGAACAGGGAAGGATTCGCATGGAAGCTAAACAACCCCCAGATCAGGAGAATCCCATTTCTCGTGGTCGACCAAGGAGTACAGAAGTTCACAAACGCATACTGGATGCCACGTTAACCTTACTTGGCGAAGTAGGTGTGGAGAAAATGAGTATGGAGTCTGTCGCACAGCTCGCAGGCGTAGGCAAAAGCTCAATCTATCGGCGTTGGAGCAGCAAGGAAGCGCTGGTCGTGGATGCACTGGAACGTCTCAAGCCGGAGTTCAGCACAGCTGTACAAGGCGAACTACATGAAGTGTTGTACGAGTTGGCCCAAAGTTTTGCCCATCAGATGAACAATCCGCTTGGGAAGCAGATGCTCTCTTTGCTGATTTCTACCCTATCTGGCAGTTCACAGATTTCAGAGTCGTATTGGGAAAACCATTCACTGCCGAAGACCAAGGAAATCTCCAGTCTGCTTGAACGTCATATCCCGAAGGAAAAACTCCGTCAAGGTACAGATCTGGATCTGGTGTCTGATTTTATAATCGGTTTTATTATGTATCAGCTATTGCTCAAACCGACTTCATTCGATCTGGATAACGAACTGAAACGCGGTATTGATATGATTTTAAACGGAATACAATCCAAATGATTTAGGTCTCGCTATGATTAGCAAGACCTTTTTTATTGACAATTAACGATACGATACAGTATCGTATATAATATAAAATCATACAAGGGAGTGTAGTCCATGAGTAAATCAAATAAAACAGTGATTATTACAGGCGGTAATACCGGTCTTGGATACGAAAGTGCCAAAGTGATTGCTTCATCTCAGAAGTGGCATGTCGTTATTGCTTCTCGCAGCCTAAGTAGAGGGAACGCTGCAGTGCAGACATTGATCCAATCTACGGGTAACCCCAATATCTCGGCTATGGAGCTAGATTTGGCTTCAACGACATCCATAAGGAAACTTGCAGCGCTATATATCCAAGCCGATCTTCCACCTCTCCATGCCATCGTTTGCAATGCCGGATCCCAATTTGTGCAAAATACACAATCCACTACGGATGGTGTCGAGGCAACCTTTGGTGTGAACCATCTGGGGCATTTCCTCCTCGTCCGCTTGCTGCTTGAGTCGCTTCAGGAACAGGGGCGAATCATCGTTGTATCCAGTGACACACACGACCCAGGAGCCAAAACCGGTATGCCTGCTCCTCGCTATGCTCATCCCAATATCATGTCTGATCCTGCCCAGTCTGATCAATTTCTCGCCGACCTCTCTCCTTCTGCCCGGGGACAACTACGTTATACAACATCGAAGTTATGCAATTTGTATTTCACCTATGAACTCACCCGCCAAGTCCAACAATCTGGCAGATCTGTTGCAGTCGCTGCATTTAATCCTGGGATGATGCCTGGCAAAGGTTCCGCTCTCGCCAGAGAGTATCGCCCGCTCCTTCGTTTCATGTGGAATTATGTAATGCCTCTGATGCGTTTCTTTAATGCTGGCATACGCACCACCAGGCAATCAGGAGCTGACCTTGCAAGCCTCGTATTACATCAACCTATAAGCGAATTGAAGGGAACATACTGGGATGGACCGAAGAAAATCCCTTCTTCCGAGGAATCCTACAGCCCTGAGCGTGCCGTAGAATTATGGGACTGGAGTTCAGAAAGACTTGGTTTGCATAATACGATTTAAACATCATTGTGAATTACTCCGTTAGGTTGCCCGCATATAGAGTATAATAAAAAGGTATACGATCAATGTACGGTGCAATGCTTGTATGTAGAGTATTCAAAACTAACGCAAAAGAGGTAAACAATGAGCGAGCAACAATTTAAAGATTATGGACTTGGTGAAGAGATCGTAAAAGCACTGGACAGTCTGGGCTATGAGACACCAACCGAGGTTCAAACTAAAGTTATTCCGGTAGCATTGGAGAACCAGGATCTTGTGGTCAAATCACAGACAGGTAGTGGTAAAACAGCTGCCTACGGCATTCCGCTCTGCGAGCTGGTGGATTGGAATGAGAATAAGCCACAGGCTTTGATTCTTACACCGACCCGGGAACTGGCTTTGCAGGTTAACGAAGATATTACGAATATCGGCCGCTTTAAGCGTATTAAAGCAACCGCACTATACGGACAGTCCCCTTTTCATATTCAAAAAGCGGAGTTAAAACAAAGAACCCATGTGGCTGTTGGTACGCCGGGTCGGGTACTGGATCATATCGAACGCGGCACGCTGCCACTCGAACGGATCGCTTATCTCGTTATTGACGAGGCCGATGAGATGCTGAATATGGGCTTTATTGAGACAGTACAGTCCATCATTCAGAAGCTGCCACAGGAACGAGTGACCATGTTGTTCTCCGCAACGTTCCCTGAAGATGTCGCCAAGCTGTCACGTAAATACATGAACAAACCGGTGGAGATTGAGATCAAGGCAAGCGGACTGACAACAGCCACCATTGAACATGCTGTAATTCACGTACCAGAGGTGAACAAAACCGCGTTGCTTCAGGATTTGTTCATTGTGGAGAATCCAGATAGTTGTATCGTGTTCTGCCGTACGCAAGAGAATGTAGATAAGCTATTCCGGGTCATGGCTGACCTTGACTATCCAGCAGATCGTATCCATGGAGGCATGGAGCAGGATGAGCGGATCGAAGTGATGAACGCATTCCGACGGGGACAGTTCCGTTATCTGATTGCGACGGATGTAGCTGCACGCGGTATTGATATCACAAATATTACTCATGTCATCAACTACGATATTCCTTTGGAAAAAGAGGGATATGTGCACCGCACAGGCCGTACGGGTCGCGCAGGCAAAACAGGTAAAGCCCTTACGTTGATCACACCGAAAGATGGCAGACGCCTGGCGGAGATTGAATCCTATATCGGATTCCAAATCCCTGTCGTGAAAGCTCCTTCCGAGGAAGCTGTGGATCGCCGCAGAGAAGACTTCGAGAAGCGATTGAAGATCGTGCCTGAACGCAAAAAGGACAAGCGTGAACAGCTGAATCAACAGATCATGAAGCTGAACTTCAACGGAGGCAAGAAGAAGAAACTTCGCGCCGTAGACTTTGTAGGTACCATCGCCAAGCTTGAAGGAGTGACTGCAGACGATATCGGGATCATTACGATTCTGGATAATGTAACGGATGTAGAGATCCTGAACGGCAAAGGCCCACTCGTACTGGAGCTCATGCAAAACACAACGATCAAAAAGATGCAGCTCAAGGTTCGCAAAGGTCATAAGTAGTTTAGTAGATGGGTTAAATAAATAGGTCCAGACCAAAAAAGGGTAATCGACTTGGAAAACATGTCGGCTATCCCTTTTTTCCGTGCTTTCGTTGTTGGTCAAATGGCTGCTTGTACGAAACATGAATTTTGAAAAAAAATTAACCCCGCTATGGCTTTACGACCGATGCTGTGCATTTCACAGCCCGTTATGTTGCGGATCAATATGGTGAACGCGGTTTTGTGGAATAATCCGGGTAACTGGTACACCCCACCCCAATGGTGAATACCAAAATCCGCCGTAACCAAGAAAAGGCCACTTCTTCAGAATAGAAACTTCTGAGAAGTGGCCTTTCTTTCGCCTACGGACGAACCAATGGACCGTTTTTTTTTGCCAAACTATACATGAACTATAGTGAATTATTGATGATGTCCGAGAATGCATCCCTATTGTAGGTATCATCCTGAATGCGCCATTCTCCCTGATCCTGCAAAAAGGTGATATCGCCCGATAGCGGAATAGACCTGAACTCCTTGTCGTTCTCATCTGTAAATTTCAAATCAAGTGTGTATTCCACAAGAATCCAGTCGCTCTTGCTATCTTTGATCTTGGTTTGTATATTTTCAGGATGCACCTTCGCTTGTTCGATGTGTGCTACCTGAAGAGGCAACACAATATATCGATTAGCCATGTACGCCTCATAATTTCTGGATGTCAGGAATTGCCTCATGGTGTCCCCTTTGGCCAATAACCCTTCCATTTCTAGCGTATCCTCATAGTCCTTGCCATCCACAGTGAGTTCTGTTGTTTTATACTCCAGCGACATTTCGAGCGCTTGCTGCTGCTCCGCCGTCGCCTTCTGTTCACTTACATCACTCGGCTGTTCTGCTTCTGGAGGAGTAACGGGTTTAGTGCTTTCCGCTGATTCAGATGAAGTGCACCCCGCTAACATGGCGGCGGAAAGAAATAATGTACCCCTCACATAAGCTAACTTGCGCATAGTTGATCAAACCCTTTCGCATCTTTAATACTCTCAATTATCTCTTCAATAGGATATAATATCCAGTTATTGGTCACATCTGAACAGACATCCAGTGAATTACATCCATTGGGTGTCATCTTCCTCATAGATTGTGTTATAGTCATCGGGAAGTGGACCGAATCTCGAAGGATAGCGCCTGCGGGTCCAATAACTGCGTGTTTCCTTCAACAATGAAGGTGTGAAAGCTATGTCAACCTATCAAATCGTTCCTATGGTCTATAATTCCAAGGAACAGATTGATGCTATTATTTTGCTCGAACAACAATGTAAACAGCTCGATTCCATTCATCTGAAGGCAGACCTTGACCATATCAGCAAAAAAGACGGAGACCACGCGCTTCTTGGTTATCGTGAAGGTGAATTGGTAGGACTCCTCAGCTGGTATCCTTCCGACGCCATAACCGGAAATATTAATGCCATCGTACATCCGCAGTATCGTCGCCAAGGTGTGTTCAGTAGTTTACTGAAACGGGCCATCATAGACATGAAACCACAGGGTATCAACCAACTCAGTTATCGCGTTCCTCAGGGCTTATCTCCGGGTCTTCTTACCGCTCAATCCCTTGGAGCCATTTATGATCGTGCGGAGTACTCAATGCTATTTACGAATGAAGTCCTTTCGGTCGTGGAGCCACCTGAACTAACGTTGTCCGTGGCAGAAGAAGAGGATATGGAGTTTATGGTCACTTGCTCATCCCAAGCCTTTGGAGATTCGGAGGACTGGACACGCAATTACTTCATGCAAACGAATGAACCCAGCCGAGTCACCTATGTAGCATGGCAGGATCAAAAGCCTGTTGGGTTGGTACGGGTTAACTCCATTAATACGACAACTGCTTTTATTCATAATTTCTGTATCTTACCTGCTTATCAGGGACAGAAACTGGGGCGCACCGCGCTTAGTATCCTGGTTGATCTCCTAAGGAAACAAAATTATACAGATATTCGCCTATCCGTTGTTACCGAGAACGAACGTGCTTTGAACTTATACCGCAGTGTTGGTTTTGAAGTGAATTCTGAGTACCACTATTTCAGCGGTAATTTGTAAAAGGCAGGTATCCTTCGTATGGCACCTACGTACTTGTAATATGTAAAGCAAAAAGCCACATTCGATTACTCGAATGTGGCTTAAATAGTTTTATCCCTTTTTGCCATATACAATTTTCTTGATGCTATCAACGGATAAACAGAATTGATCTGCAAGCTGATCGATGGTTCTACCCGCAGTGAATAGCTGGCGAATCTCGTTGTTCCGCTCCTGGACAACCCTTCTGCTGCCCGAGTCCTCGCCCCACTTCTTATGGGCATCCTTGGGCCTCGGAATATAGATCAGGCCGCCGGAGATATGACGCTGTATTTCTTTGAGTAATTCTTCCGGGAAGATCGTATCTGCATTAATATATTTCACGCTGCTCCACTCCTTAAAAGTTAAAATCTTTAAGGCAGCAGAGTCTTACAATGAACGCATTAGATATGCACTATAATGGTATGGCGGAAATGAATTTCAGGCTCTATGCAAACAACCGCCGTTGTTCATCGCATGGACTCTGCATAGAGCGGGTCGTTAAATTTATTATGAATCGAATCATGGTAGCCCCCCATTCAGTCAATCAAGATCAGGTTACTTTAGATGGTACTCCTATATCTTCCATGTCAGAACCTTATATCCTTCTACTCATCGATATATTGGCTTACACTCCGTTCCAGCAATTCTCTAACCTGCTGCCTCAACTCAGTCGGTGAGATCACCTTCACTTCTGGTCCATAGGAGAGTAACTTTCGCGCTGTAAAAGAAAACTCTTCAGGCGGAACCAGTCCTCGCCATGCATGACCTTGAACCGAATTAAACAAAACATCTGACGCAGCAATCCTTGCTCCGAATTCCGTGAATTGCAGTACCACTTCTACGCTTGCTCTGTCTTCTTTGGCATATAACCACGCTTTCAGACTCGGAACGGATTCATCCACCGAATCCATAACAGCCAACTGCTGCATGCGATCCACCCGATACAACAATACGCGATCCTTATTCCGGGCTGGCATGTACCAATGTCCCTGCTCATAGTAGATGCCATAGGGGTAGAGCTTGACTTTTTTAGGACCATTGCGGGCATGATACATAAACTCGATTTCTCTCTTTTCTACTGCCGCACCCAATATCTCAGTTGTTAATGGCTCCGCATGCTCACCGGGATGCTGGACAAAGGTGATATGTTCCCTCATTCGCATAATCAGATCCTGTACATCCTCAGGCAAAGTAGAAAAATACTGCTCAGCCAGATGTCCACGCATGGAACCGTACGGAAAATCCGGGACTTGCTGTAGATATTCCAGCATCATAAACAGTCCTAATGCCTCCTGCTGTGTCAGTTGAAGGGGTGGCAAAATCCGATTAGGCAACACCCGGTATCCGCCGTTCACGCCAACTTCTGTGTACAAGGGAAAACCCAGTGCCTGCAATGCATCCAGATCTCGCTGAATCGTGCGAACCGAGACGTCGAACCGTTCTGCCAATTCTCGGGCCGTGAACTTCTGTCTGGAATCCATCAGGCGCATGATGGCCAGCTTCCGATTATTCATGAATTCAACATCCTAACTACGTCATCTTTTGTCATAGTTAGAGTGTATCATACATTTTAGAAGGGAGCGATGAACATGTCTGATAACAAAACCATTTTGTACATTGCTATGAGTTTGGATGGATATATCGCAAGACTGGACGGTTCGGTAGATTGGTTATTTGATGTGGAGGGTGATGGTGGAGACAACGGATATGCTGCCTTTTATCAAACGATTGGTAGCGTCGTTATGGGACGTTACACGTACGAAGAGGTGCTCACACTATCTGAGGAATTCCTCTATGCGGATCGCCCAACGTATGTGCTATCCCGCTCAGAACAGCCGACTGCTCCACATGTACAGTTCACAACCGAGTCGGTAGAAACGCTCATTCCTAGGTTAAAGAAAACTTCTGATGGAGACGTATGGATTGTGGGTGGTGGTAAGCTCGTTCAAGCAGTAATGGAGAAAAAATTATTGGATGAGATTGAAGTTGCTATCATTCCAAAAATTCTTGGCGAAGGCATCCCATTGTTCCCGGTAGGCACTGTGCCAAGTCAATTCAAAATGATCCGAACCCAGACACTCGGGCAGATCATTTCGATTCGTTATGAGGTAAAACAGCTGAAATAGCCGATAAATGAAAAGAAGACAGCCCGATATGCAGTACTCCCAATGGTCCGATATATACACATTCTGCCTTTGGCGTATTGCACGATCTGGAGCTGTCTTTTATTTTAATTCTCTACATGGGTCACTTCGATGACAGAATCCCATTTAAGTATGCTGTCAGCACTTCTGCCGTCCTACGGTGAGATAACTCGCCGGGATGACTTCGAGCGCCCACCGTTTCCTCAGTCGTATCGGGAAGCTGAATGATCGAGACCTTAAGATCCCCCGTCTCTTTCGTATACGCATCAACCGCACGGTAGATGGCAGGCATCATTGGGAAACCAAGCATGCCATAAGCCCATACGAGTTGAGCATCTGGATTATTTTTTCGAAGCTTAGTCAGGAACTGTTCCACCGCTTTCTCAAAAGTGGCCAAATCCTCTTCATGATACGTACCATCTTCGTTCAGACGCTGCTTATACACCTTACCGGTATCCGGGTCTTTCCACTCAGGTGACTGAAACGCACCCCCATCATTGCTACCCAGATTTACAACCACCACATCCGGCTGCCAGGAACCAAAATCATGCTGATCTCCTGCGCCGAGCGCTTCGTTACGTCCACCGGTGAGCAGTCCACAGACTTGCTCATAATAATCGGGAATGTTCCCTTTGGGATTGTTATCCCAGCTTGTCAGCACACCCCAGCCACTTTGCGAGGTGACCCGGTATTCTGCATTCAATGCCTCTGCTGTCATAAACGTATAATTATGTATGGCGCTGAACCACATCGGTACCCAGTCTTCCTCCGCCTTCGCCCCAATGGCACCTTCACCGGATGTAATGCTGTCACCGATAAACTCAATCTTGTACGGTTTTTCCTCCACAGGCCGGAACGCTCCATCTGTCTTCACCGCATGAATCTGCAAGGAAGAACCCGGGTCGCCACTCATCGCTTGAACATCTTTAACGATCCGTATATTCTTCACCACATCTGCGTTCATGCCTCGATACACACAGACCCAGTACCGCCCTTCCATTAACATCTGTCTGCTCACCGGGACACCGTTGATCAGAATGCTGATCCATGACTCATATATATCATACTGCGACTCTACCTCAACCCATAGTTCGGAGCCCTGTACATTGAGTTCGACTGCACTCCCCGTCCAAAACAACGTCAACGGTGATCGCTCTCCAGTTGTTCTGCCATGCACTTTCAGATAAGTCAGTTCCGATAACGCATAAACCTGTAAACCGGTATTCGCCTGCACACTCACCTGTTATTCCCCCCTCATTAATTCAATAAAAAAATAATTATTAAGCGCTTTCTTTTGTATCGATAAAATGTCCCTCAGCAAGCCATGTTCAAGTCCATCATATCAGATGTGCTCAATCCATCGTTCGCCATCAGGAGATTTATTATTATTTTTTTGTTCACTTAACGCTCATACTTCCACTGTTCATTCACTTTGCTGAGTACATGCACCACATCATCCACGATCATGATAGAACGTGTCATCGACATCGGCCCCCTTGATTAGATTCATTTTGGGAATAGCTATAGCAAATGTTGTCCCTGTTCCTTCCGGAGGTCCCGATTCTACCTTAATTCGTCCCTCCAACGACTGGACGATATCACGTACATGGGACAGACCAATGCCTGTTGCGGCAATGCCAACTTCATTGAACTTGGTTGTATAGCCCGGTTCGAAGATAACCTCCCGTTTGGCTTCAGGTACGCCTTTTCCAGAATCCATCACGACGAAATGCACGTCATCTTCTTGCTCATACACACGAATTCGGACCGTCCCCTCACGCTCAATCGCCTCTACCGCATTGGCAATCAGGTTATTCATTACCGTGAGAAGAGGAATGTAATACGGAGACTCACAATCATACTGTTGCTCGATGTCGATCTCGACCTGCTTATGCAACATTTCGCTGTATTTTCGATTTGCTTTGCTGGCAAAGTTCAGTACTTCTGACAGGCTCATATTGACTGCCTTTTCGTTATCATACAGTTTCAGCAGACCCGCCAGAATGCGTTGTGAATCCTTCTTCACTTCATGAATCTGCTGAGCAATGCCCAGGGTACGCTGACTGTATTGGTTCATGTCCTGCTCCCGGAGATCACGATATAGATCATAGCTGTCTGCTGTAATGCCTTCTATCGTATTCATCGCTTTTTTTAGGTAAAAGACCTCGCCATACAGACCCGAGTTCACACTCAGCATCTGCTCCATCCGCTTCTCCTGCTCGGCATGTAAGAGCCGCATCTGCCTCACGGCCAAGCTGTTGTAGAGCCCAATCACAAAGTAACTTCGCAGACCGCCTACCACAAGCAGATACAACCATTCCTTCATATAAAAGATATTGGTCCCGCTTAACATTCCGCGAAGAAGTAGCTCAACAAGATTGGAGGAAAAATCGATGCAGGTAATCAGCCCGCCGAGCAGCAGAGGTTGCATTTCGTGAAGCCGATGCTTGAGCTTGCTAAGTCCATAGGCAAAGACCACGTAATACAAGCCTGCCCCCAGATTATCCCGCATGCTTTCCAGAATGGATACGGTCTGTACATGATTGATGAGATCTGCCGATTGAAGAAGGAAGTTCGCGATACCTGTCAGGATTCCTGTCTTCACATAAGACAGGTTCGGCATAATCATCAGCAGAAATAAAAGAATGCTAACGCCCAGCCCGATTCGGAAGTAATCTTCCCGGAACGGATTAATCTTAAATTGTGCCCCTACCGCTGTGGCAAAGGCAATGGCCGTCATCTGCACATTCTCATTTTTGACCCAATTGCGCATCGATCTCTTCACCCACTATACCAACGTTTAGCGCCCACTGCCTAACCCGCGCTTCTAATGTAAAATATACTAACATATGAAAGAAGCATTAGAAATAATTAAGATTAGGGAATGAACGCGCAAGCAACATAAAAAGGCCGGAAGTCTTCACTTCTACGGCCTTTTCCTTATAATTATCATATATCTGTAACGTATTACAGGTTTTATTTGCAGTGAATTCATAGATTATCATTACCTGACTTTGGTTAAACCGAGCTTCCAGTCCTGATACCATTTGCTAATATTCTCACTGATGGGTATCTCCAAATCATGCTCCATTCTGGTGGTTAAGAGACGGTACTGCTCCTCCACACCGAGATCGTTGTGCATTTCATCATAGAGTTTCATTAAAATAAAATAACTTTCTTCCTCATCCGGAAGCATATGCTGGATACGTCTTGTGCTCTCAATGACTTTCTCCCCTAGCCCCTCCTTCTGGTAATAGAGACTTAATTGTCTCATGTGATACAACCACAGGTAGCGTAACCTTTCTCGTTCAGGCTCCGCCCACATGTACTCGTAATTGCCAAGGTACGTGCCCTTATACAGATGAAGCGCTTGCTCATATGCATGAACTGTACTTGAGTCTACAACTTTCCATTGCCTGATTTCCTGTTCCCACTGCTCACTATCTAACTGAGCTCCACCCAATTCAAGCCTGTAGCCTGCTTCCAAGTGACCACTTTGAATTGTAATCATATCCATTCCGCATGTCTTGAGGGTTTGGCGGACATGATACATGGCAGTATAGAGTTGATGTACCGTCTTGTCCTCTTCCAATTCAGGCCACAGCATCTCAAGCAGTACACTGCGATGAATGGTCTGATTCCGATGATGGAGCAGATATGCAAACAGCTCCTGTGCCTTACTAGTGCGCCACTTGGCAACTTGGATCTCCTTGTCTGGAAGCTTGAATTGAATCTGATTAAAACAGCAAATTAAAGGCACATTTGTATTATTTGACCGCTGCTTGCGTTTTGAACTCAGTTTCTCCCGTACTCGGCTCACCGTCTGCTTTAGTCGATCCTTCTGAATGGGCTTCATGACATAATCCAACGCCTGTAGATCGAAGGCATGCACTGCATATTGGTCGTAGCTGGTCACAAATATAATTTCGACCCCAGGTGCTGTGGCCTGAATCTGTTTTCCCAGATCCATACCGTCCATCTCTGGCATATGGATATCCAGAAATACCACATCAGGCCGGTGCTCCATAATCCCCCCCATAGCCTCTGTCGGATTCATATATGTAGCGATAATTTCAATACCGCTTACTTCCTTCTCTAGTGATTTTTGAAGGCCTATCAACGCTAGACGTTCGTCGTCAACCAATATCACTTTCACCGGAGCTTCCTCCTCGACCCTAAAGTCTTGAGATTTATTTACACTATTATACCATATCAGGTAACAGATCCGGACTAGAAGAGAGGAAGGTTCCATATGTCAGATGCGAATCAAAGCTTTGGGGAAACCTTATAACGCTCATATCCTGTACCAGGCTCATATATTACTTCAAAGTACGTATGTGACTTTGAGGTGCGTACTTCTCATCCTTCTTTTTCTGACCCACAATATGAACAGAAGAAGAGAGGAGCATGTCCATTGAAACCCGAACAATTGGTTACCCGTTACACTGCGCTTGTCATCGGTGCTGGAGGCGTTATTGGGAGAAACCTTATTGATCATCTGATGACACTCCCGCAATGGAATGTGATTGGTGTATCACGCCGTGGAGGGCACGATGCCCCCAGGTTACGTTATATATCAGCCGATTTACTGAACAAAGTGGACACGCAAGACAAACTGAGTCATTTAACGACAGTTACTCATATCTTTTATGCTGCTTATCAAGATCGCCCAACCTGGGCCGAATTGGTGCAACCCAATCTGGCCATGCTCGTCAATGTGGTGAATGCGATTGAACCGATTGCCCCAAATCTCGAACATATCAGTCTGATGCAAGGTTATAAGGTGTACGGTGCACATCTGGGTCCATTTAAAACACCTGCCAAAGAAACGGACGCACATCATATGCCTCCTGAATTCAATGTCGACCAGCAGCAGTTTCTTGAGGATCGGCAACCCGGAAGCAGCTGGACCTGGTCAGCTCTGCGCCCTTCTGTTGTATGTGGATTCGCTCTGGGTAATCCAATGAACCTCGCGATGGTGATCGGGGTATATGCCTCTATCTCCAAGGAACTTGGCTTACCACTTCGCTTTCCTGGGAAACCAGGAGCGTATCATTCCCTTCTTGAAATGACTGATGCGACATTGCTGGCTCATGCAACCGTCTGGGCAGCAACCGAACCTCGATGTGCCAATCAGGCATTTAATATCACCAATGGCGATCTGTTTCGCTGGAATGAACTCTGGCCCAAAATCGCTTCATTTTTCGAACTGGAAACGGCTCCTCCACTGCCCCTCTCCCTTACAACGGCAATGGCAGATAAAGAAGCTCTTTGGAGTTCCATGATTGAAAAGTATGGTTTGGTAAACACCCCTTATGATGATGTCTCTTCCTGGGCATTCGGTGACTTTGTCTTCTCGTGGGATTACGATTTCTTCGCAGATGGTTCCAAGGCTCGCCGATTCGGATTTCACGAATTCATCGACACGGAGGCTATGTTCATGAATATTTTTGGGAATCTGCGTGATCGCAAAATCATTCCATAAAAGAGAGAAAAAACATAATAAGCCGAATCCTGAATTGCAGAATCGGCTTATTATACTCCTTCAACCATCCAACCGTCAGGTTGGCGGTTTAAACAGAATTTCCCCTCTGTCGCCATACACTTTCTCCACATGTGTATCACCCCATCTACACATCAGATGAAGAATTTCTTTAAGACTCCACCCATACTCTGTTAACTCATACTCCACTTTAGGAGGGACCTGGTGATGGGAAATACGGACAATAACCCCCGCCTCCGTTAGTTCACCAAGTTGCTGAGTCAACACTTTCTGGGTGATCGCAGGGATCAGCTTCATCAGTTCGCCATTACGTTTCTTGCCAAAGGTAAGATGGAATAGTATAACGGGCTTCCACTTGCCCCCGATCACTTCAAGAAAGGCTTCAACTGCGGTGTTATATACTTTGAGCGGTTCCTCCATATCACCTTCTGTCTCCCTTCCAGACTATTGCTCAATCTTCCCGATTCATCTTCTCAAAAATATGAACTAATTGCGCTCGATCCTCTTCGTTTAATTTCTGGAATAATTTCTTACGCAACTTCTGGCCTTCCAATATTGCTCTTTCGAGGACTTCCACCCCTTTATCCGTAATGTTCAAATAAATAATGCGGCGGTCCGCTTCATCTACCATTCTATCGGCTAATCCCTTGGCTACCATCTTGTCAGATAAATAACTGAGTGTAGGTGGAGTTAACCCCAAAATCTTGGCAATATCCGAAGGTCGGCTTTTTCCATTTTGGTGGAGATGGCTGAGTACAAGCACATGAGAGACACCGAGGTCCTCATTGAATGATTTGTTCCATTGTATAATCAATTTATTAGTGAAATTATCCATGTTGTGTATAAGCTCAAAAATGTTCTGTTCTTCCATTAGATCCTCCTCGAAAAAATAAACAACAGCCCTCATTCAACTTAAGGGCTGTCATCATTTTACACGCTATTGGGCTGAGTAGCCACCATCGATCACCAGTTCAGATCCCGTAATGTACGAAGAATCATCCGACGCCAGGAACAACGCTGCGTTGGCGATATCAATAGCCTGTCCCAGACGCTGCAAAGGTGTTGCCTGAATCAATCGTTCTAGCAGTTCCTTCGATGTGTTCAGGGATTGGGTCATTGGTGTTTCGATGATCCCGGGAAAAAGAGCATTCACCCGAATACCTTGACGTCCGAAGGTGGTCGCAGCGGCTTTGGATAATGCACGTACCGCGCCTTTGGATGCCGAGTAATGGTTAAAACCTTGTCCAATCAAAGCGGTGTAGGATGAGATATTGACGATGGAACCTTTCTTCTGGGCTGCCATATAAGGAGTGACATGCTTCATGCCAGCGAATGGGCCGAAACCGTTAATGGAGAGCATTTTCTGCCAATCCTGTACATTGATTTCCTCAAATGGTTTCTCAGAAGAAATGCCTGCATTGTTGACCAGAATGTCAATTTTCCCAAAACGTTCATTAACTACTTTCGCCAGTGCCTGCCAATCCTCATCCGAAGATACATTCAACTTCATTCCGTACACATTCTCTTTTTGGCTTGCTTTCTCCAGGGCTTCCTCATTAATGTCTGCAGCAATGACGATGGCGCCTTCCTGCGCAAATAGATCAACGATGCCCTCCCCGATTCCCGAGGCTCCGCCAGTAATAATGGCTACTGAGTAACTGCCTTTATGCAACGAGCACGCCTCTATATACTTATTTTGGATTCCTTAGCGAAGCTAACGGAGCTGAACAAAAAGCTCGGTATTGGCGACATTTCCGGCATATCGCACATAACTGCGCAGCATAAAAAAACTGCATCCGTCATTTACGGATGCAGCCTTTTCAACGGTTCGTATAAAGAGAAGCTCTTAACCTTACTACAGTGAACCCTGAAGGTTTGCAGGTTGATTTCCCTCATTCACCAGGCCTTGAATAAAGGTTTCGAAATTAGGCGCAAGCCAAGTGATCTTGTAGCTTTCTTTTTTATCCACATGAACAACCTCGGGCTCACCCGCATTGCCGGATTCACGATAATCCAGCATCACTACCTCCGAATCGGAAGGACACTCACATAGAACAACACCGATTTCGGGGTAACCCCCCTGTTCGATGATATACCGGCTGCCAGCTTCGCCACCTAACGAATGTGCTTTCTCCCGTCCAATACCCAATATTCCCGCTACCTCAACGCGGATCTTCTTGGCAGCCTCTGCTTGGCTAACAGGATAATACCGATAGTGGGGAACACCACCATTATGTAACTTCATCATGTTAATATAGGAAGTTGGCAGCTTGAACACCAACTGCTCCTCCACTGACTCGACCTGTCCATCGGTAGGCGGGGCCAATACATATTGATCCACAGCTTCAGCGCTGTCATTCCAAAAACCCATTGGTTCCAGATGGCTAACACGAACAGGTGGTGCGATTGAGATTTCAGTGACTGATGGGACGGTATCCACGGGCTTCTCTGCAGATTCGGACGGCTCCTCCATTTTGCTTCGAATCCACTCCAGAAATTCCAGCGTATCTTCATCTTCAGGATCCAATTCATCCGCTCTTTCGAACGCCTGCAGCGCATGAGCATATTGCTCCAGATAGTAATAAGCCAGTCCAATCCGATAATGCCAGAGTGGGTCACCTGTGCCCTCTTTAACAACCGTCAGGAATTGTTCGACTGCCTCTTCATATCGTTCCAGGTTATTCAGCGCTCGTCCCAGATGGTTTACCAGCTCATAATCCCTTTCTTCCACAGGAATCGCTTGAATTGCATCTACAATTTCTTGAAATTCATCTTCTTCATGCCACTCTTGCAATTGAACCAACAGATCGTCTCTCATTCCTTTGGCCTCCCCGTTCATTCTCTCATGATTACGTATTGAAAATTATACCACTATCCGGATCACCATCTCCAGCAAAGCAAGATCCTTAGGGATATCAGGAATCGATATCTTTTCATTTCCGATGAAAAGGCTAAAAAAGGTAACCTGAACCCTGTTAAAAAAACCAGGCAGGCTACCTCCTTTATTCCTTCCACTACATTGCATTCTTCATTCAATTCAGCAACTCAACACAATCGTAGACCCAACCCGCACTCAACCAGTTCCCCAAGTCACTGGAACCGCTAATCGGCGTAATGGTTATGGTATTGGAACCATTCACGAAGTAGGATGCTGGAACATTCCAGCTAAAGGTTGTGTTGTTGCCACGATAGGTACCAATGGTGAAACTGCGAGAATTGGGCTGTGAAGACGCGGCAGGATTAGTTAATGCATGTCCATTAACCGTTACGCTAGGTCTGCCATTATTGTAGGCTGCGGTAATACCGATGTTGAGCATATGAGAAGATGAAGCTTGAGATGCATTCAAGTTAAACGTTATTGTAGTTGGAGAATTCTCACCACGGAACTGGATTGCCGGGAATCGGTTGGAAATACCTCCTTGGAATCCATTTTATAAAGCGCTTACATTATAATCCATAACAACCGAAACTTCCGTCTCATATCTTACAATTCCAATAAAATAATACCATTATATTACATATATTTGCAATGAAAACAGAGCATTGACCTGATAGAAAATTCTGAAAACGAAAAAACGCAGCTTCAAAAGCTGCGTCCGCGGATACTCATCCAGAGAAGATATCATCTCTTCCGAACAGGTATCCATATCTCACTTCTATATTGCTCTACAGTAATATCCTTGTGCTCATTCCATAGCATTTCCGGACCCTCACTAAGCTCATAGTCTGATGAAGGAAACCACTCTGCGTAGATCCGGCCCCACACTTCCTGAAGCGTGTCTGGAAACGGACCAACGACGGTAAATACGGCCCACGTCGAAGCAGGAACCTCAAGCTGTGCCAGACCTTCAGGCGCTTCTTTGGTCGTAGCTGCACCAATGTAATGATCCAGTTCTCCCTGTTCCGCCATTCGCCCTTCACTGAAATGGGCCGATGCACTGATTAAGCCCGTAGGCTGGATGTTCGATAAACCCTTTATCGTATCGATCAGTTCCGGTGTAAGATGCTGGTACATCGCAGCGATCTCCGGATTCACCCCGTGAAATATGATCGGCACCCTTTTACTAATACCCACGATTCGAAAAGCCTCTTTGTCTTCAATACGGTAGTTCATTTCGCTTCCTCCTTGAATGGTCAGTTGAAATGTCATCCGCGGGAAAGCTTTAAGGGATGGGCCATGGCTTCGCGCCTCGGAGGGTGTAGTGCCATGCATGCTTTGAAAAGCACGCGAGAAAGAATCCGGCGAAGTATACCCATATTTCAGCGCAATATCAATGATTTTGCTGTCACTTTGGCTTAACTCCATGGCTGCAAGCGTCAAGCGGCGACGTCGAATATATTCCGAGAGCGTTACACCACTAAGAAAAGAGAACATGCGTGTAAAATGATACTCCGAGCAACAGGCAATTCGGGAAATCTCCTTCATATCCAGGACGTCCATCAGATGCTCCTCCATATAATTCAACGCTTCATTTAACCGCCTCAACGTATCCATATCATCCCTCCCACGTTAATTCAAGCTTAGCAAAGTCTTTCTCTTTGCATCCGACATTTCCTGCACCATTCTGCAGGTAGCTCCCACATCGTTCGAATCTTCCTGAAACAGGAAAAAACCTGGAAAGGATATGTTCATCTAGAAAAGAATCGAATGAAGACAATGGAGCAGACAGGTACATTGACAAGTTTTGTGCGTATTCTCCATTTTGCAGATATGCCGTTCCTCTTATTTGCCGTTCACATATTTTAAAGAGAGATAGTTTTGATCATAACGGATAAGGGGAGCGGTCAAAATGGGAGCCAGGCCAACAAGATCTATCAAAAAGCAGGGAGTTTCTATTATTGCCTGCACGAAACGCCAAAGCTATATAAGAAACCTGTTTAATAACTACAGCCGACAGAACCACGCCAAGAAAGAACTTATCATTATTGTTAACAACGATAACATCCCCCTTACTCCTTATCTAAGCTTAGCCAAAAAACTTCCAAACGTACACGTTTATCGTCTTCCGGAAAGTACCTCCCTCGGCGCTTGTCTAAATTACGCTATTAAGAAAACGAAATACAACTACATTGCCAAGTTTGATGATGATGATTATTACGCTCCCTACTACTTGACGGAAAGCGTGCAGACCTTTCAAAGAACCAATGCCGATGTCATTGGCAAGCGGGCACATTACATGTATTTACGCGGATCAAAGACGCTTATCCTTCGTTTTCCACAAGATGAACATCGACCTGTGACCCTAATCCCTGGCGCAACGCTTGTCTTTAAACGCAAGGTAGCAAACAAAGTTCAGTTCCCGAATCGAAGCGTCGGTGAGGATGATCTTTTTTGCATTAGAAGCAAACGAATGGGGTACAACGTTTATTCTGCTGGAAAAAGTAATTTTGTCGCGATACGCCGGAAAAACTCATCCAACCATACATGGATCATTAACGACAAAGAACTCATCTCCCAAAGCCAAAAAATACCATCCGTTACGCATTACAAGAGATATGTGCAGAAAAAGCCAAAGGGCGTATTATAATGGCGAACTCAGGGAATTCTCGTGATCTGAATGGGGTTTCCATCATCGTTTGTACCAAACGGCGACAATGCATGGGTAACCTTTTTCGTAACTACAACAGGCAGAATTATAGGAGTAAAGAGCTTATCATCATATTAAATAATAATAATCTGCGTGTGAACGAATATATGAAGGAGGCAAAAAAATATAGGAACGTAAGGATCGTTTCACAGCCGGAACATGTATCGCTTGGCTATTGCCTGAATTATGGGGCTTCACTATCTAAGTACAATCTCATTGCTAAATTGGATGACGATGATTATTATGCTCCGCGCTATTTAACGGATAGCGTGCACACCCTGTTAAAGACCAACGCAGATATTGTAGGGAAACGAGCCCACTATATGTATTTGAGCAGCAAAAATCTCCTTCTGCTTCGTTACCCTACCAAGGCGAATCAATATGTTCCCCTGATTCAAGGAGCGACCCTTCTCGTAAAACGACATGTGATAATCGATGTTGGTTTTCCGGATCAAAATCGAGGAGAATGCGTAACGTTTTGTTCCGATAGCCTGGCAAAGGGCTATACGATTTATTCAGGAGGTACAGCTAACTTCCTTGCGATTCGCAGGAGGAACTCCAAAGATCATACTTGGATCGTAAGCGATAAAGATCTCTTAACAAGAAATGTTAAGGTACTGAAAGTGAAAAACCCAAAAAAATTTGTATGTCGAAATGCAAATTAACGGCAGATTGAATCTCAAAAAAAAGAGCAGCATTCCGCTGCTCTTCTCTGTTCTCGACCCGATAGTCATATGTGCTTGGACTCAAGCCAGATATTCCGCCATGATCTGCTCAATATTGAATGGGGTGACCCCTTTCTCCACCGAATAGATCGTATCGGCCTCATCCAACGTATCCACCAGTTCACCTCGGGCCTTGGCATGGAGCGTGAACAAGTCGTACAGGTCCGGTTTACGCAACGTGGTCAGGGCTTTGCCCATCAGGACCATCCCTTTTTGATTGCCCTCGACATTATTGTAATAATCCGGGTGTCTGGTTAGCGCCAGATCCGTCCAGATTACCGTACGCTCCACCAGATCCATAATGACGGGAATCGCTATCTGCGTATCCGCACTGATATCAATCTTGTTAGCCACCATGGACGGCTCGAAGATCTCGCCAGAACCCGGCTTCTTCCGCATCATCCAACCCACAAAACATTCCGGCAAATCACAATACGGATGACTCGTAAAGGAAAGCAGACTCGCGACCACATAACGTCCGCCATAATCAACGATCGAAGGAATATGCAGATCAATGAATTCACTTGCCCCTTGAGGCGCTGTCACGATATCCCCACTGTGAACGGCCCGGTACTTGGATGAACGCAGATTGGTATAGGAGATATGCTCCACATAGTTCCAATCCTTATCGTACATCACCGCAGACAGGTCAATGTCCACGCGCCCTGTTGACTTGCCATCCACGTCCCCCTCTTTCCACCAGTTGAAGAAACGAATCGTATCCCCCTCTGCCATCGGCACACGGCTTCCACGAACAATGGTATGAAGAGCCTTGCTTGCTGATCTTTGGGAAAAGGGCACCAGATAACTATGGAGCTGCGGATCGACATAGGTCTTCCCAAGCGGGGAAAGGTTAGCGAATCGCTCTACCAGCGCTTGCTCGCACAATTGTACGACATCCTGACACGTTGCTTCATCGATCTCTGGCAGCTCATTCGGAACGGCAAAGGCTTTGGCTACATTACCTTTCGGGAAAAAGATACGCAGATCCTGCGGTTCATTACGGTGGGCAAAATGCTGTCGCACCTGTAACAATACTGGGGTAGATACCTGTGGTATAACTTCACCAAATGCCAGCAGTACATATGCTTCATCTTCAGTCATCCGCAGCAAGTGATCCAGTCTTCTCGCGAATTCACCTGGACGCTGTGACAACAGATCGATTAGACTCCAGACATTTCGATATTGAAAGGCAAGCTCCACACTTCCGTTGAAGGTCGCATACGGCTTATCATTACGCAGAATATCAAAGGCTTCTTCGCATCGCGGATACCGAAGCTTATATTCCGAAGGATGAAGAATTTCGCCGAGGCGAATCCAGCGGTCCTTATACCGCAGCATATCCTCCGTTATTGAACCACATTGCTCCAGCAATCCGAGTAGTAGTCGTCTTTCGCGACGTTTGAATTTCCGGAAGGGAGAAGCCTCAGCCAGACTAACGTCACCATTGGACCACGCAACAGCCAGACGGAGAACATCACTTGCCGTTTTAAAATACAGGCCGATTCGGTCGATACCTGCTTTTTCATGCTTCAACAGTGAGGAGACAACGAAGCCTACATTTTCCTTGAACGGAATTTCATCAGGCAGAATCGCATCCACTTCACTTGGGTCTGCATGCTCCAATACTGTATCGATATCTTTCTTGTCCGTTTCAGAGATGGAACCCTTGGCTTCAATGATCTGACGGATTAGCCCCTGAAACGCTTGTTTGTTTCCTAAACCGATGACTTTCAAGTCCGTCTTCTCCAGCAGAGGCATTCTCTCCACCGATGGTTGATCAGGATAGACAACATTCAGGTGAGTTAGATAATGAATAATCGCATTAAGATATAACTCTGCTTCATCCACTTGCATCACCTGCATCGGGAATCCTGCATACATCGGTTGGTACTTCACATGTGCGCCGACCATGACTCTCAGATCAGCCACAAGTTGAATATATACTGCTTCAAATTGTTCTTTGGACAGCTGCCGCATTGCTTGCATCAACTCATCCGAGAAAGTGTATCCGAGTGCTTCGATATTTTTAAGGGCAGTCGCCAGATGAGTCTTCGGCAACTGTTGCTTCCCTTCGTTTGTTTCGATAATAAGTTTGTTCGCTCTGCGCAAATAGATCGTATTGTTCATGATAAAAGAGTCCAGGAAAGCCACATCCCTATAATATTGGATTAGGGTAGAAGGAAGGAATGTGATAGCCTGGACGCCTCCTCTCTGAAATGAAATCTTCAGGAGAGCTGCGACCCTATTTTCGCCAATGAAGTTAGAAGGAAGGATCGCAATAGCCTGAAGGCCAGCGGTTCGAAGTTCGTCACCCGAACCTCTGGTGAACCCATCATCTCAGATTCCACGATCTTCCAACAGGGTGAAAGTATTACGACATGAATTTAATGATGTAACAAAAAAACAGCCTCGCAAACAAAGCTGCGAGGCTGTGTATTTCCAATCAAATATTTGAATGTTTCCACTGTTGGTACCACAACTCAACTTCCAAGCCAGGACGTATGCCCGCCTCTTGTTGTAACGCAGTAACTAACTGATTATACTGAGCGATCACGGCATCTTTATTGCCTAATCGATCATAGGTCTTCATTAACGCCAGTCCGACTTCCTCCAATGATGGCTCGAATTGCTGTACCCGGTGATATAGCGCGAGTGCTTCCGTATTCTGTCCCAGTCCGATGTAATATTGTGCGAGTTGCATGGCATGATTACGCCATAGTGCATGCAAGCGCTGACGCTCCAACTCAGCCCATACGTAATCGTCCTCACCATAATACTTGCCTTCATATTGATCTGAGGTCTGCCGATGCTCGACCATTGTAGTCGACGACAATGGAGATAACCGGTTAAGACGACTTTCCCATTCTTCCACATCAACCCTGAACTCTCCTGTTTCCAATAGATAGCCAAACTGTTGATAACGAATGGACATCTTGTCCTCGCCCATGAATTCGTTCATCATGCTGCGCAAGCGATGGATACCACTATGCAGATTGGATATGCCTCGCTTCTCATCCAACTCTGGCCACAATAGTTCAAGGAGCTTATCCCGTTTAATCCGTTTGTTCCGATGGTGAAGCAAATAGGCAAATAACTCTCTAATTTTGCTTGTTCTGAACTTCATATGCTTCGGTGGCTCATTCGGATGCGTTTGGACCTGAAGCATCCCCAAACACCGTATTACCATGGATGGCTTTTCTGCCATATTCGGACTGTTTGGCACACATCGGCGTTGATATATCTTCATCGTTTTTTCCAAACGGTCTCGCGTTACAGGCTTCATGATATAATCCAGCACTTCAAGTCCATAGGCCGTCAGTGCATGTTCATTATGTGCTGTTGTGAAGATAACCTCTGTTTCTGGGGAAACTTCATGAATGCGTTCGGTCGCCTCGATTCCGTTCATTCCGGGCATCTGGATGTCCATGAAGACGATTTCCGGCAAATGACGTTCGATATGATCTATGGCTTCCTCTGCCGTCAGAAAAGAGCCGATAACTTCACAATCCTCTCTTTCTTGCAACAGTTTGTTCAATCTGCTCAGAGCGAGATATTCATCATCTACCAAAATCATTCTCATACGTACAACTCCTCTGGCTCACTGATCATCATTTAATCTATAATTTTACCATAAATCCTTGAGTGGTACCGCTATCGTATGAATAAAGAGATAACGTTTCGATATTCAAAAAAATTCCTCTTTGTCAGAGATTTTGCAGGAGTTTGAAGTAAAATGTCGAAAACTAAAGTCTGCCATGAAACTAATAACCTATAAAAAGATACCCCGATATGTATTGCTGTCGATTTTATTCCTAACTATTTCACTTGGCTTTCGTTGGATATGGTCCGAGTCCTTCACTATACCCGCACATCCTGAACCAGCCGAAGGCGTGTTGGACCTTCGAGGATGGGACCTCACCAACGCTTCACCCATATCCCTGAATGGAGAATGGGGATTTTACCCCCAGGCGTTAATCTCTAATCGTGACGTAAAAATAGTGGACAACCCATCCACACGGATTCAAGTTCCCGGTGACTGGCGGAATGCATTACCACAATCCTCATCGTCATTCGGATATGGAACGTATCATCTTCGCATCCTTTTAGATTCATCTGTGAAAGAAGTCTCTCTCTGGGGTCAGAAAATCCAGACCTCATCGATCATCGAGATGAACGGGACCATTGTTGCCGAATTCGGTCAACCTGCCACCCATGCCGAAGCCTATCGACCGGAGAGGACTGCATTTACGACTTCCTATGCGCTTGGCGGTTCCACCGAAATCAATCTTCTGGTGCAGACCGCTAACTTCGATGACCCTTATAGCGGTGGGATCACACGCTCTCTCTATTTTGGTTCTCCAGAAGCCATTGGAAGTGAACGAGGATTGTCTATCGATCTGCAAAAGATCACGTTCGCCATACTGATCTTGCACAGTTTATACGCTTTTATCATGTTTCTGTTTATCCGGAAGGAACGAGCTCTGCTGACGTTCTCGATGCTAACACTGGTAGCTGCCCTAACGGTCACCTCCGACCATGACAATCTGTTATTGAGTTGGATGCCACTCAACTTCACTTGGATCGTTAAGGCCAAAGCATTGTCCTATCCGCTGTTCGCATTCTTTCTTCTACAGATGGCCAGAAGTTTCTCCCATAGTTTACAAGGGCGTAAACTGTTTCGTATCTACGCCAGCGTGCTTGGTTTGTATTGTGTATTTTTGCTAATCGCACCGGTGACCCTGATCTACCATGTACTTGAGATTGGACTATCTGACTTCCTTTATCTGTTTGCCATTGGCTGGTCTGTATACCTGTTCTTCCGAATGGCAGCTGAGAAACGAAGTGACGCCAGCTTTTTGCTCTTTGCGGCAACCAGCAGCCTATCCAGCGTGCTATGGGGAATTGTGAACTCGCGTAGCGAGATCACCAACGTGTATTATCCGATTGATGTGATCGCGGCCATATTCGGCTTCTCCGCCTATTGGTTCAGGAAATACTTCCGCAATTCAAGTCAGATTGAGCAGTTGTACGAACAGCTCAAAGAGGAGGATCGGCAGAAGGATCAATTTCTTGTGAATACGGCTCATGAGCTGCGTACACCGTTGCATGGCATCATTAATATAGCCGAGAGTATCGCGGTCCGTGAACGGCGTAAATCAGGTGGGCAGCAGGCAGATGACATGAAACTGTTAGTTACCATCGGTCGACGCATGTCCCAACTGGTTGATGACCTGCTTGATGTCATTCGTCTGAAGGAGAAACGTATTAAACTTCAAAAGAAACCACTTTCCCTTGCATCTGTCATCCCAGGTGTGATCGGTATGTTCCGATTTATGGCAGAGGGAAGGCCTGTCCACATGAAGGTAGATATTCCTGAATCACTGCCGTTAATTCAAGCCGATGAGAGAAGACTTGTACAGGTGCTCTATAACCTGTTGCATAATGCACTCAAATTTACCGATGAGGGTACCATTACAGTATCTGTTCGGGAACAAGGAGATTATGTCTTGATCCAGGTCTCGGATACAGGCGTTGGCATGAGTGAAGAGATACAACAGCGAATATTCGATGCATACGAACAGGGAACCCCAGAGGCTCGCTTGAGCGGAGGAATCGGCTTGGGTCTAAGTATCAGCAAACAGCTCACTGAGCTCCATGGTGGACAGCTCACCGTGCAGTCTGTGCCTGGGGAAGGATCGACCTTCCAGATCTCACTTCCACGGGAAGATACCGAAGCGCTCTCTGACCAGACTGAGCAGCGCTGGGACACTCACAGCTTTGATGAAGTTGCGATCGCGGAGCCGCAGCAGCAAACCATATCTCACGATAAGACTGCCGCCCGTATTCTTGCTGTCGATGATGATCCTGTAAACCTGCGAGTGCTGATCTCCATGCTTGCAAATGAACCGTATCATATTCAACCCGCGGCCTCGGCGCTTGAGGCACTCGAATTACTGGATCAGGAGCCGTGGGACTTACTGATTGCCGATGTTATGATGCCTCATATCTCCGGCTATGAACTGACCGAGAACGTACGCAAACGTTATTCGATCTCTGAGCTTCCCATCCTGTTATTGACGGCCCGTAACGAACCGGCCGACATCTATGCCGGATTCATGGCCGGAGCTACAGACTACGTCACCAAGCCTGTTGATGCCGTTGAGTTAAGACATCGCATTGGATCACTGATCGCGCTGAAACAATCCATCGATGAGCGGTTGCGTATGGAGGCTGCATACTTACAGGCACAGATTCAGCCACATTTTCTTTTTAATACCTTGAATTCCATCATGGTACTTAGTGAGATTGATACGGAGCGAATGCAGAAGCTGGGTGATGCCTTTACGGAGTATCTTCAGACCAGTTTTCATTTTGTTAATTCGGAGAAAATGGTTGAAATTATACACGAGTTGGAGCTTTCACGTGCCTATCTCTACATTGAGAAGGAACGATTTGAGAATCGATTGAATGTGATCTGGGATATCCCAGACGAACTTGATCTATCCCTGCCCCCCCTCACCATTCAACCGCTTATTGAGAATGCAGTTCGGCATGGCGTTCTAAGTAAAGTGGTTGGCGGAACTGTCTGTATCCGGATTATGCGTCAGGCAACAGGTACTTTGATTGAGATCGAGGATGATGGTGTAGGGATGCAACCGGAACAGATCGAACGGGCATTGGCATGGCCCAAGAAGGGACCAGGGGGAACCGGAGGCATTGGATTAACCAATACACATCGCCGGTTGACACAGATGTATGGACAAGGCTTAAACATCGTCAGTTCACCGGATCAAGGTACGAAAGTATCCTTTGTTATCCCCTTGGACCGCAACACAGGAGTCTAAGCGATAAGATAGTTCTATAACTCTACAACTGGCATTCTGTACGATCAGATCCGTATGCTTTATGTAAGAGTAAGGTGAACGCGATGATAGCAGGATATGTTCAGCTTCAGGTTCAGATATACCAAATAAACCAAAAGAGAGCTAAGCACGGTTCATCCCGGCTTAGCTCTTTCCTTTGGCTTGACCATTATCTAACACGATAGGCTAAATGTTATACGTGAAGGACATGTTTTTCATCCGATAACCCCAGCGCCTTGGCTGTAGAAGAATGAACCTCTTTGAGAAGATCCAAATTCTCCACAAGGGATATGCCATAGGAAGGAATCATTTCCTTGATCTTCGGCTCCCATGCCTCCATCTGCTGCGGGAAGCACCGCTGAAGAATCTCAAGCATGACCTGAACTGCGGTGGATGCACCTGGTGATGCACCTAGCAAGGCCGCAATGGTTCCATCTGCAGACGTGACCACTTCCGTACCGAATTGCAACGTTCCCTTGCCACCCTGGACGGTATCCTTGATCACCTGCACACGCTGCCCCGCCAGAACCATATCCCAATCCTCGCTCTTCGCACCCGGAACAAAGTCACGCAATTCTGCCATACGTTGTTCTTTGGATAACATCAGTTGTTGAATCAGGTATTTGGTCAAAGAGATTTCTTTGACACCTGCTGCGAGCATCGTAAGCAGATTATGCATCTTAACAGACGTAATTAAGTCGGCATTGGAACCCGTCTTCAGGAACTTCGGCGAGAACCCGGCAAACGGCCCGAATAGCAGCGACTTCTTATTGTCGATAAAACGGGTATCCAGATGCGGAACGGACATCGGCGGAGCCCCTACGGAAGCCTTGCCATATACTTTGGCATGATGCTGTTCCACAACTTTTTGATTTTTGCACACCATAAAGATCCCACTGACAGGGAATCCACCGATATGTTTACCTTCCGGAATGCCCGTCTTCTGGAGCAAATGCAGACTTCCGCCGCCTGCGCCGATGAAGACGAATTTCGCCTTATGGCGTTCGACTGCACCACTCTTCAGGTTTTTCACGGATAATTCCCATTGTCCATCGCTGGTCCGTTTCATATTCTTCACGCTATGTTGGTAGTGGATATCCACGTTTTGTTCCTTCAAGTGTCTGAGCAGCATACGCGTTAAAGCACCAAAGTTAACGTCCGTACCGGAGTCAATCTTGGTCGCTGCAACAGGTTCATTACTTGTACGATCTTTCATCATCAGCGGCATCCATTTCGCCAGCTCTTTTTTGTCATCTGAGAATTCCATACCTGCGAATAGCGGGTGATTCGATAAAGAGTCATACCGTCTTTTCAAAAACTGGACATTGCTCTCTCCATGCACATAACTCAAATGAGGAATCGGCATAATGAAGTCCCGCGGATTACGAATCAGACGGCTCTTGACGAGATAGGACCAAAATTGCTTTGAGATCTGAAATTGTTCATTCACTTTAATCGCTTTGCTAATATCTACGGTTCCGTCTGGTCGTTCAACGGTATAGTTAAGTTCGCACAATGCAGCATGCCCGGTTCCGGCATTATTCCATTCGTTGGAGCTTTCCTCTCCTGCAGTGGCTAGCTTTTCAAAAACCTTAATATTCCAGTCTGGTGCCAATTCTTTTAGCAAAGTTCCCAAAGTTGCACTCATAATTCCGGCACCAATCAAGATAACATCTGTACTCGTTTGTCCCTGGCTCATGTCTACCGTCCTTATATCCTATATTTGCCAAAAGGATGTAAGCGTTATCGATTTGGCATTTGCAGCAAGCCCATTCTTGAACGGGGTCGCACCTTCTCTGAATGAATATAACCTTGATCTAGTGTATCAATAATATAGAGCAATTTAAATATGCAATTTCAAGATATTTGCTATTCCATCAGTATACGCTAGTTTACATCGGAACGTTAGCCCGGTTATAGGCCTGAAAGATATATTTGTTCAAAACAAAGAAAGGAGCCTCGTTTAGCCGTGAAAATGGATGCGCCAAAAGCCGCTCTCGAATCTCTTCGTAAGGCGGCTTTATATTTAAAATTAACTATTACCACCCCCGGCGTTTCGGGGAGTACTCAGAAGATCGAAATTAGTTCTTTCGTATAGGGATGGCGTTCTTCAGCGAACAACGCATCCGCGCCAAAGCGGTCAACGATCTGACCTTCCCGCATAACGATGATGCGCTGGCTCATGCGATGTACCGCAGCCAGATCATGCGAGATGAACACGTATGACAGACCCAGCGATGTCCGGAGATCCGTAAGCAACTGCAAAACTGCACCTTGCGAGATCACATCCAGGCTGGCTGTCGGTTCATCCAGAACGACAACGTCCGGCTCAATGCCAATAGCTCGTGCGATCGTGACACGCTGACGCTGTCCACCACTTAGCTCATGCGGATATCGTCCAGCCATATCGCTTGGAAGTTCGACAGCTTCAAGCAGCTTTTGGACGTAAGCATCCTTCGACGTATAGGTAAAGTGGGACAGCTCGGCGTTCCGTCCAAGTTGTTCGTACGGGTCGATCAGCGAATCGGCAATCTTGAGCTTCGGATTCAGTGCTGCCATTGGGTTCTGGAATACAATCTGAATCTTCCGGCGATGAGGCCGTAACCGTCGGCCGCTCAGCCGCGCGATATCCTGTCCGCCCAGTGTAATCGAGCCCTTATCCGCATCTTCGATCCGCAGTAGACAGCGGGCAAGTGTACTCTTGCCACAGCCGCTCTCGCCAACCAGGCCTAGACACTCGCCGCGGTTCAGGGAGAAGGAAATATCATTCACAGCCGGTCGGTCTGCACCTGCATACGTTCGGCTGAGATGTTCCACGTGAAGCACAGGATCGCCGGAGATGCTGAACGATGAAACAGTCTCTGCACCGGCGATATCTATATCAGCATCTGTATCTGCATGATCTGTATCTGTAGTATTTATGACTGTACTACCTGTGTCTGCATGGTTTACGTCTTTTGCAAAGTCATGGCTTTGCACACCGTATTCTTCGGACTGCACAAGTCCACGGCGTTCTTCATTGGTGGTCGTCTTCATTCCGTTCCTGCCTCCTTCAATCCCGACTTCAGCGAGCGACTCAAAACGGGAGCCGCATTAATCAGCTGGCGCGTATATTCATGCTGAGGATGATCGAGAATGCGATGCTTCCCGCCAGATTCGACGATCTGCCCTTCCTTCATGACTGCCAAACGGCTGGCATAGCGACGTACATGGCGCCAGTCGTGCGTGATAAACAGAATAGCGCAGCCCGTCTCCGCTTGCTTGCGTGCCAGCAGCTCCAACACGCGATGCCCGGATACACTATCGAGCGCCGTCGTTGCCTCATCTGCAATCAGCAGACGAGGAGACAGCATCAGCGATGTAGCAATTGATGCCCGCTGAAGCTGTCCCCCGCTCAACTGAAACGGATAGCGGCGCAGCAATTCTGCACCAAGACCAACGGATTCCAATGCTTCCTCAGCCCTTTTCTTGCGGGTGGCAGAAGACTTTTCCCCATGTACCTTCTGGTATTCATCAAAGTGCCCACCAATGCTGCGAAATGGCGTAAATGCTCCCTGATAGTCTTGAAAAATATATGAGATGCGGCTTCCCCGCAGGGCGCGCATCTCCTTCGGCTTCCGTTCGAGCAGATTGCTACCTTCGAACATGACTCGCCCCGACGCATGCAGGTTGGGCGGCAGCAGACGACCAATCGCTTGCGAGAGCAAGCTTTTGCCGCTACCGCTCTGTCCAACGAGTGCCATGAACTCGCCTTCGCGAACAGCCAGAGAGACTTGGTCTACAATAGTACGATCCCGACTGGAGATGCTCAGTTCCTCAATGGAGAGAATCATGGCTGCACCTCCTTCTTCACGTCAAACCGGTCTCGCAGATAGTCACCCAGCATGTTGGCAAGCAATACTACCGAGACAATGGCAAGGCCCGGGTAGATCATCAGCTCTGGCCGAGACTGGAAGTAAGGCCGTGAGTCGTTCAGCATCGCACCCCATTCAGGTGTTGGCGGCTGTGCGCCAAGCCCGATGTAGGACAATGATGAGATGAGCAGGATGATTTTGCCGAGATCGAGACTGGCTAACACGAGCACATGCCCTGCGATATGCGGAAGCAGATGCTTTCTCATGATTCGACCATCCGATAGTCCGTTGGTCCGAGCGATACGAATGTAATCCTTCTGTGACTCCGATAAAACCGTACTTCGAACGAGGCGGGCGTAGCTAACCCACTTCACGATCACGATGGCCAACACCAGATTGCCAATTCCCGCGCCAAGCAGGCCACTGAGCACAATCGCCACGATGGTATCAGGGAAAGCAAGAAAGGCATCGGCAATCCGCATGAACAGCTTATCGACCCAACCACGTTTGTATCCTGCGATCAGTCCAAACGGAATGCCGATCAGCAATGCAGCACCGAGTGCCAGCAGGCTATAACCCATTGTTTGCCCGCCGCCAAGCAGCAGACGTGTCAGTACATCACGGCCCAGATGGTCGGTGCCGAATGGATGGAGAGCACTTGCGTCCTGCAATCGTCCGCGAAGATCGGTTAAGGTATGATCATGTTTCAGAACTAAAAAGGCATATACGGAGGCCGCGATGACTAGCAGTGCAAATAGCAAACCAACGATCGCCTGCCAGCTATGTTTTTTAGATTTTGTCGTTGAAATGGGCAGGGGCATGGTTTTCATCGGTGGGCCTCCTTTTCCTTGAGTTTCATTTCAGGATTCAAATAACGATAAGATAGATCAACCGCCGTATTCACGATGAATACAAAGATAGCCATGATCAGGATGTAACCCTGGATCAGTGGATAATCACGCTGGCGGATGGCGTCGACGACAAGCTTGCCGATGCCCGGATAAGCGAACAACACTTCAATCACGACGACTCCACCAATCAGGCTACCGAGGCTGACGCCGAATACTGTAATTACAGGCGGCAGACTGTGCCGAAACGCATGAAGCATGAAGATCCGACCTTCGGATAACCCTCTTGCCCGGGCGGATCGAACGAACTCCTGACTTAGTGAATCTAGCAGGCTGGAACGCAAAAGACGCACATAGACGCTGGAGATGGCTAGTCCCAGCGTCAGAGATGGCAGAATAAGCGATGTGAATCCATCCCGGCCCATGGTCGGCAGATTGCCGAAGCGTACGCCGAACATGTCGATCAGGATTAGACCCAGCCAGAAGCTCGGCACCGCCGCACCCACAATGGAGAGCATCCGGCTGCCGCGGTCAATCCAACTGCCGCGATGGAGCGCTGACAGCGAGCCGAGCGGGATCGCTATGACGAGCATGACCAGCAGTGCGCCTATCGTCAGTTCAGCCGTAGCTGGCAGCGCACGCATCAGGGTCTGCATGACGGGCTGGCCTGTCGAATACGATACACCGAAGTCGAGCCGAACGAAATCGAGTAACCAATTGCCGAACTGGACAGGAAGCGAATCGTTGAAGCCCATCTCCTCGCGTACAGCTTCGACCTGCTCCTGACTGACGGACAGTTCGTCTACGTTCAATATCGTCAGCACGGGATCACCAGGAGCCAGACGAATGAACAGGAAGCTTACAAACATAATGAACAGCAGAAAGATAAATACCTCAAGGAACTTTCGAAGCAAAATGCGAAACATTACATCACATCCAGCTTATTCGTAATCATGTAATATTCACTGCGGGTGGTAACCCAGTTCTTAATCTTCTTACCGTTATAGGCAACGATCGTACCAGGATGCAACACGAATGAATTCAGCACGTTGTCATGTACGTAGTTGGCTGCCTTCTCGGCAAGCTCTGCGCGCTTCTCCGGTGCAACTGTGAGATTCAGTTCGTCAATGATCTTGGTAAGTTCCGGATCTTCAGATCCACTGAAGTTAAGAGCACCCTTCGGATGGTAAGTCGCATTCAGGTAATAACCAGCATCCCCACGCGGAGCTGTCAAATTACTATACGTCGCAATATCCCAGTCGCGGTTGGACGCCATATAATCTTCCGGGGTGTCAATCTGGCGGATCTGCACGTCGATACCGATCTTCTTCGCATCAGACTGGAACACTTGAGCAATCAGTGGCAGATCGGCACGAGCTGAATACGTCAGCAGCGTCAATTGCAGCGGCTTGCCATCTTTCGTCATCACGCCATTTTGCAGCTCGTATCCAGCTTCCTTAAGATAGTTCACTGCGGCGTCAGGCCCAGATTGCTTAGCAGTCTCTGCATAATTCGGCGCGAACGGCAGCGATGGCAGGAACGGACCGATGGCTGCTTCGCCGTATCCGAGAAGGATCGTGTCCACGATGCCCTGACGGTCGATCAACGCATCCACCGCACGACGGACGTTAATGTCCTTCATACTCTCCCGCTGCATATTCGTCGTCATCTGATGCACGCGGAACGTCGACGTGGACTCCACAGTCATGCCATCCATTGCTTTGAGCGATTCGAGGCTCTCGACCTCTGGACGGTATACGATATCAACCTGACCAGATTTGAGCGCTAATGTGCGGGCATTGGCATCTTCATTGAATGAGAATGTGATGGAATCCAGTGGAGATGCTCCATCCCAATATTCATCGTAGCGATCCAGATCCAGCTTGCTGCCTGGGGTAAAAGAGGTCAGCTTGAACGGGCCCGTACCAATGGGCTTGTTCACAAGGTCCGGCTCACTCACGTCGATAATCGCCGTGTTCGGATTCACCAGCTCTGAAGCAAATTCCGGGAAAGGCTGAGTTGTGGTAATCTCCAGCTTGTCACCCTCGGCTTCTATCGTATCGATCTTCAGTGCGTTCTGAATCGCTACATTCTCTTCCAGCGCCCGCTCAAGGGATGCCTTAACGGATTCACCCGTCATCGGCTTGCCGTTCTGGAAGGTCACGTCATCTCGCAGGTCGATCGTCCAATGCTGCCCATCTTCGCTCTCCCAGCTCTCGGCGAGCCATGGAGCAACCGTTAGATTCTCTTCATCGAGACGAACCAGCGTTTCCGTAATGCCCGCGCGCAGCGGCACATAGCTGGAATCCACATGTGGATCTAACGAACTGGTGGAGAAGTTATATAGGAAGTGAACATTTTTATTATCGGTGGATGGTTGCGCAGCGGGACTGGACTCAGATGATCCGCAGGCGCTCAACAGTCCAGCGCTCAAGGCCAAGGAGACCAGCGCTAGCAGTGGCGTCTTTTTATTCAAGGTAATGCCCCTCTCTCTTAATCGTAATCATTATGATCTAAACAATGAGTATTATCATATCGTAATGATTACGTTTTGACAAGAGTTATATTGGTGGTGTAACGAGAAAAAATCCGACTCCCGGATGAGAGCGGATTCTTCATGTTTTTTGTTACATATGAGGGCTTGATTAGTAGGCATTTCCTTTGCAATTCGAGATTGTTTACAGGTAGAACCATGCAAGATTTCTCGAAGAGTTACAACCCTGTTTCGTAGTCTTCTAGCAAATGTGACCAGTAACCTTCGTCATTCTTCATTGCTATCGGATCAATCTTCTCAAAATAACCACGAAGTGCTCTAGCATACTCATCTGAGGTATATGTACCTTCCAGTCTCATTTTAGTTGCCAGTTCACTTCTAATTAGATGAAACAAAAAGAAGGTTCCCAAATTCTTATTGAGCATATATACGTTGGACTTATCCAATGATGACGTTGCGAAAAACATATCGCTCCCTTGTTTTAGATAGAGACCATACGAGTCACGCATACCATAACTTGCGAAGTGACCAATCTGAATATATTCCTCTCATTCAATAACTTTCACTTGGAAAGCTTCAGATTCATAAAAGGAAAAATCATCATATTGTTCTGGAACTCCTATGTCGATTAAAAAATGAGCATTCTCTTCACTTATGCCCAAATCTTTTAGATTAGTACAGTCATAATTAATTATTTCCGTGTCATAGTAGTCCTTTATCTCTACGATATCAAAATACATGATCTCACTCCTCTAACTTTTAAAATGCTTGAGCTAGAGCCATACGACTGATCTAAGAAATCACTGCTTCACCCAGGCTTCCAGTCCCTCATCACTTATATCAATTGGTGCCTGCTTAGACATGTATTCGGCATGCGCTAGAGGAAAAGCATAGCCACCTGTAATAATCTCACCATGCTGTCTTCTAATGGTTCCTCCTCTTTCGATTAAAAGAATCAAAGGTTCATACAAATCATTAAACTCCGACGCAATTTCATTTCCGGAATCAAATAATAACAACCATTCCAAATATGCTTCACACGTTCCTTTTAGGAAATTTTTTTTTAGTCCCTTTAATTGAGGACATTTTTCAGTTATATCCAGATCAACTTCATATCCGAACGAACGAGAAGCGTTGAAGAAAGGATACGATGTTTTCAAACGGTATGTAGTGGTCAATATTGCTGCTCTTCTAATATACTCCTGTAATAATGCCATGTTTGAGGGCTCATCTGTTCTACCGGAAGTACCCCAATTGATGCTGTTTATTCTTTCTATACCTTTACATAATTGATTCATTAATACCTCCTCCTCTAGAGTCAACTATTCAATTCTAATAACTTCCCATATAAAGCTACCAACCTCAGAATATATACAGATTTGTACTTTCACTAATAAATGCGCTAGGTAAAATATCTTGTAAATTTTCAATTCTACCCGTCATATAATCTAACTCACTCCCGTTTAAATGTTCCTTTGCCCACTCCCTTAATCGTTTTAACTCAACTACTGCAGCTTCTAATTGGTGAAAATATATTTTAGATCCATCCCGAATCAGGGCTATTCCTAATTCATGTATTGCTGCCTCCCAGTATTCATCATAAAATTCCTGAGTAGCAATATTCTCACTGAGTGTAAGCTCACAATTCCGGTCTTCTATATCCCCGTTATATCTGTATAGACCTACGGACATTAGTATCCCCCCAGTTTGATCAACATGATCCTTTTAGATGTCGCTAATATCTTGTACTGAAACATTTAAATGTCTCCAATAATTAAGAGGATACGCTGAACTACCTACAACCATTTCGCCTTGTCTTATGATGAAACTCCCGCCTCGTTCAAAGAATTTTATCATTGGCTCGTAGAGGTCGATATATTGAATTGCTTCATCCACTCCTTGATCTGCTAATTCGGAGACTTCTAAATAACCGCAGCAAATTACCTTCACATAGGGGTTTTGTATTTTGTCCAGTTTGGAACAGGCTCGATATACTTTTTCATCTATGGCTTTTCCAAGGATTTTAGCAAAACTAAATAGAGGATATTGATCTATTGAAGCATCCATTTCATTTAATAATTGATTAACACGTCTCAGATATTCTTTAATCAGAATATGAGACGATTCTAGTGAGCTATCTTTGGTATCCTCCAATGAAATAAACGACAAACGTTCAATAGCTTTGGTTAGTAGATGCCCCATGTTTTGCTCCCCTCTCATCGATTATTAAATCTATTCAAAGTTCCTTAAAAGGTAACGACTAAATAACGCAGCCCTAGCAACTGCGTTATCGTTTGAATTTATGTTCCTTGATCTCAATCACTTTGTCCGAAATCCTCCATTATTTCTGCGGCTATAATACAACCAGCCAAGGACAAGAAAATAAAATCCTAGACTGTCACCGTTTCTTGAATCTATCGTACCCGATAGTTAAGTCACTTATAACGAACTATACCCGCATGCCAATGAATTCTTCCGTCAATATGGCCGGCCATGGCTAGTTCTTCAATGCGTTGATTTCATCACTCATCAGTTGAATGAGATCTTCGCGAGCATCTATTATGGCCGGATTATACAACTGAATGAAATCATTCGAGTCTATCTCTATCTGGATCTCTTTCTGTTCTTTCCCCACTATAGGCTTTTTAATCTTATTGCGTTCATAAATATACTCTTCTATATACTGTTCAGTCGATATTCTGCTAAGACTTGATTGGTACTTATCTATCGCTGCATCAATTTCTGGTCCAAACATTGCTTTGGCCATATAGAAAGATCCGTTTAACTCTATCGAAGTTCTGTCGAATTCGTCTGCATATTTATATTCCAACGGAAAGTCTTTTTCCATTTTTTCGTATAACTTCCCATTCTGCTCAGTCGTCAAACTTTTCCCGTAGGATTGAACGCTAAACGCCAATGCAATAAGCAACTTAGAGTGGATCAGCGATTGTTGCTTGGACATGTTTGCGGAAATGTCCTCAAATATAGCGAATTTCCTTTCGTCAATATTATTTTTCAGATTATCTTGTTGCGTCGCTTTGTACTGTGTTTCCCATGAATTTTGTGTAGTCTCGGCAATTACCAGAGCAGAAATTACGGCCGTCAACATCCCTCCTAAGATCGTGATTAGATGCAAGATCAATGGATTTCGCTCTGCCCTCCCATTGACCTTGTTACCAGAAATTCTATATCTACTTTTGTTCTCCGTGTTATTGCTTCGAATCATTCTTAATCTCCGACTCATGTTCTTCTCCTTTTATCTAGTTGTCTTATCAACAATAACAAACAGATTCCTATTCTTCACAGTCGTCGACACCGATGATACCCCTGGAGGAGAAATCGGAACTGCTGTCGGTAGCTTAATGGCGTTTTCAGTCTACACTTTAATTTCCTAGTCTACAACTTTATTTTCTTCGAACCGCTGCAGCTGCCTGGCCATCTGCACCGCCTGCCGTCCGGGAACCAGGAACGTATATATGTAACGTCTAAGAACTGAGACATGGAATGGAAATCTATGTTGTTCAGACTAAGATTATCATAATTACAGCTACTCAACTTCCTGTAATCGTAGCTTCTCACCTTCTTGACCATTAGTCTCAACCCATTTTTTGTGAAGCTCAAATTTAAGGTCTAATTCATAACTTTAAAGGCCAACCTTTTTCAAAAAAAGTTCTAATAACTCGGCGTACTTCTCCTGATCTTCTTCATCAGCCCATTGGAATTGAGAAAGATCACTCTTGATAGTCTGGAGTAATCTTTTGAGTTGTGATAAGTCTCTGAAATTATTCGTTTCAATAGAATAAAGAAGCTTCAACAGATGTCCATCATACATCTCCCCAGCAAGAGGATCTTCTGATAAAATTTCTATACCCTTTTCTATACCAAGATCTATAAGCACATGTTGGCCCAACATTCTACTAACATCTTCTAAGTCAATCTCACTCATTTTCTTATTAATAAGTCTATCATACCAATGATCCAAAGGTGAATCAGACTTATCAGTCTGAATATTTTGATCTATTGAATATATTTCTTTAATTAATTTATTCATTTATTTTGTTCAGCTCCTGCATTTAAAAAAGGCCTATCTACAATCTTATAGGACGCAGGTAGGCCGCTTCATTTAAAAATCGCCTCGAAGGGCAAGGAAGTTATTGATTCACCCAAGCTTGCAAGCCTTCATCACTAATATCAATAGGTGCCTGTTTTGACATGTAGTCAGCGTTTGCCAAAGGAAATGCATAACCCCCAGCAATAATATCACCATGTCGTCTTCTAAGGGTACCTCCTCTTTCAATCAGAAGAATTAGAGGTTCGTACAAATCATGGAATTTCAATGCAATCTCATTTTCAGTATCCTGCAAGTTTAACCACTCTAGATAGGCTTCACACGTTCCTTTCATAAACGCATTTTTTAATCCACCCAACTCAGGACACTTTTCTGATATACCCAGATCACTATCAAAGCCAATTGCATGAGAAGCTTTAAAGAAAGGATACGGTGTTTCTAGATCATATAATGTAATTAGCACTGCTGCTCGTCTTATATATTCTTGTATTAGTGCCATATGGGAAGGCTCGTCTACAGTACCAGATAGATTCCAATCTATATTATTTATTCTTTCTATTCCTTTGGAAAAATAACTCATCGTTGCCTCCACTTTCCCGATTTTTTGTTTAGTATTTTTGCGATTATTTAAATGGATCAAAGCCTTCAAATGTACCATACTCCGGTTGCTCAGGTGCCTTTCTGTGTGCGCCATCATTCGGAGGTTGATCAGTATACGTTCTCTTATCATCTGACCATGACTCTATACGTCTGTACGGAATTCCCTCCCTCATTAATTTTGCTTCAGTAAGTTCATGATCGGCTAATTGTTTAAACCAATCCTTCTGGGCTTGATTGAGTTCTTTTTTCTGAGCTAATTGCCATGCATATGCTATTTCATCGTCAGGTGAGAAATGTTCTTTTTTGATCAGAATGCCTCCTGCTTTCGGAATTTCATGTTTCTCTAAAAATAAATGTTTCTTTAAATTTGTAATGTCTGAAATATTTAAACCAGTATTCTTAGCAACATCGGGAACATCCTCTAATTGCATATTCCTGATTTTATCATATGATTTCATACCGTAATCTGAAATGCTATCTTCAAAGAGGATAAGTTCATCCAACTTGTTAAACGAAGAATTCGGCATGTCATCTTTGTTGATTCTTACCACTTTATTATCATGTGTAACAATTTCAGAATAATTATCATATACAGTCACCTTTTTAGCATGTTTACGAATATCCTGTACATTATCTCCAGAGACTATTTTTCTTATCGCATTTTCAGTTTCAATGTTAGGTTTTCTTAATGCCTCTGTAGCTTTACCCTCTGTCTTACCATTCTTCGCCTTAGCAGCCTCAATATGCTGCTTAATCTTCGCCACAGCGGGATTGGAAGCTGGCAATCGATATGGCCCTTTACCACCCGGCATACTCCCGCGAACCATCTGAATCGCCATGAATATCTGACTAAACTTCAGAGAGGTCACCATCATCTGAGCATACTTATCTGATACAGGCTCTCCCGTCATAGGATGAATGCCCATCTCAAACGCCTTGATCTGTAACGCAAAAATATCTTCTCCAGGCGGTTCAACGTTCACAGCTTGCATGCGATTAAAGTCCAGATTTCCCTGATCCCTCTGATAAGCCTGAAGAGCAGCCTGATCCGCAACACCATTCTCGTTGACAGGCATCCATACCCACTTACCGAACATATTGATTTGCGCCATCCGATAGCCCTTATCACCCGAACCTGAATCACCTGTTGATTTGGTCATCATAGCTGCGGCACCGACTGCTCCAAACGCACCACCCAGACTTCCCTTCTGAGCATCTGCATCTTGGAAACGCGTGGCGATATCCTTCAATTCCTTCGATGTGTTCACCATACTCTCCAGCGCTTTATCCAGTATAGGTCGTGACTGCTCGAACTCATAGTAAAATCGCTCCTGCGTCGCGCCCATCCACATCATCTGAACAAACATGATCTGTCTCGTCAGATCACTTCGTATACTCTCCAACTGTTGTCTGGCTTGATCCACCTGATTCGATACGTGATGTAGTTGTTCAGGGGTAACTTTGATTGTACTCATACGTTTCTCCGCTCATTCGAAATAGGATTATCCTATGTTAGCAGAAGTGTAATATGTAAACTATCCGGCTAACATCCTGATTTCACCATGGTAAAAACACAAGCTGTGCTAATCATCGGTGCTATGGTCCTATATGCATATACCCACTTCAAGGCATATCCTACCAGTTTCAGTAAATACCTTTCCTACTTCATTTCCTCCAACATCACTCTATACCGTCCAATCTGCTCCGCTGTCGCCTCTTCCCGCAATGATTCCAACAATGCCGTACACCTTATAAAATACCGATCCATCCCTAGCTTATCCCCTAACCTGATTGCCTGCAAAATGAATTCCACGGCCTCTTGCGGTCTTCCCATCCACCGTTCATACAAAGCCCGCTGATAACAGTAATGGTACATATCATCGTTGTTTGAAGAATCCATTTCTCTGCCAACACCCTGTATCTGATCTTCAAACATATATAAAACCCGATCAATCTGCCACCTATGCCGCACTGCTGCTTCCGTAATCACTTTCAGACCTGCCAACCATTCCTCCGGATGCTCAAGCAAAAAGTTCACAAACTCCTCCAGCAATTGCACCTGCCCGGCTTCAATCTCAAGAGCATACCGATTCACCTGTGCCTTATGCTTGAACTCCTGAACCACCTTCATACCTACCTCATCCAGATCCTCCATCCACCCCAGTTCTGCATATTGGTCGATACATGCCCTCGCCTGATCTACCTGTCCCATCTTCTGGTGAGCCATACCCCGCATTAAGTGACTGAACCCGTAATAGTAGACCAAGGGCCGCTCGATGTGTATATGTGGTGCAGGCACTCCCTTTGACCGATACTCCTGCCGCTCTTCATGGATCGACTGCACACATTGATATAACATGTCCGCCCTCTCCATCACCTTGTTCCAATTTTCAAAAGCCACAGCCATGTCCAACATTTCACCAATGATGTCCGGTTTGAGTGACTTTAGGATAGATTTCCGCAAAGATAATCCTCCTTAATTATCCATTTTCATATAATTGTATAGATAAACCATAAGAAGATCAATATAAATTGTACTTATAAGTACTTTTATTTAAGGATACAGTTTGCACATATTAGTCTGTAAGGATTCTATAACCTCTTCTAACCTTAAGTGGAGGTGATCAAATGAGTTTACCAGAGGACGTAGGAAATCGAATACGTGAGTTAAGGAAGGCAAAAGGCTGGACTCAGGAACAACTGGCAGAAGCAGCAGGCCTTCATTACAGCTATATTGGTGGAGTTGAACGGGGAGATCGTAACATTTCATTGGAGACTCTTGAGAAAATAATGAATGGATTACAGGTTACTGCTGAAGAAATATTTAAATTCCAAGAAGACTCTGAGTACAAAAGAGCCTTGGACGAACATATAACTTTAATAAGCGGCAAAGGTACAGATACACTCATATCATTGACCAAAATCAGTAAAGAAGTTTTAAATGCTATCGAAAAATCACATAGAAGTTCCGATTAAATATAACTACATCAACATCATGTGCTAACAACAAAAAGAGTGGAGTAACCTCCCACTCTTTTCTTGTTTCTTTTTCAAACAACTTCCCGCTCAAACGCCGCAAACTCAATTCGATTTCGCCCATTCTGCTTCGCCTGGTACAACGCCTTATCCACCGCAGCGAACAGTTGGATCAAATACCCCTCTGGATTGTCTGGTACATGCTCAACCTCAAAATCCTCAAAGGACAGAATCCCAATACTAATCGTAATGGACACCTGCTTAATCTCGTGATCCACCATAATGCGGTTGGACTCCACAGCTAATCTTACGTGCTCCGCGATCTGGTTCGCCAAATCATGCTCTGTGTGTGGAAGGTAGATCATGAACTCCTCCCCGCCATAACGCGTCAGTATATCGGTACTGCGAATCGATTGTTTGACGGCTTCCGCCGTGCGAACGAGCACTTCATCCCCGATAACATGTCCGTAGCGATCATTAATCGCTTTAAAGTAATCAATATCCAGGAGCAGGAGTGAGAACGGGGTTTTATATTGAATATTGGTGCTTACTTCATGCGTCAGCTGCTGGGTCAGATATCGGCGGTTGTAGCAGTTGGTTAAACTGTCTGTAAGGGCCAATTCCTCAAGTTTGCGATTAGCCTCGGATAACTCCTGACGTATCAAGTCTAACGCCTGATTTCGCTCCTGAAGCACCTCATTCTGCCGATTCATTTCTTTCACATAGAAGCGCTCTTGGGAGACATCCTGAAACGTAAGGATATGGCCAATAGGCAACCGAGCAGGGCCAACAATTGGAGACGCCTGAAGGATGAAATGACGTTCGGTGCCACGCTCCATGACGACTTCAATTTGAGATACGATACTTCTCTTTCGCTTATACTGATCCAGAAACTTCTGGCTGCTGCCCTCTACACGAACAGACCCCAGAAACGTCTTCATATCAAAATAGTCCCCCACATGCAGATCCATAAAGGATCGGGAGGCTTTGTTCACTTCAATAATGGTTTGATTCTTATCCAATACCAGAATGCCATAAGGAATCGTATTGATCACATCCTCATGAGCAATCGAGACCAGATCGAACACATTATATCTTTTGATCACATAGACGAAGAAGAGGTCGGACAGAAATATCCCTAGCGAAGTCATGCCAGGAATGATCGGCAACCAGCGGGCTAGAACAACATTCAGAATCGCATCAATCGTAGCAAACACAGCCAATACCAAGATACCCCATAGGGTGACTTTCACCTGTTTTTTGATCATGGAGGACATCCGAGAAGAATACTGCGCCTTGAACAGGACAACGAGCGAAGATACGAAATAGATCATTAGAATAACCATCACAACCCAGAACCACGGGCCGTAATCTCGCTCGATATATCCACCCTCCAGTGAAATGACGAACCCGTTCCATGGATTTACGACCACACCTATAGCCCCGATCACCGCTGGGACAAATAGCAGAAAGGTCCCTTTTGCATTCAAACGCTCCGCATAACCGGAAATGAAGATCGTCAGCAGAAGCCAACCACTCCCAAGCAGGGATACGGCGACAAAGGATAGCGTTACATAGAATAGTTGCAATCCAGGATCATCCGTCAACGTAGACGCGAATTGGCAGAAAGGCCAGAGCATCATCAACCCATGGAACAAAAAGTAAACCTTATGTAATTTCGTAATTCTAACCGTAGCAAATACATACACACCTACACCAAACAATAGGACAAATAAAAAGAGATCATACCATACTAATGGGTTCACGAATCTTCTCCTTCTTAGATGCTACAATGACAACGTGGTTGTTCATGATTTTATCGTGATACTTATTTAGAAACTTCGATAAACACTTATATTCCATATTGCTACGCCAATCTTATTGGTTAATTTAACCATATCTTATCACACCACTATAAGGGTGAGTAGCCCATACACTGGAAGTCCGACCAACCTCTGATCGAAATCCTGATCTATTTCTGATTATTTGTGAATGCTTTTGAAGGCTTAGAGTACAAACAGGAGAGGAAGGTCATCTGCTCGGGAGATATTGGGACATTGTCATGTGATTCATATTGAGCCATCCGGCTACCGGACGGCTCTTACATTATTCGTTTACTTCATCCAGAGGGAGATTATCCGTGAATAGATCGGGGTTATCCTTGAGCATCTCCGTAATTACCTCTGCTGTCTTAGCCGCATCACATACTCTTACGACCGCATCGCCGAGCTTTCCTTTACGCATCGCACCTTCGCGAACCAGCACCTCATCTACTTTCCAGAAATGCTCTGACCATGGCAACCCACAATGTCTGCGGGACGGTACTGAAATCTGGGTTCCATCTGGTAAAACCGTATAAAGTCTCTCATGCTCGTCCGTCATTCGTCCAGGGATGTCCACCCACTCTTCGACCCCATGGATAAATGTATTCCGCTTCAAGTCAACGCCTACTAACAATATTGTCGCTTTCCGATCAAGCAGTTTCCCCCATGCCGAACCTCTCGCACACGGTGTATCGAAGAGATGATCATCCTTCGTAAACGCCTCTGCGTCCCCTCCCAGTGCCGCTACCGAGTGCGTCGGGTGCCACGAACGAACTACGCCCGGCCGTTTACGAAAAAGTTCAGGCAGAATGCCCACGCAACAGGTAGAATTTTCCACGTGGAACAATGGGTTATCCGCATTAATGGTAGACCATGTATGGGTGGGAAGCACCAGTAATCCGTCCTTCATATAGTCGCTAAAGGCATCCAACACTGTATCCGCTCCACCTTCAACCTCGCCTAAACTCTTCATTGAAGAGTGAATAAGCAACGTGCCTTGCCCATCCAAACCGAGATACTCTAGTTGCTGAATTAAACTTTCTTTTGTGTACATGTCTGTCCTCCTCCATTTCTTATCCCTTTTCGATGGAAAAGCAACTCCTTGCTCAGCTTCACATCATGCTTCCCAGCATAACAAACAAAGGGCCGAGGGTTAACCCCCGGCCGCAGACAACGAATTTGTATGAGTTCAGGCAGTAGCTGCCAATCCACTTTTACTTAATAATAACGTACTCCAGATTCACCAGCTTCGCATACGTCACGATCTGATCTGTAGTCAGGTTCAAGGATACAACCGTATGGTGACCGCCACCATTTTCGATCCATGCTTTTACCCCATCCTGGAAGTTCGGCTTCACGCTCCACAATACACGCGCTACCGGCAGGTTAGGCGCCGGAACGGTTGGCTCGAATGCAGATACTTCATTGATCAGCAATTTGTAGTGGGTACCGAAGTCTGCCATGGATACCACGACACCTTCGCCTGCTTTGCCGTCGAATACGAGACGTGCCGGATCTTCACGATCGCCAATGCCCAGTGGGGACACGATGATTCTCGGTTTCGTGCTAGCCAGTGTAGGATCTACTTCAAGCATGTGAGATTGCAGGATCGCTTCCTGTCCAGCAGCCATCTCGTATGTGTAATCTTCCATGAAGCCCGTGTTCTCGTTATGGGCCATGATTTTCAGCAAGCGATCCAGCGCAGCCGTTTTCCAGTCACCCTCACCGGCAAATCCGTACCCTTGAGCCATCAGGCGTTGTACAGCCAGACCCGGAAGCTGTTTCATGCCATGCAGATCTTCGAAGTTCGTAGTGAAGGCACTGTATCCACCTTCGTCCAGGAAACGTTTAATGGCAATTTCATAACTCGCTTGCACACGTACGCTGGCTTCCCAAGCTTCCTTGCTGTTCGTGCCATAATCGAATTCGTACAGGTCCTTATACTGAGCGATCAGATCATCGATTTCCTGCTCCGTTACGGCGTTCACGTATTGCACGAGGTCGCCGATGCCGAAGTAATCAACCGTCCATCCGAATTGGATCTGTGCTTCCACTTTATCCCCTTCGGTCACGCCCACGTTGCGCATGTTATCACCGAAGCGAGCGACTTTGAGGTTGAAGCCTTCGTTATAAGCAACTGCTACGTCCATCCAGTCTGCAACCTGCTGTTGCACTTCCGGGCGCTCCCAGTAGCCAACAACGATTTTATTTTGTTTTCTCAGACGGGCATTAATGAAGCCATATTCGCGGTCACCGTGTGCCGCTTGGTTCAGGTTCATGAAGTCCATATCGATGGTTGCCCACGGAATGCTTTCGTTGAATTGGGTTGCCAAGTGCAGCAAAGGTTTTTGCAGCAATTTCGTACCACGAATCCACATTTTCGCCGGGGAGAATGTATGCATCCATGTGATGACACCTGCTACTTCGTCGCGATAGTTGACTTCTTTCATCGTACTCGTGATTTTATCTGCGCTTACCGCCAGATCCTGCAATACGAGCGGGTACGGCAGTACGCCACTTGCATTAAGGGCATCCGTGATTTTCTGTGCATTGGCTTTTACTTCGCCCAGTGCTTCTTCTCCGTACAAGTGCTGTGAACCGACCACAAACCAGAATTCTTTTGCTGCTGACATATAATCATCCTCATTTCATTATTTTATAGTTGAACTAATGGGTTTACACTAGCACACTGCGCAGCCAGAATAATCTTTCGATCGCTGGTTATCCCCGGATTTTTTTGATTCCCTTTTTTAAAGGGAAAATCCTGTGATAAAGGCGAACGCTCCGCTTCTCCAGCTTTCTTCTGTCTTCTCCGTTATCGTGTAAAAAGTATAGGTTGAACAAATCATTCCCACACTAATCCACTTGTAAGCCAGAACATGCTTCCAGTCACTGTTATAACCAAATTACTTCTGTCCGTAATACGCGTCTTTTCCGTGTTTTCGCAGATAGTGTTTATCCAAGATGCCTTGTGGCAGTTCTTTCGCGAAGTTATTTAACTGCCGCGCGTACAGGTTCATTTTGCACACTTCCTCCAGCACGACACTGTTCACCACTGCAGACTTGGCATCTTTCCCCCACGTAAACGGTGCGTGACCATGGAGCAACACTGCCGGAACCGCCATAACATCAATCCCACGCTGTTCAAACGTTTCAATAATGACGCGCCCTGTCTCCGCTTCGTATCCGCGATCAACCTCGTCCTGATTCAGGAAACGCGCACAAGGTACCGCCCCATAGAAGGTATCTGCATGCGTGGTGCCCATCACAGGTACGTCCAGTCCGGCTTGCGCCCAGATGGTCGCCCATGTGGAGTGCGTGTGCACGATGCCGCCAATCTCCGAGTAATGCTTATATAGTACGGCATGTGTTGCGGTGTCCGAGGAAGGTCTCATCTCACCCTCCACCACGTTACCATCCAGATCGACCACAACCATGTCGCTTGCTTTCATCGTATCGTAGCTGACACCACTCGGTTTAATAACGAACAGACCGCTTTCCCGATCAATTGCACTAACGTTACCCCATGTGAATTTCACGAGTCCGTGCTTTGGCAGTTCCAGATTCGCCTGGAATACCTCTTCTTTCAGTTGCTCTAACATATTATTCCCTCCCGTTCTCTAATAGTGCGTGTTCAAAAAGTCGGTTTTCAGTACCGAGAAGATGGGATGAAGCTAGAAATGGAGTAGCGGAGCGTAGATAGAGCTACGTGAGCAACGGACATTTCGGCTGAATTCCATATTCGATGTTGATGATGCCACTAGGCATCCTTCGTAATCAAAAGCGTCTTTTTGAACAACCTATACCAGATGATCTACAGCTGCCTGCTCAATTGTGAGTCCACTCCGGTAGCGTTCGATAAATGCTTCAAACCCTTTCACATCCGATGCATCCGGCGCCACTTCGACTCCCTCAACATCGTTAAAGACCTTCTGCTCCAGGAACACATCCAGGCTCTCCTCTTGATCCTTGTTGATCATGTACGAAGCCAGAAGTGCCATACCCCATGCGCCGCCTTCACCAGCAGTAGACATTACCGATACGGGCACGTTCATCGCAGCAGCTACAATCCGTTGTCCAACAACAGGGGTTTTGAATAGGCCACCATGAGCCAAAATACTGTCAATGGCCACATTCTCTTCCTCTGTCAAAATGTCCATACCAAGCTTGAGTGCACCGAAGGCACTGAACAGATGTGTCCGCATAAAGTTCGCCAGATTGAAGTTGCTTTCCGGGGAGCGGACGAACAATGGACGGCCTTTCTCAAGTCCCGTAATGTTCTCACCTGAGTAATAACCGTAGCTGAGCAAGCCGCCACCATCTGGGTCTGCCTCCAAAGCCTTGTTAAACAACACGCTAAACAACTTGCCGTTATCCACTTCATATCCCATCGCTTGAGAGAATTCACGGAACAATCCAACCCATGCGTTGATATCACTGGAACAGTTGTTGGCATGTACCATCCCTACTGGACTGCCATCTGGCGTGGTGACCATATCGATCTCGGGATACACTTTGGATAATTCCTTCTCCAGTACGATCATCGCAAATACGGATGTGCCGACGGAGATGTTCCCCGTACGTTTTCTCACGCTATTCGTTGCCACCATACCCGTTCCAGCATCGCCTTCTGGCGGGCAAAGTGGAATGCCTGCTTGCAGATCTTGCGAAGGGTCGAGCAACTTGGCTCCCGCTTCCGTTAATGCACCTGCCTGCTCACCAGCGAGATATACCTTGGGAAGAAGGTCCTCGACTTTCCATGGATAACCTTTGCCTGCAATCTGTTCGTCGAACTGTTGAATCATGGATGGGTGATAGTTATGTGTAGACTCGTCAATTGGGAAAATACCTGAAGCATCGCCGATCCCAATCGCCTTATTGCCCGTTAGCAACCAGTGGATGTATCCAGCCAAGGTTGTCAGGTGATCGATCCGTGGCAGATGCGCCTCTTCGTTCAAAATCGCTTGGTACAAGTGGGCGATACTCCAACGTTCCGGAATATTGAATTGCAGAAGTTCCGTCAGCTCTCTTGCAGCTGCTCCCGTAGTAGCGTTACGCCAGGTGCGGAAAGGTACCAGCAGTTCGCCTGCGCTATCCAATGCGATATATCCATGCATCATGGCCGAGAATCCAATAGAACCGACCGTTCGCAGCGTGACTCCGTATTTCTGTTCCACATCTTGCTTCATCTCACGATAAGCCGTTTGCAGACCTTTGATGATATCCTCCTGGTTGTACGTCCAATATCCATCTTTCAGAAGGTTCTCCCATTCATAACTGCCTGAAGCGATGGTTTCAAAACGTTCGTCAATCAACACCGCCTTAATCCGCGTTGATCCAAATTCAATTCCAAGTGAAGTAGCGCCCTTGGTAATGGCTTCTTTCAAGTCCAATTGACTCATAATCACGTGTATCCCCTCTCCGGTCGCGATTTTACATCCCAAAAGATGCGTATATAAGGTGAAGCTTTTACTTATGGCAATAGCTAATAATGAATTTTGTATAAAAGGTTGTTCAAAAAGTCTGTGTTTTCAAAGAATACGCTTTCCTTTTCTGACAGCCTTAGTATATTTTTTGTACGTACATTTGTCAATAATATATAATAGTTATACTTACAAAGTACACATATTGCACTCTATTTGACCATTCAAAGGTCTTAAATAGCTATATAATGGCTATGCTGTAAGGTACACCTCTATGCAATAAGTCCGAATATGTACGGTTCAGTTCGAAAAATGTTCTGTTTTGTTTTCATCCCAACTGAATCATGATAAAATATGTACGTACAACTATTTGAACAACAACGTTTATATAGATGAGTAACGATGAAAGAAGTGGACTACGTGAAGCCAAAATACCAGGTCATCATTGATGATATAAAGAGTCATATCCTCTCGGGGACATATAGCATAGGCGAACAGATTCCAACAGAGTCCGCATTACAGGACAGCTACAACGTAAGTCGCCAGACGGTGCGGAAAGCCATTTTGGAGTTATCGAACGAGGGGTTTTTACGAAGTGAAAAGGGTTCAGGAACCTACGTTAGTAATCAGTACCGATCACGATCAGGCGGTCATACCTCGAAGAAAACGATCGGTGTAATCACGACATACATCTCGGATTACATCTTTCCTTCCATTATTCGCGGCATCGAGAGTCGTCTGAATGAGGACAACTACTCGTTACTGCTGGCCAGCACCAATAATGATGTGGCACAGGAGAAAAAAGCCCTCGAAATGATGCTCTCCTACGGCGTGGATGGTCTGATTGTCGAACCAACCAAAAGTAATCTGTATAATCCCAATATTGCATACTATCTGTCGTTCAAGGAGCAGGATGTGCCGTTTACGATGATTAATGCGTTCTATGAGGAGCTGGAGGTTCCGTTCTTCTGCCTGGATGACGTGCAATCCAGCTATCTTGCCACTCGGGAATTGATCTCCAAAGGCCATACCCAGATCGGCATTATTGCCAAAATGGATGACCTACAAGGAAAGTACCGGTTGAAGGGGTACATTAAGGCATTGGGTGAAGCGAAGTTACGGTTCCATCCTGAGCAAGTACTCTCCTTTGATACAGCATCAAAACCAGAGTTATCTTCTAATGTAGCAACGTATCTGGACGAAAACAGAGATGCGCTTACCGCGATCGTCTGTTATAACGATGAGGTGGGACTGGAGGTCGTGCACGCCTGTAGGCAACTGGGCATCTCGATCCCGGATGAGTTATCCATCATTGGGCAGGACAATTCGTACATCGCCAAGAACGCCAACATAAGGCTAACAACGCTAACCCATCCCCAAGAACAAATGGGCCGCGATGCTGCCGACTGGGTGATCAAAAATCTGCAAGGCAAAAAGGATCTGCCGACGAACACCTACTATCAACCCGTGCTGGTTGAAGGAGAGACGGTGAAGGAGATCGAAGTGGAATAACATTGGTCTGGAACGGAGCGATAAAGGTGTTTCAGAGCGTTTCTGTCCAACATGCATGAAGAAGGCCGTTAGAATCATCTGCGGCCTTCTTTGTTCTTGTTTAATATAATTTGGAATCAACTTTTTCCTACATATATATCTTCTCTAATAGAAACTACTTCGTCTGATCCGCTTCATCACTCACCAAACTTACAATAACGCCTTTCTTCCCCCAAAAATATAACCCTAATATGATATGAGCCTTTACAATTTTTTCATTGACACTCCCTTTGAATAAAAGATATATTTATTGATGTTGATAATCATTATCAGATACATAAAACGTTTTATATATTTACTTGTTCACATCCTCATGGATGTAATAGATCAACCCGGATATTCAGCACCATCAAATATATTTTAAGATTCAGGAAGGGGAAACACATGAACACAAAGAGAAAGCTTTCCTTAACAACATTACTTCTATCACTGGTCTTCATCTTGGCATTGGTAGGTTGTGGCAACCAAACAGCTGAGCCAGCAGCAACTCCTGCTGCAAGTGATTCGACAGCTCCAGCTACAGAAACACCAGCCGCTACAGATGAGAATGCCGGATATCCAATTACAATCAAGCATGCTTTGGGTGAAACGGTTATTGAGAAAAAGCCTGAACGTGTAGCTACTGTACAATGGGCGAACCAAGATGTCGTTCTCGCGCTTGGACAAGTTCCTGTAGGCTTCTCGGCAGCTAACTTCGGTGTTCAGGATGACAGCGGACTGCTGCCTTGGACAGCTAAGAAACTCGATGAACTCGGCGTAACAGACCCGAACGTTTTCCAAGATACAGATGGACTTGATTTTGAAGCGATTTCCGATTCCAATCCAGATGTCATTCTTGCAGCATACTCCGGTATCACTCAGGAAGATTATGATCTTCTTAGTGAAATTGCTCCGGTTGTAGCCTATCCAACGGCTCCATGGGCAACAACATGGCGTGAACAGGTTACTTTCAATGCGAAGGGTATGGGAATGGAAGCAGAAGGTGAGCAATTGATCAAAGATACTGAGGCCATGGTCAACGAAAAATTAGCCGCATATCCTCAGATCAAAGACAAAAAAGTGGTTTGGGTTAACTTCTCCGCTGAAGACATGTCCAAACTTCATATCTATACACCTGTAGATTCCCGCGTGGCCTTTCTTGGTGAGCTGGGATTGGTTGTCCCAGAGAGTATTACCAGCCAGATTGAAGATCCTAACAGCTACTCCCTGAGTCTAAGTGCAGAGAATGCTGAGGCTCTTAATGATGCAGATATCCTCGTTGGTTATGGTAATGCCGAGTTGCTGAAAGCCATTCAGGCTGATCCACTGCTAGGTAAAATCCCTGCGGTTAAACGTGGTTCCGTAGCATTCATTGAAGCAGACACACCTTTGGTTGCTGCTGGAACGCCAAACCCGCTGTCCATTTCCTATACTATTGATGATTACCTGAAATTGATTAGTGGAGCCATCGACAAGATCAATGAATAGTACATCGCTTTCGAACGATAATCGAATACGAGCACATGTCCCCAAGAACTTCATCTTGGTGTTAGTCATTTGTTTCATTCTGCTTGCTGCAACTATGATTGCCTCACTGGTCTTCGGCTCTAGACCCGTGAGGTTTCATGAGTTAATCGACGGATTATTTCACCCAGAGGTAGACTCATATGGGGCAAACATCGTGCGCAAACGGATCTCCCGAACGGTCTTCAGTTTGTTATGCGGAGTAGCACTCGGCGTGTCAGGAGCACTTATGCAAGCCGTTACCCGGAACCCGCTTGCCGACCCAAGCATATTGGGCGTCAATACAGGGGCATCCCTGTTTGTGGTGATGGGTATTGCATTCCTGAACATCAGCAGCGCCAATCAATATATCTGGCTGGCACTAGCTGGAGCGGCAATAACGGCCGTGTTCGTATTCGGAATTGGCTCAATGGGGCGTGGCGGAGCCACGCCCATTAAGCTTGTTTTAGCCGGAGCGGCCATAAGTGCCGCGCTCTCCTCACTCGTCACCGCCATTATGATCCCTCGCTCCTATGTCATGGACCAGTTCAGGTTCTGGCAAGTGGGCAGCGTAGGATCGGCAACCTGGAGTGGAATCAGTACGTTCATCCCTTTCCTGGTCATTGGGGTACTTATTGCATTTCTGACGGCGCCCGCCCTGAACGCGCTGGCCCTGGGTGACGATGTTGCGACAGGACTCGGTGTTCGCACAGGTACGCTTCGATTCATTGCGGCTCTTGCAGGGGTTTTGTTGTGTGGTGCAGCTACTGCACTTGCTGGGCCTATTGGTTTCATCGGATTGTTATCTACACACGTCATACGCCTTATACTGGGTCCTGACTTACGTTTTGTCATACCTATGTCAGCGGTAGCTGGAGCGATCATTCTAACCATATCCGATGTCGGTGGCAGACTCATCAGCAACCCTGGAGAGCTTGAAGTTGGTGTCGTTACTGCCTTTATAGGGGCTCCAATACTAATCATCCTCTCGATGCGATCGAAAGTGCGTTCATTATGAGAGATCAGTCGATTGAATTTATTATGGCGGGCAGACGTCATCGACGTCGCCGCTGGACACTTGTCACCAGTCTCCTTGCCATACTTGCATGTGCTCTTTGCTGCGCCATGCTTTTGCTCGGCAACACAATCTATCCGGTTAAAGATGTCATCAGCTCCCTTGCGGGAGAGAAGATCAAAGGTGTGTCTTTTGCCGTGAATACGATACGTCTACCAAGAATGCTCACAGGTCTCTTTGCCGGATTCGCCTTCGGCATTGCAGGTTATACCTTCCAGACCATGTTGCGGAATCCGCTGGCGAATCCTAATGTCATCGGGATCACGTCAGGTTCAAGCGCTGCCGCTGTGTTCTGTATCGTCGTACTTCATGCAAGCGGAGCCATTGTTTCCTTAGCTTCAGTGATTGCAGGTCTGGCTACGGTGATGTTCATATATGTACTCTCCAGAGGAAAAGTGTTCTCCATCGGACGGTTAATACTTATCGGGATTGGTATTCAAGCTATGCTTGATGCGGTGATCTCTTACCTCCTGCTGGTTAGTTCTGAAAAAGATATTCCTGCCGCAATTCGATGGCTCACAGGCAGTCTGAACGGATCTCAGATGAGTGCACTACCACCTCTCGTGATTACCGTACTAATCTGCTCACCCATCATCATGATGCTGGGTAAACATCTCAGTATATTGGAACTCGGAGAACAATCGGCATTTTCACTAGGTGTAGATACGGACAAAACCAGAATTGCACTTATTGTCAGTTCCGTCTGCATGGTTGCCATTGCTATCGCGACTACAGGTCCGATTGCCTTTGTCTCTTTCCTTGCGGGACCTATTGCGAAGAGGCTCGTAGGTGTTGGCTCCTCGAACATCCTCCCGGCAGGTCTGGTTGGCGTTAATCTGGTCCTGGCCTCCGACCTCATCGGACAGTTTGCTTTTGAGTACAGATTCCCCGTAGGCGTCATTACTGGATTACTCGGAGCACCGTATCTGATCTTCCTGTTAATCCGAATGAATCGTAAGGGGGAGTTATAATGAAACCGACACATGTATTTGAAGCGAAACAACTCGTTGCGGGATATGAAAATAAAACGATTATCCACGGTGTGGACATTGTCATACCGAGTAATAAAATTAGCGTCATTATTGGCTCTAACGGCTGCGGTAAGTCTACCCTTTTGAAAACGATGGCCAGGCTCATTAAGCCTACTTCGGGCAGCATTACGCTGGACGGCAAAGCCATTGGCAAAATCCCGCCCAAGCAATTGGCTCGGGTGATCGGATTACTCCCGCAGTCTCCCATTGTTCCGGAAGGCATTTCGGTAGCCGATCTGGTGGGTCGTGGAAGGTTCCCACACCAATCCTTGTTCAGTGGGTGGACCAAGAAGGATTATGAGGCTGTGGCCGAAGCCATGACCATCATGAACATCACCGAGTTTGCCAATCACAATATTGATGAACTCTCAGGCGGCCAACGTCAGCGTGTGTGGATTGCTATGGCGCTGGCGCAACAGACGGATATCCTGTTTCTCGATGAGCCGACGACCTTCTTGGACATCACCTATCAAGTCGAGATTCTGGACCTGCTTACGGAGCTGAATCGCAAACACGGAACGACCATTGTGATGGTACTGCACGATATCAACTTATCAGCGCGATATGCGGATCATATCTTTGCGCTTCATACCGGAAAGCTTGTGGCTCAGGGTAAACCTTCAGAGGTAATAACCGCCCCACAAGTGAAAGACATTTTCGGATTGGAATGTACGGTCATTGAAGATCCCGTTTCAGGATCACCGATGGTGGTGCCCAAAGGGCGATATCATGCGAGATAGACGAATAGCGGCAGTTGAGACAAAGATCCCTTTGTCCTAACTGTCGCTTCTTATTTTTACGCCTATACCGTTTTAGCTAAAAAGCGAATAGTCACCGAGGTCCCCTGACCTTTTGCGCTGTGATATTCGATCGTTCCCTCATACTTTTCCACGATATTATAGCAGATCATTAATCCAAGCCCCGTCCCATTTGTTTTCAATGAATAAAACGGAGTCCCCAGTGACTTCACCTCTTCCTCAGTCATGCCGTTTCCCTGATCCGATATTCTTATCTCTACCCATTGCTTCACTCGCTTCGCTGTTACTTGGACGGTTGTACCCGCATCCGAAGCTTCCAGCGCATTTTTGATAAGATTGATCAGCAACTGCTTGAACTCAATTGTATTAATAAGAATTATGCAATCCTCATCCACCTGCACATCCATATGTTTGTCCGACAACATCGCATAGGAGCTGAGCAGACCCATCACACCTTCAAGGACCTTCCTCACATCGAGCTTCTCTGGTCTCAGTTCTCTATTGGGTTTGGCAAGGGTCAGGAACTGAGAGGTCACCTGCTCTACGGTATTCAATTCATCAATCATTAAGGCAAACTTATTCCTCACCGGCTGCTCAAAAGAGGGATCTTCTCGATATAGCTGCAGAAAACCTCGCACCACCGTCACTGGATTACGAATCTCATGGGCAACAGCAGCTGTTAGATGAGCGATCATCTTCAAACGCTCTGATTGTTGTAATTGCTCAAAATAAAGTTCCTGCTTTCTCATTTGAGAAAAGGTCAGATGAAAAATGAGAAATAAAATGACCTGACTGCCCATAATATTGATAAAATTGCCTGCCACATCCGTATGTATATATGCATACTCATTCCCTTGGTTATACAGAAGATTGTAACCAAACGTAATGAGGAGCAATATTCCATTAAGAATTAACGAGAAATAAAATAATTTCAGATCATAGAACAGGATGGCGAGTGCTGGGAGTAGACATATGAGAATATAGGTTGTCCACGATTCGGGATATAAAATAGCAAGCGTATAGAAGTATGTAAATCCGATAAGAATGATGCTCAATCTGAAGGGAAACGTCTCAACCTTGGGGTACACCAATAAACATACGGCAAGAACGGTTACGCATAGGCAGTGGATAATATAACCTACCGTAATCCCGTTCAATTCTGTCGTGGACAGGATTAATCCCGATAACATCAGAGCAATAATCACTAGCATAGAAATATAATACGTTTTCCGATTCATCTGACTGTGCAATTCTTTCATGAATTCACCACTTTTAAATGGATTTCTACAGTATCATTGTATCTTATTTGGCGACCTGCATACTATGGGCCATGATCAAACATCCACTCCGAAAAAAGATTACAATGAAAAGCCATACGGATGATGTCCGTACGGCTATTTGGCAGTTGTTTTTGTTCATGCATAACATATGATGACTGACCATTGAAGATGCGAATGTTACTTCCAAAGCTCTTCGGCAATTTCCTTAATGAACGCAAGCTTGCGCCATTGTTGTTCCTCGGTCAGATGGTTGCCTTCTTCCGTGGAAGCGAAGCCACATTGTGGGCTCAGGCAGATTCGATCCAGATCAACATATTGTTTGGCTTCCTCGATCCGTTTCAGGATATCTTCCTTGTTCTCCAGCTCTCCGAATTTGGAAGAGAAGAGTCCAAGTACGACCTGTTGATTATCCTTCAGGAAACGAAGTGGCTTGAAATCCCCAGCCCGTTCCGTATCGAACTCCAGGTAGAAGCCAGAGTAGTTATCGATGCTCAGAAGTGTCTGCGCAATTGGCTCGTATCCCCCACCGACTCCTGCAAATGTCGATACATAGTTACCGCGGCAGACATGGGTCGTTACCACGAGATCTTCCGGCAGGCCGGATACCACTTCTTCGTTCAGTTTTGCGAGTTCGTTTGCATACTCTTCCACATTGACGCCAATCTGCTCCATCACTGTGATGAACTGTTGATCACATAGTGCGCCCCAAGTGCAATCATCGATCTGGATACTGCGGCATCCAGCTTCATAGAAGGCCAGAATGGATGCTTTGTATGCCCCAGCAATGTCCGAAAGAAGCTCTTGGCGGTTCGGATAGACAGCCTGTGTGCTTTCCTTATTATCTGCCCGGTCCAATTCGAATAGGAACTGTGCGGCCGCTGGAATGGATTGACGGGCAACAACGTCGTCGCCAGCCGTATCTTTTAAGAAGGCATAATGCGCTACAAATGGGTGATTGCTGTAGCTTATTTTGCCAGTCAGACGAGCTGTCTCCGGTCTGGATGTTGCACCGTTGAATCGATAGCCCTCATCAATGATTGTCCGCTCTACGCCATCCAGTCCCCAGAAGAAGTCCAGATGCCACCAAGAGCGACGGAATTCACCGTCCGTTACAGCCTGAAGACCAACCTCTTTTTGTTTCTGTACGAGTTTCACAATCTCAGCGTTCTCTACTTCATTCAACTGTTCCGTGGTAATTTCGCCGTTCTGGTATTTTAATCTGGCATCTTTCAACGCACTTGGGCGCAGGAAACTGCCAACAATATCATATCGAAATGGAGTGACGGTTCTTTGTTTAGGTTCGGTTTGTATGTTCATAGGTTAATCTCCCCGTTTATCATTATAGAATTAAATATAACATATCCGATCGGATTTATCGTTCTACGAAAGAGCTATAGCCTGTTATAGGTTTTAGCTATAACAGGCTATATTTAAGGAGACTCTATGTTGACCTTAACAGCACTTCAACGCCTATGATCTCACGTCAAAGTAAGAACGATCTGATCCCCGGAACGGGTGATTTTGTAGATACCCTCTTTCATGTCGATGCCATAATGCTTTTTCAGCAACCACTTGGCGTTAAGATCCGTCTCGACGACCACCAGATAATCGTAGCCGCTCAACAGATTGTCCATATTATCCTCATAGAACAACACGATCCCATCCACATGTGGAGCATACAAGAAATACTTTCCTACATATTGCATGTAATAGTTCGTGACCTGCTGGTCCCTGTCCGAGGCGTAGAAAAGATATCTGTTATTATCCTCCTGCCCTCCCTGGTACCACCGATCACCAGTAACCGCATGAATCTTGTAAGGGAGCGTTGTATCATAGCTTTGGGCTATGGAGACGATACCATTGTATTCAGACAAAAGAATCGTGGCAGCAACCGCCATACAACCGATAATCCCTTTTTGATAGTGACCCTTCGACTCAACCGTCTTAAAGGCTTGATAATCAGGCACTTCACCAATCCTATAGTGGAATGAACGTTCCAGGTCGATCGCAGCGCACAACACCAGCCCACCGGCGAACAGCACCACGATACTCGATGCATAACGCTCAAACCCAGCCAGGACAATCGCCTCATCCAGTGGCATGGAGAAGAGATACAACGCCAGTATGCCTGCATAGTACAGTAACAGTACAACATCCAATGCTATCAATGCTTTCCACAGGTTCCACTTCTTCTTGAGCACAACAACGGCAAATACCGAAGCTGCGATCGCGATAAGCTGGAAAAGAACAATTCCGATCACTGGGCGCGTCGTCAGATCCGTACTGGACTTCAAGAAAAGCCATAGAATCTCACGCATCTGCTCTGACGTCTTGCCGGCCTGAATTCCCGTGGTAGCCACATCGAACTTGTTATCAATCCCTTGGAATACCGTCGCCATACGCCAGCTCCAGCCGAAGTAAGGAATCAGTGCTCCACAGATCGTACCCACCACAGCGAGCGCCGTTTTCCAACTGAACTTTTGCCGATGCTTTAGCCACGTATATACCAGGAAGATGAGACCGATGGCTGCGAAAATAACCCCTGTGCTTTTGATAATGGTCAGCAATCCCGCAAGCGGGAGAACAACAATACATGCTTTTTTTATCTCATTACGATACTGGTAAACGACCGCCAGGATGGCGAGCGCGTAGATCGGAAGCAAGAAGTCTACAAGTAAGTTGGTGATCCGAATCGTAAGGTTGAAAAATGAAAGCGTAGATAACCCAAGTCCGAGAAAAGCATACAGAAGAAAGCGTTTCTTCTCCGAAACGATGCCAAACATGGCATAAAAGCAGGAAAAGATAAGTAGACCTTGTGCCAAAAGCATCACGGACTGGGAATGTCCCATGAAGCGACAGACATAATAAATAAATGACGAAGTCCCCAGCGGATAGTTTTTAAAATCAATCAGGCTGGAGTCTGGCGTCGGAAAAGCATCTGTGCTCAACATCTGCTTCAATACGATAGCCCAGTGGGAAAAATTATCGTAGTGTGTTAATTGGTTCTGAAAGAGTACCAGCAAGAAAACAAAAGTCCCTGCTAGAAATGAAAACTGGAATAAGGAAAAAGACATGCGAAAAGAGGTTCCTCGGCGTAATCCGAGAAGCACCATTCCCCCATACAAAAGCAAACCTACAATCAGAATGACAAGGCTGCCCGTAAAGAGCTGCCCTGCCAAACCACTAAGAAAAACAAGACAAGCAACCGAGGAAAACACAAATACGGGGATGAACTCCCAACGTAGGGAAAGTGCCTTCCGTACAAACTGCATATAGCCAAGAAAGGAGAATATCAATAAAACTCCCATCACAAGTTGAAGCATAATGAGCATCTCTATCTCTCCTAACCCTCTCTGGTGAAACTCTCGCTATGTGGATGGGTCAAATCTTTCAATAACTGACTAATCAGGCCACGCTCCACAATATCATCGATATTCTCAATGGAGAGAAGCACTTCGCGATGATTGGCCGTTGTTTTGCCCGTGTGTTGTAATAGGACTTCAATGTTACTCTTCGTATAAAAGGTAACGAGCGCTCCTGCCGCGATGTCACCGTGGAGACCTGTCGCGGAAAAGAAACGATAGTTGAAGCTGCGCAGCGTACATCCAGCATTATTGGTGAAATTGACCGGAAGCTGCAGGGAAAGCCGTGGCATTTTCCGCTGATCCGATCTAGGTTGCACGATACGTTTTTTCACATTGCGAAGCATATCGTCATAAGCCGTATCCCACAGGTTCATTTGCTCTGGCAATGAATGTTTACGATCATAGATGATTTGCATGTATTGGCGGTTATCCTTCTCATCGATCGGCTGAACGGTTGCGGAATAGCGCCAACCCTCTCCATCCTGTTTAACATAGACAATAACTGCATCAAGATTGGCCTCATACCGCTCGGATTTTACGACCAGCGAGATCGTCTTCTGTTCAGGTAGATATATGGGATATGGGACATAAAAGGCAATCCCTTGCTCGGATACATCAACGGTCTTAGCCTCGTAGCGTAGATTCGTGTCCTGATCATAGATCGTGACATCCTCCTGTGCCCGAATCCGCTCTGTCTCACGATACGCACGGCGACCGATCATGAAGAACAGGGCATAACATAGCGCGATCATGTTATGAATCAGCCAGAAAATAATGATGCTGCTGAAGAACAGCGCGATACCGTACTTGCCATTTACATATCGAATTACGGCTGCAATGGAAAGCAACAGCAGGAAAATATGCGGAAGGGCATATAACAGAGCAGACATCCATTGTCGACCACTCGCTCTACTTTTGTTCGTAACCTTGAATTTTTTCTCACGGATACCCAGTGTTTCCAGGAGAACCGGCCAGATGAGATAAGGCATAAATATCGTATCAATTACCTGACTCCATCGCTGGTTCCGAATATTGCTGGACAGATAACGCATCGAGACACTGTAGAAGAAATAGGACGGAAGCCAGAATACTAGGATCTGCCAGAAGGTTGTGTTTACAATCTGGAAATCGAATAACGCAAACAAAATAGGCGCCAAAATAAAAATCAACCGGTTAAAGAAGGACCACCAGTATAAGAAGCTGCTCAAATAGGTCACTCTTGTCCAGAAGGGAAGCTTCTCGGATAACGGAGCGCGCGTATTCTGCAGGCTCTGTATAATACCCCTTGCCCAGCGAATCCGCTGCTTAATCATGCTCTTCACGGTTGTTGTTGTCTGCCCGGCGGCTTGAACCTCTTGAGTCGCATAGGTAATATAACCTTCCTGCTGCAAGCGAATGCTTGTCTCAAAGTCCTCCGTAATCGTATTGAGTGGAAAACCTCCGATGTCCTCCATACCTTGCCGGGAAATAATCGTATTGCTTCCTGTATAGGCTACCGCATTGGAGGCGTTACGCAAGATGTTCACTTCTCGGGAGAAGAAATCCTGTTCATTCGGAATGCCTTGCTCTGCATACAGGTTAAACTGGAATAGATCCGGATTATAGAAGCTTTGCGGGGTCTGTACCAGACCAAGCTTGAACTTAGGGTCCATTTCATCCTCACGGCGAAGACGCCATTCCTCATTCTCCTTAATGAACGTGGAGAGCATGAAATAGGGGACCGTTTTCATCAGGAAGGTGTGCTGCGGAATCATATCTGCATCAAACGTTGCAATGAGCGGAGAAGAGCTTTTGCTCAGGGCATTATTCAGGTTGCCCGACTTGGCATCCTTGTTCCCCGGGAAACCCAGATAACCCACGCCGAACTGTCTGGCAAGCTCCTCCACCTCAGGTCTTGCTCCATCATCACAGATGTATATATGAACCTTCTGCTTGTCCGGATAATCCATGAACGTACAGGCATTAACCGTTTTATACAACAGATCGACGGGTTCATTATGCGTAGCGATAAATACATCCACGTCTGGATAATACTCTGGTGGAATAGTTGGAAAGTCGAGTTGTGTACGTTTCTTTTGCATCTTTTGAAAGAATAATTCAAAGGTTGTCAGTACCGTTACGGTTTCAGCCACAATCAGCAAGATACCGAAAATCACATTCAGTACGCCTTCACCCCATGGCAAAGTAAAGAACATGCGCCATAGCAAGTAAATCGTCATTAGAATCATGGTGATGATAAAAAAGATATTTTGCCTTTTCTCGTTTTGCACTACAGCTGCTTCCTCCTTGCTGCAAATACCCATCTTCGCTGCAATTGGAAACTGAGCAGGAACAGCAAGGCATCACAGACGAATTTCGCCAATTTCTCATCTACGAAGAGAACGGTATGGAATAGATATACGCCGGTACTGGAAAGCAAGATGACCACTCCGCATAACGTCAAATAGCGCCATAGACTTCCCTGGCTATCTTCCTTACGGAATACAAAATATCTATTCAGTACATAGTTGACCACAATAGAAATAATCCTCGCAATCACGGTTGCGAGCAGAATTCTTAGATAGTGTTGTTCACCCAACACAGGGCGCAAAGCATCGATCAAAAACCAGGCAATGCCCAAATCCACAACAGAACTTGCCACAGACGATGATATGAAACGCAGGAAATTGGAGAACAATACCCCCATGACCCGAGCACTATCCTGGATCGCTTTAAAATGAGTTCCTGCATTACCGCTTTCATAGATAACTTGAATTGGCATGGTATGGATCGGTATGCCGGACTGAATGCACGAGATGAGCATCTGCAACTCATATTCAAACCGAGTGCCGCGAACATCCTGCATAAACGCAAGTAGCCCGGGACCAAAAGCACGAAGCCCGGTCTGGGTATCTGATAGTTTCTTTCCATATAACATGGCAAAAATAAAGGAGGTCATCCGATTGCCTAACAGTGACTTCGGCGGTATGTTGCCTTCACTGAAGTTCCTTACCCCGAGAACTAACGAGTCCGGATGAAGTCTCGCTTCATGGGCAATTCGATATACATCCTCTGCTGCGTGCTGTCCATCTGAATCAGCAGTTACAACGAAGGAAGATGCATCATATTGTTGTCCAATATACTGAAAGCCGGTCTTGAGCGCCGCACCCTTCCCTTGATTCTCCGCATGAGTCAGAAGGGCACAACCGTTCTCACGGAGTTCCTCAAAAATCGACTGGTATGCCTTACCAGATCCATCATCCACAATAACAATATTCTTCAATCCATATTCTTGCAATTGCCGTACATAGGACAAAAGTCTCTCATCCGGTTCAAGCGATGGAATGAGGATGATCGTTTCGCCGTTTTGTTTACCCATAATCATCCTAATAAGCCTCAATTCGACATTTTTTTGCATAATCTTTTGGAATAAAGTGAGTATAACATCGATATGTTATACAGTAAACGAATAACTTATATATATATTGGTAAAAGAAATGTACACAATCATGAAGGTAGAACTAGGTGAAATTTACTAGAAAATCCGAGAGAATTTATTGCAGATTTCAAGCTGCTGTGGAACAAAAAATCACGCCCTCCATGGGGAGGACGCAATATGGATCAGATTGATTTTCGTGTGTCAACATCGCATTAACGCTTTCGGGCGACCACCGCTAACCGGCCATGTTCAGTGGAGTACTCACACGTGGAGAGTACAATAAGTTTGTCGCCATATTGAGCTGTTACACCCGTATCATAAAGAGCGAGTTTTCTGATGTTCTGAACATATGAATCAAACTCAGCTGACGTATTCACATTTTCAATCTGGTAGTATTTAAAAACGTCGTCCGATTTGCGATACACTTTTGATAGAATAACAGCCACAATCTCATACTCTGCCTTTTCGTAAAGTGTACTGAACTGAAGCGTAGCATGTTCTTGATAAAAGCTTTCGTCCTTGTACTTCATTAAATCTTTAAACATCCAACCACTTTTCATGTGATGACCATGAATCAGCAAAATGTCTGAATGGTTGGTCTCACTATGCGCGTCCAAAAAAGGAAGGCCACCTTGGTTTTCATTTTTATCAAAGTCATGATTGAGATAGTACTCCGAATCCTGTGGGTTCTGCATGACTGGGTACTCAATTCGGGTGCCGTCAATCTTCAGCCAGCCGAAGATGTCTGAGTTCCTCTCATAAAGCCCTCGGAATTCGGGAAGCATAACCGGCTCATTGCCTTTATTGAACAAAAGGGAGGGGAATGCATCCCCTCCACCTTGGTCTGACCCTTCTTTCCAAACCTTTGTTAACTCTTCGATTTTCTGCTGCTCCGCATAGTCCCGCAAAAAAATTCTCGCAATACTGACAAGAGAAAATACCAAGACAAGCAAGGAAACAGCGATAAGAATTTTTTTAGTATTGCTCATTTCCTTACCGCCTCCCCTTCCCTTACTGAATGTGCTTTTTCTTCTTGTTACCGAGCAGACAGAACCCGATCGTCATTAAGGACATCAGCGCCAATGCCATATACAAGAATGGCGATACGGTGTTATCTCCCGTTTTCGGAGCATCGTCCAACTCGTTGCTAACGTTCTTATTCTGATCGTTACCATTGCTTGGCTCGGGCGTTACGGTGCCCGGATCTGGCGTTACGTTGCCTGGATCTGGCGTTACGTTGCCTGGATCTGGCGTTACGGTGCCCGGATCTGGCGTTGCGGTGCCCGGATCTGGCGTTACGGTGCCTGGATCTGGCGTTACGGTGCCCGGATCTGGCGTTACGTTGCCTGGATCTGGCGTTACGTTGCCTGGATCTGGCGTTACGGTGCCCGGATCTGGCGTTACGGTGCCCGGATCTGGCGTTACGGTGCCCGGATCTGGCGTTACGGTGCCGCCACCGTTGTTACCATTACCGCCGGTGCCGCCACCAGAACGAACCGGCTTCATTGGCACGTCGTATCTTACAATGTCAAAATCGACTGAAATTGTACCACTCGTATGCGTTTCGTATCCGTCTTTCGTTACGATCAGATAGTAATCCGCTTCAGGAAACACCATGTACGCATAGAAACCATTTGTGTCACTATCCTGCTCTGGGCTTGCGTTGTCGTGCGGTGGGAAATTCGGAACCGCAGGGAGCGTTACTTTTGTACCCGGAATGCGGCCTTTGTCTCTATTGCGCTGAGTGTCCGCATAATACAGGGTAACTTTAGCTCCATCAATTTTCTTGCCAGTGATGGCATCTCCTGTCGTTTCATCATAAACCGTCCCGTAAGGGTCAACCAATTCCTCGGATATATTAAGCTCTCCGTCAGCTTTCACGTCCAGTTGTGTCACCTTCAGGAGCAGCTCCTCACCTGTGTCAGCCTTATAGCGAACTTCCATTGTGTACTTCTGTTCGCTTAGCCCTTCCACGGAGAACGTTCCATTTGAAGCCATCGGGAATGCCTTAGGGCGACCGTTTTCTTCAATATAAGTCCCGTCACTGTTCCTCAAATAAATATTCATGTGGCTGGTGAACAAATCGTTGAACAGTTCTGTTGTTCCGTTCAGTTGCTTGAACAGAATAATTCCCACAGCCGTAATGTCTGCTGGAACGGTCTCGTCCGTTACACTGCTGTTCACATTTGCTTTTTGTGTAAACTCGACAGGCACATCCTTACCACCTACCCGATACCACTTCGTATATGTGATCGTGTAGTCCGTATCCGCTACGGCTGGAATTGCATATTCACCCTTCTCATTCGTATGCGTCTGAATCTCTTCGCCTGTCTTCAGATCGGTTATCGTAATCGGCGCATTCGGAATGACTTCTCCTGTGTTGTTGTTACGCAATACGCCTTCCAGATAAGGGCGAGTATTGACAAAATGTGCTTCAGACACTTTCTTCTCTGGAATCGTGCCCGTGTGAGTGAGACTCTCTGGATCTGTCACATAACCATCTTTCGTATACTCATCCTGAGTCACCTTATACTGGAGATTGGTTGGCAGTCCCTGTACAGTGAGCGTCTGACCATCTGTAAGTTCGAAGGTATCTCCGTTCTTGATCATGCCCTTGCTGCCGTCTGACTTCACATAGTCGTAGGATTCATCCGATCCGTCACCTGTGAAGGTAACCGTGTACTTGAATGGCACCTTTTTGTCGTCATCTTTGCCTTTAACTGTGTTGCTGATTAACAGGCCGCCCTTCAATACTCGTACATTCGTATACGGGGCATCTTCATCTTGGCCCTTCATGACTCCGTTATAATACCGTCCTTCAGGAATAGTCACGTATTCATCGATGGTGTATTCCTTCTGGGTAACTGTATATTTCAGATTCTTAGGCAGATCCAAAATATCCAGTGTCTCTCCATCCTTGAGCTTGAAAGTATCCCCGGACTTGATCGTGCCTGGTGTACTCGTCTCGCCATCCGACTTCGTATACGCGTAGCTTCCATCCTTGCCTGAGTCCTCAAAGATGACGGTATACTCGAACTCCTTCGTCTTGTCGCCGCCGTTGCCCATAACCGTATTGCTCACGGTCAGCTTGTTAACGGTTCTTTCATTGACGAAGTCTGCCTTGTGATCGCCTCTATTCACGATTGTGCCAGACAACTCTCTTGTCTCTGGTGTGGTCGTATAGCCGTCAACGGTCGTATAATCGGCCTCAGTTACGGAATAGAGCAGATCCGCAGGTAATGCCGGAAGCGTCACAGTTTGGCCGTGCTTGAGCGTAATCTTGTCACCGCTCTTGATCGTGCTATACGTATTATCTGGCTTCATATAAGTGTACGTCCCGTCCTTGCCTTCACCAGTGAAGTTCACGGTGTACTCGAACTCTTTGTTCGAATCGCTGCCATTCCCCTCCACGCTATTGGTGATGGTCAGCTTGCCTTGGGCAGGTGTTGGTACGATCAGCGGATTGTTTGATTCCACCTTCTGTCCGTCAACAAGGACAGGCTTGCCCGGCGCATCGATAACACGTACCCGGTATACCTTTGTCGTAGGCAAGTAAGTGAGGGGGTCAATATAGGTCTGCTTGAGCATATAGTCCCCCGGCAACTGTATAATGAAATCTGTCTTGCCGTCCGTACCCGTCACTTTTTCTGCCATTTCATTATTTTCTCTATCCCTGGCTGGTGTACCGTCAGGATTGAACAACTTGAACTTTACATCCTTCAGCGGAGTGGTGCCGTCGGGTCCAACCTTCTTGAGGAAGAGCAAGCCGTTTTCGTTTGCACTTCCCGCCACATCGTTCGCGTCCAGCATAATACTGCTCTGCGCTCCGATCGGCGGAAGGGTATCATCGCCCATCAGCTTGATGGAATTCCCGGCCGTTCCCGGCTGCATACCCTGGGATTCGGTCTGGTAAACGATCTGATATAACTTGTTCGGGTCGGCAAAATCAAACCTAAGTGTCGAGCCCTCGGTCTCCGGGTCTGTGCCCGCGGTGACCTTCACCTCACTATTCGGATCCGCAAGATTCAGCGGCTCTCCGTCACGCTCCAGAGTGCCGTCCGGCTTCAACTTGCCGGGATAGACAGCAATGTCGGAAGATGCGAGGGAAAGACCTCCCTCTGCATTTTGGCGCAGCTTCAGTCCCTTGGCAAGGGTATCCAGCAAGTAGACGCCTGGTTTCATCTCGAATGGGGGCGTGTAATTCACCGTCCATTCCTGCACGCCGGAAACCGGCTTTTGTACCGTCTTGCTCAGAGACTGCATAGGCACAATAATTCTGTGCTTTTCATTGGCGCTATACGGTTTGTCTCCCCATTTCATGGAGAACTCAGCCTGATTCTCACCGGCATTATTGTTACCTAGCTGGTAAGTCGCCAGCTCTTCATTGGTTGGACGCGCCTTAACAAGAATGACGTAAGGGCTCTCCAGCTTGGAGAAGGTGAATGTGCCTACATTGCCGTTCTTGTCGAAGCTTACCACATGCTTGGGATCGTCCGGCTGAATGGCCTCGCCTGATGCTTGTGCGTATCTGCCATAACCGCCTGCACTTGCTCCTGAGCCCGCATTATAGCCCGTAACACCTTTATAAAGCCTATAAGCCTCACCCGGAGTATAATCTACAAATTCCCAGCCCTCAGGCAGCGTATCCACCAGCTTGATGTCACTGGCTACGCGGGTACCGCCATTCTTGGACATTTCCTCCGTATTGAACCCCGGCATGTTCACCGCCAGTCGGAAAGTGACTGTTCGATCCTTGCGGTCATAGCCTGCCAGGATGTATTTATCATCACGGGAGTCGTCCATATACCAGTTCGGATTATTGACGACAATTGGCCGCGTCCATGTGCTGGCGCTCCAGTTGCTATAATTTCGGTTCCAATCGGCGGCTATGTTTCCTAGCGCATTGCCGTTCTGATCGACTGAACTCGCGTACAGCATCTCCTTGTTCAGCATCCGCACTGGGTTCTTGACAGTGGCTTCTTTGTAGTTCATATAAGCGTCACCATCAAAGAACAAGGCTCGGTTACTCCATCCGCCTCCGAAATCTTGACGGAAAAGGTTATCCGGATTGGTAGTGACGGATTCAAAAGAAACGCTCCCCAGCACACTTCCTTTATACCCGGTCACCTTGATAAGATCAGCCACCGGGTTGTCGTCCACCGTCAAGGTGATTACATCTCCGGCTAGTCCACTACTAACAGTCAGCGTCTTGTCGCGGTATTTTTGCCAGAGCTGTTTGTCGTCGATTTGGCTTTTGATTGCATTCAGAGTGTCCGCCGTTACATTAGGATTAGGATCCAGTTTATCCAGCACATCGAGCGAACCGCCGTGAACCAGCAAATCATAGACGACTGGAGCATCCAGATCATACTGCGGCGTCAAATTGATCGTCCACCTTGCGCCTCCGACATTATACAGCGCGTAGGCGGTGGCATTGTTTGTTGCAACGCTTTTCGTGAAGGCATGTGCGCCGATTATAACCCTCGCAGTGTCTACAACGGCAGCGGGTGGAATCCAACCTGTCGCATCGTTGTTCTGGATGGCATCTCCTCCATCCAGAACATCCAATACCCAGTTTGCCCGCGCTTTGTAATCGAAGGTTGACTTGCTGCTGTCTGTCACCTTTGTCACAATCGTTAAATAGAGGGGCCCGTCCAGATTCCCGCCGATGGCGGATCCGATGTCGTACTCCCCTGAGGCGTTGCGGGTAATTGGGGTATCTATACCTCCGTCCCCATTCTTATAGGTTGAGGACACAAACTCCGTCCCCTCGGGCAGGATGTCTGTAATCATCACATTCTGCAAACCGGTTTTGGAGAGCAACCGGCCGTTGCTAATCGCCCTGTTGACCTCAACAGTCCAGGTAATGAGGGTATCGTTTCCGCTCTTGCCAGGCTTGCCGCCCACCACAATCCAGTTGGGGCGCACGGCAACCCGATGCGAGTTTGATGAAGCCTTTACATCGACATCAGTGTCACCCAAAAGCTTTGCGTTGTTTGTAACGGCAGTCCAGCCATACTGATCCCAGTTGCCGTTCTTCTCATAGTAATAAATATTTTTAGGAATCCACGTTTTGAAGGTAATCGTCGCCGTGTTTTTAACGTCATCGGCAGTAGATACGCTTGGGAACTTGTAGGAAAGTGTTCGGTCAGCAGCATAATTAGGATCTGCTTCAACTCCATTCACAGTAAAGGACCCCGGCACATATACACCGACGTTCGCAAGCTCGTCAGAGAAAGTTAACCCATCAAGCGGCATGGGAACGGTCTTATCGTCCGTATCGTTGGCATTGACTACCACTCGCCATGTAATGGTGCCTTCTTTAAAATGGGCGGTGCTGATTTCGCTGTTATCGTTGCCGTTGCTGGCCGACTTGACGTCAATACTGTATTCCGGCACTAATTCCGAGTTATTAAATTTATAGCCGTTTCCGAAAATGGCCGTATCCTTGCCTCCGCCAGGCGCCTGATCTGCCGCCTTGGCAGCAGCGGAAAAGCCGATTTTTACGTCGCGTCTACTCCCGTCATACACCCCTGCGCCATCAAAAGTAATTTTGATGGAATCGGCAAAAAACTGGACTGTAGCAATTTTCAGTCCGCCCTGGTTGATTGGTATAGGACCAGCGGGCGTCAAATTCACATCAGGGAAGTAGGTCGCCTTATCCAAAATGGCATAATCCCCCTGCTGGATCACGCTTTCGGACGGAGCATTGAGGTCGTCGCCCTTGGTCGGGACGGCGATATTATCTAACTCTAGGGTAAAATTCTCTCGGCCATTAATCTCGCCCCCCGCCGGAATCACAGCCGCAGGGTCCCCCTGCTTCACCGTGAGCATGAACGTCAGATTGGCATTCACCAGGACCGCCGTTTTGTCCGCCGGATCTGCCGCAATTGCCGCGGACGTCGTCTCCAGTGTCGACGGTGATTCACCTGGTGAGTCCGTCTCCGGTGCCGACGGTGATTCATCTGGCGCTTCCGCCTCCGGTGCCGACGGTGATTCGTCTGGCGCTTCCGTCTCAGGTGCCGACGGTGATTCGCCTGGCGCTTCCGTCTCCGGTGCCGACGACGGTTCGTCTGGCGCGTCATACACCGCCTCAGCCGACGACGATTCGGTCGCGTTCAGCGAGCCGGAATCTTCATCCGCATATGCAGCAGTAGGGAACACCACTGTCTGCAAGACAAGTACAACTGCCAGGCAGAAAGATAGCAAAGTTTTACCTATACTGCGTTTTTGTTTCAATATGAAAATCTCCTCCTCTTCTGAAAATTTGGTTGCGATCAGCAACCTTTTGCCCTTTCCTTGATGATCTTTAGAACTTACAACAGAAAGTGACAAAATGAGCCAAATTATATGGCATGCTTGACCATTCTAATATAGAGACCTATACAAAATCTAAACAATGGCCAATCTATGTTGGCGCAAAGTGAAATTACGCCTCTATTAAAGAAAAGAGTTATAACATCCGACATTAAATTAAGGGGGATTCACAATTTCCTCTTTGTCCAGTGACCCGGTTATAAGGCTTGTGATCACCTACCAGGCAAGTGAATGTCAAATATTTTAAAATAGAATCGAGGAGGCTGTAAGATGAAGAAACTAAACAAACTCGCGATTGCAACTGCATTATCTGTACTGCTAAGTGTATCCATGGCATCTGTTACAGAGGCAGCAGGCCAGCCGCAATTTAAAGACGTGCCGGAACAGCATTGGAGTTATTCAAGTATTAGCTGGGCTATTGACAATGGACTTGCCCAAGGAGACGGGCAGGGAAACTTTCGTCCATCTACTGCCGTAACTGAGCCGGAGTTTCTGGCGATGCTGATGCGGTTGTATAAGGATGAAATTACGCTTCCTTCCACTCATACTACCGATCGTTGGTACACCCCATATTATGAATCTGCATATGCGATGGGATGGCCAGTTCGTTACGGAGAGTCGTCAGCGGCATATTCAAGAGGTGACGCTGCTGCCTTGATTGCGTACGCAGCTTCAGGTGAAGAAACAGATACAACCACCGCGATTCAATATTTGCTCAATCAAGGGATTGCCAATGGGAAGACCTCCAATACCGTAAAAGGTTTCGGGGCATCGGACACGATTACTCGCGCTGAAGCGGTAACTCTACTCAAAAATGTGAAAGAGAAGTTACCCTCACTATCAAAAGTAACAACAGAAGGCCTTACCTTGCTCGAAATTTCATTAGGTGACTCCGAAGCAGCTGTCATCGGTAAGATCGGCCAACCTGACCGGAAAGACGCAAGTGGGTATGGATTCACTTGGTATATCTACAACAAGGATTATGCTAAGTATGCTCAAATAGGCATCGAGAGCGGAAAAGTCGTCGCATTATATTCCAACGCACCTGGCGTATGGAGCTCGGACAATGGTATTCAGGATGGCATCACTGTAAACGAGTTATCGAGTCTGATCGGGGAACAAATAGACCCTTCTAGCAAATCGTATATGACGAGTAAGCAGTTCGAGGATATTACATATTATCTGGATACCTCCAGTAATCAGAAAGTTGATGCCATTTTGGTGAGTAGCAGGCTCGCAACCGCAACTGGAGCCCATGCCTCTGAAGCTGGTAATCGTGAAGAACGGACACATGCCATGGAGCTGCAAGTATTCGACCTTGCCAATGTATTTCGACAGAAGAATGGCATCAGTCTCCTGCAATGGGATGACCACATCGCTTCAACAGCGAGGAAACATAGCCAAGACATGAGTGAGCGGGAATATTTCAATCATAGTAATCCGGAAGGACAGTCTCCATTCGACCGAATGAAGGCCGATGGTATCGTTTACTCCAGGGCAGCGGAAAATATAGCTTATGGGTACATTGATGCCATGGACGTACATAATGGCTGGCTGAACTCCTCCGGGCATCGCAAAAATATGCTGAACGGCAACCTCCAGCGTCTTGGCGTTGGCATTTTCCGAACCTACTATACCCAAAACTTTTATACGCCAAAATGAATAGACCCTCCGCCCGAATGCTTATGTAAGCGGAGCTGAGTTACGAGGGGAGTACTGAAGATCTGATATCTAAACATGAAAAAACACATCCTACATTGGGATATGGCATTCTCCAATAGGATGTGTTTTCCTGTTTTAAATATAAGGCGGGAATAAGTTCTACATTATGAAGCTTTGGCTGCAACAGCTTTTTCAATTAAAGCTTTTGCATCATTATTAGTAAGGCCTTGTTTAGGTTGGAGCGATTTTTTATCTGTTGCACCAAGAATACCTTTGTCAATCAGTTTTGCCATAGGCTTAATTGCGTAGGCAGACACGGATTTACCATCTTCGAAACCAGCAATGATCGCAGCTGCATTTTTATCCGTAGCTTGATCGTTCACCAATTTAGCAAGAATTGTGGCAGCTTCCTCACGCGTGATGTCCCGATCAGGATAGAAGTTTCCACCATAACCCTGAATGAATCCAGCGTGCGTAGCTTCAGCAATCGCATCTGCATATGCAGCATTGGCAGCAACATCCTTGAATGCAGGTGCTGTAGCTACTTCGTTTAGTTTCAACATGTCGACCAGAGCACTTACAAATTCAGCACGAGTAATGACTTCTGTGTCTACAGGTGTTTCAGTTGGCTCGGTAGATACAGCAAGGTTCTTGATGCGTCCTACATTTTTAGCCTCGATGCTACCGCCTTTATATGTTTCGACAATGTACTCGTAGAATACATCCAAATCGATAGGACCTGCCAAGGATGATTTAGCATCCAGCAGCACTTTATAGTTGTCTCCACCTGCGGCCATGAAGTTGTTAACTACAGCCGTATATGTTTTTGCAGGATCAATCGCTGTTCCATCTTCCAGACTAAGACCAGTAATACGTTCTGCAACTGGCTTATTGAAATCTGCAGTGTATTTCAAACCAGAGATTTGTAGTGTTTTGGTATTAGGTGTACCGTCAGCATTGATTCCCCATTGCTGTTGCAACAAGCTTTTAACCTGTTCACCAGTCAGCTCCAGTTTCACTAAAGTATTTCCGAACGGTTGGATTTTGGCAAGATCAGCAAAGGTCACATCGCCTTGTGGCAGATCCGCACGAATACCACCTGGATTCATGAATGCAAAGTCAGCATCGGTTGCTTTATCACCAAAGTCTGCTTGACGCATTGCATCTGCAATCAGGTTACCTAGAGGGGCTTCGTTATTATAAGCATCTGTACGCGTAACAGAACCATCCGTTGTACCTACTGGCTTTGTCAGCTCAGGATGCTTGTCCAATGATTTTTTAATAATAGCCAACGTCTCAGGGTCTTCTTTTACACCCTCTTGGAACGTCGTTGTAATCGTAGCTGATTTTTCAGTTACATCCCCGGTAGCAGGGTCAATCATCAGCTTGATATCTTCAAATGCCGTACCATATGAATAAGCTTGTACGATCAACTTTCCATTCACTTCACCGTTAGCCAAAGCATGATTGTCACCTGCAACGATAACGTCAACTGGGGAATCTGCTGGTAGAGCTTTTGCCAAATCAGCCGCTTCTCCTGTTGTTACGCCTTCTTTGGTGGTTGCTGGATCATGCGCCAAGACAATGATCGTTTCTACACCTTTATCTTGTAACTCTTTTGCATATTTATTAACAGCTTCCACTTCTTCTTCTGGACTTAAGAAACGCACACCAGCGGTGCCCGATGGGGATACTTTGGCAGGTGTAGATTTCGTCACTAATCCGATGAATCCGATTTTGACTCCGCCCACTTCTTTAATCACATAGGGCTGAATCAATGTTTTGCCAGTGGCGGTTTCAATGACGTTTGCATTGACGTAATCAAATTTTGCACCAGCATGCGTTACCTTACCTTCTTTGGGATCAAGACCACCAAAGATTTGTGCTTTTAGTGCACCGATACCATGATCGAATTCATGATTGCCCAAGGAAGCTACATCAAAGCCCATCATATTCATCCATTCCATCGTTGGCTCATCACGGTCGAGAGATGAGACTGGAGCAGATGCACCAACAGAGTCTCCATTATGGAAGAGTAGGGAATGTTCATATTTGGCTTGAGCTTCCTTGAGATAGGTTGCTAGAATTGGGGCAGATCCTGCCTTTTTATCACCAACCATCGATGTGGTATCTAACTGACCGTGCAAGTCATTGATTCCAATCAAGTGTACTTCTACATCGTTGCCTGCGGCAGAGACAGAACCTGCTGCGCCCAATAGTTGGGTGAGTAGTAGTGCAGTAGTAGCCACCCCAACTGTACTTTTACTCACAAATTTTTTCCAAGACATGAATTACAAAACCCCTCTCCAATTTCAGATCCTGTAATATTTTAGCATAAATTTATTCTTAAATATCGTAAAGTATATGAAACCAATGTAAAAATTTCAGAGTTTTATAGAAAAAAAACGGACGGACTGTAAAAAGATTTATATATATCTCAATTGGGTTATTCTTAGAGATTTTACATAGAAATATATGGCTTTTATCTTTTAAGTTGCTATAATGGTAAATAAAGTATTTAACTTGTAGAGTACAGTGAACCAACTATCAATACAGGCATCATTCTGACGTTACAACTCCCCAAAAGCATAATACTCACTACATCATTCAAAGCATCACACTATCCATTTAAGGAGGTGGTCCTGAGACCATAGAGGCTCGTAATTCCTCTTTTCCACCGATGGGGGAAGTGTTGACCTATCCTTCACCACGCCTAACTGAATGCAATAATGTATCACATAACAACCGAAATAATATACTTATCTATGTAAAACCATTATATGAAATGTAGGAGTGTGTCCAATGAATAAACTACTCTTCCCCAAATCTTTTCGAGTTCTTTTGGCTTGCTTGTTGATTTTAGCATTCGCAGTACCAGCAACGGCTTCTGCGGGTTATCTTGGAGATAAGCTCACGATCGGTCAAAGCATGGCGAAGGGTGACTACCTCACCTCCCAGGATGGTAGATTTTCAGCCATCTGGCAGAATGACGGGAATTTTGTCATCTATCAAAACGGTTCTTCTCTTTGGAGTAGCGGGACTAGTAACAGCGGGGCTCTTTCGTTCAAATTTGAATCGTTTGGGAAGCCGGTAATGTACTCTTATGGCGGATCATATCAAGATGTATACCAATATGGTTATCGTTATGGATTCAATCCTGTCTCAGGAAAATATGAGTATTACTACGGTTGGGGCTATGACCGGGTTTGGGTAACTGATACTTCAACACTTCAATCTATTTGGTCTCCCAATACCAACTCATGGATTGCAGGCCATCATGGGAGCAGCTTGCCAGCTAACACAACGGGTGACACACTGGTCATGCAAAGTGATGGAAATTTAGTTCTCTATAACACAACCCTGACCAATAGTAATTATCCGAATAGTTGGATTCCGGTCTGGGCTTCCAATACGGGCGGGCGCTAAAATAGATGGAGAGCCGCATAATGCGCGGCTCTTTTTTTGGTTTATCCAGGAAAGCTGATAGACTCATCACTTAACAAAAAGAGGCCAACCAGTAAACCACGGCTGACCTCTATATAATGTCGTATGAACTGTTCCGATTTCTACATTCCGAGGAAATATAACAAGTCTGGAGAACCTATTATTTTGCCGTCTGAGCCTTTTTCAATTTATCAGCAACAGCTTGAGTGCTGGATTGAATAGCAGCCGTTGCTTTGTCTAATGTTTTCTTCCCTTTTACTACCTGTGTCAATTCTTTCAATACAACTGATCGAAATCTCAATTCAAAATTTGGTGACTTGTCCATGAGAACATAACTTGTTATGGATGAATCCAGGTTAGGTTTTAATTTATAGAATGCATCCATCTTGTAACCAGAGTACTCCTTAATCATGCGAGATAGTGGAGCACCGATACTATTATTCGAGTTCTTGGGTTTATAGTATTCATTAGCGTATTCATCTCCATTGAAATGTTTGATGAAATCCCAAGCGGCATCAACCTGAGATGCGCCTGCTGGAATTGCGAATATCTCATTAACATACACGTTCCCTGTTGACTTTCGATCCTTAGCAGCAGGGCCGGCAGCAATACCAAGCTTGAAAGGTTTGTAATTCTTCACACCTTTTTTGGCTGCTTGCAGGGACTGCAACTGACTAATAGAGGCTACTTTCATAGCTGATCGTCCCATAATGAACGAGCTACTTTCCAAGTAACTTTTGCCGGACAGACTGATCATTTCGTCAAGTACCCCGGACTTCGTTGCCTCGCTCGACAGACGATAGGCATTTTTCCACGCTGTTGTATTTGCAGTGGCCTTTAGGGTATTTGGATTCATGTACGTTAATCCTTCTGTTCTGGCGATATCCATTACCAAATTGCTCGATCCAAAGGAGCTTAGGCCCCAAATTCGGGAGTTCTTATCTCCCTTGGTTGGGAATTTCTTAGCAAGATTCAATATCTCTTCCCATGTCATCCCATCCGTTGGAGTTTTAACATTGTACTTTTTAAATAAATCAGCATTATACAGAAGAGCGTAGGAATCCGCTTTTGGGCTTAACCCATAAAGTTTGCCACCGCCTTGTTTCTTCAATTCATCAAGCAAGCCGGGGTATAACGTTGTCGTGTCATACATATCTCGCTTAATTAAAGGGTCTAAATCGACCAGCTTTTTATCTTTAGACATTTGTTGGTATTGGTACGGGGGTAGCATCACAAGATCGGGTGAATACTTATTGATTGCCCCGTTGTAATCCTTAATCGCTTCCATACCTCCAGGTGTAACTACTTCAATATTTATATTCGGATACTTCTGACTAAACAGATCTCCATATGTCATTTTGAAATCATCTTCGTTCCAGTACAATACTTTTAAAGTACGTGTCGAATCTGCCTCGTTGTCCGAATTTGCAGAGACTTGCTTGCCTGTGCTAAAAACTGTTGAAATACCGATTAACATAACACTAAGGCTAACAAGCATGGCCTTCTGTAATACCTTATGCTTCAAAAATAAAACCTCCACTCATGTATTGTTCAAACGATTATTCGCTTGTGTTGTACTCAGTATAGAAACAAAAGCTTATCATCTAACTACCGAACTTCTTATCATTTCCTTAAATCATGCTGACGTTATTCAATGCATAAGGAATATCGCTTATAATTATCGAGATGCTCTTCAATTAAGGAAGATGCTGGAATAGGGAGGATCTATGGCAGAAAGCACAATTTTAATGGTGGATGATGAAGCGGAAATTATCCAATTAATGAGTATTTATTTCAATAACGAAGGTTACAAGCTACTGCAAGCATCGAATGGGATGGAAGCGCTGAAGATTCTGCAGACCAGGCAAGTGGATCTAATTGTACTGGATCTAATGATGCCGAAGATGGACGGTTTGCAAGCGTGTATGAAAATACGAGAGACGAATCCGATCCCCATCATTATGCTGTCCGCTAAAAGCCAAGATATCGATAAAATATCAGGCCTCAGTATCGGCGCTGACGACTACGTAACCAAACCATTCAACCCGCTCGAGCTGATCGCACGGATCAAGTCGCAGCTTCGGAGAATGAACCAGTTCAACTCCGTTTTGGGCAATGCGAACGAAATACATATCGAAAACGTAGTGATTAATAATGCATCACACACGGTAACGGTCGACCAGCAGGAAATCAAATTAACTCCCCGCGAGTTCGCGCTCCTTCACATGCTGGCTGTCAATAGAGGGATGGTGCTGAGCATGGATCGCATCTACGAAGAAGTCTGGAACGAGCCCTTTATGGAATCGAAGAATAGCGTCATGGTTCATATCCGTAAGCTCCGTGAGAAGATAGAATCCAATCCACGTGAACCGCGGATCATTAAAACCGTGTGGGGGATTGGATACAAAATCGAAAGCGATTTAAAAGCAAGGGGTGAGTAGGATCCAACCACAGTGGCTGTATACGATTCGGTGGAGATTAATGCTGATCATGGTTTCAAGCCTGGTTTTAACAGGCGTAGCTATTTTTTTGGGGTATGTCATGGCGGGAGCGCTGCAAAAAATTGAATACGTGGCTATCCCGATTAATTGGCTCATTGAGTATGCCGGGTCCATTCGCGTGATGATCATAACCGGTATCGTCTTGTTCCCTATCACTTTCTTCCTTGCCAGCCTCCGTTTGGTTCGGGATTTACGTGAAATCAACACAGGATTGCAGGAAATATCGGCAGGGCGGTTCGGGCAGGTCGTAAGGGTTAAGGGCAAGGATGAGTTAAGCGTCATCGCGGAGAGTATGAATCAATTGAGCAGTGAATGGGATCATTATCTTGCGGAAATCACACGCGGTCTGGGGGAGATTGCTAGCGGGCAGTTCGACCATCAAATCCCGGAAATTGCTGATCATCAACTGGGAGAGGTAGCGCTCAGCATCAACCGGATGAGCATGCAGTTGAAGCATTCGATTGCGGAGGAACGCAAGGCGGAAAAAACCAAAAACGATCTGATTACCGGTGTATCTCATGACCTGCGAACTCCTCTGACCTCCATTCTTGGCTTTCTCGAAGTCATCGAGAAGGATCGGTATCAAGATGAAGTGGAGATGCGCTATTACATCAACATTGCATATGAGAAATCTTTGGCGCTTCGGCGATTGATCGACGAATTATTCGAATACACACGGGTCAACAATGGCATGCCTCTGGAACTCAGCGAGCTTAATATGACCGGGTTAATTGGCCAGCTTGCCGAAGAATTCGTGCCGATTACCGAGAGTGCAGGCATGCAAATCAGGCTGAATGTTCAAGAAGGAGACTTCAAAATCCAAGCGGACGGAGCATTGTTGGTACGGGCATACGAGAATATACTCGCCAATGCCATCCAGTACGGGCGTACGGGCAAATATATCGATATCGATATTGCACAAGATGGAGATATGATAGTTGTGCGAATCCAAAACTATGGAGTCCCCATTCCCGAGCGGGATTTACCCTTTATTTTCGATCGTTTCTACCGGGTAGACAGCTCCAGGTCGAAGCAGACCGGAGGTACAGGTCTCGGTCTCGCCATAACAAAAAGTATTGTCGAGGTACACGGAGGAGGCATCACTGCGCACAGCAGCAAAAAGGCAACCTGGTTTGAGACACGGTTATCGGTGTTCGGACCCAATCAGACGCAAGTGGCTGTTACGGAAGAAGTTCAAAACGAAATCAATCGGATATCGACTGTGCTTCCGGAACAAGACCTTGTACCAAAACAAAGAATATTTCCTTGGATTCGGCGCCTGTCTCACTCTAGGATAGCTGCTGTACCCATGATCTTGTTGCTCGTCTGCGCGGTGGTACTATTCAGCGTGAATAATTCATTTACCTCTAATCTCGTGGTAAAGTTGCCTTCCATCTTCTCTGAAAATGAAAACTCAACGCTGATGCCAACAACCGAGAAGGATGAATTGGTTCTAATCACCGGTAAAACAGACAAAGACTATACACTGCTCATCCAAAGCTACCGTTACGACGGACATGACCTAATTATCCAATACTCTATGAAACATTCTAACCAGATATCGGAGACGCAGTGGGTGAAACAGTCGGTCAAACCGACTTTTACATTGGACTCTTCAACGATAAAAGCAGTTCCCAGCATCGCCACGGATTCAGGAGTAGTGTTTGCCAAAAACGGCACACTCCATTTTTATTTTATCGGGACTTCGCCACCTCCAGACCAGTTCCTGTTGAAAGTCAACGTAAATCAGTTAGTTCTGTCCAATGGCCCAGATCAGCAGGATCTGCTCACCGGAGACTGGAGCTTCGAAATTCCTGTGAAGAAAAATTATGAGCGAAAAGCTAACGGCCAAAGCGCGCCTTTGCTGAATTCAACCTAATTGAGATTCTTGAAATAAGCAGGGCAAGTAAAAGAAATAGTGTCGGCATGTTTAACCCTAAAATATTAAGCGAGGAAGAAAAAAATACGGTTATAATTGTCCTCCAAGCAAAAAGGATTTGGAAGCTTACATCCAGATCCTTTTTCCATATTGAGAATTCGAATTCCTTTATTTTCACAGCAAACAATAAACACTAATGAACTTTTTAGGGGTAACTAATTTTTATTTCGTTTATTAACTTCAATCGCAATGAACTCTGGCAAATAATTAGGAGTACAACCCTTTGATACCATTTCGTCTTTATAAAGACCTGTATTTTCACCAAGTTTAATACAGCGTGCACGATACTTTTGATCATAAATGCCTACCCAGCCTGCAATGAAATTCATAGCCCATTGAACTTCCGGTTCTTCCTGCGTAATTTTAGCTTCAATTGCAGATAGTAAGTCTTCGGTGTTATCAGGAGGTGTCTGTCCAGTCCATCTCAATCGCGCTTGATAATACCAAAAGGCTCGCCTTTGAAGAGCAGAAGGGCTATTCTCCCATGACTCCATCAATGCAATTGTCTTCTTGTCTTTGGTTAGCTGATTAGCCATCAACCAATCCATTAAGTTATTTCGCTCATCAAAAGTGTGAGTTTGCATATCTTTATCAAGCTTATTTAGCACTTCTTGTGAGAGAAGTTTTTTATCCATAATTAAGATTGCTAATAGTCTGGGTAAAAACGCTTCGGTTGACCAAAGTTCCATCGCTAGTTCGTGATCTTTTTTAATATCCTTCGCGATTTTTCGTAAGTCGCCTAGCTTAGTTTTACTATTGATCTGTTGTAGAATATTTTCTGCTTTTGAAGAGCATTTCATTTCTGTACCTTCATTCTTATTCATTTGATACCACAGCTCCTTTATGTCCTAATTTCGTTATAAGTCTTATTGCATATATTCTCCCATATGGATCCTTCTCGCAGTAAGATAAGCTTATTTTCATATATTGACAAATAAATGTGTTAGACTACTAAAAGAAGAATTGCTGATCTATACTAAAGAACGCTACACAACTGGATACAGGCAGTTATTACGAGAAACGTAGTTAGAAAGGAAACCCCATGAATAGTTCCCTGAAGCAACTAATGAAATCATTATTAGCACCAGTGTTTCCCGGTGCAATCATAGCCATCCTGATATTTAATCTTGATTACTTTCAATTCGAACTTGTTGAAAAATTTCTAATTTTTGCGGCTTTCGTCATTGTACCTCTTGTGATTTTACTTTTGAACCATGACGAAAAGAATAAACATCAACGAAGGATTTATGCTGCTATTAAATGGCTTCAATTTCCCGCTGCGCTTCTTACCCTGGCCTCGGTAATGAGTAGTAAGATGTGGGGGTTAGAAAGTACGGCAATTCCAGGGATTCTGTCCCTTGGGTGGCTACTGTTCACATTGCTGCTTGGCATTTATGGCTTGACCACTATTGTGATCTCTAAAGGAAAAGCAGCGGAAATAGCGATTGGCGCGGGGCTCGTTTATTTTTTTATCGGGGGCATTTGGTTTACCTTATATCAATATCAATTGAACCTTTTCCAAGCTAATCCTGCATCGCACGCGTTAAGCTCACTCCACTTTCATTTCTCATCTGCTATCGTTCCAATTTTTATTGGTGCACTGGGACGCATTATGACGAAGAAAAGCTGGTATCCCTGGGTCGTTGCCATCGATATCATCGGACCCATCTTGATTGCTATTGGTATGATTTTCTCCAAGCCGACTGAATACATTGGTGTCACTTTGTTCGCCTGTAATATTGTGGTTTACACCGCTTATCTCCTTACTTACTTGAGGAAAAACTCTTTGGATAATAAGGCGAGCATCTTTTTAGGCCTATCTTGTCTAGCCTTTTACGCGGTTGTCGTCCTTTCTATTTTCTATCCGTTACTGAGAAACATGTTTTCCCTAACTATACTCGATTTCATTCCCATTTACGGATCTCTGCATGCGTTTGGTTTTGTTTTATGTGGACTGATTGGTTGGGTGTACACGGTAGACTTCATTAAGAAAAAAAAGATTGTCGAGGAGAATAGAGGTTGATACATCTTTATGAGTGATTACATACAAAAATAAGTGGGCAAGCTGGATGGAACACAAAAATTCCCATCCTGTTGCCCATGCAAAAACATGAATTGGTGAATGTGATTTTCAGGCTGTCAATCGGCTTCATAGGAGTAGTTTAGTCAGGTTCGTGCTATAATAGTGATCACATAAATAACATTCATCATTCTGCCGAGATGGCGATGATTAAGGAGATTGAATTTTGACGAACAACCATGATATTGGAGCAGTTAACGAACTACCGGAGAACTTTGAAGAGCTCAAACGAGCGGCTAACCGGACGTCGAGCTGGAGAGAAAGACTGAATGCAGTGAACGAATTGGGGAACTGGAATACAGCCCCTACCATTAAATTGCTGCAGCATGTTTTGAAAAATGATCAAGTGTTTCAAGTGCGCGAAGCCGCATATCAAAAGCTCAAGCAGTTGGATGAAGATGTACAAATGCCTGCCAAAAACAAAGGTGAGCTGTTTAAAGGTACTAACAAAATTTTGCTACGGATTAAAAAAAGCCTTCCTGAAGGTCACACATTTGAGCAATTTAAGGAAAAACTGCAAAAGACACGTCTGGATATTTATGATACTTACGAGGGCGACAAAGATGCTGAGTTCGACTCCTGGCTCCATGGAATTTGGGAGACACTAGGTAGAAGATAGCCGCCGTTTACCGTATAATAGCTGAGTACAAAGCCACTCCAAAAAATGGAGTGGCTTCTTTATTTCTTAGAACCTACATTCAATTTCACATGTACATTCCCTGTACGATGCGAAGTTGTGTGCTACAAGATTTATTCTGGTATATAAGGAAGATCCAGTGTCTTCGGAACGTTGATGACATGTTTTTCTGTATAAGTGCGGATACCTTCCGCGCCGTATTCACGGCCAATACCCGATTGCTTGAAGCCACCGAAAGGGAACCGAACGTCGAGACCCTGCACAGCAGCTGTATTGATCATCGTCGTTCCAGCTTCGAGTTGACGTGCGACGGAGATGGCATCCTCTTCTTTCCCCCACACAGAACTCGTCAATCCATATATGCTTTCATTGTGTAGATGAATAACCTGCTCTTCATTGTCAAATGGCAGAATCGGAACCGTAGGACCAAACTGTTCCTCCACCACAATGGGATCATGAACATCGCAATCTAAAACAAGCGTAGGTTGTAGGTAGTAACCTTGGTCAAACAGCTTCTGATCAAGAATTTGGCCGAGAGGGATGACCTTAGCCCCGCGATTTTGCGCATCTTCCACCAAACCAAGCACGTAATTCTTCTGCTTCAGGTTATTAATCGGGCCTACTGTCGTATTTGAATCAAATGGATCACCAATTCGAATCCAGCGATTTGCCGCCTCTATATATTTTTCCACAAACTCATCATATATAGAACGGTGTACATACACACGTTTGGCGATCATACAGATTTGACCTGCTGTCAAGAAATTAGAAATGACAATTCGGCGCATTGCTCGCTCATCATGAACATCAAAGCTTTCCAAGAAGATAGCCGCATCATTACCCCCAAGCTCAAGCGTCATATCCTTAATCGTTTCCGAAGCAGCTTTGATAATATGCTTGGCTGTTGCAGTTCCACCTGTAAAGGCGATTTTAGTAACAAGAGGATTACTAGTAAGTTCAACGCCCACATCCGCATCACCATGAACGACATTGATTACACCAGCCGGGAACTCGCTCGCAATAATCTCTGCCACCTTCGCTGCCGCCAGTGGCGCATATGGACTTGGTTTAAGCACAATCGTGTTGCCCGCAAGTAAGGCAGGAGCGATCTTAATCGTAGATAAAGCAATGGGATAGTTCCATGGACTAATCGCTGCCACTACGCCGATCGGATCGTAAGAAAGAATCGTTTTACCATTCTCATGCTCTTTGATCTCTTCCTGTAGAGCCGATTTGGCTTCATTACAAGCGAACTCCATCCACATTAACGAAACATAAATTTCGCCGTGTGCATCATACAGGGGCTTGCCATGCTCTCTAGACAGCAAATGTACAATTTCATTCTCAGCTGCTCTAATCTTCTCTATCGCCTTGCGCATCATAATAATGCGTTCATCAATGGAGGTCTGCTTCCATGTTTTAAAAGCCCCTGCCGCCGCTTTAATCGCTTCAACCGCTTGTTCTTTCGTAGTGACAGGGAAATAGCCTACGATCTCAGTTGGGTTTGTCGGATTCTCTTTTGCTAACTGCGAAAGGGATTTTACATTCTGACCATTAATGAACGCTTCAACTATAATTGTCTCTTGGTCTGCTTGGATCGTCATTTTACATCCCCTCCGTTATTTAGATGGATTAATTCCAAACTTCTTCTGCAATTTCCTTAACATAACGTAGTTTACGCCATTGTTGTTCTTCCGTTAAAATATTGCCTTCTTCTGTAGACGAAAAGCCACATTGTGGGCTCAAACAAAGTTGCTCAAGTGGTACATAGGTTGCCGCCTCTGCAATCCGAGCTTTAATTTGTTCTTTATCCTCTAACTCGCCTGTTTTTGATGTGAGTAAACCAAGCACGATTTTCAAATCTTTTCGATTCACATATTTTAATGGCTCGAAACCACCTGAGCGCTCATCATCAAATTCTAAGAATAATCCATCTACGTTTAAGCCTCCAAAGATAACTTCAGAAGCGTAATCATAACCACCCGTTGAAAAATAGTTCGATTTATAGTTACCACGACAAATATGCATCGTCACAACTAAATCTGCCGGTTTATGAGACAAGGATTCATTAATCATGCGCTGCATCGTTTTCAACTCTTCCGCCGGTTCCAGACCTTTAGCACGTAGCTTATCGTGACCAGCGTCTGAGAACAGGTCGGCCCAAGCTGTATCATCTAATTGCAGGTATCGACATCCCGCATCATAGAAGGCTTGAATGGCTTTTTGATACGCCGCAATCGTATCCTGAAGGAATTGCTCTCGGTTCGTATAGATATTAGCGTCATTTTCCAATCGATATAGAAGCATGTTAGGACTTGGAATGGTCTGTTTCGCCACTGCATCACCTGCATGCTTTTTCAAAAACTCAAAATTCGCGACAAAGGGATGACTCGAGAAATCAACTTTACCAACAACACGAATTCCACCCTTGCGCGTTTGCATATTATGGAATTTTGGTCCATCTATTTGCTCATACAACTCTACGCCATCCAAGCCACCCAGAAAATCAAAATGCCACCAGCTTCTGCGGAATTCACCATCTGTAACTGCCAACACGCCATTTTCCTTTTGCTTTTCAATAATTCGAATAATCTCTTTATCTTCCACAGCTCTTAATTCCTCATATGTGATGTTGCCTGATTTATATTGTTCACGTGCCTGACTTAAATCTGCAGGACGTAGAAAGCTACCTACATGATCATTACGAAATGGTATCATAATTATTTCTCCTTCTAACTTTTTAGTCTAATGAGTATAGCATGATCAAAAGGAATGCTTGTTATATGAAAAAGGCATGGCTAGTCATAGCTTTTAACAATAGCTAAAGACTTTAATACGCAAAAATCCACAACCTCCTATGTGAACTGCACCCCAATTGTTAGACACAACTACCAATTGGAGGTGCAGTTTTTTTATGACTAAATTCAGTTCAGATGAAAAAATACAAGCCGTTATGCGTTATAAAAAGGGATCAGAAAGCTTGAAAAGCATTGCAAAATCAATCGGGCTTCACCATTCTGTCTTTTTAAACTGGATTAGACAATATGAGCATCATGGTGAAAAAGCTTTTAAAAAGGGCTATACATCATATCCTGCGCAGATTAAACTAGACGTACTTCATTATATGAACGAATTTGGGACGTCTGTTAGAGAAACGGCTGCTATATTTAATATTCCTAGCCATAGTACCCTTTTAAGTTGGCAAAAAAGCTTGGAATTACAAGGGATAGACGCCCTTCAACCAAAGAAAAAGGGGCGCTCATCCATGAAAAAAGGATCTAAAGCACAGAAGAATCAAACGCTAGTAGAAGGATCTGTAGAGGCTTTACAAGCAGAGGTAGAGCGTTTGAAAATGGAGAATGCTTATTTAAAAAAGTTGAATGCCTTAGTTCGAAACAAGGAAAAATCACCAAACAAGACAAAGCTCAAGTAGTCTATGAACTAAGGAACGAATTTTCGGTGAAAGCACTTCTAAAGCTAGCAGATATCCCTCGTAGCACGTATTATTACGTGGTAAAAGCGTTTGGTACGGTAGACAAGGATTTAGAGCTAAAAGACATGATACAAGCGATTTATAAGGAGCATGAGGGACGCTATGGTTATCGTCGTATTCGCGACGAGTTAATCAATCGTGGACACCATGTAAATCATAAAAAGGTACAGCGTTTGATGAAAGTATTGGGATTAAAGTGTTTGGTACGTATGAAGAAATATCGTTCGTATAAAGGGACAATTGGCAAGATTGCACCGAACCTATTAGAACGCAATTTCTACGCTGAAAGGCCAAACGAGAAGTGGGTTACGGACATTACAGAGTTTAAATTGTTCGGAGAAAAACTATATTTATCTCCCATACTTGATCTGTATAACGGAGAAATCATTACATATACGATTGGTTCAAGACCGGTCTACTCGCTTGTTTCCACGATGTTAGATCAAGCATTTTGCAGTTTAACAAATAAAGATAAACTCCTCATTCATTCGGATCAAGGTTGGCACTACCAGATGAGACCGTATCGTCATGCCCTTGAAGAACGTGGCATCACGCAAAGTATGTCCCGTAAAGGTAACTGCTACGATAACGCCGTCATGGAGAATTTCTTTGGCATTATGAAATCCGAATTATTATATTTAAAGGAATTTGAAAGTGTCTCACATTTTAAACAAGAGCTATCCAAATACATCGATTATTACAACAACAAACGCATTAAGGCAAAACTAAAAGGCATGAGTCCGGTACGGTACCGGATTCATGCCCAACAAGTTGCCTAAAGATATAATCTGTCTAACTTTACGGGGTCACTTCATATGGTAGTGGATTTATAGGGTGGAGCGAAGTGCAGTGGTCATAATGATAATTTCATTATGTTTATGTTCATCCTCGCATCTCTCAAAGTATTTTATATTTTAAATATAACTACTATTTATGATAGGGTTCACCGTATCATTCTAACGGCGAATAATCATATCTTCCATTCGCACTTCATCTCCAAGTTTCCGTCATGGAGCTCCGCTGTCAATCGCCCGTTCATCTTCAACATGAGACTAGCGGCAATGGATAAACCCAATCCTGTTCTTCTTCCTGATCTTGACCGATCCGCGGTGTAGAAGCGATCAAAGAGTGAGTCTATGTCTTTCTCGTTCAGATTGTTCGCTTCATTTTTGACGATAAGTACAATGTTCTTATCGTCTTTTTTTAAACTTATGGCTGCCTTTCCAGTCGCATGCTGAATCACATTGCCGATAAGATTTTCGAATACGCGCTTGACGGCCGATGGATCAACGTGTACAACAATCGGTTCATCCGTTATTTGCAAGTCTGGTCCCAGCTGCCGCTCGTTGAATTGATCGTAATACCCGGTCAGCACTTCCCATAACAATGCATTTATGGGCACTGGTTCAAGCTTAAGTTGATAATCCGTAGATTGCACGAGAGACAACTCGAAGAAATCTTGGAGTAAAGTATGTAATCGATCGGCAGTGGCTTGGATGATGGAAATATACTCCCGTCGTTTCTCGTCCGTGACAGAACTAGTTCCCAATAACTTGGTGTATCCGATAATAGAAGTTAACGGTGTTCTTAAGTCATGAGACATATTAGCGATCGCTTGTCTCAATTCGCGATCACTGCGTATTCGATCCCTGTTCGATTGAACCGCCAGATCGATCAATTGATTGATATTTCCGGCAAGCTCTTCGATATCTTTGTCCAGCAGAGCAATATCGACCTTCTTCCCGCTCGAGCCTTGATGAAGGCGTTCGACCTGGATCGATAAGCGTCTCATTTCCCTCTTGATCATCACAAGACGAAGGAGAAAAATGAACATAAGCAGAACCGAAGCGATCGCTATATAGATCATTTCCCTCCACCTTCACTAACTTTATTTAATTTCTTTCCTCTTAAACACCAAATTCCCGCACAACACCAGAATTAGAATGGTGCCGAACCCAACCGACAAAGACTGGATAATATCGGTATCGGTCATCTTGATTCGGAAGGAGTCAATAAGATGATGGAATATCGAATAGTGATACAATGTTTCCAAAATCCCCGGCAGCGGTCTAAGCACTTCTGCTAGGGAAATGAATACTGCGATTACGACAGAGATAATAATGGTTTTGCCGCTATCTTCCGCAAGTAGCGCGATCAGCATCAATAAGGCAACGAGGGCCAGCATATGAACAAGGAACAAACCTAATATTCTTGCCAAATAGCCCAATGCCGAGGGGTTTGTCATTGCGCCAAATCCGAACAATAGTTTCCCGCCAATGATTACAAGGAGCGGACATACCAGAACTAGAATGATTGAACCGAGTGCAAGTATAAGCAACTGGGCTGCAAAAATATGACTTCTGCGATTCCCGCTCATGACGATGTTCTTGACGAGGCCTATTGTAAAGTCATTCGCAATAAAAAATCCGACAAGCGTACTTAAGTATAACATGAAGTAAAACGGGGTTGCTGCAAGGGCAAGCGAAGAAAACAGCTCCAGTCCCACATCTAAAAACATGTTATTCATCTTCCACCATCCGATGGTGATCAGATAATGCAGGAGGGCAAAAACAATCGTTACGATAATCGTCAGCGTCCAAAACACTTTATTTTTACCGAGTTTGAACAGCTCCGCACGCAATAAATTAATCAAGAGTTTCGCCCCCAACCCGTTTGGTAAAATAGCTTTCCAAGTTATCCCCGCCTGGCGCAAAAAATTCAATGACGAGGCCGCAGCTTGTCAAAGCCATAGATACCCTTCTTACATCCTGATAGAGGCTGTAAAGCTTGATCGTGCCATCCTGCAGAACTTCATAATCCCGGGTGCCCAGTTCCGTTTCGAGAACCGTTGCTGCTTTGCTTACATCATCGACTCGGATACGAAGATGCTGCTTGCACTTTTCATTTAATTCCTCATGAGTCATCTGTTCCAGCAGTCTGCCTCTATGGATAATGCCGTACTTCGTTGCCATTTGATGCAGCTCGCTCAAGATATGGCTGGAGATCAGAATCGTTAATCCCAACTCGCGATTCAGCTGCTTGATCAGCTCTCTAAGCTCCACGATACCTCCTGGGTCAAGTCCATTCGTGGGTTCGTCGAGAATGAGCAGTTCCGGGTCGCCCAGCAAGGCGATTGCCAATCCCAGGCGTTGCTTCATACCGAGCGAGAAGTTCCTTGCCTTCTTCTTCCCTGTATCGTGAAGTCCGACGAGGGCTAGCGTCTTCGATATGCATGCCTTGCCCGGGATCCCTCGGAGCAATCGATGAAATTCAAGATTATCGTGAGCCGTCATATCGGGGAATAATGTCGGGCTTTCAATGATCGCCCCGACGCGCTTCCGGGCTTCAATCAATCCTGCCTGGCTGCTTTCTCCGAACAAGCTGACAGATCCGCTCGTTGGCCGAGCCAGTGCAGTCACGATACGCAGGAACGTACTTTTCCCTGCCCCGTTTTGCCCGATAAAACCGTATATATCTCCTTTTTCCACGACCATGTTTACATGATCCAAAGCAGCCTGTCCCTTATATTTCTTCGTCAAATCAGTGGTTGTCAGCACGGTCTCTCCCACTAGGAGTTGCCCCCTTTAAGCCGATAATACACCCTCATCCCTGTAAGGCATGCCGCACATAAGAAGATAATCGCTAACAGAATCGCCACAGCCGGCCATAAACGAAAAACATCCAGAGTCGTCGAACTATTACCTTGCAGTTGCGGAACAATAAACATTAACCATCCGATCCCTGCAATAGGAATCAATTGAGGAATCAATCGCGGATAGTATCGCAAGGCGGAATGTTGTTGACGTCGAGCCGACCACTTCGGGCTGCGGATGACCCCTCTAATCCCCAAGCTTAGAACGAGCAAGGTCAATAATCCGATTGAAATATCGATTATGGTAGGTACCGGTGTCTTCACCGAGGGTTGTTGTCCCTCTGTCAGCCGGATTATTCCTGTGCTAATCTCATAAGCGTGCTCGAAGGTGGTCGTGAAGCTATTAAGCATTACAGCAACTGCATACCCGCTGCTCAGGACGATGTCTTGTTGTGTCTGATAGCTTGATAGGGCTCCGCTATGCGAAATACGTTGAGGTCTAATATGCGAAGAACTACGTGACCATCCAAGACCGTAATGTTCACTACCAGGCTGCGGCGAATACGATTCATCCAACAAGGCTTGAGACAATAATCGTTCTCCTGATGCGCTTACCCCGCCTTTGGTATGCATAGCGAGCCATCTTCCCATATCCACAGCTGTAGTAACGACTCCCCCTGCACCAGCATTCATCTGTTCCATCTCGAGTATTGGGATCGCCGTTCCATATGCGGTTACATAGCCTTTCGGCAACCCGGGAATCGCAACTCTGGAGTTCACCGGCGCGAGCGAGCCGTCCATGCCGAGTGGAGTGAACAACTTCGTATCCATATACTCAGCGAACTCCATTCCGCTTACGTTCTGCACCAGCCATGCCAGAATCCAATAGTTCGCGTTACTATAGGAATGCTTTTCACCGGGACTCGATTGAAGCTTCCATTGTTGCAAACGCTCTACGCCTTCCTCCAAGGTATCGGCTCTAGGCACAATGATTGGGTTAGGAATCCCGGAAGTATGGCTGAGCAGTTGGCGTATTGTAACTTGTTGAAATCTGGGGTCGCCCATCGTCAGCTCAGGTAAAAATCGGACGATCGGATCGTCCAGTTTGATTGCTCCTTCATCAACGAGTTGCAGCACTGCAAATGCGGTAAACGATTTGGACACAGAACCGATTCTCATTAATGAATGTTCCGTAAGGGGATTGCCTTCGGAATCATGTCCGTAACCTTGTGCGTAGACGGTCTCGCCGTCCTTTACGATTACAATCGATGCACCCGGCAGTCCATTGCGTTCCAAATAATATTCAATATATTTATCAATTGCTTCCTTGTCGAGATGAGGTGCGGCTTGTGTCGTCGGAGGAAAGATAAGTACCGGGGCTAAAAGCACTATCGTCATCATTGCTATAAGAAGTTTTCTCATTTCACATTCTCCTATCTGATCGGATGAATTCATTGTAATCATCAGATCCTAATAGAAAATTAATCAAAACCTTAAAAAAACATTAATGCATTACTTCAATCGATACCCCATACCCCAAATGGTTTCAATATACTCGGCTTCCGGGTTTGCCTGTGCCAGTTTCTTTCTTAAGTTACTCATATATACCGTAATCGTGTTGTCATCGCCCAAGTAAGCCTCTCCCCAAACCGCTTCGAATAGATTCTGTTTGGTAAATACTTTCTTCGGATAGGACATTAAAAGTTCCAACACCGCGAATTCCCTTGCGGTCAAGATCACTTCGGCACCGTTTACCGACACGATTTTCGTATCTACGTTCAGATAAAGGTCTTTATGCTTCAATTGACGAGTGGGATAGGCCGACGCCGTACGTCGATATCTTCTCAGTAGGGTGTCGATCCTTGCGGATACCTCTTCAATATCAAAGGGCTTTGTAATGTAGTCATCCGCTCCCATGCGCAAGATAGAGACTTTCGTTTGAGGTTCTCCATTAGCCGATATCATGATGACGGGGAACTGACGATCCGGTCCCAGTTGCTGCAAGATTTCATCACCTCTAAGACCTGGAAGCATCAAATCGATCAAAACCATGCTCCACTCCTGCTCTTTGGCTAAATACAACAAAGCTTCCGTGCCGGAATAGGCCGGTTGCGGGAGATAACCACTTTTGGTGATGATCTCGCATAATAATTGATTAATTTCATTATCATCCTCAACGACCAATATTTTTATTCTTCCATCCATTTCATTCACTCCTCTCCATCTAAATCTTCAATAGAGATCTAGGGAATTGGATTCGCCCTACTTGTGGTACGGTTCCCCCCGATTTATCTTCACCGCGCGATAAATCTGCTCCACCAACACCAGCCGCATAAGCTGATGCGGCAGGGTCATGCGCCCGAAGCTCAAGCGCTGCTTCGCGCGGCTCAACACCTCATCGGAGAGCCCATGGCTTCCTCCGATGACAAACACGACATGGCTCGTCCCATACGTGCCGAGCTTGTCGATCTCCAATGCCAGCTCCTCGGAACTCCAGAGCTGGCCGTCCAGTGCGAGCGCGACCACGTGCGCCTCGCTCTTCACATGCGCGAGGATGCGTTCGCCCTCGCGCTCTTTTACCGCCCGAACCTCAGCTTCGCTCAGGGTATCGGGCGCCTTTTCGTCTGCGACCTCGATCATCTGAAACTTGATGTACGGGGCGAGCCGCTTGGCATATTCCTGAATGCCCAGCGTCAGATATTTTTCCTTCAATTTGCCTACGCCAATAATCTGAATAAACATGAAAAATCATTCCTCCTAAATTGTCTTGCGGGATATTCTATAAGTAAGATGCTTCATCGCATCGTTCGTTCCAACTGTATTATACCTATACTACGAATTTCTCCAAATTTAACGAACCCCACACACCTTAATCAGCCCCATTTCGGCTACTTTAAAATCTAACGAATCTGAAAACGCTATTCCACACAATACGATCTTTCCCCACCACTTTCGAGGCCATTTCAGTAATATAACATGTCTACGATTCGTTAGATTTCAACTAGGCGGTATTTTAAGGAGTCTCAGATTCGTTAGAGCTACTCGTCCCACGCCACGCTGCCTACTAACCACACCAATTCCCCCCACAAACACAAAAAGAGCGCTCATCACGCTCTCCTTGGCTTCTTGCTGTGATGTTCATACCGGATGGAAAGTCAGCCCGAAGCGCCACCCTAAGTCACGCCTCCAGCCGTCTAAGTCCTACAGTACGCTAAACGACGAGGAATTCCGCGTGCTGTTCGCACTCGGCACATTTCGCAGGCGGGTCCCAGTCGGCAAATTCCGTCTCCTTCAGATCAACGATATCTGGAGCGTCCTCATACTCATCGACAAACATGTCGATGGCAATGTCCACGTGTTCTTTGCATACAACGTACATCCGTTAAGCATCCTTTCTGTAACCAGCTATGTTCCCGATTCACAACCGCTTATCCCATTACAGGATAGCCACTTCTCAGTTCTATCACACCTGCCGTCGAAAAGAAACCCCCAGCCCCAATTTATCGTGCCCAACCTCCAACAAACCCCTCCATACGCCGTAAAAAAACACAAAAAGCATCCCTTCCAGATACCTCCACGGTACCCTGAAAAGAATGCTCCTTAATCCAAACTCTTTAATTCAATCCCGACTGAGCTTTCGTCAACAGCTTGCCACCTTGAAAAGCAATAACCGCGTTGGCGCCATTGCCAGCTGTACCTTTATAGTTGTAAACCACCATATTCTCCGCTTCACTCAGCGCTTCACCTTCGCCGCCAAGGATCTCAATGACATCTTCTACCGACATGCCAACCTCAAGCTTCTCATACTGGGCAAATGTAATCAGCACCCCATCGCCTTTCCCGGCCGATCCGTTGTTTCCCGAGGCTGCAGGCGCTTGACCACCGGCCTCACCTATCGCAATCACATTCGTACTCAGCTCATTCAACTTGGCCTCAAGCTCTGCGATCTTTTGTTCCTGCTCACTGCTCTTGGCTCCCTGTTCCACCAGTTTCTTCTCCAGGCCAGCGATCTTCTCCTGTAAAGCACTTGTATCCACAGATGCTCCTGTTGTAGCTGTTGTAGCTACCTCAGATCCACAGGCAGATAGCATAAACAGGGACAGCGCCAAGCTCGTTCCCCCAAGCATCTTTTTCCTCAATCGTTTCATTAGAAATACCCCTTCCATTCTAAAATAAAAAATGTGATCGACAAACGGATGTTATTTGTATTAGCGACCGTCTCCAACATATTGACAACAGTCTACCACAGCCCGAGTCTTATGTATCTGCTTCTTTGGCTCCGGGTCTAACTGATCATGAGGAGATAAAAATGGTTGATCTGCTCATTTACTGTCGAACGAACACGTCCAATCCCTAGTACAGCCAGTGTTGTTATTTAGATGTCCTGACTTATGTAATTACGACCTGCCCCACCTTATACAAACAAACATTATACATATTGCTGAACCAACAACTAAAAAAGAGTGGTCAGATATCTGATCACTCCTCTAGCATTGCCCTATTACACTCCAAACAACAGCATAGGCTCCGTTTGAAATCTCCTTATTCAGGCTTATCCGTCAGCTTCACCGATACTTTCTCAGCTTTACCATCCCGGTAGAAGGTCACTTCAATGGTATCTCCAATCTTCTTCTCATCGTACAGATATTTCCGCAGATCCAACGTGGAGGTGATTTTTTGCCCGTCAAATTCCGTAATGACATCATTCAGCTTCAAGCCTGCTTCCGATGCCGGACCGGATGCCTCCAGCACAACCACACCGCTGTCCACGTGAGATGGCAGCTTCAGATCCTTACGCTGCTCGTCATCCAGTGGTGCATAAGGGTTGCTCAGATCCACCGTATACACGCCGAGGTAAGGACGAGATACTTTGCCGTTCAAGAGCAGAGAATCGACCGTTCTCATCACTTCGTTCATCGGAATGGCGAAGCCCAGACCTTCAACGCCCGTATCCGAGATCTTCATCGTGTTGATACCGACCACTTTGCCGTTCAAATCAACTAACGCACCGCCACTATTGCCTTCATTAATCGCCGCATCCGTCTGGATCACGTTTTGCTCCCAGTCGTACACCCCGTCCTGATTAATCGATACAGGCAGAATACGATCCGTATAACTGACAATACCGGATGTCAGCGTACCACCCAGACCGAGCGGGTTCCCAATCGCCAGCACCGTTTGACCTCGCTGAAGTTTGCTGGAATCACCGATCTCTGCGACTGCACCCAGCCCTTTATCTTCTGCGGATAGTACCGCAATGTCACTTACACGGTCTTTACCAACTAGCTTCGCTTTATGTGTCTCCCCATCTACGGTCACAATCTCCAGATCACTCGCGCCCTCCACGACGTGGTGGTTGGTCATAATATAAGCCTTGCCATCTTCCTTCTTGAAAATGACCCCTGAGCCCAGCGCCGAATCTTCCATCGATAGACTGCTACCCGTTTTATGGTTCACAATGCTCACCACGGAAGGACGAACATGGGCTGCCGCCTGGATAATCCGGTCGTATGGATCAGCTGCCTGTGTGGCCTGTGCACTGCCTCCACCGTTGCCTGTAGCATTCGCCAGCGGTAACGAAGTGGGTTGTGTGATGAAGCTAAACAGCGTGACAGTCACGATGGAGCTGATCACCGAGCTGATCACCGCTACTTTCACTGTGGAACTGATTCCTGTACGCGATCTGCGCGGATTGCTCCAGCGGTCACGTCCACGTGCCCGGCCTCCAGGGCGGATAATCTGAAGTTTGCCTTTCTGTTCAGGTTCGGCGCGTCTTGATACTTTGGTTGAATAAAAATCGTCTCCAAACAATCCCATCGTGATCCTCTCCCCTTCGTTGTCACGCATCAAGACCCTGACTGCCGCCTAAGTTGTCGCATGGATCAACGATGGAGTTCTCACATACACCACTCCGCCAACAGACGAACCTTCCGATCGCTGTTACTCACAAATTTTTTGATCCCCTCTTCCAAGGTGAAAATTTGTTCCTAAAGGCGAACACTCTGTTTCTTCAGGTTTCTTCTGTCGTCTTCGTTACGTGAAGACTCCAACGGTTTCCCATGCTTTTTGCAATTTTATAAAATGGTCTTGCATATCGCCGCATCCCGGCATCAAATCGAGATACAGCGTCTATGTACAACAGAACGGACACTCCATTCTGTCAGTGACTCTATCAATCATGCTCTCGCATTCTATGACATGCCATTTCACACGCAAAACAGCCAAAATCACAATGCTCCTCATATACTAAACCCGACAAATCTCAAAAAGTTGCATAATTATGAAAATTAACGCAAATTTCCGCTATAACTCACTTAACAATAAAGGTCCATAGTATCTATCACCACAAAATCAGGTTCGCTAAGCGCCGTTTTGGCCATTTTGAAGAACTTTTTCACCCTTGCATAGTCACAGGTTCAGCATACACGCCTTATCACACAAATGTTAGCGGCAAAAAGAGGAATGTTTTCCACCCAGCCTGACTACAATAATAGTAAAGACAATTCAAAGCTTCATAGAGGAGGATGTAACATGGATCGCACACGTACACTTACAGCCATGGATGAAGTTCATATGGCGGCCAAGCTGGCCGATCTCAAGGAAGAACACTATCGTAATACCCTTGCCCTCAGTACCATCATTGAACTGCTTATCGATAAAGGCATCCTAACCCGCGAGGAAGTCGAGCGCAAAGCCGCCGAACTCGACAGCTTTATGGCTCACCCACCCTATCCCATGGCGTAGGACGGTCGTAATACGTATCACAGAGTTTGAACTCATGATCCCGATAGAAACAACCTCGGCTCTCCATCGCGTCACGTACCGACATTTTCGCCAAGTCCATCATATTATGATCTCGGCTAAGATGTGCCAGATACGTGCGCTTGATGCGTCCGTTCATCAGTTCACTAAGCGCTGCGCCTGCTGCTTCGTTCGACAAATGCCCGATGTCGCTCAAAATCCGGCGCTTGGTGTTCCATGGATAACGCCCCATACGCAGCAATTCGACATCATGATTCGCCTCCAGCACCAGGACGTCAGAATCTGCGATTGCATCGCGGACCTTGTCACTCATGTACCCAAGATCCGTTGCAACAGAGAGCTTCTCACTGCCGTCATCGAACGTATAACCTACCGGCTCAGCCGCATCATGCGAGATCCCAAAGGATTCCACACGCAATGACCCAAAATCATGCTTTTCACCTGTCTCAAATACCCTCCGGTTTTCCTCTGGAATCGCCCCAACCGACTTCTCCAGTGCCGCCCACGTATTCAGATTCGCATAGATTGGTAAATTATATTTCCGAGACATCGCGCCTAGTCCTTTAATGTGATCAGAATGTTCATGTGTAACCAGAATCCCGTCCAGTTCTGCCCCAGAAATCTCCCTTTCCTGAAACAGTGCATCCAATCGCTTCGCACTAAGACCCGCGTCAATCATGAGTGATGTGCCCCCATGTTGTATGACCGTGGCATTGCCTGTCGAACCGCTGGATAACACGGTAAAATATATCCCCATAACGCATTACTCCCCTGGTTTGTCTGTCTTGGGACTGAATACATCCCCACTGATGCCCTGCACGTACAATACTTCGCCACTTTCCAGCACGAACCGCCATGCCGGCATCGCTACCTGTATATCTGAATTGAACAACTGGCCGTAATAGCCCAGCTGAATATCTTTGACAATTGCATCATTTGGCAAAAAGTTCTCGATCAGCGTTCCCAGCGCCTTCGACGCCGGAAGCACCTGCTGATCGCTCTCCTCTGCGGTCGTAATCCGCACCGGAGTCTGACGGTAACCCGTTATTTTCTGGTCACTGTAGAATAGCTCCAGACTCACATTGAAGAGCGGCCATTTGCCATCCACCAGTGGGTGAAGCACAAAAGCTCCATCCTCGGCCATCAGCTGATCCAGCCGATACGTGCCGATCTGTGGAATCTCACGCTGTATTGCATCTTCCAGCTCGCTCTGCGAGAAGATCAACTTGCTATCTACAGGCTGTTCCAACTCCATATTAACGCCAGCCCTGTCCTCTTCAATGAACTCATAAGACAACTTTGGCAGCTTCGGCGTTTCATTCGGAATCGGAGCCAGTACCTGAATGCCCTTCTCTTCCATCGCCTGCTGTGTATTATCTGCCAGTGAGGTGAAGTCCAGATTGGCTCCGGCCGTCTCCCGCGCATCCATCCAGATCTGGTATCCCAGCACCAGATTGAGCAGCAGAAAGGCATAGATCAACACATTTTTCGCCCGTCCCCAATCCAAAACATTCACCTCCTTCAGTTAACTGGCTGAAATACTTTCTCAAATTGCCTACCCTTCCACCGGAACTAGCCGTTTACTAGCCTTTGAACTTAAAGCTATACGACAACGGAGAGGGCAGAAATAACCTGAAGAAGCGGAGCGTTCGCCTTTACCAACAGATTTCCCCCTTATTAAAGGGAGTTCAAGAAATCTGGGGGTAACAGCGATCGGAAGGTTATTCTGCACGCGTAGTGATAAAGTACAGCTACTCTTTAGTTCAATGACTATAACCTATCAAGATACGGTGGTTTCCTCCCCGTTTCCAAAGCGGATTACCCATACCGGGATCAGCTTCAGCCCATCCTCAATTGTAGAAGGACGATACGCCGGGTACACGTCCACCACCTGGCGATTCTCACCTGCTACCTTTTTAATCAGAGCCTGGAGCTTCTCCCCACCAGGTAATTTCACGGATTTCTTCGTCTCTGTGCCTTCGTTCAGGTATTCCAGCGATCGTTCGTAGCTGGACACCGTTTCCTGCCGCATCTCCATGCTGATCGTGCCGAAGCGGAACTGCATGGAATCCATAATCGGATAGCTGCCGTAGTACTGCTGGAATTCAAGCTGTGTCTTGCTGTCAGCGGTCTCTAGCATCATGCGCGACCTGCCTTTCCAGCCTCCATGCTGATTCACAAAATCAACCGCAGACAGCGCATCCTTCGCGGGATCAATCTGTCCCGCAGGCGGTGCGGCTGGGTCGGTGTAGCTGATCCAGCGTTGTTCCTGTTTTACCTGCAGACTACGTTTACTGTCCGTGTAGATCTCCGACCCATCCTTTTCCCGTATGTTCCGGGTCATGCTTGGATCGAAGAACAGACTGCGTTGCATCTGCTCAACCGTGAACTGACCTGTCGGCACATCTGCTTCAATCGTCTCCAGAGCTTCCATCGGGATATAATACCCGCCGTCCATCCGTGTATATGGCGTCCAGTTCGTACCGAAGTCGACATGCTGCTGAACGTCCTGTACCGTCAAGTCTGCCTGAGTTGCTTCGTATACCACATCTCCCTTGGCGCTGAGGAACAGCGCATGGGCCTTCGTTTCATTTTTAGCTGTATAGATCGAGATTCGGTTAATTGTCTCCCCTTGGAACAAGGAATCTGTCCCCAGTCTCATCACCCGCTGTAACAATGCTACGGGGATTCCTTCCTTGAACGAAAGCTCAAATCCAGAATTCTCCTTGCGAATCTGATCCCAATTCACCGATTGCACACTGCGGCGCTGAAAATCATCGAACGCTCGCCCCTGTAACCTTGAATAGATCAACTGATAGAACGTATTCCCAGGGTAAAACACCGTATGTTTGTCCTCGCCCAGATGAATAATCATCTGATCGGGGAAGATCAATTCTTCAATATTACGTTCCTGACCCATATTTTCCGTCTTCACATAGTTCGTCTCTGACGTCACGATGGAATCCCCGCCTCCGGGCAAACGATAGATCAGGAAATAACTCTGTACCAGACTGGCGGCGACAAGGGTAGCAAGCACCAGGGATTTAATCCGTTCCTTCACGGTGCTCCCCCCCTTCCTCGCGCATCGGCAGCGTGAACGTAACTGTCGTGCCCACGTCTACCTCGGACTCCAGAGAGATGCTACCATCATGCGCCTTCACAATTTCCCGGGCAATGGACAGTCCCAGCCCTGTGCCTCCCATACTGCGGGATCGAGCCTTGTCCACCCGATAAAACCGCTCAAAAATGCGATCCAGATCACGCTGTGGAATACCCATTCCGGTATCCGATACCGAGATGGCAAGTGTATGCTCCTCACTGCGTCTGGCCGCAATGGTAATGGTGCCACCTTCCAATGTATATTTCAGCGCATTGGACACGACATTATCCAGCACCTGATCGATCTGGTCACGATCCAGCGGAACAGCTGGAATATCGTTCTCTACAGACAGCACAGGTTGAATATCCTTCTGATGCATCTGGAACGAGAAACGATCCGTCACTTCCTCCAGCATCTCCAGAATATCGGTTGGCTGCTTGCGCAGCAAAGCTTCCTTGGAATCAAGCCGCGAGAGATGCAGCAGATCCGTAACCAGCCTGATCATTCGCTCCGTCTCGTTCTGAATAACACCAACGAAACGACCAGCAAGCTGCGGATCTTCCAGCGCACCGTCGTCCAGTGCTTCAGCGTAGCTCTTGATCGTGGTCAGAGGTGTCCGCAGCTCATGGGATACATTGGCCACGAATTCACGCCGGGATGCTTCAAGCTCTTCCTGCTCGGTGACATCCTGAAGTACGGCAATGGTTCCCGTGATACCCAACTCACGCCGATGAACCGGTGTGAACGTCATCCGAATGACCACAGGCTCTTCTTGTCCCGCGGGTGCGATCTGCAGCAGCGTTGAACCTGTAAAACCACTCGCGAGAGCTTCCGCATCCTCCGGATCAATGCCGAGCAATATGGCAAAATGTCTTCCTTCGATATCCGCAGGACGCATGCCCAGAATGCTGCTGGCACGGCGATTCACCAGAATGACTTTACCGTACTCATCCGTGGCTACCACACCATCACTCATATTGGTCAGAATGGAGGTCAGTTTCTCCTTCTCCTCTTCATTCTGCGAGAGTGCATCACGAAGCCTGCTGGTCATATAGTTAAAAGCCCGACTGAGCTGACCAATCTCATCCGTGCCGAATACAGGTGTCTGCTGATCAAAGTTACCTTCTGCGACCGCTGTCGCTCTCCGCGTCACTTCCTTAATCGGCTGTGTGATCGTATGCGACAGAATCACGCCAAGCACCGCCGTTAACACCAAGGCAATCAGAATGCCGGAAATAAAGATTTTGTTGATTCCCTCCATCGTGGAATACAACTCGTTCATGGATGCCGCGATGTAGACCGCGCCAATGATTTTGCCGCCGGACAGCACCGGCTTGGCGACGACCTTTTTGCGAACATTATCCTCGTCCACGATATATTCCTCATTGTCCCGAATGCCTTGCAGCGCACGGCTGACGACGGTCTGGGTATTTTTGCGCCCCACATAGTCCGAATGTGAACTTAGCGAGGTCGTGAGTACCTTGCCGCTGGCATCCAGCACCTGAATCTCGGCACCGTTAATGTTGAACAGGTTGTTCACCAGCACACGCAGATTTTCCGTTTTGTCCTCGCCAGCCTCTGCTTCTCCACCCGCCATCGTCTCCCCCACGAGAACAGACAGCATCTCGGCACGCGCCTGCAAGTCTTCCGTAAAGTTGCTCGTCAGCGAGTTCTTCATCGCGCTCACAAAATAAACGCCGATCAATTGCATCGCAATCAGAATCAGCAGTACATAGATAATAATCAATTTCGCCTGAATCGTTCGGAAGAACGAGAATCGCGCGAATCGGCCCATTATATCCCCACGCTTTTGGCACTGCGCACGAGATAGCCGAGCCCGCGGCGTGTCAGAATCGTTTCCGGTTTGCTCGGATTCTCCTCTATCTTCTCACGCAGACGACGGATCGTGACATCCACGGTACGTACATCGCCGAAATATTCATATCCCCATACCGCTTGCAGTAGATGTTCCCGTGTCATAACCTTGCCGGAATGCTTCGCCATATAATAGAGAAGTTCATATTCACGGTGGGTCAGATCGAGAGGTTCTCCGCCTTTGTAAGCCGTGTACATGTCCATATCAAAAGCCAGATCAAACAGTCGCATGACCTGCTTCTCCTCGTCTTCCGGCGCTTCTGCCGTAATTGCAAGTTTTTGCCGTCTGCGCATCTGTGCCTTCACCCGTGCAAGCAACTCACGCGTACTGAAGGGCTTCGTTACATAATCATCCGCACCCAGTTCCAGCCCGAGCACCTTGTCGATCTCGCCATCTTTGGCGGTAAGCATGATGATCGGCATCTCCAGATGAGCGCGCACCTCACGACAGACATCCATACCGTCCTTGCCCGGGAGCATCAGATCCAGCAGCATCAGATCCGGTTTCTCGGATAACGCCAATTCAACTGCACGAATGCCATCAAATGCACAGATGACCTCGTACCCCTCTTTTTCCAAATTAAACTTCAGAATGTCCGCGATGGGCTGTTCATCGTCCACCACCAAAATCTTCCCTTGCATCGGCTAAGTTCACCCCTATATCCTGCTTAATCCGCGTTAGCGTCTATCTCTCTCTTCTATGTTTAGCTTGTACCAAGCCTGCTTGATTGGTTTCTCTAGTTTGTTGTTTATACTCTATAGTTTAACATACCTGAACCACCGTCACATCCCGATCCGGTGCTTGGAAGGCCTTACATCTGAAAATATTTTACAGCAGCAAAAAACAAGGCCGGCATCATAGCCAACCTTGCTCTCCTTTAGCTTATATTAGTTCAAATACGTCATCGGATTCTCCGCTGTGCCGTTCTTCAGGATCTCGAAGTGCAGATGTGTCCCGGTCGAGCGTCCTGTATTACCCATAACGCCGATGCTCTCCCCTTTTTCAACCACTTGTCCAACCTTCACACCGATACTATCCAGATGACCATACAATGTTTCGTATCCATTACGATGGTTAATAATAATGACATTGCCATAACCACTCTTCTGTCCTGCAAAAGTAACCACGCCCTCATCGGCGGATTTCACATCCCGGTTACCTACCAGATCCACACCTTTGTGCTGGCGACCCCAACGTTGTCCGAAGCTGCTGCTCATCGTTGCATTCGATACAGGCCAAGCAAATTCACCCGTGCCCTCACCAACGACTTTTGTTCCACTTAGAACGACTTCAGTTACGGCGGCTTTGATCACTTCCTGGCCAAGCCATTCCTCTTGAACAACTTCACCATTTTCCTTTGTTATACGGTATTGCATGCTTTTCAATCCGCTTTGTCCAGGACGCACGACTTTCGTTATTCCTGCTTTCAGTTCGGCACTTTTTCGAACCTCTACTTGCGGTTTAATCTCAATCTGTTCTACCACTTGTTCAACCGATTTAACGGTAACAGCTGGCTTAGGTACGGTCAGGGTCAGTTCGTCTCCAATTTGGAGTGACGTTTCCTTGATGCCCGGATTATTTTTGCGAATCTCACTTTGTGTAATTTCATATTTGGCAGCGATCGAAGAGATCGTATCTCCTTCATGAACCACATAAGTTACAGGCGCGTCTTTACCAACGGTTAATGCTTTAACCGCCTCGGACACATCCCATATTTTGTTTGGATCAGCCTTCACCACATCCGTCGCTACATCTTCCTTGATGCCTACCGACTTCAGGGTTGTGCTCGGTCCCTCGTCTTTCTTCGAGGAATTAGCCGATACCGACTTCGTCTTCAGCGAACTTCGCACAGCCGATGCCGATATGTATTTGCTTTGCACTTGTTCCAGTATTGCATCCGCTGTTGCCTGATCTTTCACAATGCCAATGACTTCACCGTCTACCTTAAGCTCCACACCCTTGGCGTAAGCTGTCAGCATGTCGCCCAGTTTATCCAGCGTTTCATCACTGTTTACTTCAGGTTTGTATGCTTTTACCGTTTCGGTCGTGATGCCATCCGTGTTCAGTACCATCTCTGCATCCGGATATTTATGTTGATATTCCTCAGTTTTGTCTGTAAACAGTTGTTGTAGTTGTGCTTCATCTGCAATGGTACCAATCTCGCTACCTTTGACCATTACTTTATAGTACGGGACGGTGTTTGCAGTAACATATTGTTTGCCTGCGAATCCGATCGATGCTGCGATGAACACACCACATGCTGCTGTAATGATCCATTTGCGCGAGGCCAGAACGCGCTTCTTATTCACACTGAAGGTGGACATGCTCATGTTGTTTTTGTCTTCGGCCGTCCGGTGTTCTCCGGATTGTTCGTGTACCCGGTCTTTGCCCGGTTGGCGTATGCCTCTGAAACCTTTCATGATTCTCTCCTTTTCAGCACTTCTCAGTTCGCATTTCTGTCAAGACATCACCCATCGTGTCTGTCCCATGCTCGTTGATACTTGTATTGGGTGTCCGCAAAATCAGGACTTTAGCTGCGCTCGTAAAAGTGTCAAAATTTTAACCTTTTATCACACCCGTATACTTTAACACAGGTTTTACACTCTTTTCAACTCTACACGTCACACCGCAAAGCCACGCCCCGCGTGGTTTCCCTGAATTATCCATACGATGGGGCGGCTGGTCCATCACCCATTATGCCTCAACATCGGCTGTACTATGTACTTTACTCGCAATTTAAGACTAGGTTCTAAGACTCAGTGAAATATGCTATATTTTTCATAAAAATACAAATAAAATCCCCTACCAGATCAACTCTGATAAGGGATTACGTAAACTAATATTCGTGGTTTATCTTAGACTCGATTTCATTTCATGTCTACAAGTCCATTACAATATGAATCAGGCGATACCCGTCTATGAGCACGCCTGCTTTACCTTCCTATCTTACTCTGTTTGCAGTACTTCCATCAGGTTATCGTACTCTTCACTGGTCAGATACTTCGAGATTACCTGTTCAATCTCACGCAGTTCCTGTTCCGTTAGGCCACCTTCCATGGCACCTGAGATCTGTTGCATTTCTTTCTGCGGCAGTTTGTTCATGAGCAGGCTGAAGATCTTTTCTTTCTCCTCTACGGGCAGCTTATCCTTCGCTCCTGTGATGTCATCTGGTGATACTACAATGGCATCATTGCCCGAAGAAGCATCACCGCTGGCCGCACCGGTTCCGTTTTCTGAAGCTGAGCCATTACCCTCTGCTGTTCCTGAATCATTCCCCGTGCCTGTATCCGTCCCACTGCCTGCACTCGCGCCTGAGTTCGATCCTCCATCCGAATCTGTACCTGAGCCTTCTCCTGCGCCCTCGCCTGATCCGCCCCCCTGGGACGAACTGTTGCCTGCATCTACGCCAGATTTATCGCTCTCCGAACCGTTGCCCATCACCGAAACGGCATCTTCCGGAACACGTTCTTCTTCTGTCCCTGCAGGCTGATCTATCGTTCCATTTCCCGGCTTGTTACCCTCACTGGTTTTACCACCCAAGGCACCCTGAAACATAGTGGTTAATCCCATGGGTTGACCTTCCCACTGAATATTGAAACTCGCGAGTAGCGATTTCGCATATGACTGTACAATTAATCCGGTCGTGAGTAGTGTCAGTGAACTGACCAGCAACACCGTTAGCACGATTTTGACAAACCACACAAGCAACTTCATTCCGTTCTCTCCCTCCGATTATCCCACCCGTCTAGCATGCGCTTGTCGGGGTCTGTGACTCTACTGTTAACCAGTATTGACGGAAATCTCGAGATTATATCCGAAAAACATACAAAAAGCCTCCAGTCATTGCTATAAAAGCAACAACTGGAGGCTCTACCTGCCTGAGTGGGCAGTCTATCCTATTTTATAATCCAAGAAATATGATCTCTCTATGTGTTGAATTATTCGTAGATTGGAAGAACTTGATTCGTTTGCTCACGGTTACGACCAACAGAGAAGATGGCAATTGGAATGCCTGTCAGTTCGGATACGCGTTTTACATAATTCTGTGTGTTCACTGGCAGGTCTTCAAGTTTCTTCGCTCCAGTGATATCTTCGCTCCAGCCTGGCAGCTCTTCGTATACCGCTTCACATTCAGCCAGCATTTTGAGGCTTGCCGGATAGTGTGTGATGATCTCGCCGCGGAATTTGTATCCTGTGCAGATTTTTACGGTTTCCAGACCTGTCATTACGTCCAGAGAGTTCAGGGACAGACCTGTAATTCCGCTGACACGACGCGCGTGACGAACGACAACACTATCGAACCAACCCACACGACGTGGACGTCCAGTTACAGTACCGTACTCATGTCCAGTCTCGCGGATTTGGTCGCCGATGGCATCATGCAATTCCGTAGGGAATGGGCCATCTCCTACACGGGTTGTGTAGGCTTTCGCTACACCAATCACTTGCTGGATACGAGCTGGGCCTACGCCAGAACCGATACATACGCCACCTGCGGACGGATTGGATGATGTAACAAATGGATAAGTTCCTTGATCAAGATCCAACATAACGCCTTGTGCGCCTTCAAACAATACTTTTTTGTCCTCATCGATATATTCGTTCAGAACAACGGATGTATCACGTACGTAAGGGCGCAGAATTTCTGCATATCCCAGATAATCTGTCAGAATCTCTTCGACATCAACAGGCTGGCCACCGTAAACTTGCTCGATCATGCGGTTCTTTTCTTTGACCAGATGACGCAATTTCAGTTCGAACTCTTCAGCATCCAGCAGGTCAACCATCCGAATACCAATACGAGCTGATTTGTCCATATAACATGGGCCAATACCCTTGCCAGTCGTACCGATTTTGTTCGGGCCTTTGCTCTCTTCTTCGAGCGCATCCAGTACCATGTGATATGGCAAGATGATATGTGCGCGCTCACTGATGGACAGGTTCTTCGTTGTGAAATCATTGTCGTGAATATAGTTAATTTCTTCGATGAGTGCCTTCGGGTTGATAACCATTCCGTTACCAATGACACACGCTTTATCCGTATAGAAAATCCCTGATGGAATCATCGTCAGTTTATATTTTTTGTTATCAATCAGAATCGTATGACCCGCATTGTTACCACCTTGATAACGAGCCACCACATCAGCGCTCTCCGCCAAATAATCCGTGATTTTACCTTTACCTTCGTCTCCCCATTGCGTTCCCACTACAACTACCGTTGACATAGTTAACATTCCTCCGTGGGTGCCTTGCGCACCTTTGTATTGGTCTGTCCGTCCTCTATCCCGGCAGGCATGTTACGCAATAAACCGACTGAGAAGCGTGCTAACGGACAGTAAAAATCTCCTTCCGTTACATTCAAGGGAAGGTTTGCGCTGCTTTAACGCAGCAGTATTAGTGTACCAGTACCCTTTTTCAAAGTCAAATCAAATGGCGAACAATTAGATATAGTACAACCGTAATGTTCGGAATTGACCTAATATTTCGACAAAAAAAACCGGAGACTTCAGTCCAAGCTTGCTTGACTGCTATCACCGGTTCAAGGATACCATTTCAATGCGAATCTATATCTGGTATTTATAACACATGTTTGAGTCCAGTTACGCTAATGGTTGATGTTCGGGACAGACGGATTTGCTTCCTGATGGAAGCAGTCAGCGCCTGTCCGTTACATCGCGAAGGCGTCATTGTGCGCCCTCTCGTAATTGACGAATTTATTAAAGTTTTTCAGGAAGACCAGTTCCACCGTACCTACCGGACCATTACGCTGTTTGGCGATAATAATCTCGATAATATTTTTCTTCTCGGTCTCCTGGTTGTAGTAGTCATCCCGGTACAGGAACGCTACGATGTCGGCATCTTGCTCGATCGAACCCGATTCCCGCAAGTCACTCATCATCGGACGTTTATCCTGACGTTGCTCTACACCCCGACTCAGCTGGGACAAGGCAATAACCGGAACTTCAAGTTCCCGGCCAATTTGTTTCAGTGTACGGGAAATCTCGGATACCTCTTGTTGACGGTTCTCCCCTGCTTTACCACGTCCACTAATCAATTGAAGATAGTCGATCAGGATCATGCCAAGGCCCTTCTCTTTCTTAAGGCGTCGGCATTTGGCACGAATATCTGCTACAGTAATGCCTGGCGTATCATCAATAAAGATGTTGGCTTCCGACAAAGCTGCAATACCCATCGTCAGCTTCTGCCAGTCTTCATCACCTTTGAAGTCACCCATACGCATAACACTCGCATCCAGGTTGGCTTCCGCACAGATCATACGTTGCACCAGCTGGGCAGCTGACATCTCCAGACTGAAGATGGCTACCGTCTCCTGTGCCCGAATGGCCACATTCTGAGCGATATTCAGGGCGAAGGCCGTCTTACCTACGGAAGGACGGGCTGCTACAATGATCAAGTCACTGCGCTGGAATCCGGCAGTCATTTTGTCCAGATCGATAAATCCGGACGGGATTCCTGTCGTTGTTCCCTTATTCTGATGTAGGGTTTCCACTCGATCGAACACTTCCATCAGTACGTCCTGAATGGCTATAAAACCACTACTGGAGCGACGGTTGGAAATCTCCAGAATGCGACGCTCAGCTTCTCCGAGCATAGCTGCAACATCTTCGCCGCCTGTATATCCTTCACTCACGATCTGTGTTGCCGTACGAATCAGGCGACGCAGCATCGATTTCTCTTCGATAATCTGAGCGTAATAGTCTACGTTCGCGGCTGTGGGTACACCATGGGCCAGCTTAGCCAGATAACTAACGCCGCCGATATCCTCCAGCTCGCCTTTATCCTTCAGAAGCGAAGTCAGTGTCACGAGGTCAATCGGTTGATTTCCCTCACCAAGCTGAATCATCGCTTCGAAAATTAATTGATGGGGCTTATCATAGAAATCCTCGGTTTGCACCCGTTCCATTGCTGTAATCAGGGCTTCACCCTGCAACAGGATTGCACCCAGCACGGCCTGTTCGGCTTCCAGGTTCTGCGGGGGAATCCGGTCGAATAACATTTCGCCGCCCATCTTACTCTTCCGTTACCTGTACCTTCAAGGTTGCCTTCACTTCAGGGTGAACCTTGATAGTTACTTGTGTTACGCCGAGTGTACGAATAGGCTCGTCCAGCTCAATTTTGCGTTTGTCTACTTTCAGACCCTTTTTAGACAAAGCTTCTGCGATTTGTTTGCTGGTAATTGCACCGAACAGACGACCACCTTCGCCGGACTTGGCTTTCAGTTCAGTCACTTCTGCTTCCAGCTTCTTCGCGAGTGCTTCCGCTTCTGCTTTTTCTTCCTGTTTGATTCTTTCTTCAGCAGCCTTCTGGTTATCCAGTGTCTTCATGTTGCCATCCGTTGCTGGACGTGCGATTCCCCGTGGCAGTAGGAAGTTCTGTGCATAGCCCTCAGATACTTCTTTCACTTGCCCCTTCTTGCCTTGACCCTTCATATCTTTTATAAAAATGACTTTCATTCGAACAGCCCCTCTTCCTTTTCGATTTCAGCCAGTACGTTCGTCAGCCGTTTTTCCGCCTCTCCAAGCGTTCCTTCAAGCTGCACGGCAGCATTCGTCAAATGTCCGCCACCGCCCAGTCGTTCCATGACAACCTGAACATTCATGCGCCCCAGCGATCTCGCACTGATGCCAATCAGTCCATCTGGACGCTCGCTTATAACAAATGAAGCGACCACGTCAGTCATGTTCAGCAATGTGTCCGCCACCTGGGCGATCATCATCTGTGAAATCTTGCTGCCAGGGTCCGTGACCGCCAGCGCAATGTTTCCATATACCATTTTAGCATGCTTTATGATTTCTGCCTTAGCAATATATTCTGACAGATCCTCTTTCATCAACCGCTGGACCATAATGGTATCCGCACCGCTACGACGCAGGAAGCCTGCCGCTTCGAACGTTCTGGACCCGGTGTGCAATGCAAAGTGCTTTGTATCCATCGTAATCCCTGCAAGTAGAGCCGTAGCTTCGAGCGGAGTGAATTGCACCTTGTCATGGATGTATTGCAAGAGCTCCGTTACCAGTTCCGCAGCTGAGGACGCGTAAGGCTCCAGATAGATCAACACAGCATCATTAATGAACTCCTCACCCCGACGATGATGATCCACAACTACAACACGGGTTGCAGACTGCACCAGTTTCGGCTCCATTGTCATGGAGGCCTTATGTGTATCCACCACAACCAGCAGTGTGTGCTCTGTCATCATCTGAGTTGCTTGTTCCGGTGATACAAATGCCTTGGACAACTTCTCGTCCTTGTTCACTTGCTCCATCATGCGTTCAATCGATGGATTAATTCCATCCAGCACAATTCGTGCTTCCACATTGTACAGACTCGCCGCTTTCCATACCCCGATGGATGCACCGATTGCGTCCATATCCGGGATTTTGTGCCCCATAATGAGCACCCGATCGCTCTCCTGCATCAGATCACGCAGCGCGTGCGCAATAACGCGCGCTCTTACCCGTGTCCGTTTTTCCACTGCGTTGGACTTGCCGCCATAGAAAGACAGCCGTTGCCCCGATTTCACAGCGGCCTGGTCGCCACCGCGTCCAAGTGCCATGTCCAGACTGGACTGCGCCAGTTCTCCCATCTCGCTGATGCTATCCGAACCAAACGCCAGTCCTACACTGAGTGTCATTGGCACTTTGAGGTCAGCAGTCATCTCCCGAACTTCATCCAAAATGACAAATCGGCTCTGCTCCAGTTCCTGCAAAGACTTATGATTCAGCATCAACAGATAACGGTCAGAAGACAGCCTGCGCAGGTACACTTCGTACTGCTTGGCCCATGACGTAATCTCGCTAGTCACACGGGCAATCAGCGCTGTACGCTGCTGGTCGTCCATGCCCTGGGCAGCCTCGTCCAGATTATCCAGAACGAGAATACCCAATGCAAGGCGTTCATTTTCATATTTATCACGAAGAATGGCTAGCTCCGTAATCTCGTATACATATACATACCGCTCCTGCGGGTTATGAATAACTCCATAATGCCGATCATCCAACTGGAATTCATCATGAAACTCCTTGGATGAATGTTCCTTGGTCCCATCCTTCTTCTCTTTAGGTTGAGGAAGTTTGGGAAATAAATTAGGTAGCGGATTGCCTACTAATGTCTTCTCCTGAAACATCTCCGCGACAAAGCGGTTATGCCACTCTACCGTACGATCTTCGCTGTACAGCACAATTCCGAATGGAAGCATGCTGACCGCTTCCCCCTCCATCCGTTTGATCCGAATGGACAGGCCATTAATGTAGTCGTTAAGCTCACGGCGGAACGCGAGTTCCGCCTTAATCATGACGATTCCCAGCGCCGAGGCCAGTATCAGACTAATCAAACCAAGCGTCCAGTTATAGATGGTAACGAACATAACGAGCAACAGCAGCAGTATGAACGCCCATACGGTATAGTAGCCGTGCCAGCGTTTCTTCAGAAATTTAGGCATGACTCATCACCCTATCGTTTTGATTTCGATATTGCCTCACGAAGCGGGAACGCCAGATCGATAATTCCGATAATCCGAAGCGGACCAATGAAGAAGACCGCAACCGCAAGGAAATACGGTATAACCGGATTCCATTTCTTTGTATGTGAGAGAAAGAAGAAGAAACCGATCGCTTGAATCATGAAGCCCAGATTAATTAAAGGCGATAGATTCATGGCAATCATGGTCCAGTATGTTCCATCACTCTGTCTGGAGATGACCTCAATCAACAGTGCGAGGAAATAATACCAGATCAGTGCACGCGGCATACGCCACTCTCTCGCTGGTGGAAGCTTCGATACAGCTACACCCATAACATTCAGGATCGGACGAGCAATGACGTGTGTGATAAAGGCCATTACCATCGATGTCACAACCAGTGCAAAAGGAATCATAAGCTGCGTTTGTTTGGCCACATCCGCTGTCATCTCAGGCGTCCATGCGAACCCGTTGATCATCTGGTTGGATGTATTCGTTAACGGTTCGATGGTCAGTCTGACCACATCTTCAATATAGCTGGACAGGTCGAATTGGAAAATGACACTGCCGACCAAGAGCAACAACAAGTATTCTGCCAGCATCGCGCCACTCCCCGCCATAAGCGTGAACAGGGCTGACTTCCGTTTTTTATACGCGTGACCCATAACGATCGCAGGCAGGGTAAAGATGAGCAATAGTAACAGATAAATAGGATGGAATATGACCAAAATAACGGCCACGGGCACGAGATGCCATATAAATGACTTTAAAGATAATGAAGCATACAAAATAACTCCCGGAATCATCATAAAAAATATGGCAAGTACCGATAAAGGAGTTAACAGCGAAAGTAGCAGGAGCAGATAGACTGCGCTCCAAACAGCTGATTTAAAGCTAAATTTCAACAAATTCACCTCTTACGCATATGATCTTCTAGCGCGGAAATATCCTGGTACCAGTCTTCAAGCTGGTGACCTTCCTGTTTATGCTTTTTCAACTTCTCCACAAGCAGTGCATCCAGATCCTTGAAAGGAATACCGAGCCTGCGGCCCAATATGTAACTACTCATGATTAAACTGGCAAGACTATCCCCGATTCGAGTTGTACTGCCTTCCCATAACGCCTTGAATAATCGGGATACCTGATCAAGTACTTCGGTTTTAAGCCATTCAATCACTTTAGCGCGTTTGGCTACATCCAGTTCTTTAGGCATATTGGCGAAAGTCACTCTCCCCCGAAAAAGCTTTATTCTCGATTATAACATAAAAAGAGGGCCCGCAAAATTACCCCAAAAAGCGGAGAAGTTCTCCAAAACTGATCTCAGGTACTTATGCGGAGTCCTCCGTACATCCAATCCACATATATATTTGTATAAAACTTCGAATACACCCTTGGTAAAGGACTTCTTAAGTTTAACATGATACCGGACGGCTGTGATTATCCCTGCTGTCACAATAATGTTTAAATTCGTTAGGGCTTACTTGGCTTTAATCGATTCTTTGGCCACAATACCCTCGCAGTACTCAATAATCTGACTCCGTCTGACAATACCAATGAAACGCTCCATATCATCGACCACAGGAACAAAGTTCTGAACTTTGGCCAAGTTAATCAGGTCTTCCATATTGGCGTCAATGGATACGGGCTTAATATCCAGGCGAAGCGGAACGTCTTTGAGCAAGAATTTTGAAGCGTTTTCAAATGAAATCTTTCCCTCGGCATTCTTCATATACCACAGTAAGTCGCCTTCGGTAACCGTACCAATATATTTGCCTTCCTTATTCAAAATGGGCACCGCCGTAAACCGATGATATTCCATCCGTTCCAACGTTTGCCGCAGCGTAGAATCCGACGTCACGCACGTAACCTCTTGTTTGGGCAGCAAAAAAAATGCAATGTTCATACCCTTACGTATCCTCCTTGTGAATTTCTTCGTTCAACTTATCTCGCTCAACTTATATTATACGGATCAGAACGGATGATGTTCCAAAACAACCTCTACAAAGAAAAAAACAGCAGCCCGCAAATAAACGTACTGCTGATTATGGTCTACAACAAACCATTGGTATGGAGTTGGTTATTCAATCATTTGCCGGTCAGGGATCATTACTTCACCGGCTGGGGTCGATTGATCCATCCAGTTGTTAATCAGCTCTTTGGCATATTGGACATCTTTCTCGTCAGCCTGACCATAATAGATACCGTCTTTTTTCATCCCCTCACCCAGAATGGTGAAGCTTGAAATCTGCGGTTTCTCCTGAGTAAGCACCTGTTTGGCCAGATCAATAATGAAAGAAGCTCGCATATCCGTCTGGAAGCTGTCTCCCATGATCTGAATCAGTTCCGGGATTTTGGCAATTTGGTTCAAATTCAACATTTCATTCGCCATTGCGTTCAGGAAAATCTGCTGCCGTTTGGTACGATTAAAATCGCTATCTTCACGGTATCTTACATAATACAGTGCTTCCTGCCCGTCATAAATCGGCTTGCCACCTTCAATCGTGAATTGCACATGATTCGGATCTTTGTTTACAATGTCCTCATCAATCGGCAGTTTCACACCACCAAGCGCATCAACCACTTTTTTGATCCCGTCGAAGTTGATCGTTGCATAGTATCCTACATCGGCATCAAGAAATTTCTCCACCGTATTGATGGACATATTCTCTCCACCGAAAGCATAGGCATGCGCCAGCTTATCATAATCATCTTCGCCGTCTTTGTTCGCATCCCGTCCCACAATCTGCACATACGTGTCACGTGGAATGGATACCAGAAGCACACGGGATTCCTTGGGACGAACTACAGCATAGATGACGGTATCGGAACGTCCACGCGTCTTCTCATAGGCGCGTTTGTCCGAACCCAGTAGTAATACAGAGAAAGGTTCCTTGCGATATACCGTTGGATCAGGCGTATTGTTGCCTTCCTGCGGTACATAAGAGCGGGATAACTGATCTTCTACCGAACCGGCGAGAAACAGATCAAATGCCGCTACAGCCAGCTGTTGACGGAACAAATAACCCCCAATCAACAAAACAACAAGCGAAACGAGCGTTATATATAGGCCTTTTCTTCTTTTCTTCTTCTTATCTTTAGTTCTGCTTTTCATCCATTAATTCCTTCTTCACTATCAAAATGATAATCCATAATACCAATTAAACGCCTGGGATGACTTGTGACTCGGTGTTCTCTGAAGTTTTCTCTCTCTGGAATTAAGACACCGCTTACGCTCGTTCTATTGTAATCATTGCGGGAAGATGAAAAGTTACAATCCGGTTAAAGTGAAAAGAACAGTGACTCCTTTTTTAGTTACAAAAGGTACACTGTTCTCTTGATTTCCACACGCATCAAATCATTTCGTGGATACACTTTCCACATCAAGGATCTTCTCTTTTTGACGCAGACGTCCCGTTATAAGCGCAGCCACCAGCGTAAGCACACTGAATACGACCGCAGACCAGAAAAGTCCATTGTAACCCTGACCTGTCGTTTGATGCACTGCCTGGAGCAACACATCACGGATACCTTCATCAGGAATTTGGGACAGGCCCTCTGTCAGACTGGATACATCACTTCCGGATGATCCGCCCGACGCATATTGCTCCAGCATCTCGGGCGGCACCTGAATCCCTTTATCAGCGAACCCTGTCTGAATGTTGGATCCCAGATTAGTAAAAGAACGTGCCAGGAATCCGGCAAAAATGGTAGGCGCAATAGCCATAGCCATCTGGCGGAATAACGAACTGGTCGCTACCGCGATGCCTTTGTTGTTCTCTCCCGCCTGTTCCGTGACAAGTACGTTTACTGGCGCACCGAGCATCATGCCGAAGCCGATACCTACGAGCGTACTTGCAATAACAAATTGCCAGATATGCTCCACCCATAGTGGGAACAGCAGGAATCCAATCGCAGATAACAGGCCTGCAACGGATAATGTCCAGATCGGTCCTTTGCGGTCAACGAGGTAGCCGCCACCACCAGCCCCGATACCGGATGCCAGCGCGAGCGGAGTAAACCAGTACCCGGAAGCTGTATTGGATACGCCGAGATATTGCTCAACAAAACCTGGAATAAAGATCACCGAAGCAAGAATAGCTCCGGAGAAAAAGGCAATTAGAAGCGTCCAGCGAAAGGACGCGATGCCCAGAAGTTGCGTCGATACAACAGGTTCACGTTCAGATCCTTCCAGTCTTTTTTCCATAAAGTAAAAGAGCACCAGAATGATCACACCTGCCAAGAAGAAGCCATAGAACATCGGTGATCCCAGGCTTTGAAGCATGTTCACACCGTCCAGATTGCTGAAGCTAAACATTAAACTGAGTACACCTAACGTCAAGACAGCGATACCGCTCCAGTCCACTGCTGCACGATTCAATTCCTGCTCTTCATGAATAAATCGAATACCTGCAATGAATAGCAGAATGGCGATAGGCACGTTGATCAGGAATAACCAATGCCAGTTGCCCGTAATGTCCAGTATAAAAGCACCGACATTGGGCCCCAAAATGGCGGCAACACCATTCATGCCTCCGAGCAGACCCAAGGCTGTACCTTGACGCTCCGCCGGGAACTTGCTTAGTACGTATGAGCTGGCTATGATAAATATCCCCCCGCCGCCCAAAGCTTGAATGACACGAGCAATCAGGAAGAAGGTAAACGATGTGCTTAGCGCGACCAGCAGCGACCCGATCCCGAACAACGCCACTTCGATCAAAAACAGTTTCTTGCGACCATAACGGTCTGATAGCTTGCCTGCAATAGGAACACTCACCGCAAGCCCAAGCGTGTAGAGCGTAATTGTCCACGCCCCCCATGTTGGCGACACACCAAACGATGCATTTAAGGTGGTCAGTGAAGAGGTGATGATCCCGTTATCCAGCGCTGCCATGAATACCCCTATGGCAAACAGGATCAACGGCCATTTCATTTGTTTTTGCATCACATGTTACCTCCCGATTAGATCTTAAATTCAGTATCGTACAGTAGGTTTGGTACATATATATTAAGCCGAATCGAACAATAATGACTCATTGGTCATTTTAAAACAAAAGAAATCCATATGTCAATTTAATAATATGGTTGTCTGGTTCAATTTCCCTCTGATCCGATAAAATAAAGCTGCCCGCAGGTTCGGGAAAACCTGCGGGACAGTCCTTATGTCTAACGTACTATGGCTGCATCAGATGACGATTCAGGAATTTCTCAATCGCACGGTACAGATCAAGCTGATTCTCGACGTTCGCGAAGCCATGACCTTCATTGGTCTTTAACATATACGGTACATCGACTCCGCGTTTGCGTAATGCTTCGACGATCTGATCGGACTCGGCTTGTTTGACACGTGGATCATTAGCGCCCTGAACCACGAATAATGGGGCCTTCATCTGATCGATGTGGAATAGTGGTGAAATCGCCGTTAACAATTCTTTATCTTTCTCGGGATCCCCTACACGTTCATAGAACAGGCTGCGCTCCGACTCCCAGTAAGGTGGCAGTGAGTCCAAAAGGGTGAAGATATTGGAAGGACCCACATAGCTAATTCCTGCAGCGTAGACATCCGGTGTGAATGCCAGTCCCGCTAGAGCAGCATATCCGCCGTAGGATCCACCATAGATCGCTACGCGCTTCGGATCAACCGTTCCCTCTTCAACCAGCCAGTTCACGCCGTCTGTGAGGTCATTCTGCATGGCTTTGCCCCACTCTTTATTACCTGCATCCAGGAATTCTTTGCCGTATCCCGTGGAACCGCGGAAATTCACCTGTAGTACGGCATAGCCACGGCTTGCAAGGAATTGAATCTCAGGATTGAAGCCCCATGAATCACGAGCCCAGGGACCACCATGTGGAACAACAACCAGTGGCAAGTTGGAAGCTTCCGCTCCTTGAGGCAGTGTCAGGTAACCATGAAGAGTCAGACCATCACGTGACTTATACGTAATAGGCTTCATATCCGACATTTTGCTCTCATCAATCCAAGGTGCGGCATCAGCCAGTTTATCGAGTTTGCCTGCTTTGGAATCATAGAAATAATACGTGCCCATCGTTTTGTCGTTATAGGCTACAAACAGTACCTGGCCTTCCTCGCTTATGCTACTGATACTAACTTCCTTACCTGGCACTTTCGCTTTGATATCCTGCATTAACGTTCTGAACTCTTGATCGAAGAATTCATAATTCACTTTATCTGTCTCATATACTGCAGCGAGAATGGTCCCCTTATCTTTGGAAGGGATAAAGCTGCTTACATCCACATCTTTATTTTCATAGATTGTTTTGGTTACCTTCTTGCTGCTTGGACTGTACTCTACAATCGCCGTTTTGTCCCGCTCCAAGTTGGAGACCGCATAGATATTTTTGTTGTCATACGTGAACATCACTGGAGCAAAGGTTTCCCCGAGTTTCGTCGTCAGTAGTGGCTCGAACTTCTGATCCTCTGACTCCCGATACAGTAACGAAGACACATTACCATCACTGGACACAGCCACACGAATTTTTCCCTCATGGTCAGTTAGCCAGCCCGTAATATTGCCTGGGTTCTCTGCCGCAAGTACAGCTTCTCCCGTCTTAATGTTAATACGGTACACATCAAAGATTCGCGGATCACGCTTATTCATGCCTACCAGAATTTCATCCGGAATATTCTCAAGTGGATCTACCAAGATGGCTCTTGTGTTAGGATACAGCGTCAGATCCTTGCTGTTCTTACCATCGATATCCGTGACATATATATGGTAATTTTCATCCCCCGCCTTATCTTGTACATAGAGCAACTTGTCATTGGTTGCCCACGCAAATCCTGCGATATTGCGTTCTGTTTCGTTCGTAATGCGTACAGGTTTATCCTGACCGGTTGCGGTAACTACGATATTCATGCGGTTATTCCACGGCTCCAGGTGTGCGAGGTGTTTACCGTCCGGTGACATCTGGAACCCTGCCTGAGCAGGCTGTTTGAAAAAGTCCTCCAGCGGTGTAAGGCCCTCTGACTTCACATCCAGCCCGAGTGCGAGATACAGCGCATCTGCGAATTCACCATGAGTCACCGATTGTTTGGCATTAAATGCGCTACCTTCGATAATAAAATGCTGTTTAACCCGTGCAGCGTCATTTGCATGCACAGCTGGAATCTGATCGGCATCACTGTATACTACCTGGATTCCATTATCCTTCAGTTCGAATGCACGTGTGAACAACGATGCCATCTGTGCACGTGTAAGTGGAGCATCCGGAGCATAGCCCTTGGCTTTCCCTTGAATGAGTCCACCTTGCTTCAGGGCGTAGATCGCAGGCGCAGCTTCGTTCTCGGGCAAGACATCTGCAAAACCTGTAAGTGACGTAGGCGTATCCAATTGAAGTACACGTTGCAGAATGATCGCTGCCTCCGCACGAGTGATCGGAGTCGTTAACTCAGTGATTTCATCTATGTATCCTAGTTGCTGTAGTGTCTCTGTCGCCTTGGAAGCAATGGCTTCCGATACAGCAGCTGTAGGTTTTACGTCTTCTGCCGCCTGTACGGCTGGTTGAATCAGAGCAATAGACATAGCCATGGTAAGCGTGAGAGCGTATACCTTTTTGCTAATTGCGTTCAAAGAATTTCCCCCTTTAAAGTGAATTACAGAATAATATGGAATTATACGTAAGTCATTTTACCATGATTAACCATAAGTTAACAGCGAGAAGAATCTCCTTGATGACGTCCATGTTCACCCTGTTATTTTGAACCGGAAAACCCATAATTGAGCAGCTTACGAGTCTCGATAAAACGTCCCTCACGAGTGTCTGTTCCAAATACAACTGAAATCAGTCTTTTGCCATCACGTTCAGCTGTCCCAACAAAATGATATCCTGAATCTTCATCATACCCGGTCTTCAATCCGTCATTCCCATCGTAAGCATACGGCCCACCAATGGAGGACAACATCCAGTTCGTGTTGCTCATGTACATTCCTTTTTGATGCATTGATACTTGCATTTGGCTAGAAACTTTTAGGATCTCGGGATGGTTACTCAGCAGATATCGTGCAAGCTTGCATGCATCGATAGCCGTCATTAAGGTCTGCCCTTGTATTTCCATCGGACGGTTAGGACCAAGCAACTTTTCACTGAGGCCCGTTGAATTCGTGAATTGTGTATCTTCAGACAGTCCGATCTGAGTTGCTTTCTGATTCATCTGCTGAACAAAATTCTGCTCTGTACCACTAATATGTTCGGCAAGAGCAACCGCTGCATCGTTTGCTGAATAGACAGCTACGACCTGGAACAACTCCTGAACGGTGAATTGCTCTCCTTGTTTCAAGGTCAATTGACTGCCACCCACGGAACTGGCATATAGACTCACATTAACAAGATCGTCCCACCTTATATCTCCATTAATCACGGCTTCCATCACAAGTAGTTCTGTCATCAACTTACTGACGCCTGCCGGAGCAATCTCTTGGGAGCCGTTAAAATCCATTAAGACCTGTTCGGAGTTCATATCCATTAAGACAGCAGATTCAGCTTTAATTCCCGGTTTGCCTACCAGCATGTCCGGTTTCACACCCAAATATATAATGAGCAGCAGAGCCAGCAGCATACCTGCACGTTTCCACCATTTTTTTTTCATAAGATGATCACCTCTTACCTATATAGACGAAGTGAAGAGGCATTTTGTCTGCACTTTTTAGAAAAAAAGTTAAATTTTTTTTATTTTTTGGTTACAAAAAAAACATGAACCCCATACACCCATGCTAGAGTGTACAGAATTCATGTTTTTAAAGACACTTTTGTTCATTCTCGCAAGAGAATTCTTTACTATAATCTAGCAACCGACATCTTAAAGGACCCCAATCCTTAATCGGTGTTAAGCTGTTTCAGGTAACCTTTTCTTCCAATTTGGACACTTAGAGATAGATGCCAACTTAGAAGGATTACTCAGCTACAAGTGCTTTGTCTGCATTAACTTGCAGGTCGCTCAGGTAAACGCCTGTTCCATCACCAATCGCATAGTTCATTACACGTTTGTTAACCGGTGCTACAACTGCACGATACAGTGTAGGGAATACGGGAACTTCATCTACCATGTACTGCTGCCATTGATTGTAGATTTCTTTACGCTTGTCTACATCAAAGGCCTCAGCAGAGATACCTTGTGCCAGCAATTTGTCATTCTCTTCGCTGGAGAATCTGGAGAAGTTGTAGAGTGCATCGCGGCCATACAAGCCAGACGGATCTACGTCAATACCAACGCCCCATGCGGCTTGATATACATCAATGTTCGGATCATCTTTACCTGTGTTACCTACACGGTCATAGAAGCTGTTGAACTCAACCATTTCAAGGTTTACTTTCAAACCGATAGCTGCCCAAGATTGAACGTAGTATCGAGCCAATGGTTCAGCAGTGTCGCCACCAGTCATAGACACAAAGTTAATTTCGAGTGGTGTTCCATCCGGATTGGTACGGAATTCACCATCCAGTTTGTACCCAGCTTCATCAAGCAAAGCTTTCGCTGCTTCTGGATCATACGTTACACCCGGATTACTGGAATCATGGAATTCTGGGTGAGATGGTGGAATCAGAGTTGTTGCATTCCAGCGCAGACCGTTGTAGAAACGTTTACCTACTTGGTCATTATCTACAGCCATCCACATTGCTTTACGCAAGTTTTTGTCGCCCATTTTTGCTTCGGCATTACTTTTAACTTTTCCGTTCTCTTCATCCCACGTACCCAGTTTGAAGCCGATGTACGTATAAGCACGATCGATTGCGCCCAGGAATTCTACGTTGGACAGGTTTGCATTGTCTTTATATTGATCTGTCGGGAATGCATCCACGAGGTCTACCCCGCCAGATTTCAGTTCTTGAACAACCGTTGTCGGGTTGATAACTTTCAGAGTCACTTTGTCCAGTTTTGGAGCTCCACGCCAGTAGTCTTCGTTTTTAACATAAGTTACAGACTCACCCGGAGTGATGACATCCACTTTAAATGGACCAAAACCAATTGGTTTTTCACGTACTTCTTTGGAAGAAGACATTTTGGCTACATCCATATCTCCGAAGATATGTTTAGCCAGTGGATACGTCCATACGCCACCTGTCAGCAGGGACGGTGTGGATTCTTTATACGTAATGCTGATTTGTTTGTCGCTCAGCACTTTAATACCAGAGATTGTTTTTGCTGTTCCAGCATGATATTCGTCCATACCAACTACACTAGTGAAGTTGGAATCATAACGTGGACCATCATACGCTTTGTTACCGATTACTTCATAAGCGAATTGCAGATCTTCAGCCGTTACCGGTTTACCATCATGCCAATTTACATTGTCACGAATGGTCAGTGTGAACGTTTTGCCATCTTCAGATGTCTCATACGTTGCTGCACCATCGTTGGTATATACATAGTCTTTATCCCAAGTCAGCAAGCCTTCATCAAACCATTGAAGAACCTGTACATCCGGGTTACCGGAATAAAAATTGTAGTTCAGTGTCCCTTCAAAAGCAGTATCCGATACAAGTCCGAATGTAATCGAACCACCTTCGATCGCAGTACCTTCATTCGTTTTGACATTGTTGAAGTCATCGATGGAGTAAACGCCCTCTTCATTAGCAGGTTTTTCCTCTGTTTTTCCCTCTTCTGTGTTTGTAGCTGGAGCTGGAGTAGCTGCTTCTTTCTCCGAGCATGCTGCAAGCACCAATACAAAGACCAGCATCATTGTGAAAAATAGTCCCCGTGAAAATAATCCCTTTTTCATGAACCTTTCCTCCCTTTTTTAACCTCTTCTTTGTCTTGCATCAGTCGCACGCTTTAGGGCTTGACCGACATTATTTATACTCAACATCAATACCAAGATCAGCACCGATGCGGGTAGCCATATCCACCATCTGGATTCCAGGGTTTGCGGATTACGTGCGTAGCTTACGAGTGTTCCAAGACTAGGTGTACTTTCGGGAAAACCAAATCCCAGGAAAGACAGCCCGGATTCGAGGCCAATGTTGGCAGCGAGATTCAATGTCATCGTTACGATGATGATGGAGCTCAGATTCGGAAGAACCTGTGAGAGCATAATCTTCAAATGAGAAGAGCCCAATGTTTTTGAAGCTTTTACATAGTCCAGTTCCCGTTCCTGTAATGCTTTGGAGCGAATCAATCTGGCAATACCCATCCAGAGAAATGCCGTCATGATTAGAGAGAACGAGATGATATTGTATTTCGGTACTGCTGTAACAAACGCGATAACAATCATCAACATCGGAAGGATCATGAAGAAATCAACAACACGCATGAACAGGTTGTCAATCATTCCACCGAAATAACCGGATAAAAGGCCAATTAAGATACCTATGAAGCCAGTCATTAACGTAACGATAATCCCAATGCTCAGCGAGTTACGTGTACCGATGACAAGTTGGCCGAATACATCTCGGCCTCCATAGTCCGTTCCAAGCCAATATTGTGCAGAAGGCGGTTCATATAAGGCAAACAGATCCACGCGTACGATATCATCCTGGTTCAGAATGAGCGACGTACCATATACCAGCAACATGACCAAGCCCAAGAAAATGAGCGAGATTAGTGCCACCTTATCTCTGACAAGCTCCCGCCATACAATACTCAAGCTGGAGGGGCTTTTATCAACTTTTTGTGAAGTTACAACTACCTCGTTGGCCTTGCTCATCTTGTTTTCACCCCGAAATCTTCAAGTTCTTACTTGATCCGTATACGTGGATCTACAATTCCTAGAATTATGTCAGACAGCAATGCCCCGAGAATAGAAGCTACGCCATACAACAATACGAGTGCAGTCACAACGCTGAAATCACGCAATGAGATGGAACTCAGGAACAACTGCCCCATACCTGGATAACTGAATATGCTTTCGATAAATACCGTACCTCCGATAAGTCCTGTAATCTCATATCCGAAGAATGCGGCGATAGGTAGTAGCGAGTTCCTCAAGATATGTCTGTTATAGATCCGGGATTCCGAGGCACCCTTGGCTCTCGCTGTAATAACGAATTCCTTATGCTTGATATCGATGATTTCACTACGCAAATATTGAACGGTAGATACCGTTGTAATCAATGCCATGGATAGTGCCGGTAATAACAGATGATAGAACTTACTCATTACGTAACTGAAGGTGCCCGGTGTAAGTCCAGGCGCAACACTTCCGCCTGTCGGGAACCAACCGAAGTGGAAACCGAAGATCCATACCATCACCAATGCGAAGATGAACAATGGTGCAGCAAAGCCCAGGTAAGTGTAGCCGGTGATCAACCGATCAGACCATGTATCGTTGTAACGACCACTGATGATACCCAGTGGAATCGCGATCAGGTATGTCAGTACAAGTGTCGCCAGTGCAAGCCAGAATGTGTTTGCTACACGTTGACCAATCAGATCAGTAACTGGCATTTTGAAACGGAAGGATTGTCCAAAATCACCTTGTATGGCATTTTTGATCCAGTCCCAATACTGCACGTACCAAGGATTATTCAATCCCAGTCTCTCTCGCTGGGCTTCTAATGCTTTTGGATCAACGCTTGGATCAAGGAGTCCGGTTAGCGCATCTCCCGGCATGGCCTTGGCCATCAGAAAGACCAAAAGACTTAGTAAAAAGATCTGAGGAATCATTATGATAATTCTGCGTACTATCGTTTTCCACATATGGCCTTCAACCTTTCTGAGGTAGAGCTACTCGGTGAGTAGCGGAAATGGATTTGAGCGAGTATGCAAGCCCTTCCTCATCAAAGAAATTTCGGTATGATTGTTCATACTCGGATTTGACCTGTTGACGGAAGGCTACCATTTCCTCTCGTTTGGTTGGGTCCATATCCGGAATGGCTGCAATAAGACGTTTGGTATAGATGTGTTGCGGATTTTCAAAAATATCATTCGTTGTGCCCTGTTCCACATATCGACCTTTATACATAATTCCAATCTCATCACACATATGGCGGATAATGCCCAGATCATGACTGATGAACAGATATGTCAGATTAAGTTCTTTTTGAATTTCCTGCATGAAGTTAAGGACCTGAGCCTGTACCGATACATCCAGTGCAGATACAGGTTCATCAGCGATAATCAGTTTCGGTTTCAATGCAATAGCACGTGCAATGCCGATCCGCTGACGCTGTCCCCCTGAGAATTCATGCGGATACTTGTAGATTGACTCTGGACTAAGGCCAACCTTTTCAAGTAATTCTCTTACTTGTCTTTTCTCCTCGGTAGCCGTCAAACGCTCGTAGTTTCGAAATGGCTCAGCGATGATATCAATAACACGCTTCTTGGGATTCAGTGATGAATATGGATCTTGAAAGATCATTTGTACATCCCGCTGAAGCTGCCTGTTCTTCCGTCGCTCTGTAGCGAGATTTTTACCGTTAAACAGGATCTTTCCATCAGTGACATGATTTAGCCCAATAATGGCTCTGCCTGTTGTCGTCTTGCCCGAACCGGATTCGCCAACCAAACCATAGGTCTGTCCTTGTTCAATGGAAAAGCTAACATCATCAACAGCCTTTACACTGCCAATTTCCCGTTTGAGCAATCCACCGCGAATCGGAAAGTGTATCTTGAGTCCTTCTACTTCGAGTAATGCCATTATGTTATTCCTCCTCAGCTTGGTCAGGAAAATGAAAGTGCTGGTAACAGGTACAACGTACATAGTGACCTGGTGCAATTTCATGCATCTGTGGGTTCTCTTCATGAGCCGAATCACTAATCCATGGAATTCGGGCCTTGAATCGGCACCCTTTGCGAGGAAGATTTTTGAGTGAAGGCACGATGCCTTGGATAACATGCAATTTAGATCTTTCTTCAGATAGGGTAGGGATAGAGTTCAACAGTGAACGTGTATACGGATGCTTCGCATCATTCATCAACGTGAAGATATCTGCGATTTCAACAATTTCACCTGCATACATAACTGCCACGCGATCTGCCATCTCAGCCACAACACCCAGATCATGTGTAATCAGAATAATGCCTGCGTTAATCTCATTCTTCAGATCACGGATCAGTTCCAGAATCTGTAGTTGAATCGTAACGTCAAGCGCCGTCGTGGGTTCATCGGCTATAAGTAGTTCCGGTTTGTTGGCAATCGCGATGGCGATGACAATTCTCTGTCTCATACCACCAGATAATTCGTGGGGATACTGCTTGTATATTTGTTCGGGACGTGGAATCCCTACCTGATTCAATAAGTGAATAACCTTTTCTCTCTTCTCTCTGGAAGAAAGCTTGGACTGATGAAGTGTGAGGATCTCTTCAATCTGTTCACCAATAATCATTAGAGGATTTAGTGCGGACAATGGGTCCTGAAAAATCATGGCCATTTCTTTACCGCGTAGCTTATTCAACTTGTTTGGGGAGATGTTGGCAATGTCCTGTCCTTTATAGAGAATCTGGCCTTCAATTTTTGCTTTGTTATGCAAACCCATAAGAGAGAATGCAAAAGCGCTTTTACCTGACCCGGATTCGCCTACAATCGCCAACACTTCATTTTTCTTCACCGTTAGGTTAACGTGATCCACTGCTGCGTAATAGTCATCTTCAATTCTGAATGATGTTGTTAGATTTCTGACTTCCAATAACTCTGTATTCAAATCAATCACCCTAACCCCATAATTTCCGTAGATTGTGTTCGTGTGTAGAAGAATGCATCTTCTGTATATTACCAAGTTCTTGAAGATAACGAACAATAGCTTATACAAAATACCAAATCTTTAGGAGAATCACGTTTAAGAGACGTCTATTTAGACCAATGGTCAATTAATGTTGATAATTCCTAGCGGAATTATAATGAAAAATAATTAATGTAATCATACGTGTAATTTTAGCTAACGTCAATGCTTATTTTGAGATTTTTGGTAAAATGTTTTTTATCCTACAGATTTGGATATTAGTAATGTTATAAAGGCATTTGGCAAGGGGTTTAAGAGATCTTATCCTACTTTTAGCTGGGAGGTATATATGATCAATTGATCGTTTCAACACACACCTTACATAATAGTTACATTAGATGTATACGTATATATTGAAATTGAGTGTAGGAATCTCTAAATTAATGTGAGGTAAATGTTACATCTTTGAGTGTTAACTATTCTCGAACGATAGCTTAACTCTATTCAATTGGAGTCCTTACTGTTATAATTGATATAATTAGTACGACTAAAGTAAAAAATCTAGTTATTATAGTATAGTTTCATTTATTTGCTAATGTAAAGACCAAATTGTAATCTTTTATCATTTATTTTACAAAAGAAAGAAAAAAGCCCTGCAAAATGCAGAGCTTTTCTAATATTTATTCATATAAGTGTATATATAATACCTTTTTACTGAGTATCTGGAGGTCTTTTACCACGTTTTAACTCATTGATACTGAGACCAAAATCCATCTGTAAGTGAGGATAATCTGGGAAGTTAGCCCAGTCACCGCCCCACGTGAAACCTAACTCTTTCGCGAGTTCCACAACTTCCATCCAGTCTGCCTTGCCATTCCCGTTATCATCCCGTTCCATATCCCATACCACATCACCTTCAGGCGTTCTTAGTGCAAAATCAATCGCTAAACCATAGTTATGATATGACTCACCGCCACGTGCATTAGTAACGATATTGCCTGCACTTGAGCGTCCTTGGTTAAACAATGCATCTTGCTCATCGGAACTTCGGTAACCGTGGGTTATAACGATCTCTATTCCACGTCTGGCTGCCTTGCGTACCAATAATTCCTCATTCTCTGCCACTACAGGGTGAAGACCCGTAATTGGCACAGCATCTTGGATCGGTGTCACTGGCCACATGTTATCGATATCACCTTTTTGTTGTAACCATACATATATAATGGAAAGTATAAGAGTAGCTATAATCCAGGTTTTCAAACTTTTATTTTTTTTCTGTTTGCTTTTACGTTTTGAAGTATTCATATCCACTCCTGGTGTTTATTCTGAATGACAGCCATTCCTCTGCCTGGATCTTTTCAGTAGATTAGACTCTATTATAATTCATTTGAGCCTTAAATGCTTCCATCACCATCAGTATTGAATTCTTTCATTGGTTAGAGTGGACATGTTATTTCTATTTATACATACAAAAAAGCAGCCGGCTATAAGCCGACTGCTTCGTATGCAAGCTGAGTAAAAACTACTCAGTTGTGTATGGCAATAATGCGATTTGACGGGAGCGTTTGATTGCAATCGTCAGCATGCGTTGATATTTAGCGCTAGTACCTGTTACACGGCGTGGCAAAATTTTTCCACGTTCGCTGATAAATTTACGAAGCAAGTCCGTATCTTTATAATCGATGTGAGTAATTTTGTTAGCTGTGAAGAAGCACACTTTACGACGTTTATTACGGCCGCCACGACGTGCCGGTCTTTTATCGTTGTCTCCGCCTTCTCTTTGCTTGAAGCCCATGCTTTTCAGTCCTTTCCTATCATGTAACCCATATCTCCTAAGAGTATCAGTTCATGTTAAAATGGCAAATCATCATCCGATATATCAATCGGTTTTCCGTCATCGGAAAAAGGATCCTGATTGTTGCTACGCGAATTATTGTTATTGTTCGCGCGTCCGCCGCCTCCATAAGAAGGCTCTTCACGCATTGGTTGCCCACCGCCGCCACCGCTATTATCACGGTTAGCTGACTCCAAGAAACGGACATTATCGGCAATGACTTCGGTCACGTATACACGTTTTCCTTCGTTATTCTCGTAGTTCCGTACTTGAATGCGTCCTTCGACTGCAGCCAGGCGTCCTTTGCGCAAGTAGTTCGCACAGGTCTCGGCAAGCTGTCTCCAGGTTACGACCGGAATGAAATCGGCTTCCTTTTCTCCCCCTTGGCTTGTAAACGGTCTGTCCACTGCCAAAGTAAATTGCGTAACTGCTACTCCTGCTGGAGTGTAACGCAACTCAGGATCCCGGGTTAACCGGCCGATCAGAATGACACGGTTCAACAATGTAATCCCCTCCTTCAGAGCGTATTGGTGCGTTAATCACGAGTTGTCTTAAGCAGACTTAACGTCGTTAGTAATGAGATAACGAATTACTTCGTCAGAAATCTTCATGAGACGCTCAAGTTCAGTTACAACTGCTGGTTCAGCAGTGAAGTGTACCAGAACATAAAAACCATCACGGAATTTCTTGATCTCATACGCAAGACGGCGTTTACCCATAACGTCGTGAGCTGTAACTTCACCACCGCCGTTGGAGATGATGCCTTGGAATTTATCGACTGTAGCTTGAACAACTTCTTGCTCAATGTCAGGACGAATAATGTACATCACTTCATATTTGCGCATAATTTTCACCTCCTTATGGACTCTGGCCCTCAATCTATGTTGAGAGCAAGGAACGAGCACAAACTCGAACTATATTAATATAACAAATACTGAGCCAAGTTGCAAGCAAACGTTTCCTGTACATATTGGCACATGATCACGACAGCTATAGAGCACACTACAGAAGCAACGACGAAATACACTTTACGGAGGAGGTTATATCATGGGTGAAAGAACTGAATTTGAACCAGGAGACAAAGCCCCAAACGATGGGGAGTATACCGAGGTTGGCGAAAAAAGTTTTCACACTGAGATTAACAATCCAAAACGAGTAACGCTACAAAAGGGCGAAGCTTTTCCCGAGACAAGCAATCATAATCGCAAGTGGAAGAAGCTGACCAAAGCCCGCGTCCACTAATCAAAGTTTTTTTCAGCTCCATGTATATAAACCGGAATAAAGAACATAATACAATCAGGCGGTGCACGAGAGAGGTGTGGTTCCGTTGGACAACGAAGCCGATCATTCGCTGTTGGAGATTCATCACGTAATTTAAGAAGCAAGTGGTTGTGTGTTGTAAGGCCCTTCGTCTGAAGCACGCGTATTGCTACGTGCAGTATACCAAGTTTCTGATTGTTACGACCGATTGTTTCCTAACAAACAAATGCACCGCCGGACAGAGAGCCCTTCGGGGCTCTTTGTTTTTATCCAAGGTTAAACAAAAAAAGACCTTCCTGATGGAAGGTCTTCTTAACGATCTTTTATTAAACTCAACATGAATTGAGTAAATTGTAATTGAAGTGGCGGAAAGGGTGGGATTCGAACCCACGCACGCTGTGACACGCCTAACTGATTTCGAGTCAGCCCCCTTGGGCCTCTTGGGTACCTTTCCGCAGCAATATTGATTATAGCATGATCATTTACAGAACGCAACACCCATGCGGGGCCTGCATGTAAACGTTATTACGAGCACTACATCCTGAAATATGGTGACGTTAGGATTCTGTAGAATCTTCGGCTGAGCGCAATACCTTTTTCATGTTTTTTTCAAATTTCGCTCTTGGAATCAACACACTGTGTTTACATCCAACACACTTGATCCGAATGTCCATTCCCATTCGAATGATCTCCATTTCATTACTGCCACAGGGATGTTGCTTCTTCATCTGCACGATATCCCCAAGTTGGAAACTTTTACGCTCCACCAGTGCCATCCCCCTCATCTTTCTCCAGAGCTACTGCCTGTTCCAATGCTGCCTGATTGCTCATCTCATGATACTCCAGTGTTTTTTTCACATCGCCCTGAATCTGACGTTCCACCGAAGCACGAGAGTTAGGCATACATTCAGCCACAATTCTTACCACATACTCTGATGTAGACATCGACTGAATACCGAGCACATCCGGCACCTTCACAATATTCAGATCACGTTCCTCGATCCCAACTAAGGATTGTTTCACCAGGTGTACAGACTCATCCAGACTCATATCTGCCTTCATCGGAATATCCACTACAGCTAGCGAATTGGACATGGAGTAGTTCGTTACACTTGCAATCGCCCCGTTCGGGATAATATGCACCTCACCTTGCCAGCTGACCAGTTTGGTTGTTCTGAGTCCGATCACCTCAACCGTTCCCTTGTAGGTCCCCGTCTGAATAACATCCCCCACCGCGAATTGATCCTCTAATATAATGAAGAAACCCGTAATAACATCCTTAACCAGACCCTGTGCACCAAAACCAATGGCAAGTCCGAGCACACCGGCACTCGCCAGCAGCGGTCCAACTTGGATATTGATCTCTGATAACAGTAGCAGAATCATAATAAAATTACATGTTATGGAGGTCGCATTTTTCAACAGTTCCCCTACAGTTACGAATCTGCGCGGATTTACGCGAATCTTACCTTCCTGCTTACGTTCCATGGAACGATCTATAATTCGAAACACAACCTTAATGACAATACGGGTGATGATAAAAATAATGATAATACGGATTGAGCTGAACATAATATTAAGCCACATATCAGGATCTGCGATTTTGTTCCAGACTTTATCCGTCCAACGAAGAGCTTCATCAACAGCCGCTGCCGTACCGCCCCCACCAGCCCCTTGAGCTAACTGAAATGGCAACATCCTTCATCTCTCCTCTACATCGGTATGTTATCATAGCTGTCTTCTGTTTTGAAATAGAGGCCTCGGATCTCTACGAACTCGTTACGAATGATCTTCTGCACTCGCTCCAGATCCTCTTTTGGAAACTGGATACATAGAGCACAACCTGCTGTAATTTCTTTTGGCGTAGGGAACAAATCGATCTCTATCTCGGCAAACTCCAGCAGCATTTCAGCACGCAGTGCCTGCTGGGTTGAATCAAACGCTATCAGCATCCAATCGTTAATCCATTCGTCCATGTCCGGCTCCTTTCACCATACGTCCAACCCTTGAGAAAAAGCTTGTCCTCGTGAAGTATAAAACGCTCTACCTTTCCATATACTGTTACTACTATTCCAAGGGAAAGGATAGATCCTATGAATCCTACTTCGCGTTCCTTTTCATCACAAGACATGACCAGTTTGAAAATCCCCCATACCGATCCAGGCATTCACTCAGCCATTACCCATCGTTTAATGTTCCATCTCTATAAAGCCCATTCTCTGCAAAATGTAGTGATCGTCTGCATCGGCACAGATCGCTCAACAGGCGACTGTCTTGGTCCTCTGGTCGGATCTGCACTTTCCAAGTGGGACAGCCCTTTATTTCATCTGTATGGTACCTTGGATGAACCAGTCCATGCGATGAACCTGCAGGACACACTCCACAACATACAGAAAACACACCATAACCCTTATGTGATTGGGATTGATGCCTGTCTTGGTCAGTCATCCAGTGTAGGATGCATTCAAGTCGTGAATGGCCCACTCAAACCCGGTGCAGGGGTAAATAAAGAATTACCGCCGGTCGGCGATATCCATCTGACAGGTATCGTTAACGTCGGCGGCTTTATGGAATACTTTGTCTTACAGAACACACGGCTTAGTCTCGTCATGCGCATGTCTGAGATTATATCCAGCAGTCTGTATTCGGCCATTCGGGAATGGCACACACGTTCTACTCTGCTTGCTGTGCCAGAGTAATAGCTTCCTTTTCCTCTGGGGACAGAGTGTATGTGGACTCTCCCCCTTTAAGAGGTTTTGCATATACATAAGAACCGTCACGGTTATATATCCCCGTAAGGATCATCCCATCTTGGCTATCGTTAATCATGGCCATCGAGAAGCTCAGATCACTGCCACGCTCTCCATAAGCATTGTATCTTTTCACGCCAACTTTACCTTGAATGCGGGTCAGCTTTTGCATGACAACTTGCAGCTGATTCGTTTGCAGTTTGTGTTCATCCTCAATGCTGTCCATCTGAATTTTCAGATTAATCAACAACGATTCTAGGTCCTCCACTCCACTGCCAGCCATCATGGCTTCATATTTACGTTTAAACTTTCGTAACTTTGCCCCTTGAGCAATACTTACAATCAGCAAGATCACTGTAAGTAATGCCATTCCGCCAATAATCCATAACAGCTGTTCCAGAATCAGCTCGTTTAATTCAGCCATGTAAGTGCAACTACCCCTCTATATTTTTGATCAGATTACGTCTGTCTATAATACTATCATTCATTATTAATCAACCCGATATTCAAAAGCTTAATCATGCAGTGCTGCGTCAAATAAATACGTCATTTTAACTCTAATCTAGTCTGCCCCTGTCAATTCCAACACTGCCTTAACGAGCGAATCCACATGTTCTCTTGTAGAGTTGTATCCCACACTAGCCCTTACCGCTCCGGTAGCGGTTGTGCCAGCAGATTCGTGAGCAAGCGGTGTGCAATGAAAACCGGAGCGAACTGCAATGCCATAATTCCGGTCTAATCGGAAAGCAAGTTGTGCCGAATCATACCCTTCCACAGTAAAAGATACTAACCCGGTACGGGGCTGTCCCATCTCCGGACCTAGCATCCGAATGCCTTTAACGGAAGATAGCCCATCCATCATATGTTGGGTCAGTTCCCACTCGTGTTGGTAGATGAACGCCGGTGTCATCTCAAGCACATGTTTCACACCCGCATTCAGCCCTGCAATCCCGACAGTATTGGGTGTTCCCGCCTCATACCGATCAGGACGTACCTTGGGCTGCTCCAGAGCTTCTGACTGGCTTCCTGTTCCCCCATGAAGCAAAGGCTGCACATCCAGCTCAGGCGCAATGTACAGGCCACCTGTTCCCTGAGGACCAAGCAGTCCCTTGTGCCCTGGAAAAGCCAGCATATCGATGCCCAATTGTTGCACATTCACAGGCATAACCCCAGCGCTCTGAGCCGCATCTACTAGTAAGATCGCCCGATGTTTACGGCATAGGAGCGATACTTCTCCAATAGGAAGAATACTGCCAAGCAGATTGGAACTGTGTGTACAGACCACCAACCTGGTATTTGAACGAAACATACGTTCCATTTGCACCAAATCGATGGCTCCCGCAGTGTTTACAGGTACATAATCAATCTCTACATTTCGCGATCTGCGCATATACTCTAGTGGTCGTCTGACTGAATTATGTTCAGCCATGGTAGCAATGACATGATCGCCTTCGCTAAGCAAACCTTGAATAGCCAGATTCAGAGCTTCTGTCGTATTTGATCCAAATGCAACATCATTCGCATTCTTGATGCCAAACATATCAGATATGGATCTTCTGGCCTCGAAGAGTACACGACTTGCCTGAACAGCCATCCGGTGACTTCCTCTGCCGGGATTGGCCCCTGCAATCTCCAATGCACTCAACATAGCTTCACCGACAGCAGGTGGTTTGGGCCAAGATGTTGCTGCATGATCCAGATAGATAATTCCCTCCACCTCATAACCACCTCTGTCCCATAAATTAGTTATTCACCTGCACGTATTGCATAGATCACCCTGTAAACAAAGAATGACATATCGTTTCTCCATGGTACAGAGGCGATATGTCATGACATGAGTAAGCCCCGCATGTTGTTAATGAATCATCGATCCGACTATTATTGCAACAATTCCAATAGCCGCTCTAGATCCTTTTGACTGTAGTAGTTGAGCTCAATTTTACCTTTATCTTTATTGTGCTTGATTTTCACTGTTGTTTTGAAACGTTCACGCAGAGATTCTTCCACCGTATCGATGAATGGATCTTTCTTTTTCAACTTCGATTTAGCTTTAGCCTCACCTGTTTTGGAGCGATCCAGTTGTTGAACAGCTTCCTCCAACTCACGTACACTCCATTGCTGATCAATGGTTTGTTTGGCAAGTTGCTTCACCACGACTTCATCTTTCACACCCACGATCGCACGAGCATGTCCCATAGATAATGTTCCACGTGAAACATGGTCTTTTACTTCTTCGGGCAATGATAACAGACGCAAGAAGTTAGCAATGTGAGAACGTGATTTACCTACTTTTACAGATAACTCTTCCTGAGTCAACGCGAATTGGTCCATTAACCCCTGATAAGCAACTGCAACTTCCATGGCATTCAGATTCTCCCGTTGCAGATTCTCGATCAACGCAATCTCCATTACCTGCTGGTCACTGAAGTTGCGGACTACAGCGGGTACTGTCGCATTCCCACAATATTGCGATGCTCTGAACCTTCGTTCTCCGGCAATAATCTCGTAACCTCTTAAAACAGGACGAACAATAATAGGTTGTATGACACCATGCTGCCGAATGGACTCAGCCAGTTCATGTATTGCACCTTCATCAAATACCTTACGTGGTTGATAAGGGTTAGCCCGCAGTTGACTAATCGGGATTTCTACGACTTTATCATCGTCATTAATTGAAAGCGAAGGAATGAGGGCATCAAGACCTTTTCCAAGCCGCTTACTCATAAGAAATCACTTCCTTTGCGAGCTCTAAATACACTTCCGCCCCTCTTGACCGAGGGTCATACGTGATAATGGATTGACCATGAGATGGTGCTTCGCTAAGCCGTACGTTACGCGGAATAATCGTTTGATATACTTTTTGTTGAAAATACTTTTTCACTTCTTCAATAACCTGGATCCCCAGATTGGTCCGTGCATCAAACATCGTCAGCAATACCCCTTCAATCTGCAGGGATGTATTCAGATGTTTCTGTACCAGACGAACTGTATTAAGCAATTGGCTTAATCCTTCAAGTGCATAATACTCACACTGAATCGGAATGATCACCGAATCGGAAGCGGTCAACGAATTGATCGTCAACATACCAAGGGATGGTGGGCAATCGATCAGTATGTAATCATAGTTTTTTTTCACCATGGCGAGTGATTTTTTCAGGCGGACTTCCCGTGATATCGTGGACACCAATTCGATCTCTGCTCCGGCAAGCTGAATCGTTGCAGGTATGATATGAAGGCCTTCAATCTGAGTCTCCACAATCGCTTCTTGAGGAGGAACCTCATTAATAATGACATCATATATACAATTAGCCACATCTGCTTTATTGATTCCGACTCCGCTGGTTGTATTCCCCTGAGGGTCAATATCGACAAGCAATACTCTTTTCCCGAGTGAAGCCAGTCCTGCACCCAAGTTAACAGATGTCGTCGTTTTCCCCACACCGCCCTTTTGATTTGCTACGGCCATAATCTTAGACAATTACTTCACCTCAAATAAAATAGGAGTCTTTTCTGTAGGTTGTGAGATATATTGTTAACAAAAAGCAGGTGGCTATCGTCCACACAAACAACAACTACCGTTCCATCCGTATACCGCTCTTTAAAATTTCAGACCTAACTTGCTTTATAGACATAAAAAGCGGCTCATTGCCGTCATAAGCTTCAATTATTTGCGTTTTGGAATATGGATAACGATCTCATAATGATCCTCATGGTCTGCTTCTTTTGTTTTGATATCCAGACCAGAGCCAGTTACCATATCAATGGATTGGCGAATCGTATTAAGTGCGAGTCTTACATCCTTGGTAAAGGAAACGCGTTTTGACTTTTTGATCTTGGAAGATTCCTTGTAGAACGCAACACGCGCCTCAGTCTGTTTCACATTCAATTCTTTTTCGATAATCTCACCGAGCAACTTCATCTGCAGTTCTTCCGTATCGAGAGAAAGTAATGCTCTTGCATGCCGTTCAGAAATTTTGCGTTCCATCAAAGCGGCCTTAATGCCTTCCGGGAGCTGTAACAACCGAATTTTGTTGGCGATGGTTGACTGGCTTTTGCCAAGTCGTTGTGCAAGACTCTCCTGTGTCAGTTGATGCAAGTCGATCAGCTTCTGATAAGCAACGGCTTCTTCAATTGAAGTCAATCCTTCACGCTGCAAGTTCTCAATCAGTGCAATAGATGCGGCCTGAGAATCGTTGAATTCACGTACAATAGCCGGAATCGTATCCAAACCCAATTTTCGAACTGCACGCCAGCGACGTTCCCCGGCAATAATCTCATATGATCCATTTCGCACGCGAACGACAATAGGCTGAATTACACCATGTGTTTTGATCGTCTGCAACAACTCATCAATTTTATCATCATCAAAAATAGTACGGGGTTGATATGGGCTGCTCACAATTTCATTAACCGGAATCTGTTTGATCTCATCTCCGTTATTGCGCTCCGCCAAACCAAACAACTTCGAAAATTGTTCTTTCATTCCGCAGATTACCACCTAGTTTCGTAATAGCTCCCACAGTCTTTGCAGGTGCTTCTTATTCAATAAGCGACCCTTCACATGCATCGTTCTTGGAATAAGTTTTGCCTTTCATAACGCTTCCTGTCATGCAACATTGAACGCATATCCATCTATCTATACATAAACTCTATGATCACTGTAACCCAGGATCGGATACTTCTATTCTATCATCTTTTCTATCATAATCCTATGCTTACCTATTCTTTAAACTCTGCTAATTTTCCTGCTTTTTCTTTGTGAATATTGGGAATATGACGACTTGTACACATTCAATTTCTTAAAATGTTCATGAGCTACTATGCGTTAAATTTATCATTACTCAAGATTTAAGGGATATGTAGTATGGAGTATCTGTAATGTTGATCCATTTCTTCATTTTAGGAAACAAAAAAAAAGAAGATGTTTCACGTGAAACATCTTCTTTATCCGTGTCTGAAATTTCATTTAGTTTTTACTGACTTCAAAACCATTACGCCTATACCAGTGGAGTCTTCATTGGAGTTCCTGGTTTGCGCGGATACTTATAAGGTGTCTTATCGAATTTCTGGATCAGGATGATATGACGCTCTGATTCTTCAACCGGTAGCTGGAAAGGATGAACGGCTTTTACCCGTCCTTTCAACTGATTGAAGCTGAACTCCGCTTCCTTCATTTCATCACGCGGGTCTCCGCCCTTCATCGCAGCGAACATTCCACCTTTGCGAACAAACGGAAGACAAAATTCATTAAGCACAGCCAGCTTGGCTACTGCACGCGCCGTAACGAGATCGTAACTGTCACGATACCCTTCTTTGCGTCCAATCTCTTCAGCACGGCCGTGTACCAACTCCACATCAGTCAGACCAAGGATATCTACTACATGTTGCAGAAACCCAATACGTTTATTCAGCGAATCAATGATCGTTAACTTGATGTGCGGGAAACAGATTTTCAGGGGTAACCCAGGAAAACCTGCTCCCGAACCAATGTCAGCAAGCTTATTCACTTTGGTCATGTCTGTATAAAAAGCCAGCGATACCGAATCATAGAAATGCTTTGTATACACTTGCTCACGATCCGTAATCCCAGTCAGATTCATCTTTTCATTCCAGGATACCAGTTCCTTATAATACAGTTCGAACTGCTCCAACTGGAGTTCTCCCAGTTCCAATCCATGTTTTTTCAAGCGCAGCTGAAGCTGCCGTTGGATATCGTCCATTATTGTCCCCTTGCTGCGGTTACACGGTTATAATGCTCCAGGTAGACCAGCAGAATGGAGATGTCGGCAGGAGTAACTCCAGCAATACGAGAAGCCTGACCAATTGAGATTGGACGAATCGTAGCGAGCTTCTGCTTCGCTTCCATAGCAAGACCATGAATCTCATCATATACGATTGTGTCCGGAATTTTCTTTTTCTCCATCTTTTGCAAACGTTCCACGTGGATCAATTGTTTCTCAATATAACCCGCATATTTAATTTGGATTTCAACTTGTTCCTTCATATCTGCTGTCAGTTCTACCTCAGATGGTGAGAGCTGCTCAATCAGGTCATACCCGAGCTCTGGACGACGCAGCAAGGTAAGCAACGTACTTCCATCCTGAATAGGTGTAGATCCGTACTCTTCCAGCTTCGCGTTCACTTCAACCGGACGAGCTTTGGCCACTTTCAGACGCGCAACTTCCTGCTCGACTTTCGCCTTTTTATCCAGGAATTTGGCATACCGTTCTTCAGGGATCAGTCCAATATCATGTCCGATTTCCGTCAAACGCATATCTGCATTATCATGACGAAGCAACAGACGATACTCGGCACGTGAAGTCAACAGACGATAAGGTTCATTCGTACCCTTTGTTACCAGATCATCAATCAGCACGCCAATATAACCTTGCGAACGATCAAGCACAATTGGCTCTTTGTCTTGTACTTTACGTGCAGCATTAATGCCAGCCATAACGCCTTGTCCAGCCGCTTCTTCATAACCCGAAGTACCATTAATCTGTCCCGCTGTAAACAGACCTGGCAGACGTTTAGTTTCAAGTGATGGCCACAATTGTGTAGGCACCATCGCATCGTATTCAATCGCATAACCGTTACGCATCATTTCCACTTTTTCCATACCCGGAATGGAGCGCAGAACCGCAAGCTGAACGTCTTCTGGAAGACTCGTGGACAGCCCCTGCACATAATACTCGGATGTGTTTTTGCCTTCCGGCTCCAGGAAAATCTGGTGTTTCGGTTTGTCGCTAAACCGGACAATTTTATCCTCAATGGATGGACAATAACGAGGCCCAGTCCCTTCGATTACACCTGAAAACATCGGTGCACGATGCAGATTATCAGTAATAATCTGATGTGTTTCCACAGATGTATACGTCAACCAGCAAGGCAGTTGCTCATTATCGGAAGATTCTGTTTCATAGGAAAAGAACTTCGGCTCATCATCGCCAGGCTGAATTTCAGTTTTGCTAAAATCAATCGTATCCTTGTGTACACGTGGTGGTGTACCTGTTTTGAAACGGACCAGATCGAAGCCCAGTTCACGCAGGTGCTCTGACAATTTAAGAGATGGTTGTTGATTGTTCGGTCCACTCTCATACATCAACTCACCCATAATCACTTTACCGCGCAAGTATGTGCCCGTGGTCAGAACGACCGCTTTGGCCCGATACTCAGTTCCGGTCTGAGTCACGACTCCAACGCATTTTCCGTCTTCAACGATCAGTCGATCAACCATACCCTGACGCATCGTCAGATTACGTTCATTCTCCATCGTTTCCTTCATTTTATGCTGGTAGGAGAATTTATCTGCTTGAGCACGAAGCGCGTGAACAGCAGGCCCTTTACCCGTGTTGAGCATCCGCATCTGAATAAAGGTTTTATCGATATTCCGTCCCATTTCTCCACCAAGTGCATCAATCTCACGAACGACATGTCCTTTGGCCGGTCCCCCAATCGATGGGTTACAAGGCATAAAGGCCACCATATCCAGATTGATCGTAATCATCAGTGTTTTGGACCCCATACGGGCTGCAGCCAGCGCGGATTCCACACCAGCATGTCCTGCACCAACGACGATCACATCATAACTGCCGCCATCAAAAGCCATTCCTGTTTACCTCCTTATTCCGCTGCATTTGGTGTAAGCCACACAGTCGGATCATTTACTACAATAATGAAAACGAACTACTTCTAACCGTTCATCGGAACTTGCATTCCTATCTATATGAAACCAACACGTAATGGCAACAACATCATTCCATCCTTTGACAACGGGCAGAAATTGTACCTCTCCATCATACACTACGATTCAAGTCAATCCGCAGTATATTATTTTTACTTTCCTAGACAGAATTGGGAGAAAATCTGATCAATTAATGCATCATGTGCCGTATCGCCAACAATTTCACCCAAATGCTCCCACGCCAAACGAACATCAATCTGGATCATATCGATCGGAATGAACTGCTCTGCCGCTTCATATGCATCCACTAGGGACTGCTTCGCTTTTTTGAGCAAAGCAATATGACGCACATTACTGACATAGGTCAGGTCGGCGGACTCCAGTTTACCACTGAAGAATAACGTAGAGATGGCGTCTTCCAGTCGATCCACACCCAGATCATCTTTCACCGACATCGGTACAAGCCGTTCTTCCGGAATGTAACGAAGCAGTACGTCACGTTCTACCTGTGGCGTTAAGTCCATTTTATTCATAATGATTATCGATTGTCTACCGCGGATTTGTTCCAATAATTCAATCTCGTCGGGATGAAGTGGCTCCGCAGCATTCACAACCATCAAGATCAGATCGGCTTCACTTACCGCAGAACGAGAGCGTTCTACCCCGATCTTCTCTACAACGTCCATCGTTTCCCGGATACCTGCCGTATCCAGCAACTTAAGAGGGATATTATTAATCGTAATGAATTCCTCGATCACATCGCGAGTTGTTCCTGGAATGTCCGTGACGATGGCTCGATTGTCTTGCGCAAGTGTATTCATCAATGAAGATTTACCTACGTTAGGTCGTCCAACAATAGCCGTAGTGATACCTTCTCGCAGTATCTTGCCTTGCTCTGCTGTAGTCAGCAATTTATCAATTTCAGTCATAACCTGACTGGACTTTTCCTTAATAAAATCAGACGTTAATGACTCTACATCATGCTCGGGGTAATCAATATTTACTTCAATGTGAGCCAGGGTTTCCACCAATGTATATCGTAGATCACGCAGTTTGGAGGACAGCTTGCCTTCAACTTGTTTCAATGCAACCGAGAAAGCACGGTCCGATTTGGAACGAATAAGATCCATAACGCCTTCAGCCTGGGACAGGTCAATCCGCCCATTGAGGAAAGCACGCTTCGTGAACTCACCGGGTTCAGCCAGACGAATATCGAGCTGCAACAGCAGGTCCATGACTCTTTTGACTGATACCACACCGCCATGCGCACTGATCTCTACAACATCCTCTGTTGTGAATGAACGTGGTGCGCGCATTACCGTAACCAGTACTTCCTCAATCTTCTCCCCGTTAACGGGATCTATGATATGACCATAATGAACTGTATGAGATGCCGCCTGAGTTAAAGGGGTTTTGCTGCGGAAAATCTTTTCTGTCTCCGACACTGCATCCGGGCCGCTGACCCGAATCACGGCAATACCCGCCTCTCCGACAGCCGTTGATATCGCTGTGATCGTATCACTGATCATGGTTATCTCTCCTTGCTCTATTTTAAAATTGCCGCCCCAGGAGGGCGCCATATCCATTTTCAAATCAATTAATGATATAACATATGACACGCTGCTTATCGTATTAAGTTCAGTGTTTACCTATGCTACGCACCTTATCAAATTGCTTCTGTACGAAAAAAGCAATGGCTTCTGCACCGGGCAGGAAGCCATTGCGTCTTCAATTTCGTGTTATTTCGTCGTAATAACCACACGCCGATTGGGCTCTTCGCCCTTACTTAACGTCTTAATCTGCGGATGATTTTGCAGTTTAGCATGAATGACTTTTCGTTCGAGCGGAGGCATCGGCTCCAGTACAACTTCCTTACCGGTACGGATTGCTTGTCCGGCCAACCGTTCAGCCAGTTCCTCTAACGTCTTCCGCCGACGTTGACGGAAATTCTCGGCGTCGAGCACAATTCGAACGAAGCTTTCCGAGTATCGGTTCGCTACAATGTTCGTTAGATACTGAAGCGCATCCAGCGTCTGTCCACGTCTGCCAATAATCATGCCCAGGTCCTCACCCGCAATATTGAAGATATGTCCGTCCCGCTGTTTTTTGATATGCACTTCAACATCCAGTCCCATACCTGCTGCCACCTCTTTCAAGAAAGCAGCCGCTTCTTCATAGGGATTTTTAGCTGCGACACCCTCAAGTAATGCATCTACTTCAGGTACGTGTGCGGCTGGCTTGATCGGCTGTGGAACAACTTCGGGTACAGGCAATAATTTCACTTCAACTTTGGCCGCCTTCACCCCGATCAAACCCAGGAATCCTTTTGACGGCTGCTCTAACACTTGTATCTCGACCTTGTCCCGACTCACGCCAAGCTCGGTCAATCCTTGGTTTACAGCATCTTCAACGGTTTTTCCTGACGTAATGACTTTGGTCATTTCGATTTTTTGGCCCCTTTCGACCCTTTTCCAGATACGGTCGCTTTGCCACCGTTTTTGCGTTTAGCTCCATTTTTGGAAGAGCTATTCTGCTTCACGTTGACCTCAGCCACGATTTTATCATTATTCCGGTAAAGGAAATAGTTTTGCACGATCGTGTAGATGTTACTGTAGAACCAGTACAGCGGAAGTGCCGACGGGAACTGATAAGACATCACGAAGATCAAAATTGGGTATACCCACAGCATAAACTGCATCGGACCAACTTGCTGTGCAGGGTTCATACGCATCATCATCCATGTTTGAATGAATGTTGTGATGGCAGCCAGCACTGGCAAAATAAACAGGTGATCCGGTTCCCCGAGCTGGAGCCACAAGAAATCATGTGTTCTCAGACTGGAGTTTCCGTAAATTGAGTTATAAAGTGCGATGTAAATCGGCATCTGAATCAGAAGTGGCAGACAACCCGCCATCGGATTAACTTTGTTCTCCTGAAACAACTTCATTGTTTCTTGCTGAACTTTCTCAGGTGTATCTTTAAACTTGGCTTGAATCTCCTTCAGCTGCGGCTGAATTGCCTGCATGGCTTTGGAGCTACGGACCTGCTTCATTGTTAATGGTAAAATCAATGTCCGTACAATAAGCACCATCACGAGGACGGCCAGTCCATATTCACCTTTGAACCAGTTGGCGAATGTATCCAGCGCCAGTGAGAACCAGTATACAACATTGCTTTGCCAGAAAGAACCACTATTCTTCAGATCTTCCGTAGTAACCCCGGCTCCTTGTGGAGTACATCCGGCGAGTACAGTGACCATTGCAATGACTGCAATGAGGAGAATCCACTTCCCCTTTGATGTCTTCAATCGCGACACTTCATAACCCCTCTCTTAACCATTCCATTCCACCGTAAATCATACCATAATTAGGAGGACAAATAAACCGAAGCTTACCGCTTGCCCGACTTCAAAAGAGAGCCTTTGCGCATCGCATGTAGCAGGCTTTTTTCCATCTCTTTATAGGGCATGTCCAGTGCACCTTTTCTGACGATGAAAATCAGATCCATCTGCGTGACAATCTCATGCTCATGATGACGAACAATTTCCTTAATCATGCGTCTCATCCGGTTGCGTACGACAGCGTTTCCGATTTTCTTGCTGCATGATACACCCACCCGGAATTGTTCCGTATCTTTACGGCGGCAGCCATACACCACGAATTGATGATTGGCAAACGATTTTCCATACCGGTATACGCGGCTAAAGTCCGCCCGGTTTCGTAGACGCAGTCTTTTATACACGGCGCTTCTCCTTGCTGTTCTCCATCATTGATATTGACGGAGGCCTCATTACTGATTTAGTATAGGCTTTCTTGAATAACAGTAAACTGTCTTGACGACAACTTCATTTGGGATGATTGTTGATCGGTCATTTAAACCGAGTACACAATCATCCTGGATGATTGCAGATCCAGCTATTTCAACTAAACCAACATTCATCCTTATATAAGGTAAGTTTTCGAAAATGGAAAACTCACTCAACATACATAGATGTGTATTCAGGACTTTTCCGCAGACCATTCAGACCTGATCTGTACCAGCATCCAGTCTGAAATAACCCAAATTAAGAAAAAAAAGACCACCTCGGTGGTCTTCAATGCATTAAGCACTCAGGTTTTTACGGCCTTTAAGGCGACGTGCGGCCAGAATTTTACGGCCGTTGCTCGTGCTCATTCTTTTCCGGAAACCATGAACTTTTTTACGTTTGCTAACGTTCGGTTTGAATGTAGGTCTCAATGTATTGCACCTCCTCACAAGGAAATACTTATGTGATGAATCACTTTCATCTTCACAGAAAACACCTTTATATATTTAACCATGACCACCTGGAAAAGTCAACTGCAAAGCTCAAGGCTTCTCCCTCTTTTATATACGCTCTCCATCCCACCTGAAATGATGACCACAGTCCGAACACTTTATTATCATTACCAAGCCTCGAAGAGAGCTCCAAAAGTTATCCCCAGACCCTGATCAGATCACGGTATTACAGCTTTTATAGTTATCCACACCCTCCAATACCTGCTATCTCCTTCATTACACCCTGTTTAAAGTTATTCACATGTGGATAATGATTATAGGCTTCCAATATAGTTAAATTCCAATCAGATTGTATCCGCTTCAATTAAGGTTTACAAGCTTTTGAGAAAGGTGTAGGATAAAAATCACATCTTGTATACAAGTAGTCCTTTGAAAAAAACATTAGCAGTTATAATGCATACTACAGACGATGGATTGAGCTGAAATGTCCAGTCCACAAAATAGTTATGCTATGATCAGTAATGAACTGATTACTTATTAATAGGAGCGTTAGCCATATGCTATTTCCTTCTTCCTGGCTTCAAGGGGCTTCCCGTGGTGAAGCCATTGCCTGCGAATTAAGGCTGCGGATCATCAGCGGTACCCTTCGACCTGGAGAGATTTTGTCAGAAAATCGAATTGCGGCTGATTTTGACAGCAGTCGTTCACCTGTCCGTGAAGCGCTACGTACATTGTCCAATGAAGGTCTTATTCGGCTTGAACGTATGGGTGTCGTTGTCCTCGGACTACGAATCAAGGATGTCGAAGAATTGTATGATGTCCGTTTCCTGATTGAAAGTTTTGTGCAGCAGCGACTCGCAGGTGATGTTCCTGAGTCGTTAATCACCCAGTTGCGTAACGTGATCGACAAAATGCAACTCGCTGGCCAACATCAGGACGCCGTCGAATTTGCCTATCAGGATCTCGTTTTCCATGAAACCATCATTGAAGCTGCCCAGCACTCACGGATCTCACACCTATGGAAGAGTATTCGATATGTTGTGATGACCGTTATGCTACTCACGACGCGCAGAGTATTTGTTCAAGGCGTGCAGAAAGTAAGCGCTGTAATTGAGAAACACCGTTTGCTAGTAGAAGCACTCGAATCCGGTGACAAAATGCTCATTCAGGCTGGTGTTCGAACATATTTCCAAGATTCAGGCAAAACCCTGCACGAAAGCTTTGACTCCTGATTGGTGCAAGGCGTTTGCAATCATATCCGTCGTGAATGATTGCGGCTTAACTTGTCGACAAGTATACAAAATGCGATTATGTTTCAAATTTGGGCATGATAAAGCTACATTTTCACTTTTACCTTTTCTGTATTACCTGCACGAATGTAATTGTTGTCGCTGATTTCACTTGAAAGCGTTCTATATCAGAAATAAAGGAGCACACTAAATCATGAGCACTCTTTTTGGACTATCCCATAATGCAACATTATTGGTCTGGACATTAATTGCGATCGTTTTTCTGATCGTCTTGATCTCCAAATATAAATGGAACCCCTTTATCACCCTTTTGTTGTCCGCATTAATGCTCGGTTTGCTTACAGGCATGAAACCTGCCGATGTGATCTCTTCCATTACCGGGGGACTAGGCGGCACACTTGGAACCATCGCAATTGTTATTGCCCTCGGTACGATGCTCGGTAAAATGATGGCCGAATCTGGTGGTGCCGAGCGCATTGCAACTACATTGGTCGATCGGTTCGGTGTAAAACGTGTGCACTGGGCCATGATGATTGTTGGATTTATCGTCGGTATTCCTGTTTTCTTCGAAGTCGGCGTTATTCTGATGATCCCCATCATTTTCACCGTTGCACGTAAAACCAACATGTCATTGCTGCAGATAGGTATTCCCATTTTGGCGGGTCTGTCGACTGTACACGGTTTGGTTCCACCGCACCCGGCGCCAATGATTGCAATTGAAGCCTTCAACGCGAATCTGGGTAAAACCATTTTGTACTCTCTTATTGTTGGTATTCCTACAGCGATTATTGCAGGTCCTTTGTTTGGTAAATTTATTGGCAAAAGAATACACACCGAACCGCCAGCTGAACTGGCTGAACAATTCGCAACAAAAACAAACAGCAACATGCCTGGATTTGGTATTACCCTGTTTACCATATTGCTGCCGGTTATTCTGATGCTAATCGGTTCCATAGCGAGCATCATTGACCCAAATGCCACGAGCGGCTTCACCGTTTTCAGTGAATTTATTGGCCATGAGATCATTGCCCTGCTGATCTCTGTCGTATTTGCCCTCTTTTCACTTGGCTTCGCACGTGGATTCACCAAACATGATATTTCTCGCTTCACCAGTGAATGTCTGGCGCCTACGGCGACCATCATTCTCATTATTGGCGGAGGTGGTGCCTTCAAACAGGTATTGATCAATAGTGGTGTAGGTAACGCCATTGCTGAAGTCGCTACCCATGCCAACATTAACGTGATTCTGTTTGCCTGGCTTGTCGCGGCGCTCATTCGTGTAGCTACCGGTTCAGCAACCGTAGCCATGACAACAGCTGCCGGCATCGTCGCTCCAGTCCTTGCACTCACACCAGGGGCCAATATTGAGCTGGTTGTACTCGCCACAGGCGCAGGGTCACTCATCTTGTCTCATGTGAACGATGCAGGATTCTGGATGATCAAAGAATTCTTTAATATGAGCGTCGCCCAAACATTGAAAACGTGGACCGTTATGGAAACACTATTATCCGTGGTGGGACTGATCTTTATTTTGCTGCTAAGTACAGTCGTATAAATGGAGTCTCTATAGTAGATAAAATTTAAAATCTCATCGCTTTCTGGAGAAAGAAGGATTAAATACATGAACAACTACATGATCGGAATCGATATCGGTACCACCAGTACCAAGTCCGTGTTGTTTACAGAGCAAGGCTCCGTCGTAAGTACCTCAACACAGGAATATCCTTTGTATACACCTGCACCCGATGTTGCCGAGCAGGACCCCGAAGAGATTGTACAGGCGGCCCTACGCTCTGTGCGAGGGGTCATGGATCAGAGCGGTATTGCTGCCAAGCAGATCCTCTTTGTATCCTGCAGCTCGGCTATGCATAGCGTCATTGCCATGGACCAGGACGGCAAACCCTTAACCCGTTGCATCACCTGGGCGGATAATCGAAGTGCAGCATGGTCTGCTCAGCTCCAAGAGAATGGATTGGGACATCGCATCTATCTGCGCACAGGTACTCCCATCCATCCGATGTCACCTTTGACCAAACTGATGTGGCTGCGCCATGATGAACCTGAACTTTTCGAGCGCACAGCCAAATTTATTTCTATTAAAGAATATCTGTTCTTCCGTCTATTCGGACAATATGTGGTCGATCATTCCATCGCTTCCTGCACAGGCTTGCTCAATCTGGAACAGCTGGACTGGGATGCGGAGGCCCTAGAGGTTGCAGGCATTACACCAGAACATCTATCGAAGCTCGTACCTACAACACATATATTAGAAGGAATGAATACCGAATCGGCTGAAAAAATGGCTCTCTCCCCCTCCACGCCCTTCGTTATTGGCGCAAGTGATGGGGTTTTATCCAATCTTGGCGTAAACGCCATTGAGCCAGGTGTTGTTGCAGCAACCATCGGAACCAGCGGTGCCATTCGCACTGTCGTTGACCGTCCGGTTACCGACCCCAAAGGTCGAACATTCTGTTACGCGCTCACAGAGAATCTTTGGGTCATTGGGGGACCTGTGAATAACGGTGGCATGTTATTCCGTTGGGTGCGGGATGAATTCGCTGCGTCTGAAGTGGAGACAGCAAAACGACTCGGCATCAATTCCTATGATGTGCTGACCAAGATTGCCGAACGTGTCCGGCCTGGCTCGGAAGGACTTCTATTTCATCCGTACCTTTCGGGCGAACGTGCCCCTTTATGGAATCCGGATGCCCGCGGTTCCTTTTTCGGCTTAACACTCCATCATCAGAAAGAGCATATGATTCGTGCTGTCCTGGAAGGGGTTATTTTCAATCTATACACGGTACTGCTCGCCATGGAAGAACAGATTGGGCAACCTACCTCCATTCAAGCCACAGGTGGGTTTGCACGTTCTCCTCTCTGGCGCCAGATGATGTCCGATATCTTCAATCAGGAAGTCGTTGTGCCCGAGAGCTTCGAAAGTTCCTGTCTGGGTGCCGTCGTGCTTGGTCTGTACGCTACTGGAAGAATTGACTCGCTTCATGCCGTTTCTTCCATGGTGGGCACAACCCATCGACATACCCCTGTCAAAGAGAATGCTGCACTCTACCAGGAACTGCTGCCCATCTTTATTCGGATCTCTCGCAAACTGGAAGAGGAATATGCTGATATCGCTGAATTCCAGCGCAAGATGTCCATGGATCGTCCCTAACATCATCAATCCATACGTAGTCTCTGCACCAACAAAAGAGGTTGTCCTCCAAAACCAGAAATCGGTTTTAGGGGACAACCTCTTTTGTTCTATACACATAATCTATCCATTGGATTCATATCATACATTCATATGCTTCTACCTCAATATTGAGCATCAGCTCACCTTTTGATTCCTGATAATTCACATTCCAGATGTCTTAAAATGAAATCCTCTTGTCCATTATTCCTCTACTTCGACGAATCGCAGATCGCCATCTTTTCAGAAGCCACATCCATTCTCTTGTTTAACAGAACACATAAGTTGATTACGTGCTCCGCCTCCCACCCTGATTCTGAATTCGTGAATTTCCCCTTAGTCTTTTGGCAAGAAAAACAAGAGGGGAAGAGGTAACTCTATTTCCGATCTCGATCATGCTCCATTTTCAATTCACGGTTATCCACAGACAGGTTATTCACAAACGAAGAATACTTTTACACACAATATGGCATCATTTGACGGATAACCTGTGTATAAAACATTTTTGGTTTTTAGGTCTTTCTGTCGAAAGTTAAACAGTTTATAAACAATATATTGTGTTGTGACTAAAAATTATACACAAGTTATTGAATTTGTGGATAAAATCACGCGATACGTTGAAATGCGGGGTTTCTTTTGCTATGATTGTATTACTTTTGGATGTGAATATGTGATCTGACCCATAATATTATCAACAGCCTGTGGATAAAGTTGTGAACAATTTTCCGTTGTTCATACTTTTTTTGTTTTCGACCTGCGGGGGTTTGGGGATAAATTCAACAATATATCTCGTATTTCGACACTGCATCATGGCTTAAGCCACACTTGGAACATGTAAAAGGAGTGACAGTCT